>NZ_JNYJ01000003.1 GCF_000716715.1 Dactylosporangium aurantiacum | reverse complement strand
CATCGGCACCCGCGACATCGACTCCACACCACCAGCGATGACCAGGTCCTCCCAGCCCGCGCGGACCTTCTGCGCCGCGATGTTCACCGCCTCCAGACCCGACGCGCAGAACCGGTTCAACTGCACCCCCGCCACCGTGTCCGGCAACCCCGCCACGATCGCAGCCGTCTTGGCGATATCCGCGCCCTGATCACCCACCGGGGACACCACACCCAACACGACGTCGTCGATGTTACCCGGGTCCAGACCCGGGTAACGGCGGCGCAACTCGCCGATCAACCCGACGACCAACGACACCGGCTTCACCCCGTGCAGCGAACCATGCTGTTTGCCACGCCCACGCGGCGTGCGCACCGCGTCGAACACGTATGCCTCGTGTGTCATCGCAACCTCTCCGGCCGACGCCGCCGCGTCAGCGCGCCGACGTGCGAATCTGCGTTAACTTTCTCCGACCGTCTCCGGACCGTCAAGGCCGTCGCGGCGAATCCGCTGTGACGCAGTCCGCATTCGCGCCGCCGCGGGGCACTAGGCTGCGCTCGTGCACGGCACCGACCTCGCCCCCAGGAAGCGGCCGAAGAACCGCAAGGCCCAGATCGCGCTCGTCGCGGCGGAGCTGTTCTGCGAGCGCGGCTATCACCTGGTCGGCATCGACGAGATCGCGGCGGCGGTCGGCATCAGCGGCCCGGCGGTGTACCGGCACTTCACCAACAAGTACGCGATCCTCGTGCACGCCACCCGTGAGCTGGTCACCGCGGCCCTCGACGCGGTCCAGGAGGCGCCCGGCGACGAGGACCCGGCGGCGGCGCTCGACGCCCAGCTCGCCTCCCTCGCCCGGTTCACCGTCGAGCGACGCAAGGTCGGCGGGCTCTACCAGTGGGAGTGGCGCTACCTCGCCGACGAGCACCGTGCCGAGTTCCGTGAGGCGCTCGGCGTGCTCAACGGCCGGCTCGCCGACCCGCTGCGGCGGCTGCGGCCCGAGCTGTCCCCGGCCGGCGCGCAGTTCCTGGTCGGCGCCGCGCTGAGCACGTTCGGCAGCCTCACCACGCACCGGGCCGCCGCGCCCAGGGCCCGCGCCGAGGCGACGCTGCAGCGCCTCGGCTGGGCGATGCTGCGCGCCGACCCGCCGCCGGCGTCGGCGGTGCGCGCCGCGCGCGGCGCCGCGACGCCGCCGGCCGCCGAGCCGCCGGCGGTGGGCCTGGAGCCGCGGCGGGAGCTGCTGCTCGCCTCGGCGATCCGGCTGTTCCACCGGCTCGGCTACCACGCCGTCGGCATGGAGGACATCGGCGCCGCCGCCGGCATCAACGCCTCCAGCGTGTACCGCTACTTCCCGAGCAAGGGTGACCTGCTCGCGGCCGCGTACTACCGGGCCTCGGACCGGCTGGCCGCCTCGACGTCGGCGGCGCTGCGTGGTGTCGCCGAACCGGAGGAGGCGCTGCGCCGGCTCGTCGAGGCCTACGTCGGCTTCGCGTTCGGCGAGAGCGACCTGGTCTCGGTGTACCTGGCGGAGAACAGCAACCTGCCCGATCCGGACCGGCACGAGCTGCGCAAGGTCCAGCGGCTGCACGTGGAGGAGTGGGTGCGGCTGGTCGCCCAGGTCCGGCCCGACCTGCCGGCCGCCGAGGCCAGGGTCCTCGTGCACGCCGCCATCAACCTCGTCACCGACCTCGGCCGGGCGGTGCGCTTCGCCCGGACCGGCGGCGCCGCCGCATCCGTCACCGCGCTCGCCCGCACGGCCCTCGCCGCCTGACCCGCCCGACTCGCCGCCTTCCCAGAAAGTTAACCGTCGTTTACAGTGCCCACAGGAGCGGCGGCGGTGTGCCCGTGCCCCGCTCCGGCGACGTCACACGCCACGACGCTCCGGTGACCACACCCCGTCCACGGTCACCGGGTCAAGGGAGGCACCACGATGACCCCTGCCACCGTCACCCAGGACGACCTCGCGCAGCGCTTCGCCGCGACGGCCGACGGCCTGACCATTCCTGCACTGCTCGACCGCAACGCCCGCGACTTCGGCGACCTGCCCGCCCTCAGCACCCTCGGCGGCACCGCCACCCTCACCTGGCGGCAGGTCCGCGACCGGGTCGCCGCCCTCACCCTCGGGCTGCACGACGCCGGCCTGCGCCCCGGCGACCGCGTGCTGATGCTCATGTCCAGCCGCCCCGAGCACTGGCTGGTGGACCTCGCCGCCGTGCACCTCGGCGCCGTGCCGTCCACCGCCTACGCCACGCTCAGCGGCGACCAGCTGCGCTACCTCGCCGAACACAGCCAGGCCCGGGTCGTCGTGGTCGAGAACGCCGCCCAGCTCGACCGGGTCCGGGCCTTCCTCGGCGAGCTGCCGGCGCCGCTCCGGGTCGTCATGGTCGACGGTCCGGCGGACGCGGCCGCGGTGCCGCTGGACGAGATCGAGACGGCGGGAGCGGCGGCCCTCGCCGCAGACGGGGCGGCGTTCGAGCGGCTGTGGCGGGCCGTGCGGCCCGAGCAGCCCGTCACGCTGCTCTACACCTCGGGCACCACCGGCGACCCGAAGGGTGTCCTGCTCAGCCACCGCAACGTGGTGTACCAGGCCGTCGTGCTGGAGGCCACGGTGCCGGTCGCCGACCACTCGCCGGCCCTGGCCTACCTGCCGCTGGCGCACATCGCCGAGCGGATGCTGGGCATCTACAACGCGGTGTACCGGGCCGGGCACGTCACCATCTGCCCCGACCCGGCGCAGCTTGCCGCCGGGCTGGCCGCGGTGCGCCCGGTGTCGTTCTTCGGCGTGCCCCGCGTCTGGGAGAAGATGGCCGCCGGCATCCAGGCGTTCGTGGCCGCCGCCGACCCGGCGGTGCGCGCCGCGTTCGAGGCGGCGAGCACGGCCGCGCTGCAGGCGTACGAGCTGCGCGAGGCGGGCCGGCCGGTGCCGGAGGAGCTCGCCGCCCGGGTCGCCGCCCTCGACGCGCAGGTGCTGCGGCCGGTGCGGGCCCGTCTCGGGCTGGACCGGGTCGGGTGGGCCGGCAGCGGCTCGGCGCCGATCCCGGTCGCGGTGCTGCGCTTCCTCGCCGGCTGCGGCCTCGACGTGCTCGAGGTGTGGGGGATGACCGAGACGACCGGCACCGCCACGATCAACGCCCCCGACGCGTTCCGCACCGGCACCGTCGGCCGGGTCAACCCCGGCATGCGGCTGCGGCTCGCCGAGGACGGCGAGATCATGGTCCGCGGGCCGCTGGTCTGCCTCGGCTACCTGCGCGCCGACGGCGGCGTCGAGCCGGCCACCGACGCCGCCGGGTGGCTCGCCACCGGCGACGTGGGGATGCTCGACGAGGACGGGTTCCTCACCATCACCGACCGCAAGAAGGAACTCATCATCACCTCCAGCGGCAAGAACATCGCGCCGGCGCAGCTGGAGAACCTGCTGCGGGCGCACCCGCTGATCGGCCAGGCGGTGGCGATCGGCGACCGCCGCCCGTACGTGACCGCGCTGATCGTGCTCGACGAGGAGATGGCACCGGCCTGGGCCGGCGGCCGCGATCTCAGCCCCGACCTCGCCGAGCTGTCCGCGGACCCGGTCCTGCTCGCCGAGATCCAGGCCGCGGTCGACGCGGCGAACGCGAGACTGTCCCGCCCCGAGCAGATCAAGACGTTCCGCGTGCTGCCGGCGCCGTGGTCCCCGGTCACCGGCGAGATCACCCCGACGCTCAAGCTGCGCCGCCGGGTCATCGCCGAGCGGTACGCCGACGTCATCGACGGCCTGTACACCTGATGTTCTGAGTCCGGGAGGGTCCATGTTCGTCGTGCACGTCGCCGCCGGCGAGGAAGTCGTCGGGTCGATCAACCGGCAGTGCGCCGACCGGGGCATCAGCCAGGCGGGGATCCTGCTCGTCGGCGCCGTCAAGGGCTGCACGATCAGCGTCATGCCCCGCGACGACGAGACGGCGGACATCCTCACCGACTACGACGAGCCGTTCGAGCTCACCGGCAGGGGCGAGATCGTGGACGGCCGGGCCCACCTGCACGTCGCGGCCGGCGGCGAGGGCCGCACCGTGGTGGGGCACCTGCACCGGGCGCTCGTGGGCGGCTGGTTCGTCCGGGCCTACGTGACCCCGCGCGACTGACCGGCGGCGCCGCGGCCGGCCGGACCGCGCCGGCTGCGGCGGGTCCTCAGGGCCGGGGTGGCGGCGGTTCGGGTGGGGCGGCGCGCAGCCACCTCGGGTCAAGGTCGGCGGGCGGGGGCGGCGCGCCGAGGTCCGACGGGCGGTAGCCGGTCGGGTAACCGGGGTAGGTGCGGTTGCGCGGGTCGACGCCGAGGCGGGAGCGGCGCCGCGACGGCAGCAGCCGCACCACCCGGGCCCGGGCGCGCAGGCCGAGCCGGGCGGCGCCGGACACCCACCGGGGCGCGGGGCGCAGACCGAACGCGGCCAGCATCGGCGGGTCGAGCATGGCGCGCACCCCGACACGGACCGCCGGGCGCAGCGGCGCCGGGAACCAGCCGGCGAGCAGGCCGATCGTGGCCCGCGCGACGTTGCGGTTCGACTCGCTGTACCGGAACGTCGCGGCCTCGTAGTCCGTCTTGAAGCGGCGGAACCGCTCGATGTCGTCCGGCACGTCCCGGATGCCCATGCGCCGGCCGACCGCCCGGTAGAACTCGAACGCCGCGACCCGCTCGTGGTCGGTGAGGGGGCGCCAGCCGAACCGGTCGATCCAGTCGATCGGGTCGTACACGAACGTCGACAGCACGTAGCGCAGGTCGTCGTTGCCGATCGCGTAGCGGCCGTGCGCCCGGTTGATGACCCGCAGCGCCTCGCGGCCGCGCGGCGAGTCGTAGCCGTGCGCGGCCAGCTCCGCCATGAGCAGGGCGGTGTCGTCGTAGCGGCGCTGCGGCCGGTCCCGGAACTCGCCGGTCGCGTCCAGCAGCGCCGAGATGCTCGGCACGCAGTACGTGCGCAGCAGCGCGAGCTCCAGTGCCCGCTGGTAGTCCCAGGGAAACTCGTAGCCGGCCGAGATCCGGTAGATCTCGGCGTGGTCGGCGACGGGGTCGAGCTGCAGGATCCGGCGGGTCCAGCGGCGCATCACAGCTCCAGCGATCGGCCGACGACTTCCTTCATGATCTCGGTGGTGCCGCCGTAGATGGTCTGCACCCGCGCGTCGAGGTAGGCGCGGGCGACCGGGTACTCCAGCATGTACCCGTAGCCGCCGTGCAGCTGCAGGCACCGGTCGACGACCCGCAGCTGCAGCTCGGTGCACCACCACTTGGCCATCGCGGCGTCCTCGACGCTCAGCCGCGGCTCGGTGAGGCACCGGTCGACGAAGACCCGGCCCAGCTGCAGCTCGGTGCGCAGCTCCGCCAGCACGAACCGGTTGTGCTGGAACCGGCCGATCGGCTGGCCGAACGCGGTGCGGCTGCGGCAGTGCTCCAGCGTCAGCTCGAACACCGCCTCGGCGGCGGCCATCGCCGCGACCGCGATCGACAGCCGCTCCAGCGGCAGGTTGCGCATGAGGTACTGGAACCCCTTGCCCTCCTCGCCGAGCAGGTTCGCGGCCGGGACCCGCACGTCGGTGAAGAACAGCTCGGCGGTGTCCTGCGCCTTCTGGCCGATCTTCTCCAGGTTGCGGCCGCGCTCGAAGCCCGGCATGCCGCGCTCGACCGCCAGCAGGCTGAAGCCGCGGTGCCCGGCGGACGGGTCGGTGCGGGCCACGACGATCACCAGGTCGGCGAGGATGCCGTTGCTGATGAACGTCTTCTGCCCGTTGAGCACGTAGTGCTCGCCGTCGCGCACGGCGGTGGTGCGCAGCCCCTGCAGGTCGCTGCCGGCGCCCGGCTCCGTCATGGCGATCGCGGTGATCAGCTCGCCGCGGCAGAACCCGGGCAGCCAGCGCTCCCGCTGCGCGTCGTCGGCCAGGCCGGTGAGGTACGGCCCGATGATGTCGTTGTGCAGGCCGAACGCGGGGCCGGTCGCGCCGGCGCGGGCCAGCTCCTCGGTGAGGATCGCGTGGTAGCGCAGGTCCCGCACGCCGGCGCCGCCGTGCGCCTCGTCCACGAAGAAGCCGAGCAGCCCGGCCCGGCCGGCGGCCAGCCACACGTCGCGGTCGACGACCCCGGCGGCCTCCCAGCGCGCGTGGTGCGGGGTGACCTCCTTGGCGATGAAGGTGCGCACCAGGTCGCGGAACGCGTCGTGCTCGGCGGTGAAGATGTCGCGCCGCATCGGTCCTCCTCAGTCCAGCATGGCTTTGACGGCGGCGAGCTGCCGCTGCGGGTCGGGCCCCAGCGGGGTCACCGCGAGCGTCGTGACACCGGCGTCCTTGAAGGCCGCGATCCGGTCCTTGACGTAGCCCTCCGGCCCGATGAGGCCCGACAGCTCCAGCAGCTCGTCGGGGACCGCGGCGGCCGCGGCGTCCTTGTGCCCGGCCAGGTACAGGTCCTGGATGCGGTCGGCCGCCGCGCCGAAGCCGTAGCGGGTGACGACGTCGTGGTAGAAGTTGCGGCCGCGGGCGCCCATCCCGCCGACGTACAGCGCGATCGTGGGGCGGGCCAGCTCGCGCAGGTGGGTGACGTCCTCGCCGATCGCCAGAGGCCCGCCGGCCACGACGTCGAGCGGGCCGAGGGCCGGGTCCCGCTTGGCGGTGCCGGCGGCGATGGCGTCGCCCCACACCTGCGCGGCGCGCTCCGGCAGGTACAGGAACGGCAACCAGCCCTCGGCGAGCTCGGCGGTCATCGTCACGTTGCGGTCGCCGAGCGCGGCGAGGTAGATCGGGATGCGGTCGCGGACCGGGCGGGTGAGCAGCTTGAGCGGCTTGCCGAGGCCGGTGCCCAGCTCGGGCGGCAGCGGCAGGCGGTAGGCGCCGTCGTGCACGAGCGGCTCGCGGCGCCAGACCTGCCGGCAGATGTCGATGATCTCGCGGGTGCGCACCAGCGGCCGGTCGTAGGGCACGCCGTGCCAGCCCTCGACGACCTGCGGGCCGGACGCGCCGAGGCCGAGCATGGCCCGCCCGCCGGACAGCGCGTCCAGCCCGGCGGCGGTCTGGGCGATCAGCGCCGGGGTGCGCGAGTAGATCGGCAGGATCGCCGAGCCGATCGCGAGCCGCTCGGTGCGGGCGGCGAGGAAGCCCATGATGGTCGGGGCGTCGAACCCGTACGCCTCGGCGACCCAGACGGCGTCGAGCCCGGCCGCCTCCCAGCTCGCGGCCTGCTCGGCGGCGGCGCGCGGGTCGGCGGCGTACTGCAGGTGCGTGGCGAGTCGCATCAGTGGACCTCCAACGGGGGGACGCCCCAGTCCTCGAGGATGTCCCGGCCGTGCTGGCCGGGCAGTGGCGGTGGGCCGGACAGCTGTGCGGGGGTGGCGGAGAACCGCGGGGCGGGCGCGGGCTGGACCGTGCCGTGGTGCTCGACGAACGTCCCGCGGGCGGTCAGGTGCGCGTCGGTGGCGGCCTCGCCGAGCGTGTGGACCGCGGTGACGCACGCGTCGCTGCCGGCGAAGTGCGCGGTCCACTCGGCGCGGGTCCGGGTGGCGAAGCGCTCGGCGAACCGGTCGCGCAGCCGCGGCCAGCGGGCCACGTCGTACTGGGCGGGCAGATCGGGGTCGCCGTCGAGGTCCAGACGGCGCAGCAGCTCGGCGTAGAACTGCGGCTCGAGCGCGCCGACCGCCATGTGCCCGCCGTCGGCGGTCTCGTAGACGGCGTAGAAGGGCGCGCCGCCGTCGAGCAGGTTCGCGCCGCGGCGGTCCTGCCACAGCCCGGCGGCGCGCAGGCCGTGCAGCAGCGTGGTGAGGTGCGCGGCGCCGTCGACGATCGCGGCGTCCACGACCTGGCCGCGGCCGGTCCGGTCGGCCTCGCGCAGCGCGGCGAGGATGCCCACGACGAGGTACAGGGAGCCGCCGCCGAAGTCGCCGACGAGGTTGATCGGGACCTGCGGCGGGCCGCCGGCCGGGCCGATCGGGTCGAGCGCGCCGGCCAGGGCGATGTAGTCGATGTCGTGCCCGGCCCGGGCGGCGAGCGGGCCGTCCTGGCCCCAGCCGGTCATCCGGCCGTAGACCAGCGCCGGGTTGCGGGCCAGGACCGCGTCGGGGCCGACGCCGAGCCGCTCGGCGACGCCCGGCCGCCAGCCCTCGATGAGCGCGTGCGCCCGGCCGGCGAGGGCGAGCACCGTCCGCACCCCGGCGGGCTGCTTGAGGTCGACCGCGATCGAGCGCTTGCCGCGGTTGAGCAGGTCACCGGCGGGGTCGGCGGCGATCGGTGAGCCGCCGCCGGTCCGGTCGACCCGGACCACGTCCGCGCCGAGGTCGGCGAGCAGCATCGCGGCGAACGGTCCGGG
The DNA here is from genome assembly GCF_000716715.1 of Dactylosporangium aurantiacum. Taxonomy (GTDB): domain Bacteria; phylum Actinomycetota; class Actinomycetes; order Mycobacteriales; family Micromonosporaceae; genus Dactylosporangium; species Dactylosporangium aurantiacum. Next base: position 220,876 of record NZ_JNYJ01000003.1, on the reverse strand, counting down.
GCCGATGCCGGCCAGCTCGACGACGCGCAATCCCTGCAGGGGCCCAGCCATACGATCTCCCGCCGCTTCCGGGCCTGCGCCCGATAGTTTGATATTTGATACAGTAAGCCGCTTTCGGGAGGAGGCACCATGGCCGTCGAGCGGCCGCAGCTGTCCGACGAGGTCGTCGCGCACCTGCGGGACCGGATCATGTCGGGCGAGCTGCGCCCCGGCGAGCGGATCCGCCTCGAGGACGTCGCCGAGCAGCTCGGGGTCAGCATCACCCCGGTGCGGGAGGCGCTGCTGACCCTGCGCGGCTACGACATGGTCGAGCTGCAGCCGCGCCGGGGCTACGTGGTGGCGCCGCTGTCCCGGCAGGACATCCTCGACGTCTTCGCGTTGCAGGCGCACATCGCCGGCGACCTGGCCGAGCGGATCGCCGAGCGGGTGACACCGGGGGAGCTGGCGGAGCTGACCGCGACGCACCGGGCGCTGCGGCGCGCCGCGCAGGGCAAGCGGCCGGAGATCGCCGAGCTGGAGCGGCTGGAGTTCGAGTTCCACCGGGCCGGCAACCGGGTCGCCGGGGCGCGCAAGCTGTCGTGGCTGCTGCACTGGGCGACGCGGTACACCCCGGCCCGGTTCCTCGCCACGGACCCGGCCTGGCGGTCCGGGATGCTCACCGACCACGAGGCGCTGCTCGCCGCGCTGGCCGGGCACGACGCGCAGGCCGCCCGCGCGGCGATGGCCCGGCACTTCACCGACGGCGCGGACCGGCTCGTCAAGCACCTGGACGACCTGGGTATCTGGGCCTGAGCGGCTCCTCATCCGCGCCCGTGCGCTTCCAGGCGAGCGGGGTCCGGCGCCGGCCGTCCCAGCCGAGCCGGGCCCACCAGCCGGCCGCGGCCCGAGCCGTGTCGACCGCGTCCTGCACACCCCGCTGGTCCGCAACGGTCCGCGTCGGCATGCGCACCTCCGTCGCGCCAGATTTGATATTTGATATGCTACGGTCGCTGTCAATCCCCGGGCAGGACCCCGGCACGGTGCTGCCCCGCGAGACGTCGATGGTGAAGCTCACGGCCACCGAGACCGCCCGCCGGGTCGCCCTCGACGCGATGCAGATGATGGGCGGCTACGGCTACGCCACCGAGTACGACATGGAGCGGCTCGTGCGCGCCACCGTCGTGTCCACGGTGTACGGCGGCACCAGCGAGATCCAGCGCGAGATCATCGGCAAGACCTACGGCCTGTGACGGCCCCGGCGGGTCACAGCAGCTCGACGGGGACGAACACCATCGACGCGACCCCGTCGAGGCGCTGAAGGTCCGCCAGCTGCGGGATCTTGCCGCCGTGCAGGCCGACGCGGAACCGGAACGAGGCGGGGACGGCGTGCGCCGGGACCGCGTCCAGCGACGTGGCCAGTGCCGCCGTGGCGTCCTTGGCCTTGCACCGCTGCAGCAGCCGGGCCTTGGTCCGCTCGCCGGTCTCGTACCGGACCGACTCCGTGCGCGGCAGTCCCTTGATCAGCCGCTCGATCGCGCCGCGCGGCTCGTCGCCCACCCCGGACTCCAGCCGCACGAGGACCCCGGCCTGCTCCTGCTTCGTGACGTCGCCGCCGCCGACGGCAAGGGTGGTCCGGCTGACCCCGTCGAACGCGTCGATGACCAGCTGCACCGCCTCGGCGACCGGCGCGTCGGCGACCAGCACCTCGAAGTACTCCGGCGCGGTCTGCGGTGTCACGCCGCCGGCCAGCGCCGGGTCGCTCTGGAGGCTCTTGGCGAGGCGCTCGTACGCCTCCTGCCGGCTGACGAACGCGACGCTGGTCACCGCCGGCAGCCCCCGGACGCGCGCCTCGAGCGCCGGCCGGTCCGCCTCGGGCCTCAGGAAGGCGGAGATCCTGACCGGCAACGGGTCGGTGTCGCCGCCGGTGCACCCGGACAGGGGCACGGCGAGCAGGGTGAGCACCAGCACGGTCGCGAGGTTGCGCAGCACCGGTGCACTGTAGACAGCCGGCACCGTGGCCCGCTGTCCCGTGGCGGGGCGAGGTGAGGGATGGTCAGGTGGCTCCCGGGCGGGCGGTGTCGGCGTACCGGGGCAGCTGCCCGCCGCCGTCGACGAGGAGGCTCGCCCCGGTGAGGTACGCCGCGAGCGGCGAGGCCAGCAGCAGCACCGCGTCGGCGATGTCGGCGGGGGTGGCCATGCGCCCCATCGGGACGGTCGCGGCGACCGCGGCGAGGGCGGCCTCGTCGCCGTAGTGGGCGGTGTTGTCCTCGGTGCGGACCACGCCGGCGGTGACGGTGTTGACCCGGACCTTCGGCGCCCACTCCAGGGCCAGGGCGCGGGTGAGGGTCTCCAGGCCGGCCTTGGCCGCGGCGTAGGCGGCGGTGCCCGGGGCCGGGCGCAGCGCGGAGACGCTGCCGATGTTGACGATCAGCCCGCCGTCCGGCTGGCCCTGCATGACCGTGTTGGCCGCTTGCGCGACGAAGAACGGGGCGAGCAGGTTGAGCCGCACGACCGCGGTGACCAGGTTCGGTGACGCCGTGGCGGCCGGGGCCGCGGGGGAGCCGCCGGCGTTGTTGACCACCAGGTCGAGCCGGCCGAACCGGTCCACGGCGGCCGCCACGAGCTGCCCGGCCGCCTCGGGCTCGCGCACGTCGGCGGCGGTGAAGGCGACGCCGTCGGGCAGGTCGGCGGGGGCGCGCCGGCCGCAGGTCAGGACCCGGTAGCCGGCGGCGGCCAGGCGGGCGGCGATCTCCCGGCCGATGCCGCGGGTGCCGCCGGTGACGATCGCCGCGGGGTCAGAGCCGCTCGATGATGGTGACATTCGCCGTGCCTCCGCCCTCGCACATGGTCTGCAGCCCGTACCGGCCGCCGGTGTCCTCCAGGGTGTGCAGCAGCGTCGTCATCAGCCGGGCGCCGGTCGCGCCGAGCGGGTGGCCGAGCGCGACGGCGCCGCCGTTGACGTTGACCCGGGACAGGTCGGCGCCGGTCTCCCGCTGCCAGGCCAGGACGACCGGCACGAACGCCTCGTTGATCTCGACCAGGTCGATGTCGTCGATGGTGAGGCCGCTGCGCCGCAGCGCGTGCGCGGTCGCCGGGATCGGGCCGGTGAGCATGTACACGGGGTCGTCGGCGCGCACGCTCAGGTGGTGCACGCGGGCGCGGGGGCGCAGGCCGTGGGTGCGCACCGCGGCCTCGGAGGCGACCAGCAGCGCCGCGGCACCGTCGGAGATCTGGCTGGCCAGGGCGGCGGTGACCACCCCGCCGGGGGTGAGCGTGGGCAGCCCGGCCATCTTCTCCAACGAGGTGTCCGGGCGGGGGCCCTCGTCCGCCGTCACGTCGCCAAGGGGGACGATCTCGCGGGTGAACCGGCCGGCGGCCCGGGCGGCGACGGCCCGGCGGTGGCTGTCCAGCGCGTACCGCTCCATCTCGGCCCGCTCCAGCGACCACTTCGCGGCGATCAGCTCGGCCGCGCGGAACTGGCCGATCTCCTGGTCGCCGTAGCGGGCCTGCCAGCCGGCGCTGCCGCGGAACGGGTCGTCGAAGCCGTACGCGCGGCCGGCCAGCATCGCCGCGGAGATCGGGATGGCGCTCATGTTCTGCACCCCGCCGGCCACCACCAGGTCGGCGGTGCCGGACATGACGGCCTGGGCGGCGAAGTGCAGCGCCTGCTGGGAGGAGCCGCACTGCCGGTCGACGGTGACGCCGGGGACGGCCTCGGGCAGGCCGGCGGCGAGCCACGAGGTGCGGGCGATGTTGCCGGCCTGCGGGCCGATGGCGTCGACGCAGCCGAAGATGACATCGTCGACGGCGGCGGGGTCGACGCCGCCGCGGTCCATGAGCGCGGTCAGCACGTGCGCGCCGAGGTCGGCGGGGTGCACGCCGGCGAGTCCGCCGCCCCGCCGGCCGACCGGGGTGCGCACCGCTTCGACCAGGTAAGCCTCCGTCATGCCAGGCACCTTACCAAGCGAGCGCTTGGTTGGTAAGGTGCCTGGCATGGAACCGTTGCGGGCTCGGACGCTGCCGGAGCTGGTGCGGGCCGGTGCCGAGCACCACGGCGACCGCGAGGCGATCGTCGACGGGCCGGTCCGGCTCACCTACGCCGGGCTGGCCGAGGAGGTGGCCCGCTTCGCCGGGGCCCTTGCCGCCAGGGGTGTCGGCAAGGGCGACCGGGTCGCGCTGTGGGCGCCGAACTCGTGGCGGTGGATCGTCGCCGCGCTCGGCGTCGTCACCGCCGGGGGCGTCCTCGTGCCGCTCAACACCCGGTTCAAGGGCCCGGAGGCCGGCTACGTCCTCCAGCGCAGCGGCGCCCGGCTGCTGCTGGTCGACGACGGCTTCCTCGGCAACCGCTACGTGGACTCCCTGGCCTCGGAGGATCTTCCGGATTTGTCCGATATCGTACCGCTGGCCGAGTGGGACGCGTTCGTCAGCCGTACCGCCGACGTCACCGCGACCGTGGACCCGGACGACCTGTCGGACCTCTTCTTCACCTCCGGCACGACCGGGCGGCCGAAGGGTGCCATGCTCACCCACCGGCAGAGCACCCAGGTCTACGTCGCCTGGAGCGAGCTGGCCGGCCTGCGCGCCGGGGACCGCTACCTGCTGGTCAACCCGTGCTTCAACACGTTCGGCTACAAGGCCGGCGTCATCGCCTGCCTGCTGCGCGGCGCCACCATCGTGCCGCAGCCCGTCTTCGACGTCGCGGCCTCGCTGCGGCTCATCGAGCAGGAGCGCATCACGGTGCTGCCCGGGCCGCCCACGCTGTACACCTCGATGCTGGACCACCCCGACCGGCACCGGCACGACCTGTCCAGCCTGCGGGTCGCGGTCACCGGCGCCACGACCGTGCCAGTGGTCATGATCGAACGGCTCCGGGATGAGCTGCGGCTGGCCACCGTGCTCACCGCCTACGGCCTCACCGAGTCGTGCGGCACGGCGACCATGTGCCGCCCCGACGACGACCCCGTCACCGTGTCGACCACCTGCGGCGCCGCGATCGACGGCGTCGAGGTGACCGTCGACCCGGACAGCCGCGAGGTCCTCGTCCGCGGCTACAACGTGATGCGCGGCTACTGGCAGGACCCGGCGGCGACCGCCGACGCGATCGACGCCGACGGCTGGCTGCACACCGGCGACGTCGGCGCCCTCGACGAGCGCGGCTACCTGCGCATCACCGACCGGCTCAAGGACATGGTCATCGTCGGCGGGTTCAACGTGTACCCGGCCGAGATCGAGCAGGTCCTGGCCCGGCACGACGGCGTCGCCGAGGTCGCCGTCATCGGCGTGCCCGACGCGCGCCTGGGCGAGGTCACCCGCGCCTACGTCGTGCCCCGGCCGGACCGCGCCCCGACCCAGGAGGAGCTCACCGTGTACTGCCGCGACCGCCTCGCCAACTTCAAGGTGCCCCGCTCCTACGTATTCCTGGACGCGCTGCCGCGCAACGCCAGCGGCAAGGTGCTCAAGACGACCCTGCGCGGGCAGGCCTGACATGCACACCGGCACCGACACCGTCATCGTCACCGGCGGCGCCAGCGGCATCGGCGCCGCGGTCGTCCGCCTCGCCGCCGAGCAGGGCCTGCGCCCGGTCGTGTGGGACCTGGCGGCGACCGACGGCGGCCTCGTCGTGGACGTGCGCGACCCCGCCGCCCTCGCGGCCGCCCTCGCGGCCACCGGCCCGGCGCGGTACCTGGTCAACAACGCCGGACCGGCCAGCGGCGGCGCACCGCTGGACTTCGGCGCCGGGCTGCTCGGCACCGCCGGCAGCGTCGAGGCCGTCACCACCGCCTGGCTGCGCACCGGACCGCCCGAGGGCGCCGCGGTGGTGAACGTGGCCTCCGTCGCCGGCAACCTCGTCGGCACCGACTCCGCGTGGTACAGCGCCGGGAAGGCCGCCATCGCCGGGTACACCCGGCACCTCGCCACCCGCCTCGCACCCGCCGTCCGCGCGAACGCCGTCGCGCCCGGCTTCATCGACACCCCGCGGATGGCGGGCTTCGCCGACACGCCGCTCGGCCGGGACCTCATCGCCCGCAACCCGATGCGTCGCGCCGGGCGCCCCGAGGACGTCGCCGCCGCCGTGCTCTTCCTGCTGTCCCCGTCCGCCGCCTACATCAACGGTGTCCTGCTGCCGGTCGACGGCGGCTGGACGGTCACTCAATGAAAGGGGCTGCGCAGATGCCCGAAGCCGTCATCGTCTCGGCCGTGCGCTCGCCGATCGGCCGCGCCCACAAGGGCTCCCTCACCGGCGTGCGCGCCGACGACCTCGCCGCGCAGATCGTGCGCCTCGCCCTCGACCGGGTCCCGGCGCTGGATCCGCGGACCCTCGACGACCTCATGCTCGGCTGCGCCCAGCCGGCCGGCGAGCAGGGGTACAACCTCGGCCGGCAGGTCGCCATGCAGCTCGGGTACGACATGGTGCCGGGCACCACCGTCAACCGCTACTGCGCGTCGTCGCTGCAGGCGATCCGGATGGCGTTCCACGCGATCAAGGCCGGCGAGGGGCACGCGTTCGTCGCCGCCGGCGTGGAGGTCGTCTCGCACTACGCGGCGGGCAAGGCCGACGGCATGCCCGGCACCCGCAACCCGCGCTTCGACGGCGCCGGCGGGGCCCGGCCGGGCGTACCGTGGTCGGACCCGCGCGAGCGCGGCGAGCTGCCCGACGTGTACATCGCCATGGGTGAGACCGCCGAGAACGTCGCCGAGCTGTGCGGCATCAGCCGGCGCGAGCAGGACGAGTTCGCGGTGCGCAGCCAGAACAACGCGGAGAAGGCCCTCGCCGACGGCTTCTGGGAGCGCGACATCACCCCCGTCACGCTGCCCGACGGCACCGTGCTGCGCGCCGACGACGGCCCGCGCGCCGGGGTCACCCTCGACAAGGTCGCCGCCCTGCAGCCGGCGTTCCGGCCCGACGGCACCGTCACCGCCGGCAACTGCTGCCCGCTCAACGACGGCGCCGCCGCGCTGGTCGTGCTCAGCGACACCCGCGCCCGCGAGCTGGGGCTGACCCCGCTCGCCAGGATCGTCAGCACCGGGGTGTCCGCGCTCAGCCCCGAAATCATGGGCCTCGGCCCGGTCGAGGCGTCCCGCCGCGCCCTGGCCAACGCGGGCATGGCGATCGGCGACATCGACCTGGTGGAGATCAACGAGGCGTTCGCCGCGCAGGTGATCCCGGCGTACCGGCAGATCGGTGCCGACCTGGACCGGGTCAACGTGCACGGCGGCGCGATCGCGGTCGGCCACCCGTTCGGGATGACCGGCGCGAGGATCGCCACCACCCTGCTCAACGGCCTGGTGCACCGCGACGCCCAGTTCGGCCTGGAGACCATGTGCACCGCCGGCGGGCAGGGCATGGCCATGATCGTCGAGCGGCTGAGCTGATGGCGGCGCTGGAGGGCAAGGCGGTCGTCGTCACCGGCGCGGGCCGGGGCCTCGGCGCCGCCTACGCCCGGCTCGCCGCGGCCGAGGGCGCGGCGGTCCTGGTCAACGACGTCGACGCCGGTCTCGCCGAGGCGGTCGCGGCGGACATCACCGCGGCCGGCGGCCGGGCCCTCGCCGCCGCCGGCACGATCAGCACCTGGGACGGCGCCGGCGCCGTCGTCGCCCGGTGCGTCGAGGCGTTCGGCGCGATCGACGGCCTGGTCAACAACGCCGGGATCTTCCGCCTCGCCCACCCGGCCGAGCAGGACCCCGACGAGTTCCGCGCGGTCGTCGAGGTGAACCTGCTCGGCACCGCGTACTGCGGGCTGCACGCGATCCGGGCGATGCTCGCCCGGGGCGGCGGCTCGGTGGTGAACGTGACGTCCGGCGCGCACGCCGGCTCCGCCGCGATGGGCGCGTACGGCGCCAGCAAGGGCGGCGTCGCCTCGCTCACCTACTGCTGGGCCGCCGACCTGATCGGCACCGGCGTGCGGGTCAACGCCGTCTCCCCGAACGCGCACACCCGCATGGCGGACGCGTTCGAGGCGTACCTCGGCGCCGCCGCCCAGGGGCAGAACGTCCACAAGCCGCCGGAGCAGAACGCCCCGGCCGTGATCTACCTGTTGTCCGACGCCGCCGCGGCCGTGCACGGCCAGGTGGTCCGCATCGACGGCGACGAGCTGTCGATGATCGCCCACCCGGTCGTGCAGGGTGACGGCGCCCGCGACCCGCAGTGGTCCGTGGCGAAGGTGGCGGCGGCGTTCGCGGCCGGCACGGTCGGCCCGGTCAGCCCCGTCGGGCTGCACCGCGCCTGAGCCCGGCTCACCAGGGCACGGGACCCTCGTCGTTGAAGAACCCGCCGGTCGGGCCGCCGTCGGGCAGCGTGGCCAGGCGGACCGCGGTCGCCGCGGCCTGCTGCGGCGGGCGGCCCTGGAAGCCGGTGAAGTCGGTCGCGACCAGCCCCGGGCAGACCGCGTTGACCAGGACGCCGGTGCCGGCGAGCTGCCGCGCGTAGTGCACGGTGACGGCGTTGAGGTACGACTTCGTCGGCGAGTACGCCGCCATCACCGGGCCGACGTCCACGGCCGGGTCGCTCTGCCAGGTCAGCGACCCGACGCTGCTGGAGACGTTGACGACGCGCGGCGCCGGCGAGCGCCGCAGCAGCGGCAGCAGCGCGTTGGTCACCCGGATCACCCCGTAGACGTTGACGTCCACGACCGCCCGCACCACGTCCAGGTCGAGGGCGGTCGGGTCCTGCACCCAGCCCGGCCCGGTCGGTCCGGAGACGCCGGCGTTGTTCACCAGCACGTCCAGCCGCTGCAAAAGGCCGGCCGCCTCGGTGACGCTGCGGTCGCTGGTGACGTCCAGCGGGACCAGGAACGCGTCCACCCCGGCGGCGCGGAGGGTCTCCACCGCCGCCTCGCCACGGGCCTCGTCGCGGGCCCCCACCGCCACCCGGTGTCCGTGCGCGCCCAGGCCGGCCGCGATCTGGTACCCGAGTCCCTTGTTCGCGCCGGTGACCAGCGCGATCTTCGTGTCGTTCATGCCGGCGATCCTGGCTCGGCGGGTGGGTCCGTCGTGACACCGGTTCGGTGCCGTGCTCATACCCCGGCGGTATCACCGCAGTATCGTCGGACGGTGGACACGCTCGAACTGCGCGAGCTGCGCTACTTCGTCGCCGTCGCCGAGGAGCTGCACTTCGGCCGCGCGGCGCGCCGGCTCGGCATCGCGCAGCCGCCGCTATCGCGGGCCGTACGGCAGCTGGAGCGGCGCATCGGCGTGACCCTGCTGGACCGCGACCGGCACGGCGTCGCGCTCACCGCCGCGGGCGGGGTGCTGCTCGACGAGGCCCGCGCCATCCTCGACGCGACGGCCGCCGCGGCCCGCCGCACCCGCCGTGCCGCGGCGGCCACCGGCCGGCTGATCCTCGCCACGAAGGCCGGCGCCAACCACGAGCTGCTGCGCAAGCTCCTCGACGCGCACGCCGCCGAGCCGGACGCGGCGGCGGTCGAGGTGGTGCTGTGCGGGCTGGGGGAGCAGGCGCGGATGCTGCGCGACGGCCGCGCCGACGTGGCGCTCATGCAGCGGCCCTTCGACGCGCTCACCGGGTTCGACACCGAGGACCTGCTGACCGAGCAGCAGATCGCGATCCTGCCCGCCGGGCACCCCCTCGCCGCCCGCCCGGCGCTGTCCATGGCCGACATCAGCGACCTGCCGGACCTGCCGCTGGCCCGCTGGCCCCGCCCGGACGGCACCTACGCGCCGGGCCCGGGCCCGCAGATCCGCGACCAGTCGCAGCTGGCGCAGCTCATCGCGCTCGGGCACACCGCGGCGGTGCTGTGCGCGTCGTCGCGGGCCTGGCTTTGGAACGCGCACGCCGCCGTGCCGCTGACCGACGCGCCGCACGTCACCACCGTGCTCGCCTGGCCCGCGCACAGCCGCTCCCTGGCCGTGGCCGGGCTGGCGCGCACCGCGGCGCGCCTCTGAGACGTCCCCGCGCTCAGCGGGTCTTCGCCAGGCCGTCCAGGAACAGCGACGTGCAGTCCTCGGCGAGGCGGGTGATCGGGTACGCCGCCGTCGGCTTGAACCAGCGCACCGACAGCCACACGGCGTCACGCATCAGCCGGTAGAGGATCTTGGGGTCCAGGTCGTCGCGGATGACGCCCTCGGCGATGCCCGCCTCGATCACCGACAGCCAGGTCTGCTGGACCTCCTTGCCGGCGGTGCGCAGGTATCCGAACCGTTCGATCTGGGTCAGGTAGTTGACGTCGTTCTGGTAGATCTCGGTGGCGTGCGGGTGCGCCTCGACGACCTCGAGCGAGGCGACGATCAGATCGTGCAGGCGGGTCCTGGGGTGGCTGTCGCCGTCCAGCACGCGCTTGTACCGGGTGCGCAGGTCTTCCAGGTAGGAGGTCACGATCTCGTCGACCATGGCCTCCTTGGACTCGAAGTGGTGATACAGGCTGCCGGACAGGATGCCGGCCTCGTCGGCGATCTCCCGCACCGTCGTGGCCGAGACGCCCTTCCGGGCGAACAGCGCCGCGGCGCTGGCGAGAATGCGCTCGCGTCGGTCCCCAGGCTCTCGCGCCATCCTGCTCTTCCTCACCCGTGTCGTGATGCAGCTTCGTCTATCCCGTTCGCCACAGGAGTGTACGTGTGCCGCGGCCGTGAGATACGGCTCGCCAGCGAGTGTAGCGTAATCAAGCAAGCGCTTGGTACGTTCACCGGGCAAGGTCCAGCCGGCGCGGTGAAGAAGGCGGCGATGGCGAACAAGCAGATGACCGAAGACGAGGTCGTGGCACAGCTGCGCTCCGGCATGACGATCGGGATCGGCGGCTGGGGTTCCAGACGCAAGCCGATGTCACTGGTGCGCGCGATCCTGCGCTCCGACCTCACGGACCTGACCGTTGTCAGCTACGGCGGCCCCGACGTGGGGCTGCTGCTGGCCGCGAAGAAGGTCCGCCACCTGGTGTACGGGTTCGTCTCCCTGGACACGATCCCGCTCGAGCCGCACTTCCGGGCCGCCCGGCAGTCCGGGGCGGTGGAGGTGACCGAGTACGACGAGGGCATGCTGCGCTGGGCGCTGTACGCCGGCGCCTGCCGGCTGCCGTTCATGCCCAGCCGGGCCGGGCTCGGCTCCGACGTGCTGCGGGTCAACCCCGGCCTGCGCACCGTCGCCTCGCCGTACGGCGAGGAGGAGCTGCTGGCGATCCCGGCGGTGCGCCTGGACGCGGCCCTGGTCCACCTCAACCGGGCCGACGTGCACGGCAACGCCCAGTACCTGGGCCCGGATCCGTACTTCGACGACCTCTTCTGCTCCGCCGCGGACCGCGCGTACGTGTCGTGCGAGCGCGTCGTCGACACCGCCGAGCTGACCCGCGACGCGCCGGTGCAGTCGCTGCTGCTGCAGCGGTGGATGGTGCACGGCGTCGTCGAGGCGCCCCGCGGCGCGCACTTCACCTCCTGCGACCCCGACTACGGCCGGGACGAGGCGTTCCAGCGCGAGTACGCCACCGCCGCCGCCGACCCGCAGGCGTGGGCCGCGTTCTACGACCGGTACCTGGGGGCCCTGACATGAGCACCGACATGAGCACCGACACGGGCAGCGACACACCCACCGTGACCCGCGCCGAGATCTGCGTGGTGGCCTGCGCCGAGGTGTGGCGCGGAGACGGGGAGATCCTGGCCAGCCCGATCGGCGTCGTGCCGAGCATCGCCGCCCGGCTGGCCCGTGCCACGTTCGCCCCCGACCTGCTGCTGTCCGACGGCGAGGCGTACCTGACCCAGGGCACCTGGGCGATCGGCGGCACCCCGCCGGTCATCGAGGGCTGGATCCCGTTCCGGGCCGTGTTCGACCTGCTGTACACCGGCCGCCGGCACGTGATGATGGGCCCCAGCCAGATCGACCGCTACGGCAACGCGAACATCTCGGCCATCGGCGACTTCACCCGCCCCACCCGGGCGCTGCTCGGCGTGCGCGGCGCGCCCGGCAACACCGTCAACCACCCGACCAGCTACTGGGTGCCCCGGCACGGGCCGCGCACGTTCGTCGCCGCCGTCGACATGGTCAGCGGCGTCGGCTACGACCGGGCCGCCGCGAACCCCGCCGCCGGCCGCTTCCACGAGATCCGCCGGGTGGTCAGCAACCTCGGCGTGTTCGACTTCGGTACCGACGACCACCGCATGCGCCTGGTCTCGGTGCACCCCGGCGTCACGGTGGACGAGGTGACCGCCGCGACCGGCTTCGATCTGGCGATCCCGGACGACGTGCCGCTGACCCGGCTGCCGACCGACGCCGAGCTGGCCCTGATCCGCGACGTGATCGACCCCGGGTCGGTGCGCTCTCGCGAGGTGGACGGATGACGGCGCTGGTCACGCCGATCTGCGAGCTGTTCGGCGTGCGGTACCCGATCGTGCAGACCGGCATGGGCTGGGTCTCCGACGCGCGGCTCACCGCGGCCACCGCGAACGCCGGCGGGCTGGGCATCCTCGCCAGCGCCACGCTGTCGTACGAGGACCTGGCCACCGCGATCGCCGACGTGCGCCGGCTGACCGACGCGCCGTTCGGGGTCAACCTGCGCGCCGACGCCCCCGACGCGGCGAAGCGGGCCGACCTGCTGATCCGGGAAGGGGTACGGGTCGCCTCGTTCGCCCTCGCGCCGAAGCCCGAGCTCATCGAGCGGCTCAAGGCCGCCGGCGTGGTGGTCGTGCCGTCCGTCGGCGCCCGCCGGCACGCGGAGAAGGTCGCCGCCTGGGGTGCCGACGCGGTCGTCGTGCAGGGCGGCGAGGGCGGCGGGCACACCGGCCCGGTCCCCACCACCCTGCTGCTGCCGCAGGTCGTCGACGCCGTCGACATCCCGGTCATCGCCGCCGGCGGCTTCTACGACGGCCGCGGCCTGGTCGCCGCGCTCGCCTACGGCGCCGCCGGGATCGCCATGGGCACCCGCTTCCTGCTCACCAGCGACAGCCCGGTCAGCGCCGCGGTCAAGCAGCGCTACCTCGACGCCACCGTCACCGACACCGTGGTCACCGCCGCCCTCGACGGCGTGCCGCAGCGGGTGCTGCGCACCCCGTTCGTCGACGGCCTCGGCGACACCGGCGCGCTGCGCAGGCTGCCCCGCGCGGTGCGCAACGCGCGGGAGCTGCGCCGGCTGTCCGGCCGGTCGTGGCTGGGCATGCTGCGCGAGGGGCGGGCCATGCGCGGCAGCCACGACCTCAGCCTCGGCCAGCTCGTGCTCGCGGCCAACACGCCGATGCTGATCCGCGCCGCGATGGTCGAGGGCCGGGCCGACGCCGGCGTCATGGCCACCGGCCAGGTCGCCGGCCTCATCGACGACCTGCCCAGCTGCGCGGAGCTCATCGAGCGGATCATGGCCGAGGCCGCGGACGCGCTGAAGCGGCTCGCCTGATGCCCGCCTACGCGATCGAGGGTGTCGTGCCGGTCGTGCACCCCACCGCGTACGTGCACCCCACCGCCGTGCTCATCGGCGACGTGCACGTCGGCGCCGGCTGCTACGTCGGCCCGCTCGCCAGCCTGCGCGGCGACTTCGGCCGGATCGTGCTGGGGGCCGGCGCCAACGTCCAGGACTGCTGCGTGCTGCACACCTTCCCCGGCACGGTCCTCACGCTCGGTCCCGACGGGCACGTCGGGCACGGCGCGGTCCTGCACGGCTGCCGGGTCGGCGCCGGCGCCCTCATCGGCATCAACGCCGTCGTGCTCGACGACGCGGTCGTCGGCGAGTACGCGTTCGTCGGCGCCCATTCCCTGGTCCGGGCCGAATTCGTGGTGCCGCCGCGCACCCTCGCGGCCGGGTCGCCCGCCAGGGTCGTGCGAGACCTCACCGAGGTCGAGCTGGCCTGGAAGGCCCACGGGACCGGGGTATACCAGGCTCTGGCGGTGCGCAGCCGGGAGTCGCTGCGTCCGGTCGAGCCCCTCGCGGCGGCGGAGCCGGACCGGCCGCGCCTGTCCACGTCGGCGGCCACCGCGGTCCCGATCGACCGGGCCCGGCGCGCCTCTAGCGAACCAAGCAAGCGCTTGGTAGAGTCGTGAGCATGCCGAACTCGCCGACCGTCCCGCCCAGGACCGAGGGCCACGGCCTGCTCGCCGGGCGCACCGTGCTGGTCACCGCCGCCGCGGGCACCGGCATCGGGTTCGCCACCGCCCAGCGGTGCGTCGAGGAGGGCGCCACGGTCGTCATCTCCGACCGGCACGAGCGCCGCCTCGCCGAGGCCGCCGACCGCCTCGGCGTGCCCGGGGTGCCGTGCGACGTCACCGACCAGGCGCAGGTGGAGCACCTGTTCGCCGCCGCCGTCGAGCTCCTCGGCGGCGGGCTCGACGTCCTGGTCAACAACGCCGGGCTCGGCGGCACCGCCACGGTCGTCGACATGACCGACGAGCAGTGGAGCACCGTGCTGGACGTGACGCTCACCGGCACCTTCCGCTGCACCCGGGCGGCGCTGCGGCACATGATCCCGCGCGGCACCGGCGTCATCGTCAACAACGCCTCCGTCATCGGCTGGCGCGCCCAGGAGGGTCAGGCGCACTACGCGGCGGCGAAGGCCGGTGTCATGGCGCTCACCCGCTGCAGCGCCCTCGAGGCGGCGCCGGCCGGGGTCCGGGTCAACGCCGTCGCCCCCAGCCTCGCCATGCACCCGCACCTGGCCAAGGTCACCACCGACGAGCTGCTCGCCGAGCTGTCGACCCGGGAGGCGTTCGGCCGGCCCGCCGAGCCGTGGGAGGTCGCCAACGTGATCGTCTTCCTGGCCAGCGGATACAGCTCGTACATGACCGGCGAGGTCGTCTCCGTCAGCAGCCAGCACCCCTAGGAGGCCCGCATGGTCGACGACAGCGCCGTCGGGGTCACCGGCGCGCCGTTCACCCTCGACGTCGAACGCGGCAAGATCCGCGAGTTCGCCCGCGCCACCGGCTCGGCGAACCCCGCGTACCTCGACGACGAGCACCCGGTGATCCCGCCGACGTTCCTCACCACCGCGTTCTTCTGGCAGTCCGGCGACGCCGACCCCTGGCAGGCGGTCGCCATGGACCAGCGCAAGGGCCTGCACGCCGAGCAGGAGTTCGTGTTCCACGGCCCGCCGCCGCGCGCCGGCGACCGGCTCACCGGGGTGTCCCGGATCGAGTCGGTCACCCGCAAGGAGGGCCGCAGCGGCACCCTCACCTTCGCGGTGATGGTCACCGAGTTCCACGACCAGACCGGCCGGCACGTGGCCACCGCCCGCCTCACGGGAGTCGAGACGGCATGAGCGTATTCACCTACGGGCCGCTGACCCGCACCGACCTGGTCCGCTACCAGGGGGCGTCCGGGGACTTCAACCCGATCCACCACGACGAGCCGTTCGCCCGCTCGGCCGGCATGCCGGCGCCGCTGTCGCTGGGCATGCTGCAGGCCGGGTTCCTGGCGACCTGGGCGACCGACACGTTCGGCGCCGCGGCGATCCGCTCCTTCCGGGTCCGCTTCGCCGCCCAGGTGTTCCCCGGCGACACCGTCACCTGCGACGGCCGCGTCGTGCGGCGCGACGAGGACGGCTTCGACGTCGAGATGACCTGCACCACCCAGGACGGCACCGTCGCCGTGTACGGCTGGGCCACCTTCAGTTTGGAGACACCGTGATCGAGTCCACGATGGACGACTTCGGGGTGGCCGAGATCGTCATGGCCAACCCGCCGGTGAACGCGCTGCCGGTCGCCGGCTGGTTCGCCCTCGCCGCGGCCCTGGACGCCGCCGGCGCCGATCCCGCGGTGCGGGCCGTCGTGCTGCGCGCCGAGGGCCGCGGCTTCAACGCCGGCGTCGACATCAAGGAGCTGCAGGCGGCCACCGGCTACGGCGCCCTGGTCGGGGTCAACCGTGGCTGTGCCGCCGCGTTCAGTGCCGTCTACGACTGCCCGGTGCCGGTCATCGCCGCCGTGCACGGCTTCTGTCTCGGCGGCGGCATCGGCCTGGTCGGCAACGCCGACGTCATCGTGGCGGCCGACGACGCCACGTTCGGCCTGCCCGAGGTCGACCGGGGCGCCCTGGGCGCCGCCACCCACCTGTCCCGGCTGGTGCCGCAGCACAAGATGCGGGCCATGATGTACACCTCGGCCACCGCGACCGCCGCCGAGCTGCACGCCTTCGGCTCCGTGCTCACCGTGGTGCCCCGCGACGAGCTGCGCGCCGCCGCGTTCGCCGTCGCCCACGACATCGCCACCAAGAACCCGGCCGTCATCCGCGCCGCGAAGGAGTCCCTCAACGGCATCGACCCGTGGGACCCCAAACGCAGCTACCGCTACGAGCAGGGCTTCACCTTCGAGCTGAACCTCACCGGCGTCGCCGACCAGGTGCGGGACGAGTTCCGGTGACCGGCATCGACCTCACCGACACCCCGCAGGAGGCGGCGTTCCGCGCCGAGGCCCGGGACTGGCTGCGGGCCAACGTCCCCGGCCCGCTGCCCTCCGGCGACACCCGCGACGGCTTCGCCGCCCACCTGCACTGGGAGCGCGCGCTGTTCGACGCCGGCTGGGCGGTCGTGTCCTGGCCGCGCCGGTACGGCGGCCGCGACGCCACCCTGTGGCAGTGGCTGATCTTCGAGGAGGAGTACTACGCCGCCGGGGCGCCGCAGCGCGTCACCCAGAACGGCATCTTCCTGCTCGCCCCGACGCTGTTCGAGTTCGGTACCCCCGAGCAGCAGGACACGCTGCTGCCCCGGATGGCCGCCGCGCGGGACCTGTGGTGCCAGGGCTGGTCCGAGCCCGGCGCCGGCAGCGACCTCGCCGCCATCAGCAGCCGCGCCGAGCCGGTCGCCGCCGACGCCGGCGGCGGCTGGCGGCTCAACGGCCAGAAGACGTGGACGACCCGCGGCGCGTTCAGCACCCACCTGTTCGGGCTGTTCCGCACCGACCCGGCCGCCGCCCGCCACCGCGGCCTCACCTACTTCCTCGTGCCGCTGGACGCCCCCGGCGTCACCGTGCGCGGCTTCGGCCGCCTCGACGGCGACGAGGGCTTCGCCGAGGTGTTCTTCGACGACGTGCACGTGCCGGACAGCGCGGTCCTCGGCGAGGTCGGCAAGGGCTGGCAGGTCGCGATGTCGACGACCGGCTCCGAACGCGGCCTCACGCTGCGCTCCCCGGGCCGGTTCCTGCACACCGCGCAGCGGCTCGTCGCGCTCGCCGCCGCCCAAGGCGACCGGCTGCGGCCCGCCCTCCGGGAGCGGGCCACCCGGGCCTGGCTGCACGCCCGCGCCTACCAGCTGTTCACCCTCAACCAGGTCACCGACCTCGTCGAAGGGCGGGCACCCGGCGCCCGGTCCAGCCTCAACAAGCTGTACTGGTCCCAGCTGGACATCGAGCTGCACGAGCTGGCCCTGGAGCTGCTCGGCGGCGACGCCGCGCTCGACTCGCCGTGGACGCGCGGCTTCCAGTTCTCGCTCGCCGGCCCGATCTACGCCGGCACCAACGAGATCCAGCGCAACATCGTCGCCGAGCGGGTGCTCGGCCTGCCGCGGGCGTGAAAGGGGAGCCACCGTGCGGTTCGCGTTGACCGAGGACCAGGCCGCCCTGCGCGACGCGGTGCGGGCGCCGCTGGCCGCCGCCGACTGGGACGCCCTGGCCGGCATGGGCGTGTTCGCCGCCATGACCGACCTCGGCCTGGACGAGACCGACCTGGTGCCGGTGCTGGAGGAGGTCGGCGCCGCCGCCGTCGCGCTGCCGGTGACCGCGACCGCGTTCGTCGCCGCGCCGCTGCTGCTGGCGCTCGGCGACGACCGGGCCGCCGCCGGGTCGCTGCGGGTCGCCGTTGCCGGGCCGGGCGGCCTGACCCCGTTCGGCGCGCACGCCGGCCTGGTGCTGCACCTCGACGGCGATGCCGTGCGCGCCGGCGCCGCGACCGCCCCGGCGTCCACTGTGGACACCAGCCTCGACGCGGTCGTGTCCACCCCCGGCGAGGTGCTCACCGACGACCCGGCGCTCGTCGCGGCCGCCGCCGCCCGCGCCGCTCTCGGCCACGCCGCCGAGCTGGTCGGCCTGGGCCGGCGGATGCTCGACCTCACGGTCGGCTACGTACGGCAGCGCCACCAGTTCGGGGCGCCCGTCGGCAGCTTCCAGGCCGTCAAGCACCAGCTCGCCGACGCCTACCTCGGCCTGGAGTTCGCCCGCCCGGCCGTGCTCGCCGCCGCCTGGGCGCTGCGGGAGGGCGCCGAGGCCGGCGCGGGCGTCGACGGCGCGGTCGTGCTCGCCGCCGAGGCGGCGCACGCCGCCAGCCGCACCGCCATCCAGTGCCACGGCGCGATCGGCTACACCGTCGAGTACGAGCTGCACCGCTACGCCAAACGCGCCTGGGCCCTCGCCGCCCTGGCCACCCCCGGCGACCGCCTCGACGCGCTCGCCGCCACCATCGGCCTGCAGGAGCGATCATGAACGAAGAGGACGAGGTCGTCCGGTACCGCACCGAGGGCCCGGTCGCGGTCGTGACGATGCACCGGCCGCAGTACCGCAACGCGCAGAACTCCGCGATGACCTACGCGCTCGACGACGCGCTGTACCGCGCCGCCGACGACGACGAGGTCAAGGTGATCATCCTGGCGGGGGAGGGCAAGCACTTCTCCGCCGGGCACGACATCGGCACCCCGGGCCGGGACGTCGACACCACCTTCCCGCGCCGCGCCGGCCTGTGGTGGGACCACGTCGGCAAGCCCGGCGCGGAGAGCCGCTACGCCCGCGAGTCCGAGGTGTACCTCGGCATGTGCCGGCGCTGGCGGGAGCTGCCGAAGCCGACGATCGCCGCGGTGCAGGGCGCCTGCATCGCCGGCGGGCTCATGCTCGCCTGGTGCTGCGACCTCGTCGTCGCCGCCGACGACGCGTTCTTCGCCGACCCGGTCGTGCGCATGGGCATCCCCGGCGTCGAGTACTTCGCCCACCCGTGGGTGATGGGGCCCCGGCACGCCAAGGAGTTCCTGTTCCTCGGCGAGCGCGTGTACGCCGACCGGGCCCTGCAGCTCGGCATGGTCAACCGGGTCGTGCCCCGCGCCGAGCTGGAGACGGCGACGATGGACCTGGCGGTGCGCATCGCGCAGATGCCCCGCCTGGGCCTCGCCCTGGCGAAGAAGGCCGTGAACCAGGCCGAGGACCTCATGGGGCTGCGCGCCGGGATGGACTCGGTGTTCGGCCTGCACCACGTCGCCCATGCGCACAACGCCGAGGTCGGCCAGGACGCCCTCGGCGGGCACGACGCGCGCTCCATGCGCGACGGCGGTCGCTGATGCCGCACCGGTACGACGGCCGCGTCGCCCTCGTCACCGGCGCCGCCTCCGGCATCGGGCGGGCCACCGCGGCCCGGCTGCGCGACGAGGGCGCCCGCGTCGCCGGCCTGGACACCGCACCCGTCGACCTCGACGGCGTGCACGGCATCCGCTGCGACCTGCGCGACGAGGAGCAGGTCACCGCCGCCGTCGCCGCCGCCGTGGCCCGGTTCGGCCGGCTGGACCTGCTCGCCAACGTCGCCGGGGTCGCCGCCGCCGCGCGGACCACCGACGTCACCCTCGCCGAGTGGGACCGGATCCTGGCGGTGAACCTCACCGGCACGTTCCTGGCCTGCCGGTCCGCGCTGCCGCACCTGGTCGCCACCAGGGGCGCCGTGGTCAACGTCGCCTCCCTCGCGGGGGTGCGCGGCTGGCGGTACAGCGCCGCCTACTCCGCCGCGAAGGGCGGGGTCGTCGCCCTCACCCGGGCCCTGGCCGTGGAGTACGCGCCGGACGGGGTGCGGGTCGCCTGCGTCTGCCCGGGATCGGTGGACACCCCGCTGCGGCGCGGCATCGTGCCGGTGCCGGACCAGGACCCACGGCTGGCCGGGCACGCCCGGGCGCTGCTCGACCCGCCGGTCGCCGAGCCCGATGAGGTCGCCGCCGCGATCGCCTACCTCGGCTCCGCGGAGGCCCGCTTCGCCACCGGCGCCGTGCTGCGCCTCGACGGGGGCGCCGGTGTCTGAGTACCCGCCGGACGTCGTCGCCGCGCACCACGCCACCGGCGAATGGACCGCCGAGACGATCGCCGCCATGGTCGCCCGCAACGACCGGGACCGCGTCGCGTTCGTCGCCCCCGAGGGCACCGTCACCTGGGGCGAGTACGACACCCTGTCCTCCCGCCTGGCCCGGGCCTACCTGGACGCCGGGTTCGCGCCGGGGGACCGGCTCGCGGTCCTGCTCACCGGCGGGGCGCTGACCCACGTCGCGTACCTCGCCGCGCAGAAGGCCGGCCTGGTCACCGTCGGCATCGGCCCGCGCGCCGGCGACGCCGAGATCACCCACATCCTGGCCAGGAGCGGCGCCGCCGGCCTCGCCACCCGCGCCACGCACCGCGGCCGGCCCGGCGCCGACATCGCCGCCCGCTGCGGCGCGCCCCGGCACGTGCTGCTCGACCTGGACACCCTGCCGGCGGGCGGGCACGCCGGCCCCGGGCTCGGCGCCGACGAGCTGTTCTTCGTCAACTCCACGTCCGGCACCACCGGGCTGCCCAAGTGCGTGCGGCAGACGATGAACAACCGCAAGTACTTCGGCCCGCTCGCGCACGCCGCCGGCCGGTTCGGCCCCGACGAGGTGTTCGCCAGCGTGCTGCCGGCCCCCTACGGCTTCGGCCTGTGGAGCGCCCACGTCGTGCCCGCCATGTACGGCTACCCGACCGTGCTGACCGCCGAGTTCGACGCCGCCGCTACGCTGCGCCTCATCGAGCGGCACCGGGTCACCGTCCTGTGCGCCGTCACCGCCCAGTTCATCATGCTGCTCAACGACCCGGCCTTCGCCGGCACCGACCTGTCGTCGCTGCGGGTCATGTTCACCGGCGGCGAGCGCGTCCCGGTCGCCCGGGCCCGCGAGTTCGAGGAGCGCACCGGCTGCGCGGTGCTGCAGTTCTACGGCTCCAACGAGGCCGGACCGCTGTCGGTGACCACCGTCGACGACCCGCGGACCGCCCGGCTCACCACCGCCGGCCGGCCGATCCCCGGCGCGCACCTGCGGTTCATCGCCGACGGCGCCGACGTCCCCGGCGGGCCGGGCCAGGTCGCGGCCAAGGGGCCCGGCTGCACCCCCGGCTACCTCGACGACGACGCCGCCAACGCCGCCCTGTTCCGCCCCGACGGCTGGCTGCTCACCGGCGACGTCGCCACCGTCGACGCGGACGGCTACCTCGCCATCACCGGCCGGATCGCCGACTTCATCATCCGCGGCGGCCACAACGTCAGCGCTCTCGTCGTGGAGGAGGCCGTCGGCGGCCACCCCGCGGTCGCGCAGACCGCCGTCGTCGCCGTCCCCGACCCCGTCCTCGGCGAACGGGTCTGCGCCTACGTCGTCACCCGCGCCCCGCTCACCCTCGACACGCTGCGCGTGCACCTGGACGCGGCCGGCGTGTCGAAGCAGAACTGGCCCGAGTACCTCGTCGCGCTGCCCGACCTGCCCCTCGGTACCGGCGGCAAGATCGACAAGGCGGCGCTGCGCCTCGACGCGGCCCGCCGGTTCGGTGACACCGTGACCCGATAGCGTGCACGGCATGGGCGATGCTGCGACGTACCGGGAGCTCGGCGAGGCGGCGTGGGCGTGGACGCTGCACCACGTGCGGCAGGACGACGGGCCCTGGCTGCCCGAGACCGTCACCGGCGGCGAACCGGAGCCGGCCGCCGACCGCGACTGCTTCTACGCCGGGATCGGCGGGCTGGCGCCGGTCCTCGCCGAGCTGCGCCTGCACCGGCCGCTGACGGACGCGGAGACCGCCCTCGCCGACGGCATCGTGGCGCGGCTGGCGGCCCAGGCCGCGACCCGCGTCGAGCCGTCCCTGTACGACGGCCTCGCCGGCGACGCCACCGCCCTGCGGCTGCTCGCCCCCGGCCGCGAACGGGTCGCCCTGGACCGCCTCGAGCGGCTGCGCACCCCGGACGGCTGGCCCACCACGTTCACCATCCGTCCGGACAGCAGCGCCCCGCTGACCGACGTCGTCATGGGCAGCGCCGGCATCGTGCACGCCGCCACCTGGACCGGTGACGCCGCGCTCATGACCACCGGCGGCGAGGCGCTGCTGCGCGCCGCCGAGCCCACCGCCGCCGGCCTGGACTGGCGGATGTGGCCCGGGTACCGCTCCAGCTCGCCGAACTTCTCGCACGGCACCGCCGGGGTGGCCGCCGCCCTCGCCGTCGCCGGGCACGCGCTCGGCCGGACCGACTTCGTCGACGCCGCCCGGCGGGGCGCCGAGCACGTGCTGTCGGTGGGCGACCTGTCCGGCGGCGGGTTCGTCGTGCCGCACACGATCCCGCCCTCGCAGCGGGAGGTCGAGCCGGTCACGTACAACTGGTGCCACGGCCCGGCCGGCACCTCGCAGCTGTTCCCCGCCCTCGCCCTCGCCGGCGTGCGGCAGGTCGGCGGCCTCGACGTCGCCGACCTGCGCCGCCGCTGCCTGCACTCGGTGCTCACCTGCGGCCTGCCGGCGCGGCTGCGCCCGGGCTTCTGGGACAACGACGGCCGCTGCTGCGGCACCGCCGGCGTCGGTGACATCCTGCTCGACGCCGCCCAGGACGCGGCCTGGTCCGCCGGACGGGCGCCGGACGGGTCACCGGCGGGCGGCGACCCGGAGGCGGCCGAGCCGTTGCTGGCCGGCGCGCGCACCATGGCCGGCGCCCTGGTCGAGCGGGCGCTGCACGACGGCACGGGCGCCTGCTGGCGCTTCATCGAGCACCGCGAGGACCCGCCGCTGCTGCCGCCCCGGACCAGCTGGATGCAGGGCACCGCGGGCATCGCCGCGTTCCTGCTGCGCCTGGCCCGCGTCGAGGAGGAGGGCCTCACCGCCCCGGTGGTGGACCGCCCCGACCAGTGGTGGACCGTGCCCGCCCCGCTGCGGCTCAGCGGCCGATGAGCGTCTGCGCGACCTGGCCGTCGCCGATCGGCCGGCCGGCGAGGGTGGCGCGGACGTCGAAGAGGTAGCGGCGGCCGCGGACGTCGGCGAGGACGGCGGTGACCTCGAACGCGTCGCCGGTGCGGGCGGGGCCGGTGTGCCGCACGCCGATCCAGGTGCCCAGCGACGCGGTCGCCGGGGCGAAGTGCGGGCGCAGCACGTCGGCGGCGGTGTCCTCGAGGCAGGCGATGAGCGCCGGGGTGCTCAGCACCGGCTCGGTGTCCGGCACGTGGTCGGTGGTCAGGTCGGCGGTGACCGTGAAGGTGCGGGTGCACGAGGCGCCGGGGCCCAGTCCGGTGCGCAGCAGCCCGTGCGGCGTCGGGTGCCGGGGCGCGCCACGGCGGACCCGCAGGTCGGCGAGGAGCCGGTCGCCGCGCAACAGCCGCAGGGTCGCCACCCGGCGGGACGGGTCGAGGTCCGTCTCGACCAGCCGCAGCGGGCCGTCGCCGGGCGCGTCGCCGTGCCAGGTGAGGTGCTCGACGTGGGCGTCCGGCGGGATCGGCAGCAGCGCCAGCAGGCGGAGGTCGGCCGGGGTGCCGGCGGGGGCTGTCCAGAGGTCCGGCACGCGACGCTCCCTACCTTGACATGCTCGAAGGGCCGGGAACAGAATGACACAACCAAGCGCTTGTTTGGTAGAGGTCTTGGGGGTCTTCGTGCACGACCTGTTCCCCGCCGGCGCCGCGCCGGCGCCCGGCAGCGTCCACGAGCGGTACGTCGCCGACCGCCTCGCCGGCGTGCGTGACGGCGAGACGCTGCCCGACGTGGTGCGCCGGCACGCCGTGCGGCAGCCCGACGGGATCGCCTTCGTGGCCGGCGACGCCCGGCTCACCTGGGCGCAGTTCGACGCCCGCTCCACCGCGTTCGCCCGGCGGCTGGCCGACGCCGGCCTGCCCCGTGGCGCCCGCGTCGGCGTGCTGCTGCCCGACGGCGTCGAGGTGCACGTGGTGTACCTCGCCGCGATGAAGGCCGGCATGATCGTGGTCGCGATCGGGCCGCGGGCGGCCCGCCTCGAGGTGCGCCACCTGCTCACCGTCGGCGGCGCCACCGCCCTGGTCAGCCGGGCGGAGCACCGGGGCGAGCCGGTCAGCGCGATGGTGGAGGGCCTCGGCATCGGCGTACACCTCGAGATCGACACGCTCACCGACGGCGTCGTGGCGCCGAAAGGGCCCCATGAGCTGGGCCGCGGCGAGATCCACCTGCTCAACTCGACGTCGGGCACGACCGGCATGCCCAAGTGCGTCGTGCACAACCAGGACCGCTGGTTCTACTACCACGAGCTGGCCCTGGAGTGCGGCGACCTGCGCCCCGACGACGTGTTCCTGACCCTGATCCCGGCGCCCTACGGCTTCGCCCAGTGGACCGCCAACTTCACCCCGACGATCCTCGGCGTGCCGACCGTGGTCATGCCCCGCTTCGACGCCGACGAGGCGCTGCGCCTCATCGAGCGCGAGCGGGTCACCGTCGTGTGCTGCGTCAGCACCCAGTTCATCATGATGCTCAACTCGCCGGTCGCGTCCACAGTGGACCTGTCCTCGCTGCGGGTCATGTTCACCGGCGGCGAGGCGGTGCCGTTCGAGCGGGCCGCCGAGTTCGAGCGCCGCACCGGCGCCAAGGTGCTGCAGTTCTTCGGCTCCAACGAGACCGGCGCCCTGTCGCGCACCTCGGTCACCGACACCACCGACCAGCGGCTGCGCACCGCCGGCAAGGTGATCGACGCGATGCGGGTGCGGCTGTTCGCCGAGGACGGCACCGATGTCACCGCGGCCGGCGGCCCCGGCCAGGCCGCCTGCGCCGGCCCCGCGACCTGCCTGGGCTACTTCGCCGACCCGGCGGCCAACGAGACCCTGTTCACCCCGGACGGCTGGATGCTCACCGGCGACATCTGCACGATCGACGCCGGCGGCTACCTGCGGGTCGTGGACCGCAAGTCCGACTTCATCATCCGCGGTGGCAAGAACATCAGCGCCGCCGCCGTCGAGGACCACGTGGGCTCCCACCCGTCGGTCGCCATGGTCGCCGCGGTGGCGGTGCCGGACCCGACGTTCGGCGAGCGCGTCTGCGCCTTCGTCGTGCTGCGCGAGGCGGCGACCCTGGACCTCGACGGGCTGCGCGAGCACCTGGACGCGCGGGGCGTGTCGCGCGACAACTGGCCGGAGCGGCTTGAGGTCGTGGCCGACCTGCCCCGCGGCTCGGGCGGCAAGATCGCCAAGGCCCAGCTCCGGCAGCGCCTGCGCAACTGAGCGGCCGCGCCGTTCGACAGGTCCGGCGCGCCGACGTAAGGTGATGCGGCCCGGGCGGCGCCACGGCGGCGGTCAATACGACAATCGGCCCACCGGTTGCGGCCGAACGCCCCGCAGAGCGGATCCGGCCCGCCGGTGGATACTGTCGCCGCACGCGCCGCAGCATTCGTCGACACAGGTTGGAAGATGGTCGGACCGACACGCAGGCCACTGATCGCCGTGGTCGGAAGCCTTGACCCGGCGCGGGACTACGACCAGCCGCTGCGCGGCGACCTGGCGGTAGCCCGGTCCGCCTGCGAGCAGATCGGCGGCGAGCTGCTGCGTCACGGGTTCGACCTGCTGGTGTTCTCCAGCGCGCCGCAGCACGCGGAAGGGTTGTTCGTGGCCGGCTACGTGGCTGCCGCCTCGCCCGGGACCCCGGGGCGGATCGTCGCGCGCCCGGCCCGGCACCAGGAGTTCGTGCCGGGCTCGCCCCACCACGCGTCGGTGGAGCTGCTGGTGCTGCGGGACCCCAGCGCCGAGTGGGAGGTCGCGTACTACCGCTCGGTGCTGTCGGCGGACGCGGTCGTGCTCGTCGGCGGCCGGCGCTCGACGCGCATCGCCGGCATCGTCGCGATCTCGCAGGGCGTGCCGGTGCTGCCGCTCGCCGCGTTCGGCGGCGGGGCGGAGCAGGTGTGGGACTACCTGGACCGGGACCGGCACGGGGTCGCCGAGAACGACGTGGCGATGCTGGGCGCCCCTTGGACCGACGGCTCCGCCGCGCGGCTGGCCGGCTACCTGCGCCGGGAGATCGACCGGCGGGAGCGGGAGCGGGCGCGGGAGCTGCGCGCCGCCACGCACCGCGCCCGGGCGGCCCGGCTGGGTCTGGCGGTCGCGGCCGCCGCGCTCGTCGGCGCGCTGGCCACGATCGCCCTGGCCGGCGGGCCCGGCCCGGCCGGGGCCAAGGCGGTCGGGCTGCTGCTCGCCGGGCCGATGCTCGCCGCGGTCGCCGGCGCCGTCATCCGCGACTCGCTCGCCGCCGAGCAGCGGTGGGGCCGGGCGGCGGTGCTCGGCCTCGGCGCCGGGGTCGTCGCGGTGCTGCTGTACGTGGCGTCGCAGCTGTTGACCGTCCCGGACCTGCTGGACCACCTGGACGCCCGGCGGCTGC
Source organism: Dactylosporangium aurantiacum (assembly GCF_000716715.1). Classification (GTDB taxonomy): domain Bacteria; phylum Actinomycetota; class Actinomycetes; order Mycobacteriales; family Micromonosporaceae; genus Dactylosporangium; species Dactylosporangium aurantiacum. The sequence continues at coordinate 194,676 of NZ_JNYJ01000003.1, read as the reverse complement.
TGTTCTTCGTGGTGCCGGTGGGTTTCGCCGCGGGCTTCACGTTCGATCTGGTGTACGAGCGGATCCGCGCCGGACAGGACCCGATGTCGGGTATCACGCCGCCGGCTGTGGCGCCGGACCGGCCCGTGCCATGATGCGGCCTCGCTCACCCGTGCGCGGTGAGGCCGCGCCGGCGGCCGGACCCTAGCGTGGTGCCCGAAGTGCGGGACGGCGATACCGCTGGGCAGGACGGCCGCACCCCTGAAGTGTTGTCGCACAAAAGGACGACAAACATCACATGATGCTCGTCGTTGTCTATGTATGGTGCCCGCCGGGCAATTGGCGTTATCGTGAGAAGCTGTTTGCGTTTTGACACGACAGGCAGCGGGATTCAGGGGGTGTCCGGTGCCGGAAGGGCCAGCGCCGCACATGACGGTGCGCCATGCCGGCCGCGAGCTTGCCGTGGACGTCTCCGGTGATCCCGACGGGGTCCCGATCCTGTTGATGCACGGCACCCCGGGCAGCAGGACCGGACCGAAGCCGCGCTCGATCGTGCTCTACCGCATGGGCATCCGGCTGATCACCTACGACAGACCGGGCTACGGCGGATCCGACCGGCACCCGGACCGGCGCGTCGTGGACGCCGCCGACGACGTCAAGGCCATCGCCGACGCGCTCGGCGTGGACCGGCTGGCCGTGGTCGGCCGCTCCGGCGGGGGGCCGCACGCGCTGGCCTGTGCCGCGTCGGACCAGCTCGCCGGACGGATCACCAAGGTCGGGGTGCTGGTGACCCTCGCCCCGCCGAACTCGGCGGGCCTGGACTGGTACCGGGGGATGGGCACGTCCAACCTGGAGGAGCACTCGTCCGACCCGGCGGCGCTCAGCGACGCGCTGATCGAGCGGGCCGAGCACACCCGCCGCGACCCGCAGAGCCTGCTGGACCGCCTCGCGCCCGATCTCACCCCGGCCGACCGCCGGGTCGTCGACGACGTCGCGATCGGCGCCCAGATCAGGGCGAGCTACGCCGAGGGCGTGCGGCCCGGCGCGTATGGCTGGATCGACGACGACCTGGCGTTCCGCTCGCACTGGGGCTTCGACCCGGCCTCGATCAAGCTGCCGGTCCGGCTGTGGCACGGTGCGAAGGACGCGTTCTCCCCGGCGTCGCACGCGCAGTGGCTGGCCAAGCAGATGCCCTTCGCCGAGGCGGTGGTGCAGCAGGACGCGGGGCACTTCAGCGCCGTGGAGATCCTGCCGACGATGCTGCGCTGGCTCGCCACCCCGGAGCATATCGAGGTTTGTTGAATATCGCGGATTTGTAAGGTGACATCACCGCGCGTGCTGCTTATGCTACCTACAACGACCGGCGTTGATATCATAGTCATGCACTTCTATGAGTATCGGCGTCTGTGCGCCGGGCCTGGGGGGACCACATGCAGCAGACCGAAACCGCGTCGAACGCGCCGACCGCCGCCGTCCGTGAGGATGTCGCGGCGCTCGCCGGCCTCCGGGAGACGCCGCTGTCCCAGCTCACGCCCGACCGTGTGAAGGCCGCCGCCGACCGGATCAAGCAGCTGCACCGGCGGCGGGCCGCGGTCCCCGTGGCGAAGTTCAACTCCGGCGTCTAACCACCCGCCGCGGTATGCCGCAGGCCGACGCGATCACCGAATACGTGCTGAAGGTGCACAGCCGGTGTGACCTTCGCTGCGACCACTGCTACGTGTACGTCCACCGGGACCAGACGTGGAGCGACCGGCCGAAGCTCATCGACCCGGCGGTCGCGCACCGGGTCGCCGAGCGCATCGCCGAGCACGCCCGCGCCCACCGGCTGCACCGGGTGCGGGTCGTGCTGCACGGCGGCGAGCCGCTGCTGCTCGGCCCGCGTCGGCTCGACGCGCTGCTCACCGACCTGCGCGAGACGGTCGGCCCGGTGGCCGCGCTCGACCTGGTGCTGCAGTCCAACGGCGTGCAGCTGACCGAGGAGCTGTGCGGCGTCTTCGTGCGGCACGGGGTGCGGGTCGGCATCTCCCTGGACGGCGACGCCGAGGCCAACGACCGCCACCGCCGGTTCGGCTCCGGCGCCAGCAGCCACGCCGCCGTCCTGCGTGCCCTGGAACTGTTGCGCAGGCCCGAGTTCCGGCCGGCGTACGGCGGGATCCTGTGCACCGTCGACGTCGCCAACGACCCCGACCGGGTCTACACCGCGCTGCTGGCCGAGCGACCGCCCCGCATCGACTTCCTCCTGCCGCACGCGACCTGGGACGACCCGCCGCCCCGTCCCGTGTCCACAGTGGATGGCGGCACCCCGTACGCCGACTGGCTGCTGCGCATCTACCACCGCTGGCTGCGCGACGGGCGCCCCGTGCCGGTGCGGCTGTTCGACTCGCTGCGCTCCACGGCCGTCGGCGGCCCCAGCCAGACCGAGTCGGTCGGCCTGGATCCGGTGGCGCTCGTCGTCATCGAGACCGACGGCGCGTGGGAGCAGGCCGACTCGCTCAAGACCGCCTTCCACGGCGCCGCGGGCACCGGCATGTCGGTGTGGACCCACTCGCTGGACGAGGTGGCCGCCCACCCCGACATCGCCGCCCGCCGCGACGGCGCCGCAGAGCTGTGCGCGACCTGCCGGGCCTGCCCGGTGCTGCGCCAGTGCGGTGGCGGGTTGCGGGCCCACCGGTTCCGCACCGGCAGCGGGTTCGACAATCCGTCCGTGTACTGCGCCGACCTCAAGGAGCTGATCCTGTCGATGCGAGCAGAACCTGAGGTCGGCACGGCCCCCGCGACCATGGAGCCGGGCCCGCGGCTCGACGCGCTGCTCGACGACCTCGCGTCCGGAGCGGGATCGGCGGGCACCACGTCGTGGCTGCTGGAGCAGGGGCAGCTGTACGCCAAGGCACTGCTGATGGACGTCGTGGGGTCGCTGTCGCTGCCGGCGCCGCTCGCCGAGGCGTGGCAACTGCTCAACCAGCTCGCCGAGACCGCGCCGGACGCGTTCGGCCGGGTGCTGCGGCAGCCGTGGCTGCGCCAGTGGCTGCTGTCCTGCCTGCCGGACGCGGAGGCGCCCGCCGACCTCGGCTACCTCGCGACCCTCACCGGCGCGGCCGCCGTGCACGCCGGCGCGGACGCGCGGCTGTGGGTGCCGGTCCGCGACGGCCGGGTCCACCTGCCGGGCCTCGGCAGCGCCGTGACCGGCCCGGCGCCCGGCGGCGCCACGCTGCGCGTCACCCCGGACGGCTTCACCGTCACCGCACCGGGCTCGCCGGCGGTCGCCGTGCGCCACGGCCGGGCCGGGGAGCCGCCCGGCTGGCTGCCGGCCCGGCACGCCGGACCCGACGACTGGCCGGTGCTGCTCGACGACCTCGACGCGCACCGCGACTGCCAGGAGTGGCCGGTCGCCGACCGGCTCGACGACGCGGCGGCCCGGGCCTGGGACGCCCGCCTGCGCGGGGCGTGGACCGTCCTGACCCGGGAGGCGCCGGACTACCTGCCGGCACTGCGCGGGGCGGTGCACACCGTCGTCCCGCTGCGCGACGACCCCGCCGGCGAGCAGCGCAGCTCCACGCGGCGCGAGGCGTTCGCCGCCGTCGGGCTCGCGGCGGCCGACGACGCCGCGACCGCCGTGCTGCTCGTCCACGAGCTGCAGCACGTCAAGCTCGGCGCGCTGCTGGACCTGTGCGAGCTCGGCGAGCCCGACAACCTCACCACCGTCACGGTGCCGTGGCGCGACGACGAACGGCCGGTGGAGGCCGCCCTGCAGGGGCTGTACGCGCACCTCGCGGTCGCCGACCTGTGGCGCCGCCGCACCGGTGCCGAGGCGGCCGGCAACTTCCGCCGGTACCGGACCTGGGTCTCGACGGCGGCCGCCGGCCTGCGGCGCACCTCGGCGCTGACCGGCGCGGGCACGCGGTTCGTCGCCGGGATCCAGGCGACCGTGGACGGCTGGCCCGCCCCGGACCCGTGAGACCGGTGCGGGCCGGCCGGGCCGGCCAGGCGCGCCCGGCTGGACGGCCCGCCGATCGCCGACCGAAGCGGGATGGCGGCGCGTCGATCGCTGTGCTTCTCTGGATCCACCAACCGATGACGGACAGGAGCGACGCGTGCCCGAGGTCGAGCCGGACCTGGATGCGACCGCGCCCCTGTTCTTCCTCAGCTACGCGCGGATGACCCGGCTGCGGCGGGGACCGATCGCGCAGCCGGATCCGAACCTGCGGGTCAAGCAGCTGTTCACCGACCTGTCCAGCCACCTCAACAACCTCGTCTACCGGGAGACCGGCGCGGATCCGGGGTTCATGGACCTGGCCATGACCGGTGGTGAGGAGTGGCGCCCGGAGCTGCTGCACGCGGTCGGCACCTGCCAGGTGTTCGTCGCGCTGCTCTCCCCGGCGTACATGAAGAGCGAGTACTGCGCCCTGGAGTGGAACGCGTTCACCGAGCGGCCGATCCACCGGCGGCCCGGCGCACCCGGCCACCACGAGACGTCGGTGATCCCCGTGGTGTGGCTGCCGTCCCAGTCCGGCACGGTCCCGGCGGCCATCAACAAGATCCAGCGGTTCACGCCGCAGCGGCTGCCCGACGAGAACCTCGCCCAGCAGTACGCCGACGAGGGGCTCTACGGCCTGCTCACACTCGGCGCGGAAGGCACCGACGGCATCATCCTGCGCCTCGCCCAGCAGATCCGTGACCTGTGCTGGAGCCACCAGGTGGAGCGGCGGGTCCTGCCGGACACCAAGAACATCTCCCGGACCTTCAGGTAAGGAGGGGCCGTGCATCCCGCGTACCAGGCCGGCGCCACGGGGCAACCCACCGGGCAGACGTACTTCTTCCTCAGCTACGCGCACCTCTCGCCGCTGCAGGGGCTCGCCCCCGACCCCGACCTCGAGGTGCAGCAGTTCTTCGGGGACCTGTCCGCCCAGCTGCGCCCGCTCGTCGGGGCCGCGCCCGAGCACCGGGTCGGCTTCCTGGACACCGAGCTGCCGCCGGGCACCGACTGGAACGAGGCCCGCACGCTGGCACTCAGCGCGGCGCACGTGTTCGTGCCGCTCTACTCCGCGACGTACTTCAAGAACGCGTGGACGCAGAGCGAGCTGGAGTCGTTCCGGGCCCGGCTCAAGGCCACGCCGGTCGCGGGCTCCCACCGGCACATCCAGCCGGTGCTGTGGGACCCGCTGCCGCCGTGGGAGCAGCGCCCGGAGGTCGCCGCGGCGCTCGCCGTCGCCCCGGAGATCGAGGCGTACCAGAAGGACGGGCTGCGCGCCCTGTCCCGCTTCTCGATGTACCGCGACGAGTACCGCAACGTCCTGGCCCGAGTCGCGGCGGAGATCGCCGACGTCGCCACGCACCACCCGCTGCCGCCGTCGCCGGCGCCGCCGCCGACCCCGGAGCCGATCCCCAGGGACCAGGCGCAGTTCGTGGTCGTGGTGGCCGCGCCGGTCCGCGCCGAGGTGTCCTCCGGCGCCGACCCCGAGGACTACACCGACGACGCGACCCAGTGGCGGCCGTTCCACGACGCGGACGCGCTGCCGGCCGCCGAGTACGTCGCGTCGTCAGCCGAACGGCTGAATCTGGCCACGTACGTCACGGACGTGCCGACCGTCGGCAACCTGCTGGACACCCGCCCGGCCGTGCTGCTCATCGACCCGTGGTACATCGACGGCGCGGGACTGGACCGTGAGCTGGCCGGCGTGCTGCGGGTCCTGCCACCGTGGGCGATCCCGGTGATCGCGTTCGACGCCGCGGACCGCCGCACCGCGGATCAGGGGGCCCGGTTGGCCGGGCGGGTGGAAGATATGCTGCAGCAGATGGATCGCCCGCCGGCCAGGCAGCTGCGCGGTCTGGCCGAGTTCGTGTCGGACATGCCCCGGCTGATCAGCGAGGCACGCCGGCAGTATCTGAAGAACGCACCGATGTTCCCCTCGCACCAGCTCCCGTCGCCGCGGCTGCGCCTGCCCACCGGCGACCAGTCGTCCGAGCCCACCTTCTGAGAGCGTGTCGATGATCATGGATCGCAACGGCCAGGTGATCACCTTCTACTCGTTCAAGGGCGGCACCGGCCGGACCATGGCCCTGGCCAACGTCGCCTGGATCCTCGCCGAGCGGGGCATGCGGGTGCTGGTGGCCGACTGGGACCTGGAGTCACCCGGCCTGCACCGGTTCTTCAACCCGTTCCTGGACGCCGCGGCGGTCCGTCAGCACGCCGGCGTCATCGACATGATCCGCGACTTCGAGAACAAGGGCATCAACGCCCAGCAGCCGCGGCAGCTGCCCGACGGCTGGGAGCGGCACTTCGCCAACACCCAGCGCTTCGCGTTCCCGATCCAGTACGACTTCGCCGAGGGCGGCAGCATCGACTTCCTGTCCGCCGGCCGGCAGAACCAGGACTACAAGCCGACCGTCGGCTCGCTGGACTGGGACGTCTTCTACGACAAGCTCGACGGCGGCAAGCTGTTCGACGCGCTGCGCGCCGACATGAAGGCCAACTACGACTACACCCTCATCGACAGCCGCACCGGCCTCAGCGACGTCGCCGACATCTGCACGATCCACCTGCCGGACGTCCTCGTCGACTGCTTCACCTTCAGCGAGCAGGGCATCGACGGCGCCGCGACGGTCGGCCAGGCCGTGAGCGGGCAGTACCAGAACCGCAAGATCCGGGTCCTGCCGGTGCCGATGCGGGTCGACCCCGCCGAGAAGGAGAAGGCCGAGGCCGGGCGCTCGCACGCGATGCTGCGCTTCGCCGGGCTGCCCAGCGGGCTGACCGAGGCCGAGCGCGACCGCTACTGGTTCGACGTCGAGGTGCCCTACCTGGCCTGGTACGCCTACGAGGAGACGCTCGCGACCTTCGGCGACCAGCGCGGGGCGAAGACGTCGCTGCTCACCGCGTACGAGAACATCACCGCGGCGATCACCGACGGCAAGGTCACCTCCATGCCGAAGCTCGACGACGCGCTGCGGATGCGCTGGCGCGAGCGGTTCCAGCGCAAGCAGGTCGTGCGCACCGCCGGGGTCGTGCTGCGGCACGCCCCGCGGGACCAGGTGTGGCACGAGTGGATGGAGCGGCTCCTCGCCGCGATCGGCGTCACCGTGCTCGACCCCGCGCAGGCGGAGCGGTCCGCCCGCCCGCCGCGCTCGCTGATCATCGCGTCGTCGTCCTACGTGGAGGCCGGCCTGCCGCTGGCCGAGGGGGCGCTCGCCGTCTACGTCGACGAGACCCCGCCGCTGCCCGGCATCGCCGCCGATTCCTCGGTGTTCCTGTCCGGCCTGCCGGCCCGGGAGGCCATCGCGAAGATCACCGCGCTGCTGGGCCGGCCGGCCCTGGACGCCGGCGCGAACCCCGACGGCGTCGCCGGCCGCTACCCGGGCCGCGGCCCGGACGTCACCAACGCGCCGGTCGCCAACGTCCAGTTCACCGGCCGCGACGCGACGCTCAACGCGCTGCGCGTGGCGCTGCGCCAGTCCCGTCCCGGGGCGCCGGCGCTGGCCGTGCTGTACGGGCTCGGCGGCGTCGGCAAGACCCAGGTGGCGCTGGAGTACGTGCACCGCTTCGGCGCCGCCTACGACCTCGTCTACTGGATCAACGCCGAGCCCAAGGTGCTCATCGACACCGCCTTCGCCGACCTCGGCGAGCGCATGGGCCTGCCCCGCCAGCAGAACGTGGAGCTGGGCATCCGCGCCGTGCAGGAGGCGCTGAGCCGCACCACCGAGTACGCCCGCTGGCTGATCGTCTTCGACAACGTCGACGAGTTCGCCGACATCGAGCGCTTCCTGCCCTCCGGCGGCCACGGCCACGTGATCGCCACGACCCGCAACCAGACCTGGGGCGACAGCGCCGAGGCGATCGCTGTCGACGTGTTCACCCGCGAGGAGAGCAAGGCGCACCTGCGCCGCCGCGTCAAGACCATCTCCGACGCGGAGGCCGGCCAGATCGCCGAGCTGCTCGGCGACCTGCCGATCGCGGTCGCGGTCGGCGGCGCGCTGCTGGCCTCCAGCGGCACGACCCCGGCGCAGTACCGCGAGCAGATCGCCGCCGGCGAGACCGACGCCACGGTCAACGCGGTGTGGGACGTGTCGCTCAACCAGCTCGAGGAGAGCTCGCCCGCCGCCTACCGGCTGCTGGAGATCTGCTCCGTGCTCGCCCCCGACATCGCCCTGGACCTGCTGAACAACAACGCGATGCTCGACCTGCTGCGCCGCGTCGACGCGACCCTGCTGCGCCGCCCCAGCGCCGCCAAGCTCATCCAGCAGCTCAACCGGCTGGCCCTGCTCAAGCTCGACAACGGCGCCCGCCGCATCCAGGTGCACCGGATCCTGCAGAACGTCGTGCGCGGCCGGATGTCGCCGGAGCGGGTCGAGGAGACGCAACGCGACGTGCTGCGGGTCTTCGTCGCCGTGCGGCCCGAGGACGACGTGGACAACGCGACCACCTGGGACCGGTACCGGATGCTCTGGCCGCACCTGGCGGAGTCGCGGACCGGGTCGCTGTTCGAGATCGCGCTGGCCTCCGACGAGCCGGCCGTGCTGGAGCTGATGGTCGACCGCATCCGGTACGTGTGGATCCGCGGCTCCGTCGACCAGAGCCACGCCCTGGCCAAGCGGATCGAGGCGGCGTGGCGGACCCGGCTGCAGGCCACCACGGACCCGGCGGCACGGGAGCGGCTGCTGGTGCCGCTGCTGCGGGCGCAGTTCAACCACGCCAACGCGCTGCGCGAGCTCGGCCGGGTCCAGGAGGCGCTCGCCCTGGACACCGAGACGCTGCGCCAGCAGACCGACCTGCTCGGCGAGGCCGGCGCCGACACCCTGATGACGGCCGGCGGCCTCGGTGCCGACCTGCGCGCCCTCGGCCACTACGGGCAGGCGATGGAGCGCGACCGCACCACGTTCGCGACCTGGTCGCAGGAGTACGGCGAGGAGTACCCGCGGACCCTGGCCGCGCAGCACAACCTGGCCTCGTCGCTGCGCCTCGCCGGGCACTTCGACCTCGCCCGGGAGCAGGACGAGCTGGTGATCCAGCGCCGCGAGCGGGTCCTGGGCCGCCGCACGTTCTTCACCCTGTTCTCGCAGGGCTCCCTCGCCCGGGACCTGCGCGAGCTCGGCGACTACGACCGGTCCATCGCGCTGCTCAACGAGGTCGTGGCCGGCTACACCGACATCCGGGGCACGGAGTCGGTGTGGACCCTCGGGGCCCGGGTCAACCTCGCCGTGTCGATCCGCAGCGCCGGCCGGGCCGGTGACGCCCAGCCGATCCTGGACGAGTGCTACGAGGCCCTGGATCGCCAGTTCGGCGCGGAGCACCCGGAGACCCTCGCCTGCCGGCTGAGCCGCGCGACCAACCTGCTGTCGGTGGGGCGGATCGACACGGCGCGGGCCGAGACGGAGGCGGTGCGCACCGAGTACACCCGGCTGCTCGGCTCCACGCATCCGCACACCCTCGTCTGCGACAACAACCTGTCCGCGATCGAGCGGGCGCGCGGCGACCTCGACGCCGCCCTGGCGGCCGCGGAGGCGGCCTGCGCCGGGCTCACCGACGCCCTCCACGACCGGCACCCGTTTCTCCTCGCGGCACGGATGAACCGGGCGATCATCCTGCACGAGCAGGACCGCGCCGAGGAGGCGGTGGCGATCGCCGGCCCGGTCGCGGCCCTGACCGCGGAGGTGCTCGGCGCCAGGCACCCCGACGCGCTGCGGGCCCGCGCGAACGCCACCCTGATGGAGCCGGCCGACGGCACCAGGGCCGCCGACCCGCAGGTCGTCGCCGACCTCGCCGCCGCCCTCGGCGAGGCGCACCCGGCGGTCAAGGCGCTGCAGGAGGGCCGGTTCCTGCACCGGGTCCTGGACCCGCACCCGATCTGACCCGCCGCGCCCGCCGGTCCGCGCTCAGCGGACCGGCGGGCCGGTGAGCAGCTCGCGCAGCCGGCCGCGCTGGATCTGGCCGGTCGCCGGGGTCCGCGGGATCGTCGCCGCCGTCGCGACCCGGCGGGGCACCTTGAACCCGGCGAGCCGGCCGTCCACATGGGAGCGGACCTGCGCCACCGTCGGCGGTGGGGCGCCGTCGGGCAGGACGAACACCGCGCACACGACCTCGCCCCAGGTGGCGTCGGGCAGGCCGACGACCGCGACGTCGAGGACGCCCGGCAGGTCACGCAGCGCGTGCTCGACCTCGGCGGGGCCGACGGACTCGCCGCCGGTGCGGATGACCTCGCGGGTGCGGCCGGTCAGGAACAGGTAGCCCTCCTCGTCGAGGTGGCCGAGGTCGCCGGAGCGGTACTCGCCGGTGAGCGGGGCGGCGCCGAGGTAGCCGTCCATGAGGGCGGGGCCCGCGACGCAGACCTCGCCGTCGGCGGCCAGCCACAGCGCGTTCGGGGTCGCGGGCCGCCCGACGCTGCCGGGCTTGCGGGCCAGGTCGTGGTCGTGCAGGGCGGCCATCCGCCCGGCCTCGGTGGAGCCGTACAGGATGGTCGTGGTCGTGCCGGGGAGCCGGGCCTTGATCCGCTCGACGAGGTCGGCCGCGACGGCGGAGGTGCCCGTGTCGGCGTGCAGCAGCGAGCGCAGGTCGGCGCGGTGGTGCTCGGGGTCCAGCAGCCGCTCCCAGACGGCCGGGATGCAGTACAGCGCCGAGGGGCGCCGCCGCTGGACCACGTCGATCACGGAGCCGGCGTCGGCGCGGGGGACCAGGTGCACGGCGGTGCGGTGCTGCCAGGCCTCCATCACGTAGTGCCAGCCGCCGTAGTGGTACAGGGGGAACGTGCACACCACGCCGCCGGGGCCGCGCAGGCCGCTGGTGAACGTGCCGCCGCCCGGTGCCGACCGCAGCCAGCTCGCCCGATGGCTGACCAGCGCGCCCTTCGGCGTGCCGGTGCTGCCGCTGGTGAGGTAGACGATGTGCGGGGCGCGGTCGTCGACCGGCCGGCGCGCGAAGGTGCTCGCGCCGCCGTCCAGCGTCGCGTGGTGTACGACGTCCGCCTCCCGCCACCGCTGGTCCGACAGCACGAGCCGCGGGTCCAGATACCGCCGGACGGCGTCGCGCTCGGGCTCCGGCAGCCCGGGGTTGAGCGGGGCGAACACGGCGCCGAGCCGGGCGCAGGCGACGAACACGTCCAGCGAGCGCAGGGTCAGCGCGGCGCACCACAGCACGACGTCACCGGCGCCGACGCCGTGCCCGGCGAGGGCGTTCGCGGTCCGGTTGGCGGCCGTGTCGAGCTCGGCGAACGTCAGCGCGTCGGGACCGAGGGTGGCGGCCGTCTGCCGGGGCACGGTCAGCGCGGCGAGGGTCACGATGTCCCCGATGAGCAGGCTCATGACCATCCCCACGGGCCGACGGTGACCTGGGCCGGGCCGGCCGCGCCGTGGGCGGCCTTGTCGCGGGTGATGTCCAGGGCCTTCGGCAGCGCGTCCACGCCGTCGAGGCGGTGGGTGACGAGGCGGTCGACGTCCACGTCGCCGCGGCGGATGAGCCGCAGCGCCTGCTCGAAGGCGCCACCGCCGGGGGAGTAGCCGCCCGCGCCGGAGCGCGGGTGCAGCAGCGCCACCGCCCGCTCCCGGAGCAGGCCCAGCGGCGCGGTCGCCCGCCGGGGCAGGACCGCGACCATGACGATCCGCCCGCCCCGGCGCACGCAGCGGGCGGCGAGCTCCAGCGTGGACGTGCCGGCCAGGCCCGCGCCCGGGGTGCCGCCGGCGGTCTCGAACACCACGTCGGCGCCGATGCCGCCGGTCGCGTCGAGGACCGCGGGGAGCACGTCGTCGGCCGCGTCGAGGACCAGGTCGGCGCCCGCCTCGAGGGCCAGGCGCCGCTTGGCGGGGCTGCGGCCGGTGACGATGATCTGGCCGGCGCCCCCGTGCCGGGCGACCTGCGTGTGCAGCACGCCCATGACGCCGGCGCCGAGGATCAGGACGCTGTCGCCGGGCCGGACCTCGGCGATCGCGTGCCCGTGCAGCGCCCCGGCGAGGGGTTGCACGGCGGCGGCCTGCGACGCGGTGACCCCGTCCGGCACCGCGACGAGCGACGTGGCGGGCACGGCGACCTTCTCGGCGAACGCGCCGGGCCGGGTGAAGCCGAGGACCGCCGGGGACGGGCAGGCGTCGGGCCGGTCCCGCCGGCAGGCGGCGCACGCCCGGCAGGCCGCGGTCTCCACGGCCGTCACCCGGGTCCCCGGCGGGAACGGTCCGGGACCGTTGACGACGCCGGCGAACTCGTGGCCGCCGAAGCGGGTCGGGCCGGCCGCGAGCCGGGCGGCGAGCACGTCGTGCATGGCGACCGGGTCGCCGGCGATCAGCATGCACTCCGTGACGCTCGGCTGGACGCAGGCGACGTCGACGACGACCTCGTCCGGCCCGGGGACCGGGTCCGGGACCTCCTCGACGGTGGCGTCGCCGAAGCCACGCAGTACCAAAGCCCGCATCTGCTGCTCTCCTCGACCGCTTGACGGTGCGATCAGATTTTGTATTCAATATTCAAATCTCGTCAAGGGAGGCACGGATGGAGCGGGAGCTCATCGTCACCGGGGTCGGCGGGCAGGGCATCCAGCTCCTCGCCAAGACCCTCGCCCTCGCCGCCACCCGGGAGGGCCGCTACGCGATGCTCGCCGCGGACTACGGCGGCGAGATGCGCGGCGGACCGTCCAAGGCCGGCGTCGTCGTCGGCGACGCGCCGCTGCGGGCCCTGCCGATCCTGCCGTCGGCCTGGTCGGCGATCTTCGCCCACCACCGCTTCGCCGAGGGCGTGCAGGACCGGGTGCGCACCGGCGGCATCGTCGTGGCCAACACCCCGCTCGTCGACCCCGACGGCTTCCGCGCCGACCTGCGCGTCTTCGAGGTCGACGCGATGGGCACCGCCAAGGCGGTCGAGGCGCCGCAGGCGTCCGGGTTCGTGCTGCTCGGTGCCTACAACGCCCTGACGGCGATGGTCGAGCCGGCGTCGCTGACCGCGGCGATGGAGGAGCTGCTGCCGCCGTACCGGCGCCAGCACGCGCCCGCGAACGCCCGGGCCATCGAGGCCGGCGCCGCGGCGGTGGCGGGGGTGGCCGCATGACGCTGCAGCTGCTGGAGGGCGGCGCCGCCATGGCCGAGGCCGCGATCGCCGCCGGGTGCCGGTTCTTCACCGGCTACCCGATGTCACCGTTCACCGGCCTGCTGGAGGAGATGTCCCGGCGGCTGCCGGCGGCCGGCGGGGTGTGCCTCAACGCCGAGAGCGAGATCGAGGGCGTCAACATGACCCTCGGCGCCGCCGCCGCCGGGGCACGCGCGGCGACCGGCTCGTGCGGGCAGGGCATCGCGCTCATGCAGGAGGCGATCGCCGAGGCCGCGCTCAACGAGACCCCGTTCGTGGTGTTCAACCTGGCCCGCAACCAGCAGGACTACTTCCAGGCCACCCGCGGCGGCGGGTGGGGCGACTACCGCACCATCACCCTCGCCCCGAAGGACATCCCGGAGGCGGTCGAGCACACCCAGCTGCTGTTCCACCTCGCCGACAAGCACCGTGCGCCGGTGATGCTGTACGGCGACCCGCTGCTCGCGCAGACCCGCGTCGGGGTCGACGTCCAGCCGCTGGACTTCGGCCCGCTGCCGGAGAAGAACTGGGCGCTGGACGGCACCGGTGGCGGCACCGGCCGCAGCCGCCAGATCTGGACCTGGGCCATGGGCAAGGCGAACGACCCCGGCCCCGGCCCCGACGGGCACTGGCGCGCCATCGCCGACAAGTTCGACCGGATCGCCGCGCTCGAGCAGCGCCACGAGGAGTCCATGGTGGACGACGCCGAGACCGTCGTGGTCGCGTTCGGCACCGCGGCGAAGTTCGTCGAGCACGTCGTGGAAGGGCTGCGCGCCGAGGGGCACCGCATCGGCTGGTTCCGCCCCGTCACGCTGTGGCCGTTCCCCGGCGCGGCACTGCGCCGGGCCACCACCGGCGCCCGCAACGTCCTGGTGTTCGAGCTCAACGCCGGGCAGATGCTCGACGACGTGCGCATCCACGCCGCCGACCGCGACGCCGTCCGGTTCGTCGGCGGGGTCAGCATCGCCGAGTCCGGCCTGTCCTACGGCCCGCTGCTCGACGCCCCCGTGATCCGCGAGCGAATCCTAGGTGCGACATGATCATCGACACGTCCGGCCCGCCGGTCGTCCCCGCGAAGCAGGTCGCCGACTTCAAGCCCAGCCTGCTGCTCGGCGAGCACTCGCTGTGCCCCGGCTGCGGTGAGCCGGTCGCCCTGCGCATCCTGCTGGAGGTGCTGCAGGAGCTGGACATTGTGCAGCGCAGCATCGGCGTCGTCGGGCACGGCTGCTACGGCAGCTTCGTGCGCATCATGGACGTCGACGTGCTGCAGTGCCTGCACGGCCGGGCGCCCGCCTGCGCCACCGGCATCAAGCGGGTCCGCCCAGGGGTCGCCGTGTTCACCCTGCAGGGCGACGGCGACATGGCCAACGAGGGCCTGCAGGAGGTGCTGCACGCCGCCGCCCGCGGTGAGAACATCACCTGCGTGATGCTCAACAACGGGGTCTTCGGCGACACCGGCGGCCAGCAGACCGCCACCACCGTGCTCGGCCAGCGCACCAAGACCAGCATCGACGGCCGCGACCCCGAGGCGCACGGCTACCCGATCCCGGTCGCCGACCTCGTCGCGTCGCTGCGCGGCACCGCCTACGTGGCGCGCGGCGCCGTGTCCACCGCCGCCGGCGTGCTGCAGGCCAAGCGGATGCTGCGCAAGGCGTTCCAGGCGCAGCTGGACGGCGCCGGCTTCAGCCTGGTGGAGATCCTCACCATGTGCCCCACCGGCTGGTTCGTCCCGACCGCCGAGGGCCCGGCCTACCAGCAGGGCACGATGGAGCAGACGTACGGCATCGGCGAGCTGGTGACCCGGTGAAGCTGCAGCGCGCCAACACCAGCGAGGCGGTCGCCGCGCACGTGCTGGACCTGCTGTTCGCCGGCGAGCTGCGCAGCGGCCAGCGCCTGGACCTCGACGAGATCGCCGAGACGCTCGGGGTCAGCCGGGTGCCGGTGCGCGAGGGCCTCATCCAGCTCGAACGCGACGGCCTGGTGGAGCGCGCCCACTACCGGCGGGCGTTCGTCGGCGAGTTCGACGACGCCACCGTGCGGGAGGCGTTCGAGCTGTACGGCATGCTCAGCGCGCTCACCAACCGCCGCGTCGCGGCCCGCCGCGACCCGGCGGTCCTGGAGGCCCTGGAGAAGCTCGACGAGCGGCTCGCCGGCTGCGACGACCCGGCCGAGTTCGAGTCCATCGCCCGCGAGTTCCGCCGGGTCGTCAACGTCGCCGGGGCGCGCAGCCACCTGCGGGCGCTGCTGCGCACGTTCAGCGGCCTGGTCCCGGCCGCGGCCCGCTTCTCCATCGACGACGCGCTGCCCGCCGAGCGGGCCGCGCTGCACGCCGAGTACGCCGCCATCCGCGACGGCGACGTCGAGGCCGCCGGCGCGGCCGCCCTGGCCCACCTGCGCCTCACCGCGGACAACGCCGTCGCCGCGCTGCGCCGCCGTGGGGTCTTCCCACCCTCCGATGAGGACAGTGCCGAGTGGACGGACGCGGCGGCCGTCCTGAAGGGAGCGCGGGCATGAGCGGGTCGCCGCGCGGCGAGGGGCCGCGAAGCATGAGCCGCGGCACGTTGGTCATCGACACGGAGCGTTGCAAGGGCTGCGAGCTGTGCCTTGCCGCCTGCCCGCCCGACGTGCTGAGCATGTCGGCGACGGTCAACGAGCAGGGCTACCGGTACCCGGAGCTGCACGACGGCTGCACCGGCTGCACCGCCTGCCAGATCGTGTGCCCCGACTTCGTCTTCGCGGTCTACCGGTTCACCCCGCCGCCGGCGTGACGGCGGGGTGAACCGGCGGACGGTCAGTTCGCGGAGTTGGCGCTGATCAGGAAGCCGGTGTCCACCCGGGCGCCGCCGCTGTCGTAGCAGGCGACGTCGCGCACGATGATGTCGGTCGGGGTGTGCGCCCACGGCGCGAGCAGGTTGCAGAAGGCCGACGTGCCGCCGGCCGCGGTCACCTGGATGTTGTCGGGCAGCACGGCCAGCCGCGGGAACGTGACGAGCGACAGACCCGTGCCCACGCCCAGGAGGGTGTTCGCGCCGAAGCCGAGCTGCGAGTTGAAGTTGGTGGTCGGCGGCCCCACCGGCGGGCGGAGCCACAGGTACCCGAAGTACTTCGGCGGCCACCCGGCGCCCCACAGCGACTGGTTGTACTGGTACGTCAGGGTGAACCGGGTCTTGAACGGCGCGCCGGTCGAGGTGAAGCAGGCGACGTAGGCGACCTGGCCGCCCGGGCCGGAGGTCCAGTTGCGCACCTTGCAGCGGGCGGGCGTGCCGTTGACCGCGGTCACCTGCAGGCCGCCGTCGATCGCGCCGGCGGTGCTCAGGCCGGGCAGCTTCACCTCGTACAGGCCGCCGCCGAGCGGGGTGACGCCGTTGAGCGCGCCGACGGAGTTGTACTGGTCGACCATCGTGCCGGTCGAGTCGTCGAAGTCGACGTAGCCGAACTCGCCGTTGATCGGGCCGGACGGGCCGGAGCTCGCCTCGAACACGGCGCTGAACGCGGTCGGCACGAGCGCGCCGCCGGGCTGCGAGCACAGCACGACGGCGATCTCGTCCAGCCCGGACGGACCCCACTTGACCGCCTGGCAGAAGCGCGGCCCCGAGTTGACGGCGGTCACGTGGACGACGCCGCCCTTGGCGGCCTGACCGGGGAACTTGATCGTGTAGACGCCGGCCGGGCCGGCGGCGACCGAGGTCGCGGCGGGCCAGGTCCCGGACGGGACGGTGGCGGCACCGTTCCACAGCACGAACCCGTGGGCGTCGGGCAGCGCAGCGGCGGCGGGCGAACCGGTCGCGGCGACGCCGGCGACCGTGACGAGCAACGCGGCGACCAGTACGCGGAGGAGTCTGCGCACGTGGGCCCCCCTTCTGGCGGAAAGGAGCGGACATGACCCCCGAAGACAATCACGCCCATCGATTGAGTGGCTCCGCTGCGACGCGATGCCGACAGTGCCGACCTCCCGCCCGGCCCGGGTCGCGCAAAAACAACCAAGCGATTGCTTGATTTGGTGGTGCCGGCGCGCTTAATCTTCTAAAAGATTTGGAGGTGAGCCGTGACACTCACGACAGCGCCGCCCGGCTCGACGGACGCGCCCCTGCGCGACGGCGGGACCGCCACCTGGTCGCCGCGGATCAGCCCGCCGATCGGGGTCGACCTCACCGAACGGCAGGCCCTGGCCTGTGCGTTCCGCATCCTCGGGCACAGCGGCTTCAGCGAGAACATCGCCGGGCACATCACCATGGTCAGAAGCGACGGCCCTGCCGACGGCCCCGACGGCGCCATGTGGGTCAACCCGTGGGGCCTGTGGTGGGAGGAGATCGCGGCGTCGGACCTGTGCGTGGTCGACCGGGACGGCACCGTCCTGGAGGGCCGGTGGGACGTCACCCCGGCCATCCACATCCACACCGAGCTGCACCGCGTGCGCCCCGACGCCCGGGTCGTCGTGCACAACCATCCCTACTACGTGACCGTGCTCGCCGCGATCGGTGTGCTGCCGCAGATCGTGCACCAGACCGGGTGCATGTACGACGGTGACCTCGCCCTCGTGCACGAGTACACCGGCGAGGTCGACGACGCCGCGCTCGGCGCCGACCTGGCCCGCCGCATCGGCGACAGCTCCGTGGTCATCCTCGCCAGCCACGGCATCATCGTCACCGCCCCGACGATCCAGGAGGCGACCTACCGCTCGGCGAGCATCGACCGGGCCTGCCGCCTCGCCTACGACGTGATGCTGCTGGGCCGTGACCCGCTGCAGATCGCTCCCGGGCTGCGGCACGGGATGAAGAAGTCGCTGCTGGAGCGCGGCACCGACGTGTTCTGGGCCGGCGCCGTGCGCTCCCTGCTGCGCCGCGAACCCGACGTACTCGACTGAAGGGCACCGCCAATGGCATCGATCGACGAGCTGCTGCAGAACACGGCGTTCACCGTCGCCGACCGGTCGAAGGTGACGTTCCTGCCGGACCCGCCCCGGCAGCCGCGCAAGTACACGTTCATCTCCGTCGACGACCACATCGTCGAGCCGCCCGACGCGTTCGACGGCCGGATGCCGGCGAAGTTCGCCGAGCAGACCCCGCGGGTCGTCGAGCGGGACGGCAGCCACGTGTGGATCTACGACGGCAAGGAGTTCCCGAACGTCGGCTTCAACGCCGTCGTCGGCCGGCCCGTCGACGAGTACAGCATGGAGCCGAGCCGCTTCGACGACATGCGCCGCGGCTCCTGGGACATCCACGAACGCATCAAGGACATGGACCTCAGCGGCGTGTACGCCTCGCTGTGCTTCCCGTCGTTCCTGCCGGGCTTCGCCGGGCAGCGGCTGCAACTGTCCACGAAGGACACCGAGCTGGCGCTGGCCGCGACCCGCGCCTGGAACGACTGGAACATCGAGGCGTGGTCCGGCGCGTACCCGGACCGGATGATCCCGTGCCAGCTGCCGTACTTCCTGGACCCCGAGGTCGGCGCGCGGGAGATCTACCGCAACGCCGAACGCGGCTTCAAGGCCGTCACCTTCACCGAGGCGCCGCACCTGCTGGGCATGCCGTCGCTGCACACCGGGCACTGGGACCCGATCATGCGCGCCTGCGAGGAGACCGGCGCCGTCATCAACCTGCACATCGGCTCGTCCGGCACGTCACCGTCGACGGCGCCGGACGCCCCGCCGGACGTCGTCGGCGTGCTGTTCTTCGGGTACTCGATGTTCTCCGCGGTGGACTGGCTGTACTCCCGCATCCCGGTCCGGTTCCCCGACATCAAGATCGTGCTGTCGGAGGGCGGCATCGGCTGGGTGCCCGGCCTCGTCGACCGGCTCAACCACATGCTCAGCTACCACCAGATGTACGGCACCTGGCAGGGCATCGAGCTCACCCCCGCCGAGGTGCTGCTGCGCAACTTCTACTTCTGCGCCGTGGAGGACCCGTCGTCGTTCGCGCTGCGCGACGTCATCGGCGTCGACCACATCTTCCTCGAGCAGGACTACCCGCACTGCGACTCGACCTGGCCGCACACCCAGCGCACCATCGAGGAGGAGATCGGCGGGCTGCCCGAGGCCGACGTGCGCAAGATGACCTGGGAGAACGCCTCCCGGGTGTACCGGCACCCGGTGCCACCCGCGGTCCAGGCCGACCCGGACGCTTACTAAACTGCCGGAGCCATGACCGATGCACCGCGGGGCGACCGGCTCGCCGAGCAGGTGGCCGATCACATCCGCGGGCAGATCCTGCGCGGTGAGCTCGCCGACGGCGCGCCGCTGCCCAAGTCCGAGGAGCTCATCCAGCGGTATCCGGTGAGCATGCCGACGTTCCGCGAGGCGATGCGCATCCTGGAGGCCGAAGGGCTCATCACGGTGCGCCGGGGGCGCCTCGGCGGGGCCGTGGTGCACCGCCCGTCGGCCGCCAACCTCGGCTACAACCTCGGCCTCGTCCTCGCCGCCCAGCACACGGACATCGACGACGTCGCCACCGCGCTGCGCCACGTCGAGCCGGCCTGCGCCGCCCTGTGCGCCGGCCGGCCCGACCGCGCCGAGACCGTCGTGCCGGCGCTGCGGGCGCTGCACGAGGAGTACCTCGCCCGCATCGACGACCTGGTCGAGGTCGTCGGCGTGTCCCGCCGCTTCCACGAGGCCCTGGTGAGCCTGTGCGGCAACCCGCCGCTCATCGTGCTCGCCGGGGCCCTGGAAGCGCTGTGGTCCAGCCACGAGCAGGACTGGGCCACCCGGATCCGGGAGACCACCGGGGTGCCGCTGCGCGTGCGCCGCGCCGCCGGCGAGACCCACGGGCGCATCCTCGCCCTCATCGAGCGCGGCGCCGCCGACGAGGTGCACCGGCTGGTCACCGAGCACCTCACCGACGCGCAGCGCAACCCCAGCCCGGCCGGCCCCTCGGCCGTGATCGACGCCGCCCTCATCCGCCGCCGGCCGCAGCCGTAGTCTTTCGAAAAGTGGTCCGATCCGCGGCCTCCGGCGCCACCATGCTGTGCGGAGGACGTGACGTCGGCTGGAGGCAACGATGGTGAGCATGACCGCGGCGGGACCGGTCCCGGAGCCGGTCGACCAGCTCGCCGTGCGCCGGATCAACCTGAGCCGCACCCTGCGCCACATCCGCGTCAACGGCCCGGGCTCCCGCGCCGCGATCGCCGCCGGCACCGGCCTGCACAAGACGACCGTGTCGAGCCTCGTCGAGGAGCTGCTCGCCCGCCGCCTGGTGCGCGAGACCGGCCTGGAGCGCTCCGGCACCGCCGGCCGCCCCGGCCGCGGCGTCGCACTGTCCCCGCAGCTCGGCGCCGTCGGCATCGAGATCAACGTCGACTACCTGGCGGTGCACGGCTGCGACCTGACCGGCCGCACGGTCGTGGAGCGCCGCCTCGCCTTCGACGTCCGGCGCCGCGACGTCGACGGCTGCCTGGCCGACCTGGCCGCCGCCGCGGACCGGGCGCTCACCGAGCTCGCCGGCCGTGGGGTCACCCCGGTCGGCCTCACCGTCGCCGTGCCGGGCCTCGTCGACGTCGCCCGCGGCGTGGTCGTCGTCGCCCCGAACCTCGGCTGGCGCGACGTGCCCGTCGTGTCCCGCCTCGCCGCCGGCCTGGACCCGGCGCTGCAGGTCGGCGTCGACAACGACGCGAACCTCGCCGCCCTCGCCGAGCACACCTGGGGCGTCGCCGCCGGCACCGACGACCTGGTGTACCTCACCGGCTCCGTCGGCGTCGGCGGCGGCGCCATCACCGGCGGCCGGCTGCTGCGCGGCGCCGACGGCTTCTCCGGCGAGATCGGCCACCTGCCGGTCGAGCCGGACGGCGACCCGTGCGGCTGCGGCCGGACCGGCTGCTGGGAGACCAAGGTCGGCCTCGCCGAGCTGGTCCGCCGGATCACCCCCGAGTTCGCGTACGGCCTCGGCGACGGCCCCGTCCCCGACCCGCGGGAACGCGTCGCGGAGGTCCGCCGCCGCCTCGACGCGCGGGACCCGGCGGCACTGGACGCGGTCGCCGGCATCGGCCGCTGGCTCGGCCACGGCGGCGCGATCCTGGTCAACCTGTTCAACCCGCGCGTCGTGGTGCTCGGCGGCTACTTCGCCGACCTCGCCGACCACCTGATCCCCGCCGCGCAGGCGCAGCTCACCCGCCTCGCCATGGCCTCACCCGCGGACCGCTGCCACTTCGTCGCCTCCGACCTCGGCTTCACCGCCGCCGCCCGGGGTGGCGCCGGCGCCGTGATCGAACGCATGATCGACGACCCGTCCGCGGTGCCGTCCGGATAGCGCCCTTTCAGGCAGCGCCCGTCCGCGGTGCCGTCCGGATGGTGACCTTTGGGCAGCGCCCGGCCGGGGTGCCGGCCGGACAGCGGCCGCCGCGGTGCCGAGTGGATGGCGGCGCGGTCGGCCGAACGGACCTTCAACGCCGTGGGCCGCCGCACCTAAACTTCGTGCCGTGACCGGGTCGGCAGTCCTCGGTGTCGACTTCGGCACATCCAACACCGTCGCCGCGCTGCGGACCCCGGCCGGTGAGGCGCGGCTGGTGCTCTTCGACGGCTCGCCGCTGCTGCCGTCGGCGGTCTTCGCCGACGCCGGCGGCCGGCTGATCGTCGGGCGGGACGCCCAGCAGCGGGCCGCGGCCCGGCCCGCCGCCTACGAGCCGAACCCCAAGCGGCACGTCGTGGACGGCTCTCTGCTGCTGGGCGAGGTGGAGGTGCCGGTCGTCGACGCGGTCACCGCCGTCCTGCGCCGGGTCGCCGTCGAGGCCGGGGGCACCGCGGACCGCACGGTGCTGACGTACCCGGTCGCCTGGGGCGCCAGCCGGCGGGCGGTGCTCGTCGACGCGGCCGCCGCCGCGGGACTGCCGGACGTGACGCTGGTGCCGGAGCCGGTCGCGGGCGCCGCCTACTTCCTCGCCAGCACGCCGGCCGGCCTGGTCGAGGGGCAGACCGCGCTGGTCTACGACTTCGGCGCCGGCACGTTCGACGCGTCCGTCGTGCGCCGCACCGACGGGCAGCTGCAGGTGCTCGCCTCGCACGGGCTCGCGGACGCCGGAGGGCTGGACATCGACGCGGCGCTCGTCGCGGCCATCCACGCCCAGCTGCGCCCCGCCGACCCGGCCTGGACCAGGCTGCACCACCCGCGCACCCCCGCCGACCTGCGGGCCCGCCTCCAACTGTGGGACAACGTGCGGGCGGCGAAGGAGTCACTGTCCCGCAACGGCGCGACCTTCGTGCACGTGCCGCTGCTGGACACCGAGGTGCCGCTCGGCCGGGAGCAGCTCGAGGCCCTGGCGATGCCGATCCTCGACCGGACCGTCGGCGCGGCCCGGGCGGCGCTGCGGGAGGCGGGGGTCACCGCGGACGCCCTGTACCGCGTCGGCGGCTCGAGCCGGGTCCCGCTCGTCGCGACGCTGCTGCACCGGCAGTTCGGGCTGCCCGCGGCACCGGTCGACCAGCCTGAGCTGGCGGTCGCCCTGGGCAGCCTCACCGCGCCGCACCCGCCGCCGCAGCCACCGGGCCCGATTGCCGCGCCGGCCACGGTGCCGGCGGACGCCGCCGTGCACCCGGTGCCCGCCGATCCGCTGCCGGAGCCGTCGGTGGCGCAGGAGTGGCCGGCGGCCCCGGCCTGGGCGATGGTGCCCCATGAGCCGGAGCCGGCACCACCCGGCCCGACGACCGGATCCGGACCCGCGGCGGCCGGACCCGCGGCGGGACCAGTCGTGGCCGGGCCCGGGACGGCCGGAGCGGCAGCCGGGCCGGCGGCAGTCGGAGCGGCAGGCGCGCCGGGGACGGTCGGAGCGGCAGCCGGGCCGGCGGCGGCCGGAGCGGCAGGCGCGCCCGGGACGGTCGGAGCGGCAGCCGGGCTCGTGGCGCGGCTGCGCGGACTGGCCCGGCCGGTCCCGGTCGCCGCGGCCGGTGGGCTGCTCGTCGTCGCCGCGCTCGTCGTGACGCTGGTCGCCAACGGTGCCGCCGACGCCGGCGACCGGGCGGCGGACGGCCGGTCGCCGTCGCCGGCCGTCACGTCGCGCAGCGCCTCACCGTCGCCCGGCCCGTCGCCCACGCGGGCGTCACCGACCCCCGCGGTGCCGACCGGCGACCTCGCCCTGGCGCTGGTCAAGACCGGCGCCCCGTGCCACGTCGGCACCTGGGACGACACCGCCCCGGGCGACGTGGTGATCTGGGTCGCGGTACGCGGCGTCGTCACCGGTGTGATCAAGTCCGGCAGCTCCGGCTTCGGGCTGCGGTTCGCCGCCGCCGGCATCGAGGGCGACGTACGGTACTTCGACGACGACGGCGACCTCAACGGCATCACGACGTCGTTCGACGACAACCCCGGGGTGTCCTACGGCTCGCTCCAGCTGCCCGCGGCCAAGGCACCGCAGGTGCTCGGCCGCAAGACCATCGTGACGATCGTCGCCGACCCGCTCAAGTTCGTCGCCGAGACCGACGAGACCAACAACATCCTGCAGGTCCAGGTCGACATGCCGGCGAAGGTCACCGACCACGGGTACGCCGAGGAAGCCGGCTGCCGCGTGTCGGCGTAGCGACCGGGACCGCCGCCATCGGCACCATCCCCGGCGTCACCCGCGGCGTCGGGCCGGTGCCGTCCGGCGACCCGGCGGCGCGCCAGGGGGAACCACCCACCCGGATGGCGCGAAGAGGCGTGAGCGGGACCGTCCGGGGCATGGGCGACTACCGAGGACGTCGGAGGTCACTGGTGAACGTGCGTGGTGGGCAGGGTGGGCTGATCCGCCGGATGGTGCTGGCCACCTGCGCGCTGCTGCTGTTCGTCGGCGGGGCCTTCGGCACGCTGTTCGTGTCGATCGGCGAGGACCGCGAGACGTCCCGGCTGTCGCGCCGCTCGCACGAGCTGTTCGCCGTCGCCGACGAGGTCCACCGGCACGTCATGGACCTGCAGGCGGCGCAGCAGGCGTACACCCTGTCGGGCGACAGCAGGTTCCTGGACCGGTGGCAGGCGGCGCAGAGCGCCCTGCTCGCCGCGAACGCGCAGCTGACCCGGCTCGCCACCACCGTCGCGCAGCGGCGGCAGGTCGCGCAGATCACGCACACCAGCACCGCGTACGTGCAGGAGTACTCGCGCCCCGCGCTGGACGCCGCCCTGCGCGGCGACCCGCAGCCCCGCAGCGTGGCCACGCTGCTGGACGGCGAGCGGCGCGTCGATCAGCTCCGCGAGGACCTGACCGAGTTCAGGATGTCCGAGCGCGACGTCATCATGGCCCGCGACAAGCACGCCGAGACGACGGGGAACCGGGAGATGACCGCGATCCTCGTCGGGCTGGCGGGATCGGCGATCATCATCGCGCTCGTCGGCGGCTACCAGACCAGGCTGCTGGTGCAGCCGATCCGCCGGGCCGCGACGATGGCCGACCGGCTCGCCCGCGGCGACCTCGGCACCCGCATGCCGGAGACGGGCAAGGCGGAGATCGGCCGGCTGGAGCGGTCGTTCAACGTGATGGGCGACTCCCTGCAGCGCAGCCACGACGAGGTCGGGCAGTTCGCCGAGACCCAGACGGCGCTGCGCCGGGTCGCCACCCTCGTCGCCCGGGGCGGCTCACCGAGCGAGGTGCTCGCCGCCGTCGTCGAGGAGCTCGGGCAGCTCATGGACGCGGGCGCGGCGCGGATCGTGCGGTTCAAGCCCGACGGCACCGGCACCGTCGTGGCCGCCTGGGGCACGCCCGACCTGGCCCTGCCGGTCGGCACCGTGGTACAGCTGCACGGCGACAACGTCACGGGCACGGTGCGGCGTACCAGTGCGGCGGCGCGGATGGACTCCTACGAGGGGGCGACCGGACCGCTCGCCGCGTACGTGCGCTCCCGCGGGGCGCGCGCGTCGGTCAGCGCGCCGATCCACGTCGAGGGCCGTCTCTGGGGCGCGGTCACCGTGTCGACGATGGGGGACCGGCAGATGCCGCCGGAGGCGCAGGCGCGGCTCGCGGAGGCCACCGACCTCATCGGCACCGCCGTGGCGAACGCGCAGGCCCGCGACGACCTCATCGCCTCCCGCGCCCGGGTGGTCCTCGCCACCGACCAGACCCGCCGCCGCATCGAGCGCAACCTGCACGACGGCGTGCAGCAGCGGCTGCTGTCGCTCGGGTTGGACGTGCGGCGCATCCAGCTGACCGTCCCGCCGCAGCTGCCGCAGCTGCGGGAGGAGCTGTCCGCGGTGGTCGCCGGGCTCAACGGCACGGTCGACGACGTGCGGGAGATCTCCCGCGGCGTGCACCCGGCGATCCTGACCGAGGGCGGTCTGCGGCCCGCGTTCAAGGCCCTGGCCCGCCGCTCGTCGGTGCCCGTGGAGCTCGACCTGGACCTGCCGGGCCGGCTGCCCGAGCCGGTCGAGGTCGCCGCCTACTACACGGTCGCCGAGGCGCTCGCCAACGCCACCAAGCACGCCAGGGCCAGCGTGGTGCGGGTGCGCGCGGCGGTGCGCGACGGGCACGTCGAGGTGTCCGTCAGCGACGACGGCGCCGGCGGCGCGGATCCCCGGCGCGGGTCCGGCCTCGTCGGCCTGACCGACCGCATCGAGGCGCTGGGCGGCACGATCCACCTGGAGAGCCCGACCGGCGGCGGCACCCACCTGGACGTCCGGCTGCCGGTGGACCGGGACTGACCCGCGCCCGCGCCCGGGGACCCCCTTGCATGACCCCTCGATCATTTGCTGGCGTCAATTGCATCCCGTGCTGACGCAGTGACGGACGCGTATGCTTCGGGCGGGTTCGCAGCCGTAGCGCCGTCGCGTTTCGGGCACCGACCGGAAGGGGGCAGCCGATGAGCCAGGTTCTGCGCCGGAATGCGGCGTTTCTCGTCCTGCTGGCACTGGCCGCCGGCACCGCCGCCGTGGTGTGGTTCGCCCTGCCGCACGACCGCGAGGTCAAGTCGCTGGGGATCTTCCTGTTCAAGCTGCTGCCGTTCGTCTTCGCCACCGAGGCGATCGCCCGCCTGGACGTGGAGCTGGCCCGGCGGCTGCACCTGGTGCGGATTCTGGTCCCGATCACGTTCTGCGTGTTCTTCCTGTACTTCGTGCCGAAGATCTTCTTTTTCCTGGACGATTTCCCGACCGTCTACTACCACATTCTCGTGCTGACCCCGATCGTCATCGTGTCGCTCACCCTCGCGTACCGGCTCGGTGGCGGCACACCCGGCAACGCCCGGCGGGTCGCCTACGCGATGCTGCTGATCATGGTGTCGGGTCTGGAGGACCTGGCGTTCCTCACGGTCAACGACCACACCGACCCGCGGTGGAGCACCATCCCGGACGTGTGGACCTGGGCGTCGCACATCAAGGTGTTCCTCGGCCACTACCCGAGCAAATACGAGGCGTACGCCTTCATCGCCGTGCACGTGGTGCTCGTCGTGCTGGTGCTGGCGGCGCCGACCCGGTGGTTCACGCTCCCGCGCTCCTGGCGCCGCGGCGACCCGGCCACCGCCCGGACGGAGCAAGTCGAGGCCCGGATCTGACACCGGCGCGGCGACCGGCGGAAGGAGACCTCATATGGCGACGGCGCTGGTCACCGGCGGTGCCGGGTTCATCGGGGCGAACGTGGCCCGCGCGCTGCTCGCCGACGGCCACCGGGTCGTCGTCCTGGACGACCTCAGCGGCGGCTCCCCGCACAACGTGCCCGACGGCGCGGTGTTCCGGCGGGGTGACGTGTGCGACGCGCCGGCCGTCGCCGCGCTGTTCGCGGAGTTCCGGTTCGACTACGTGTTCCACCTCGCCGCGTACGCCGCCGAAGGGCTGAGCCACTTCATCAAGCGGTACAACTACACCAACAACGTCATCGGCAGCGTCACCCTGATCAACGCCGCGGTCAACGCGGGCACCGTGCGCTGCTTCGTGTTCACCTCATCGATCGCCGTCTACGGCAGCAACCAGGTGCCGATGAGCGAGGACCTGGTGCCCGCGCCGGAGGACCCGTACGGCATCGCCAAGCTCACCGTCGAGCAGGAGCTGCGGGTCACCCACGAGATGTTCGGCCTGCCGTACGTCATCTTCCGCCCGCACAACGTCTACGGCGAGTACCAGAACATCGGCGACCGGTACCGCAACGTCATCGGCATCTTCATGAACCAGGCGCTGCGCGGCGAGCCGTTCACCGTGTTCGGCGACGGGGAGCAGGTCCGCGCGTTCACCCACATCGGCGACGTGGCACCGGTGCTGGCCCGGTCGGTGACGAACCCGGCCGCCTACAACGAGACGTTCAACATCGGCGGCGACACCGTCTACTCGCTCAACGAGCTGGCCCGCGCGACCGCCGACGCGATGGGCGTGCCGCTGCGGGTCACCCACCTGCCGGCCCGCAACGAGGTGCGGCAGGCGTACGCCGACCACGACAAGGTCCGCAAGTGCTTCGGGCTCACCGGCGAGACACCCCTGGCCGAAGGGCTCGCGGCGATGGCCGCCTGGGTGCGCCGGCACGGCCCGCGCGAGCCGTCGGTGTTCGACGCGATCGAGGTGCGCCGCAACCTGCCACCGTCGTGGCTGGCCGTGCTGCGCGACTGAAGTGCTGTCCGGAGTCGAGGAGGTCGCATGCGCCGCACATCCACCAGCGGTCCCCGCCCCTGGCCGCCCCGGTGACCGCCACCCGCCCGGCGGTGCCGAGCCAACGCACCGGCGGTGACCCGCCACGGCCGCCGTCGCTCACCGCGTTCATCCCCTGCTTCAACGAGGAGGGGCAGGTCGACGAGGTCCACGCGACCATCGACGCGGCCCTGTCCGGCTACCCGGACCTGGAGATCCTGTTCGTCGACGACGGCTCCACCGACGGCACCCTCGACAAGGTCAAGGCGCTCAGCGCCCGCGACCCCCGGGTGCGGTACGTGTCGTTCTCCCGCAACTTCGGCCTCGAGGCCGCCCACGGCGCCGGGTTCCGCTACGCCCGCGGCACCTGGGTGGTGCAGCTGGACGCCGACCTGCAGTCGCCGCCGGCCGAGGCGCCGAAGCTCATCGCCAAGGCCCTCGAAGGCTACGACGTGGTCTACGGCATCCGCCGGGAACGCCACGACCCGCTGTTCCGCCGCCTCGGCTCCGCCGTCCAGCAGCGCCTCGCGCAGCGGCTGTTCGGCGTCGACCTGGTCTACGGCTCGTCGGTGTTCCGCGTGGTCCGGGGCAGCGTCGCCCGCCGGGCCGTCGACCTGCGCCTGGCCACCCCGTACTTCGTCGCCACCATGCCGCTGCTCGGCGCCCGCTGGGCCACCGTGGACGTCGCGCACCGGCAGCGGCAGGACGGCGGGTCCCGGTGGGCCGTGTGGCGGCTGTTCGCGCACAGCGCCGAGCTGTTCTTCGGCTTCTCGCTGCGCCCTCTCGTCTGGGTGTACGCCGCGGTCACGCTCGCCGTCCTGGTCGTGCTCGCCGCCGGAGCCGCCGTTGCCGCCGGGGCCGGCGGGGCCTTGGCCGGTGCGCTCGCCGGCGAGGTCGTGCTGCTCGGCGCCGTGGGTGTCCTCGCCGCGTACGTGCACCGCTTGGTGCGTGGCTCGGTGCGCCCGGCGCTGTTCTACGTGCGGGAGGCGAACATCCCGATCGCGCCGGAGGACTCGCTGTACGCCGACGCGCCCGCCGTGCGGGAGCCGGCCCGATGATGCTCATCCTCGGGGCCAGCGAGGACCAGCTGCCGGTCTACCTCGAGGCCCGCCGCCGCGGCATCCCCACCATCGGCGTCGACGTGCGCCGCGACCGGCCCGCGTACCCGTACGCCGACGTGTGGCTGCCGGTCAGCATCAAGGACCACGAGGGCATCGTCGCCGCGCTCGACGGCCGCCGCCCCACCGCCGTCGTGGCCGCCGCCAGCGAGGCCGGGCTGTGGAGCTGGCACGAGCTGAGCCGGCGCTACGAGCTGCCGTACCGGTTCCCGGCCGGCGCCGCCCGCGCCTCGCTGGACAAGTCGGAGTTCCACCGGATCGTGCGCGCGACCGGGGTCCCCGGGTACCGGTGGCACGAGGGCGGCGACCGGGCCGCGCTGACCCGCGCCGCGCACGACATCGGGTTCCCCGTCGTGGTCAAGCCGCCGGACACCTCCGGCAGCAAGGGCATCAGCTTCGTCGAGGATCCGGCGGACCTGCCGGCGGCCCTGGACTACGCGGCCCGCTTCACCACCCCCGGCGGGCCACTGCTGGTGGAGGAGTTCCTCGCCGGGCGCAATCTCACCGTCGACGTGTTCATGCGCGCCGGGCAGGTCGCGTTCGCCGGCATCACCGAGAAGCGCCTCGTGCCCGGACCGCGCTTCGTGATCGGCGGGCACACCGGCCCGGCCGCCGTCGCCGCGGCCGTCCGCGACCGGCTCGTGCTGGCCGCCGGGCGGCTGTGCCGGGCGATCGACCTGACCGACGGCCCGGCCAACTTCGACGTCATCCTGCGCGCCGACGGCTCGTTCGCCGTGCTGGAGGCCAACGCCCGGCTGTGCGGCAACGCCTTCCCGCTGCTCATGCGGCACATGTACGGCGTGGACACCGTCGCCGCGCTGGTGTCGCTGGCCCTGGGTGAGCCGTTCGACCTCACCCCGTCGCGCGACGACGCCGGCATCATCCACGTGCTGGCCTCGCCGCTGCCCGGCGACGCGGTGCTGACCGCCGTCGATGGCGTGGCGCGGGCCCGCGCGCTGCCCGGCGTCGTGTGCTGCGAGGTGTACGCCGAGCCGGGCGCGGTCGTCCGCCCGTTCGACCAGTCCGCGAACAAGATCGGCTACCTGGTGGTGACCGGCCCCGACACGGCCACCGCGCAGGCGCGGCTCGCGGCGGCCCTGGACGTGCTCGTGCTGCGGTTCGCCCCGGCACCCGCCGAGCCCGCCGCCGAGCCCGCCGGGGTCAGTCTGCCCGGTTGACCGCCAGCGCCGGCGCGTACTCGCTGCGCACCAGCTGGCCCTTGCCGCCGGGGGTCAGCGGGATGCGGTCGCTGAGGTGCATCCGCAGCGGCACCGGCGCGCCGGCCCGCTCCTGCAGCGTCCGTTCGGTGCCGGCCAGCACCCGCTCGGCCGGCAGCGAGCCGTCCGGCACGACGTACACGCTGATCGTGCCGGCGGCGTCCTGCCGCACGTACATCTCCGCGACGCCCGGCTCGTACATCGCCACGCCCAGGAACACGTCGCCGAAGAGCTTCCGCCCGTCCGGCAGGACCACCGCGTCGTTCATCCGCCCGCTGGTCAGCGTCATCGTCCGGAACCGCCGCCCGCACCGGCACGGCTCCGGCGAGATCGTGCCGATGTCACCCAGCGCGTAGCGCACCAGCGGCATCGCCCGCTCCCAGAACGCGGTCACCACGATCTGTCCCTCGGTGCCGTCGGGCACGACGTCGCCGTGCTCGTCGAGGACCTCGACCCAGACCCGGTCCTCGGCGATGTGCCGCCCGCCGAGGTGGCACTCGAAGTAGATGTTCAGCGTCTCGTAGGCGGAGTACTCGTCGCGGACCGGCACCCCGAAGCCCTCCTCGAGCAGCGCCCGGCACGCCGGCACCAGCAGCTCCGACTCGGTCAGCACCAGCCGCAGGTCCTTGCGCAGCGCGGCCCGCTGGGCGGGGGTCATCGTGCGCACCAGCTCCCGCAGGTGCACCGGGTAGCCGATGAGCACCTTCGGGCGGTACGCGAGCAGGTCCGCGATCCACTCGGCGGGCGGCGCCGTGGTGAGGATGACGTGCCGGCGGAACAGGCCCACCTTCTCCACCAGCCGGCCCGGCATCGGGAACGGCTTGAGGTGCGCGAGCCGGTCCCACGGCAGGTACCGGCGGGTCGCGAAGAACCGCCGCACGCAGGCGGCCATGTGGTAGTCGTGGGCGTTCATGTCGTGCCAGCCGGTGACCCGGTGCCCGGTCGTGCCGCTACTGGACCACTCCAGGCAGGCGCCGGTGTCCACGCCGTCGGCGACGAACCGCCGGTTCGGGGTGGCGCGCATGACCGCCTTCGTCACCAGCGGCAGGCGGGCCAGGTCGGCGAGGGACTCCAGGCGCGGCAGGGTGCCGCGGTAGTAGGGCACGTGCGCGTTCGCGTGCGCCAGGAACCGGTTCAACCGGCGCAGCTGGAACCTGCGCAGCGCCGCGCGGCCGCCGTACTGCCGCAGCAGCGTCACCGGCACGTACGCCATCTCCCGCAGCAGCATGGCCGTCCTCCTCGACGCCGTCGACCACGTCCAGTCTGCCCAACCCATGCGCGTACGTCTATGCATGCGGCGGTGCCGGCGCGGGCGGCGCGGCCTTCGCCCGCACGGCGCCGGCGTCGGGGTGGCCGAGCGCCGCCAGCAGCCCGGCCGAGCGCCGCCACGCCGCGCGGGCCTGCGCCTGGTCGCCGAGCGCGGCGTACACGTCGCCGAGGTGCTCGGTCACCACCGCCTCCTGGTAGCGGTCGCCCTGCTCGCGCAGCAGCGCCGCGGCCCGCTCGTAGCAGCGCACCGCCTGCCCCGGCAGGCCGCTGCGGTGCCGGGAGTACGCCAGGGTGTCCCAGGTGAGCCCCTCACCGTGGCGGTCACCGAGGCGCTGCTGCAGCGCGATCGCCCGGGCGCAGCAGCGCACGGCGTCCTCGTGCGCGCCGAGGTGCGCCAGGTGCCAGCCCAGCGCGTTCAGCGTCTGCGCGCGACCGTGCTCGTGCCCGGCCGCGTCGAACATCGCCAGGGCCCGGCGGTCGTCGGTGAGCGCCCGGTCCGGCCGGCCCTGCCGGGCCGACACCCGCGCCAGGCTGCGGTACACGAACCCCTGCCCCGCCTCGTCGCCGAGCCGCCGGTACGCGGCCAGTGCGGCCGCCAGCTCGGCCCTCGCCTCGTCGAAGCGGCGCAGCCACGTGTACACCCGGGCGAGCCCCCGGTGCGCGTGCGCGAGCGCCGTGTCGTCACCGAGCCGCCGGGCCGAGCGCACCGCGGTCACGTGCACGTCCACCTGGCCGTGCCAGTCGCCGTGCTGGTCCAGCACGTACACCATCGCCCACGCCAGCTGCCACGCGTGCCGGTCGAAGCCGGCCCCGCCGGCGAGCCGCACGGCCGCCGGCAGCACCTGCTCGTGCGCCTCGAACCAGGCCGCGGCGGCCCGCCGGTCACCGAACGTCTCCGGCCGCACCCCCGGCAGCGGCGGCGGCAGCGGCAGCGGATCCCGCAGCGGCTCCAGCAGGCCGGCCGCCGCGCAGGCGCTGTGCACGTAGTGATCGAGCAGCCGCCGCACCGCACCCCGGGCACCGGCGCCGGCCAGCTCCATGCCGTACAGGCGGACCAGGTCGTGCATCCGGAACCGCCCCGGCGGGTCCTCGGCGACCAGCCCGGCGTCGAGCAGCTCGCGCAGCTCGGGCCAGCGCCCGGCCGCCGGGCGACCGGCCAGGCTCGCCGCCGCCGGCCCGCCGATGTCCGGGCCCGGCCCGAGACTGAGCAGCCCGAACAGCTCCGCGGCGGGGGCCGTCAGGTGACGCACCGAACCGGCCATGACCGTGCGCAGACTCATCGCCAGGTCACCGGCGTCCAGCGCGTCCAGCCGGGTCCGCCGCGCGGTCAGCTCCGCGACCAGGGTGCCCAGCCGGCCGTGCGGGTCGGTGGCGGCGCGGGCCGCGACGATGCCCAGCGCGAGCGGCAGGCCCGCGCACAGCGGCAGCAGCGCCGCGGCCGCCGCCGGCTCCGCCGCCAGCCGCGCCGCCCCCAGCCGGGCCCGCAGCAGCTCGGCGGCCTCCGCGGCGGTCATGCAGCCGAGCAGGACCGGGCGGGCGCCGTGCGCGGCGACCAGCCCGGTGAGCCGCCGCCGGCTGGTGACCAGCACGGTCACCGTCGGCGAACCCGGCAGCAGCGGCACCACCTGGGCGCTGTCGCGGGCGTCGTCGAGCACCACGAGCATCCGGCGGCCGGCGAGCAGCTGGCGCAGCAGCGCCTGGCGCTCGTCCGCGTCGGCCGGCAGCGCCTCCGCGGCGACGCCGAGCGCGGCCAGGAACCGCCGCGTCGCGGCCTGCGGGCACAGCGGCTCGGCGGCCGGGTCGAAGCCGCGCAGGTGCACGTACAGCCGGCCGTCCGGGAACCGGTCGCGGTACTCGTGCGCCCAGCGCAGCGCCAGCCACGTCTTGCCGACGCCGCCGGGACCGCCGATGACCACGACCGGTCCGGCCGCGGAACCCCCGCCGGTTGCTCGCACGGCCGCGGTCACCTCGGCGAGCTGGGCGGCCCGGCCGGTGAACGCGGCCGGCGGGGCCGGCACCTGCTGCGGCCCGCCGGCCGGCCGGGCCACCGCCGGCAGCTCCCCGGCGGGGCGCACCATCCGCCGGTGCAGGTCGCGCAGCTCGTCGCCGGGTTCGACGCCGAGCTGCTCCGCCAGCTGCCGGCGCAGCTCCGCGTAGCGGGCGAGGGCCTCCGACCGCCGGCCGCACCGGTGCAACGCCTGCAGCGCCGCCCCGGCCAGCCGCTCGTCCAGCGGGTCGGCGTCGGCGCGGGCCAGCAGCGCGTCCAGCACCTCGGCGTGCCGGTCCAGCCGCAGCGCCAGCTCGGCGTGCCAGTGCTGCGCGCCGCGCCGCCGGCGGTGCAGCTCCCGGCGGACCCCGTCGAGCCACGGCGTGTCGAGCCCGCCGAACGCGTCCCCGGTCCACAGGCCCAGCGCCGTGCCGAGCAGGTCGAAGGCGCCGCCGTCGGTGGCGGTACCGGCGCGGCGGACGAGATCGTCGAACAGGTGCAGGTCGACGTCGAGCGGGTCGACCTGCACCACGTAACCGGACGCCCGCCGCAGCACCGCACAGCCGCCGCCGGCCAGCGCCGCCCGCAGCCGCGACAGGTAGCTGTACAGGGTGTCGCGCGGATGCCGCGGCAGCCGCTCGCCCCAGGCGCGGTCCAGCAGCACGTCGGCGGGGACGGGCCGGCCGGGCTCCACCAGCAGCGCGGCCAGGACGCACCGCTGCCGCTCGTGGCCCAGATCGACGGCCACCTCGCCCTGTCCGTGGTCGATGCCCGCCGTGACGCCGCCCAGCAGCCGGATGCGTATCCGACCGGCCGAGTCCGCCATGGCAGTCACCCCCTCGGCAGCAGTGTCGCCCCGGCGGCGAGCCGCGGTCCAAGTCGTTTTGCCAGGACAACCGGCCTGTGTCGGCAAGCCGACGCGGCATCGACGGCCGTCGCAGGTCCGTCGCAAGGTCCGTCGCAAGGTCCGCCGAAGCCCGCCCCCGGATGGTGGCAGCACGAAACCCCGTCACCGGAAGGGAACACCATGATGATCGGAAGGCACCGGGTCCGGGCGTTGACCGCGACGCTCGGGCTGCTCGCCACCACCGCGCTCGCCCTCGTCGTGCCCGGCACCGCGCACGCGGGCTGTGTCGCCGGCACCGAGTTCACCCACTCGCTCACCGTCAACGGCACCGTCTACGTGACCGAGAACCCGGTCAACGGCACCTGCAACGACAACAACTACTACCAGACCTACTTCACCAGCCAGTTCGCCGGCTGGCGGGCCTCGGAGCACATCCAGAACGACGGCGAGTGGGAGAGCCACTACGGCGGCTACGACACGAACTCGTACTACCTGTCGTACACCGACAACAACTCCCACTCGCTCATCACGCTGTGCCTGGACAACGGCAGCGTCTGGTACTGCGGCTGGGGCAGCAACTACACGTACACCTCCGGCTTCGACCACACCTACAGCGGTGTGAACACCGGATTCTGACCCCGGGGCCCGGCCCGGCGGTGCGGTCACCGCCGGGCCACCGGCCGGTGTGGGCTTCGCCACGTGCGGCCCGCACGTTTCCGGAACCGAAACAATCGTCGTGAACGCTGACCGGCATCGGCAGGGCGAGAGGTGGGACGGCGTGGAGATCCTGGTAGTGACGGCCCAGTCCGCGGGCGGTCCGGCGAGCCGCGTCCTGCCGGCCCTGGACCTGCTGGCCCACGCGCGGCGCTTCGCCGGGTACGACGTGACCGCCTGCGCCACCGGCCCCGACCCGGACGTGGTCCTGGTCGACGCCCGGCACCGGCTCGCCGACGCCCGCGCCTTCTGCCGGCTGCTGCGCACGACCGGCCTGCGCGCCCCGGTGATCGCGGTCGTCGAGGAGTCCGGGCTGGTCGCGGTCTCCGCCGACTGGGGCATCAGCGACGTCGTGCTGGCCGGCGCCGGCCCCGCCGAGGTCGACGCCCGGCTGCGGCTGGCCACGCAGGCGGCGTTAGCGGCCGCCGGGGCGTCCAGCAACGTCATCACCGCCGGCGGGCTGCGCATCGACCCCGACACCTACGCCGCCAAGCTCAAGGGCCGCCCGCTCAACCTCACCTACAAGGAGTTCGAGCTGCTGCGGTACCTCGCCCAGCACCCCGGCCGGGTCTTCACCCGCGACCAGCTGCTGCGCGAGGTGTGGGGCTACGACTACTTCGGCGGTCACCGCACCGTCGACGTCCACGTGCGCCGGCTGCGCGCCAAGCTCGGCACCGAGCACGAGTCGATGATCGGCACCGTCCGCCAGGTCGGCTACACGCTGGTCCTGCCGCCCCGCACCGAGCAGCAGCCCGTCGTCGCCGAGGCCGAGGCCCTCCTGCAACCGGTGTGACCCGGCGCCGTCAGCGGCACGGCCGGTGCCGGGCGAACTCCTCCGGCGACATGAGGCCGCTCCAGTGCCGCACCCGGCCGCCGGTGGGCGACACCTGGGGTCCTGCCAGCCGCGCGCCCGCAGCGGAGTACCACGGCGAAACCCATGTCGATCCGACGCCTGGCGCGCGCCCGTAGTTCCACCGGCGCGGCCGGGTCCTCCTGGAAGCTGACGGCGGTCAGTCGCTGGGCGGACGACGGCGCGCCGGGCACGTCCTACGGTGCCGGGAACGGATCGGAAAGGTGCCATGGACGACGTGTCGCACGACCCGGCGCGCCCGGGGATCGTGGTGCGGGGGAGATACTCGCTGCTGTCCGCCGCACAGCAGGAGCTGCTGCGGGCGGTGAGCGTGTTCGCCGGCGGGTTCACCGGGCCAGCCGTGGACGGGCTGGTCGCCCGGCTCGACCCGCAGCGGCGGGCGCGGCTCGCGTCGCGGGGCGGGCGGGCCGGCCACCTCGGCGCACTGGAGGCGCGGTCGCTGGTCGTCCGGGAGGCCGGCGGGCGGCTGCGGCTGCCCGGGGCCGTGCGCCGGTTCGCCGCGGGGGAGCAGGGCAGCGTCGAGCGGGACGCGACCCGGCGCGCACACCTGCGGTGGCTGGTCGACCTGGCCGAGGAGGCGGCCACGGCCGGCTGGGACACCGGCCGGGACACGGGCTGGGACGCCTGCGGGGACGACCGGCTGGCGCACGAGGGCGACAACATCCGGGCCGCGTTCGACACCGCCCGCGCCGTCGGCGACCTCGAGTCGGGGCAGCGGCTGGGGGCGGCGCTGGTGCGGCACTGGCACCGGCACGGCGCCGTCGCCGAGGGCATCACGCTGCTGCGCGAGTTCCTCGCCCGGGCCGGCCGCGACGGCGTGCCCCTGACCGTCACCGCGCGGGCGTGGCTCGCCCTGGGGACCCTGCACCACCTGGCCGGCGACAACGGCGAGGCGCACCGGCTGACCACGCTCGCCGGGGACCTCGCGTCCCTCGCCGGTGACGTGGCCACCGAGGCCCGCAGCCTCGGCCGCGCCGCGCACCTGGCGGTCCTCGCCGGCGCCGACCGGCACCGGGCCGTCGCCGCCGCGGAGCGCGGCGCCCGGCTCGCCGCCACCCTCGGCGACGACCGGGTCCGGACCGAGTCGGCCGCGGCGCTACGGCTGGTGCGGGAGCTGGTCGCGGCCGCGCGGCCGTGAGGGGCGCCCGGCCGGGCCGCCACCACCGAGACGTTCGCCAGGCTGCTCGCCGGTGAGGTGGACGGCACCGACCTGTTCGAGTGCGACTTCTCCACCAGC
The DNA here is from genome assembly GCF_000716715.1 of Dactylosporangium aurantiacum. Classification (GTDB taxonomy): domain Bacteria; phylum Actinomycetota; class Actinomycetes; order Mycobacteriales; family Micromonosporaceae; genus Dactylosporangium; species Dactylosporangium aurantiacum. The sequence goes on along the minus strand of NZ_JNYJ01000003.1, from coordinate 157,912 downwards.
ACCGGCACGGCGGCGACCCGTCGCCCGGGCCGGTGCCGGACGGCGCCGTCGTCGTCGGCCTGTCCGTGCACGACGACACCGTCGAACGCCTCGAGTACGCCCTGCGGCCCGGCGGCGCCCTGCTCGCGGTCACCCCAGCCTGATTGCGCCGGCGGCCGCCCGCGGCGAGAATCAGGCGCGTGCCAGAACAGCGGCCCGGAGGCGGCGCGGGACAGGAACGCTTCGCGCGGGCGTTCGCCGCCGCGGTCCCGCGCATGGACGCCCGCGGTGCCGCCGCCCACCGCGCCCGCCTCGTCGCCGGGCTCAGCGGCACCGTCGTGGAGGTCGGCGCCGGCACCGGTGCCTGCTTCGCGCACTACCCCGCGCAGGTCACCGCGGTGCTGGCGGTGGAGCCCGACCCGTACCTGCGCGACCTCGCCACGAAGGCGGCCACCGGCGCGCCGGTCCCGGTCACCGTCGTGGCCGGCACCGCCGAGTGCCTGCCCGCGGAGCCCGGCACGTTCGACGCCGCCGTCTGCTCGCTCGTGCTGTGCAGCGTCGCGGACCCCGACGCCGCCCTGGCCGAGATCCGGCGGGTGCTGCGCCCCGGCGGGCAGCTGCGCTTCTACGAGCACGTGCGCTCCGAGCGGCGCCTGGTCGGGCTGCTCGAGGACGCCGCGACCCCGCTGTGGTCCCGCCTGGCCGGCGGCTGCCACCCCAACCGCGACACGGCCGCGACCATCGCCCGCGGCGGCTTCACCATCACCGACCTCGACCGGTTCGGGTTCGCGCCGGCCCCCCTCACCCCGAGGACCGCGCACCTGCTGGGCCGGGCCGAGCTCACCGCGGCCGGACCCGGCACGCCGTGAGCCGGCCCGGGCAGCCGCCTCCGCTGAGGCTGTCCGGTCCGGGAGCCGGGCCGGGCGGCCGCGGCTACTCCGGCCCGGACCGTGCGCCGGGCCCGGCCGCCCGCGCGAGCCGCCCTGAGCCGCCCACGCGAGTCGCTCCGAGCCGGCCGGCGCGCCGCTTCGGGCCGGTCCAGGCGCGCCGTCCCGCGCCGTCCCGGGCCGGTCAGGCGATCGCCATCGGGCCGGTCGTGCCGGTGACCTGCCAGCCGTCCCCGGCGGCCTGCTGCACCACGTAGGTCAGCCAGGTCGCGCCGAGGCAGGCGACGTAGCCGTACACACCGACCTCCACCCGGTCGGCGCCGCCGGTCACCGGCCCGAGCGTGACGAGGATGCCGCCGTCGCGCACGGTGGCGCAGCCGTCCTGCGCCACGAGCACCGACTCCCGGTCCGCGACGAACGCCACCGGCCCGACGTCGGCCAGCGCGTCGGCGACCGCCCGCTGCGTGCCGGCCGGGATCGGCTCGCCGGCCGCCTGTGCGGCCTGCGGGTCGCCGGCGCCCCGCACCGCCCGGTCCAGCACGTACACGTGCCGGAACGTGCGGTCCGGGAACGAGTTCTCGGCCGGCGTGCCCAGGTATCGGCGCAGCACCTGCGTGTAGACCGCGGCGTCCCGGTCCGGCCCGGCGGTCACCGGCGCGCCGGAACCCCCGGGCGCCGGGTCCCCGGCCATCGCCTGGCGCGCGCAGCCCGCCGCGGTGACCAGCACCAGTCCGGCCGTCAGGCCCGCGACGATCCGCCCGTATCTGCTTCGCACGCTGCACTCCATCCGGTAGGGGACGTTCGCCGGTTCGACGCACGCCGCCCGCCCCCGGATCCGCCCGGCCGGCGAAAACCCGCCGAGTTTCACCAGGTATGCGCGACGTTCACCCAGAGCGCCGCCACGGCGGTCACGAAGAACACCGCCCACCCGACGAGCTGCCGCGACCCGACCCGCAGGTGCGCGACGAGCGCGCCGGTGAAGTACAGCACCAGCCCCGTTGCGGCGAGCACGCCCAGCACCGGCACTGCGAACCCGGCCAGCAGCCCCACCGTGCCCGCCGCCAGCAGGGCGCCGAGCACCGGCACCCACGACCGCGGCACCCGCTTCATGTCGGCCTGCGCCTTCGGGTAGTCGTGCCCGATCAGGTACGTGCCGGCCGCACCCCCGTTGAACACCACGGCGACGGTGGTGACGATGACGTACGCAGCGAACATGGGCTCCCCTTCGACGATGTGTGCGGCAAGGACGCGCCGGCCCCGCGGAACGTGACAGCCGGCCGGCAGCGGGGGAAGTGCGGGGTGATCCGGTGGGCGCGTCGAGCCGACGATCGAGGGCGTCGCGCGGGCGGCGGGGATGTCCCGCGCGGCCGTGTCGCGGGTGATCAACAACGAGCCGGGCGCGTCGGCGCCGGTCCGGGCGCGGTCAACGAGGCGGTCGCCGCCCTCGGATTCCTGCCGAACCCGACGGCCAGGGCGCTGGCGTCCGGCCGGCAGCGGCGGTTCGCTCGGCATGGGCCTCACCGCGTGGAGCCCGGCTGCCCGCCGACGCTCGGCGGCCGCCTGGACGAGGCCGACGCTCGGCGGCCGCCTGGACGAGGCCGACGCCCGGCGCCGCCTGGACGAGGCCGGCGCGCCGCAGCCGGTGCCGCCGTAGGCGATGTTCGCCCCGCAGTACCAGTCGTGGCTGGTCGGCCCCGGCCTCGGCGTCGGTGACAAGCCCGCCGGCCACGCGCCGCCGGTGTTCAACGGCTGACCCGGGGCCGACCCGGGGACCGGCCAGGGAGCCGGCCAGGGACCTGCCCTGGGGCGAGCGCGGGCCGCTCGGACGACAGTCGGTGTCAGGTGCCGCACGGCATCGCTGGTACCACGAAGGAGCACACGATGACGGACTTCAAGCTCGAGGTGGTCGTCCTGCCGGTCTCGGACGTCGACCGGGCCAAGGACTTCTACACGAGGATCGGCTTCCGCGAGGACGTCGACTTCGCCGGTCCGGACGGCTTCCGGGTCGTGCACGTCACCCCGCCCGGGTCGGCGGCGTCGATCCTGTTCGGCTCGCGGGTCACCGACGCCGCGCCCGGCTCGGCGCAGGGCGTGCACTTCGTCGTCGACGACATCGTCGCCGCCCGGGAGCACCTGGTGGCCGCCGGCGTCGAGGTGAGCGAGGTGTTCCACGACGCCGGCGGGGTGTTCCACCACGCCGGCACCACCGGGCGGGTCGCCGGCCCACAGCCGGACCGGCGGTCCTACGGCTCGTTCGTGTCCTTCCAGGACCCGGACGGCAACGGGTTCGTGCTGCAGGAGGTGACCCGGCGGCTGCCCGGGCGGACCGGGCAGGTCGTGTACGGCTCCGTCGCCGAGGTCGAGCGGGCGCTGCGCGACGCGGCCGCCGCGCACGGAGAGTACGAACAGCGGCTCGGCCACGAGGACACGAACTGGCCGGCCTGGTACGCCGGGCACATGGCCCGGGCCGCGGGCCTGGACACCTGACCGGGCGGGTCGCCGGTGCGGCGCGCCGCACCGGGCGGCGGCCGGAGATCGCGGCCCGGCCGCGGCCGGACATCCAGGAGGAGCCGTTCACCCGCACGCTGACGAGCGAGGGCGCGCGGACCCGGGCGCGGATCGTCCTCGGCGGGGCCGAGGTCGCCGCCGTGGACCTCGTCGCGGCCGTGTTCGGCCGGGTCGCCGACGAGGCCGTCCGGGTCGCCGGCGGGCCGCTCGGCGACGTCACGGTCACCTGCCCGGTGGGGTGGGGCGCGAGCCGCCGCGCGCTGCCGACCCCCACCGCCGCCGCCACCGCCGCCGGGCTCGGCCCGGTCACCCTGGTCGCGGAGCCCGTCGCGGCCGCCCACGCGTTCGCCGGCGGTCTGGCCGTCGATGCCCATGTCGTGGTGTACGACTTCGGCGCCGGCACCTTCGACGCCTCCGTCGTGCGCCGCACTGCCGACGGGTTCGAGGTCCTCGCCGAGCGTGGTCTGGCCGACACCGGCGGGCTGGACGTGGACGCGGCCGTCGTGGCGTACCTCGGCACCGTCACCGCGGCCCGCGCTACCGTCCGCACCGCCGGCGACGCCCCGGAGCGGTCCGTGTTCCTGGCCGGCGGAGCGTCCCGGACCCCGCTCGCCGCGACGCTGCCGCACCAGGCGCTCGGCATCGTGCCCGGTCGTGCGGGAGGCCGCCGCGCCGGCCGTTTCGCCCGGGTTCCGGCAGGCCGCGGTGACCGACGACAACGACAGCTACGTGACCGGGGTCAGCTTCACCCCCGACGGGTCGCGGTACGTCACCGGCAGCCTCGACGGTCGGGTGCTGCTGCACCAGCAGGGCAGGGCCGGCGCGGAGCTGCTCCACCAGACCGGCAACGCCGTGGCGCTCAGCCCGAACGGCCAGGTGGTCGCGTTCGCGGTCGACGGCGGCGTGACCGTCAAGGACGTCGCGTCGAAGGCGCAGCTCGGCCGGATCAAGGGGGTACGCGGGCCGCAACGACTCGATCTGGTTCAGCCCCGACGGCACGACGCTCGCCGTCGCCCGCGCCGATGGCGGGGTGGCCCTGTTCGGCCCGACCGGCAGGGCGTTCGTCACGATCACGTACCGCGACAACAAGCTGCGGCTGTGGGACGCCAGGACGTACGCGCTGCTGGCGACCGGCTGTGACGGTCAGCGGTCGTTGCGCGCCTCGACGGCGGCGACCGTGCCGCGCAGTCCCTTGCGCAGCTGCCCCTTGGCGACGGTGCCGAGCAGCAGCCCGATGACCCGGCCCTTGAGGTTGCGGCCCTCGCGGACCACGACCGCGTCGATGAGGGTCGTGCCGTCCGGCCGGCGGGTGAAGGTGTACGTGTGCCCGGACGCGCCGCCCCACACGTTCGAGTCGACGGTCGTCATCACCACGCGGTGCGGGTCGGACCAGTCGTAGCGCAGCCGCTCCCAGACGCCGCCGGAGCCCTCCGTCACGTCCGCCCGGTCCGGACCGAGGTCGTGCACGGTGAGGTACTCGTCGCTGCTGTTGGCGAACAGCTTCGAGCGGCCCGGCCCGAAGTCGGTGAGGCTCGCGACGAACTGCGCCGGGGTCACCGTGGTCGTCGCGCTGAGGTGGATCGTGGGCATGTCGCGCTCCTGTACCGAGGTCTGCTGCTGACTGCCCACAGCGTGCCGGGCCGGGACCCGGGTCCGGACCCGTGGAACACCCGGGCCGGCACACTGGTGCGTCGTGGCGCAGCACGCGGGTGACCGCGACGACCGCAGCGACGCTGCCTCAGGCGCCGGCGCCCGCGGCGGTGCACCCGCCGTGGGCGCGCAGCCGGGCCGCGGCCATCGACGCGGCCGCGCGCATGCGCACCACCTCGGCGCCGAGGGCCGCCGAGCCCGCCTCGGTCAGCCGGTAGTAGCGGCGCAGCCGGCCCTGCAGCGCCTCCTCCCGGTCCACCGCGAGCAGACCCTCGGTGGTGAGCCGGTCCAGGGCCGCGTACAGCGTGCCGGGGCGCAGCGTCACGCGGTCCCCGGACAGCCGGGCGACGGTCTGCATGACGCCGTAGCCGTGCTGCGGGTGCTCGGCGAGGGCGGTGAGGATGTAGAAGGTCGGCTCGTGCATCGCCATGTCCACCACCCGTATCGGCCATCGGTACATGCGAACCATAGGTGGTCCGGCGGCCGATTGTGCGCCCCTATACCTAGCAGTACTATGCATCGTACTTCGAGGGGTGTGATGGTCGTGAAGGTCGCGAAGGACCTCGTCGCCGCGTCGGCCACGCCGATGGTGCTCGGCATCCTGGCCGAGGGCGAGAGCTACGGATACGCCATCCTCAAACGCATCCACGAGCTGTCCGGCGGCGAGCTCGACTGGACCGAGGGCCTGCTGTATCCGCTGCTGCACCGGCTGGAGCGGCTCGGCCACGTCGAGTCGACCTGGCACGCGGTGGCGGGGGAGCGGCGCCGCAAGTACTACCGCATCACCGAGCAGGGCCTCGGCGAGCTCGCCGAGCAGCGCCGCCAGTGGGACACCGTCGTGGGCACCCTCAAGGAGATCTGGCGCGCGCCGTTCACCGTCGTCCCCCAGGAGTGCCCGTCATGACCGCACCCGACAGCCAGGAGGGCCTCGAGGCCCAGATCGCCCAGTGGCGGCAGTACGTGCAGCGCCGCCGCGAGCTGCGCACCACCGACGCCGACGAGCTGGAGGACCACCTGCGCGGCTCGGTCGACGAGCTCGTCGCGGCCGGCCTGAGCCACGACGAGGCGTTCCTCGTCGCGGTCAAGCGGATGGGCAGCCTCGACGAGCTGTCCCGCGAGTTCGCCCGCGAGCACTCCGAGCGGCTGTGGAAGCAGCTGGTGCTCACCGGCGCCGGCGACACCGGTACCGTCGCCGACTCCCGCTCCCGCCGCACGCTGTGGGTGATGATCGGCTGCGCGGCCGGCGCCGCCGCCTCGATCAAGGTGCCGGAGCTGTTCGGGCAGCACCTCGGCGACGACGGCGTGTTCTACGCGACGAACATCGGCCTGTTCACGCTGCCCTGGCTGGCCGGGTTCCTCGCCTGGCGGCGGCAGGCGCCGCGGGTGGTGCTCGCGGTGCTGGCCGCCCTCTTCGCGCTCGGCGCGGTCGCCGCCAACGTCTACCCGCTGGGCGAGGAGTCGCAGTCGCTCGTCATCACCACCATCCACCTGCCGATCGCGCTGTGGCTGGTGGTGGGCGTGGCGTACGTTGCCGACGACTGGCGATCCCCGCGCCGGCACATGGACTTCATCCGCTTCACCGGCGAGGTCTTCGTCTACTTCGTGCTCATCGCCCTCGGCGGCGGCGTGCTCGTCGCGTTCATGTTCGGCACGTTCGAGGCCATCGGCGTCAAGCCCGACACGTTCATCGGGCAGTGGCTGCTGCCGTGCGGCGCGATGGCCGCGGTCGTCGTCGCGGGCTGGCTGGTGGAGGCCAAGCAGAGCGTGGTGGAGAACATCGCCCCGGTGCTGACCCGGCTGTTCACCCCGCTGTTCACCGCGGTGCTGCTGGCGTTCCTGGTCGCGGTCGGCGTCACCAGCTCCCGCATCGACGTCGAGCGCGAGGCGCTGATCCTGTTCGACCTGCTGCTCGTCGTGGTCCTCGGGCTGCTGCTGTACTCGATCTCCGCCCGCGACCCGTTCGCCCCGCCCGGCGGGTTCGACAAGCTGCAGCTCGCGCTCGTGCTCAGCGCGCTGGCGATCGACGCCCTGGTGCTGCTGGAGATCACCGGGCGGGTCACCGAGTACGGCACCACCCCCAACAAGGCCGCCGCCCTCGGCGAGAACGTGATCCTGCTGGTGAACCTCGCCGGCTCGGCGCTGCTGCTGTGGCAGTTCATCCGCCGGCGGCGCCGCTTCGCGGCCCTCGAGCGCTGGCAGACCGGGCACCTGCCGGTGTACGCCGCCTGGGCGTGGATCGTCGTGTTCGTCTTCCCGCCGGTGTTCGGCTACGTCTGACCGCGCCCGCTCACAGCCCGGGCAGGGCCGGCTGGGCCGGTTGGGCCGGCTGGGCGTCGTACACCGGCCAGCCGTCCGCGCCCCGGCGGACCCCCTGCGTCGGCCGGTGCGGCTGCCGGCTGCCGACCTCCAGCAGGTGCTCGACCCGCGCGCCCCGCATGGTCAGGGCGTCCGCGACGAGCATCCGGTGGCAGTGCCACCACAGCGTCTCGGCGCACAGCACGGCGGGCAGCGCGGTGCGGGCCTCGTCGATCAGCTGGTCGACGGCGGTGCGGAAGACGGGGGTGTCCATGTGGTCGGCGTACGCGGCGAACGCGGCGTTGCGCAGCGCGGTGTGCCGCGTGCCCGGGACGCCCCGCCGCCGCCCGCCGAGCGTCTCGCCCTGCCAGGTGTACCGCAGCCCGGCGCCGGTCACGGCGGCGGCCAGGGCGTCCCGGCCGTACTGCGGATGCCGCCGCGACCCGGGGAACCGCCGCACGTCGACCAGCACCTCGACGCCCGCGTCGAGCAGGACCCCGAGGAACGCCTCGATCGGCCGCGCGCCGTGCCCGACGGTGCAGATGCGCACCGCCGGCCTCTCCTCGTCCACTCCTGGCACGGTACCCGCGCTTGACCGGTAGGAAATTTCCTACCTATATTGGACCGCGTGCACCCCACCGATGATCCGGTGTTCGCGGCGCTGGCCAGCCCCGTGCGCCGGGAGACGCTGCGGCTGCTGCGCGTCCACGGCCCGCAGCCGGTCGCCGAGCTCGCCGGCCACTTCGCCATGTCCCGCCCCAGCTTCTCCGAGCACCTGCGGGTGCTGCGCGAGGCCGGCCTGGCCAGCGAGACCAGGGTCGGGCGGCAGCGGCTGTACCGCCTCGAGGCCGGCCCGCTGACCCAGGTCCGGGACTGGCTCGGCCCGTTCGAGCAGTTCTGGCGGGAGCGCCTCACCGACCTCGGCGCGGTCCTGGACACCCTGGACGACACCGGCGCCCCCGAGGACGACCGTGTCTGACTGCGTGCACGTCGACCAGTTCCTGCCGCACCCGCCGGGCAAGGTGTGGCGGGCGCTCACCGAGCCGGACCTGATCGCCCGGTGGCTCATGCCCGGCGACTTCCGCCTCGAGGTCGGCCACCGGTACACCATGCGCACCGCGCCACTGCCCGCCGCCGGCTTCTCCGGCACCGTCGACGCCGAGGTCCTCGCCTTCGAACCGGCCCGGATGCTGCGCGTGCGGTGGCGCGACGCGGCCGGGACCGGCGACGGGTGGACCATCACCTGGACGCTGCACCCCGAGGGCACCGGCACCCGGCTGTTCCTGCTGCAGGAGGGCTTCGACCCGGACAACCCGCTGCACCGGCGCGCCCGCGACGTCATGGCCGACGGTTGGCGCACCCGCACCGCCCGCCGCCTCGCCGACCTGCTGACCGAGACAGGACCCACCATGAACGACACCGCCACCAACTACCGCGTCCTCGCCGACGGCCTGCTCGCCCGGATCGAGGCCACCCCGCCCGCCCGCTGGGACGCCCCAAGCCCGTGCGACGGCTGGACCGCCCGCCAGGTCGTCGGCCACGTCGTCAACGGCCACCGCGGCATCCTCGCCATGGTCGACCGCCGCCCGCCCACCCCCGCCGACGGCGTCGGCATCGCCCCCATGGCCGACGCACCCCCGGTCGAGCCGACCGCCGACCTCGCCACCGCGTTCCGGCGCTGCCGCGACGACATGCTCGCCATGCTGCACGACCCCGCCCGCGCCGCCACCCCGCTGCCCGGCGGCCCGCTCGGCCCCGTCCCGGTCGAGCAGGCCGTCGCCGTCATCGGCAGCCTGGAGCTGCTCGTGCACACCTGGGACCTGGCCCGCGCCGTCGGCGCCGACGACGCCCTCGACCCCGCCCAGGTCACCCGCACCCACCAGGCGCTGCTGCCGCACGCCGAGGGCCTGCGCCGCACCGGCGCGTTCCGCCCCAGCGTGCCACCCCCGCCCGGCGCCGACCCGCAGACCGCCTTCCTCTGCTTCACCGGCCGCCACCCCTGACCAGCCGCCGCCGTGGCGTGCCTGGTCTGTCCGAGCGACCGCGGGCCGTCCGCCTCATTGCACCAGGCATGACCATTCCCGCCCGCGCGTCCGGCGGGCTGATCGTGCTCCTGGCCTACCGTCTCGCTTCCGGACCTGGACCCGTGTCGGCTGGTTCGCCCGCTGTCGTGCCCGCACCCGTGTCCGCCGCCGAGCCGTCCCGCCTGGCCCGCGCGTGGGTCGTCCTGGCCGGCGCCGTGGTCGCGGCCCTGCCGGTCCTGCTCGGCGCCTGGTCCGGCGCCACGCTCAGCGCCGTCGGCCAGTTCGCGATGTGGTGGTCGATCCCGTGGGGTCTGGGTATCGCTGGCGCGGGCGCCCTGCACACCGGCCAACCGGGGCACCGCGACCGCCGACCCGCCGGGTCGGCGGGCAAGCCGGTCGTAACCGCCGAACCCAGCCCGGGCGCGGCGTTGGTGACCGTGACGCCCGGGCATTGACGGCAGTGAAGGTGCCCGAGGACCCTGGAACACCCTCGGCCCGCGCGGTGGTGGTGGTGGTCAGCATCAGCACGGCCTGCAGTGCCCGCACGTCGCGCCCGCGACCGAGCGCATCGAGCACCGCCAAGGCCACCGGGGCCGGTGCGGACCTTCTACGCGGACGGGACGGGGCAGTACTTCGCGGCCTCCGTGGTGGCCCCTTGTCCAGCTCGGCATCGAAGGCCGGCGGGAGAAGCCACTCGTGGCCGCCGAACCCAACCGGGCCGGTCGTTGCGGCTGTGCTGGCGCCACGGTGGTGGTGCCCGGGAACGCGGAGCACCCTCGTCCCGCGCGATGACGGTGCTCAGCGTCAGCACCGCCGGTGGCCCAGGTGCTCAGCGTCAGCACCACCGGCGGCCCCGGTGCGGTGCCCCGGGACCCCGCAGCCTCGCGGCCGGTGCCCCATCGTGGTCCGCGCCGCCACGGGCCCGCGGTGCGGCCACCCGCCGGCAGCGACCAGCCCCGCGCACGTCGCGCACCCGGACGCGCTCGCGACCGAGCGCGGCGAGCACCGCCAAAGCCACCGCCCCCGGTGCAGGCGCCGGGGCCACCGCGGCCGGTGCGGGCGTCTATGCGGACAGGGCGGGGCAGTACTTCGCGGCCTCCGTGGTGGCCTTGTCCAGCTCGGCCTGGAAGGCCGGGTCGTCGAGGCTCTCGCCCTGCAGGACCTTCGCGAACGTCGCCACGAACTTCTGGATGGCCGCCTTCGCGGCGGGGTCGGTGGCCTTCGCCAGCTCGGCGTCGACGGCCTTCGTGAGGCGGGCCATCACGACCTGGCCCTTGGCCTTCGCGGCGGCGACGCCGGCCTTGTCGTCGCGGGCGCCGGCCGCCAGCATCTCGCCGAGGGCACCGACCAGCTCGCCCTTCTCCTGATCGTAGGCGGCCACCACGCCCTTGCACACGGCCTCGGTGTTGCCCGACCCGGCCCCGGAAGCGCCTCCGGAAGAACCTCCGGACGAGCCACCGGACGGGCCCGCAACGGAAGCACCGGCCGATGTACCGGCCGAAGCGCCAGCGGAGGCGGCGCCCGAAGCACCACCGGCCGTGGCGGTGGAGGACGCGCCGGCGGTGCCGGTCGGGTCATCGCCGCACGCCGCGGTCAGGCCGACCGCCGCGACCAGGGCGCATGCCAGAACGATCCGTCGCAGCCGCATCTCGTGCTCCCCGTGTGGTGTGACCAAGCGAGCCGAGCATAAAGACCCCCACCGACATTTTCCCCGCCGCCTGGCAGTGACGGATCCCTCAGCCGGCGCCGCACGGCTCCGCCGTGCCGGGTGGCAACCTTGCGCGTAGGCTCGCCGCTCGTGACCGTTGACATCGCAGCTGAGACCCCCGAAGCCGACGCCGAGGAAACCTTCGAGCCCGCCGGCGACGTCGCCGACGGGCCGTCGATCATCTACACCGCCTACTTCACGGCCGCCGAGGAACTGGTCGAGCACATCCGGGCCGCGGACGTGCTCAACCTCGGGTTCCGTGTCGAGTCGTACCTCGTCGCACCCGAGGAAGGGTCCGACCCGCCGCAGATCGAGTTCGAGTTCACGCTGCTCAGCGAGTTGCCCGAGCGCTGAGCGAACAGCCCCGTCCCCGGCTCAGCCGCCGCCGCCCGCGTCGGCCGGGCCGGGGCTGGACGGGAACTGCGGCTGCACCTGCGGGCTGGTCTCCACCACCGTCACGCACGCGTCGCAGCCCTCGATGAGCAGCGCCGCGGCGGCCAGTAGGAGCAGGGCGACGATGCCGCCGCCGGTGTCGTACGCCTGCCGCTCGGTCAGACCGATGCCCTGCAGCGCGCTCGCGGCCGAGCGGATGCCGTCGACGTCGGTCCGGCCGCCGGTGACCAGGTCGAGGGCCTGGGTGAGCACCTCGGGGTGCTTGCGGATCGCCTCGCGCAGCAGCTCGCAGTCGCGTTCGGCGCGGGCCAGGTCGACCGCGGAGGGCTGCACGGCGCCGAAGTCGAGCAGCGCGCGGTCCATCGCGAAGGCGGTGCCGATGGCCGTACGCCCACCGCCGCCATCCTCGTCGTGCCGCGACGCGGTCGGCGAGAACTGCATCTTGAACGCGTGCCGAAGTCCGGCGGCGGTGCCGTCGAAGACGCCCGGCGTGGACAGGAACACGCCGTCGGTGCTGACCTGGTCGCGTGGTTGCCTGGACATGGTGTGGGTCCCCCTTCTCCCGGGACCGGCTCGTCCGGCCCCGCAAGCAGTCTTCGACCGCCGCGGGAGGCGTTTACGACTCCGTACGGAACTGGCCAGGCGGGATCCGGCCAATTTCGTCAACCCCGCTCCCGCCGCCCCGAGAATGAAGCCATCGAGGCCGATGACGGGACGGAGCGCACGATGAGCCACAGCAAGGACGTCAGCACCGCGCACAGCGAGAACGTGGGCGCCGCGCACAGCAAGAACTTCGGCACCGGGCACAGCAAGGACCTGGCGGTCGTGCTGACCGCGCAGGAGCAGCAGGAGCTGGTCCGCGACGTCGTGGTCACCTGGGGTCAGGTGGAGGTCGCCACGCTGCGGGACGCCCCCCTCGCGGCGCTGGTGGGGATGGCGACCCGGGCGGTGATGGCGCTCGCCGACGCGAAGGTGCTCAGCACCGACCAGAGCGCCGAACTGCAGGGCAGGATCCAGGCGCTGCAGGCCCTGGCCGCGCCCGCGGAGTTCTCGATGCTGGTGACCGGCGCGCTGCCGACCACGGCGTTCGACGCGCTGTCCTCGACGCTGCCCGACGCGAGCCTGGTCACGTCGTGGAACGTGCTGCTGACCGCGGTCACCGCGTCCGCCGCCGTCCTCGGCGCCACCCTGACCGGCCGCGACGGCGCCGACACGGCCGCCGCGCACATCATGGTCGTCTGGCCGGCCTGGCTGGCCCCGCTGTGAGCAGCGCCGCCCGCACGGTGTCGGCCTCCGGTACGCCGAGCCGCTCGAACAGCGCCAGGGCGGCCCGCCAGTGCTCCGCCGCCCGCCCGGGCCGGCCGGCGTCCGCGGCGCAGCGGCCCAGCCCGTCCAGGGCCCTCGCCCGCTGGTACGGGTCGCCGGTGACCTCGGTGGTCGCCAGCGCCGCGCGGTAGCTGCCGGTGCCGTCCTTGCCGGCGTGCCGGTGCACGTGCCCGAGGTCGATGAGGGTGGCCGCCTCGATGTCCGTGTCGCCGACGCGCCGGCCGAGGCGCAGCGCGTCGTCGAGCAGCGCGAGGCCCTCGCCGGCCTCGCCGAGGTGCGCGAGGGCCAGCCCGAGGCCCCGGCGGGCGTCGGCGAGGCCGGCGAGGTACCCGACCTGTTCGCACGCGTCGACGGCCTGCCGGAAGTGTTCGGCCGCGTCCTGCCAGCGGCCGGCGCGGGCGGCGAGGTCGCCGAGGTTGGCCCGGGCGACCCCGACGCCGGCCCGGTTGCCGGTGGACCGCGCCAGCTCGAGGGCCTCGGCGAGCACGGCCGACGCCCGTTCGTGCGCGCCGAGCCGCACGCACAGCACGCCCATGTTGTTGGCGGCGCGCCCCATCGGCAGCCGCAGGCCGAGGTCCCGGTACCCGGTGTACGCCCGCTCGTGCTGCTCCAGCGCCTCGGTGAGCCGGCCCAGTTGCATGAGGGCGATCCCGCGGCGGTTCGCGGCGGCCGCCTCGCCGGCCCGGTCGCCGAGGTCGCGGAAGATGCCGGCGGCCCGGCCCAGCTCGTCGCTGCCGAGCTCGTTGTGGCCCTGCCGGACGTGCACCGCCGCCATCGCCTGCAGCGCACCGGCTATGCGGGACGGGTCGCCGAGCCGTTCCCCGATCGCCAGGGCCTCGGTGGCGGCGGCGAGGGAGTCGGTGAGGTCGCCGGCACGGCGCAGGACGTCGGCGAGCCGGCACAGGGCGGCGCACAGCGGCCCGTCGTCGCCGCGGCGGCGGGCGACGTCGATGGCGGTGCGCTGCACGGCGATCGCGTCGCTGTAGTGGCCGGCGCCCTCCAGGTACCCGTGCAGCAGCTCGGCCAGCTCCAGGCACGGCCCGGGATGGTCCTGCGCGGCGGAGCGGGCGACGGCGACCAGTGACGAGCGGTGCCGCCGCAGCCAGCCGGGGTCGCCGTCGGGTCCGGCGGCCCGCCGGCACGCGGTCACGTAGTGCTGGAAGAGCCGCAGCCGGGCGGCCCGGCGTTCGGTCTCGGGCCGCTGCGCGGCCAGCTCCACCACGTAGTCGCGGAGCAGGTCGTGCAGCCCGACCGTGTCGTCGCGGCGCTCGACGAGGTGGGCGCGCAGCAGCTCGGCGACGGCGGCGGCCCCGGCCGCGGGTCCCGCGCCGAGCAGCGCGGCCGCGGCGTCGTCGTCGAGGTGCCGGGCGGGGCTGAGCCCGAGCAGCTCGAACAGCGACCGGGCCGGCGCGCTGAGCCGGCGCAGCGACCAGGAGAAGACGCTGCGAACGGCGGTGCGTTCGTCGCCGCCGGCGTCGAGCAGGTCGAGCCGGGCGGCGCGCCGGTCGAAGCGGGCCACCTGCTCCGCGAGCGGCTGGCGGGGGTCCTGGGTGACGACCTCGGCGGCGACGCGCAGCGCCAGCGGCAGGTGCGCGCAGCGCGCGGCCAGTGCCCGTACCGCGGCAGGATCGGCGGCGGCGGGGGCACCGAGGAGCCTGGTCAGCAGCTCCGCGGCAGCGGCAGGGTCGAGCCGGTCGAGCAGGATCCGGCGGGCGCCGGTGCGGGCGACGAGCCCCGGGATGCTGTCGCGGCTGGTGATGACGACGAACGACGAGGCGGTGCCGGGCAGCAGCGGCCACACCTGGTCGGCGGAGTGGGCGTTGTCCAGGACCAGCAGCAGCCGGCGGCCGGCCAGGTGCGAGCGCAGCAGCGCCGACTTCTCGCTCAGCTCCCGGGGCAGCGCCGGGGCCTCGACGCCGAGGCGGCGCAGGACGGCGTCGGCGGCCGCGGACGGGGTACGGGGGCGGCTCACGTCATAGCCGCGCAGGTCGAGGTGCAGCTGGCCGTCCGGGTGCCGGTCAGCGACGGTGTGGCTCCATGCGACGGCGAGGGTGGTCTTGCCGACGCCGGGCGGGCCGGCGATGAGGACCACGTTGGACGCCTCCCCGGCGCCGGCGGCCGCGAACGCCTCGTCGAGCTGGGCGAGCTCGGCGGACCGGCCGATGAACGGCGCGGCCGGCGCCGGCAGGTCGCGCGGCGTGACGTACGTGAACGCCGGTGGTGCCGCGGGCGCCGCCGGTGCCGCGGCGGCCTCGTCGGGGTCGGCCTGGGTCGCGGCGATCCAGCCGGCGCGGAACTGCTCGGGGTCGCCGCCGAGCGCCTCGACGATCAGCTCCAGCAGCCCCCAGCGCGGTGGCCGGGGGCCGCTGAACGCGGTGGCGATGGTGGTGTGGCTGCACCCGACCTCGGCCGCCATCCGCCGCAGGCTCGGCCAGCCGGCCCGGTGGTGCAGCTGGTGCAGCTCGTCGAACAGGTCGGCGAGGGGTCCCGGGGGCAGCGTTGGCCGGGGCAGCGCGCGCACACGCGAAGTGTCCCCCGGCGGCCCGCCGCTTGGAAACCGGCCGGCCGGCCGCTCACCCGACCGGGTCGTCGGGCGCGGGGCGCCGACCGGCGGCGTCGTCGCGCCAGGTGTGCACGACGGCCGGGCAGATCCGGCAGGCGTCGGCGCCACGCTGCGCCCACCACCGGCACGTCGCCCGGATCGCGCACGGCGCGAGCCCCGCCGCGTCCGGGTCCGGCAGCGCCGCCGCGCGGTCGGCGATGAGGTCGGCGACGCCGCAGCGCTCGCCGGTCCACTGCCGGCACCGCGACGTCACGCACGGCCCGGCGAAGCGCATCCGCGCCTCCGGCACGCGGTCACCGGCCTGGGCTCGCCGCACGAACGTCTCGTCCACCTCCAGCGGCGGGCGCAGCTGCGCCATGGTGCCGTCGGGGCGCACGATGCCGAGCAGGAGGTTCCCCGGCGTGCACGAGCTGCTCGGGCACGTGCGCGCCGGGGGCGGCGTGGCGTTCATGCGACGATCGGCCCGTCGATGTCGGGCAGGTCCGGTACGTCCGGCACCTCCGGCAGCAGCGGCCCCTCGCCGGGCAGGAACCAGAAGCCGAGGATCGGCACCAGCGGCGGGATGAAGTCGGCCACGCCGACGTCCTCGCTCGACGGCGCCGCCGGCGGCTGCAGCGGCAGCTGCCGCAGGCGCGGGCCGAGGTCGACGTCGGCGAGCTCGTGCAGGACCGCCCGGCGGACGGCGGCCGCGATGCGCTGCATGATCTCGTCGGGCAGGTCGCCCTGGACCACGGCCCGCACGCCCTTGACCTGTTGCATGGTGGGTACCTCCTGGGTTCGGTTCAACTGGGTGCTGGTGCGAGGTCGCCGGTGACGGCGAGGGCGTAGCCCTGGCCGGGGTTGCCGACGTGCACGGCGGTCGCGGTCACGCGGACCGTCCACCGGCCGGGGACCGGCTGCCGGACCAGGACCCGCTGGACGGTGTCCGGCCGGGCCGGCGCCGGGCCGGGGGTGGAGAAGCCGCCGGCGAACACGTTGCCGGGCAGCGGCGGACGCCCGCCCGGCGGCACGACGGTGAGGCCGAGGGCGTTCACCGCGGGCGCGTCCGACCCGGCCATCCCGGGCGGGTCGGTCCACACGAGCGTGACGGTGAG
This sequence comes from Dactylosporangium aurantiacum, assembly GCF_000716715.1. Lineage (GTDB taxonomy): Bacteria > Actinomycetota > Actinomycetes > Mycobacteriales > Micromonosporaceae > Dactylosporangium > Dactylosporangium aurantiacum. The sequence continues at coordinate 141,485 of NZ_JNYJ01000003.1, read as the reverse complement.
GGGCCGGCCCCCGCCGGCGACGTCGACCTGGAGCTCGGCGCTCTCCCCGGTGTCGAGCCCGTCGGCGTGCCGGACGTCGCGGATGCGCAGCGGCCCGCGCAGCGTCTCCTCGACCCGCGCCACGCCCCAGCCGCCGGTGTCGCTCGGGTACTGCCCGCCGCCGTCCGGCAGGCAACCGGCGATGAGGGTGGCGCGCAGCAGCGCCCCGGACGGCACCAGCGGCCCGCCCGGGTGGTGGCCGTCGACGTAGTACTGGCGGACCAGCGCGGCGAGGCCGGCGACCGCCGGGGTGGCCCAGCTGCTCGCGCAGATCGGCGTGCGGCTGACGAAGACGTTGCGGTCGAGGTCGACGCCGGCCTGCGTGCCGACGACGGTGGAGCGGATCGAGCAGCCGGGCGCCATGAGCTCCGGTTTGTGCCGGCCGCCGGCGGCCGGGCCGGTCGCGCCGTCGCCGAAGCCGGCCGGGGCCGGTCCCCGCGAGGCCGCGACCGACAGGACGTTCTTCGCCGTGCCGGGCGGCCCCATCCGCTCGGTCCGGTTGCCGGCGGAGCCGAGGACCAGGTGGTCCTCCCGCTGCCAGGCGAACGTGTCGAGGTCCGCGGACAGCTGGTCGTACTGGATCTCGGGTTCGTCGTGCCAGCTGTTGCTGTGCACGTACGCGCCGTCGCCGGCCGCGGCCGCCAGGTACGCCAGCACGCCGGTGCGCTCCAGGTCGTCGGCGTTGCCGTAGGTGAGCCGAGCGGCCCACGCGACACCCCGGTCGGGGTGCCCGCCCGGCTGGTCCGGGTCGTCGCCGGCGGCGATTCCGGCGACGAACGTGCCGTGCCGGGCGGGCTGCTCCTCGAGGGCGTTGCGGTACCCGGTGACCTTGCGGTGCGCCGGGCCCACCGGGTGCCGCGGGTCGGCGAAGAACCGGTGGCCGAGGTCGATCGGGCTGTCCATGACCCCGATGACCTGGCCGGCGCCGGTGAGCCCCAGCGCCCAGATCGGCCCCGCCCAGGCGCGGGCGGTGGCCGGTGCCGCCGTCACCGGGCCCGTGTCGAGCTTCGGCTCGCCGACCTCGTCGACCCACCGCACGTCGTCGAGGGCCGCGATCGCCGCGAGGGCCGGCTCCGCCGGCTCCGGCAGGGCGAACCGGACCTTGACCGCCCCGCCGTGCGGCCGGTCGTCGACCACCACGGGCTCGCCGGCGCCGTGGCCCGCCAGCCCGGTGAGGACCGCGGGCAGGTCGGCGTCCGGGAAGAGGCTCACCTCGTACCGTGGAGACCGCCGCCGCACCAGGGTCCTGCGCCCACCCGTGGCGGACCGGCGCAGGTCCGCGCCGAACGCCATGACCGCCCGGACCAGCGGGTCGCCCTCGACGGCGGCGAGCCGCCACGACGGCAGCCGCTCGACGAACGCGTTGTCGGGCAGGTAGTCCGTCAGCGCCAGGCCGTGCTCGCGCCGCATCCGGTCCCGCTCCGCGCGGGTCAGCGGCCGGTGGAACTGCACGACGCCGCGCCCGCCCTGCCCGGTGGCCGGTTCGGTCCGCGGGTCCAGGCTGCGACCGGCGTGGCGGATCAGGGACGGCTGGTCGGGCTCGCTCATGGTGGCCTCCGGTGGGTCGTCGCGGGTGCGGGCCGGCTGGTGCCGTCTCAGCCTGACGTGCCGCCGTCGCCGGGGAATCCACCGTCCGGGGCACCCGCGTCGGGGACGCCCGGCGCGGGGTCCTCGCCGCCCTCGGACTGGTGCGTGACGTTCCGTTCGACGATCGTCATCAGGACCTCCACGTGCCCGATGGACCGCCACCGCGGCGGCCCCGTGCTACGAGCCTCGGCCCACCCCACCCGCCGTTAACGGAACTTGACACAACTGGCCACCCGAGCCGTTCATCCCTTCGGGTGAGCACGGCGGCGGCGCCGGTGGGCAACGGTTGCAGAATGGGGCGGTGCCTCCATCAACGCTCCGAGTCGGAAGCGGAGGAGCGATGAACACAGCGATGAACGCCTTGTACAGCGAGCCCACGTGCCTGCACGACCTCAAACACGTCGTCCTGGCCGAGCTGGTCATGGTCGGCCAGCCGGAGCGGACCGCCGGCGTGCCGCTGGAGGAGCTGCTCTTCGACCGGGTGGACGCCGACCGGTACGAGCTCGGCCTGCACTGCCTCCTCGACGCGGTCGTCGCACTCGAGCGAAGGTGAGCGTTCCCCCGGCAGACCTGTTCGGCCCAGAGGAACATCTGCGTCCCGGCACATCTGGCCGGCCTCGGCGGACGGCACGAACCAGCGGCCGCTGACCACCGCCGGCGTGCCGGACGGGGGGCCGGTGTGCTCACCGCACGGCGATCTCGTGCGGTTCGGCTCGGGGCCGGGATCCAGCGCGTCGACATCGCCACCGGGCAGGTCACCGACGTCCCCAGCACCTCCGCGACCCGCGGCACCGGGCCGCTGTTCATCACGCCCCGAAGTCCCTCGACCCGCGGACGAGGGCGGAGACCGACCGGGTCCTCGGCGGATCCGGCACCGTCCACCTGCCCGGCGACGCGGTCGCGGTGCCGGGACAAGGTGCCGGGACAATCGGTCTACCTGGAGTCGACGGCGACCTGGGAGCCGTCGCAGGCCGCCCGGTCGTCGCCGCGCCGCGCGGACCCGCCGCCGCGGCACGGCGACACCCGCCGCGTCACCCGGCCGCCGGCCGCCGGCCGATCGGATCGGGCCAGCACTGTCGGGCGCGGACGGCACCCCGTCGGCCAGGGTTGACGGTGGAAGGAGGCCCCATGATCTCGGCCCTCAACCGGCTGGTCGACCTCGTCGAGGAGCACCTCACGGAGGAGCTCGACGTGCCCGCGGTGGCCAGGGCGCTCGGCACGACCGAGTACCACCTGCGCCGGATGTTCTCGTCGCTGGCCGGCATGCCGCTGTCGGAGTACGTGCGCCGGCGGCGGATGACCGTCGCGGCCGGCGCGGTCGTGCGCGGCGAGGACGACCTGCTGGGCATCGCCGTCCGGTACGGGTACGGCTCGACGGAGGCGTTCGGCCGCGCGTTCCGGGCGGTCCACGGCGCCAACCCGGGCGACGTCCGCCGCGACGGGGGCCCCCTTCGCACACAACCACAGATCAGGTTCCGCCTGACCGTCGAAGGGAGCATCCCCATGGACACCCGCATCGTCGAGCGGCCCGCGTTCCGGCTCGTCGGACACGCCGCCCGGGTACCGCTGATCCACCACGGCGTCAACCCGCACATCCAGCACCTCATCACCGCGTTACCGCAGGAGGAGCACGTGCGGCTCAAAGCGCTCAGCGACACCGAGCCGGCGGGCCTGCTGCAGATCAGCGACGACGTCGACCCCGACAGCACCGAAGGCAGCGCCCTCACGTACGTGCACGGGGTCGCCGTCTCGCTGGACACGCCGGCCCCCGAGGACCTGCACGCCATCGAGGTGCCGGCCGGCATGTGGGCGGTCTTCCGCGTCGCCGGGTCGTACCCGCAGGCGCTGCAGCAGGCCTGGGCCGCGACCGCGACCGAGTGGTTCCCGTCCAACCCGTGGCGCCTGCGGCCGGCCCCGTCGATGGTCTCGGTCCTGGAGCGCGCCGCCGACTTCAGCACCGCGACCTGCGAGCTGTGGCTGCCCGTCGAGCCGACCTGACCGTGGTCCGCGGCCCGCGCTACCGGGCGAGGGAGGCGACGAGGAAGACCGTCCCGGCGATGACATTGCCGGGTGCCAGGTCGGCGGTGCCGGCGTCCACGGGCAGGCACACGTCGGCCTCGAACACGCCGCAGTGCACGCGGGCGGCGATGAACTGCTGCCCGGTCGCCGCGACGGTGCGCCGGGCCGCGGACCGGACGGTGCCGTTGAGCCGGGCGTACGCCTCGGCGCTGTCGGGATCGCCGAACAGGCCGTAGGAGATGAACGAGGTGGCCGCCATGCGTGGCGGCCACTGCCAGCCCTGCTCGACGTAGTGCGCGGGCGGCTCGTCCGGCTCGCCGGCCGACCGCGGGCTGAGCAGGCTGTCGTCGGACGCCGCGAACGCGTCGGCGTCCGCGTGGACCGTCACGTCGACGCCGAGGGCGACGACCGCGGCCCGGCCGGTCGCCGGCGTGGACGGCAGGAGGCGCCGCTGCTCGAACTCCGCGGCGAACCTCGCGACCGTGTCGCCGTCGTCGTCGACCACGTCGGCGATGGTGACCTGGTCGTTGACGTTCTGGACGTTGGCGAGCGACGGGCCGGGCTCGCCGGCGTAGGACGGCAGGAGCTCCACGATCCGCCCTCCCCGCGTGGCGACGACGATGCGGACCCCGCTCGGGTCCTGCCACCGGTGGACGGTCAGGTCGCCGTCGCGGCCCAGGACGTCGGCGGTGCGCAGCACCTCGGTGAGGAGACGCTGGACGTCGTCGGGGTCGTCCAGACCGAGCCCGACGCACTCGAGGTTCGATGCCACGCCCGGACCGTACCGGTGCCGTCGGCCGGCCCGCAGCCCGGTTTCCGGATCTTGCCGGCCGGCCCGCCGGGTTGCCTGCCCGCCGGCCGCTTTCCGGGTCTTGCCGGTGCGCCGCCCGCCACGGCCGTCAGGCGCCGTCGTACAGCGCGGCCACCGCCAGGGCCTCCGCGCGCAGCGCCGTGCGAACCTCCGGAGGGTCGGTGACCTCGACCCGGGTGCCGAGGCCGAGGAGGCTGCCGACCGCGTGCGGCACCCCGGCGAACGCGAGCCGTACCGTCGAGGACACTCCGTCGTCGTCGCGCAGGTGGCGGGCGAGCAGGCGGCGGGTCATCGCGGCCGCGTCGGGGGCCGCGGTGACGACCACGCGCAGGTCGCGGGGGCGCACCTCGACCCGGTCGCGCAGGCCGGCCCAGGCGGCCTCGAGGTCGAAGCCGGCGGGCAGGGCCGCGGGCTGCGGCAGCACCGTGCACGCCAGGACCCGCGACACCCGGACCAGCGAGGGCGCCGCCGTGACCAGGTACCAGGTGCCCGCCTTGGCGACCAGGCCGGCCGGTGCGACGGTCAGCGGCCGGCGGGCGCCGTCGCTGTCGCGGTAGTCCAGCTCCAGCAGCCGTCCGCGCAGCAGGCCGTCGTGGATGAGCGGCAGCAGCGGCACGGGCTCGCCGGCGCGCATCCACGGGTCGACGTCGACGATGACGTGCCGGCGGCCCTGGGCCAGGCCACCGCGGACGGCCTGGCCGCCGGCGCCGATGATCTTCTCGATGGCGGAGTCGAGGGCGTCGCCGAGGCCGAGGTCGCCGGCGAGCCGCGACTGGCCGACGGCCAGACCGGCACCCTCGGCGCGGCTGAGGTTCGCCAGGCCGGTCCGGTACGTGTCCAGCAGCCGGATCCCGCCGTACCGGCCGCGTTCGGTGTACACCGGGATGCCCGCGGCGCTCAGGGACTCCACGTCACGCAGGACGGTGCGCACGGAGACGCCGAGCCGGTCGGCGAGCTCCGGCGCGGCCGCGTCGGGACGGGCCTGCAGCAGCAGGACCAGCGACAGGAGTCGGTCGGCACGCACCTGCCGACAATAGTCCGCCAAACATGACAGAGGGTGTCGTGTTTGTACGCGGATGCTGGCGGGCATGGACGCACCCATCACCGGCCCGTTCGACCTGGCCCGGCAGAACGAGTACTTCGGCGGCTGGACCCAGCCGGTCGGCGACGCCCGCACGATCGTCATGGCGTTCCCGGTCGAGGGCTGGACCCACTCGGCCGCGGTCCTGCTGCGGCAGGACAGTCCCGGCACCGTCACCGGCGAAGTGCAGGGGTAGCAGCCCGCGGCGGCGTGGCGGCAGGCCCTCGAGGCGCTGTCGCTGGACGTCGACGGCAGCGGCTACCCGCAGGTCGGCGAGCGCGACCCGGTCATCGGGGCGCTGCAGCGGCGGCACGCGTACCTGCGCCCGGTGCTGTTCCATTCGCCGTACGAGGCGGCCTGCGCCTTCATCATCGGCCACCGGCTGCGCATCGAGCAGGGCCGCGCGATCCGGCAGCGGATGGCCCGCGCCCACGGCGAACGGTTCGAGGTCGCCGGCACCACCGTGCACGCGTTCCCGTCGCCGCAGGCGCTGCTGCGGCTCGGTGCGTTCCCGGGGGTCAACGACGAGAAGATCACCCGCCTGCACGGCGTCGCCGAGGCCGCCCTCGCCGGCCGTCTCGACCGGGCCCGGCTGCGCGGCCTGCCGCTGCCCGAGGCGCTCGCCGACGTCAAGCGGCTGCGCGGCGTCGGGGACTTCTTCGCCGTCGCGATCGTGATGCGCGGCGCCGGCCTCGTCGACTCGCTGCCCGGCGACGAGCTGACCAGGGCGGGCATCCAGCGCTGGTACGACCTGCCCGCCCCACCCTCCGACACCGGGGTCGCGCGGCTGACGCAGGCGTGGCGGCCGTTCCGGATGTGGTGCTCCGTGCTCGTCCACGCGGCCGAGCGCCGGGCCCGCGCCGCGGACTAGCGCCCGGTTCTCTATGTATATAGAGTTAGCCGGTGACCCGCGTCCGGCAACCGTCCCCGCAGACCGCGGCCGTCCTGCGCGCCCTGGCCGCGGACCCCGCACAGTGGCGCTACGGCTACGAGCTCGGCCAGCAGGTCGGGCTCAAGGCCGGCTCGCTCTACCCGATCCTCATCAGGCTCGCCGACCGTGGCCTGCTCGAGGCGTCCTGGGAGACCGATCCGCCCCAGGGCAGGCCGCCGCGTCACCTGTACCGGCTGACCGGCGCCGGACTGCAGGCGGCCCAGGCGCTCGCACCGGCGGCGACGCCCGCGCCCCGGACCCGGCCCGAGCCGAGGGGTGCATGGTGACCGACGCGCTGCTGGCCATCATCGTGCGGCTGCTGCCGGCCCGGCACCGCGACTGGGGCCTGGCCATGCGGGCCGAGACCGCCGCCCTGCCTTCCGGCCCCCGGCGCTGGGCGCACGCCGTCGGGTGCGCCGGCGCCGTCCTCGCCCAGCCGGCCGCGCTGCGCGCCGTCGGCTATCCGCTCGCCGCCCTGGCCGCGCTCGGCGCGGTGGTGCGCTGGTCCGCCGGCATCGGGCACGGGCCGCTGCGCTGGGCCGTCGTCGGCGCGATCGCGCTGCTGCTCGCCGTGGCGTCGGTCGGCAGGTTCCTCGCCCCCGTCGACGCCGGCGCCGCGGCCCGCGCCGTGCGCGCCGGCGGCTGCCTGCTGGTCGGCGCGATGACGGCCATGTTCGCCGCCGCCGCGGACGGCCACGGCCCGCCGGGCGAGCAGGCCCGCACCGGCGTGCCGATCCTGGCGGTGCTGCTGGCCGGCTACCTGGCCGGAGTCCTCGTCCTGACCGCCGACCGCACCGCGCTGAGCGCCCGGGCCCTGCTCACCGGCGTGGCGGTGTCCGTCGCCGCGGCCGGGATGTGGCTCGCCGCGCAGCTCGCGTTCCCGCCGCTGCCACCGCACGCCGGCGGCGCGATCGTCGCGGTCGGCTGCGGCGCCGCGGCGGTGGCGCTGCTGCGGCCCGGCCCCGCGCGCGACACCGGCCTCGCCGCGTGCTGCGTGGGCATGCTCGCGCCGCTGCTGGTGTTCGCCGGTGTCGTGGCCATGTCGGTGTACGGCCCGGCGTGGCTGATCCCGGACCTGGTGCCGGCCGCGCTGACCCCGGCCGACCGCCTGGCGAACAGCCGGATCGAGATCCAGGACCCGTACATGACGATGCTGCTGCTGGCCGGGCTCGCCGCGGTCGCCGTGACGGTCGCCGGTCTCGCGCCGACTTCCCCGGCGGAGGGGCACTGCGTGACGGATGCCGCCGCCGGCGGCGCGCCGCCCGCCCGGGGCACCGGCGGCCCGGCCCGGCCGGGCGGCTAGGCTGGCCCGGTGCTGATCTTCGGTTGGGGCTGGCGGGTGCAGCACCTGCGCACCCTGACCCTGCGCTGCCCGCACTGCGGCAACACGGTCGCCCACCCGCTGTACCGCCGGGTGCTGAAGCTGTCGCTGTTCTTCGTCCCCCTGATCCCGCTGCGGGTCAAGCACACCGTGCAGTGCACCGCCTGCGGCCTCCAGCGCGACGTCGACCCCGCCCACATCGGCTGACCCGGCCCGAGCCGCTCGGCCGCCGGAGCTCCGCCGGTGAGCTGCTCGCCCTGCTGTGCACCGGCGTCCCGGCACCGGCGAACGGCTCCTTCTCGCAGGCGGCCGGGAAACGCGACGTGCGGTGCCCGGCAGCGCCGGACACCGCACGACGGGCGTTGCTCAGACGGCGACGGGCTGCGCCCGCTGCACCGAGGCCATCCGCTCGCTGCGTTCGGTGAGGTACCCGAACAGCAGCCCGAGCGTTGCCCACATGACCGCCTGCGTGCCCAGCGACGCGAGCCGGAACCGCCACAGCAGCACCGGGGCGAACCCCTCGGGCACCTCGTTGACCGCCGGCAGCAGCGCGACCGCGACGCCGACGACCACGACGGCGCCCAGGACCCCGGCGATCGTCGCGTTCCAGGTGCCGAGGCGCGGCTGCAGCGACCGGCTGACGACGATCGCGCCGATCACCGCGGCGACCCCGATGACCAGCATCAGGAAGTACAGGCCGGTGCGCTGCTGCAGCGTGTCGCCGTTGCCGGTGGCCGGCGGGTTGGCCGGGTACTTCAGGAACGGCACGAGGGCCACCCCGACGAACCCGGCGAGCGCGACGATCCCGGCCGTGGCGCGGGCACTGATCCGGCCGATACGGCCGAGTGTGACCGCGACCGCGACGGCGAACAGGCCGCCGAGGGCGACCCCGTACACGATCGAGGCGGTGGCGAGGCCGAGGGTGCTCTGCACGGTCCGGCTGACCGGTCCGTGCTCGTGGTCGGCGACGTGGGCCTCCTCGAACGCGATCGCGTCGTTGATCGGGCCCTCACCGAACAGGTAGGCGAACAGGAACGCGGCGACACCGGCGGCGGCGCCGACGATCATCCCGCGGACCAGCAGGGTACGGGCGCTCATGCTGGGTGCCCCGCCTCAGTGGCAGGGGAAGCCGAGCAGGTGACGGCCGTCGTGGACGAACTCGTGCACGGTCTCGCCGGACACGAGCGAGGTGATGCCCTGCTCGGCGCCGACGAAGTACAGCAGCACGACGGCGAGCACGACGCCGAAGGTCGCCCACGGCAGGATCTGCCGCAGCGGGATCGGGGCCGGTGCGGTGGCCGGGGTGGGAAGAGCCGAGATCGTAGCCATGATGCTGCCTCCTGCGGGATTTCGCGTCCCATCGAGCGTTGTCGTGACGGCGACCGGGTCTGACTCCCACACCTCGTGGTTACAGCGGCGCGACCGTGCCGGGCTTGCACCGGCTTCCGTTCACCATCACGTTGATGTTTCGGACGGTACGGACGGCGTTCCAGCGTGTCAATCGACGCGCGGTGCCGCCACCCTCGCGTTGACCCCCTGCGCCGCAGGTCACGGCATCCGCGGTGATCGGGTCCGGAGTCGGGAAGGTGATCAAGTTCTCGGCGCCGGTCAGCCCGGCATGGCGGCCAGGGCCGTGCCGACCCGGTGCAGGCCGTCGAGGCGCCGCTGCAGCTTCTCGCCGCTCGGGCTGAGGACCTCGTCGTACTTCGCCCACAGGGTCGCGCCGTTGCCCTTGAACGCCCACGGGTAGTGCCGGTCGGCGGCCGCGACGACCTCCGTCGCGTGGTCCACCCAGTGCTGCGCGGTGCCGGTGAGCAGCCGCGGGCCGCCCTTCAGCTTCGCCTCCACGACCAGCGGCGGCAGCTCACCGGGCACCCCCATCACCAGCGCCGTGTGCCGGGCGTCCTTCTCCGCGTAGTCGAACACGAGGAATGCCCGGTCGCGGTGGGTACCGGTGACGACACCACCGGCGAACGGCAGCGCGTCACTCCAACCGAGCCGCTGCAGCAGGTCCTTGTCGCAACGCTCATAGGCGTGCCCGTGCGCCTTCGCCCAGCGGCGCCGGCCGACCCGCGTCCGGAACGCCGAGACCAGGCTCGCCAGCGCCGCCGCGGTCAACAGCACCCCGGCGACGGCCAGCAGCCACGACACGACGTTGCCGGATTCCCCGATCAGCAGCACCCCGACCGCCGCCATGGCACCGGCCACCGCGAGCCCGACCAGCCTGCGCTGGTAGGAGATCGTCGCGTCCTGCGGCTCGTCGGCGCCGAACCGGATCACCTCGACCAGCGACAGCAGGAAGCACAGCAGCGTCAGCGCGCCGATGCCCAGCGCGACGTAGCCGGCGACGCGCCAGCCCCGGTCCCGCTCGGCGAGCTCCCGCGGCGAGTTCGCCGCCGCGTACATGTCCATCATGTGCTGATAGGAGCCGCCCTCGTCGCCGCTGCCGCCGAAGACGAGGCACGTGTCGCGCGGCCGCATCGTCTTGCCGTCGCAGGTCGGGCGGTACTCCGCGATCCGCCGCGCCGATTCCTGCTGCCGCTGCGCGTCGGTCGTCGAGCCGCTGGCCAGCATCTGCCAGCCGAGCAGCACCAGCACGCCCGCCAGGACGAACCGGACGACCAGCCCCGTATGCCGTGATTTCACGGTGAGATGTATAGCAGCCGATGCCTGCACGTGGGGGCGCGGCAGCGGCGGGGCCCGCCCAGCCAGTAGGCTGGCCGGGCTTCGGTTCACGACTGGATTGGCACTGGGGGGCGTCGATGTATCCGGATCAGGAGTCGGTGGAGCGGATCACCGCGGAGTTCGAGCAGCGGCAGCGCAGGATCGACACGGCGACCGCCGACGCCCGCGCCGGGCGCACCGTCCACGAGGCCGAGGGCGGCAACATCCGGGTCACCGTCGACGGCCGGTTCCGGGTCGCCGACCTGTACCTCAGCGCGTACGCCGTCCGCGACCCCGACCTCGGCCAGCTGATCGTCACCGCGGTCCGCGACGCGATCGAGACCGCCGAGGGCGAGTTCCGCCGCACGCTGCTCGGCGAGCTCGACCCCGCCACGTCCGGCCTGCTGCAGTCGCTGGAGGACCTGGGCCGCATGCTGCAGGACGGCGGCGCGGCGAGCCTGTTCCCCCGCACACCCGTCGGCGGCGCGACCACCGCGGCCGGCGCCCGCCTCGAAAAGGTCCTCAACGAGCTGCCCGACCGGATGGCGCAGGCGCAGGAACGCGCCGGTGAGTTCGCGACCCGCCACTTCACCGGCGAGGCCGCCGACCAGTCGGTGCAGGCCACCGTCGACGGCGCCGGCCGCCTCACCGAAGTCCTGCTCTCCGCCGCCGCGACCCGGCGCCTGGACAACTTCACCCTCGGCGAGCGCACCGCCGAGGCGGTCAACGCCGCCCTCGACGCCCTCGACACGGCCCGCGCCGCCCTGCTGTCCGCCGACGGCGACGAACCCGACCTCCAGGGCGCCGAGGAGCTGTTCGCGTACCGCATGGACCAGCTGCAGCTGCGCCTGGACGCCATCGAGTCCAGCCTGCGCGGCATGGAGTTCTGACCCCGTGCACCTCATCGACGGCGCCGGCCGGTGGACGGCACCGCCCGGCGGGGCGGGCAACGACTGGGTGGAGCAGCTGCGGGTGCCGGACCTGTCCGTCGGCACGTACTGCATCCCGGCCGGCGGGGTCGACGACCAGAGCCCGCACACCGAGGACGAGATCTACGTCGTCACCTCGGGCCGCGCCCGCATCGTCACCCCGGACGCCTCGGCGGACGTGGCACCCGGGTCGGTCGTGTTCGTGCCGGCGGGGGAGCCGCACCACTTCACCGATGTGACCGAGGACCTGACCCTGCTCGTGGTGTTCGGCCCCGCGTACGGCAGCCGCACCGGTTGATCGTCGTCGTTGGGTGCCGTGCGGTCGGGTGGGTCTGCCCGTTCGACGGCTGATCCGCAGGGTGTTCTCCCGGTTACGGTCGGTCTTTGCGGCTGTCTCGGACCGGGGGTGTGTGGTGGGTCTGGTGTTGCGGGCGGTCGATGTGGTTCGGGGTGCCCGCTGGCGGTGGCTGTTGACCGACGCGCAGACTCAGGCGCCGCTGGCCGATCACGTGGTGGATTTCGAGGGGCTCGCCGGTGATCGGGAGGCGGAGGCGTTCCGGGATCTGTACCGGTTCCTGCGGTGGAATGCGGTGCCGGACCGTCGGGTGGAGTCGGAGGCGGAGTGGGTGGACCGTCTCGGCCGGTGGGTGGGTGAGCGGGTTCTCGGTGCTTCGGTGGGTGCGGCGATCGCCGCGGCGGCGCCGGTGACGGTGCGGGTGCAGGTCCCGGACGCGGTCGGGTTCCTGCTGTACGCGCCGCTGGAGTTGGCGCATGTCGGTGGGGTGCCCCTCGCCCGTCGGGGTGATGTGAGTCTGGTCTTCGACATCGGGCAGGCGCCGCCGTCCGGGGATGCTCGGGCGGACCGGTTGCGGATGCTGGCGGTGTTCAGCCTGCCGACGCAGAGCTCCGCGTTGGCGTTGCGGCGGGAGCGGTACGAGCTGGCCAGGCAGGTGCGGGCGTTGGCGGCGCGTGAGCGGCGGATGATCGAGCTGGAGGTGTTGCAGTACGGGGTGACCCGGCAGGTCCTCGGCGAGCGGGTGACGTTCGAGGGTGGGCCGGATGTGCTGCACCTGTCCGGGCACGGCGGCAGCGGGGTGATCCTGCTGGAAGCCGAGGACGGCAGCGCCGACACGGTCGAGGCCGCGGATCTGGTGCGGCTGCTGCGCCCGGCCCGGGGCCGGCTGCGCCTGGCGGTGCTGTCGGCGTGCCAGTCCGCGGCCGCGACGACCGCGGAGACGCTGCGCTGGCTGCGGCTGGACGACGCCGCCGACATGGCACAGGAGGTCGCCGACGCCGAGCTGACCGCGGCCGAGGAGGCGGTGACCGGTCTGGCCCGCCTCGTCGCGGACCAGGTGGGGTGCGCCGTGGTGGCGATGCGCTACCCGGTCGTCGACGACTTCGCCATCGCGTTGACCTCCGCGCTGTACGAGGGACTGTTCAAACTGAACCTGCCGGTCGATGCCGCGTTGCGGCGGGCGGTGCCCGTGGCGGCCGGTGAACGACCGTCGCCGGCCCGGCCGGCACTGTCGATCGCCACGCCGACGCTGCTGGGTCCGGCGGCCGGCCTGTTGCTGACCCCGCCGAGTGGGAAGCCCCGGATCGACCCGGCGGAGTCGCGGATGGCCGCGTTCCTGCCGGAGCCGGAGCGGTTCGTCGGCCGGACGGCGGTGATGATCCGGGCCAGCCGGGCCCTGGCCTCCGGCAGCGGGCGGGGTGGGGTGCTGCTGCACGGCATGGCCGGGGCTGGGAAGACGGCGTGTGCGTTGGAGCTGGCGTACCGGCACCAGGATCGGTTCGACCAGCCGGTGTGGTGGCAGGCCCCGCTGCGGGAAGAGGAGTGGCCCACCGCGCTGACCAGCCTCGCCCTGGCGCTGGAGGCACAGCTCGGCGACCGCGGCTTCACCATGGTCGACCAGATCGGTACAGCGGACGGGCTGCGCCGCTTCCTGCCCCAGCTGGCGGCGCTCCTGCGCGACAGCGGCCTGCTCATCGTGCTCGACAACCTGGAAACTCTGCTCACCGCGGATGGCGCGTGGCGGGACCCGCGCTGGGCCGACCTGATCACCACGCTCGCCGGACATGGCGGCGAATCCCGAGTCGTGCTCACCAGCCGCACCCCGCCGGCCGGGTTGCCGGCGGCGGTGCTGGTGGAGGCGGTGCACGCACTGTCGCGGGATGAAGGGGTGCTACTGGCCCGGGAACTGCCGAACCTGCGGCGGCTGCTGCACGCCGAACCCGGCCCCGAACGCACCGCCGCGGTGGAGGAGGACCGGGCGCGGGTACGGCGGGTCCTGCACCTCGTGCAAGGCCACCCGAAGCTGCTGGAGCTGGCAGACCGCGCCGCAGCGGACGACGTCACCCTGGCCCGGCACCTCGACGCCGTCGAACACGCCACCAGCGGCGACCAGACCCTGACAGCGTTCTTCGCCGAGGGTGAGTCAGCGCTGGGCGATGCCGGGTTCATGCAGGTGCTCGCCGGCTGGACCAGCACCACCATGCACACGCTGCCTGACGCGCCCAGGTTGCTGCTGCAGCTGCTGGCCGGCATCGAAGACGACGACCGGTTCTCGCTCATAGCCGAGCCCATCTGGCCCAACCTGCGCACGCGATTGGAGCTGGACGATCCCGCACCGGACTTCACCGACACGCTGGCGCCGCTGCTGACCGCCGCCCTGGTCGAACAGGACACCACCGGGCACGCCGACGGTGCACCGTCACGGCGGTTTCGCTTGCATCCCGGCGTGGCCGAGACGGTCCGCGTGGCCACACCGACCAACGTGCGTGTCGCCATCGACTTCGAACTCGCCGCCTTCTGGACCAGCCGCCTCGAGGCACAGCAGCGGCGACAGGGTGGCGAGCACACTCAGACGGTGGTGCGGGCCGGGCTGGCCGCCGCACCCTACCTGCTCCGGCTGGCCGAATGGGACGCCGCCGCGTGGACGGTCGAGCACGCCCTGATGCGCGACGTGACGGCAGGGGTCGCCCAGATCGCCGCCGCCCAGCTGCGCCGCATCGCCGCCGCCACCGGCAAACCCGAGCACCTTGCCACGCTCGGCCGTGCCGTCATGCGGGTGGACGCCGCGGAGGGAGAGCGGCTGCTGCGCACCGCCCTGGCCCGCGCCATTTCGGCCACCGACCACCGGCTCGCCGCCTCTGTCGCATGGGACATCGTCAACCTGTGTCGTCGCACGGGGCGGTTGCGCGAAGCGCTCGACCTGGCCGACCAGGCCGCCGAGCACACCCGCCAAGCCGGACACGGCCGCTTGACCCAACTGGCCGACCAGACCCGCCGGCTGCAAATCGTCTACCTCCTGGGCGAGCCGGACCAGGCACTGACCGAGGTGCGCCGACTCATCGCCGAGTTGGACCAACTCCCACCCACGCGCGGCCCGGAAGACGCGGTTGATCCGTTCAGCGTGCGGGAAGTCCTGCTCAACCTCGGGGTCCAAGCCGCGAGCGCCGTGGGGCTATGGCAGGAGGCATTGGACCTCAACGCCGAAAACCTGGCCAGCAAGCGAGCGCGGAACGCCGGCGATTACACCGTCGCCTTCGCCTTGTTCAGCGACTATGTCCCGCTGATCCGCCTAGGACGCCTCGGTGAGGCCGAGCAGCTGCTACTGGCCTGCCAGCAGGTGTTCGAAGAGCACCAGGACGTCTCCAGCCTGGCCAAGACCTTCAGCGCCCGTGCCGACCTGGCCGACAAACGCGGCCACCACGACGAGGCGATCGCCCTGACACATGCCGCGCTCCGCCTCAAATACGCCGACCCTGACCCGGACGCCCTTCTCGCCTCTCATCACAACCTGGCCAATTACCTGCGTCGGGCCGGCGTCGACCCCGCCGGCCAGCTCGCCCACCGCCTCGCCGCCGCCATCATCAGCCACCTCACCGGACAGATCCACGAGTTCGCCAGCACCGTCCGGACACTGTCCATGCAGCTGCGCGAACGCCCCGACATCCTGGCGCCCGCGACACTCGCTGACCTGACGGCCACAGTCGAACAGGTGGCCGGCGTCCGATTCGCCGGTCTGATCGGCGCGCTGGCCGGCGACCCGGACACCGCCCAGAACGCCCTCGACACCGTGCTGCACGCCGCCCGCGACCTGCCCACCGATCGGGCCTACGATCTGCAGCGGCACCTCAGCCGGTGGGAGCCGGTGCTCGCCGTGCTGGTCACCGCGGTCCGCGGCAACCAAGAGGCGGCCACCGCCCTCGATCAGGTGCTCACCCAGATCGGCAGCAGCGCAGACTGGGAAGCGCTCACCGCCGCGCTCCGTCGCATGCTCGCCGGCGACCGCGACCCCGACACCCTCACCGCCGGCCTCGACCCGATCGACACCGCCATCGTCATCCGTGCCCTGGACGCCGTCAACGGCCGCATCGCCCTCCAACCCGCCGAAGCCCCGCAGACCGACGTGGCGACTCGGCAACCCTGGCCGCCCATCATCACCGCGGTCGCCGCCGCCGCGAACGGCGACCAGACCGCCGCAACGGACATCGACCCGGTCCTGGACGAACTGGCCAGCCGTGACGAATGGGCGGCGCTCGCCGCCGCCCTGCGCCGCATCATCGCCGGCGAACGCGACCCGCATGCGCTGCAGGCCGGCCTGGACGCCACCGACACCGCCATCACCAACGCGGTCCTCGCCCAGCTCATGCATCCGACGAACCCGACCAACCCGACCACCACCGACCAGGAGACCCAGTGACCGCATCCCTGCCAGACGTCGCGGACCTCACCGACCCGGAGGCCGTCCGGCTGCTCACGCTGGTCGCCGACCACGGCACCGCGCTGCCCGACGCCGGCCAGCTCCGCCAGATCGGCAGCCGGCTCCGCGAGGCCGCCGCCGTCGACGAGCAGCCCGGCCCGGCAGCGCCGGTCACCGCCGGCGACCTCGCGCGGGCCGCTCTGGAGTACCTCGCCGGCTCGCCGGAGCACCGGCAGGTCGTGGCGCGGGCGGCGAGCATCCCCGCCGACGGGACCCGGTTCGAGCCGGCCACCCTCGCCGTCGGTGCGCTCGTCGTGATCGCCCTGCAGACCGAGGTGAAGTTCAGCCGCGACGAACGCGGGCGGTGGCGCCTCGAGGTTCACAAGCAGGCGATGCGCGACTCCACTCTGGTCAGCCTCATCACCAAGCTCCTCGACTTTTCCCGCCAACCGGCCGTGCCCCAGCAGTCCACGGACCGCCAGCTCCCGCCCGAAGACGCGGCACGATGACCTGGCCAGGGTCCGCGGGCGGTGCCGGCCGCCCGCGGACCCTCGGGGCTACTTGCCGGCCGCGTCCTCGGCGTCGCCCGCGTGCTCGGCGGCGTCCTGGGCGTCCAGGCCGGTCTTGAGCAGCGAGCCGCCCGGCAGCGGCACGTTGCCGCCGAGGATGGTCGCGTTGACGGTGGCGTAGGCGCCGGCACGGGCGGAGAACGCGCCGAGCTTCGCCATGCCCTTCGAGGCCTTGTTGAGCTTGTCGAGCATCTCCAGCAGGGTCTTCATCGCCTTGAGGAGGTTGGCGACGCCGCGCAGGATCTGGGCGATCTGCTTGAAGATCCGCGCGACCTGCATGAGGACCCGGGCGACCTGCATCGTGACGTTGAGGATGCGGGTCAGGGCCACGATCCCGGCGACGATCTGCTCGGCGACCCAGGCCAGCATGCTCGCCCCGAACGTCAGCGCGGCCAGGGCCAGCTTGACGATGAGCGTGCCGATGGCGAAGGCGACGAGCGTCACGATGATGTCGATGATGAGGTTGGCGCCCTCGACGCAGGCCTCGGCGGCCGCCTTCAGCACCTCGTCGGTCTTGCCGGTCGCCTCGCCGAGGGTCTTGAGCTTCTCCTCGATCTCCGCGGCCTTGTCGGTGAACGCCTGATACCCGTCGCCCTCCCAGGAGCCGGCGAGCCGCTGCCGGTCGGTGCGCTGCTGCTCCGCGATCGCCACGATCTCCCGGCCGACCTCGACGTAGCGCTGGCCGGCCCGGACCAGGTCCTGCGGGTCACCGGCGACGGCCTTGAGCATGTCGTTGGCCGGGTCGAACACGGGCCGCAGCACCTCCTGCACCGGCCCGGGCGCGGAACTGAACCACTGCTCCAGCTTGTTGGCGTACTCCGCGCTCATCGGATCCCCTCCATGTCAGTTGCCCAGCGCCCGGTTGATGGCGGCGAGGTCCTCGCCGATCTTCGCCTCGCCGTCGAGGTACGCGATGACCACGGCCCGGATGCCCGCGGCCACGGCGGCCATCGCGGTCGCCGCGGACGTCACCGCCTCCTCGCAGGACTCGACGTGCTCGTCGTAGGAGTCGTAGATCGAGCTGCCGAGGAACGGGATGTGCCCGAACGCGTCCCGGTTGACCCGGATGTCGGTCATCTTCTGCCGCAGTGCCTCGTAGGCGGCCCGCCGGTCGTCGGACGTGCCGGCGAACGACTCCAGCACCGGCGGATCGACCTTGAATCCTGGCGCCATGGATGCCTCCCCTTGTCGTCGCGGCCGTCCCCCAGGCCGCCCCGGCAGCCTACCGACCCGGCGCCGGCTTCGCGGCCCCGCCCAGCGCCGCGACGAGCACGTCGGCCCCGCCGGTGCCGAACACCCCGGTCATCAGCGCCAGCTCCGACAGGTCGACGAAGTCGACGACGACCCGGCCGCGCTGCAGGAGCTTGCCCTCCCGCCGGGCGCGCAGCACCGTGCCGATCGGCAGCTGCGCCAGCGGCGTGAACCCGACCGGATCGAGATCCATCGAGGCGAACAACAGCCGCCGGTCCGTCACGACGCAGTGCACCATGCTCGCGTCGCGGATGCCCTCGGCCAGCCGCGCCGCGCACGAGCCCACGTGCCCCGCCGCGGCGACGCCGCCGAGCGCCTGGTCGACGTCGAACCGGATCACCGAGTCCGCGCCGACGAGCACCCCGACGACCCGCTCCCACGCCTTCTCCGGCCGCGGCTCGGCGCGTAGCGCCGCCAGCGCCGAGTCGCGCAGCCCACCAGGCAGGAACCCGATCAGCCGCTCCATCTCGTCCGGCGAGCGCTCCAACCGGTCGCTGCCGAACGCCCGCTGGCAGTGCACGGCGGCCCGCAGCGTCTCACCGCCCACCAGCGCCTGAAGTTCCGTGCGGTACAGCTGCAGAGGATCCACGCCGCAATCTTGCCACCGGTACCGTCGCCGCGTGCGCTGCCGAGGGCGTACCGGCGCGATATGGTCAGCTGCGTGGGCGTGCTGATGGACTATTTCGCTGCCACCGACGCGGAGCTGGCGGCGATGGACCTCGATGTCGGTCCGGCCGGCAACAACTGGCCGCATGTCGACTGCAAGGGCTGGATCCTCGAGGTGGAGGAGTTCGCCGCGGAGATCGGCGGGCGGGACCCGTCGGAGTTCGGGGAGGACCGGCCGCTCGGGGACACCGCGGCCGACCCGGAGTTCGAGGGGCCGTGGACGGTGCGGGTGAACGCGCAGCTCGCCGACACCCTGGCGCGGCTGGAGCCGGCGCAGATCCGCGGGTACGCCGACCGGTTCCTGCTGGAGGAGTGGGAGGTCGAGCGCCTCATCGCCCTGGCCGAGCTGGCCCGGTCGGCGGCGGCGCAGGGGCGGGCGCTCTACTCCTGGTCGTCGCTGTAGACCAGGTCCGCGGCGGCGCCGTCACGGCCGGGGGCGGTCTTGCAGTCGTGGCCCGTGACGAGCAGCGCCCACAGCCGGTCGCGGGTCACGGGCCGCAGCCGGTGCCACAGCTCCCGCCGGCGCACCAGCACGAACCCGTGCGGGTCGCGCTCCACGCCGGTACGCAGGAAGTCGACGGCCTGCAGCGCCTGCGCCGGCTCGGCCCAGTCGCCCGGCGGCGCGGCGGTGATGGCCGCGGTCGCGGCGGCGGTGCGCTCGTCGATGCGGTCGATGAGGGCGTACTCGTCGCGGTCCTCCGGCCAGCGCTGCGCCCGCAGGTCGATGTCGCGGAAGTCGACGTCGACGAGGTCGGCCTTGCTGAAGTCGTTGCCGTGCCAGGCGTTGCCGGGCCGCTCGGGGTCCGCCGACCAGTGGCCGGGCACGCCGTAGAAGACGGTGTGCCAGATGCGGCCGCAGAAGACGTTGTCGACGAACTCGCTGCTGTCGATGCGCAGGTGGCGGAGCCTGGCGTTGTCGAAGACGCACCGTTCGAAGCGGGCGTTGCCGAGGTACGTGTTGCCGAGCGGGAACCGGGTGCGCCGGAACACGCACTCCACGAACCGGGTCTGACCCTGGTGCCCCACGCTGAACTTGCCGAAGGACGCCTCGGAGAAGTCGCACCGCACAAACGTTCCGCCGTAAGCGCCGAACGTGTCGAACGATTGACCTGAGAAGTCGACGTCGGCCAATTCTTCATGACGATGTTCCACGCGTACCAGATCCACAGATGGACGGTATCAGCCATCGGCACCGGCGGCCTGACTTGCGATGTCGTCCGTATAAATCCGCGAGGTTCGCAAATTCCGCGAGGTTTGCAGAGTCCGCGAGGTTTGCAAAGAAGCGCGTAGTTTGCGAGGTCCGCCGTTCCGGCCGGCGGTGAGGGCCCACGCCCGGCGCCAGCCACCGCGCGAATCCTCGGCGAGGAACGCGGCGGCGGCCCCGGCCCGCGCGGTCAGCGTCTTCAGAGCGTCGGTCATCGGGCCAACATGTTCAGGTGGCCGCCCGCCCCCGTCGGCCGGACGGCCACCGGGTGCCTTCAGCTGAAGTCGGGGACCGCGCCGCGGGACGCGCCGGAGCGGCCCTTCGGCTCCTCCCAGTCCTCCTGCCGGCCGAGCGCGGTCATGTCGAGGATGCCGTACGCCCCGCCGACCTGCTCCGTGCCGCGGGCGAACGTCGAGTACGTGTGGAACACCTCGCCGCCGTCGCGCAGGAAACAGCTCATCCCCGGCTGCTCCATCGGCTGGTCGTCCGGGTTGAGGACCCAGTCCAGCCCGGCCGCCCGCAGCTCGTCCGGGCCCCGGTAGTTGAACTGCACCGGCGCCACCGACGCGTCGAGCGTCACGTGGAAGTCGTAGTTGAAGTCGGACCCGAACGAGCTGTACATGGGGATCGTCCAGCCCCGCTTCGCCCGGTACCGGTCCAGCTTCGCCAACGGCGCCCGCGCGACGACGGCGTACACCGTGCCGCGCGCCCGCAGGTGCCGCAGCAGCCCGTCGGACAGCTCGTCCACCGCGGCCGTACAGCTGCCGCACCCGTCCTGCCAGTCCGGGTGGAACATGAAGTGCTGCACGACCAGCTGACGCTCGCCGTCGAACAGGTCCAGCAGCGTCACCGGCCCGTCCGGCCCCTCGAACCGGTACTCCTTGTCCACCCGCACCATCGGCAGCTCACGGCGCCGCCGGTTCAACGCGTCCTTGGCCCGGACCGCTTCCTTCTCGCTGATCAGCAGCGCGCGGCGGGCCGCCAGCCACTCCTCGCGGGACACCACATCTGGTCGGTTGCTTTCACCCATGCCTGTACGACGAACGGGCGCCCGCGAAATATACGGTCGGCAGCCCGAAGACCGGGAACAGATCGGGGTCCAGGAAGCAGTGCAGCCCCACGATCCGCCCGCCGTCGATCTCCACCACCTGCAAGGACCAGGGCAGATGCCGATCGCCGTGGTTGCGGTACTGCCCGAACGCCGCCACCCCGTTCGCGTGCGTCGGCACCAGCACCGACCCTTCGCACCCGGCGCCCGGGCCGCGGAAGAACCGCCCGATCTCCGCCGCGCCCCGCAGCCACTGCGTGAACGGCGGCATCTGCTGCACCGCGTCCTCGTGCAGCAACCCGACCAGCGCGTCGATGTCGTACCGCTGGAAAGCGTCCACGTACCGCGACAGCAGCCACCGGTCCTGCTCCGTGAGCGT
Source organism: Dactylosporangium aurantiacum (assembly GCF_000716715.1). Lineage (GTDB taxonomy): Bacteria > Actinomycetota > Actinomycetes > Mycobacteriales > Micromonosporaceae > Dactylosporangium > Dactylosporangium aurantiacum. The sequence continues at coordinate 120,277 of NZ_JNYJ01000003.1, read as the reverse complement.
GCGCGCCCGTGCCGCGCCCGGCCGCGCGGCGAGGGTCGCCCGGGCGCGCAGCAGCATCGCGTTGGCCGCGCCGACCGTGACCCCGAGCAGCCCGGCGGTGTCGGCCGCCGGCCACGACAGCACGTCACGCAGGATCAGCACCGCCCGCTGCCGTACCGGCAGGTGCTGCAGCGCCGCCACGAACGCCAGCCGCACCGTGTCCCGCGCGGCCACCACGTCACCGGGGTCCGTCGGCAGCGGCGTCAGCCACGGCTGGTCCGCCGAGCCGCTCGCCCCGACCACCGCGGCCGCCGGCGACGCCGGCCCCAGATCCATCGGCACCGCCCGCCGCCGCCGCTCCCGCAGCAGGTCAACGCACACGTTGGTGGCGATGCGGTACACCCAGGCCCGCGCGCTGGACCGCCCCTCGAACCGCTCGGCCCGCTTCCACGCCCGCACCATGGTCTCCTGCACGGCGTCGTCGGCCTCGAACACCGAGCCCAGCATGCGGTAGCAGTACCCGACCAGCTCGGCCCGCATCGACTCCAGCTCATCGACGCCCACACCCATGCCTCGATGCTATCCACGCGCACGTCGGCGGTGGCGTTGCGTGGTCGGGGAGTCGTCTAGTATCCTAGGAAGCCTGAGGGGAGGTGCCGCCGGCGACCGGGGCGGTGAACACCGGCCACGCGGCGGGGTCGGTGAAGCGGTCCAGGTAGGCGTCGAGGTCGGCCAGGTCGGCGTCGAACGCCTCGGGTGCCGTGGCGGCGGCGCCGGCGTGCAGCAGGAACGCCGGCCAGAACGGCGGGTCGGCGGTCCAGCCGGTGGCGTCGGTCAGCGGTGCGGTCGGTGGGTAGCCGGGGATGCGCATTCAGCGGCCCGGCACGGTGATGACGACGTTGTGGCCGCTGTCGACGTACCGGTCCGCCTCCACGATCTCCGACAGCGGTCCGTACGGTCGATCACGACCCGGAGGCCCTGCTCGGCGCGCAGGGCGGCGAGCTCGCGCACCGACGGTCAGTCCTCCCAGACGTCGACGAGCGGCAGGCCGCGCCGGGTGCGGGCGGCGTCGACCATCCGCTGGATGAGGTCGGTCTTGGCGCGGGTGTACGCCGCACCGTCGTGCCCGGCGGCGGCCAGGTCGCCTTTCAGGGCGCCGTAGGCGTCGCGGTCCTCGGGGTGGCGCAGCAGGTGGTCGCGCAGGAGGCGCTCGTTGCGGGTGTCCCAGCTGTCGGCGGTGACGACGTGCAGGTGGTAGGCGGGCTCGCCGTCGCGGCGGTAGAACAGCCGCTCCCGCATGCCGGTCTCGAGGCGCCGGTACCCGAGCCGCCGCAGCACCTCCTCGACGGCGACGACGGCGTCGAGGGCGGCGGTGGCCGCCATCAGGTCGATGACGGGTTTGGCGGCGAGTCCGGCGATCGCGGTGCTGCCGACGTGCTCGACGGCGGGGAACAGTCCGGGCAGCGCCGTGGTCAGCTCCTCGGCGGCGGTCTGTGCGGCGGCGGGCCAGCGGGGGTCGTGGTCGCGGAGCTCGATCGTCACGGCTGGACTCTATCCAGAGCCGTATGCTCGGCCGGTGCGACCGGAGGACGTCTTGGCGGGGACCGACTGGAGCGCGGTGCCGCACGCGTACGAGAACGACCCTGGCATGCCGTCGACGCCCGAGGTGCTCGCCGGGCTGCTGGACGGGTCCTTCGACCGGCGCGGCCGGGCGGTGTTCGACCTGCATCTGCTGGTGCACCATCAGGGTGGGCTGCACGCCGCGACGGCGCCGGCGGTGCGCTTCGCGGTCGCCGCGCTGGACGACCCGCGCGGGCTCGCGCCGGTGACGCCGCGGCACGGCCCCGGCCCGGTGCCGGTGCGGGCGGCGCTGCTGGACTGGTTGGCGTCGGTGATGGGAGCGGCCGCCGAGCCGGAGGAGCGCCGGCCCGGGTGGCCCGCGGACGTCGCCGCCTGCCGGGCGCTGCGTCCCCTGGTGCACGGCGCGGCGGCGCCGTGGCGCGCCGACCCGGACCCGGCTGTCGCGGCGGGGGCGTTGCGCGCGGTGCTGGCCTGCCTGCTCGACGCGCCGGAGCTCGCCGGGCACCGGCCCGCGGCGGCCGGCTGGCTGCGCGGCGCGTTCACCACGCTGGACCGGCGAAGCAGAGCCGTCGCGGTCCTCGCCCTGCAGGAGTGGGGCCACGACACGTCGCGGTTCGCCGGTTCGGATCCGGATCCGCTGGTGCGTGCCGCCGCCGCGATCCGCTCGGTGGATCCCGGCGGCGCTGACGCGTTGCGCGCGGTGCTGGTCGAGCCGGCGGCCCGCCTGTGGTGCACGCAGCTGTTGCCGCACTACGGCCCGATCATGCTGTGCCACGTCCTGCCGGCCGCCGTGGACCGGGTCCCGCTCGGCGAGCTGGCGCCGGCCCTGGACGTCTTCCTCGGCTCGGCGCCGCCGGTGGTGTACGTGGCCGACTGGGGTGCCCGGCTGCGCGCCCGGCTGGTGTCCGCCGCCGACGACGACCGGCGGGCGCTGCTGGCCGTGATCGGGCGGCGCTGCTTCGGCCCGGACGCGCCGCACCGGTGGACGGACTTCGACGCCCGGGCCGCCCTCGAGGACCTCGTCGCGGCCTGACGCGCGGCGTGGGGGTCCACTGTGGTCAGTCGGGCGCGGCGGCGAACCGTAGGGCCGCGCCGGGGTGGCCGGGGCGGAACGTGAGGCCGGTCGGGTCGGTGTGCGCGGCGAGCCGGTCGAGGGCGACGGCGGGGTCGCTCACCTGCGGCAGCTGTACCAGGATGCCGGTGAACGTGAGCCACGCGTCGGCGCGGACCGGATCGACGCCGAGCCGGTCGATGTCGCCGGCGACGGTGGCCACCGCCCGCAGCCGGTGGCCGTCCTGCTCGGCCAGGCGCAGGTCGATGCGGTCGAAGCGGTGGTGGATGTGGTGGTACACGCTGGCCTCCGCCGGCTCGGCGAAGCTGTCGCAGGTCACGTGGTGCCCGGCGAGGTGGCGCCAGCCCGTGGCCGGGACGGGCAGCCACTCGACGGTGAGCGCCGGCGCGGTCTCGTCGCCGTCGCGGACCACGTCCCGGAACGGGAACGTGAAGCTCCAGGTGAGCTGCGGCGGCAGGCCGACGACGGGGTTGGCGAACAGCAGTCCGTGCCACGTGCCGCCCTCGGCCGGGACGAAGTCGTCGGCGCTGAGCCCGTCCGCGGCCGCGTCCCGGTCGTCGTCGTCCATGCCGGACAGTGTCGCAGAGCCCGGAGGCGTCGCCGGCGTGCCGTCCTGCTCGGTGCGCAGCGTCAGTGGTCGCGCAGGAGGCGGCCGGCGCCCGGCAGCCGGTCGGTGATGCCGTGCGAGCGCAGGGCGTGCCACAGGGTGGCGGTGTTGATGGCGATGACCGGCTTGCCCAGCTCGTCCTCGAGGCGTTCGGCGAGCGCGACGAACGACAGGTTGGTGCCGACCTGCACGACCGCGTCGACGTCCGGGGCGTCGAGAGCGGCGACGACGCCGCGCAGCCGGTCGTCGGGGACGCGGGCGATGTCCATGGCGGTGGGGCAGCGCAGGCCGGTGATCGCGGCGACGTCGAAGCCGGCCTCGGTGAAGAAGCGGCCCACCTCGCGGTCGGCGATCGGCTGGTACGGCGAGAAGACCGCGATCCGCCGGCACCCGAGCTCACGCAGCGCGGCCCGGCAGGAGGCGGCGCCGGTGGTCACGGGCAGTCCGGTGCGCTCGTGCAGGCGCCGTTCGAAGGCGGCGTTGCCCTCGACGCCGCCCCAGAAGGTCTCCGCGGACATGCCCATGACGAGGCGGTCGGGTTCGGCGGTGAGGACGTCGCGCACGGCGGTGTCGATGGCGGCGCGGATCTGCCGCAGCAGTGCCTCGAACCCGGCGTCGTCGCTCATGGTGGGGTCGGGGATGTACATGGAGCCGGCCCGGTAGGCGACGCCGGGCACGCGGGCGGACCAGTAGTCGTGCTCGACGACGGTGTTGGTGCTGGGCACGACGACGCCGAAGACGGCGCGGGGCCCGACGGCGTTGGTCATGCGGGCTCAGCCTCCGAAGCGGGGTCCAGGCGGCGGGCGACGGTGTCGACGATGCGGTGCGCCCTGGTGCGGGCGGCGGGACGGTCCAGCAGCAGCGCGTCGAGCAGCAGCGGCGAGACGATCGCGGCGACGGCGTCCTCGCGGTCGGTGGCGGGGACGCCCGCGGTGCGCAGCACGGTGTGGAACGGGGTGAGCAGGTCGCCGACGTAGCGGTGCCGCAGCTGCGCCGTGGACGGGTCGGCGGCCGCGGCGACGATGAGCGCCTGCAGGAACGCGCCGACGGGCCGGTCGCGGAGCCGGTCGCACAGCTGGTCGACGGCGGCGTGCAGGTCGCGGGCGAGGTCGCCGGACGGTGGCGCCGGTGGGGTCGGTGCGACGTCGATGAGGGCGGCGAGCACGGCCGCGGGTGTCGGCCAGTGCCGGTAGACCGTCGAGCGGGACACGCCGGTGACCTGGTGCAGGCGTTGTGCGGTGAGCGCCGCGGCGCCCTCGGACAGCAGCAGGTCGAGGGCCGCGGTGAGCACGACGGTCTCGGTGTCGGTGGTGGGGCCGGCGGGGCGGCCTGGTCGCGTCACGAGGGTTGACGGTACACCTTGTACTCGAAACTAGTAAGCGATACATTCCGCACCGGAAACCATCCGAAGCCCGAGCCTGGAGGCAACGCATGCGCCCGCACGTGGAGATCGTCGATGAGCGCGACCTCATCTGGCACGTCGCCGAGTTCCAGCACGCCACCGGCGACGCCGAGCAGCGCAACCTCAGCTACGACGAGGAGGACGGCTCGGCCTCGCTGAAGGTCCACTTCACCGGCGACTGGTCCCGCCCCGGCGGGGTGCACCACGCCGACACCGAGTGGTTCGTGCTGTCCGGGCAGGTGACCATCGGCGGCACCACGCTCGGCCCGCAGGGCTACTGGGCCGCGCCCAAGGGCGTGTGGACGCCGCCGCTGACCGCCACCGCCGGCACGCAGATCCTGCTGTTCCGCGAGTACGGGGACTGGCACTTCGACCTCACCGACGCCGACCGCGACACGGTGCGCCCCGACCAGCGGCTCGTGGTCCTCGACAGCGCGGCCATGCCGTGGATCGACGTCAAGGACGGCAGCCCGATGCGCTTCGACCTGGGCGGCACGCCGGTCCCCGGGCTGTACATCAAGCTGCTGCACCGCGACGAGCGGACCGGCTTCTACACCCGTCTCATCAAGGCCAAGCCCGGCTGGCGGGAGGTCCCGCTCGCGCACCACCCGTGCTCGGAGGAGGCGTACTGCCTCGACGGCGGGTTCGACTACAACTTCGGGCAGATGTGGCCCGGCACCTACTTCTGGCGCCCGCCGCTGATCCGCCACGGCGACTTCACCGCCGACGCGCAGACCGGCTGCACCTGGATCGTGCGCTCGGACTCCGACCTGGTCGACTGGTACACCGACAACGCCAGCGTGCAGATGCTCGGCGACGCCACGAACTGGGGCCCCGGCCACCCGCACAGCGCCGCGCCGCGCTTCATCGAGCCGGTCCGCTCCCGCAGCGCCGGCCGCTGGGCCGACCCCACCCGCCAGTGACCGGCGAAATAAGCAAAACTTAAGCCAAAAACCGTAATCGACCGGCCTGGAACGGCGCACCTGCACAGTGTTTCCGGGCCTGTTCGAAATCTTCCTTTACGTCTTGAATTAAGTATCGCGACCGAACCATACTTGCCTGCGCAAGAGCCCAGACAATTGCAGCGCACGGCAAGCAAAAGGAACGGCATGCGTACTGAACCACCAGAGTCCAACGGTCCGCCGCGGCGCACCAACCGGCGGGGGAGGGTGGCCGTCGGCGCCGCCGTCGCCCTCGCGCTCGGCGCCACCGGCACCTACATCGCCACCGCCAGCGCCGAGGAGGTGACCGCCCCGGCCACCCGACTGGAGGCGGAGTCCTTCTCGGCACAGTCCGGGGCGCAGACGGAGAACACCGCCGACACCGGCGGCGGCAAGAACGTCGGCTGGCTGCGTGACGGCGACTGGCTGCAGTTCGACGACGTCACCATCGGCGGGCCCGACCTCACCGCCCGCATCGCCGCGCAGCACCGCGCCGGCGGCTCGATCGAGCTGCACCTCGGCAGCCCGACCGGCACCCTGCTGGCCACGTTCCCGGTCGCGTACACCGGCGGCTGGCAGCGGTGGACCACGGTCACCGCGACGGCGAGCACCGTCCCCACCGGCCGGCAGACCCTCGTCGCCGTGATGCGCAGCGCCCAGCCGGCCGACTTCGTCAACATCAACTACCTGACCCTCGGCCCGGCGTCGCGCCCACCGGCGACCGCGACCGTCGCACCCCCGGCCAGCAGCGCCCCGGCACCCACCGCGGCGCCGTCGTCCCAGGCCGGCGGCGCCGCCGGCTGGGTCCCGGTCGACGAGGCCGCCTGGCAGCGGGAGCTGGCCGCGTTCAACGCGATCAAGCAGCTGCCGGTGCCGGCGGGCACCACCAGGGTCGCGGAGTTCCACACCGACTGCGCGGTGGCCAACGAGGCCAAGGACGACCCGATCGTGCTGCCGGGCCTGGCCGGCGCCTCACACATGCACACCTTCTTCGGCCCCACCGTCGACGCCGCGACCAGGCCCGCGGACCTGTTCAACCGGCCGACGAACTGCAACGCCCCCGGCGACAACAGCGCCTACTGGGTGCCGCAGCTGACCCGCGACGGGCAGCCGGTGAAGCTCAAGAGCTTCCGGGTGTACTACGGCTCGCGGCTGGCCGACCCGTCGGTCACCGTGCCCTTCCCGCCCGGCCTGGTCATGGTCCACGGCGACGCGAAACGCCAGGTCGCCACCCCGAAGGGCGCCGGCGGGCAGTTCTGGTGCGCCGGCAGCGCCGAGACCGGCCGAAGCGCCGACGGCAACTGGCCCGTCTGCGCACCCGGCGGCAACCTCATCTTCCAGCTGGTCTTCCAGGACTGCTGGGACGGCAAGCACATCGACTCGCCGGACCACAAGTCGCACATGGGGCCCGCCCAGAACGGCAGGTGCACCGGCCAGTACCCGGTGGCCGTGCCCAACCTGTCGTTCATGGTCAACTACGAGTCGCTCGGCGGCAACGGCCTGGCCTTGTCCTCCGGCATGGCCTCCTCCATGCACGGCGACTTCGTCAACGCCTGGAAGCCGGAGAAGCTCGGCCCGCTGGTGAAGATCTGCCTCGACGCCAAGGCCAAGTGCGGCATCGAGCCGACGTTCGCCGGCGGCTGACCCGAACGCTCATAACGAAACCGACAGCCCCGCCTGCCAGGCGGGGCCGTCGGCATTTCCGTCGCATTGTCCGTCACGTGCGCGGCAATGGCCGATAACGCTTTTTCGAGATTCGTCGGCATGCTCACAAGCGGTGTCGCGGCACCACCGCGATTCCTACATTCGGACACTGTGCGAACGGCAGCGAGATTCGTCGCGGCGGCCAGCCTGGTGGTCGTCACCGCGCTGTGGCTGGCCGGCCGGGACGCGGCCCCGCAGGGCGTCGCCGCGGCCGGCCGGCTGGCCGGGCTGTGGTCCGCGGACCTGCTGCTGCTCCAGGTCGTGCTCATGGCCCGCATCCCGTGGCTGGAGCACACGTACGGCCGCGACACCCTGGCCCGCTGGCACCGCTGGACCGGGCACGCGTCGCTGCACCTGCTCCTCGCGCACGTCGGGCTCGCCCTCGCCGCCCGTCCCGCCCCGACCTGGTGGCCGCTGCTCACCGGGGACCTGAGCATGATCGTCGCGGTGCTCGGCCTGGCCGCCCTGATCCTCGTCGTCGGCACGTCCGTCCGGTCGGTGCGGCGGCGGCTGCGGTACGAGTCGTGGCACCTGCTGCACCTGTACGCGTACCTCGGCGTCGCCCTAGCGCTACCGCACGAGCTGGTCCTCGGCAGCGACTTGCAGTCAACGGCGGCGCGGGTGTACTGGTGGGGCGCCTACCTGCTCGCCGCCGGCGCGACCGTGCTGTTCCGGCTCGGCCTGCCCGTGTGGCGCACCCTGCGACACCGCCTCGCCGTCGACAAGGTCGTGCCCGAGGCGCCCGGCCTGGTCTCGGTGTACCTGACCGGCCGCCGGCTCGACCGGCTGCCGGCCCGCGCCGGGCAGTACTTCGTGTGGCGGTTCCTCGACGGGCGCGGCGCCCTGCGCGGCAACCCGTTCTCGCTGTCCGGCCCGCCGCGCGCCGACCGGCTGCGCATCACCGTGAAGACCGTCGGCGACGGCACCGCCCGCGTCGCCGCGCTGCGCGCCGGCACCCGGGTCCTCATCGAGGGGCCGTACGGGCGGATGACCGCCGACACGTACTCCGGCGGGCCCGTCACCATGCTCGCCTGCGGCGTCGGCGTCACCCCGCTGCTGGCGCTGCTGTGGGACCTGCCCTACGGCCACGCCAAGGCCACCCTCGTCTACCGCACCCGCCACCCCGCCGACGTCGCGTTCCTGCCCGAGCTGGAGTGGCTCGCCCGGCGGCGCGGGGTGCGCCTCGTGCCGCTCGTCGGTCCGCGCGCCGCACCGGGGTCCTGGCTGCCCGCCGGCTACGCCGACTACACCGACACCGAGGCGCTGCGCTCGCTCGCCCCGGACCTCGCCGAGCACGACGTGTACGTGTGCGGCCCCGACGCGTGGACCGACGCCGTGCTGCGCGCCGCCCGGGCGCTCGGCGTGCCGCCCGCGCGGCTGCACCGCGAACGGTTCGCCTGGTGACCGGCCCGGTGCAAAACGGCCCGAGAATAGTACGCCGCCAATGTGTCGTGGTCAGCACCATTGGTGGTCGACTATGACGCTTGGCGACCCCAAATTCAGCCGTTAGTGTGCAGGACAGTGGAGCGTGCCAACGGGGAGGACGCATGGGCCGCATCGGCTTCGGGGTGCTCATGTTCCCGATCCACCGCCCCACCCACAATCCGACCCTGCAGCTGGAAGGCGACCTCGACCTCGCCGTGCTCTGCGACCGGCTCGGCTTCGACGAGTTCTGGTTCGGCGAGCACCACTCCGGCGGCTGGCAGATCATCGGCGCGCCCGAGCTGATGATCGCCGCCGCGGCGCAGCGCACCAGCCGCATCCGGCTCGGCACCGGCGTCAGCACCCTGTCCTACCACCACCCGCTGACCCTGCTCGACCGCATCATCCAGCTCGACCACCTGACCCGCGGCCGGCTCGTCTTCGGCGTCGGCGCCGGCGCCCTCGCGCTGGACGCCACGATGATCGGCCACGACCCGATGCAGGCGCGGCGGATGATGGAGGAGTCCCTCGAGGTCATCACCGAGCTGCTGCGCTTCGACGGGCCGGTCACCCGCCGCACCGACTGGTTCGAGCTGCGCGACGCGTACCTGCACCTCGCCCCGTATCAGGAACGGCTCGACGTCCGGGTCGCCGTCTTCCGCTCCCCGTCCGGGCCGCGGCTCGCCGGCCGGTTCGGCGCCGGCATGCTGTCCTTCGGCGCGTCCGCCGCGCTGGGCCTCGGCTCGAAGCACCCGTTGACCACCGCGTGGCAGATGGCCGCCGCGCAGGCCAAGGCGGGCGTCGAGCATTCCCGCGAACGCGCCGCCCTGCGCATCCCCCAGCAGCGGCCGCCCGCGCACGACACGGCCCCGCCGGAGCGGCGCGCAGCGCCGGCTGTGCCCGTACAGGCGCCGCCGGACGAACACGCGGCACAGCCCGCGCCGGCCGGGCCCGCCGTCGCGGAGGCCGATCCGCGATGACCAGCGCCGCGCTCGCCCAGGTGTTCCTCAGCCTCGCCGTCGTCGTCGGGCTGGCCCGCCTCGGCGCGGTGCTCTTCGAGCGGCTCGGCCAGCCCGGCGTCGTCGGCGAGATCGTCGCCGGCATCGCCGCCGGACCGTCGCTGCTCGGCGCCGCCGCCCCCGGCGTCATGGACACCCTCATCCCGAAGTCGGTGCTGCCGTCGCTGCAGGTCGTCGCGCAGCTCGGCCTCATCGTCTTCATGCTCGTCGTCGGCGCCGAGGTCGAGACCATCGTCGCCGGGCGCAACGCGCGGCTCATCGGCACCGTCGCGGTCAGCGCCGCCGTGATCCCGTTCGGCCTCGGTGTGCTGCTCGCCGCCGGCATCTGGCCGCTGTACCGCACCCCGCCCGGCCTGATCGCGTTCCTGCTGTTCATCGGCACCGCCCTCGCCGTGACCGCGTTCCCGGTGCTGGCCCGCATCGTGCGCGACCGCGGCTTGGCCGGCACCACGATGGGCACCGTCGCGCTGGCCTGCGCCGCGTTCATCGACCTGGCCGCGTGGAGCGTGCTGTCGGTCGTCGTGTCGATCGCCGGCAAGGGCGGGCACGGCTGGACCCCGCTGCCGCTCGCCGTCGCGTTCGTGCTGGTGATGCTGTTCGCCGTCCGGCCGCTGCTGGCGTGGGCGCAGCGCAGCGGCCGGCTCGACCGCGCCTCACCGCAGGCGCTGCTGGTGCTCGTGCTCGTCGGTGCCGCGCTGAGCGCCTGGTACACCGAGACGATCGGGCTGCACAGCATCTTCGGGCCGTTCGTGCTCGGGTTGGCGCTGCCCCGGCACCGGCCGACCATCGAGCTCATCACCACCCGCCTCGCCGACACCAGCAGCGCGCTGCTGCTGCCGGCGTTCTTCGTCATCGCCGGCATGGGCGTCGACGTGCCGGGCCTCGACCCGGTCGACCTGCTGGTGCTGCTCGGCACCGTGGTCGCCGCGGCCGCCGGGAAGATCCTCGCCACGGCGCTGCCGGCCCGGCTGTGCGGCCTCGGCGCCCACGACAGCTGGACGCTCGGCGTGCTGCTCAACACCCGCGGCCTCACCGAGCTGGTGGTGCTCAGCGTCGGGCTGTCCCTCGGGCTGCTGCACCCGCACCTGTACACGATCCTCGTCGTCACGGCGGTGCTGACCACCGTGGCGACCGGGCCGCTGCTGGCCCTGCTCGACTCCCGCGGCGCGGCGGCCGCGGACCCCCGACCGCGAGAGGACGCACACGATGACGCACGTTGAGGTGATGGTGCTGGGCAGCGGCATCGGCGGCAGCACCGTCGCGGCCATCCTCGCCCGGCAGGGCGTGTCCGTCGGCATCGTCGACGCCGCCCGGCACCCGCGGTTCGCGCTGGGGGAGTCGACGATCGGCGAGACGTCGTTCCTGCTGCGGCTGCTCGCCGCCCGCTACGACGTGCCCGAGCTGGCCCAGGTGTCCACCAGCGGCGGCATCCGCGAGCACGCGAGCCGCCGGTGCGGGGTCAAGACCAACTTCGGGTTCGTCTACCACCGCCCCGGCGTCGAGCACGACCCGTACGAGGTCACCCAGTGCTCCGTCTCCGAGGGACCGTTCGGACCCGAGTCGCACCTGATGCGCGCCGACATCGACCAGTACCTGTTCGAGGCGGCGGTGCGCTACGGCGCGACCGCCCGCGAGGGCGTCCGGGTCCGCGCGATCGACATCACCGACGCCGGCGCCACCGTCGAGCTCGACAACGGCGAGGTGTTCACCGCCGACTACGTCGTCGACGCCACCGGCCGCACCTCCGTCCTCGCCGACCGGTACGGGCTGCGCGACGAGCCGTGCCGGTTCAGGACCGACTCCCGGACCATCTTCACCCACATGCGCGGCGTCACCCCGTACGACGCGGTCGAGGAGTCCAGCGGCCAACCGAACCCGTGGCACCAGGGCACCCTGCACCACCTGTTCGACGGCGGCTGGCTGTGGGTCATCCCGTTCGACAACCACGACGCGTCGGAGTCCGACCTCGTCAGCGTCGGGCTCAGCCTGGACACCAGGCGCTTCCCGAAGCGGGACGGGGTCACCCCCGAGCAGGAATGGGCGGACTTCCTGTCCCGCTACCCGACCATCGCCCGCCAGTTCGCCGGCGCCACGTCCGCGTTCCGCTGGATCTCCACCGGCCGCACCCAGTTCTCCTCCCGGCAGACCGTCGGCGACCGCTGGATCCTCATGAGCCACGCCGCCGGCGCGATCGACGCGCTGTTCAGCCGCGGCATGGCCAACACGATGGCGGTCATCGAGGCGTTCGTGCCCCGGTTGCTCGCCGCGCGCAAGGACCGCGACTTCACCGCCGCCCGGTTCGCGTACCTGGAGACGCTCAACCAGCGCATCCTGGAGAACAACGACAAGCTCATCGCCGGGTCCTACATCGCCTTCCGCGACTTCGACCTGTGGCGGGCCTGGTCGAAGATGTGGTACCTGGCGTGGAATTTCGGCGTCATCCGCATCGCCGGCACCTACTACCGCTACCTGGAGACCGGCGACGAGCGGGTGCTGGACCGCCTGCACGGCGGGGCACTACCGGGCTCGTTCTGCCCCGACCTGCCCGCGGCCCAGGTGCAGTTCGACGCCTGCTTCGACGTCATGACGCAGGTCGAGCGCGGCGAGCTCGACCCGGCCGAGGCGGTGACCCGGCTGGCGTACCTGCTCGGCGACGGCGAGGCGTCCCCGGAGCCGCTCAACCTGCACGACGTGCTGCGCCGCTGGCACGACGGGTCGGCGGAGACCCAGCGGCTCATCCACCAGTGGGGCCGCACCGTGGGGCCGGCGCCGCTGCGGCAGTTCTTCGAGTACGACCGGGCCACCATCCCGATCGCCGCGCAGCGGGTGCTGAGCGCCTGACCCGTTCAGTGCAGGAGGCGCCCGGCGATCGCGTCGACGATCGCCGGGTCCTCGGTCCACACCGGGTCGCCCGGGCGCGGGTCGTGGAACACGACGTCGGTGAAGCCGAGCGCCGCGTACCGGCCGACGAAGTCCTCGAACGCCGCGACGCTGGCCAGGGGCCGCTCCGCCGTGTTGCCGACCAGGTAGATCCGCTGCAGTGTCGCCGGGTCGCGGCCGAGCTCGGCGCAGCGCTCGTCGAGGATCGCGGCCTGCCGGCGCACCGCGGCCTCGATCGCGGCCGGTGACTGGTCCGCGGCGTCCGGCTCGCCGAAGGTGATCCACGCGTCGGCGAACCGCGCGGTGAGCGCGAGCGTCTTCGGCCCGGCCGCCGCGAGCGCCAGCGGCAGCCGCGGCCGCTGCACGCAGCCGGGCAGCATCCGGGCGTCGTCGACGACGTAGTGCTCGCCGCGGTGCGAGTACGCCGGCTCGCGCAGCAGCCCGTCGAGCACCTCGACGAACTCGGCGAGCCGCGCGGCCCGCTGCCGCGGCGTGCGCACCGCCTCACCCAGCACGGTCGCGTCGAAGCCGGTGCCGCCCGCGCCGACGCCGAGGGTGAGCCGCCCGCCGCTGACGTGGTCGAGGGTCATCGCCTCCTTCGCCAGCGACACCGGGTGCCGGAACGTCGGCGACGTCACCATCGTGCCGAGCCGCACCCGGTCGGTCACCCCGGCGAGGCCGGTCAGCCAGGGGATCGCCGCGTGCCACGGTTGCTCCCGGTACCGCCGCCACGACAGGTGGTCGTACGTCCACAGGTGCGCGTAGCCGAGCGCCTCGAGGTGCCGCGCCCGGGCCACCGTCTGCGGCCACGGGTCGGTCGGGAGCAGCAGCACGCCGATACGCATCCCGGAATCCTAGGTGCCGCGGCGACCGGCGGGTCCGCCGGTCGCCGCGCGCAACCGTCGCGCGGCGACCCGTGGTCGAAACGGGGACGGGGTGGAAGGTCTGTGAGCCACCCGCTCTGCCTGGCCGGAGCCTCCTCCGGCTCTCTGAGCTACCGCCGCGTCCGCCCAGCTTCGCCGATCCCGGCACCGCCCGCAACCCCGTTCACGCCTGGCCGGAGAAGATCCCGGCGCGACGCAGCACCGTGGCCAGCAGCGGCGAGGCGACGGCGACGCCGTGGACGAGGTCCGGCGCCGGCTCGGGCAGCTCGGTCAGGTCCTGCCGGAACGGCTGCGTCCAGCCGGACCGTTCGGGGTCCACGCCGTGCCGCTCGCACGCGTCGCGGACCAGGTCGGCGGGGCACTCGTCGTCGCCGAGCACGACGTCCCACGGCAGCGGCAGGTCGGCCCACACGCGCACGTCGACGTGCTGGTCGTGGCCCTCCCGGGCGTGCCAGGCGGCGACGTCCGCGGCGACGAGCGCGGGCACCTTGCCCGGGCAGGACGCCTCCGCCAGGTCGTCGTAGCCGAGGCCGCGGGTCAGGTTCAGCCAGCCGGTGCGGGCCTGGTTGAACGCGCGCGACGCGGCGTTCCACGTCGAGGAGTCGTCGCCCGCGCGCACGATCATGTGCCGCGGGTCGCGGCCCGGCTCGTACGAGGCGCGCAACGCCCGCGCGCACGCTGCCATCTGTTCGTAGTACCGGCCGAGCAGCGCGCCGCACTCGGCATCGCTGAGCAGGTCGAGGACCCGCCACCGGGTGAGCACCGCGGCGAGCACCGCCGGGCGGCAGGTCGGCGCGGCCAGCGCACCCTCCAGCAGCGCCTCGCCGAGGCTGTCCATCGGCCGGGTCTGCCGGCCGGAGGTGAACCGGGTCCGCAGGTTCAGCCGGGCCACGTAGTACGCGGTGAACGCGGCCGTCGCCGGGCACGCCACGAAGTCCTCCGCGGACACCAGGTGGGCGAGGCGGGCCTTGCCGAACGCCACCGCCGCCTCCCGGTCGCGCTCCGCGGCGAGGACCTCGGTGCGCTGCTGCAGGTGCAGCACGGCCCGCACGGCCCGGCGGTACGCGCGCACCGGCACCCCCGGCAGCCGCTCCCGCCGCGTCGCCGCGTCCATCCGGGCGCGGGCGTCGACGTGGCCGCCGCGGTCGCCGCGCGCGCCGGCCGGCTTCGGCAGCCGGTGATACGTCGTGCCGTTCCAGGTGCCGACGGGGACGGGCCGTCGCCGCGTGGTGGGGCGGGCCGCCGGCGGCGGGTCACCCGGCAGGCCCAGCACGCCGGTCGCCCAGCCCAGCCAGGTCCGCAACGCGGCCGGGTCCGACGGGTCGGCGTGCGGGGCGGGTGACGCGGTGACGGCGGCCATCGCGGTGCCGGCCGCGGCGTACGCGCGGGTCAGGCCGGGGTGGTGCCGCCACACCGACGGCATCGACCAGGCCGTCGGATCCGTCGCGCCCTGCCAGGCGTTGCGGCGGCGCATCAGGCCGTACAGGTCGCGGGCGCCGACGGCGCTCAGCCACCGCTCCGCCCGCAGCGCCACGAGGTCCACCGCGACGTCCTGCGGGGAGCGGCGTTCGCGCAGCCCGCGGTGCAGCCGTCGGAGGATCTCCTCGTCGGTGCGTTCGTCGGCCATCCGGCACCCCGTCCCGGTCGGCCCGCCGGTCCCGCGTGTCAGCGGCCGCCCGGGCGCCGACCGTACGGTCAGCCGCACAGTATGCGGCCGCCGGTGCGCGGCGGTACACCGGATTTCGCGGCCCTCAGCGGTGCCCGGCGCCCTTGAGCGGTGCCCGGCGCCCTTGAGCGGTGCTCGCCGCCCTTAGCGGTGCTCGCCTCGCAGGGTGGCGAGCTTCTTCGCCTCGAACTCCTCGGCGGTCAGTACCCCGGACGCCTTCAGCTCGGCGAGCTGCTGGATGAGGGCGAGCCGGTCGGCGGCGGTCGCCGGGTCGTGCTTGAGCCGGTCGAACTCGGCGCGGGTGAGGGCGCCCATGCTGCGCAGCCGGTGCAGGCGCTTCAGGTGCGGGTCACCGGCGGCAGTCGCGGGTTTGCGTCCGGTGGAACGCCCACGCGAGCGGGGGTCGCCGCGGCGGGCACGGACCAGCTGCACGATTCCGGTGACACCGAACGCCAGCCCCATCGGGATGAACACGGCGGCGACCACGTACAGGCCGGCCTTCGCGCCGGGCTCGATCGGCGAAGTGAGCACCTTGACCAGCAGCGCGACCCCGCCGCCGGTGAACCCGGCGGTCCACACGACCTGGCCGGTGCCGGGCTTCACCAGGCCCTCCTCGCTGAGGAACAGGCCGACCATCCAGATCACGAACCCGACCGGCAGCAGCAGCGACCACAGCGTGGTGCCTTCCGGGCACTGCCGCGCGATGACGGACGGGCCGCCCGACGCGCACGTGCCGATGTCCAGCAGCCGGTTCAGCCCGGCGCCGGCGACGACGATGCCGGTGAACCCCAGCAGCAGGCTCGCCCCTGCCCGCATGGTCAGTCGCATCCGCACAGCGTGGCACCGGCGTCGATGCGGCCGTGTCCGGAAACCGACTCACCCCAGCGGCTTGGTGCACAGCACATCGGGGCACGGCAGATAGCCCAGTGCCTGCCAGAACGCCAGCCCGGCCGCGTTGTCCGGCAGCACGAGCAGGTTCACCCGCGGGCAGCCCAGCGCGGCGAGGCGGCGCTCGACCTCCCGCACGAGCCGCGTCGCGATCCCTTGCCGCCGGTGCCGCGGATCCACGGCCAGTCGCAGGATCCAGCCTCGGCGGCCGTCGTACGTGCCCATCACGACCCCGCTGAGCGTGCCGTGCGTCTCGGCCACCACGAACAGCTCCGGGTCGCGGGCCAGCTTCGCCTCCAGCTCCGCCCGGGGCACCACGTCGCGGGCGGCCGCGGCCCAGACGGCCACGACGGCGTCGTAGTCGGTCCACTCGAACTGCCGCAGGTGCGTCACGACGAGGCTGCCCGTTTCTGCGCGTACGGTTGAAACTGCGAAGGGGGTGGTCCCCATGATTGTCACCCAGGACTCGATGCGGGTGGCGGTGCCGCCGATGTCCGCCTACGAGCACCTCGTGCGGTTCAGCGAATACTCCCGGTTCATGTCCGGGGTCCTCGGCGTCACGCCGGTCCACGACACCGCGGCGCACCTCGCGTTCGACATCGGCGGTCGGCGGGTCGAGGTCGACGCCGTGCTCAACGACGTCGAGCCGGGCCGGTTCGTCCGCTGGGACAGCGACGCGCTGGTGGAGTCGTTCTGGCTGGAGCCGCTCGGCGAGGACGCCACCAACGTGGTCGCGGTCGTGCAACTGGACGACAGCATGGTGCAGCTGCTCGAGCGGCAGCCGGACGCGGCACTGCACGCCCGGCTGCACATGGACCTCAAGGGATTCAAACGGTTCTGCGAGGAGAGCACCGACCGTCAGTAGCGGTAGTGCTCCGGCTTGTACGGACCGGCCACGTCCACGCCGATGTACTCCGCCTGCTCCTTGCTCAGCTCGGTGAGCCGCACGCCGAGCGCCTCGAGGTGCAGCTTCGCCACCTTCTCGTCGAGGTGCTTCGGCAGGCGGTACACCTGACGCTCGTAGGCGTCCGGCTTCGTGAACAGCTCGATCTGCGCGATCGTCTGGTTGGTGAAGCTGTTGGACATCACGAAGCTCGGGTGCCCGGTCGCGTTGCCGAGGTTGAGCAGCCGGCCCTCGGACAGCACGATGATCGCGTGGCCGTCGGGGAACGTCCACTCGTGCACCTGCGGCTTGATCTCGTTCTTCACGATGCCGGGGACCCGGGCCAGACCCGCCATGTCGATCTCGTTGTCGAAGTGGCCGACGTTGCCGACGATCGCGTTGTGCTTCATCCTGGCCAGGTCGGCGGCCATGATGATGTCCTTGTTGCCGGTCGTCGTGATGAACAGGTCGGCCGTCTCCACCACGTCGCCGAGGCGCACCACGGGCAGCCCGTGCATCGCCGCCTGCAGCGCGCAGATCGGGTCGATCTCGGTGACGACGACCCGGGCGCCCATGCCGCGCAGCGCCTCCGCCGCGCCCTTGCCCACGTCGCCGTAGCCGCAGACGACCGCCAGCTTCCCGGCGAGCATCACGTCCGTGGCCCGGTTGATGCCGTCCAGCAGCGAATGCCGGATGCCGTACGTGTTGTCGAACTTCGACTTGGTCACCGAGTCGTTCACGTTGATCGCCGGGAACAGCAGCTCACCGGCCTCGGCCAGCTTGTAGAGCCGCTTGACGCCGTTGGTGGTCTCCTCGGTGACGCCCCGGATGCCGGCGGCCAGCTTCGTGAACCGCCGGGCGTCCTTGGCGAGGCTGTCGCCGAGGGTACCGAGGACGAGCGCGTACTCCTCGGAGTCGGCGTCCGTGGGCTGCGGGACCCGCCCCGCGGCCTCGAACTCGACGCCCTTGTGCACCAGCAGCGTGGCGTCGCCGCCGTCGTCGACGATCATGTTCGGGCCCAGCCCGTCGCCGAAGTCGAACAGCTGGTCCGTGCACCACCAGTACTCGGCGAGGGTCTCGCCCTTCCACGCGAACACCGACGTGCCCTTCGGCGCCTCGACGGTGCCGTCGGGGCCGACGACCACCGCGGCGGCGGCCTCGTCCTGGGTGGAGAAGATGTTGCAGGAGACCCAGCGGACCTGCGCGCCGAGCGCGACCAGGGTCTCGATGAGCACCGCCGTCTGCACCGTCATGTGCAGCGAACCGGCGATCCGCGCGCCCCGCAGCGGCTGCGCGTCGGCGAACTCCCGGCGCGTCGCCATCAGGCCCGGCATCTCGTGCTCGGCGAGGCGGATCTGGGTGCGGCCGGCGGCCGCGAGGGAGAGATCGGCAACGGCGAACTCGATCCCGTTGCGCGTCTGCAGATACTTGTGCATAGCCTGAGGTCACCTCCCGGTGACAGGAGGCGCCCTTGGGTCAAGGGTAGTCATCGACCGAGCGTGGCGAACCCTGACGGGCCCGTCGCAGCGCCTCTCGGCCGTGACCGCGGCCTGCATCAGCCGCGATTGCCCTCGACGGTACCGGCTGGGTCTTTCGCTTCGCAACCCAGTGTGCGGTAAGCATCACGGAGCAGGTCGCCGACCTCGAACCGGCCGACGGTGAGCTCCAGCGCGTCGAGCTGGTCGAGGATCGCGTCGCTGCGCACGACCGTGCCGGGCAGCGGCTCCGGGGGCTTCGGCAGCCGCGGCCCGGCGGTCCAGAACCCGGCGGTCGGTTGCGCTTCGGTGCGCTCCGGTCGCGCCTCGGCGGCGATGTGGCTCAGTGCCGACACCCGGTGCCCGCGCAGCTGTTCGAGGAGCTCGTCGCGGCCCTTGCCGCGCCAGGCGAGGATGCCGAACGGGTCGTTGTCGAACGACTCGGCCAGCACGTAGCAGGCGGCGGTCAGGTGCCGGCACGGTTTCTGCCAGCCCGGGCAGTCGCAGTCCATCACCAGGTCCGCGAGGCTCTGCGGGAACAGTGACAGCCCGAACCCGCCGAGGATCCGGTCCAGGTCGTCGGGCAGCTGCCCGGCCAGCAGCTTCGCCGCGTGGATCGCCTCCTGCGCGAGGGCCCGCTCGATGCGTGACCAGTCCGCGGCGGAGAACGCCCGCGTCGCGATCCGGGACCGGTACGTCGCCCCGTCCTCGTCGAGCACCAGCGCGGTCACCACGCTGCTGGAGATGGTCAGCGACCGCACGTGCCCGGCGCGGGCGTAGCGGCGGCCGACGGAAAATGTCGTACCCATCCGCAAGGATTCCAGCATGGCGATGAACTGGTGGGACCACCTCGTGTCACGCATCGGTCGCCTCCGGCCGCAGCGTCATCAGGTCCAGCAGGTCGTCGGTCGACAGGCCGGTGAGCCACCCCTCGCCGCTGCCGACGGCGACCCCGGCGAGGGTGCGTTTCTCCGCCATCACCGCGTCGACGCGCTCCTCGATCGTGCCGACGCACACGAAGGTGTGCACCTGCACGTCCCGGCGCTGCCCGATGCGGAAGGCCCGGTCGGTCGCCTGCTGCTCGGTCGCCGGGTTCCACCACCGGTCCACGTGCACGACATGGTTCGCCGCGGTCAGATTCAGCCCCGTCCCGCCCGCCTTCAGCGACAGCAGCAGCACCCCCGGGCCGTCCCCGGACTGGAAACGCTGCACCATCGCGTCGCGGGCCCCCTTCGCCGTCCCCCCGTGCAGGAACTCGACCCCGGTGCCGAGCCGCGCCGCCAGGTAGGGCGTCAGCAGGTGGCCGAACTTGGCGAACTGGGTGAAGACCAGCGCCCGGTCGCCCGCGTCCAGCGCCGCGGCGAGGATCTCCTCCAGCCGCGCCAGCTTCCCCGACCGGCCCGCCAGCGGCGTGCCGTCACCCATCAGGTGCGCCGGATGGTTGCACACCTGCTTGAGCTTCGTCATCGCCGACAGCACCAGCCCCTTGCGCTGCTCACCGGCCCGCCCTTCGCGCAGCTTCACGAAGAGCTCGTCGACGACCGCCTTGTAGAGCGTCGCCTGTTCCAGGGTCAGGTTGCACCATTGCCGGCGCTCCAGCTTGTCCGGCAGGTCGGCGATGACGGCCCGGTCGGTCTTCACCCGCCGCAGCAGGAACGGGCGGGTGACCCGCCGCAGCCGGGCCGCCGCGTCGGCGTCGCCGTAGCGTTCGACCGGCACCGAGTAGCGGGCCCGGAAGATGCTCGCCGGCCCCAGGATGCCCGGGTTGAGGAAGTCCGCGATCGACCACAGCTCCGTCAGCCGGTTCTCCACCGGCGTGCCGGTCAGCGCCACCCGGTGCCGCGCCGGGATCCGCCGCACCGCCCTGGCCGCGGCGCTGGTGCTGTTCTTCACGTGCTGCGCCTCGTCGAGCACGATCCGGTCCCAGTCCCGCGCCGCGAGCCGGTCCGCGTCCCGGGTCGCGACCTGATAGGTGGTGAGGACCAGGTCGACGTCGTCGCGCAGCTGCCGCTCCGTGCCGTGGTGCACCGCGACCCGCAGCCCCGGGGTGAAGCGCCCGATCTCCCGCCGCCAGTTGCCCAGCACCGACAGCGGGCACACCACCAGCGTCGGCGGTCGCGGCCCGCGCTCGCGCAGCAGCGCCTCCAGCGCCAGCACCTGCACCGTCTTGCCCAGCCCCATGTCGTCGGCGAGCAGTGCCCCGACCCCGAGCCCGTCGAGGAAGGCCAGCCACGACAGGCCCTTGCGCTGGTAGGGCCGCAGCGTCGTGGCCAGCGACGCCGGCGCGTCCAGCAGCTCCAGGCGCTCCACCGCCCGCCCGGTCAGCAGGTCCGCGAGCCACCCGGTGCCGTCCACGCCGGTGACCGGCAGCGGCAGGTCACCCTCCGGCACCAGCCGCACCAGGCGCATCGCCTCACCGGCCGTCATGTGCCCCTGCCCGCCACGGGCGAGGAAGGCCAGGCCGGCCCGCAGCCGCTCCCGGTCCAGGTGCACCCACCTGCCCCGCAGCCGCACCAGCGGCACCTTCGCCCGGGCCAGCTCCTGCAGGTCCGCCTCGCTGAGGAACTCGTCACCGATCGCGAGCCCCCACCGGTAGCGCACGATCGCGTCCCGGTTGGCGGTCGTGTCCCGCAGCACCGGGCTCGCCGGCTGCACCGGGTGGGTCGTCAGCGTCAGCCCCAGATCCTGCCGCCGCTGCCACTGCGCCGGCAGCAGCACCCCGAAGCCCGCGTCGTGCAGCACCCCCGCGTGCCGCAGGAAGTCGTAGGCGCCGACCGTGTCCAGCCGCAGCTGCTCGGGCCGCGCCTGGTGCAGCGCCCCGTCCAGCTCCGCCCACAGCCGGCTGGCCCGCCCCAGGTCCTCCAGCAGCACGTCCTGCGGGTAGTCGACCCACCGGAAGAGCGGCGACGACGCGTCGCGCCACACGTCCCGCGCCGGCACCAGCAACCCGGGCTCGGCCACCGGCTGCAGGAGAAACTCCACCAGCCACCCTGACGTGTCCCGCCCGTCGTCCACGTGGCCCGGGCCGCGCTCGACCCGGGCGTCGCCCCGCCCGTGCCCGTGCCCATTCCCGGCGAGGTAAGGGTCTGCGGGCCCGTCCCCGTCCCCGGGGGTGTCGCTTTCCCCGCGGCGGAGGGAGGTGATGTGGCCCGCGGGCCCGTCCCCGTCCCCGGGGGTGTCGCTTTCCCGGCGGTGGGGAGCGGTGATGTGGCCTGCGGGCCGGTCCCCGTCCCCGAGGGTGTCGTTTCCGCCGCGGCGGGGGCCGGTGATGTGGCCTGCGGGCCCGTCTTCGGAGGCGTCCATTGCCCCGCGGCGGACGGCGGTGATGTGGCGGCCTGCGGGGCGGTGCGGGGTGATGTGGAGGTTCCGCCCGCCGTGCGCGGTGGTGTCGCGGGCGCCGCGGCCGTGCGCGGCGACCGCGTCGTCGGGCTCGTCGTCGAACTCCTCGACGAACGTCAGCCGGAAGCACAGCCGCACCGCTGAGGGCCGCCCGCTCGCCGCCCACCGCCTGACCGCGTCCCGGACCCGGCGCACGTCGGTGCTCTCCCGCACCGCCACCCCGACCCCGGCGCCTTCGTTCCGCCCCGCCCCGCCGCCGCCCGCTTTGCTGGTCGCGCCGCCGTCCACGGTCCCAGTCGCGTCGCCGTCCACGGTCGCGGTCCCGGTCGCAGTCCGGGTCGCGGTCCCCGCGGTGTTGGTTGCGGTGTTGGTTGCGGCGTTGGTCGCGTCAACGGCCGGGTGGCGGGATGCGTCGGCGGGCGCGTCGCTGGCGCGGTCCGGGGACGGGTCGCTGGCGCGGTGGTCGGTCGCGGCGGCGGTTACCGCATCGGGTCGGCGGCGGTTCTCCCGATCGCCATTGACGACGGCAGCGCCACCAGCAGCGGGCCGCTCGCGCAGGGTCGCGTCCGGGCCGGTGAGTGCCGCCAACCACGCGCGGACCGTACCGTCCTGGCGGATCTGCCCGTCGGCGACGATCGGCCGGTCGCCCAGCCGCGCCCGGACGAGCGCGTCGACCTGGTGGTCCAGCACCGCCCGGACGGCCTCCTCGGCGGTGAGGTCCCCGCCGGCGTACGCGACCCCCGGCATCGCCCGCCACAATGCCTCGAACGTCATCGCGTCGTCGCCCCACAGCACCGGACGCCAGCGGGCCTCGATCGGGTGGTCGAGGAGGTCGGGCAGCACCCGGCCGCGGCGCACCAGGTCGTCGGCGAACGTCACCAGATCCGTCAACGCCCCGATCGACGACCCGGCCCGCACCCCGCCCGCCGCCCTCACGCCCGTCCCCGCGTCCGCCGTGGCGGGCGCCGGCACGCCGGCGTTCGTCGTTCCGGAGGACTCCGCGGCGTCCCCGAGCGCGGCGTCCTCAACCAGGAGGTCGATGCCGGCGAGGAGCAGCGTCTCGAGGTCGGTGGCGGGGGGCACGTACACGATGGGCACGGTCCACAGCATCGTCCTGGTCGCGGCGGCAGGGCCGGCGGTCGCAGCGGCCAGCTCGGGGGACGGCGCCGGGCGTGAGCCGACCGTCGGCAGTGCCAGGTCCGCAGTCCCCACCTCGCCCGGCAGTGGGGGCAGCACGGCGAACGGGTGCGGCACCGCCCGCCGCGGCCGGCGCTGCACCCCGGACGCGGGGCCGGGCGTGGTCTCGGCCCAGCAGGCGAGCCGGCCCTCGGCGGTGATGACCCCGTGCACGACGTTCACCCGAAGACCCTACTGCCCGGCGGGGACGGCGGCCGGCACGCCGGGGTCAGTGGTGGTCGCGGCGCAGGGTGAGCCGGGAGGCGCGGGCCGACGGGGTGGCCTCGGTGCTGAACGACGACAGCAGCGTGCACGACAGCGGGGCGGCCGGGGCGGTGATCCGGTGGGCGGTCACGTGCGCGGAGTCCCAGTGGACGCGCGGCAGGTCGTCGCTCGGGCCGAAGCACGCGTCGAGCTCCGCCCGGGTCAGGGCCGGCTCGGTGAAGTGGATGACGACGGCGGACAGGCCGGCGTGGTTGTTCACGGACAGCTCCAGCCGGGCGGTGCCGGGCGGGCTGGGCTGCACGAAGAGCCGGCCGAACTCGTCCTGCGTCGGGGCGGGCAGGCCGAGCAGCGCGGCGACCTCGGCCGGGTGCTCGGTGGTGACCCCGCAGATCCGCTGCGCCCACGTCCACAGCAGGTCGGTGGTGATCGGCCGGGCGATCAGGTCGAGCAGGTGCGCCGGCACCGGCGGGCGGCGCCACACCGTGGGCCAGTCGTCGAGGTCGACCAGCTCGTCGCCGTCGACGATGAGCGTGTACAGCGGCTCCGCCGGGAAGTCGTTGACCCGGACGGTGAGCGTGCGGCCGTCGACCTGGGCGTGGTAGGGGAACTCGCCGTCGCCCGAGTGCTCCCACCGGATCGGGGTGGCGGTCAGGTCGCTCATGACACGAATCCCTCACAAGGGCCGACAGCTGGCGGGCGCGGGACGTACCGGACCCGGACAGCGTACGAGGTGTCTGCAAGCCCACACTTGAGCGCCGTCACAACCGGCCCCGCGACGCCTTGCCGGCGGCTACGGTCGCAGGTGCTATGCGTCGTCATCTCATGTGGGCGATCGGGCTCACCGCGTACATCATCGCCGTGTTCCACCGTTCTTCGCTCGGGGTCGCCGGGGTCGCCGCGGCGGACCGGTTCGGCGTCGGCACGTCGCTGCTGGCGATGCTGTCGGTGGCGCAGCTGGCCGTGTACGCCGGTATGCAGATCCCCGTCGGGGTGCTGCTGGACCGGTTCGGGTCGCGGCGGATGCTGGTCGGCGGTGGGTTGCTCATGGTGGTCGGGCAGCTGCTGTTCGCGTACGCCGGCGACATCGGCCCGGCGATCGCGGCGCGGGTGCTCATCGGGGTCGGCGACGCGATGACGTTCATCAGCGTGCTGCGGGTCGTGGCGATGTGGTATCCGCCGCGCCGCAATCCGTTGATGGTGCAGCTCACCGGGATGGTCGGGCAGCTCGGTGCGTTGTCGTCGGCGGTGCCGCTGGTGGTGCTGCTGCACGACGCGGGCTGGACCGCGACGTTCCTGGGCTCCGCGGCGCTCGGGGTCGCCGCGGTCGCGCTGGTGGCCGTCACGCTGAAGGACTCGCCGGAGCCGCGGCAGGCGAGACCGGCCAGGGCGCCCGACCTGGGGCTGAAGCGGTCGTGGGAGCACCCCGGCACCCGGCTCGGGTTGTGGACGCACTTCGTGGCGCAGTTCTCCGGCAGCGTGTTCGCGCTGCTGTGGGGCTACCCGTTCCTGACGCAGGGGGAGGGGCTGGCGCCGGCGACCGCGGCGCTGCTGCTGTCGCTGCTGACCGTCGGCGGCATCGTGCTGGGGCCGCTGATCGGACACTTCTGCGGGCGGTTGCCGTACCACCGCTCGACGCTGGTGCTCGGCATCGTGGCGAGCTCGGCGGCGGCGTGGGCGGTCGTGCTGCTGTGGCCGGGGCGCGCACCGGTCGCGGTGCTGACGGGCCTGATGGTGGTCCTGGCCGTGAACGGGCCCGGTTCGATGATCGGGTTCGACTACGCGCGGTCGTTCAATCCGGCGGCCCGCATCGGCGGGGCGACCGGCATCGTGAACGTCGGCGGGTTCGTCGCCTCGATCGTGGTGATCGTGGCGATCGGGGTGCTGCTGGACGTGCAGACGCCGGCCGGGGCCGCGCACCCGTCGCTGGGCGCGTTCAAGTGGGCGTTCGCGGTGCAGTACCTGCTGTGGGGGCTCGGCGCGGCGCAGGTGTGGCGCTACCGGCGCAGCACCCGCCGCAGCATGCCGCCGGAGCACCTCGCCGCGATCCGCCGCGGCGAGGCACTACCGGCCCTCGGCTGAGACGCGCCGGCGAGGCGCTGCCGGCCCTCGGCTGAGACCCGGCGAGGCGCTGCCGGCCCTGAGCCGAGACGCGGCGTCAGCGCGGAGGGGCGAGGGTCCGCCACAGGAACTCGAACGCCAGGGCCCACTTGAACGCCAGCTGCGCGTTGTCGGCTGCACCGCCGTGGCCGCCCTCGATGTTCTCGTAGTACGACACGTCGTGGCCGTGCTCGCGCAGCCGGGCGACCATCTTGCGGGCGTGCCCCGGGTGCACCCGGTCGTCGCGGGTCGACGTGGTGATGAGCGTCGGCGGGTACGGCACGCCGGACCGCACGTTCTGGTACGGGGAGAACAGCCGCAGGTAGGCCCAGTCGTCGGCGTCGTCGGGGTCGCCGTACTCGGCCATCCAGGACGCGCCGGCGAGCAGCAGGTGGTAGCGGCGCATGTCCAGCAGCGGCACCGCGCACACGATGGCGCCGAACAGGTCCGGGTAGCGGGTGAGCATGACGCCCATGAGCAGCCCGCCGTTGGACCCGCCCTCGATGCCGAGCTGGGCGCGGGTGGTGATGCCGCGCTCGACGAGGTCGGCGGCGACGGCGGAGAAGTCCTCGTAGGCGCGGGGGCGGTTCTCCCGCAGCGCGGAGCGGTGCCACTGGGGGCCGTACTCGCCGCCGCCGCGGATGTTGGCCACGACGTACGTGCCGCCACGGGCGAGCCAGCCGCGGCCGATGATGGAGTTGTACGACGGCACGCGGGAGACCTCGAAGCCGCCGTACCCGCTGAGCAGGGTGGGGCCGGGTCCGGCGGTCGGGTCGCCGACGACGAAGTAGGGCACCTGCGTGCCGTCGGCGGAGGTGGCGAAGAACTGCCGGGTGGTGAGCCCGTCGGCGGGGAAGTACGAGGGGCCCTGCTTGAGCACGGTGGGCGGGTCGCCGCCGAGGACGCCGTGGCGCAGCGTGGGCGGCAGGGTGAAGCCGCTGGACAGCAGCAGGTACTGCTCGTCGGTGTCGGCGTTGGTGTCCCAGACGTCGGTCTGGCCGAGCTCGGCGCCCAGGACGGTGCGCTGCCAGGCACCGTCGACGTGGCGCAGCAGCTCCAGGCGGCTCTGCACGTCGGCGAGCAGGACGAGGACGAGCCCGTCGCGGGTCCAGTCGCTGTAGGACAGCGAGGTGTGCGGGTCGGGGGTGAACAGGGTGGTCAGGTCGCGGCTGCCGGCGAGGAACGCGGCGAGGTCGACGATGAGCAGCGACCCGGCGGGGTGGGTGGCGCCGCCGACGCTCCAGTCGGTGCGGACCCGGATGAGCAGCCAGTCGCGGTGGACGTCGACGCCGGCGTCGTCGGGCACGTCGAGTTTGGTGAGGGTGCCGTCGGCGAGCAGGTGCCGTTCGGCGTGGAAGAAGTCCAGGGACCGGCGGATGAGGGCGCGTTCGCCGGCCGCGGACGGGTCGCTGGAGGCGCGGACGGACACGTCGTCGGCGGTGCCCTCGAAGACGACCGGCGCCTCGTGGACGGGGGTGCCGCGGCGCCACCGCCGGACCTGCCGCGGGTAGCCGGAGGACGTCATGGAGCCGGGACCGGTGTCGGTGCCGACGAAGATCTCGTCGATGGTGATCCAGCTGACGTCGCTCTTGGCCTCCGGCAGCGTGAACCCGTCGGCGACGAACTGCCCGGTGTCGAGGTCGAACTCGCGCACGACGGCGGCGTCGGCGCCGCCGCGGGACAGCGAGATGAGGGCGCGGTGGTCGCCGGCGAGGTCGCCGCGGCGCAGGTAGGTGGCGCCCTGCCAGACCCAGTTCTCGTCTTCGGCGGCGGCGAGCGCGTCGAGGTCCAGGACCGTCTCCCAGGCGGGTTCGGCGTTGCGGTAGTCCTCGAGCGTGGTGCGCCGCAGCAGGCCGCGCGGGTGGGTGGCGTCCTTCCACAGGTTGTAGACGCGTTCGCCGTGCCAGGCGATCGTGGGGATGCGGTCGTCGGCGTCCAGCACGGTGCGGATCTCGTCGCGCAGCTCGGCGAAGCGGGCGTCGCCGGTGAGCGCGGCGACGGTCTCGGCGTTGCGGTCCCGGACCCAGGCCATCGCGTCGGCGCCGTCGACCTCCTCCAGCCAGAGGTGGGCGTCCTCAGCGGTGATCGTGTCGGTCATCGGTTCAGTCTGCCGGAGCGGCGCCGGACAGTGCCACGCGGTCCGCCCAGGTGGCGGCGAAGGTCGCGGGGTCGACGGCCCGGCCCCACAGCCAGCCCTGCGCGAGCGGTACACCGAGCGCGATGAGGACGTCACGTTGGGCCGGGGTCTCGACACCCTCGGCGACGACGGTGAGGTGCAGGGCGCTGCTCATGGCGACGACGGCCCGCACGATCTCCTCGTCCTCCGCGCTGGTACCGAGGCCGTTGACGAACGACCGGTCGATCTTGACCCCGGTGACGGGGTGGCGGCGCAGGTAGCCGAGGGCGGAGAAGCCGGTGCCGAAGTCGTCGACGGAGATGCGGACGCCGAGCGCGCGCAGCTCCATGAGGACCCGTTCGGTGAGCCCGCTGCCCTCGACCATGACCGATTCGGTGATCTCCAGGACGAGGTTCGCCGCCGGTACGCCGGCCTGGCGCAGGGTGGCGCCGAGCCGTTCGGCGAATGCGGGGTCGCCGAGCTGCCGCGGTGACACGTTGACCGACATCCAGAAGTCGTCGTCGACGACGTGGTCGGCGCGCCAGCGGGCCAGCTGCTGCACGGACTCGCGCAGCACCCACGCGCCGAGGGCGGAGATGAGGTTGGAGTCCTCGGCGACGGCGATGAACATGTTGGGGCCGATCCAGCCGCGGACCGGGTGCTGCCACCGGCACAGCGCCTCGGCGCCGGCGGGTCGGCCGGAGTGCATCGCGACGATCGGCTGGTAGGCGATGCTGAGCTGTTCCTGGGCGACGGCGGCGCGCAGCGCGACCTCGATCTCGACGCGTTCCCGCACGGCGTCGCGCATCGAGGCGTCGAAGACGGTCCAGCGGTTGCGGCCGGCCGCCTTGGCCCGGTACATGGCGGTGTCGGCGTCGCGCATGAGGGCGTCGGCCTGCCCTTCCCGGTCGCCGGTGCGGTCGGTGCCCTTCGGGGCCTGCACGATGCCCATCGACGCGCCGACGACGACCTCGGCGGTGCCGCCGTCGGCGGTGACGACGGTGAGCGGCCGCTCGACGCACTCCATGATCCGCCGGGCGTTGGCCATCGCCTCCGGCTCGGTGCAGCACTGCACGACGACGAACTCGTCGCCGCCGACCCGGGCGACGGTCGCGGCGGGTGGCAGCGCGTGCCGCAGCCGGGCGCCGACGTCGGTGATGAGCTGGTCCCCGGCGGTGTGTCCCCATGAGTCGTTGACCAGCTTGAAGCCGTCGAGGTCGAGGTAGAACATCCACACGTTGACGGCCGGTCCGGTGCGGTCCCCGGCGAGGAGCCGCTCGACCATGATGCCGAGCATCCGGCGGTTGGGCAGGCCGGTGAGCGGGTCGTGGGTGGCCTGGTGCTCGAAGCGCCGCTGCGCGGCGGCGTGGCTGTGCACCGCGTCGGAGGCCCGCACGAGCAGCAGCGCGACGATCGCGGCGCCGCCGACGCCGAGCGCCCAGCGTTTGAACGGCGTGTCGGCGCCGAGGGCGACGGTCAGCACGAACGGGCCGGCGACCGCCGGGCCGATCAGCAGCATCCGCGGCAGCGACCAGGCCTGGATCGGCAGCGGGGTGGCCCGCGACAGCGCGCCGGCGGTCGGGTGCAGGGCGGCGGCCCCGCCGAGCGTGAACGCCAGCAGGAACGGCAGGTCCATCAGCCGCGGCCCGGTCACGTCGCCGTTGCGCCCGATGATCGCGTAGCCGAGGTCGCCGGCGAAGACCAGCACCATCATGGCGCCCATGAGCACGAACGCGGGCTGGCGCACCGCGGTGGTGAACGCCAGGTTGGCCACCAGCAGCACGGTGATCGTGTCCAGCAGCGGGTACAGCCCGGCGAGCAGGGTGACGACGAGCGGCCGGCCGGGGATCGACGCGGCCGGCAGCACGAACAGCAGGGTCGAGGCGAGCATCGCGCCGATGCACACGATGAGCCCGTCGAGCAGCGCGTGCCGGTCGATGCCCCACCGGCTCTGGAAGGTGACCAGGGAGGCGATGAAGCACCCGAACCCGCAGACGGTGAACGCGTCGCCGAGCTGCGCCACCGGCGCCGGCTGGTCGACGAGCAGCGCGCGGAGGATGATGCCGACGAGGAAGAACGACGAGGCGCCGGTCATCAGCCGCCACGGCCGGCGGGGCCGCACGTTGTGCAGGCGTGGACCGAACGCCCAGGCCAGCACGCACACACCGCCGATCACGGCGGAGGCCGGGCCGGCCGCCACGTCCAGGACGAACAGCGCGGTGCACGCCGCGCCGATCGCCAGGAGCGCCATCCAGAGCCGGTCGCGGCGCAGGGTCACCCGGCTACCTCCAGCTTGTCGTCGTGCGCATCCTATCGGCGCCGGTGCCGGCCGGCTGAGGACAAAACGCGTAGAGTGACGTCAGCCGTTCAGGTCACGAAGGGCGTCCTCGATGCCGCGGTGGAATGTCGGGTACGCGTAGATCATGTGCCGCAGGGTCTCCACCGGCACCTCGGCGTGCACGGCCACGGCGAGGGCGGACAGCACCTCGCCGCCGACGGGTCCGGCCGAGGTGGCGCCGACCAGGACGCCCCGGTCGGCGTCCTCGACGAGCTTGATGAAGCCCTCGTTGCCGGCCTTGTGGATCCAGCCGCGCGACGACGACGGGACCTGCCCGGTGCCGGTGCGCACCCGCAGCCCGGCCGCGCGGGCCTGGGCCTCGGTGAGGCCGACGGCGCCGATCTCCGGATCGGTGAACGTGACCCGCGGCGCCGCCCGGTAGTCCGCCGGCGGGCCGTCCTGGCCCAGGATGTCCCGCACCGCGATGCCCGCCTGGTACATCGCCATGTGGGTGAACGCGCCGTGCCCGGTGACGTCGCCGACGGCCCACACGCCGTCGGCGGCGCGCATCCGCTCGTCGACGGTGACGGCGCGGGCGGCCGGGTCCAGACCGACCCGGTCGACGCCGAGCTTGGACAGGTCGACCTTGCGGCCGGTGGCGACGAGGAGCCGCTCGGCGGTGACCGTGCCGCCGTCGGAGAGGCTGACGGTGAAGCAGTCGCCGTCGTGGTGTACCGCGGACGCCGTCACCCCGACGTGGACGGTGACGCCGTCGCGGGTGAGCGCGGCGCGGGCCAGGTCGGAGGACTCGGGCTCCTCGAGGGCGACGAGCCGGTCGGCGGCCTCCACGACGGTGACGGCGACGCCGAAGCGGGCGAACACCTGGGCCAGCTCGACGCCGATGGCGCCGCCGCCGAGCACGATCAGCGACGCGGGCAGGGTCTCGACCTCGATCGCCTCGCGGTTGGTCCACAGCGGGGTGCCGGCGAGCCCGTCGATCGGCGGGACGGCGGGCTCGGTGCCGGTGCCCAGCACGATCCCGCGGGTCGCCCGGAACACCCGGTCGCCGGCGGTGACCTCGCCGGGGCCGGTGATGCTCGCCCAGCCGCGCACGAACGTGACGCCCTTGCCGACCAGGCGGTCGACGGCGACCTTGTCGTCCCAGGAGTCGGTGGCCTCCTCGCGGATGCGGCGGGCGACGGGCGCCCAGTCGGACCGCACCTCGGCGGTGCCGGCCAGCTGCGGCACGCGGCGGGCCTCGGCCAAGGCGTTGCCGGCCCGGATCATCATCTTGCTCGGCACGCAGCCCCAGTACGGGCACTCGCCGCCGACGAGGCGGCCCTCGACGCCCACGACCCGCAGGCCCGCCTCGGCGAGCCGCCCGGCGACCTCCTCGCCGCCGACGCCCAGCCCGACCACCACGATGTCCACCGTGTCCACGTGTTCCGCCATGGGTCCCACCCTAGGGTGCGCCCGGGCCGCGAACCGTTACGGACCGGGAACGTCGGGTGATCCGGGGTGGCCGCCGGCGGGTGGTATGACAGCAGGTCAGAAACCCTGTCAGGTGTTCGGCGCATTCTGGTCACCGGCCCGTGACTTTCGGTGCATGACGCCGCATCGTGGTGACTCGAACGCACGGAGTGAGTGCGCTCGTGCTCCATGGATGGGGAGATGCGGATGAGGAAGCCGATGACGGGCCGTCGTCGACCGCGCGCTGGCGCGTCGGGGCTGGTCGCCGTCGCGACGTCGTTGGGGTTGCTCGCGTTCGGTGGTCCGGCCGCCGCCGTGACCAGCCCCGAGCCCACCGGCGGCAGCGGCCGCACGGGCGGCGGCTGGTCCGCCGACGAGTGGCCGGCGGGGGCCGGGACCACGCTCAAGACCGTGCGGTCGATCATCAAGGCCGACAGCGGCGCCGCGGCGACGCTCACCGGCCAGGGGGTCGGGATCGCGCTGGTCGACACCGGGGTCGCGCCGGTGGCCGGCCTGCCCGCCGGGCAGCTGGTCAACGGTCCGGACCTGTCGTTCGAGTCGCAGTCCGGCCAGCTGCGCTACCTGGACACGTTCGGCCACGGTACCCACATGGCCGGCATCATGGTCGGCAACGACGCCGCCACCGGCACGATCGGCCTCGCCCCGAAGGCGAAGGTGACCTCCGTCAAGGTCGGCACCGCCACCGGCGCCAACGACGTGTCGCAGATGATCGCCGCGATCGACTGGGTGGTGCAGAACCGCAACCACGACCCGGCCAACCCGATCCGGGTGATGAACCTGTCGTACGGCTCCAGCGGCATGTCGGCCTCCACCGTCGACCCGCTCATGTTCGCGGTCGAGCAGGCGTGGCAGGCCGGCATCGTGGTGGTCGTCGCCGCCGGCAACGACGGCAGCACGACCACGGCGCTGACCAACCCGGCGATGGACCCGTTCGTCATCGCCGTCGGCGCGTCGACCACGAACAACACGATCGCCACGACGGACGACGACCTCGCCTCGTACACCAACAACTCCACCGCGACCCGGAAGGTCGACATCCTGGCGCCCGGCACGTCGATCGTGTCGCTGCGCGACCCGGGCTCCAACGTCGACCAGCAGTACCCGACGGCCCGCGTCGGCGACACCGGCTTCAAGGGCAGCGGCACGTCGCAGGCCGCCGCGGTGACCGCCTCGGCGGTGGCCCTGCTGCTGCAGCAGCGCCCGTCGCTCACCCCGGACCAGGTCAAGAAGCTGCTGATGTCCGGCGCGACGACGCTGACCACCGGCACCGCCGCGCAGAAGGGCATGAAGGAGCTCAACGTCGCGGCGAGCGTCGCGCTGGCCACCCCGACGACCACGCAGACCGCCACGAAGGGCACCGGCACCGGTTCGGTGGAGACCGCCCGCGGCGGCAACCACCTGTCGTTCAACGGCGTCGAGCTCAAGGGTGAGCAGTCCATCTTCGGCCCGTTCAACGGCGCCGCCTGGGCCAACCAGGCCGGGCAGAGGACCAGCTGGAACGGTGGCATGTGGATGGGCTACCGGATGGCCGGCGACACGTGGACCGGCGCCGGCGGCACCGGCGGCACCGGCCAGGTCACCGGCTACGCCGGCAAGTGCGTCGACGTGATGAACCGGCTGAACAACAACGGCACGCCGATCCAGCTGTACGACTGCAACAACACCCCGGCGCAGTACTGGGTGCTCGCCGCCGACGGCACCGCGCAGGCCCTCGGCAAGTGCATGGACCTGGTCAACGGCGGCACCGCCAACGGCACCAAGGTCCACCTGTGGGACTGCAACGCGGGCGCCCAGACGCAGCAGTGGCGGGTCAACACCGCCCGGCAGCTGGTCAACGTCGCGGCCAGCAAGTGCCTCGACGTGACCGAGTGGAACTCCACGAACGGCACCCAGCTGCAGGTCTGGGACTGCGGCGACCAGGACAACCAGCGCTGGGTCCCGCCGTCGACGTCGCGCACCTGGGCCGCCGCCTCCTGGCAGGGCACCCCGTGGACCGGCACCGGCTCCTGGAGCGACCCGGAGTGGTCCGAGCAGTACTGGACCGGCCACTACTGGTCCGGCCACTACTGGAGCGGTCACTACTGGTCCGCCGACGACTGGTCGACCTCCAGCTGGTCCTGACCCCGACGACCTGACCCCGACGTCCTGACCCCGATGACCTGACCCCGACGACCTGATACCGGCACCGCACAGGCGGGGGGGCCCCCCCCCCCCGGGGGGCCCCCCCGCCGCCGGCGTCAGAAGAAGTCCTCGACCCGGCCCCGGTCGATGTACGTCCGGGCCCACCGGGCGATCCGCGCCCGGTACCTGTCGACCAGCGCGCCGCCCAGCTGGCTGACGGACTCCTCGAGCAGCGCGTCGTGGGTGAACACGTAGACGCGATGCGGGGGCGATACGCCGTGATCGGTGCGGCCGCAACCGTGCTCGGCACCTCGGCGGGCGAGATCGCCGATTCGGCGGTGGCCCATCTCGGCCACGGGCTCGTCGAACCGGGTCGCCTCGTCGCCGTGCTGATCGGGGTCTGGGTGTATCGGCAGCTGGACGAGGTGATCGAGCGCGACGCCTGAAGGGCCGGTGTCGGCGGTGCGCCGCGAGAGGTGCACCGCCGACGCGATCGTCCGCCTCCTACGCCGCGGCGCCCGCCAGGACGGCGTCGGACAGGATGGGCCAGACCTCGGCGGACCACTCGCCGAAGTCGCGGTCGGTGAGGCAGGCGCAGGCCAGGCCGGCGACCGGGTCGACCCACAGGAAGGTGCCGGAGCGGCCGAAGTGGCCGAACGTGGCGGGGGAGTTGCGTGACCCGGTCCAGTGCGGCGACTTGCCGTCGCGCAGCTCGAAGCCCAGACCCCAGTCGTTCGGGTCCTGGCGGCCGAAGCCCGGCAGTACTCCCGACACGCCGGGGAACTGGACGGTGACCGCCTCCGGCATGAGGTCGGGGGCGAGGGTCGGGTCGAGCAGCTCCTGGCCGAGCAGGGCCAGGTCGGACAGCGGGCCCCGGGCGCCCGCCGCCGGGGAGCCCTGCAGGGTGGTGCCGCCCATGCCCAGGGGCCGCAGCACGGACTCGGTCATGAGCTCGGCGAACGTGCCGCCGGTGCGGGTCAGGACGAAGTCGGCGAGCAGCTCGAAGCCGCGGTTGGAGTAGATCCGCTTGCGGCCGGGCGCGGCGACCTGCGTGTCGTCGTCGAACGCGACCCCGGACGTGTGTGCCAGCAGGTGCCGGACCGTGGCGCCCTCCGGGCCGGCGGGCTCGTCGAGCAGGACGTCGCCCTTGTCGACGGCGACGAGCAGGGTCAGTGCCGTCAGCAGCTTGGTGACGGACGCCCAGGGCAGGGGATCGTCCGGGCCGGTGCGGTCGCGGACCCCTTCGGGACCCACGACCGCGACCGACGCGGTGGTGACTGGCCAGGTGCTGACGAGATCAAGTGCGCTCACGCACTCGAACCTACGGCAGGGCGTTGAGGAACGGTTCCTGGGTGTTCATGAACTCCCAGTTGTAGTAGCGGTCCCAGTTGATCGACCAGGTCATGAGGCCGCGGAAGTCCGGCGAGGTGCCGCCGCGCAGCGTGTACGACCCGCAGCCGCTGCCCTTGACGAGGCAGTTGACGGCGGCCTGGACGACGGCCGGGGCGACGTAGCCGTTGCCGGCGCTGACCGCGGCCGGCACGCCGAACGCGATCTGGTCGGCGCGCAGCCCGGGGAACGTCTGACCGGTGTTCGCGACCGGGAAACCGGCCTTGAGCATGTCGGTCATCGCGATGTGGAAGTCGGCGCCGCCCATCTGGTGGTACTGGTTGTCCAGGCCGGTGATCGGGCCGGAGTTGTAGTCCTGGACGTGCAGGACGGTCAGCGAGTCGCGCAGCGCGTGGATGACCGGCAGGTAGGAGCCGGCCCGGTTGTCCCCGGCGCTGGTGCCGCCGTAGAACTGGTAGCCCAGCTGCACGAAGAACGTCTCGGGCGCCATGGTCAGCACGAACCGGGTGCCGTACTTCGCCTTGAGCGACTTGAGCGCGGCGATGAGGTTCACCACCACGGGGGTGGTCGGGTTGCGGAAGTCGCTGTCACCCGGGTTGAGGTACAGCGAGTGGCCCTCGAAGTCGATGTCGAGCCCGTCGAGGCCCCACCGGTCGATGATCGCGCTGACCGAGCTGACGAACGCGTCGCGGGCCGCGGCCGTGGTGAGCTGCACCTGGCCGTTCTGGCCGCCGATGGAGATCAGGACCTTCTTGCCCTGGGCCTGCTTGGCCTTGATCGCGGCGAGGAACTCAGCGTCGGACTCCACGCCTGCGCACTCGGCGGCCGAGCAGCGGTTGAACCGGATGTCGCCGGAGGTGACCGACGTCGGTTCGCCGAACGACAGGTTGATGATGTCCCAGGCGGCCGGCACGTCGGCCATCCGCACGTACCCGGAGCCGTTGGCGAAGCTGGCGTGCAGGTACCCGATGAGCGCGTGCTTCGGCAGCCCGGTCACCGGCGGCTGCGACGTGCTGGGCGAGGTGGACGGGGACTTCGACGGCGACGCCGACGGCGACTTCGACGGCGACGGCGACGCCGAGGGGCTGCGGGTCGGCGACGCGGTCGTCGGGCTGGGCTGCCCGCCGGGGCCGTCGAGGGAGATGTCGTCGGCGTTGTAGGCGCCGGTGCCGTACCAGCCGTGCAGGTAGACCTGGACGGAGGTCTGCCCGGCGGCGGTGGTGAACGGCACGGTCAGCTTCGTGTAGCCGGTCCCGCTGGTCCAGGTGGACGCGCCGCCGGTGACGCCGAGGTACACGTAGGAGCCGCGCACCCAGCCGGTGAGCGTGTACGCGGTGCTCGGCTGGACGGTCACGGTCTGCGTGCACTGGGCGGTGTCGGACGCGGTGGCGTTGCCGTTGAGGGCGTAGGAGCCGGAGTGCACGGGGGTGGTCACGACCCCTGAGCCGGTGCCGGTGCAGGACCAGCCGGACAGGGACCCGCTCTCGAACCCGGGGTTGGTCAACAGGTTGGCGGCGTACGCGTTCGTGGTCACGAGCAGACCGGTCACCAGCAGGATCGCGGCGCCGAGGATGAGCGCTGTGCGCTTCATGGGGGTGGACCTCCATCGACGGTGCTCGCCATTATTAAGTTTGTTAACTGTTCTTGTCCAGTCCACGTCGGGTGGAAGTCCGAGGGAAATCCGCTCGCCGCCGCCCGGCCCGCCCGGGAGGATGCGCGCCATGGACAGCGTGTTCGACGCCGCCATGCTGTGGCCGGTGCGGCTGGTGCTGCCGGACCGGGCCGGGTGGTCGCTGTGGGGCGGCAACGCCGACGACGGCCACGACTTCCTGCTGCCCGCCGGGCGGCGCTACGCGGTCTTCGACACCGTCGAGCAGCTGTGCGACCACGTGCGCCGGGACGGCGGCGACCACGTGCTGTCCCGTACGCCCGGCTGGGAAGCGCTGCGGCACGGGCTCCGGCAGGGCGCGCCGCCGCGCGCGTCGGACGCCTACGGCTACCGGTTCGACCGGTTCGCGCAGTGGACCCCGGCGATGCGCGACGGCTGGGTCGTCGACTGCATCGACCTCGTCTGGGACCTCGGCAGCCAGTTCGACGACGAGGTGCTCAACGGGCTGAGCCGCCGCGGCGGGGCGCTGCGGCAGCTGTATGACTCGCTGTGGGGCGAGGTCTCGGGCGAGGAGCACACGGTCAAGGCCGAGCGGGTGGCCAAGGCCGCGAAGCGGGCGGTGACGCGGCTCGCGGCGCTGGCGAGGTGGAACCCGGGCACGGTACGCTGACCGCTCCGGTGATCGGAAAGGACGTGGTCGCGAGGCACGACGTGCCGGAGACGGGGCCCCGGTCGGGAGCTGACCGAGGGTCGAGGTCTGTATCCTCGCCGTTCCCCGCGCGGGCGACGGCGCCGCTCCCTCGTGCCTTTCCGCCACGGCGTGCGACAACGCCGCGATCACCCTTGGAAGATCATGATTCTGGTCACCGGTGCCACCGGCACCATCGGTAGTGAGCTCGTCCCCCTGCTCGCGCGGCGCGCCGCCGTACGCGCCATGACCCGCCGCCCGTCGCTGCCCGGCGAGGTCTACGGCGACCTCGACCGGCCCGAGACGCTGCCCGCCGTCCTGGACGGCGTCACGTCCGTGTTCGTCCTCGTCCCCGGGTACGGCCCGGACGGGCCCGTGCAGGAGCGGGCCCTCGTCGCCGCCGCCCGCGCCGCCGGCGTTCGGCACCTCGTCAAGCTGTCCACCAGCGGCGTCACGTTCGGCGCCACCGACGGGATCTCCGCCGGGCACCGCGCCGGCGAGGAGGTCGTGCGGGGCAGCGGCATCCCGTGGACGATCCTGCGTCCCGGGACGTTCATGACGTACCTGGAGCAGTACGCGCACGGCATCGCCCACGACCGCACCATGACGGTCACCGAGACCGACCCGGTCTCGGCGATGGTGCACCCGCTGGACGTGGCCGCCGTCGCCGCGACCGTCCTGACCCGCTTCGGGCACTTCGGCAAGGAGTACACGATCACCGGGCCGGAGGCGCTGTCACCGGCGGCGCAGGCCCGCGCCGTCGGCGAGGTGATCGGCGCGCCGGTCCGGCTCGTCATGCGCACCGTGGCGCAGACCCGCGCGGAGTTCGCCGCGCGCGGCTGGGGCGGCGCGCGCCTGGAGGCGCTGCTGGAGCTCAAGCGGCAGTCGGCGGCGTGGGACCACCGGGTGTCCGACACCGTGCCGCGGCTGGCCGGGCGGCCGGCGCTGACGCTGCGCGACTGGCTGCGGGAGCACGCCGGGCTGTTCACCGGCGGCGGTAGCGCTCGTCCCTGACCAGCACGTCCATCTCGAGGTCGGCGCCGAGGGTGCCGTGCAGGCCGAGCAGCAGCGCCGCACCGTGCCGGCGCACGTCGCGCAGCTTCGGCACGTCGACGGTGGCGGCGGTGACCGCGTCGCCGAACTCGACCAGCCCGCCGCGGAACCCGGCGAACAGGCCGTCGCCGTCACGGGCGAGCGGGGAGCGGGCCGCCAGCTCCGGCAGCGGGGTGCGGGGGCGCAGCACCCGCCCGCCCGGGCCGCGGTGCACCCGGCGCGGTGCACCCGGGCCCGCAGCCGGACCGCGCCGTGTGTCACGACCACGCATGGTACTGGGGGCCCGAGGGCCCCCAGTACCGGAAAACGGCGGTGCTCAGACGCGGACCGGCTCGGGGTCCGGGTGCGCGGCGAGGTGCTCGCGCAGCTTCTCGCCCTCGATGTCGACGTTCGGCAGGAGCTTCGACAGCCAGCCGGGCAGCCACCACGCGGCGCGGCCCAGCAGCGACACGACCGCCGGCACGATCGTCATGCGCACGATGAACGCGTCGATGGCCACGCCGATGGCCAGGGCGAAGCCCATCGACTTGATCACCGGGTCGTCGAGCAGGATGAATCCGGCGAACACCGACGTCATGATCAGCGCCGCCGCGGTGACGACCCGGGCGCCGTGGCCCATGCCGCTGATCGTGGCCTCCTGCGGGCCGGCACCGTGCACGTAGTCCTCGCGCATGCGGGAGACCAGGAACACCTCGTAGTCCATGGCGAGGCCGAACAGGATGCCGATGAGCAGGATCGGCAGGAAGCTCACCAGCGGCCCGGGCGTGTCGAGGCCGACCAGCGAGGCCAGGTGCCCCTTCTGGAACACCAGCACGGTGATGCCGAAGGTCGCGCCGACGGTGAGCAGGAACCCGGCCGCGGCCTTGAGCGGCACGAGGATGGAGCGGAACACCAGCATCAGCAGCAGCACCGACAGCCCGACGACCAGCAGCAGGTAGCGCGGCATCGCGTCGGACAGCTTCTCCGACACGTCGATGCCGACGGCGGTCTGGCCGGTCAGCGCGATGTCGGCGCCCTGGACCTGGCGGACCTTGGCCCGCACGTCGTGCACCAGGGTCTCGGTGGCCTCGTCGGTCGGGCCGGTCTTCGGGATGACCGCCAGCAGCGCCGTCTTGCCGTCGCGGCTGAAGTTCGGCGGGGTCGCGGCGAGCAGGTTCGGGGTGCCCTGCAGCACGCCCAGAGCCTCCTGCGCCTTCGCCTTCGTGGTGTCGGCGGAGTCCGTCGACACCACCAGCGCGAGGCGGCCGTTGAAGCCGGGGCCGAAGCCCTGCTCGATGAGGTCGGCGGCCTTGCGGGCCGGGGAGTCGGTGGGGCCGGCGCTGGCGCCGGGCAGCGCGATGCGCATGTCGGCGGCCGGGATCGCCAGCGCGCCGAGGCCGATGACACCGACCAGCAGCACCGGCACCCGCAGGCGGGTGATCGCCCGCGCCCAGCGGAACCCGAACCCGGCGGCCTCCTTGGCCGCGGCGGCGTCGACCGCGCCGGCCTTGCGCAGCCGGCGCGGCAGGATCCGCAGGCCGGCGAAGCCGAGCAGGGCCGGCTGCAGGGTGATGGCGACGAGCACGGCGACCGCGACGGTGCCGGCGGCGGCCAGACCCATCACCGTCAGGAACGGGATGTTGACCACGGCGAGGCCGGCGAGGGCGATGACGACGGTGGCGCCGGCGAACACGACCGCGGAGCCGGCGGTGCCGACGGCCCGGCCGGCCGCCTCGTCCGGGGCGAGCCCGTCGACCAGGTTCTGCCGGTGCCGGGACGTGATGAACAGCGAGTAGTCGATGCCGACGGCGAGGCCGAGCATGAGGGCGAGCACCGGCGCGGTGCTGGTGAGCTGGACGGCGCCGCTGAGCGCGTACAGGCCGGCCATGCCGGCGCCGACGCCGATCAGCGCGTTGAGCATCGTCATGCCGGCCGCGACCAGCGCGCCGAACGTCACGACGAGCACGACCAGGGCGATGACCACGCCGATCGCCTCGGTGCCGCCGACCTCCGGCTCGCTGTTCATCACCTCGCCGCCGTGCTCGACGCGCAGCCCGGCCTGCCGGGCGGCGGCGCCGCTGGCCTCGTAGGCGTCGCGCTGCTCGTCGGTGACCTTGTCGGCGCGGTCGGCGAACTGGACGGTGATCAGCGCGTACTGCCCGTTCTGCGACACGGCGCCGGTCTGGAACGGGTCGAGCGCGCCGAGCACCCCGGGCAGCTTCGCCGCCTCGGCGACGAGGCCGTCCACGGCGGCCTTCGACGCGGTCAGCGGCTGGCCCTGCGGCGCGGCGACGACGATGGTGCCGGTCGCGCCGCTGGCCTCCGGGAACTGCGACTTGAGCGCGTCGATGGCGCGCTGCGACTCGGTGCCCGGCATGGTGAAGTCGCTGGAGGTGGGGCCGCGGAAGGCGGCCGCCGCGCCGCCGAGCCCGCCGAGGACCACCACCCAGATGATCAGCACGAGCCAGCGGTGGCGGAAGGAGGCCCGCCCCAGCCGGTAGAGCACGGTTGCCATGTCCGTCGTCCTTGTCCTCGGTTGTCGGTGTGCAGTGGTGAGCGGTCGTTACTGGAGGGGTTCCAGCGCCCGCGCGGCGGTCGCGATGAGGGCCGAGCGCAGGGTCGCGTCGTCGAACTCGGTGCAGGCGAAGACGACCGCGGGCAGCCCGGCGAGCACGAACTTCGCGGCCAGCCGGGACGCCGCGGTGCCGGAGCCGCCGGCGAGGGTCGCCAGCAGCTTCTCGGTCAGCTCGTTCACCGGTCGCAGGACCGGCTGCCGCAGCAGGTACGGCAGGTCGCCGTAGATGACCTGGATCTCCTTGCGGTAGCGCAGGGCCAGGTCGACGAAGCCCTCGACGCCGATCGTGCGGGCGGTGGCCGGGTCGGGCTCGGCGGCGACGCGGACGTCGAGGTCGGCCAGCTCGGCGAGGGCCGGCGCGCACAGCTCGGTGAGGATCGCGTCCTTGCTGTCGAAGTGGTACAGCAGGGTCGCCTTCGAGCAGCCCACCTCGGCGGCGATGTCCTGCAGCGACGTGCCCTTGTAGCCGGCCTCGGCGAACTGGCGGGTGGCGGCGGCCAGGATCTCGTCGCGGGTCTTGCTGCGGGCCATGGGTGGTTCACCTCCGACGGCCAGCATGCCTGACCGATCGGTCAGAACCTGACCGATCGGCCAGTTCTGTGCCTGACCTCACAACACCCCATCGGCGGACACCCGCCCGGTGTGAGCGCTCGACGCTCACCCGCCCACGGCCGGCAGACGGTCAGAGGCCGGCGCGGACGGCGGCCTCCACCGTGGCCGGGACCGGCCCGCCGTGCAGGGCGTCGAGGGCGAGCAGCGCCGCGCCCGCGACCGGCGGCGAGGACAGCACGGTCACCGACGCGTGCGGCGACAGCGCGGCCAGCCTGGCCACCACGTCGGTGTGCAGCTGCGGGTGCCGGGCGGTGAGCACGCCACCGCCGAGCACGACCGTGTACGCGGTGTCCAGCAGCGCCAGCCGGCCGGCGGCCACGCGGACCAGCGCCTCGATCTCCTCGGCGAGCCTGGCCACGACCCGCCCGGCGACCGCGTCACCGGCCGCGGCGACGGTGAACAGCACCTCGCACAGCTCGTCGAGGCGGCCCGCGGGTAGGTCGCCCAGGTGCATGGCGACGCTGACCGCCTCGGCGCTGGGCAGCCCGTACCGCTCGGTGACGGCACCGGTGAGCGCGGTGGGCCGCCCGCGGCCGTCCTCGCCGCGCACCGCGTAGTAGAGCGCGAGCGCGGCGAGGTGGTGCCCGCCGCCCCAGTCGCCGGACAGCTGGCCCAGCGACGGGAAGCGCGAGGTGTGCCCGTCGCGGCGGCGGCCGACGGCGTTGATCCCGGCGCCGCAGACGACCCCGACCGCGTCGGGCGCCGCGGTGCCGGCGCGCAGCAGCGCGAACAGGTCGTTGTCGACCTCGACCGCGTCCGCGAGGCCGAGACCGTCGATGCCGGCGGCGAGCCGCTCCACCTCGATCGGCAGGTCGGCGCCGGCCAGGTACGCCGACAGCCGGCTCAGCGGCAGCGCCGCCGGCAGCGCCGCGGCGGCCCGGGCCCGGGCGACCAGGTCGCCGAGCGCGGCCAGGCAGCCGGGCAGCCCGACCACGTGCGGGGAGATGGTCGGGCCCTGCACCCGGGCGAGGATCCGGCCGTCGGCGTCGCCGAGCACGACGTCGGTCTTGGAGTTGCCGCCGTCGACCGCGGCGAACACCTGTGCGGTCACGACAGCCACGCGAGGTGGTCGCGGTTGGCGGCCAGCAGGTCGTCGGTGAGCCGGGTCGCCTGCTCGTGCTGGCCGACCAGCGGGTGGGCCAGCAGCGCCTGGTACACCCGGTCCCGCCCGCCGCGCACGGCCGCGTCGACGGCGAGCTCCTCGTACGCGCTGACCGCGCCGACCAGCCCGCGCAGGTGCGGGGAGAGCGGCGACACCGGCAGCGGGGTGGCCCCGCCGGCGCCGATCCGGCAGGTGACCTCGATGACGGCGTCGTCGGGCAGGAACGGCATCGTGCCGGCGTTGCGGACGTTGACGGCGTGGATGCCGCCGTCGTCGTGCTGCAGGGAGGCGATCAGCCCGACGGCGGCCTCGGAGTAGAACGCGCCGCCGCGCTGCCCGAGCAGCTCCGGCTTGGCCGTCAGCGCCGGGTCGGCGTACATGCGCAGCAGCTGCGCCTCGATCCCGGCGACCGTCGCGCCGCGGGTCGGCCCGCCGCGCTCCTCCCGCACCACCAGGTCGTGGCAGTAGAAGTAGCGCAGGTAGTACGACGGCACGGTGCCCAGCGTCGCCAGCACCGGCGCCGGAATCCGCACCTCGGCGGCGACGTCGTCGAGGTGAGCCGACAGCAGCCGCGGCAGCTGGTCGACCCCGTCGACGTACACCGCGCGCTCCCAGGTGAGGTGGTTGAGCCCGACGTGGTCGAGCAGCACGGCGGCGGGGTCGACGCCGAGGGTGGCGGCGAAGCGGCGCTGGAAGCCGATCGCCACGTTGCACAGCCCGGCGGCCTTGAACCCGTGGTCCAGCAGCGCCCGGGTGACGATCCCGACCGGGTTGGTGAAGTTGACGATCCACGCGCCGGGGTCGGCACGCCGGGCGATGTCGAGCACGACCGGGACCGTGCGCAGCGCCTTCGCCAGGCCGCCGGCGCCGGTCGTCTCCTGCCCGACGCAGTCGCACGCGAGGGGGAACGTCTCGTCGCTGATGCGGGCCGCCTGCCCGCCGACCCTCAGCTGGATGACCACGGTCGCCGCGCCGGCGAGGGCGTCGTCGACGTCGGAGGTCCACCGCAGGGTGCCCGGATGCCCGTGCGCGGCCATCAGCCGCCGGGCGAAGGCGCCGACCACCTCGAGCCGCTCGTGGGCGGGGTCCAGCAGGACGATCTCCGAGGCGAACGGGGCGAGCCGCGCGAACCCGTCGATGAGCTCCGGGGTGTACGTGGAGCCACCCCCGACGACGGCGATTTTCAACCTTTGACTCCTGTCAACGTGACACCTTGCACGAAGGCGCGCTGGGCGAAGAAGAACAGCACCACGACGGGCACCATGGTGAGGATCGTGGCGGCGCTGACGAGGTTCCACTGCACATGATGCAGCGTCTTGAACGACGCCAGACCCAGCGACAACGTCCAGTTGTGCTCGTTCTCGCTGGTGTACAGCAGCGGTCCGTAGTAGTCGTTCCACGCGTAGAAGAACTGGAACAGCGCCGCGGCGGCGATGCCGGGCCGGGCCATCGGCAGCACCACCCGCAGCAGCGTGCGCCACTCGCCGCAGCCGTCGACGCGGGCCGCGTCGAGGTACTCGGTGGGGATGGTGAGCAGGAACTGCCGCAGCAGAAAGATGGAGAACGCGTCGCCGAGCAGCATCGGCAGCACCAGCGGCCACAGGGTGCCGGTGAGGCCCCAGTTCGCCCACATCAGGTACAGCGGCACCGTGGTCACCTGCGGCGGGATCATCATCATGCAGACGATGACGACGAGGTACGCGCCCTGCCCCCGCCAGCGCAGCTTGGCCAGCGCGTAGGCGGCCGGCACGCTG
This sequence comes from Dactylosporangium aurantiacum, assembly GCF_000716715.1. GTDB lineage: Bacteria > Actinomycetota > Actinomycetes > Mycobacteriales > Micromonosporaceae > Dactylosporangium > Dactylosporangium aurantiacum. The sequence continues at coordinate 76,309 of NZ_JNYJ01000003.1, read as the reverse complement.
GCCAGCAGCATGAACGCGGTCGCCGCGACCGAGTACAGCACCGTGTTGAGCAGGTACCGCGGCAGCGGGGTCTTGCTGAACACGTCGGCGTAGTTGGCGAAGCGCCACTGCCGCGGCCAGTACGAGGCGGTGAGCGCCTGCGAGTCGGTCATCAGCGAGGTCAGCAGCAGGAACACCACGGGCGCGACGAACATGACGCACAGCGCGATCGTGAGGCTGTGCCGCGCGGTCCACACCAGCCAGCGGTTCATGACACCTTCAGGGATCGGCGCAGCAGCAGCAGCGAGACGGCGAACGCGACCAGGAACAGCACGACCGCCATCGCGTTGGCGTAGCCGAGGGCGCCGTACCGGAAGCCCACGACGTACAGCCACAGCGGGTAGGTGAACGTGGAGCCCTCCGGGTAGCCGAAGGTGGAGGAGATCCCGGCGCCGGTCGTGGCCTGCCCGCTGGCCGCGGACGCGGCGACCGCCGCCTGCGCGAAGTACTGCAGGGTGGTGATGACCCCGACGACGGCGGTGAACACCACGACCGGCGAGATGTGCGGCAGCGTCACGTGCCGGAAGCGGTGCCACGCGCCGGCGCCGTCGATCTGCGCCGCCTCGAGCTGCGCCTGCGGCACGTCCAGCAGCGCCGCCAGGTACAGCACCATGACGTCGCCGACGCCCCACAGGCCCAGCAGCACCAGCGACGGCTTGGACCAGTCGGGGGAGTTGAACCACAGCGGCCCGTCGACGCCGAGGTGCGCCAGGGCCGTGTCGACCGGGCCGACGCCGGGCTTGAGCAGGTACACGAACGCGAGGGTGGCGGCGACCGGTGGGGCGAGCGCCGGCAGGTAGAAGATCGTGCGGACGATCCCGCCGCCGCGCTTGACGGTGGTGAGCAGCGTCGCGGTGGCGAGGCCGCCGAGCATCCGGGCGGGCACCAGGACCGCGCACAGCCACAGCGTGTTGGTGGCGGCGCGGGTCAGGAACGGGTCGTCGAACAGGTGCCGGTAGTTGCGCAGCCCGACCCATTCCGGGGTGCTCAGCAGGTCGAACTTCGTGAAGGAGAAGTAGACGGCGCTGCTGAGCGGGTACAGGAAGAACACCACGATGCCGACCGTCGCCGGCGCCATGAACGAGGCGACGGTCAGCGCGTGGCGCAGCTTGTGCGGCACCCTACCCGCCCAGCTGCAGCAGCGAGTTGATCTGCTTGTCCACCTCGGACAGGCCCTTGCCGAGGTCGGTCGCGCCGCCGCTCTGCCAGGTGTCGCAGAACGTCTGGAACGTCTCCTGGTACGCGGGGCCGGCCGACGACGGCGGGGTGGTGGTCGTCCTCGGATGGTTGAAGATGTCCACGAACGTCTTGAACTCCGCGTCCAGGTGCAGGTCCGGCGAGGCGAGGGCGTCCTTCGTGGACGGGATGTTCTTGAGGCTGTTGGCCAGCTTGACGATCGCCTTGGTGTCGGTCGTCAGGTACTTGATGAGCTCCCACGCCGCCTCGGGGTTCTTCGCGGTGCGGGAGATGCCGATGACGTTGCCGGTGACGTAGCCGGCGCCGTAGCGCTCCGGGGTGGACGTCGGCATCGGCGCGACCCCGAACTGCAGGTCCGGCGCCTGGTCCTTGGCGAACGCGATGCGGTACTCCCCGTCGATGTTCATCGCGACCTGCCCCTTCTGGAAGGCGTTCGCGTCGGAGTACTCGTCGCCGAGGGAGGCGCGGAACGCCTCGAGCTTGTCGTAGCCGTACCAGTCGATCAGGTCCTTCTGCCACTTCAGCAGCGCCTGCCAGGCGGGGTCGCCGCCGATCGCCGACGTGCCGTCGCCCTTGAGCCACTGCCCGCCGACCATCGGCCCGAGGTGCGACGGGGAGTTCTCGTAGAAGCCCCACAGCGGCAGGAAACCGGCGGTGGTGATGGTGCCGTCGGCGGAGCGCTTGGTGAGCTTCTTCGCCGCGTCGGCGAACTCCTCGAGGGTCTTCGGCGGGCCGGCGATCCCGGCCTCGGCGAAGAGCTTCGTGTTGTAGTAGAGGCCGTAGGCGTCGGCGAGCACCGGCATCGCGCAGCGCTTGTTCTTATACTGGGTGTACTCCTTGACGGTCTGCGGGAAGCCGTCGAGGGAGACCTTGTCGCGGCTCAGGTACTGGCCCAGGTCCAGCCACGCGCCGCTGGCGCAGAACTGCCCGACGATGTCGGTGGAGTAGGACAGCCCGACGTCGGGGCCCTGCCCGCCGCCGATCGCCTGGGTCATCTTCGAGTCGTCCTGGCCGGACTTGACCACGACCTTGATCTTCGGGTGGCTGGCCTGGAAGTCCGCGACGACGCCGTCGATCGCGGTGGCCTCCCGGTCGGTGAAGAAGTGCCAGAACTCCACGGTGCCGGAGACGTCGGCGCCGGGGTCGGCGATCGGCTTGTCCTTCGGGCCCGGGGTGCAGGCGGTGGCCAGCAGAGCCACCGCGACGAGGGGGACGATGCGACGCAAGGGGTTCCTCCTGGGGGTCGGAACAGGCGTGCGGCAGCCGCCGGTCAACAGCATGTATTGACCAACGTCGTTTGCATGGGGGATGGTGGTGGTAGCGCGCGGACGTCGGTCGATGCCGCCAGATCGGCCGACGTCCGCGGTTCGGGGCGGGCGCGCTCAGGCGCCCGGTTGTCGCAGCCTGTCGAGCAGGACCCGCCGCACGGCCGACAGCGCGGCGTCCGCGGCGCCCAGCAGGGGAGCGTCGTCCTCGACGGTGCTCACGGCGATCTCGGTCTCCAGCGGCGCGGCCCGGGACATCGCCTTGGCGACCGCCTCGCCGAGCGCTGCCCCGCCGGCCCGGCCGATCTCCCCGCCGAGCACTACGAGGGGCGGGTCGAGCACCGCGACGACCGCGGCGAGGCCGAGCACGATGCGCCCGGCCAGCTCGGCCAGCAGGGCGTTGTCGGTGAGCCGGTCGGTGGGGTCCGTGCCGTGCTGGGCGGCCAGGGCCCGCACCGCCTCGCCGCTGACCAGGTCGTGCAGGTCCCGTGCGCCGTCGACGGTGACCGGCATGTAGCCGATCTCGCCGGCGCCGCCGCGGGCGCCGCGCAGCAGCCTGCCGCCGCCGAGGTCGATGGCCAGGCCGAGGCCGGCGTCGCCGAGCCACAGCAGCACGAACCCGTCGCCGTCCGGCAGGCCCTGCGCGGCGCCGTGCGCGCGTTCGGCGAGCGCGGCGAGGTTGACGTCGTTGTCGACCTCGACCGGCACGGCGGCCGCCGTGGTGAGGTCGTCGAGCAGGCCGCGCCGGCTCCAGCCCGGCACGTCGACGTGGTGGATGACCCGGTCCCGGGGGTCGACCGCGCCGGCGACGGCGAGCTGGACGTGCGCGACCGGGCCCCGGCCGACGCCCGCCGCCGCGCACAGCGCGTCGATGGTGGCGCTGACCGCGGTGGCCGGGTCGGTCCGGGTGAAGTCGGTCGGAACGGCGAGCCTGGCCCGCTGGACGCCGCGCAGGTCGTGCAGCGACGCGGTCAGCGACGGCGCGCCGTCGCGCACCGACATGGCGACGGCGTAGGCGGCGTCCGGATTGACCGCGTACACCTCCGCGTTGGGGCCGGGCCGGCCGGTCTCGTGCCCGGCGCCGACGACGAGATCGGCATCGGCGAGCCGCCTGACCGCCTCGGAGACGGTCGGCTTGGACAGGCCGGTCAGCGCGCGCAGCTCGGCCCGGGTGAGCTGGCCGTGGTCGAGCAGGTGCCCGAGCGCGGCCGCCTCGTTGAGGGCCTTGAGCAGCTTCGAGGATCCCCCGAGCGGCATTTGCTGCCTCCGGCAACTAATAGGCAAACTGACTAACAGTTGTGGAGAACGTAAGCGCCGCCACGCGTCATGTCAACGCCCGGCCCGCCACCGCCGCACGACCGCGTCGGGGTCCAGCGCGGGCAGCACGGTCGGCGGGCCGTCCATCAGCCCGCGCCGGGCCTGCTCGATGCGGGTGTTGAGCTCCTCGACGACCGCCCGCACCCGCTCCTCGGTGCGCAGCGACGCCAGCCGCTCCGGCAGGTCCTCGACCTCGCGGCGCAGCCGCAGCGTCGGCGGCACCCCGCCGGGCAGGCCCTCGCGCCGGGCGAGGTCGCGGATCCACCAGTCCTCGTCGTAGAGCTCGCCGTGATCGGGCAGTGGCTTGCCGGCACCCGGCAGGTTGTCGAACTGCCCCTGTTCCTGCGCCTCGCGGATCTGCCGGTCGATGTGGGACTCGTACCAACTGGACATGATCTCATTGTCCGGTGGAGACACTGGAGCGCTACGGCTATCCGGCCCTCGCCCTGCTGGTGCTGCTGGAGGGGATCGGCGTGCCGACCCCGGCGGTGAGCGTAGTGGTGGCCGCCGCGGTGCTCGCCGGGCACGGCCAGATGAGCCTGCCGCTGGTCGTCGCGATCACCTTCGGCGCGGCGGTGGCCGGCGACAACCTCGGCTTCTGGCTCGGCCGCCGGGCCGGCCGCCCGGTCATCCTGCGCTGGGGCCGGCGGGTCGGGCTGACCGAGCCGCGGCTGGCCCGCGCCGAGCGCTTCTTCGCCCGCCGCGGCCGCAACATCGTGGTGGTCGCCCGGTTCATCGACGGCCTGCGGCAGACCAACGGCCTCATCGCCGGCGCCATCGCGCTGCCGTGGCGCCAGTACACGATCCGCGACGCGATCGGCGGCGCCGCCTGGACCGCGCTGTGGGTCTCGGTCGGCGCCGTCGCCGGCGGCAACCTGGAGCGCCTCCGCGCCCTGCTGCACCGCTACGAGACGCCCGCACTGATCGTCGCCGCCGGACTGCTGGTGTCGGTGTCGCTGGTGTACGTGTGGCGCCGCCGCAGACGCGTCAAGGCCGAGTGAGCCCGCTCAGCAGGCGTCGTCGGCCTGCTCGCGGAACTGCTCGAGGGTCAGCGGCCGCGCCTCGCCGCCGTGCCCCTTGTGCCCCCAGACCTGGCCGTCGCCGAGCCGGTCCAGGTCTGCCAGGGTGAAGACGACGTCCCGCACGTGGGGCCGGTAGGTGAAGGCGTAGAGCCGGTACCGCCGCTCGGGCAGCAGTTGGACCGGCCCGGCCGGCACCGACGGGTCGGGCTCCTCGCGCCAGCCCGCGGGCGTGGTGCCGATCTCGATGGTCCAGGACCTGTCCGTGTCGGCGGCATTCCAGATCCGCCAGAGTGGACCGCCGCCGGCCGGGGTCGCGGGCAGACCGCGGCCGTTGTACGGCACCGCGGTGGCCGAGCCGCTCGGTGCCGCACCCGACGGCTGCAGACCCTCGTGGGCGGTGGGCATGGCGGTGCCGGCCGGCTCGGCCTCCGGGCCGCCCAGCGTGAGCGACACCCTGGCCACCGTGCCGGCGTCGCCGCATTGCCGCAGGTGTAGGACCGGCCGCCCGCTGCCGTCGCGGCCGACGGCCATCATCGGCTCCTCCGGCGGCGAGCAGGCGGCCAGCAGGCCGCCGGTGAGCAGTGCCGCGAGCAGGGCGGCAGCGGTGCGGGCGGGTGCGTGCATGGCCCGAGTATCGCCGGGATCGGCAAGTGTCATGGAGGCGTCGGCGCCACGCCGAAGGGCGCTACATTACGTAACCTTGCGGGTGCATTGCGTGACTGTTTTTCGTGAAATATCCGTCCAGGACTCGCATTTCGGGTTAAGTGGGGGTCGCGACGGACGTTCACCGTCGATCACTCGTCGAAAGGTCGTCATCATGAATCGCTGGCTCATCCGGTCGGTGCAGATCGCCGCGCTGTCCTTGGGTGGCCTCGCGCTCACCGGCACCGCCGCCCAAGCCGACTGGGTCAGCGGGCCCAACGTCGGGTTCTTCAACGGCAACCAGTCCTCGACCACGGTCCAGGTTCCGGTGAACATCTGCGGCAACGCCGTGGCGATCGTCGGCTTCGCGAACGCCAACTGCTCCGGCGGCGCCTACGCCTACAACGGCGACGGCGGCAGCGGAAGCGGTGCCGGCAACTCCAACGGCAACGGCAACGGCAACGGCAACGCGAACGCCACCAGCCACAAGAAGAAGCACAAGAAGCACCACGCCAACAGCAACTCGTCCGGCAACGGCAGCGGCAACTCGTACTACCACAACAACTCGTACGGCAACTCGTACGACGACGACAACGACGGCAACGGCAGCGGCAACGGCGGCGCGTACGCGTACAACAGCAACGGCGGCTGGACCACCGGCTACAACGCCGGCCTGTTCAACGGCAACCAGTCCTCGACCACCGTCCAGGTGCCGATCAACGTGTCGTGCAACTCGGTCGCCGTGATCGGCTTCGCGTCGAGCTGCTGACCGGGCAGGCGCACGGCGGAGGCACCGCCTGCCTCGCCCCGTAGAGCGTTGGCCGATGTCCGCGGCTGGATCAGCCCTCCCCGCGGTACACCGGCCAACGCTTCCGGCGTTACGGGCCGCTTACGGGATCGGCACGGCCGTGCCGGTGACCGCGACCCCGCTGCCGGGCCGCGCGTCCAGCTCGACCGTGACCAGGCTCGGCCGGCCCAGGTCGTGCCCCTGATGGATGCGCAGTGTCGCCGGTACGTCCACCAGCGCGAGCTCGCGCAGGTAACCGCCGAACGCCGCGGCGGCCGCCCCCGTCGCCGGGTCGTCGTAGACCCCGCCGGGCGGGAACGGGTTGCGGGCGTGGAACACCGCCGCCGACTCCCGCCACACCAGGTCGACCGTGGTCCAGTCGTGCCGGCGCATCAGCTCGGTCAGCGCGGGCACGTCGTAGTCGAGGTCGGCGAGCCGGGCCCGGGTCGCCGCGGCCACCACCGGGTGCCGGGCACCCGCGTACGCCACCCGCACCGGCAGCGCGGGGTCCAGGTCGGCGGCGTCCCACCGCAGCGCGCGCAGCAGCGCCTTGAGGACCGCCGCGTCGACCGGCTCGGTGTGCGGCGGCACGCTGCGCAGCGTCGCGGTCAGCCCGTCCACCCCGACCCGCGTCTCCACGTCGATCGGGCCGACCCGCGACTGCAGGCGCAGCGGGCCGAGACCGAAGCGCTCGGCGTACGCGGCGGCGGTCGCGATCGTCGCGTGGCCGCAGAACGGCACCTCGGCGAGCGGGCTGAAGTACCGCACCCCGATGCGCTCCCCGGAACGGTCACCGGACAGGAACGCGGTCTCGGAGTAGCCGACGTCCGCCGCGATGGCCTGCATCGCGGCGTCATCCAGGCCGGTGGCGTCGAGCACCACCCCGGCGGGGTTGCCGCCCTTGGGGTCGGTGGTGAACGCGCTGTACCGAAGGATTTCCATGCCCTCGACGCTAGGCGCGCACCCGGCCGCCGGCACGGTCCAATCCGCGCCGGGTGGTTGTGGGCGCCGCCACGTCAGCGGCGGGCCCGGAGCACGGCCGGAGCCGGCCAGCTGCGGGGCTGACCGGCTCCGGACCTACGCGGGTGAAGCTCAGTTGGAGGCGACGCCCAGCTCGCCCTGGCCGTCGGTGTGCAGCTCGGTGGCGGAGGCGAACGACGAGTCGAGCTGGTGCTGCAGCGCGTCGAGCTGCGCGAACGCCGACGAGCTGGAGGACTCGCTGCCCTCGGCCGCGAAGACGTGGTCGGACTCGGCCGCGGCGTGGTCGTACGACGTGAAGTCCTGCTCCGCGTAGTGCGAGCCGTCCGCGCCCGTGAACTCGACCTGGTGCCCCTGGTCGAACGAGGTCGACTCGGCGGAGGCGTGGTCCTGCTCGTAGACGCCGAACTGCGAGTCGTAGTTGTTCTCGTTGGCCTCGACCTGGTGGAGCTGGTCCAGCGACTCGCTCTCATGACCCGCCTCGACGTGGCCGTAGTCGGCGCCGGTGTCGAACTCGCTCATGGCGGTTCCCCTCAGTTGGTGACACTTGGTGACGACATCGACGGTACGGCCTGCGCAGCCGCCCGGAATCCCCCGAACGTGCCACCGAGATGAGCTGGTCGAACCGTCCGGTATGTGGTTTCGTGGGGCAGCCGGGCCATCCACGCCGATGGGTGACCGCCCGATGACGGTCCAACGAGATCACCGGGCGCCGGCGGCGAGCCCGGCGAGGGCGTCGCGCGCCGCGGCGAGCGCCGCCGCCGACGCCGGCAGCAGCGGCAGCCGCACGTGCGGTGTCGGGATGCGCCCCTCGGCGTGCAGGACGGCCTTGACGACCGCCGGGTTCGGCTCGGCGAACAGCGCCGCCGACACCGCCGCGAGCCGCGCGCCGAGGCGCCGCGCCCGGCGCACCTCGCCGTCGCGCCACGCCTCGTGCAGCGCCACGAACCGGCCCGTCGCCACGTGCGCCGAGGCGAGGATCCCGCCGGCGGCGCCGAGCGCCAGCAGCGGTCCGACGACCGTGTCGTCGCCGCCGAGCACCGCGAACCCCGGCGGCAGCGCACCCAGCAGCGCGACCGTGTCGCCGCTGACGGCGCCGTCGGACAGCTTCATGCCCACCACGTTCGGCACCGCCGCCAGCCGCAGCAGCGTCGCCACGTCGAGGGGCTGCCCGGTGCGGTACGGCACGTGGTACACCACGACCGGCACCGGCGAGGCCGCCGCCACCGCGCGTACGTGCGCCAGGACCCCGGCCGCGCCCGGCCGCGTGTACGGCGGCACGACCACCATCGCGGCGTCGCCGCGCACCGCCCGCACCGCCTCGACGGTCCCGGCGGTCGAGCTGCCGCCGGTGCCGACCAGCAGCGGCACCCCGTACCTCGCGCAGACCACCCGGCAGACGTCCACGACCGCGGCCCGCTCGGCCCCGCTCAGCGTCGCCGGCTCACCGGTCGTGCCGAGCGCGACGAGCCCCGCCGCTCCCTCCTCCAGCACCCGGCCGGCGAGCGCGGCGAGCGCGTCCAGCGCCACCGACCCGTCAGCGGCGAACGGCGTCACGAGCGGCACGAAGATCCCCGAAAGCTGCATGCCGTCCAGCCTCGCCCACCGCCGAGCGGAAGGTCCAGTTCACATTCGTTGCGACGAGCATAAGCTCAACTGATGCTCGACGTGCGCAAGCTGCGCCTCCTGCGCGACCTCGCCGGCCGGGGCACCATCGCCGCCGTCGCCGCCGCCCACAACTACACCCCGTCGGCCGTGTCGCAGCAGCTCGCCGCGCTGGAGCGGGAGGCCGGCACGGCGCTGCTGGCCCGCACCGGCCGCGGCGTCACGCTCACCCCGGCCGGCGCGGTCCTCGCCGCCCACGCCGAGGAGGTGCTCGCCGCCCTGGAACGCGCCACCGCCGCGCTCGCCGCGACCCGCACCGGCCTGTCCGGCCCGCTGCGCATCGGCGCGTTCCCGACCGCGGTGCGCACGCTGCTGCCGGCCGCCCTGGCCGCGCTCGCCCGCGAGCACCCGGCCCTGGACCTCACCGTCGACGAGCTCGACCCGGCCCTCGTCCCGGCCCGGCTGCGCGACGGCACCCTCGACGTGGCGCTCGTGCACGACTACGACCTGGTGCCGATCGCCCCCGACCCGGCGCTGGACACCGCGCCGCTGCTGGACGAGACGATGTACCTGGCCGCGACCCGCCCCCTGGACCTCGCCGGGTGCCGCGACGAACGGTGGATCCTCGCCGGGCCGGGCACCCTGTGCCACACGATGACGGTGCGCGCCTGCGAGGCCGAGGGGTTCCAGCCGCGGGCCCGCCACCACGCCGACGACTTCGTCACCGTGCTGACGCTCGTCGCCGCCGGGCAGGGCGTGGCGGTCGTGCCGGAGCTGGCGGTGCGCCCGCCGTCGGTGCCGGAGGGGGTGGTGCTGACCGCGCTGCCGACCCGGCGGCGGACCCGGTTCGCCTACCGGGCCGGGACGGCGGCGCACCCGTCGATCGCCGCGTTCGCCGGCGCGGTGCGCACGGCCGCCGCCGCGCGCTGACGCCACCCGACCGCCGCCGCGGGGTGGTGCGGAGTGGTTGCCGGGCAGGAGCGCGCCGGGCACCGTCGTCAGACCCGCCCTTCCCGGGCCGACGTGCAACGGCGTGACCGTCTTCACCCCCCAGGACCCGGTCCTGCACCTGCTGCGCCGCGCCACCTACGGACCGACCCCCGCCGCCGAGGCCGAGATCCGCGAGATCGGCACCGCGTCGTGGCTCAACCGGCAGCTGGCCCCGTCGACCATCGACGACTCCGCCTGCGACGCGCTGCTCACCCGGTACCCCCTGATCAGCGCCGACATCACCACGATCCGCGCGAAGGTCAAGGCCGGCACGCTCAAGTTCGGCGCCTGGGACGCCATGCAGCAGCTCGGCTCCGCGGCGGTCGCCCGCGCCGCGTGGAGCCGGCGGCAGCTGCTGGAAATCATGGTCGACGTGTGGTCGAACCTGCTCAATGTCACCTGCCCGATGGGGGAGGTGTGGGACAGCCGCACCGGCTACGACACGCTCATCCGCAAGCACGCCCTCGGCCGCTTCGCCGACCTGCTCAAGGCCACCGCCACCGCCCCGGCGATGCTGTCCTACCTGGACAACCGCAGCTCGACGAAGGCGAAACCCAATGAGAACTACGCCCGCGAGCTCATGGAGCTGCACACCGTCGGGCTCATCTACACCGAGGCCGACGTGAAGGACGCCGCGCGGCTGCTCACCGGCCTCACCGTCGACAAGACCACCGGCCTGTACAGGTTCGACGCCACCCAGCACGCGACCGGCGCCGTCACCATCCTCGGCTGGCGGCACGACAACGCGACCGCCGGCGGCGGCGAGGCGGCCGCGCTCGCGTTCGTGGAGATGCTCGCCCTGCACCCGGCCACCGCCGAGCGCGTCGCCCGCCGGCTCTGCGTCCGGTTCGTCGCCGACGACCCGCCACCGGCGCTCGTCAGCCGGTTGCAGCAGGTGTACGTGCAGCAGAAGTCCGCGATCGTCCCGGTCCTGCGGGCGCTGTTCGCCTCGCCGGAGTTCGCCGCGTCGACCGGGGCGAAGGTCCGCACCCCGTTCGAGGACCTCGTCGCGGCCGTGCGGGTCCTCGGCCTGCAGCCCGAGGCGAGCGGCACCGACGGCGTGCGCGGCCTGTACAACTACCTTGTCGACGCCGGTCACGCCCCGATGCGGTGGTCGCCGCCGAACGGCTACCCGGACGTCGCCGCCGCCTGGACCGCCCCGTCCGGGCTGCTCGTGCGCTGGAACGCGCACCTGAACCTGGCCGCCGGCTGGTACCCCAAGCAGCTGGTGCGGCCGGCGTCGATGCTCACGGCGCTGGTGCCGAAGCTGCCCGCCACGCACGGCGCGTTCCTCGACGCCCTCACGACCCGGCTGGTCGGCACCACCCTGCAGCCCGCGCACCGCGACGCGCTGCTGGCCTTCCTCGGCAAGACGGCGGCGAGCCCGCTGAAGGCGACCGACCCCGCCGCCGCGGGCCGCCTGCCGCACCTCATCGCCCTCGTCCTCGACTCGCCCTACTTCCTGGCCAGGTGACCGCAATGCCGCTCGTGAACCCCTGCTGCACACCCGCCGAGACCGCCGCGCCGGGACTGTCCCGCCGGGGGCTGCTCGGCCGGGCCGCCGCGGTCGGCGCCGGCGCCGCCCTCACCGGCCTGCTCGGCGACGGGCTCGCCACCCGGCTGGCGTTCGCCGGCACCCCGTACACCGGCGACACCATCGTCGTGCTGTCCCTGCGCGGCGGGTTCGACGGGCTGTCCGCCGTCGTGCCGATCGGCGACCCCGACTACTACACGGCCCGGCCGACGATCGCCGTGCCGAAGGCGTCGGTCATCGCCGGCGACGGCACCTTCGGCCTGCACCCGGCGTTCGCGCCGCTACTGGCCCGGTGGAACGCCGGCACGTTCGGCGCGGTCCACGCCGTCGGCCAGCCCAACCCGTCCCGCTCCCACTTCCAGGCGATGGAGGAGCTGGAGCGCGCGGCCGCCGGCACGTCGGTGCGCACCGGCTGGCTGGACCGCATGCTCGGCGTCGCCGGCGCGGCCGCGCCGACCGCGGGCGTCGCGATGGGCGCGACCGGCCCGGCCCGCGCGTTCGCCGGCCCGGCGCCGGACGTGTCGATGTCGTCGGTCGACGCGTTCAAGCTGGCCGGCAACGACGCGAAGACCCCGATGGCCGCGACCCTGGCCAAGCTGTTCGACGGCGCCCCGGCGGTCCTCGCCGACCCGGCCCGCGCGGTCAACGCGACCCTCGGCACGGTGGCCGCGCTCGGCGCGTACACCCCGGCCGCCACCTACCCGGCGACGGCGCTGGGCAAGGCGCTGCGCGACGTGGCCCGGCTGGTGAAGGCGAACGTCGGGCTGATGGCGGCGACGGTCGACTTCGGCGACTGGGACATGCACGAGGCGCTCGGCACCCCCGTCAAGGGCCAGCGGATGCACGACCACCTGACCGAGCTGGCGCTGGCGCTGGAGGCGTTCGCCGCCGACCTCGGCCCGGCGTTCGCCCGGGTCACGCTGCTCACGTTGAGCGAGTTCGGGCGGCGCGTCGCGGAGAACGGCTCCCGCGGCGTCGACCACGGCAACGGTAACGCCATGCTGCTGCTCGGCGGCGGTGTCCGCGGCGGCCGGGTCCACGGCACCTGGCCGGGGCTCGCCCCGGCGAAGCTCACCGCCGGCGACCTGACCGCCACCACCGACTACCGCTCGGTGATCGGCGAGATCCTGCAGCGCCGCTGCGGCCTGGGCGCCCTCGCCGACGTGTTCCCGAACGTCGCCCCGTCCTCGTACGGCCTGGTGGCGGCCCGCACCTGACGCCTACCGGTCCTGGTAGCGGGCGTGCGGGTCGCCGGCCCAGAGCCGCCGGTGGAAGTCGTTCATCCGGGCGGCCGCGGCGGCGTGCCGCCGCAGCACGCCCGCGACGGCCGGCGGCAGGCCCGCCGGGAGGTCGCCGGCCGCGCACCGGCGCACGACCGCGTCCCGGGCGTGCGCCTCGTCGTCCATCGTCGCCAGGCCCAGGCTGACGACGAGCCAGTTCACCAGCCGCGCCGCCGCGTAGTCCCGGTCGTGGCCGAGGTGCCGGGCGACGAACCCGCGCTCGGCGTCGCTGAGGTCGAACCGCGGCGACGTGGCGAGCCCGAAGTCGACGAGGTGGATGCGGCCGTCGCCGGCCCGCATGTTGCCGAAGTGCCCGTCCATGTGCAGCAGCCGCACGTCGCGCAGGAACGCCACGATCTCGAACAGTTGCCGCTCCACCGTCTGCGCCGCGGCGGGGTCGAGGGCGCCGGGCAGCGCGTGCGGGACGTGCTCGAGGAACAGCACCAGGCTCGCGCCGGCCCGGGCCAGCTCCTCGAGGCGGGTCCGCACCTGCGGTGCCCCGCCGTACTGCGCGACGAGGGCGTCGACGTCGCGGTGCTCGTCCGGGACCGGTGGCCGCCCCGGCAGCACCCGCCAGTGGTGCAGCACCGCGAACGCCCCGGTCGCGCCGGCGAGCACCCCCTCGGTGACGATGCGGTTGGCCGCGAGCTCCCGCCACGCCCCGAAGCCGGGCCCGCCGCGGCGGTGCATGCCGTACTGGCAGGTGAGCGGCAGGTCGAACAGGTTCGCGGTGCTGTGCGGGTGGGCGAGCTCCCGGTCGGTGATCGGGATCCGCTTGGCGAACACGGGTGCGCCGTCGACGTCCAGGACCGCCGACCCGCCGCCGACCCCGACCCCGACCGCGGCGGCGGTGCGCAGGGCCGCGAGCAGCTCGTCGTCGCCGGATGCGGCGAGGACGGCCGAGACACGGTCATGGCGGGCCCGCCGGCTGGGAAGCATCGCGGCCCATCATGCCAGCCGCACCGGTCGGGTGCGGGGCGGGACGCACAGCGGGTCCGGGTATCGTGCCGGCTGGTCCGCGAGGATCGGGGGCCGACCCGAGGAGGATCATGAGGCGCAGTGCCGCGCTGGCGGTCATGGTGGCGTTCGCGGTGAGTGTGAGCGGTTGCGGCTCGTCCGGCGAGCCGGCACGGACCGCCGCCGGCGGCTCGCCGTCCCCGTCGCCGTCGACCGCCGTGGACGGGCAGGGCCGGCTGTCGGCGCAGACGTCGCCGTCGGCCTCGGCACCGGCCGGGTGCACGATCTTCCCGGCGGACAACGTGTGGCACGCCGACGTGTCCAGGCTGCCGGTGCACCGGGACTCCGCCGCGTGGGTGGCGAGCATCGGCGCGTCCGCGCACGCCCACCCGGACTTCGGCGCGGGCCTCATCGACGGCGCGCCGTTCGGCATCCCGGTCACCACCCTCGGCGCCGGTCAGGCCGGCGTCAAGGTGACGTTCGAGTACGCCGACGAGAGCGACAAGGGCCCCTACCCGATCCCGCGCACCGCCCGCGTGGAGGGCGGCCCGAACGCCGACGGCGACCGTCACGTCATCGTCCACGACACCGCGGCGTGCAAGGCGTACGAGCTGTACGACGCGCACCCCGACGGCGACGGCTCGTGGCGGGCCGGCTCGGGCGCGGTGTTCGACCTGCGCCGCAACGACCTGCGCCGGGCCGGCTGGACGTCGGCGGATGCCGCGGGCCTGTCGGTGCTGGCCGGGCTGCCGCGCGCGGAGGAGGTGGCGGCCGGGCGGATCGACCACGCGATCCGGTTCACGGCGCCGCGCACCAGGAAGGCGTACGTGTGGCCGGCCCGGCACGCGGCGTCGTCGTCGACCGACGCGGCGCTGCCACCGATGGGGGCCCGGTTCCGCCTGAAGGCGTCGGTGGACATCTCGAAGTTCCCGGCGCAGGCGCGGGTGGTGGCGCAGGCGCTCAAGCAGTACGGCGCGATCCTCGCCGACAACGGCTCGCCCTGGTACTTCTCCGGTACGCAGGACGACCGCTGGAACAACGGTCAGCTCAACGCCCTGAAGGGCCTCACCGGCACGGACTTCGAGGCGGTGGACGGCTCGCTGCTCATGGTGGACGCCAACTCCGCCCGCTGCCGGCAGCCCTGACGACCCACCCCGGCTAGTGTCCTAGGATGCCCTAGCGGCTGTGGCGTCGGCCACGCGTTCGTGACCATGGTCAAAGAACCGGTAGATTGGGCAGCGCCGGCAATACCCGCGCGGGAGAGACCGTCTGCACCAACGACGGCGCCGAAGGGGCAAATCCTCCCCGGAACCTCTCAGGCAGAAGGACCGCGACGGGTTGGCACCTCTGGAGGCCACACGACAGAGGGGGAGGGACGTGCACCCCGACCCCGGATCGAAAGAGTGTGGCCAATGACCAACTTCGCCAGCCGGCACATCGGACCGTCGCCCGATGACCAGTCGCGGATGCTCAAGACCGTCGGCTACGACTCGGTCGAGGCGCTGATGACCGCCGCGATCCCCGGCTCGATCCGCTGGCACCAGCCCCTGGCGCTGCCCCTCGCCGCGTCCGAGGCCGAGGTGCTCGGCGAGCTGCGCGCCCTCGCGTCGGCCAACCGGACGCTGGTCAGCATGATCGGCCTCGGCTACTACGGCACCCACACGCCGCCGGTCATCCTGCGCAACGTCCTGGAGGACCCGTCCTGGTACACGGCGTACACGCCGTACCAGCCGGAGATCAGCCAGGGGCGCCTGGAGGCGCTGCTGAACTTCCAGACGGTGATCGCGGACCTGACCGGCCTGCCGGTCGCGGGGGCGTCGCTGCTGGACGAGGCGACCGCCGCCGCCGAGGCGATGACCCTCGCGCGCCGGTCCTCGAAGGTGAAGGCCGACGTGTACGTGGTCGACGCCGACGTGCTGCCGCAGACCCTGGCCGTGATCCGGACCCGGGCCGAGCCGCTCGGCATCACCGTCACCGTCGCCGACCTGGACGCCGGCGAGCTGCCCGAGGCGTACTTCGGCCTGCACGTGCAGTACCCGGGCGCGTCCGGTGCGGTGCGGGACCTGGAGGCGCTGACCGCGCGGGCGCACGAGCAGGGGGCGATCGTCACGTTCGCCGCGGACCTGCTGGCGCTGTGCCTGCTGCGGGAGCCGGGCGCGTTCGGCGCCGACGTCGCGGTGGGCAGCGCGCAGCGGTTCGGGGTGCCGATGGGCTTCGGCGGTCCGCACGCCGGGTACATGTCGGTCCGCAAGGGCCTGGAGCGCACGCTGCCGGGCCGGCTGGTCGGCGTGTCCAAGGACGCGGACGGCGCCCCGGCGTACCGGCTGGCGCTGCAGACCCGGGAGCAGCACATCCGCCGGGAGAAGGCGACCAGCAACATCTGCACCGCGCAGGTGCTGCTGGCGGTCACGGCCAGCATGTACGCGGTCTACCACGGCCCGGACGGGCTGCGCGGGATCGCGTCGCGCACGCACGACATGGCGGTGCGCCTGGCCGCGGGGTTGCGCGCCGGTGGGGTCGCCACGCAGCACGAGGCGTTCTTCGACACGGTGACGGCGGTCGTGCCGGGCGGGGCGGCGGCGGTGGTCGCGGCCGCCGCGGAGCGCGGGATCAACCTGCGGCAGGTGGACGCCGACCGGGTCGGCATCGCCTGCGACGAGACCACGACGTTCGGGCACCTGCGTGACGTGCTCGCCGCGTTCGGGCTGTCGCACGTGGACGTGACCGAGCTGGACACCGCGGACGTGGTGCCGGCGCAGCTGCGGCGCACGAGTGACTTCCTGACGCACCCGGTGTTCGGCACGCACCGCTCCGAGACGGCGATGCTGCGCTACCTCAAGCGCCTGTCCGACATGGACTATGCGCTGGACCGGGGGATGATCCCGCTCGGGTCGTGCACGATGAAGCTCAACGCCACGGTGGAGATGGAGCCGATCACCTGGCCCGAGTTCGCCGACGTGCACCCGTTCGCGCCGGCGGCGCAGACGCAGGGGTACCGCAGGCTGATCGGCGACCTGGAGCGGTGGCTGGCGGAGGTGACCGGCTACGACGCGGTGTCGTTGCAGCCCAACGCGGGTTCGCAGGGGGAGCTGGCCGGGTTGCTGGCGATCCGCGCGTACCACCACTCGCGGGGCGACACGGGGCGCGACATGTGCCTGATCCCGTCCAGCGCGCACGGCACGAACGCCGCGAGCGCGGTGATGGCCGGGATGCGGGTCGCGGTCGTGGCCTGCGACGAGCTGGGCAACGTCGACCTGGGCGACCTCGAGGCGAAGATCGAGCAGCACCGGGACCGGCTCGCCGCGATCATGGTGACGTACCCGTCGACGCACGGGGTGTACGAGACGGGCATCGCCGAGCTGTGCGCGAAGGTGCACGAGGCGGGCGGCCAGGTGTACGTGGACGGCGCGAACCTCAACGCGCTGCTGGGCTTCGCCAAGCCGGGGAAGTTCGGCGCGGACGTGTCGCACCTGAACCTGCACAAGACGTTCTGCATCCCGCACGGCGGCGGCGGTCCGGGCGTGGGTCCGGTCGCGGTCCGCGCGCACCTCGCGGCGTTCCTGCCGTCGCACCCGGTGTTCGAGGGCGGGGCGGCGGCGCCGGTGGGTCCGGTGTCGGCGGCGCCGTGGGGTTCGGCGGGGATCCTGCCGATCCCGTGGGCGTACCTGCGGCTGATGGGCCCCGACGGGCTGGCGAAGGCGACGGCGACGGCGGTGCTGGCGGCCAACTACGTCGCGGCGCGGCTGCGGGAGCACTACCCGGTGCTGTACAGCGGCAGCGAGGGTCTGGTCGCGCACGAGTGCATCCTGGACCTGCGCACGATCACGAAGGCGACCGGGGTGAGCGTCGCGGACGTCGCGAAGCGGCTCATCGACTACGGCTTCCACGCCCCGACGATGTCGTTCCCGGTGTCGGGGACGCTGATGGTGGAGCCGACCGAGAGTGAGGACCTCGCCGAGCTGGACCGGTTCTGTGACGCGATGATCGCGATCCGTGAGGAGATCGACCGGGTCGCGGCCGGCGAGTGGCCGGCGGGGGACAACCCGCTGGGCAACGCGCCGCACACCGCGGCGGTGGTGACCGCGGACGAGTGGGAGCACGCCTACCCGAGGTCGCTCGCCGCCTACCCGGCCGGGGTGTCGGCGGCGAAGTACTGGCCGCCGGTGCGGCGGATCGACGACAGCTTCGGCGACCGGAACCTGGTCTGCTCGTGTCCGCCGGCGTCCGCCTACGAGGAGTGAACCGTCACGGAGGGTGAGGGATCAGGCCGCTTTGACGAGGACGTGCGGGGCCGGGCCGCGGTGCGGTTCGATCACGCTGCAGTCAGGAAGCAGCTCTCCGGTGTCCTCGAAGACGATCACTCCGTTGCACAGGAGGCTCCAGCCCTGTTCGGGGTGGGAGGCCAGGATTCTGGCGGCTTCGTGGTCGGAGTCGGCGGCTGAGGGACACGATGGTTGGTGCTGGCAGAGCATCGGGGGTCTCCGATTGAGAGGTTCAGTTGGGGCCTGTGTGGTTCTTCACATGACCAGTGATGCACGCTACTACGGCCAACGACACGAATTCGCACACGTGACGGCACAACTTGGGGATAATCCGCCATTCGTATGAGCACATTAGGGCCGGTCGTCGGGTCTCGGCCCGGGTCGGTGGATCTTCACCCTCCCGGGTCGGTCCTGTCGTGCGCACCACACGTATGGGAGCGTTCCCGGCTGGAGTGGCATTCCGGCGACGGTGGTGACCCTCTGTCGATCCTGGCGGCGTTCCTCGCCGACGCCGGTCTTCCGGTCTCCGACGTGTCCGCGTCACCCAGGGTGACGGACACGGTGTGCGGCGCGGCGGTGCTCCTCGCCCCGCCGTCGGCGGTCGCCTCACCCGCGCCCGGGGTGCCGGACCTCGTCGCCGTCGTCTACGGGCACACGCCGGCGGACCGTCCGGCGGTGCCCGGGGTCGCGGGCGGGGTGCCGCCGTCGCGGCTGGGGGCCTGGACGCCGAGCTGGAGCCCGGCCGAGCACGCGGCGGCGGTCGGCGCGGTCCGCGACGCGATCGCCCGCGGCGACGTCTACCAGGCCAACGTCGTCGGCCACGCGAGCGCCCCGATGCGCGGTGATCCGCGCGGGGCGCTGCGCCGGGTGGCGGCCCTGCCCGGCGCCCGCTACGGCGGTGTGCTGTGCGGTGGCGGTACAGGTGCGGCGGCGCCGTCGTGGTGGGTGGCGTGCGCGTCGCCCGAGACGCTGGTCGAGGTCGCCGGCGGCCGGGCGGTGACCCGGCCGATCAAGGGCACCCGGCCGGCGACCGCCGAGGGCCGCGCGGAGCTGCTCGCGTCGGCGAAGGAACGCGCGGAGCACGTGATGATCGTCGACCTGGAGCGCAACGACCTGGGCCGGGTCGCCCGGACCGGGACCGTGCGGGTGGAGGAGCTGTTCGCGATCCGCCGCTGGTCGCGGCTGTGGCAGGCGGAGTCGACGGTGAGCGCGCAACTGGCCGCCGGGGTCGGCCTGGAGCGGCTGCTGGGTGCGGTGTGGCCGGGCGGCTCGGTGACGGGTGCGCCGAAGCTCGCCGCGATCGACGTGGTGAGCGCCCTGGAGCCGGTCGGGCGGGGTCCGAGCATGGGCGCGGCCGGCTGGATCGGCCACGGCCCCGACGGGCGGCTGCGCATCGACCTGGGGCTGACGATCCGGACCGTGGCGGTCGCCGACGGCCTGGCGCACGTGTGGGCGGGCGGCGGCATCGTGTGGGACAGCGACCCGGCCGCGGAGGTCGCGGAGGCGGCGGCGAAGACCGCCCCGATCAAGGCCGCCCTCGCGGGCCTCACGGGTTGACCGTCCCTGCCCGGCCGGCCGGGCAGGGACGCCCGTGGCTCAGCCGACCTTGCCGAAGATGGCGGTCAGCAGCACCTCGTTGATGTCGAACGCGGTCTTCGACGTGTACAGGGTGCCGCCGGTGACCCGGGAGATCTCCTGCAGGGACGCGAAGTCGGCGTCGTTGCCGTACCCGACGGTGACGATCGGGACCTTCTTGTCGCCGGCGGCGTTCGCCTCCAGCTTGGGCCGCAGCTGGTCGAGGGTGAGCCCGCCGGTCGGGTCGTCGTTCTTGCCGTCGGTCATGAGCACGACGAGGTTGGTCGCGCCGGGTTTGTACGCGTCGACGACGGCCTGCTGCGCGGCGGCGGCGGTGTCGTACAGGCCGGTGTCGCCGACCGGGGTGAGCTTGTCGATCGCGGTGATCATCTGCTCGCGGCGGGCCTTGCCGCTGACCTGGTCGCCGACCCGGCCGATCGGGATGAGCTGCTTGTAGTCCTGCTGGCCGTTCTGCCGGGTGGAGAAGACCCACAGGCCGGCGTCGACGTCGCCGTCGAAGAGCTGCACGGCCTCGCGGGCCGCCTCCTTCGCCAGCTGCATGCGGTTCTTGCCGGTGCCGGGGACCTGCTCGGCCATGGACCCGGAGATGTCCAGCACGAGCAGGACGTTGGTGGGGCGGGTCAGCGCGGTCCACGAGTCCATCGACTGCTTCACCGACTCGGGCAGCAGCACCGCCCGCGGCACGGTCTTGAGCTTGGCGCTGAAGGCGGCGTTGCCGGTGAGGGGCGCGCCCGCGTCGCGGTTCGGGTCGCGGAACCCGGCGTCGAGGAACACCTTGCGCCCCTCGGGTCCGCGCAGGTAGGCCAGGAACTGCCGGGCGACGTCCTGTTTGTCCTTCTCCGCCCAGGGCGCGTCCAGGATGAGGTACGGGTTGTCGGCGTCGGCGCTGCCGTTGGACGGGTACACCGCGACGAGCGGCACCTTCGGGTTGGTCTTGTTGTACGCCAGGACGTCCTGCTCGAGGGCCGGGAATGCCGAGACGTACTGCAGGGCCTTGGCGCCGTCCTGGTCGTCGGCCTTGCCGAGGTCGTCCATCAGCTGGGCGGTGGTGTTGGTGTAGACGGCGCGTTCCTGCTTGAGCTTGGCCAGGGTGGCCTGCTCCTCGGGGGTGACCTCGCCGTCGTCGTTGCCGTCCAGGATCGCCATCAGGGCCAGCAGCCCCGCGGTGGACTGCAGCGGGTCGCTCATCCCGAACTTGAACGGTCCCCAGTCGCCCTTGCCGTACTTCGCCCAGCCCTGCGGGTCGGCGGCGACCTTGTTGATGACGTCCTGCCAGGACAGCTCGCCGCCGGGCCAGCCGAGCGCCTCCGCCATCGGCTTGGGCATGGCCAGCACCGACGGGGTGCGGGCCAGCATCGGCTGCAGGTCCGGCATCATCCGCTCGGCGATCGCCGCGGTCGACGCCCGGCGCACCCAGGCGGTGGAGTCCGGCACCCACACGTCGGGCGGGGAGCCGGCCTTGCGGTCCCAGTCGGTGCCGAGGGCCTGCGCCATCGACGCGGTCTCCTGCCCGGCGACCTCGACGCGGGCGCAACGCCCCGCGACCGTGGGGTCGCTGTCGGTCCACGACTTGGCCAGGGACCGCAGCAGGCCCGCCGTGCTCGGCGACGCGACGACCTTCGCGGTGACGGTGCCGTCGCAGGACGCTGCGAGGAGCTGGTTGACGCCATACGCGGCGCCGCCGCCGACGAGCACGACGACGACCGCGCCGATGATCAACGACAGTCGTCGTGATCTGCGCTGAGCTGGGCTCTTGCGGTGTGACCGCACATCTGCCCTGTCGGCCTGGTAGGCCATGGGTGTGCCTCCGGGGGTGGGAAGTCGGCATAGTTTAGGCCCTCGTCAACCGGGGTTCACGGGGCCCCGAAGTAGCCTGTGACGGGTGACGATCCGACCGATCCGGGTGCTCGGCGACCCCGTGCTGCGCACCCCCTGTGAGACTGTGACCTCGTTCGATGCCGAGCTGCGCGCGCTGGTGCGGGACCTGCTGGACACCGTGACCGGCGAGCCGGGCCGCGCCGGCGTCGCCGCGCCCCAGATCGGGGTGGGGCTGCGGGTGTTCTCGTACGCGGCGAACCAGCAGGTCGGCTACCTGGTCAACCCGACGATCACGGCGCGGGACGGGGTGCAGGACGGCGACGAGGGCTGCCTGTCCATCCCTGGCCTGTGGTTCCCGACGCCGCGGGCGATGCACGCCACCGCGGAGGGCTTCGACGAGCACGGCGAGCCGGTGACGGTCACCGGCAGCGGCCTGCTCGCGCGGGCCCTGCAGCACGAGACGGACCACCTCGACGGCGTGCTGTACGTCGACACGCTCAAGGGCGAGACCCGCCGCCAGGCGCTGCGCGCCGTCCGCTCACAGTTCGCTAGACGACCATGAACTGCGGGTGGGCGTGGCGCAGGAAGTCGTGGTGTGCCACCTCCCACCCGTAGGCGCCGGTCCCGGCGAACACCAGCACGTCACCGGCCCGCACCAGGCCGACCGCCGCGTCGCGGGCCAGGACGTCGCGCGGGTTGCACTGCTCCCCGGCCACGTCGACCGTCGCGTCGCTGACCTGGGGCCGCTGGAACGGGTACGGCCACGCGTCCACGGGCAGCACCGTGAACGGGTGGCTGTACCCCCACGACGCCGGCAGCCGGAAGTGGTGGGTGCCGCCGCGCACGACCACGAACCACCGGCCGTGGGTCCGCTTCACGTCGAGGACCTCGGTGGCGTACCACCCGGCGGTCGCCGCCACGAACCGGCCCGGCTCCACCACCAGGCTCGCCCCGGGCGGCAGGACCAGGTCACCCAGGGCGGCGGCGAACGTGTCGAGGTCGAACCGGCCGCCGCCGGCGATGTCGACGCCGAACCCGCCGCCGACGTTGATGATCGGCGCCGGCACGCCCCACTGCTGCGCGGCCCGCCCGGCCCAGTCCACCGCGTCACGGATGTACGCGGCGTGCGCGGCCGCGTCCAGGTTGTTCGACACCGCGTGCAGGTGGAACCCGGCGATGTCCAGCCCGCCGGCGCGGGCGAGGCCGACCGCGTCGGGCAGCAGCCGCTCGTCGATGCCGAACGCGGTGGCCACCCCCGCCATCGCGTGGCTGCCCGGCAGCGCCGGGTGGGCCCGGTTCACCCGCAGGCAGACACGCGCGGGCCCGTACATCGTGAGCCGCCGCAGCTCGTGCAGGCTCTCCACGTTGAGCACCGCCCCGGCGGCGACCGCCGCGCGCAGGTCCGCGTCGGTCTTGGCGGGCCCGCTGAACAGGGTGAACCGCGACCCGGCGGCCACCGCCGCGGCGAGCTCCCCACCGGAGGCGACCTCGAGACCGTCGACGACCGGCAGCAGCGCGGCCAGGACCCGGTCGTCGCCGTTGGCCTTCATCGCGTACGCGACGCGGGTCCCCGCGGGCAGCGCCGCCCGCAGCGCCGCCACGTTGCGGTGCAGCACCCCGCGGTCGTACACGTAGACGCAGGTGGGCCGCTCGGCGGCGCGTATGGCGGCCGCCACGGCCGGGGGAACCACCACTCGTCTCCACTTCACGCACCGGTACGCTGGCCGGCGATGCTGTTCCATGCGCAGGACCCGATCGCCTTCTGGCAGTACGCGGAACGGTATCTCGGCGTCGGAACCCGGACCTACAGCCCCTACGCCGGCGACCTCGACATCGACGACGCCTATCACCCGCAGCGGGGGACCCCCACCTTCCAGCTGCCGACCTTCCAGCTGCCCGGCGCCGCGCACGTGACCTCGCCGGCGGTGCCGTCGCCGCTGCCGGACCTGTACCGGGGGCTGCTGCCGGTGCACCCCAACGCCCTGGACGCCGCGGACCTCGCCGGCCGCGACGAGCTGCTCGCCGCGCCGCCCGGCCCGGCCCTGACGGCGGTGCCGACGGCGAACGCCCGCACCGTGTTCGTCACCGCGATCGACGGCACCCCCGTCCCGCCGCACTTCGTGAAGCTGCACTACCCGCGGCGGCTGTCCCGCTTCACCCGCCGCCTGCGCCGGCCCGTGATCGAGCTGCAACTGTGGGTCTCCGACGACCTGGTCCGCGTCGGCGCGCCGGTCCTGCCCGAGGTCGGCGGCGGCTGGTTCGCCCCAGTCGGCGCCGACCCGGACGACGCCTGGGGCTTCCTGCTGCGCGCCGCCCACCCCCTCGACGCCGCCCCGGCGTGGACGGTGCCGCTGTTCGCCCTGTACGGCCGCGACCTGCACCACCCGTCGGACCCGACGCTGCTGGAGCAGCTCGTCACCGCCTACGGCGAGGACCCGGCGACGTTCGTCACCGAACGGATCGTCGTGCCGATGGTGCGGCTGTGGGCGTCGGTCGCCCGCGGCACCGGCTGCCCCCTGGAGACCCACGGGCAGAACACCCTGTTCGCCTTCGACCCGCGGGCCCGCACGTCGCGCGTGCTGTACCGCGACTGCGCCATCTACGTCGACGCCTCGCAGCGCGCCGCCCTGGGCCTCACCGGCCCCCTGCCCCCGGCGAACGTGATCCCGCGCGACGTGCCGATGGCCGCCGCCGAGGTGTTCAGCCTCACGTACGACAGCTTCATGGGCCACCACGCCCTGTCCTACGTGGCGGCCCTGGCCGAGTCCCGCTGGGGCGTGCCACCGTCGCACCTGCACGCGGCGGCGAGGGCCGCGTTCACCGCCCAGGACCTCCTCCCGGCCACGGTGTACTACTACGACAACATCCTGTACGACAACAACGACTGGAAGCTCGTCGACACCGGCGCCCCTCCGGTGTGGCGCTGATCCGCTCGCTCGGCGAACCCCCTGGCCTTCTCGGTGCCTGTTGCTCCGCTGTGGCGCCGGGTTTCGACGGTCCGGATGGTCGGTCATGCCGGCGCGTTGCCCTCGACCTTCCGAATGCCGCTACGGATCGAGTCCCGCTGCGGCAGCGCGTCGGACGCGGACCCGACGGCATCGGGCGATCCGCTTCGGTGTCCGCGCGGATGGCCGCGCACCGATGGTCGCCCACTTGCCGATCACCGCGCTTGGTCGTCGGGTCGTTGCCGCACCCGCGCACCGGAGTCGTTCATCTTCGCCTTCCGCCCGCGCGGCACCGTTCGCCTCCATGTGCACCGGCGGCGCCTGCCGGTCACCGCAGCGGGTTGGGGATCTGGCACCACAGGTCCTGCAGCGGGTCGTCGGCGAGGCGCATGGCAGTGGTCGCCTTCAGTGGCCATGTGTCGGCGAGACTTGCCTTGCGGTCGTCGGTGTCGGTGACCGTGTCACGGATGGTCGCCGCGACCACGTCCCACGCCGCCCGCTCCACGTCGGCGCCGAGCCGGCTGCCGAGGGCGTGGACGAGTTCGGTCAGCACGGTGGACAGCGCCGCGGCGAACAGCTTCGTGCGGAGTTCGTCCTCGTCGTCGGTGGGCAGCGCGCCGATGAGCGGCGGCATCTGCAGACCGGCGCGTCGCAGCCGGCCAGGGTGGACGTGCAGGCCGCCGAGGTCCCGGTACCAGATCCGAACGGGGTGGCCGTCGCGGAGCTCGACGAGGGTGTTCTGGCCGTGGGCCTCGAGGGCGACACCGTCGCGGAGCACGTCGAACAGGGCGGGCAGCAGCAGTCGGACGAGCTCGGCGAAGCACGCGGGGGTGAGCAGGTCTGGCCGGTGCGGCAGCAGCGCCAGCGGCACGACGAACGTGCCGGCGGGTGGCGCCTGCCGCCAGACGGCGCCGAGAGCGCGTTGCGGGTCGCCGCGCGTGTCCAGGACGGTGGCGGCGGTGGTCTCGCGGAGCACGCGCAGTCCGCGGGTGCGGGCGGCGAGGGTGGCGACGAGGTCGGAGGCGAGCGGCCCGTTGTGCACCGCGGCGGCGGACAGGGTCCGCACGGCGCTGGTCATCTGGACCTCGACGGCGGTCTTGATGTGCTGCGAGGGGTCGTCGACCGGGGCGAGGGTCCGCAGTGACATGAGCGGCCGCGCGGGCAGGTCACGACCGGTGTCGCGGACGAGGCCGGTGGCGAGGGCACGGTGCAGCTGCCAGGGGTGCACGGGCAGCAGCGGCGGGCGGGGCGCGCCGGTCGTCCGCCACCTGCCGGGGTCCACCTCGACGATCCGCAGCCGGACCTGGGGGTGGTGCTCGGGTGCGTACGCCAGGACGTCGGCGGTGCTCATCCCGATCCGGGTGCGGCAGCACGGATGCAGCGGGTGCCCATCCACGATGGACTGCTCCATGCCGACGAGGTCGTCGGCGGCGCCCGTGACGCCCGTGGCGGCGGCGAGGCCGAGTGCCAGATTGGCGACGCTGTTGTCCAGTTCGCGCACCAGCCGCTCGGCGTTCCCGCCGGGGCGCAGCGCCTCGATCAGCCGGGCCGGATGCGTGTGTGCGACGCCGTCGGCGACGACGGCGTCCGGGATCGGCCCGAACAGCGCCGGCGCCGGGGTGCCGAGCCGGTCGGTGTCCACCACCCCTTCCCGCCACAGCGCGCCCCAGAGCCGGCGCAGGATGCCGGCCCGGGCCTGCGGCAGCGCGCGCAGGTATGCCTTCGCCAGGTCGGGGTCCGAGGCCTGGAGCGCCTGCAGGGTCGCTTGCTCGTCTGGTGCCACCAGCGGTTCCACATCCAAATCCTAGCATCCTAGGACGCCTTAGACGACGTGCCTGACGGCACGCCTTTGAACCCCTGTCTACGACAGGGGAGGGCGAGGCCGGTGGGGCCGTTCGGCACTGGTGGGGATCGCGTCCGCCGATCGGCCAGACTTGTCGCTGCGGTCACCGGGCTGCCCGTTCACCTGCGCGAATGCTGTGATGTACGCGAGCATCAGCGTGGAGCACGGACGCTTCGGGAGGCACCCATGGAGATTCGCCAGTTGTCGTCGGCGGCGCACACCGCTGTGCCGGCCAAAACCAGTCCACCGGCCGTCGAGCCGGTCGCGCCGCCCCCGAAGGGTGGGCTGCCGGCATCGCAACAGGTGCTGAGCCAGCTGACCCCGGGTGACCGGGCGGCGATCTCGGGCCTGACCGGGTATCACCTGTCGCCGACGGGTGCGGTGACGAATGTCGGCGGGATGCCGCCGTGGTCGTTCATCATGGCGTTCGCGGCGTCGCGGACGGCCGCGGAGCCGGTCGAGGACTCCAGGTCGTCGGACGTGACCGCCGTCGAGCACGTCGACGTGACGGTGTAGGGCCGGGGCTCGGTTTTCCAGCACGTGTGAACGCTGGGCGCCTCGTCTTGCCGGGTGCAGGTGACAGGTGACGCGGTGGCGATGTCCGGTGTTCGCGGTGGCGCGGGCGCGATGGGCGTGGTGTTGAAGGCGCAGTGGGTGGCGCGGGAGACGGCCGGTCGCGAGCGGGTCACGATGCGGTGGGTTGCCGCTGGTGCCCGCCGGTGGGGTGCTCGCCCCTCATGAGTTTCGCGCGCCGCCGGCCGGGGTCCTGGTCGGCGGCGCGGTCGTGTGTTGGGTGGGTGCGCTGGCACGCCGACGGCCTGCGCACCCGGGATCCAGCTTAGGGTTCTGGGTATGACTCTGGAGCAGGTTCCGTTGTGGCGGGGTGTCGCGGTGGCGTTGGTGACGCTGTTCGCGGAGGACGGTTCGGTGGATGTGCGGGCGACCGCGCGGCATGCGGAGCGGTTGGTGGCGTCCGGTGTACGGGCGGTGCTGGTGGCCGGGTCGACCGGTGAGGCGGACGCGTTGAGTGATGGTGAGCGGGTGGCGCTGGTGTCGGCGGTGCGGCAGGCGTGTGCGGGGGTGCCGGTGATCGCGGGTGCGGGGGGTGCGTGGGCGGGGCCGGCGGCTGAGTTGACGGCGGCGTCGGTGGCGGTGGGTGCGGATGCGGTGCTGGTGCCGCCGCCGCGGCGGGCGGGGGATCTTCGGGTGTTCTACGAGCGGGTGGTGTCGGCGGCGGATGGCCGGCCGGTGTTGGCGTATCACTTTCCGGGGGTGGCGGGTGGTGCGGTGCCGTTGGAGGTGTTGCCGTCGTTGCCGGTGGCGGGGTTGAAGGATTCGACGGGGGATGCGGAGCGGTTGTTGCGGTTGTTGTCGGAGTGGGACGGTGCGGTGTATGTGGGGTCGTCGGCGTTGGTGTCGGCGGCGGGGTTGTTGGGTGCGGCGGGGGCGATTCTGGCGGTGGCGAATGTGGCGGCGGAGGATTGTGTGGCGGCGTGGGAGGGTGACGCGGCGGCGCAGTTGCGGTTGGTGGGGCCGCATGTGGCGGCGAAGTCGGGGTTTCCGCATGGGTTGAAGCGGTTGGTGGCGCAGCGGTATGGGACGTCTGTGGCGGCGCGGATGGGGTGATCGGGTTACGGTCCGGTTTCGGGGTGTAAGAAGCAGCTGCGGTGTGTTGACCGGGGGTGGTGGGCGGATTTCCATGGGTGTATGGCTGAGGATGCGCTGGTGGCGGAGCGGTCCGGGTTGGTCTCGTCGTTGCTGGCGGTGATCGATCGTCGGGAGTGGGGTGAGCTGGCGGGTCTGGTGACTGAGGATGTGGTGTATCACCGGCCTGGGTGTCCGCCGATTGAGGGGGTGGACGCGTTTGTGGCGTTCTACCGGCGGCGGTGCATCGTGGCGTCGGGTCGGCATGCGGTGGAGCGGTGGGTTGAGGGTGGTGGGCAGGTGTGTTGTTGGGGTCGGTTCGATGGGGTGTCGCATTCGGGTGTGCCGTTGAGTGAGATTTTCGCGGACTGGTTCGAGCTGCGTGGTGGTCGGGTGTCGCGGCGGCGGACGTTCTTCTACCGGCCGGCGGTCTGAGCGGTCTGATCGGCGGTATCTGGTACTACCGCATACCGGTATCTGGTGCTACTTTGTAGCGGTACCTAGTGCTACGGGGTACCAGGTGGGCCGGGGAGGAGCCGCGGTGGACGACCTGACGGAGATGTTGAAGGGCACGCTCGAAGGCTGCGTGCTCGAGATCATCGGCAGCGAGGAGACGTACGGCTACGCCATCACCCGCCGGCTGAACGAGCTCGGCTTCGCCGACGTCGTGGACGGCACGGTGTACACGATCCTGTTGCGCCTGGAGCGCAACGGCCTTGTCCAGGTGACGAAACGGCCGTCCGAGGTGGGGCCGCCGCGGAAGTTCTACGCGCTCAACGACGCGGGCCGCGCGGAGCTGGACCGGTTCTGGGCGAAGTGGCGGTATGTCTCCTCGCGCATCGACAGCCTGAAGGGAGGCGGCGGATGAGCTTCTGGGAGACGGTCACCGGCAGCGATCTGACCAGGGATTGGAAGGCGTTCGAGGCGAGGGCGGCGGTGTTGGCGCCGGACTACCGGTCGGTGTGGGAGCAGCTGCGGGCGCAGCTGATGCCGTACGGCGACTTCACGGGCCGCAACCTGACGCCGATCTTCGACGCGGCGCTGGGGTTGCTGGAGGAGGCGTCGGCGGACGGGCTGGACGTGCGTGAGGTGCTCGGCGATGACGTGCCCGGGTTCTGCGTGGCGTTGGCCGGTGGTGAGGGTGCCCGGACGTACCGCGACCGGTGGCGTGAGCAGTTGAACAGCACGGTCGCCCGGAAACTGGGCCGGTTGGGAGGTTGACGTGGGCATTCGGGACATCATCGAGGGCAAGCGGCAGTGGCGGGCGCATGTGGCGCGGGTGAAGGCGCTCCCGCCGGATTATCGGATCGTGTACAAGGAGCTGCAGCGGTACCTGTTCAAGGTGGGTCCGGTGGACCTGGCCGACGGGCGGCTGCTGTCGGGGATCGTGGACTTCTTCGAGGAGGGAGCGGCGTCCGGCAAGGGGGTGTTGCAGCTAATCGGCCCTGATGTGGCGGCGTTCTGTGACGACCTGATCAAGGATGTTCCGACGTACGCCGACGTGTACCAGGAGTCGCTGCGCGGGCGGTGACGGGCCGGTTCACGGCGCCGTGGTGTGGGTGATGCGGTGGGTCGCTTCGCTGTGGCCGAACAGGCCGGGCAGGCCGCCGGTGTGCAGTAGGACGGTGCGCTGTCCTGGTCTGATGGTGCCGTCGTGGACGGCGGCGATCAGGCCGGCGGCGGCGCGGCCGGTGTAGACGGGGTCGAGGATGACGCCTTCGGCGCGGGCGACGGTGGTGATCGCGTCGAGCACGGGTTCGTGGAGCGTGCCGTAGCCTGCGCCGATCTGGTCGTGGCGGACGCGGAGTCGTGCCGGGGTCACCGGGTTGCCGGTGAGCTCGGTGGCGTAGGTGGCGGCTGCCGCAGCGGGGTCGGGCAGGGCGCCGACGTCGATGCCCAGGACGCGTTCGGTGCCGAGGGCGGCGACCAGTCCGGCCATGGTGGCGCCGGAGCCGAGTGCGGTGACGACGTGCTGGATGGTGGGCTGCTGGTGGAGGATCTCGATGCCGGCGTCGTGGTATCCGCGGGCGCCGAGGGCGTTGGATCCGCCGAACGGCACCAGGTACGGTGTCGCGCCTTGGGCGCGGAGTTCGGTGCACACCTGCTGTGCGTGGGTGGTCAGGTCGGCGGGTCCGGTGGCGTCGGCCCAGATGATCCGGGCGCCGAGCGCGGCGTCGAGCAGCAGGTTGCCGGTCGGCTGTGGTGGGCGGGCGGCGGCGGGCATGACGAGCGTGACCCGCAGTCCGGTGCGGGCCGCGGCGGCGGCGGTCAGCCGGGCGTGGTTGCTCTGTGGCCCGCCGGTGGTGACGAGGGTGTCCGCCCCGTTGTGGAGCGCGTCGGCGACCAGCCATTCGAGTTTGCGGACCTTGTTGCCGCCGACGCCGAGCCCGGTGAGGTCGTCGCGTTTGATCCACAGGTCGTCCGGGGCGAGGCCGATGTGTGTCGCCAGTCGGGCGGCGGCCTCCATCGGTGTGGGCCATGCCGACAACGGCAGTTTGTGCACCGGACTCTCCAGGGTCATTGCGGGCGGTGACCGGTCGGGTCCGCGCGGTCGAGGTAGGCGAGCAGGTCCACGGCGTGTGGCAGCCGGATCGGTGGGGTCAGGTCCCGCATGGCGAGCAGGCCGGCGATCGCACCGTGCCGCGCGGCGGCGAGAATCGTCTGCTGGTCTTGCGTGGACAGGGATTCCCAGGTCTGGCCGGCCGCACACATGCTGCATGGCTCGCCGACGCGACGGGCGTCGCCGACCGAGATGAGCGTCCCGCAGCCGGGGCAGGTGTACTGGACCATGATCGGATGATGCGGTCGAGACGTCCGGCCCGGCAACCGGGTTGTCGCCCGGTCGGTGCCGCCGGATGCCGATGACAGCGGCGTGGTCACTGGGCGAGGTCGCGGCGGAGGGCGTCGGCGGTGTGGGAGCCGGTGGCGTGGGTGAGCTGTTGTGGGGTGCCTTCGAACACGACGGTGCCGCCGGCCGCGCCGGCGTCGGGGCCGAGGTCGATGATCCAGTCGGCGTTCTTGATGACGTCGAGGTGGTGTTCGATGACGATGACGGTGTTGGTGGCGGTGACGAGCCGGTCGATGATGCGCAGCAGGTGGGTGATGTCGGCCATGTGCAGGCCGGTGGTGGGTTCGTCGAGGACGTAGACGGTGCCGGTGCGGTGGAGTTGGGCGGCGAGTTTGAGGCGTTGGTGTTCGCCGCCGGAGAGGGTGTTGAGGGGTTGGCCGAGGGTGAGGTAGTGCAGGCCGACGTCGGTGAGGGTGTGCAGGACGGTCTGGATGTCGGGGTCGGGGAAGAAGGTGGTGGCTTCTTCGGTGGTCATGGCGAGGACGTCGGCGATGGTGTTGCCGCGGAGGCGGTGGCGGAG
This sequence comes from Dactylosporangium aurantiacum, assembly GCF_000716715.1. Lineage (GTDB taxonomy): Bacteria > Actinomycetota > Actinomycetes > Mycobacteriales > Micromonosporaceae > Dactylosporangium > Dactylosporangium aurantiacum. The sequence continues at coordinate 45,220 of NZ_JNYJ01000003.1, read as the reverse complement.
GGCGTCGGGGTGGTAGCGGCGGCCGTCGCAGTCGCGGCAGGTGGTTTTGAGGGTTTCCATGAAGGTGTGGTCGGTGTGGATGGTGCCGAGGCCGCGGCAGGTGGGGCAGGCGCCGGTGGAGTTGGCGCTGAACAGGGCGGGGTCGGTGTGGGTGGCGGCGGCGAACTGGGCGCGGATGGCGGTCATGATGCCGGTGTGGGTGGCGGGGGTGGCGCGGGGTGAGGCGGTGGGCGGGCTCTGGTCGACGACGACGGCGGTGGGGTGTTGGGTGAGGAAGTCGTGGTGGATGAGGGAGGTTTTGCCGGAGCCGGCGACGCCGGTGACGGCGGTGAGGACGCCGGTGGGGATGTCGACGGTGATGTGTTTGAGGTTGTGGGTGTGGGCGTCGTGGATGGTGAGGGTGCCGGTGGGGGTGCGGGGGTTGGTGTTGAGTGGGAGGCGTTGGGCGTAGTGGCGGCCGGTGGTGGTGCGGGCGTACGGGAGGGCTTCGAGGCCGCCTTCGTAGACGATGGTGCCGCCGTGGGTGCCGGCGGCGGGGCCGAGGTCGATGATGTGGTCGGCGGCGGCGATGACGTCGCGGTCGTGTTCGACGACGAGGACGGTGTTGCCGTTGTCGCGCAGCTGTCGTAGCAGGGTGGTGAGGCGGGTGACGTCGTGTGGGTGCAGGCCGATGCTGGGTTCGTCGAAGATGTAGAGCATGTCGACGAGGGCGCTGTTGAGGTGGCGGACGAGTTTGACGCGTTGGGATTCGCCGCCGGACAGGGTGTTGGTGTCGCGGTCGAGGGTGAGGTGGCCGAGGCCGATGTCGGTGAGGTGGTGCAGGCGGCGTAGGAGGGTGTCGATGATGGGTGCGGCGGTGTCGTCGGTGTTGAGGCGGAGGACGGCGGCGAGTTCGGCGGTTTCCATGGCGGTGAGGTCGGTGATGGCGTAGCCGTCGATGCGGCTGTCGCGGGCGGTGTCGTTGAGGCGGGTGCCGCGGCAGGCGGTGCAGGGTTGGTCGGTGACGTAGCGGCGGGTGCGGGTGGTGAGTGGGTCGCGGTGCAGGTGGAGGCGGGTGAAGAGGGCGATGGCGCCTTCGTAGGGGGTGCCGTCGGGCCGGGTGCCGGTGTGGTGGAGCAGGGTGTGGCGTTGTTCGGGGGTGTAGTCGGCGACGGGTGTGTCGGGGTTGAAGTAGCCGGGTGCGGTGAGTTGCTGCCAGTGGCGGGTGCCGGGGTGCAGGTCGGGGTGGCGTAGGGCGCCGTCGTTGAGTGAGCGGGTCGGGTCGAGGAACTGGTTGAGGTCGACGGTGGTGGTGCGGCCGGTGCCGCGGCAGGTGCGGCATTGGCCGTTGGGGTGGTTGAACGAGTAGTGGTTGGGGGCGCCGAGGTGTGGGTGGGCGGTGCGGGCGTAGAGCAGGCGCAGGATGGGGTTGATGTCGGTGGCGGTGCCGACGGTGGATCGGGGTCCGCCGCCGAGGCGGCGGTGGTCGACGATGACGGCGGCGCAGAGGTTGTCGATGCTGTCGAGGTCGGGGCGGTCGGGTCGGGGCAGGCGGGTGCGGGCGAACGCGGTGAAGGTGTCGTTGAGCTGGCGTTGGGCTTCGGCGGCGATCGTGTCGAACACGAGGGAGGTCTTGCCGGAGCCGGAGACGCCGGTGAAGACGGTGATGGCGTGTTTGGGGACCTGGACGGTGACGTTTTTCAGGTTGTGTTCGCGGGCGCCGGTGACGGTGATTCGGTCCCGTGCGGGGGTTGGGGTCATGCGGGGTCGGCTGTGGGGTGCTGGGCGGTGGGGTGGTCGGTGGTGGGCAGGCGCAGGTGGGCGAGGAGGGCGCGGTGGTCGCTGCCGGGGACGGTCCTGGTGGCGACGTCGCCGATGCCGATGCGCCGGTCGGTGAGGACGTGGTCGAGGGTGACGGGCGGGGCGACGGGCAGGCCGGGGCCGCGCCGGAACGGCCAGGTGGGTGCGAGGCCGCGGCCGCGGGTGCCGGCGGCGTCGCGGTAGCCGGTGCGGAGCAGCCGGCGCAGCGGCGCGTGGTCGAGGGTCGCGTTGAAGTCGCCGAGCAGGATGCGGGGCGGGTCGCCGCCGGCGGGTGGCTGGGCGGCGAGGTTGCGGGCCCAGCAGCGGGTCTGCCGTGGGCGTGGCGCGCACGGGTGGACGGATTCGACCTGGACGTCGCCGGCGCCGGGGACGTGGACGGTCGCGCCGGCCTGCCGCATGCCGCAGTCGTGGCGGCGGGCCAGGCCGTCGCCGCCGGTCGGGGTGAGCGGGTGCCGGCTGAACAGGGCGGATCCGGTGCCGCCGCGGCCCGGGTGGGCGACGCGGTGTGGCAGGAGCCCGTCGACGCCGGCGGTGTCGAGGGCGGCGAGGGCGGCCGGGGTGAGCTCCTGGACGGCGAGGACGTCGACGTCGTCGAGTTTCGCCTGTTGCAGCAGGGCGGGCATGTCGCCGTGGTCGAACAGGACGTTGGCGGTCATGACCCGCAGCGGCACGCCGGGGGCGGCGCCGGCCGGTGGGGCGGGCCGGGCGATGAGGCGTGGCACGACGGTCGCGGACAGGGCGGCCCAGGCGAGCAGGCACAGCAGCCAGGGGCCGGTGGCGCCGGCGATCGCGGCCCAGGCGGCGCACAGCAGCGCGAGGGGCGCCACGTAGGGGGTGAACGCGATGAGCTGGACCAGTGGCGTGCCACGTTCGAGGCCGCCGAGCCGGATGATCGTGTATGCGGCGAGGACCGCCGCGACCGCCCACAACACCATGCCGCTGAACCTACCCGCGAGGTGTGACAGATTCGGTCAGACGCCGCTCCAGTGGGGTGCGGAACCGTGGGGTGATCCGGATGTCGCCGATCCAGGTGGTGAGGTGCTCGGCGGTGGTGTCGACGGCGCGGCGGGTGGCCGGGTCGACGGGTTGGAGCAGTTCGGTGGTGACGTGGCCGGGGAGGTGGGCCCAGCCGCCGACGACGCGGCCGTCGGCCCAGATGGTGGGGCCGGGGTTGCCGGTGCGGTCGAACAGGGCGGGTGCGTGGGGGCCGAGGTACCAGTCGCGGGTGGCCCAGCCCATCATGGTCGGGTCGAGGGCGGGTAGCAGCGCCGCCCATGGTGGGGGTGGCGGGACGTCGTCGGTGTCGTCGGCGAGGACGACGCCGGTGCCGCCGCCGTCGAGGGTGACGGTGACGGTGGGCAGGGCGGCGAGGGCGGCGCGGGTCTGGGTGAGGGTCCACCCGGTCCACCATTTGAGGTCGTTGACGGTGCCGGGGCCGTAGCGGGCCAGCCACAGCCGGGCGAGGTCGGTGCGGGCGGCGGCCGGGTCGAGGTCAGGCAGCGGCGCGGGCAGCCACGGGTCGAGCAGGTGCCAGGTGTACTGGCTGCTGGTCCAGGTGCCGTTGGGGCGGCCGCGGACGATGTGGCCCTGCGCGGCGAGCAGCAGCAGGACGCGGCTGGTGGCGTACTGGCTGCCCTGCGGGAAGACGAGCTCGGTGCGTAGGCGGGGCACGTCGGTGGCCAGTTGCGCGGCGGTGGCGGCGCCGCCGCGGGCGTGCAGGGCGGCGATGGTGGCGGCTTCGACGTCGGTGAGCCAGGCGGCGTCGCCGGCGCCGCACTGCTGGAGGTGTTTGACGAGCAGCCGCCGCTGCTCGGCGGCGACGGCCGCGGCCGCCGCGGCGTGCACGACCCCGGCGGTGCCGGTCGGCACGACGAACATGGTGCGGCGCATGCCGAGCATCCGCAGCACGCTGCGCCGCGTGTACAGGGCGTCGTCGATGCTCGCGACGGTCGCGGTGGGTTGGCGGGCGGCGATGGACAGGTACACGGTGGCGGGGTCGGTGGCGTGTAGCGCGACCATGTCCGCCGCCGCGTGTTCGGGCCCGCCGGCGGTGGGTGCGGCCAGCCCGTGCCGCCACGCGAGGCGGGCCCGCCGCTGCGCGTCGCTGATGTGCGGGGTCACGCCGGCAACCCTAGCGGCCACGTGACGCGACCCTGGACCCGAGCGATCCAAGCGACTGGAGAGACCCAAGCGACCCGAGAGACCCGAGAGACCCGGGCGGCGCTAGCGGCGCAGCGAGTCGACGTAGAGCGTGATGAGGACGAGCACGACGACCGCCGTGCCGAGGATGAACCAGCTGCCCGCCCCCATGCATGGCACGGTACCGATGCGGGCCCCGGCGGGGCGTCGCACGCACGAGTGACATAGGGTCGCTGCCGATGTCCACCGCATTCGTCCTGGCGCACACCAGTCTCGTCCCGGTCCCGTTGGTGCCGGAGGTGCGGCTGCGGCTGGCGGACGAGGCGATCGAGCTGTGGCAGTACACGGAGAAGTTCGCCGGTGGGGTGCAGCTGCCGCCGCCGTTCTGGGCGTTCGCGTGGGCGGGTGGGCAGGCCCTCGCCCGGTACGTGCTGGACCATCCGCAGCTGGTGGCGGGGCGGCGGGTGCTGGATGTCGCGGCCGGTTCGGGGTTGGTGGCGATCGCGGCGGTGAAGGCCGGCGCGGCGCACGTGACCGCGGTGGAGATCGACCCCCTCGCCGTGACGGCGATGGCGGTGAACGCCGAAGCGAACGGGGTCAGCCTCGACGTGCGGCTGGAGGACGTGCTGCCCGGTGACGGTGGTGACGCTGAGGTGGTCCTCGCCGGTGACGTGTTCTACAGCCGGGAGATGACCGGTCAGGTGCTGCAGTTCCTGCGGCGGGTCACGGCGCGGGGCGCGGACAGTCTCGTCGGTGATCCGGGGCGGGCGTATCTGCCGAAGGAGCACCTGGAGTTCGTCGCCCGGTATGACGTGCCGGTGCCGCAGACGTTGGAGGACACGCCGGTGAAGCGGACCACCGTGTGGCGGCCGGTTCTCTAAACTGTCGCATCGATGGGTCCCCTGCAGAGCGTCCAGCATGCTTTGACCCCGGCGTCGGGTGACTTCACCGACGCGTGGCTGGCGAACCGGCGGTTGTCGGCGCACACCCGGGCGGCGTACCGGCGTGACGTGCATCAGTTCCTCGGCTGGTGCGCCGGTCGGGACCTGGATCCGTTGCGGGTGTCGTTCCTGCACGTGAACGCGTATGCGCGGGATCTGGAGTCGACGGTGGACGCGCGGACGGGGCGGGTGCTGGCGCCGGCGAGCGTGGCGCGGAAGCTGTCGGCGTTGTCGAGCTGGTATGCGTTTCTGCTGCGGTTGCAGGCGGTGCCGGCGAACCCGGTCGGTGGCGCGGACCGGCCGAGGGTGGACCGGGACTCCTCGGCGACGGTCGGGTTGAGCGCGGCGGAGGTCGACGCGATCCTCGCGGCGGCGGCGGCGCAGCGGGGGCCGACGGCGGCGCGGGACCGCGTGATTCTGGCGTTGCTGGCGGATCTGGGGTTGCGGGTCGGTGAGGTCGTCGCGTTGGACGTGGCGGACATCGGCACCGAGCGGGGGCATCGCACGGTGCGGTTCGTGGGCAAGGGCGGCAAGCCGCGGCGGCGGGCGTTGACCGCGCACGTGGTCGCCGCGTTGGAGGAGTACCTGCCGGTGCGTGGTGACGGTGACGGGCCGCTGTTCACCACGGCGACGGGTGGGCGGGTGGACCGGCATGCGGTGTTCCGGCTGGTGCGGCGGTTGGCGAAGCAGGCGGGGGTGCCGGCGTGGGCGCGGCTGTCGCCGCATTCGCTGCGGCACGCGTTCGCGACCGCGGCGCGGGACGAGGGTGTGCCGTTGGAGGATGTGCAGGACGCGATGGGGCACGCGGATCCGCGCACGACCCGCCGGTATGACCGGGACCGGCACAACCTGGACCGGGATCCGGCGTACACGATCGCGGCGGCGCGGGCCCGCAGGCGGCCGGCGTGATCCTGCGGCCGGCGGTGGTCGCGGACGCGGACGCGGTGGGGGCGTTGCACGCGGCGAGCTGGCGGGCGCATTACCGGGGTGCGTACGCCGACGCGTACCTCGACGGTGACCTGGTCGGTGAGCGGTGCGCGGTGTGGCGGGACCGGTTGGCGGACCCGCGGGCGGCGGTGACGGTCGTGGCGGAGGACGCCGGTGCCCTGGTCGGGTTCGTGCACGTGGTCGTCGATGACGACCCGCGGTGGGGCAGTCTCGTGGACAACCTGCACGTGACCGGTGGCCGCCGGCGCACCGGGATCGGCACGGCGTTGCACGCGGCCGCGGTCGCCGCGGTGCTGCGGTCGGCGGGGACGCCGCGGATGTACCTGTGGGTGCTGGAGCAGAATGTGGCGGCGCAGCGGTTCTACGCCGCGCGTGGCGGGCGGCACGTGCAGACGGTCCCGGTCGGTGGTGACCCGGCCCGGCTCAACGGTGTCCCGTACAAGCGGCGCATCGTGTGGGACCGGCTCAGATGAGCTGGTCGAAGTGGGTGTGCAGGTCGGCGGAGACGTCGGCGCCGCCGAGGCGGCGCAGGGTCCACAGTGAGGCGAGCAGCGCCGGGCGGTCGTCGCCGCGGTCGGCGGCCCACGCGGCGTGTTCCAGCAGCAGCGCCGCGGTGAGGGTGTTGCCGAGGCGCAGGGCGAGTTCGCGGGCGCCGGCGACGACGCGGGGGTTGCGGGGGTCGGCGGCGGCGGTTTCCGCGTCGGCGGCGAGGCGCCTGGTGGCGGCGATGAGCGCTTCGGCGACGCCGGGGAGGCGGGACACGGCGGCGTCGGCGGCGATCTCGGCGCGGTGCAGCAGCGGGCGGGCGCCGGCGCCGGTGGCGAGGGCGCGCAGCACGTCGACGGACAGGACGTTGGTGGTGCCTTCCCAGATGGGCAGGACCTGCGCGTCGCGGAGCAGCCGTGGGATGCCGGTGTCCTCGACGTAGCCGGCGCCGCCGAACGCTTCGAGGTATTCGCTGGCGGAGGCGACGGCGAGGCGGCCGGTGGTGAGTTTCGCCAGGGGTGCGACGAGGCGCAGCTCGTCGCCGGTGGGGTCGTCGCCGAGGAGGGTGAAGGCGTGCGCGGCGAGCGCGTAGGCGCCGGCGGCGTCGACGGCGAGGCCGCCGAGGGTGGCGCGGTGCAGCGGGTTGTCGGCGAGGAGGCCACCGGCGACCTGCCGGTTCGTGGCGTGGCTGAGGGCGTATTCGAGGCCGCGGCGCATGCCGCCGGCGGCGGCGGCCGCGTTGTGCAGGCGGGTGACGACGACGAGGGTCATCATGCGGGCCAGGCCGGGCACGGCGGGGTCGCCGATCGGGATGGCGGGCACGTCGTCGAGGCGGACCTCACCGGTCGGCACGGCGCGGGTGCCGAGTTTGTCCTTGAGGCGCAGCACCTGCAGGCCGGGGGCGGGGGTGACGCCGTCGGTGGTGTAGCGGGGCACGAGGAACGGGGCGAGGTTGCGGCTGCCGGGGCCGGCGCCTTCGGGGCGGGCGAGGGCGACGGCCATCGCGGAGTCGATCGCGGAGCAGAACCATTTGTCGCCGGTGAGCAGCCAGGTGCCGTCGGGGCCGGGGCGGGCGGTGGTGGTGGAGCGGGCGATGTCGGAGCCGCCCTGCGACTCGGTCATCCACTGGCCGCTGGTGACGGCGACGGCCGGGTCGGTGGCGGTGAGGCGGGTGAGCCACGGCGAGTCCGGCGCGGCCGCGGTGAGCAGCGCGGCCGCGCCGTCGGCCATGGCGACGGGGCAGGAGAACGTCGCGGACTCCGGCCCCCACAGGTGCAGCAGCGCGTGTTGGACGACGCGGGTGCGGGTGCCCCACAGGTCGTGGCTGTGGCGTTGGTACGGCAGGGCGACGACCGCGTGGCGGGCGGCGCTGGCCCGTTGCGTTTCCCAGCCGGCGGACACGTCGACGCGTTCGACGCGGTTGCCCCACGGGTCGAACCGGGTGAGGGTCGGCGGGTGGGTTTCGGCGTCGTGGTGGGCGGCGCGCAGCGGGCCGAGGACGTCGGCGGACAGGGCGGCGAGGCGGTCCTTGGCGGCGGCGTGCCCGGCGGGGCCGAGGAGCCGGTCGAGCCAGCCGTGCAGCTGCCAGTCGCTGGTGTACGGGTCACGCAACGCCGGCGCCGGCTGCACGAAACGCGTCATGCCCGCCAGGTTACCGTCAGGTAATGGGGTCAGACGAGTCGCAGCTGCCCTTCGGCGCGGGCGGTGGGGCCGAGGTCGCCGACGCGGTGGTGGCGGCGGCACAGCACCTGGTAGCGGACGTCGTCGGCGGTGGTGTCGCCGGCGGCGGGGTCGGCGTCGGTGTCGCCGATGACGACCTGGTCACCTTCGCGGGCGATACCGCCGTTGACGACCCGGGCGTTGAGCAGGCCCGGCCGGCCGCACCAGCACAGCACCTCCACCTGGACGCGGGTCACCTCGTCGGCGAGCTCGAACAGCCGCTGCGCCGCCGGGAACAGGCTGGTGCGGAAGTCGGTGGCCAGGCCGAACGCGTACACGTCGACGTCGGAGGTGTCGACGAGGTCGGCGAGCTGCTCGATCTGCGCGACCGTGTAGAAGCTGGCCTCGTCGCAGATGAGGTAGTCTACGCGGATGCCCTGCGCCCACCGCTGCCGGACCAGGCCGCGGATATCGAGGTCGGTGCCGACCTCGACGGCTTCCTTGCCGAGCCCGATGCGGGTCGACAGCCGGCCCGGGCCGGCCCGGTCGATGGTGGTCAGGACCAGGCCGCGGCGGCCCTGCCGGGCGTGGTTGTAGTCCATCTGCAGCGCCAGGGTCGACTTGCCGCAGTCCATCGGACCGTAGAAGAACTTCAGCGAGCCACCGCGGCGTAGCCGGCTGTCACCGGCGGCGACGCACGCGGACGGGTCTTCGTCGAGGGTGGGAACGGAGGACGTCACGACCGTGCAGCCTACTGTTCCGGCCGGTGCAGCAGCGTCCGCACCTCGTGCCGCTCCGGGGTGCCCATCGCGTCGAACAGTTCCAGGGCGGTGCGCAGCCGTTCCCGGGCCAGCCGCGGGTCGTCGGTGGTGACGCCGAGACCGCGGTAGGCGCGGGCCTGCTCGTACCGGTGACCGATGCGCATCGCCCGGTCCAGCACCTGCGCGTGGACGAGTTTCGCGTCCGCGGCGCGGCCGACGGTGGTGAGGGCCTCGCCGTACAGGTTCCCGGCCTGGCAGGCGACGGTCGGGTCGAGCTGCTGGCCGTCCTCGTACGCGGTGCGTAGCAGGTGCAGGCCGCGTTCGTGGGCGCCGAGGGTGAGCAGGGCGGCGCCGAGGTGGCTGCGGGCCTCCAGTTCGGCGGCGGGACCGACGTCACCGCCGAGCTGCCGGCGGGCCCAGCGCAGCAGCAGCGCCGCCTGCCGGTGCCGGCCGAGGCGGGCGCGGGCCTGGCCGAGCTCGACGGCGCCGACGGCGGCGGGCCACGGGTTGCCGGTGCGGCGGCCGTAGGCGACGATGCGTTGCGCGACGAGCGCCGACTCGGTGTACCGGCCGACGGCGCGCAGCATCCCGGCGAGGGCGGTCCATTGGACGCTGACGTGCCAGCCGTCGGCGCCGGTGATGAGGGACTGTTCCATCAGGTGCAGTGCCTCGTCGTAGCGGCCGACGTTGAGGTACACGTAGGCGAGGTTGGTGCGGGCCCGTACGCCCCAGGTGGGGTGGGTGACGAGCCGGGCGAGGTGCGCGGCGGCGGAGGCGAGGTCACCGCCGCGGGCGTGCGCGGACGCCAGGTAGTTGTGGGTCATCGCGATGAGGTCCGGGTCGTGCAGGGCGTGCGCGGCGGTGAGGGCGCGGCGGTGCAGGTCCAGGGACACGTCGTTCATCGAGTTGCGGAACAGGTACCCCCACAGGGCGCGGGGGAGCAGGACCGTGTGCCGGTGCCAGCCGAGCCGGTCGGCGAGGTGCGCGACGGCGACGACGTTGGCCCATTCCAGGTCCAGCCACCGCCGGGTGTCGATCATGTCGGTGAACGTGGGGACGTGCTCGCCGACGTCGGTGAAGTCGACCGGGTCGCGGTCGCGGTTGCTTTCCCAGACCTTGGTGGCGGCGGCGGTCGCGTGCAGGTAGAAGTCGAGCAGGCGGCGGGTCGCGGGTTCCCGGTCGGGGTCGCCGCCGGCTGGTTCGTCCAGCAGGTGGGTGGCGTATTCGCGGAGCAGGTCGTGCAGCCGGAACCGGCCGGCGACGGGTTCGTTGAGCAGGTGGCTGTCGACGAGCTGGCCGAGCAGCAGGTCGGTGTCGTCGGTGGGCAGGCCGGCGAGGGCGGCGGCGGCGCGGGTGGACAGGTCGCCGGCGGGGTGGACGCCGAGGAGCCGGAACAGTCGCTGGGCCGGTGCGGGCAGTTGCCGGTACGACAGGTCGAACGCGGCGTGTGGGGAACGGCCGTCGACGGCGAGGTCGACGGCGGCGGGGTGGGCGCTGCGCAGCCGGTCGGCGAGGTCGGCGACGCTCCACGACGGGCGGTGCGCCAGGCGGGCCGCGGCGAGGCGCAGCGCGAGCGGCAGGTGCCCGCAGAGGCGGGCGACCTCGGCGGTCGCGGCCGGGTCGGCGGCGGCGCGGGCACCGACGACGGCGGTGATGAGGCGGCGGGACTCGACGGCGGACAGCACGTCCAGCGACACCGGGCGGGCCCCGTCGAGGCCGGCGATGCGGCGGCGGCTGGTGACGATGATGAGGCTCGGCGACGATCCGGGCAGCAGCGGCAGGACCTGCCCGGCGTCGGCGGCGTTGTCGAGCACGACGAGGACGCGGCGGTCGGCGAGCTCGCTGCGCCAGCGGGCGACGCGTTCGTCGGGGTCGGCGGGGATGCGGGCCGGTGGGACGCCGAGGTGGCCGAGGAGGACGGCGAGGGCCTCGTGCGGTGGCAGCGGCGGCCGGTCGGAGTGGGCGTGCAGGTCCAGGAAGAGCCGCCCGTCGGGGTAGCGGGCGGCGACGCGGTGCGCGAGGTGCACGGCGAGGCTGGTCTTGCCGACGCCGGCCATCCCGTCGACGGTGAGGACCGCGGGGACCCCGCCGGGGTGCGGGTCGTCGTCGGCGACGGCGGTGATCAGGTCGGTGAGGAGGTGTTCCCGGCCGGAGTAGTCGGCGACGTCCCGGGGCAGCGTCCACGGCCGTGTCACCCGCTGCGGCGCGGCGGGCGCGGGGGTGGTGGGGGCGGGTTCGGCGGCGGGTTGCAGCAGGTCGTGGTGGAGGCGTTGCAACGCGTCACCGGGTGGCAGGCCGAGCTCGTCGTGCAGGGCCTTGCGCAGCCGCCGGTACACGGCGAGCGCGTCGGCGGTGCGGCCGGCGCGGGTGAGGGCCGTCATCAGCTGCCCGGTGAGCCGTTCCCGCAGCGGGTGCTGCTCCACGAGGGCGGTCAGCTGCCCGATCAGCTCCGCGTGCCGGCCGAGGCGCAGCTCCACGTCGATGCAGTCCTCCACGGCGGCGTCGCGGCGTTCCTCGAGGGCGACGGCGTGTGCCTGCACCGGTGGGCTGTCCAGGCCGGCGAGGGCCGGGCCGCGCCACAGCCGCAGCGCCGCCCGCAGCCGCGTGTGGGCGGTGTGCAGGTCACCGGCGGCGGCCGCGGCCCGCCCGGCGGTGACCAGGGCGGTGAACGTGAGGGTGTCGAGGTCGTCGTCGGCGACGGCGGCGCGGTACCCGGCGGTGTCGGTGCGGATCAGGTCCGGCAGGAGCCGGCGCAGCCGCGACACGCACGTGTGCAGCTGCGCGCGGGCGGTGGCGGGTGCGGCGTCGCCCCAGACGGCGTCGACGAGCCGGGCCACGGTCACGACCCGGTTCGGTTGCAGCAGCAGCATCGCCAGCAGGACCCGGTCGCGGGCCGCGGCGATGCGCACCGGCTGCCCGGCGACGTCGACCGTGAGGGGGCCCAGCAGCCGGTACCGCATGGATGGGTATCTCACCACGGCGGGGCCGCCGTGGCTACCGGGACTTCACAGGCGGCTGGGTGGGGTGTTGCCGGCCTGCTCGATCGCCTTGCGGATCGGCACGGCCAGCAGCGCCAGGAACCCGGCGACGAAGAACACCAGCAGGGAGATGATCGCGACCCGGTAGCTGCGGGTCGTGTCGTAGGCGAGGCCGAACAGCAGCGGCCCGAGCCAGCTGGTGCCCTTGTCGGAGATCTCGTAGATGCCGAAGTACTCCCCTTCGCGGCCCTTCGGGATCAGCTGCGAGAACAGCGACCGGGACAGGGCCTGGGAGCCGCCGAGGACCAGGCCGATCCCGCCGCCGAGCGCGACGAACAGCAGCGGCTCCTTCGCCGGCAGGAAGTACGCGATGACGATGATCACCGTCCACAGCACGAGGCTGCCGAGCAGGGTCTTCCACGCGCCGTACCGTTTCGCGAGCCACCCGAGCAGCAGCGCCCCGGCGAACGCGAGGAACTGCACCATGAGGATCGTCGGGACGAGCACGTCGTCGGACAGGCCGAGCTCTTTCGTGCCGTACTGGCTCGCGAGAGCGATCACGGTCTGGATGCCGTCGTTGTAGATGAGGTACGCGACGAGGAAGAACAGCGTCAGCGGGTACGCCTTGAGCGAGCGCAGCGTGTGCCACAGCTGCCGGAACCCGTCGATGAGGACGTTGACGCCGGCGGTCGGCGGCTCCAGCAGCGGCCGGTTGCGCAGCCGCAGCAGCGGGATGGTGGTGAACCCGGCCCACCACAGGCCCGCCGACACGATGCTGTACCGGGCGATGTCACCGGTGGACATGCCGAGGCTGTCCTTCATCAGCACCGCGGCGACGTTGAGCAGCAGCAGCAGGCCACCGCCGAGGTACCCGAACGCCCAGCCGAGGCTGGACACCCGGTCGCGGTCCTCCTCGGAGGAGATCTGCGGCAGGAACGAGTTGTACACCACGACCGACGCGCCGAACGCGACGTTGGCGAGCAGGAACAGGGCGGCGCCGAGCAGGTACCGGTCGCCGGTGAGGAACAGCATGCCGGTCGTCGCGGCCGCGCCGAGGTACGCGAACAGCGCCAGCAGCTGCTTCTTGCGGGGGGACCGGTCGGCGACGGCACCGACGACGGGCAGGACGAACACGGTGAGGAACACCGACAGGCTCACCGTGTACGGGAACAGGGCGCCGGGCGCGATCGCGATGCCGAGGGGGTGGATGACGGCGTCGTCGCAGGCGTCGCCGTCGCAGCCGGCGGCCTTCTCCGCGATCGACGTCAGGTACGGGCCGAGGAAGACGGTGACGACGGTGGTGGAGAACGCCGAGTTCGCCCAGTCGTAGAAGTACCAGCCGACCCGTTCACGTTTCGTGCTCAGCTGCGGCGACCCGGGCGTCTCGGGGGTCTGCGGCGTCTCGACAGCGGACACGGGCCGGCCTCTCCTGCATCGGTTCCTGCGGGGGTGGTGCGACGGTGCTCAGGCGGGGTTCCAGATGCCGCGGGCGTCGTAGACGTCGCGGAGCACCTCGATGTGATCGGTCATGATGCCATCAACACCGAGGTCCAGGAAGTGCCCGATCTGGTCGGCGTCGTCGATCGTCCACAGGTGCACGTGCAGGCCGAGCCGGTGCGCGTACCGGATGAACCGGGGCGAGGCGAGCGTGAGCCGCCCGTAGCGGGGCGGGACCTGCACGGCGACGACCCCGGCGGGCAGGGTGACGGGCCGGCCGGTGAGGCTGCCCGCGTACAGGGTGGCGACCTCCCGCATGCCCAGTGACGTCGCCACGTGCGGTCCGGTGAGGCGGCGGATGCGGGTGAGGCGGCGGGAGGAGAACGCGGCGAGCAGGACCCGGTCCTGGGCGGCGGTGCGGCGGATCACGTCGAGGGTCGGGTCGACGGCCGCGTCGGTCTTGCAGTCGATGTTGAACCGGACGTCCGGCCACGCGTCGAGGACCTCGTCGAGGCGGGGCACGGCCGCGGCCCCACCGACGCGGACGGTGGACAGGTCCGCCCACGTAACGTCGATCATCCGACCCGGACGCCCGAGCATCCGTTGCAGCGTGTCATCGTGGAACACGACCGCGACACCGTCGGCGGTGGCGTGCGTGTCGGTTTCGATGTACCGGTAGCCGAGCTCGACCGCGCGGGCGAACGCCGCTGTCGTGTTCTCGTCACCGGCCGACGCGCCGCCACGGTGCGCGAAACCCAGCGGTCCTGGCAGGTCAAGATAGGCCACGCCGACAGTATGTAGTGATCTTCGGTGGAGTTTGCGTAACGGCGGGTTACCTGTTGCTGTCTTCGGGCTTGCCCACAGCTTGCAGAGGGCTTGCCGGGCGACGCGGAGTGTGGATCGGCAAAGGTAGGGTGACGCACATGCGCGTGCTCGGCATCGACTTCGGCACGTCGAACACGGTCGCGATGGTCCGGACCCCGGACTCACGGATGCGGCCGCTGCTGTTCGACGGTTCCCCCTTGCTGCCCTCTGCTTTGTACTTCAACACCGACGGGAAGGTCCTCGTCGGGCGGGACGCCGAGCGCAACGCGCGGCTGGACCCGGCCCGGTTCGAACCGAACCCGAAACGTCGCATCGACGACGGCGAGGTGTTCATCGGTGACCACCCGATGCCGGTGCCGCGACTGTTCGCGCACGTGCTGTCGCTGGTCAACACCGAGGCCCGCCGGCAGCTCGGCGCCGCCCCGGACGAGGTGCGCATGACGCACCCGGCCCGGTGGGGTGAGCGGCGCCGCTCCGCGCTGGTCGAGGCGGCCCGCATCTCCGGGCTCGGCAACCCGCGGCTGATCGCCGAGCCGGTCGGTGCCGCGTCGTACTTCACCGCGGTCCTCGGCTCGGCGGTGCCGGTCGGGCGCAGCCTCGCCATCTACGACCTCGGCGGCGGCACGTTCGACGCGACCGTGGTGCGGCGCACCCAGTCCGGGTTCGAGGTCCTCGCCGAGGACGGCCTGCCCGACGTCGGTGGTCTCGACTTCGACCACGCGATCGTGGAGCATCTCGGCAAGGTGTACTCGCAGAGCCACGCGGAGAAGTGGTCGTCGATCGCGAACCCGGCCGACGCGAACGCCCGCCGGCAGCGGCGGCTGCTGTACGAGGACGTGCGCGGCGCGAAGGAGATGCTGTCGCGGACCGCGTCGACCGACATCCACCTGCCGGCGCTCGAGGTCGACGCGCACCTGACCCGGGAGGAGCTCGAGGGGCTCGTCAAGCCGTACCTGGAGCGGACCGTGTCGTGTCTGCGCCGCGCGATCGAGTCCGCGCGGCTGCAGCCGAAGGACCTCGTCGGGATCTTCCTCGTCGGTGGCTCGTCCCGCATCCCCCTGGCGGCGCACCTGATCCACACGGAGCTGGGGGTGGCGCCGACGACCCTGGAGCAGCCGGAGACCGTCGTGGTGGAGGGCGCCCTGTGCATCGGGTCGCCGTCGGCGCCGGTCCACGCGTCCGGGATGCCGCGCACGGTCACCCCGCCGCAGCCGCAGCAGCAGCGGCCGGTGTCGGCGGTGCCGGTGTCCCCGGCGATGAACCGGCCGGGGCCGATGCAGCAGCCCGTGCAGCAGCCGCCGATGCAGCAGCGTCCCCCGGTGCAGCTGGTGCGGCAGCAGCCGCCCGTCCAGCTGGTCCGGCAGCAGCCCCCGCCGCCGCAGCAGCCGCCGGTCCAGCTCGTGCGGCAGCAGCCGCCCCCACCGCAGCAGCCGCCCGTGCAGCTGGTGCGGCAGCAGCCGCCGGTCCAGCAGCCGCAGCAGCCGTACCGCCCGCCGGTGTCGCCGGCGCCGGTCGCGCAGCCGGCCCGGCCGGGCCCGTTCCCGCCGCAGCCGGCCCGGCCCGCGCCGCAGCCCGCCCAGCAGCAGACCGACGAGGGTGAACGCAACTGGGTCGCGGTCATCATCGTCGTGCTGGTGCTGGTCGCGGTGCTGTTCGTGATCCTGCTGATGACGGCGTTCAACGGCTGACGTCACCGACAACGAGGAGGGGGCCCGCCGTGGCGGGCCCCCTCCTCGTTTCGTCGTGCCGTCCTGCCGAGGCCCGCCACGCACGGTGCGTGGCGGGCCTCGGCAGGGCTCAGTTGAGCGGGGCCCAGAACCCGGCGAGGGAGCTCGTCGCCGGGTCGTCGGAGCTCAGCAGCTGCCCCCACGGGTCCGCGCCCGCCGGCACGTCCACACCGTCGTAGCCGGCGAGGTCGGCCGGGTCCGCCGGGTCGGTGTCGGCGACCGGGTCGAACGCCCCGGACACCGCGTGCGGGTCGCCGAGGACACCGGCGTCGCTCCACGGGAACCCGTCGACGGGCTCCGGCGGGCTGTCCAGGTGCAGCTGCTCCGGGAACTGCGGATCCGGCCAGCCGTCGTCGCCGTGCACGTCCGGGTCACTGCCGAACGACTCGACCTGCCCGACCGGGTCCACGTCGAGGTCGGCCTGCCCCGCATCACCCGGGTCACCCGCGTCGCCGGGGTCGCCGACGGCGGGGTCGAACTCGGCGTGCTGGGCCGGGTCACCGTCGGCCGGCTCGAACCCGTCCACGTGCCCGTCGGTGTGCCCGTCGGTGTCGCCGCCATGGACGGACTGATCGTAGGCCTCGGCGGCGTGCTCGGTGCCGAGCGGCTCCTCCAGGTCGTCGCCGCCGTGCGCGTCGCCGCCCAGCGGGTCACCGCCGAACTCGTCGTGCCCGCCGTCGAAACCCTGACCGAAACCCTGACCGTACCCCTGGCCGTAGCCGTGGTCGAAGGTCTGCTCGAACCCGTGGTCGCCGCCGAGGTCGGCGGTGTCACCGGTGTCGGGTTCGTCGCCCGACTCCGACCATTCCCAGTGCCCGTCCATGATCCAACCCCCTTACGCCTCGGCCGGCGCGTCGGCCGCGTCCGCGGGTGCGTTCGGTGCCAGTGCCCGTACCCGCACGAGGACCTCGTCAACCTGCTTGATGCGGGCGCGCAGACCTTCCCGTTCGGTGTTGAGCGCCGCCTTGCGCTTGGCCCGCTCCGCCTTGTCCTCCGCCAGGGACTTGTCGATGTTGGCGATGTGCGCGTCCAGCTGCTTGAGCCGCCGCTCGATCGCCTCGTCCAGGGCGAGGGTCAACGCGTACTGCAGGTCGGTGAACCGGTGCATGATCTCGTCGGAGAGCGCGGCGCGGGCCTCACCGAGGACCTCCCGCAGCCACGTGCGGGCCTGCACCTTGTCCGTCATGCTCTTCCGCTTGAAGATCATGTACGCGCCGGCGGCGAGACCGAGGCCGATACCGATGACCGGGATGACCAGCCCGGCACCGGCGACGCCGGCCAGACCGATCGCGCCGGCACCGGCCATCGCGCCACGACCGGCCATCATCGCCATACCGGCGGAGGACATGACGACCATCGCGCCGTCACCGTTGCCGCCGTCCCGGCGGGGTTTCGTGCCCAGCGCGTGGCGCAGCTTCGCGTTCAGGCCGCGCAGCACGTGCTGCAGCTCGTTGGGGTGGAACACCTGCGCCAGGACCCGCTCACCGACCTTGCGGAAGCGGAACTCCAGGTCGTGCGACAGGCGCACCGACAGCG
The DNA here is from genome assembly GCF_000716715.1 of Dactylosporangium aurantiacum. Taxonomy (GTDB): domain Bacteria; phylum Actinomycetota; class Actinomycetes; order Mycobacteriales; family Micromonosporaceae; genus Dactylosporangium; species Dactylosporangium aurantiacum. Next base: position 27,983 of record NZ_JNYJ01000003.1, on the reverse strand, counting down.
CGTACAGGGCCTTGTCGACCTCGGCGGGCAGGTCGCTGATGTCGCCCCGGCCACCCTTGTCGATCTTCTCCATGAACTGTTCCTGCAGCTGCGTCATGTACGAACGCAGCCGCGTCGTGGCCTCGACCCGGGCCCGCTGGGTCTCGGTGGACAGCGCGAGGGACCACTGGCGGGACTCGGTGCGTTTGCGGGTGGCGACCTGCGCGCGTTCCTCCTTGGCGCGTTCGGCGTCCTTCGGGTCCGGGTCGGTGGCCTTCATCCGGTCGCCGAGCTCCTGGTCGATACGGATGTACTCCGACCGCACCGACCGCAGCACGTTCGCCTGCTGCAGCAGGTGACCCTTCTTCGCCAGGTCGATCAGGGCGTGCTGCAGCTCCGCGATGCGGGACTCGCGGATCAGCTCACCCGCGGCGTCCTTCGGCAGCGTCATCGCCAGCTCCGCCAGCCGCGCCGACACCGGGAACCACGGGGCGGAGCCGAACCGGGGCGCGTGCGTCTGCAGCTGCCCCTTGTTGTCGGCGAGGATGGTCCGCCAGCCCGGGTACGCGTCGACCTTCGTCAACGCGAACAGCACGAAGTTGACCTTCTTGCTGGCCTCGATGAGGAAGTTCATCTCCGGCTTGGAGAACGGTGAGGACGAGTCCACGACGAACAGCAGCGCCGTGGCCCGCTCGACGGCGTCCATCGCGACCTCGGCGTGCATCGAGTCCAGGCCGCCGGTGCCGGGGGTGTCGGTGAGGGTGAGGAACTGCAGCAGCGGCGCGGAGTGGTGCACCTCGATGCGCCGCGGCGGGCGCATCCCGTCCGGCAGCCGGCCCAGGACGGTGCCCCAGTCGCGCAGGTCGCCCAGGCCGAGCGGGATCGGGTCCTCCCGGCCGGGGACGTACGCGCGGGCGCCGTGCTGGGTGTTGTGGGTGAACTCCAGGTACGACGCGGTCGCCACCGCCGCGTCGACCGGTGACAGGTTCGGCACCCCCATCAGCATGTTCGTCAGGCTGCTCTTGCCGCGCTTCGTCTCACCGACCACGACGATGCGTGGCCGCTGCACCTCGCGGCGGCGTTCGGTGTCCACGTCCGCGGCCGCGTCCGGGTCGATCTTGCGCAGGTACGCGAGGGACCCGTCGACGCCGGCCTTGAGCAGTTTGCCGAGGGCCGCCTCGGGGCTCGGCGGCTTCTTGTTGTTCGCGGGTGGCGCCGCGTTCTCGGTCGAGGTCATCGGGGCTGCTCTCTGCGTGGTTGCTGGCTGGTCGTGTGCTGCTGGGGCTGCGCGACGGTCGGGTGGGCCCCGGTCGGCCCGCCCGGGTTGCGGGCGGCCTGGTACACGGTGACGATCGGGGCGCGCAGGACCCGCCCGTCACGGTCGAGGTAGCCGGGGACCTCCACGGCCGCGATCGACCCGATCAACGCCGGGTCGTTGGACGGTGCGGCGCCGCCGGCCTCGTGGTGCGCCGGGTCGAACCGGGCCCCGGTCGGCTCCAGGGTGGTGACCCCGGCCTCCTGCAGGGCGGTGCCGAGCCGGTCACCGAGGGCCTTGGACGTGACCCGGTCCCGCACGTAGATGCACGCCTGGACCAGGGCCCGCCGGTCCGCCTCGGCGGGGCCGGCGCCGTTGCCGCGGCCCGCGGCCGCCGGGACCTGCACCTGGCGGGGGGCGTTGCGGGACGACAGCAGCAGCAACAGCAGCAGGGCCGCGCCGACGAGCAGGGCACCGACGAACGCGGTCGCCGCCGCGGTCACCCCGAACGGCTGCTGCGCGGTGCACGCCGGCTGTGCCGCCCGCACGACCTGACCGGCCGGCTGCGCCTGGGTCTGCTGCGCCTTCGGCGGCTGCTCGGGGGCGCCGCCACCGCCGAGGGAGTCACCGATGCCGGCGCCGCCGGCCGGGGTCGTCGGCGCCGGCGCGGCGGTCGTGGCCGCGGTCGTGGCCGCCGGCACCGCCGGGCAGTCGGGGGCGCCGCTGATGAGGCCGGTGGCGACGCCGGTGAGCACGGCGACGATCAGAGCAACAGCCACGGCGACGAGACGCAGGCTGTTGGAGGACGAGAACATCGTCGGCTCCTGGGGGTGGGTGCCTTCAGTTGACACGGGCTTGGCCACGGATACGTTGGGACAGCAGGTAGAAGCCGCGGTGCGCGACGAGCGCGACCCGCGACTGGGACGGGCTGGCACCGGCGACGGCGTAGGCGCGCCACCGGGTCGCGGCGTCCAACGCGGCCCGGACCATCTGGTCACGGTCGGATCCCTGCAGGTTGAGGATCCAGCCGGGGTCGTTGGACAGCGCGAGCCGGGTCAGTTCGCCCTCCATCTGGTCGGGCAGGTCCACGGCGCCGGTCGTGACGAGCTGCGCGACCTCCAGCAGCCGCAGCCGGTGCGACTCCGGCTGCTGCAGGACCCGTTCGATCGCGTCGCGCAGCAGCTCCCGGTCGTGGGGGCGTTCGGCGTGGCTGGCGATCTTCTCCAGGCTCGACAGCGCCCACCCGGCCTTGATCGCGTCGGTGCGCCACCGGAACGCGTGGTCGAGGGTCTGCCGCAGCCGCGGGAACCCGGACGCCTGGAACAGCATCCGGACCAGCTCACCGGTGGCCAGGGTCGGCTTGTTGACCAGCTGGGCGATGGCGAAGCTGATGCCGTACAGGTCTAGCAGCCGCAGCAGCCGCTCCCGCGCCTCGCGGGTGATGCCGCACTCACGGGTCGTGAACAGGTCCACGGAGGCGAGCAGGACGGTGCGCTCACCCTGGGGGAGCGCGGCGAGCTGCCGCAGCGCCTCGCAGTCCGCCGCGGTGAGCCGGCCCGCCTCGGTGGTCTCGGCGAGCAGCCCGACGACCGGCACCACGTCGGACACCACCCGGCGCAGCACCTTCGACTGGTCACTGGCCAACGGCGCGACGATCGGCCACGGGTCCTGGCCGCCGCCGGCGAGCTTGTCGACCTTGTTGAACAGGCCGAGGGAGTTGATCGGGTTGCTCGACAGCCGCGCCGAGATCGACCGGAACGCCTCCAGGGCCTGCACGTCGTCCTCACGCACCGACTGCGTGAACACGTAGATGATCGCCTCGGCGCCGGACAGGGCGCCGGCGGAGTCGGAGTCCAGGTCGTCGTCGATCGGCGCCTCGGAGAACAGGAACCGGCGGGCCTGGTCGGACACCGACGTGTTCGCGCTGGACAGGCCGGGCGTGTCCACGACGGTGAGGTCGCGCAGGTGGTCACTGGTGAGGGTCACGTCGACGTAGGCGACGTCGTGCCGGGCGACGCCGAGCCGCTGCGGGATCATGCCCGCCTCGTCGAGCGGGAGGCTGACCCGGGCACCGTTGCGTTTCACGACGTCGACCCGGTCGGAGGTGCCGTACCGGAACTGGGTCACGATGCGGGTGCACTCACCGACCTCGGTCGGGGCGACCCGCCGGCCGATGAGCGCGTTGACGAGGGTCGACTTGCCGGACTTGAGCCGGCCGGCGATCGCGACACGCAGCGGCTCGCCGAGGCGCCGGCGCACGTCGACGACCTGTGCCTGGGCGCCGCCGCCGAGCCGGTTGCCGACCTCGGCGCACAGGTCGGCGACCCGGGAACTGAGTGGTCCTGGAGCCACGTCGTCAGCCCTGCACCGCGCTGGCCGCTGATACGTCCCCGGGGAGACTGATCACCGACACCGCGAGGCCGGTGTGTTCAGCCAGAATGCCGACGTACCCTCGGGGTTCCAAGGGGTGGTCCTCGCTCATTACTCGCTCCCGGGTGGAATCAGAACCGTCATGTCACGCACGTACGGCACACACATTACGAATATCCTGCGCGCGCAGGATCCCATGTTCGTGCCACGAATGGAGGCGAGAAGTGCCTGAGGCACCGACTGACGAGCCAGGCGCCGGGGCCGGGCCGGTCGCTGCGACGGTCGGCCGGGCGACGGTGGGCGCGGCCGCGTGGCCGCCCGCCGACCTGGTCGCCGCAGCGGTCGACGCCCTGCGTAACCCCGGTCTGGTGGTCATCGCGGGGGCGCCCGGCACGGGCCGCTCGACGGTGCTGAAACGGCTCGGCGAGACGTTCCGCGGGGCCGTGTTCGCCGGTGGTGCCCTGGCGATGTTGCGTGGCGTGCCGGCGTTGCCGCTGTCCCGGGCGGTGCGGGTGCGACTGCCGTCACATGAGGCGCCGCTGCTCGCCGAGGCCGTCAGGTCCCGCGTCCGTCACGGTCTGCTGCTCCTGGATGACCTGCAGTGGGCGGATCCGCTCACGATCGCCGCGTTGCCGGCCATCGCCGAGCACTGTCGGATAGCCGTCACGTTACGTACGCCGCACCGGCTGCCCGGCGACGCCGAACAGGTCCTGCGCGCCGCCGCCACGGCGTGGCTGAACGTGCCCGCGATGCCGGCCGACGCCGCGGCCGCGCTCGTGCGGCAGATCGCGCCCGGCGCGTCCACCACCGTCGTGGCCGACCTGGTCCGCCGCGCCGGGGGTGTCCCGCTCGCCGTGACCGCCCTGGCCAAGCACGTCGCGCAGGGCGGCACCCCGCAGGACTCCGATAAGGGCCTCGCCTACACCGTCGCCGGTGCCCTCGCCGACCTCAACCGGCCCGCACGCACCGCCATGGCCGCGCTGGGCCTGCTCGGCCGGCCCGTCACCGCGACCGTCCTCGGCGAAGGCATCACCGAGCTCACCGCGACCGGCCTGGTCGAGGTCGACGCCGCCGGGATCGCCGCGCCGGTGTCGCCGTACACCGCCGAGGTCGCCGCCGGCCTGCTCGAGCCCGCCGAACGGGTCGCGCTGCACCGGCGCCTCGCCGGTCTCGTCCCGCCCCGGGAAGCGGCCCGGCACCTCGCCGCCGCCGGCGCGTCCGGCGACGCCTACCAGGTCGCGGTCCGCGCCGCCCGTACCGCCGCATCGACCGGGGAACGCGCCGAGCTGCTGCTGCTCGCCTGTGACCTGCCCGGCGTCACCGCCGCCGCGGACGTGCGCCTCGAAGCGGCCCGCGCCGCCCTCGCCGCCGGCCGGCCCGGCTCCTGCCTGCGGGTGCTGGACGCGGACGCCGTCACCGACCCGGCCATCGGCGCCGTCGGCGCGGTCCTGCGCGGTGAGGCACTGTTGCAGCAGGGCAACGCGGCCGCCGCCGCCACCGCCGTCACCGACGTGCCGGACGACGCGCCCGCCGACGTCCTCGGCGCCCGCGACCGGGTCCGGCTGCTCGCGACCCTGTCCACCGACCCCGACGCCGCGCTCAGCCGCGCCGAGGAGCTCCTCGGCGTGCACGGCGACGCGCCCGCCCACCCTGGGCTGCGCGCCGCGATCGCCGCGGTCCGCGCCGGCACCCGGCGCCCCGGCTGGGAGTACGGCCTCGCGTCCGCCGCGTCCGCCGCCGGGCAGGCCGGTGACGTGCTCGCCGCCCGCTGGTCGGCATGGCTGCTGGTGGAGACCCTCACCGCCGACGCGCGGCTGGCCGAGGCGTCCAACGCCGCCGCCGCGGCCGCCGCCGCCTGCGCCGGTGACCTCGCCTACTCGTGGCAGACCCGGTTCATCGCCGCGCAACTGTGGTGCGACGCGCTGCGCGGCGAGGAGATCGACGAGGTGGTCCGCCGCGCCGGTGACCTCACCGACCGGACCCTGCCGGCCGTCGCCCGCGGCTACGCCGTCGCCGCCGCCAGCCTCGCCGAGGCCGACGGTGGGCTGCTCGCCCCGGCCCGGGCCCGCCTCGACGCGCTCGGCGGCCGGCCCTCCTCGACCGGACCGGTCCTGGACTGGGTCACCCGCGAGGCCGCCTGGCTGGACGGGCAGCCCGACCACGCCGCCGGACGCGCCGGTGACCTGCCCGCCCCGCCGCTCGTCGACGGGCTGCGCCGGATCACCGCCCGGTGGGCCGCCTACGACGCCGGGGACACCGCCCTGGCCGCCGGCGACGCCGGGGACCGGCCCCTCGCCGCGGTCGCCGCGACCCTCGACGCGTGGAAGGCCCCCGACCTGTTCGCCGCGGCCGCCGCCGCCTGGCACGACCTCGCCCGCCGCGAGGAGGTCCGCTGCCTGCTCGCCCAGGGGCTGCTGGAGGACGACGCCGAACTGGCCGTGCCGCCGCTGCTGGAGGCCGAACGCCTCGCCGAGGAGGCCGGGCTCGTCGTGCTGCTCGGCCGGGCCCGCCGCGCGCTGCGCCGGCACTCGATCCGCCGCGACACCCGCGGCCGGCGCGCCGGCGACGACCTCACCGACCGGGAACGCGACGTGCTGCGGCTCGTCGCCAACGGCGAACCGACCCGCCGCATCGCCGGGCAGCTCGGCATCTCCCGCGAAACGGTCGAGACCCACATCCGCTCCGGGATGCGCAAGCTCGGCGCCCGCACCCGCACCGAAGCCGCCGCGCTCGCAATCGAGGAACTTGGATGAGTAATGGTGTCCACTTGTGCGTGAGCACCCCAACACCGCATCGTTGGCGGATGACACCCGCTGAACCGCCCCGACCGACCGGCGACGCCACCGGTCAGACACCCGGTCAGGGCCGCTGATGGCGGGCGACCCCGCACACGCACCCCGCTACGTGGTCGCGTCCGGCGGCGACGCGACCACCGTGCTGCGCCGGCTCGCCCGCGCCGGCTGGACGACCCGCGAAGGGTTCGCCCTCACCGACCAGGCCTGGGACGTCTCCGACGCACGCCTCGCCCTCTACGGGCGGGTCGCCGAGGCCGACACCGCCGAGCTCGCCCTGCTCGCCGCCGCCCGCGGCGCCGGCATCGTCGCCATCTGCGACACCGGCGGCGACATCGGCCGGGCCCTGCTCGCCGACCTCGCCCGCATCGGCCCCGTCACCACCGACCCCGACACCGACCTCGGCACCGGACCCGAACCCGACGCCGGCGGCCCCCAACTCGCCCCCGAGCAACGCGCCCTGCTGGAACGCCTCGCCGGCGGCGAGACCATCGCCGCCGCGGCCGCCGCGGAGTTCCTGTCCCTGCGCACCGCGAACCGGCGCATCGCCGAGGCCCGCGAAGTCCTCGGCGTGCGCACCACCCGCGAGGCGGTCCTGGCCTACCTGCGGATGCGCCGCGAAGGCGGCTGACCGCGCGGGCCGGTCCCGGCCGGCCCACCCCTGCCATACTCCCGCCGTGAGCCCGCTCCGGACTCCTGGCATCACTCCGCCTCGGACTGCTGGCGTGGCCCCGCCCTGGACGACGCGCCCCGCCACCCCCGCCGACGTCACACCCATCGCCGAGCTGCGCGCCGCCGTCCTGCGCCCCGACCTGTCACGGCTCGGCCGGTACGACGAGCACCGCGTCCGGCAACGGCTGCGCGACACGTACGACCCGGACCACACCACCATCATCGAGACCGGCGGGGTGTTCGCCGGGTGCGTCGCGGTCCGCCCGGCATCCCCGCCGGCGGGGGAGTGCTGGTGGCTGGAGCACTTCTACCTCGCCACCCACGCCCAGGGCCACGGCATCGGCACCACCGTCCTGCGCGACATCCTGCGCCGCGGCGACGAAGCAGGGACGCCCGTGCGGCTCAACGTGCTGCAGGGCAGTCCCGCCCGGCGCCTGTACGCCCGGCACGGCTTCACCGTCGAAACCGAGGACCCGGTCGACGTCTTCATGCTGCGCCCGCCTACCGCTGGGGCCGGTGCCGCCGCTGCGTCGACAACGGCCTGACCGGGTCCACGTACCGCGGCAGCCGAGGCTCATCCACCCGCAGCTTCACCAGCTCCGCCGTGATCGCGTCGATGATCCGGTCCGTGGCCCGCTGCGCCGCCCCCGGCACCGCCGCGTCCAGATCCGACAGGTCCACCGGCGCCCCGAAATGCACCCGCACCACCGGCCGGCGCAGCAACGACCGCACCAACGTGCGCACCGTCGGCCCGAACCCACCCCACGCCGCGACCTCGTGCGCCCCCCACTGCGCCACCGGCACCACCGGCACCCCCGTGCGCAACGCCACCCGCGCCATCCCCGTCTTGCCCCGCTCCGGCCACATCCCCGGATCCAGCGTGATGCGCCCCTCCGGGTACCCCAGCACATGCGACCCCACCGCCAGCGCCCCGGCCACCACATCCACGGCGTCCCCGACGTCCGCCTGCCGCCGGTTGATCCGGATGTGCCCGGCGGCCCGCATCACCGCCCCCACCACCGGCGCCCGGAACAACCCACCCGTCGCCATCAACCGCGGCGCCAACCGCGCCACCCGACACGCCGCCGTCACCGCCACCGGATCGAACGGCCCGACATGGTTCGCCGCGAACATCACCGGCCCGTCCCGCAACGCCGCCGGCACGTCCCCGGTGACCCGCAACCGCGCCACCGGCATCACCACGATCCTGGCGAGGAACAGCAACACCCGCCACGTCAGCGGCACCCGCCACCGCCCACCACCCACCGCGGCGACGGCCGCTGCACCACCAGTGACCACACCGCCGGCGCCCATGCCGGCGCCCATGCCGGCGCCCATGCCGGCGCCGACCGAGCCGCCGGCCACGGTGTCCCGGCTGACGGCAGCGTTGGCCGCCGCGGCACCGCCGGCCGCGTCTCCGCCGACCTCAGCGCGGGCCACGTCGGCGGTGTTACTGCCGGCCGCCGCGGCACTGCCGGTCGCCTCCGCGGTTGCGTCGGCAGCACCGGCATCGGACCCGGTGGCAGTGCTGGCACCCGCGACGCCGACGGCGTCCACTGATCCAGCGGGGGAGAGGTCCACCCGAACGCCCGGCGCTCCACCATCCGCCACGGGGTCAGCCGCGCCCTGCTCCACGTCCGTCATGCCCCGCCACCGTTGAGTCCGAAATCGACCATGGAACGGTAACGCCGCCACGCGACAACGCAAATCCCTCTGCCGGACCGCCGACACCCGCCGACGACCCGGCACCACACCCGCCCACGGCAAGCGCCCGCCCCGGCGGACGGTGCTCGCCCTCGACCGCGACTCGACTTCCACCCGACCGCCGACCCGACCGCCGACCCGACCGCCGACCCGGCTGACCCGCTCCGTGCCCCGCCCGGCTGCCCTCCGACCGCCCGGCCGCCGGGACACCTTCAGGCAATGCATTCCGGCGCAGTCCGGGAGACGCAGGCCTGCCTCTGCGTCTCCCGGAGGACTCCCCGGCGCCTACTCCGCCTCGCGCAGCTCCGCGAGCCGGGCCTCGATCTCGGCCAGCTCCGCCCGCAGCCGCTCCGCCTGCGACTCCGCCTCGGCCCGGGCCGCGGACACGATCTCCTCGACCGCCTCGTGCACGCCCGGCACGTCGAGCATGCCGACCATCTTCAGCGCCTCGCTGGCCTTGATGACATACGGCTTCGCGAGGGCCTTCGAGCCCTGGTTGGCCGCGACCGTCCACTCGCCGTCGGCATACGCGAGCGTCACCGTCAGCCCGGCCGGCGCCTTCGGCTTCGCCGCGGCCTTCTTCGCCGGCGTCGCCCTCGGCGCGGGCACTCCAGCAGACTCCTTCACCGGCTCCTTCTCCTTGGCATCCGAGATGCTGTCCTTACCGGCGTCCTTCCCAGCCGCCGCCGCGTCCTTCCCAGCCGCCGCCGCGTCCTTCACCGCGCCGGTCGGCGCGTCGGCGGCGGGAGCGGGGGCGGGCTCAGCGGCACCGTCGACCGGCGGGGACACGGCAGGCTGCTCGACGGTGGACGGCGCGGCCACAGAGGTCTCCTCACGAGGGGCTGGAACGGTCGGGGTGCGACGCGCCGGCGCCGCCTTCGGAGCGATCTTCAAGTCGGCGGGGGAGAAGGGCAGCTCGTCACGGCCGAACCGGACGACGACCCACTCCTCGGACAGCTCAGGGTCGGTCAGCTGCACGACCTGGCCGAGCTGCCCGGCGATCTGGCCGGCAGACTCAGTGAACACGACCTTCGGCTTCCGGCCGGCCGCGAGGGTGTCCCGGATCTGCTCCAGCTCCACCGTCGACAAACCCCCGGCCGCGGTCCGCGCGGCAACCATCGCACCCTCCTCAATCGAACATGTGTCGGAATCGTTCTACCAGTCGGGTATGACATTTTCGAACGCGACACACCGTACGACAAGATCGAGTGCTCAGGGCAGCTCGTCGATCTCCGCGTGCGGATCGAGGGTGCGCAGCACCTCCGGGCGGTCCGTGACGATGGCCCAACCGGGTCGGGCCTGCGCGCGGCGTACCACATGAGCTGCGGCGATCAACGCGGGACCGCCGTCGCCGCCGAACAGCGCGCCACTGTCCACGGCGTCCGCGGCGGTCAGGTCGTCCACGACGACCACCGGCAGGCTGAGCAGCACCTTGATCACGTCATAGTCCTTGGGGGAGGTCTGCGCCCACGCCTCGGCCAGCGCCGCCGCCGGCACCGCGAGCACCACACCCTGGTCCACCGCGTGCCACACGATCGCCGAACTGTACGGCGTCCCGGCTACGAACCCCAGGATCGCCGAGCTGTCCAGGATGCGCCCGCCCACCGCGGTCACGACACCGGCCCGGCGGGTGCCACCCCCAGCACCTCACGCGCCCACGCGTGGTGCTCGGGATCCATGCGCACGCCCCGCCGCGCGAACAGCTCGTTCAACGCCAGCAGCGCCCGGTCCCTGGCCAACCGGCCCCGCACCGCCTCGGCGACATACGCCGACACCGACTCCGCGCCACCCGCGTCCACGAACCGCCGCACCGCAGCGGCCTCATCGGCGGGCATCGTCACCGTGACCCGCTCCTTGCGCACCTCACGCATACGCACAGGGTAGCGGCCGCATACGCCGATCACCTAGCGTCGCGTCACCCCTGCGGGGGATATTCGTGCCCACCTGCGAAGATCTGGCACGCCCGTCCGGTTTTCCGTCACTGTTCGTGACGGCGCAACAGCGCAGACGCTCGTTTCCGACGGGTCTGGTCGCCGCGCCGGACCGCCTGCAGGGCCGCCCGAAGCTCGCCGGACAGGGGATAGCCGCGCTCCAGCCAGTCCAGGGCGCACCAGCCCGGCCACGAGTCGAATGCCTCACTGATCGCGTGCCGGACGACGCCGTCCAGCGGCGGCGCGCCGTCGGGCCACTGGCACCGGGCCTCCCGCCAGGGTCTGGCCAGCACGTGCAGCAGCGCGTCCATCCGGTCCTCGACCGGCTCGGCGCGGCGGTGCGGGACACCGACGACCCAGGCACCGTCCGCAGTGCTGCGGCCGAGCCAGTTCCAGCGGTCGCCGAGGTACAGCAGCGGCGTCCACGACCCTGGCGGCGGGTCGTCGTCACGCGGCACCCGCTGCCAGGACGCGGTGAGGTCGGCGCACACGACGACGATGGTGCCGTTGAGGCCGGCGACCTCGTGCCGGCAGCCCTCCGGTGCGGGCAGCAGCTCGTCGAGCCTGATCGGCCCGATGTCGGCCAGGTCGACGCGTGTGACGCCGGTGTACCGCACGACCAGGTCCTCGTCGTGTTTCCACGGGTTGCCGGTGTACCGGATGTCGACGGTGCCGGCGGGCTCGTCGCGCCGCACGGCGCCGACGGTGAGGTCCTTGACGCACCGCAGGCCGGTGAAGTCGTAGTGCGCGGGGTCCGTCGCGAACGCCCGCGCACCCGGCGGCAGCTGCTCGGCGAGCCGTGGCAGGTTGTCGAGGTACGCGTCCGCGTCGAGATCGTCGACGTATCTCACGGGCGGGAGCCTATAACCTGCCGGTCTCGTAGATGGTCGATAATGCACATTATGTCAACCAGCACGGCGGGAAAGTGTCGTACCCCGGCGGTACGTTGCTGGGCATGACGGGGATCGACTACGCCACACCGGGACCGTTCACCGACCTGTCCTCCGTGCCGTCCGATGCGTTGGGTTCGGTGCCGTGCGACGCCGACGGCATCGTCCGGGTGGCGAGCACGCTCATCGTGCACCCGTTCGACACCGCGCGCCTCGAGCTGCCCGAGGCGCGGTTCGCCGACAACCAGCTGCGGCACGCGGCGCAGATCGTCGCCGCGGTGCTGCGCCTGGACGGCGCACCGCTGCACGTGCCCCGCCCGGCGGCACGGCGGGTCGTCGGCACGTGCCGGCACTTCACGGTGCTGACCGTCGCGCTGCTGCGCCTGCACGGCATCCCGGCCAGGGCGAGGTGCGGGTTCGGCACCTATTTCCAGCCCGGGTTCGGCATGGACCACTGGGTCGTCGAGCACCACCGCGACGGCCGCTGGGTGCGCACCGACGCGCAGTTCCTCGGCGGCACGGTCGTGCCGCACCCCGAGGACCTCGCCGACGGGCTGTTCCTGACCGGTGGTGAGGCGTAGACGGCGTGGCGGGAAGGCCGCATCGACGCGACCAGGTTCGGGGTCGCCGGCACCGACAACTTCGGCCCGGCGGAGATCCAGGGCAACGCGGTGCGTGACCTGGCCGCGCTCAACAAGGTGGAGACGCTGCCGTGGGACGAGTGGGGGCGGATGGACGCGGCGTACAAGGGCGAGACCGGCGCCGACTATAACGAGCTGCTGGACCGGGTGGCGGCGGTGACCGGAAGCGACGATCCCGCGGAGGTCGCGCACCTGTACGCCGAGCCGGACTTACGGGTGCCGGAGACGCTGCTGCGGTGAGCCCGCGCCACGCGCCGGTCCAACCGGTGGTCGGCCGCCAGCCGCACGGGCGCCGGGCGGTACGCGCCCGGCGGCGCGTCGCGCTGGATCTGTGGCTCGTCCGCGTGGCTCGTCCGCGTGGCTCGTCCGCGTGGCTCGTCCGCGTGGCTCGTCCGCGTGGCTCGTCCGCGTGGCTCGTCGTTGGGCGGTCGAGTTGTCGAGTTGTCGAGTTGTCGGGCGGGCGTGTCCGGGGAGTCGTAACGCTCTCCCCCGTCCGCCGCTCCCCCGCCCCTGGCTGGGCACCGGCTCGCCGCCATGAAGCCTGTCGATGCATGAGGACGCGCATGGATCAGATCGTCCGGGACGTGATCGACGCGGTGCGGCGGCAGGACTGGGACGTGGTGAAGGCGTTGCTGCATCCGTACCCGCACTGGAGCGAGCCGGGCACCGCGATCCGTGGCCGCCGGAACGTGCTGGCCAGGCTGGCCGCTGGGCCGGTGCCGGGCCCGCCCGACTTCCACGAGCTGCGTGACGGGCAGGTGTACCGGTGGACGTCGAGCTGACTTCCAGCCCGGGCCGGGTCGACACGCATAGACTGCCGGGCATGTCGGACGGGTTGGACGCGCTGCTGGACGGGCAGTTGGCGTACTACAGGGCGCGGGCGCCGGAGTACGACGAGGTGTACGCCGAGCGGGGGTTCCGGCACCTGACCGACCTGGTCGAGCGGCTGCCGGTGAGCGGGGACGTGTTGGAGCTGGCGTGCGGGACCGGGCAGTGGACGGTGCGGCTGGCGCAGCGGGCGACGCACGTGACCGCGGTCGACGGGGCGCCGGAGATGCTGGACATCGCGCGGCGGCGGGTCGAGGCGGCGGGGCTGGTGGCGACGTTCGAGCAGGCGGATCTGTTCGCGTGGCAGCCGCGGCGGCGGTACGACACGGTGTTCTTCGCGTTCTGGTTGTCGCATGTGCCGCCGCAGCGGTTCGCGGCGTTCTGGGCGACGGTGGCGCGGGCGGTGCGGCCGGGTGGGCGGGTGGTGTTCGTGGACACCGACGCGGCGGAGCGCGACACGGAGCGGGTGGTGCCCGGGGACCGGGCGACGGTGCTGCGCACGTTGAAGGACGGCAGTGAGCACGAGATCGTGAAACTGTTCCACGATGCCGGTGGGCTCGCGGCTGAACTGGGGAAACTCGGGTGGACCGCACAGGTGGACCCCGCCGACGGAGGCTTCATCCGGGGTGTTGCTAGGCTCACGGACAGGTCGGCACGGGACTAGGCATCCCGGGTCGGCGCCGGTTCGGTGAGCGTGCTGGAGTCCGACCCATCACGCTCCCACCGAGAAACCTCCCAGGCCCGGGATGCAGGCCGGGAAGCCCGCGCCGGGAAGCCGGGCGACGGGGATACCCCACTCCGAGAAGAGCCCGGACCGCGGGAACGCGGACTGCGGCGCGGAATCAGGTGCCCCGGGAACCGGACAGACCGGCCCCGGGGGCACCCGTCCGCGCGGCGGTGGGATCGCCGCGGTGGCACGGTCACATGCCGACGACCGCCAGCAGCGAATCCGGCAGCGTCCCCGGGTACAGGACGCCGAGCCGCTGGGTGGCTCTCGTCAGGGCCACGTAGAGGTCGTTCGCCCCGCGGGGTGACTCCTCCACGATCCGGTCCGGGTCCACGACGATGACGCCGTCGAACTCGAGGCCCTTGGCCTGTTTGACGGTGAGGACGACCACCTTCGCGGACAGCTCCGGCTCGTCGCCGACGGCGGCGTCCGGCAGGGCCTTCAGCACCGCCGGTACCAGATCCGCGAAGGACCCGGCCGGGAGGATGATGCCGAGCCGGCCGTCACCTGCCTCGGCGGCCTCGGCCAGGGCGGCCTCGGCGAGGGCGTCGGGCAGGCGGGCCGGGGTGACGCCACGGAACCACGGGTCGACGCCGGTGGCCCGCACGGAGCGGGGTGGCTCCAGGTCGGGGTCGATGCCGGCGAGGACGCCGGCGGCGACGGCCATGATCTCGGTGGGGGTGCGGTAGTTGACGGTGAGCTCGCGCAGGCGCCAGCGGCCGGGGACGTACGGGTCGAGGGCGGACGCCCAGGATGCGGCGCCGCCGAGGTCGCCGGTCTGGGCGACGTCGCCGACGACGGTCATGGAGCGCGACGGGCAGCGGCGCATGAGCAGCCGCCACGCCATGGGTGACAGCTCCTGCGCCTCGTCGACGATGACGTGCCCGAACGCCCACTTGCGGTCGGCGGCGGCGCGTTCGGCCGGGGTGAGGGCGGAGCTCTCGTCCTGGCGTTCGGCGAGGCGGTCGGCTTCGAGGAGGTCGGTGACGGACAGCAGCTCGGGGTCGTCCTCGTCCTCGACGTCGATGGAGCGGGAGCCGAACGCGATCTCCAGGGCGCCTTCGGCGTAGGCGATCTGCCGTTTGCGTTGCCGTTCGGCGATGATCTCGCGGATGGTGTCGTCCTCGCCGAGCAGTTCGGCGGCCTCGTCGAGCAGCGGCACGTCGGCGGGGGTCCAGCCGGACCGGGCGGAGCGCTGCAGCTGCAGGGGGGCGCCGGCGGCGGTGAGGCGGGCGGTCGAGGCGAAGAGGCCGGCGACGAGCTGCTGCGGGGTGAGGATGGGCCACAGCCAGTCGAGGGCGCCGAGGACCTCGGCCTCGCCGCGCAGCTCGCGGCGGATCTCGGCGAGGTCGGCCTCCTCGAGGATCTGCGGGTCGCCGGGGGCGTCGTCGCCGCCGAGGGGGTCGTCGGCGTACGGGTCGATGCCGATGGTGTCGGCGACGAGCAGGGACAGCGCGTGGATGATCTCGGTGTCGAAGATGGGTCGGGCGAGGTTGTGCAGCTTGCCGGAGTGGCGGGCGCGGTCGCGGGCGTCGGCGATGACCTCGGGGTCGAGCATGACGGCGGCGCCGTCGAGGATGTCGAGGTGGATGGGGATCGGCTCGTCGGGGACGCGCTGGCGGTCCTGGACGGCGGCGGCGAGGACGTCGACCATGGCGGCGCGGCCCTTGATCTCGGCGATCTCGGCGGGTTCGTCGGTGTGGGCGACGACGCCGGGGAACAGGTCGCCCATGGTGCCGAGCAGAACGCCGGTCTCGGCGAGGGACGGCAGGACCTGGCTGATGTAGCGCAGGAACGTCGGGTTCGGTCCGACGATGAGCACGACCCGGGAGGACAGCATCTGCCGGTGGGTGTAGAGCAGGTACGCGGCGCGGTGCAGCGCGACGGCGGTCTTGCCGGTGCCGGGGCCGCCCTGCACGACGAGGACGCCGTTCAGGTCGGCGCGGATGACGTGGTCCTGTTCGGCCTGGATGGTCTCGACGATGTCCTTCATCCGGCCGGTGCGTGACGCGTTCAGCGCCGACAGCAGGGCGGCTTCGCCGGCGACGCCGTCGTGGGCGCCGCGGCCGGTGTGGTGGGTCTCGTCGAGGTCGAGGACCTCGTCGTCGATGCCGGTGACGGTGCGCCGGTCGGTGCGGATGTGGCGGCGGCGGCGCACGCCCTCGGGGGCGGCGGCGGTGGCCAGGTAGAACGGGCGGGACGCGGGGGCGCGCCAGTCGATGAGCAGTGGCTCGTAGTCGTTGTCCTCGTCGAAGATGCCGATCCGGCCGATGTAGCGGACTTCCCCGCGGGAGCCGTTGTCGGGTTGGAAGTCGAGCCGGCCGAAGCACAGCCCGTGCTCCACGGCGCTGTACTGGCCGACCCGGTCGGTGTAGAGGGTGGTCTCGGAGTCGCGGTGGGAACGGTCGGCGGGGGTGCCCCCGGTGAAGCGCTGCGCCCGTTGCAGGTGCGCGGACGCGTCCTCCCGCAGTCTGTCGAGGTGCCCGTACAGCATCGTGAGATGCGCTTGCTCAGTTGCGAGCTCGGATGCGTCGGATGCGTTTGACAACCCGTCTCCAGTCGGCTAACATTTCCATCAGTCAGGCGCCCGAGGGCGCCTTTTTTGATGCCGGAACGCTCTAGTTTAGCGCCTACCGGGACAGCCGCCGGTACTGCCTGACGGACAGCGGCATGAACACGGCGGTGAGGATGGCCGGCCACAGCAGGGCGGGCCAGGTCGCGCCGCCGCCGGGGTTGCCGAAGAGGGCCCGGGTCGCGTCCGCGGTGGCCGACAGCGGGTTCCAGTGGGCCAGCGCGCCGAGCCAGGTGGGCATGTCCTGTGGTGCGGCGAGGGCGCTGGACAGGAACGCGACGGGCCAGACGAGGATCTGCACGGCGACGAGCAGGTGCGGGTTGCCGCTGAGCAGGCCGAGCCAGATGCCGATCCACAGTACGGCGAAGCGCAACCACAGCAGCAGCGCGACGGCGGTGAGCGCGGCGGCGGGGCCGTCGTGGAAGCGCCAGCCGACGGCGAGCCCGCAGCCGAGCATGACGAGCAGGCCGAGCGCGGAGGTGAGCAGGTCGGCGACGGCGCGGCCGGTGACCTGCGCGGAGGCGGCCATCGGCAGGGACCGGAACCGGTCGGTGACGCCGCGGCCGGTGTCGGTGGCGATCGCGGCGAACGTCGACTCGACGCCGAAGAGCATGGTCATGGCGTACATGCCGGGCAGCAGGTACTCGCGGTAGTCGCCGCCGGTGACCTGCATGCCGCCGCCGAGGACGTACGCGAACATGAGCACGAGCAGGACCGGGAACAGCAGGGTGAGGGCGAGCTGGCCGGGAGCGCGGCGCAGGTGGGCCAGCTCGCGGCCGGTCATGACCCACCCGTCATGCATGACCCAGCTCATGCCGTCACCTCCGCTGCGCTGCGGGCCGCTCATGCCGTCACCTCCGCTGCGCTCCGGCGCCGGCCTGAGCTCCACCCTGAGCTGCTGATTCGCAGCCCTCCGCTGCGCTGCGGGCCGCTCATGCCGCCACCAGGTGCAGGAACGCCTCGTCGAGGGTGGGGCGGCGCACGGTGATGTCGGCGACGTCGGGCAGGGTGGCGGCGAGGGTGAGGGCGGCGACCCGGTCGTGGACGGCGACGCTGACCTTGCGGCCGTCGACGGTGACGGGGCCGAGAGTGCCGAGGCGGGCCGCGGCGGTGGCGGGGTCGCCGGTGGTGAGCACGTCGAGCCGGTCGGGGCCCTTGAGCTCGGCGGGGGTGCCGGCGGCGATGACCCGGCCGTGGTGCATGACGCTGACGTGGTCGGCGAGCTGGTCGGCCTCGTCGAGGTACTGGGTGGTGAGCAGCACCGTGGTGCCGCCGGCGGCGAGGTGGCGCACGGCGGTCCACACCTCGGCGCGGGCGTGCGGGTCGAGGCCGGTGGTCGGCTCGTCGAGGAACAGCACGCGCGGGGTGAGGATCATGCCGGCGGCGAGGTCGAGGCGGCGGCGCGTCCCGCCGGAGAACCGGCCGGCCGGCTTCTCCCCCACGTCGGTGAGGCCGAACTGCTCGAGCAGCGCGTCGGCGCGGCGGCGTGCGGCGCGGTGGCCGAGGTGGCTGAGCCGGCCGAACATGACGAGGTTCTGCCGGGCGCTGAGCAGCTCGTCGACGGCGGCGTGCTGGCCGACGAGGCCGATCGCGGCGCGGACC
Source organism: Dactylosporangium aurantiacum (assembly GCF_000716715.1). Lineage (GTDB taxonomy): Bacteria > Actinomycetota > Actinomycetes > Mycobacteriales > Micromonosporaceae > Dactylosporangium > Dactylosporangium aurantiacum. Next base: position 10,020 of record NZ_JNYJ01000003.1, on the reverse strand, counting down.
CGCTCGGGGTGACGGTGCACGTCGTGGCCGGCGACGGTGGCGGTGCCGCTGTCCAGGTGCACGAGGGTGGCGAGGATCCGTACGAGGGTGGTCTTGCCGGCGCCGTTGGGGCCGAGCAGCCCGTGCACGGTGCCGGCGGCGACGGTGAGGTCGAGGCCGTCGAGGGCGGCGCTGCCGCCGTAGCGTTTGCGGAGGTCCCGGGCGTCAATCACGTTCTACAGTGTAGAGAGTTTCGCCGGATCGTGCCACCGCGCCCGGGTCCCGCACCGGACCCGCCGCCGCCGGTGCGGCCCGCGGGCCGCGCGGGCGGCGTGCGGCGGGCGCTGGCCACCGGGAAGCCGGATGCGTACGGTGGCCGCGTGACATGGGTGCGTCGGTGGGCAACCGATCTGGCCGTCGCCGCCGCGGTGCTGGCCGTCGCCGAGATCGCCATCAGCACCGGGCGGGAGCCGCACGCCGTCGCCCGGGACTGGCTGGCGTACACGCTCGGCGCCGCGATGGCCGGGCCGCTGCTGGCACGGCGGCGGTTCCCGCTGGCCACCCTGTATGTCGTCGCCGCGGTCCTGTTGGTGTACTACGCGCTGGGCTACCCCGGGTTCCCGCCGTCGCTCGTGCTCGTGGCCCCGCTGTACGGCGTCCTGCTGGCCGGCGGTCTGTGGTGGGCGCTGCCGGTGCCGGTGGCATTCCTGTCCATCGGGTTCGCGGTGTCGGTCCGCGACGGGCTGCGGCCCCTCGAAGCGGTCGCGGTGTTCCTGCCGCAGGTCGCGGTCGTCGCGGTCGCGATGCTGCTGGGCGCGCTGGTGCGCAGCCGGCGGGCGTACGCCGCGGAGGTGCGGCGGCGCCTGCGACTCGCCGAGGACGAGCGCCGGCACGAGACCGAACGCCGCGTCACCGAGGAACGGCTGCGCATCGCCCGGGAGCTGCACGACACGGTGGCCCACGCGATCGCCACCATCACCGTGCAGTCGGGGGCCGCGCTGCACCTGCTGGACCGGGAGCCGCACCGGGTCCGTGAGACGCTCACCGCCATCCGGCAGACCGGCAAAGCCGCGCTCGGGGAGATGCGCTCGACCCTGGACCTGCTGCGCAGTGACGGCGCGCCACCGGGCGACGCCGCCGGCCCGGGCCTCGACCGGGTCCCGGACCTGCTGGAGGCCGTCCGTGCGGCCGGGCTGGACGTCACCTTCGACAGCGAGCCGGCCGTCGCCGCACCGGCCGGACAGGTCGACCGGGCGGCGTACCGCATCCTGCAGGAGTCGTTGACGAACGTGCTGCGCCATGCCGGACCGTCCGCACGCGCCCGTGCCCGCCTCGCCTGGGGACCGGACCGGCTCATCGCCGAGGTGACCGACGACGGCGCCGGCGTCGACGGCCGCGCGAGCACCGGCGGTCACGGCCTGACGGGCATGCGGGAGCGGGTCGAGCGGCTCGGTGGGCAGTTCGAGGCCGGCCCCGGGGCAGGCGGCGGGTTCCGTGTCCGGGCCAGCCTGCCCCTGCACCCGGCGGGGCCCGCCGCGGACCACGGGGCGCCGGCGTGATCCGGGTCCTGCTCGCCGACGACCAGGCCCTGGTGCGGGCGGGCTTCCGGGTGCTGCTGGACAGCGCGGCCGACATCGAGGTCGTCGGCGAGGCCGCCAACGGCGGCCAGGCGATCGCGCTGACCCGCAGCCTGCTGCCCGACGTCGTGCTCATGGACCTGCGGATGCCCGAGGTCGACGGCGTGACGGCGACCCGACGGATCACCGACGACCCGTACCTGTCCGCGGTCCGGGTGGTCGCGCTCACCACGTTCGCCGAGGAGGAGCACGTCTTCGCGGCGCTGCGCTCGGGCGCGAGCGGGTTCCTCGTCAAGGACATCGAACCCGACGAGCTGCTGCAGGCGGTCCGCGTGATCGCGCGTGGCGACGCGCTGCTGTCACCGGCGGTCACCCGCATGGTGATCGCCCGCTCCGCGGGGGTGCCGCACGGGCCGGCCGGGCCGCGGCCGGAGCCGCCGGAGCTGGCGTTGCTGACCGTCCGGGAGAAGGAGGTGGTCCGGCTGGTCGCCGAGGGCCTGTCCAACGACGACATCGCGGGGCATCTGGTGCTGAGCCCGCTGACCGCCAAGACCCACGTGTCCCGGGCGATGGTCAAGCTCGGCGCCCGCGACCGCGCCCAGCTGGTCGTCTTCGCGTACCAGAGCGGGCTGATGACACCGGACAGGTACTCCCCCGGGAGTACGGCGCCGCGGTAGCGGCACCCCCGCGGTGTCTTCCCACGGCGGACGCCCCGACCCGCCGGCGCAGCGAGCATCATCGGCATGGCTCACTTCTCGCACCTGCGGACCGGCGGCATCTGCGTCGTCCTCGGCGCCGTCGCGTTCACCACGGCCCGCCTCCTGCACGGCGACACCCCGGCCGCCCACGCCGAGGCCGCGCTGCATTTCGTCGCTTCCCGTCCCTCGTACGCGGCGGTCCACCTGGTGGCCGTATTCGCCGCCGTACTGACCCTGGCCGGGCTGGTCGCCCTGGTGCGTTCCCTGACCCGGCCGTCCGCGGCGCTGCTGGGGCGTGCCGGGCTGGCGAGCTCGATGGTCGGGCTGGCCGTGTTCGCCGTGGAGAGCACCAGCGAAGGTCTGGCCCTGCCGGAGCTGTCCGCCGCCGCCGAGCACGCCACCCCGGAGGAGCGCGCCGACCTGATCGGCGCCGCGCACGCGGTGGCCGCGGCTACCCACGGCCCGTCGCTGATCGCGATGGCGCTGCTGTACGGGATCGGCCTGGCCCTGATCGGGGCGGCCCTGGTCCTGCACGACGCGCCGGCGTGGCTCGGCTGGGCCGGCGTAGCCGTCGGGACCGTCACGCTGCTCGCCGCGAGCGGCCTGTTCCTGTCGCCGTCGCTGTTCCCGGGTGCCTTGCTGTACGGCATCCTCGGCTCCGTGCTGGCGCAGCTGTGGCTGCTGGCGGCCGGGCTCACGATGCTGCGCCGGGCGTGGGCCGACCGCTCGTAGCGGGCCGGTCCTGCGGTGCGGACCCGGGGCCCGGGGCGGTCGAGCTGACGACCGGCGACGCTGCGAGCGCACCGGGCGCAGGGGCTTGGTCGGCGGCCTGGAATCGGCCGCCGGCGGTGTGTGCGGCCGCCGGTGGCCGCAGGATCAGCGCGGCGACCGCGATCGACGCCACCAGCAGCGCCGCGCTGACCGTGAACGCCAGCCGGTACCCGGCCGTCAACGCCACCGCCTCCGGCGCCCCGTCCGCGAGCCGCCCGGCGGTGCGGGCCGCCGCGACCGTCGACAGCGCGGCGACGCCGAGGGCCATGCCGAGCTGCTGCGTGGTGTTGAACAGCCCCGAGGCCAGTCCGGCGTCGTCGGCGCGGGCGCCGGACATGCCCAGGCCGGTGATCGCGGGCAGGGCGAGGCCGCCGCCGGCGATGAGCAGCATGACCGGCAGCAGGTCGGGGACGAAGCGGGCGTCGGCGGGCAGCCGGGTGAGCCACGCCATCGCCAGCACCAGCAGCGCCAGCCCGACGATGAGCGCCGCCCGTTCGCCGGCACGGGCGATCACGCGGGCCGACACGAGCAGCGACACCACCGCGATCGCCAGGGCGGCGGGCAGCATCGCCAGGCCGGTCTGCAGGGCGGTGTAGTGCAGGACGCGCTGCATGTACAGGGCGACCAGGATCTGGAATGAGAACATCGCGCCGATCATCAGGATCTGCAGGACGTTGGCGCCGGCGACCTGCCGGGAGCGCAGCACCCGCAGCGGCATCAGCGGGGTGCGGGCGGTGGTCTGCCGGGCGACGAACCCGGCCAGCAGCAGCACCGCGGCGACGGAGAACAGCAGCCGGCCGGCGGGCTGGACGACGGCGGCGATGCCGGTCATCAGCCCGGTGGTGACGAGGACCGCGCCGAGGACGTCGGCGCCGGCGCGCAGGCCGAGGCCGCGGTCGGCGGGCACGAACGGCACGGTCAGGGCGAGCGCGGCGACCCCGATCGGCACGTTGATCAGGAAGATCCAGTGCCAGCTGAGCAGGTCGGTGAGCACACCGCCGAGGACCTGGCCGATGGAGGCGCCGGCGGCGCCGGTGAACGCGAAGACCCCGAACGCCTTCGCCCGCTCGGCCGGGGCGGGGAACAGGGTGACGATGATGCCGAGGCTGACGGCGCTGGACATGGCGCTGCCGGCGCCCTGCAGGAAGCGGGCCGCGATGAGCGTCCCCGGGCCGGTCGCGAGGCCGGCGAGGGCGGAGGCGAGCACGAACACGGCGGTGCCGGCCAGCAGCATGCGGCGGCGGCCGAGCAGGTCACCGAGGCGCCCGGCGAGCAGCAGCAGGCTGCCGAACGCGATGAGGTACGCGTTGACGACCCAGGTCAGCCCGGCCGGGCTGAGGCCGAGGTCGGCCTGCATGACGGGCATGGCGACGGTGACGATGCTGCCGTCCAGGACGGTCATGAGCATGCCGGCGGCAAGGACGGCCAGGGCCGCCCCACGGTTGGTGTGCATGGTCCGACCGTAACAGATAGTCCGCTACGAAACCATCTCTTACGGGCTCACTGGCGGGCGCGGCGCACCCCGGGTGCCTCCACGGGCGTGGCGCAGTGCCCGGTCGCGAGCCGGTGCAGCGCTCGTACCAGCACCTCACGCTCGTCCGCGGGCAGCGAGCCGAGGGCGGCGGCGTGCACGCCGTCGGCGATCTCCTGGCTGCGCTCGGCGATGCGCGCCCCTTCGGGCGTCACCGCGATGATCCGGGCCCGGCGGTCGGTGCTGGACGGGCGGCGCTGCGCGTACCCGGCCTTCTCCAGCGCGTCCACGGTGACCACCATCGTGGTCTTGTCCATGCCGCCGATCTCGGCCAGCTGGATCTGCGTGCGCTCCGCGCCGACGGCGTGCACGAGCACGCAGTGCATCCGGGGGGTCAGGCCGATCTCGGCCAGCGCCGCGGCCATCTGCGTGCGCAGGACATGGCTGGTGTGGTCGAGCAGGAACGACAGGTCGGGCTCCGCCCGGGTCGGTGCGGTCATACCTCCGAGCGTAGCAATACGACTGCCGGCGGATGATCTGCCAACAAACTGTTTGTGCCCCTCCGGATGTCGGTCAGGTGAGGGCGTGCCGAGCCCGGTACGTCCACCGGTGCGGCCAGCCGCGCCGGCCGAGCAGCCGCAGGACGGTGCCGATGAGCACCGCCCAGGCGCCCAGGACCGCGAGGGTCCGCACCGGCCCGCCGGTGACCGGCAGCGCCGCCGCCGCGGCGGACACGGTGACCGGCGTGGACAGCAGCCGCAGCGTGTTGTCGGCGGCGAGCCCGGCGGCCAGCAGCGTGTGCCCGCCGCGGTCCAGCCCGGCGGGGACGACGACCAGCAGCGCGAACGTGCCGTCGGCGGCCGCGTACGTGGTGCCGAGCCGCTGCGGTGCGGAGTACATGACCACCTGCACGGCGCTGCCGGGTTTGAAGCCGCCCCCGTGCACCGTCACCGCCGCCCCGCCGACCGTGGCGCCACCCGCGGTGCTGCCCAGCCCGCCGGCGGCCGGTGGTGCGGCGGGGACGGTGACCGGCGGCGGGTCCCGCAGCACGGTGAGGGTGGCGGTGACGTCGGGCGCGGCCGCGAACCGGTGGTCGCCGTCCTGGTGCGCGACCAGCACGCACGCCCCGGCGGCCAGCGGCGTCACGGTGGCGCCGGCGACGGTGCACGCGTCACCGCCGGTGGTGTACGTGACGGGCAGCCCGGACGTGGCGGTCGCGGTGAGCGTGACCGTGCCGTCGGAGACCGCCGCCGCGGGCGGGGCCGGAAATGCGACGGTCTGCGCGGCGGGCGCGATCCGCACGGTCCGGCCGGCCCGGGGTGCGGGTGCCCACTGGTCGTTGCCGGGCTGGTCGGCGCGCACGATGCAGGCACCGGCGGCGACCGGCGTCACGGTGGTCCCGGCGACGGTGCACACGTGCGGGCTGCCGCTGCTGAGCACGACCGGCAGGTACGACGACGCGGTCGCCGCGACGGTGAACGGACCGTCCAGGACGTTCCGGGCGGGCGGCTGCGTGACGGTGATCCGTTGCGCGCCGCGGGTGACGGTGAACGTGTGCCGCACCGGCGGTGCCGCGGCGTGCCCCGCGTCGCCGGGCTGCGCCGCGGTGACCGTGCACCGGCCGGGGGTGCGCAGCGTGACGACGGCGCCCCGCGCGGTGCACACGTCGCGGGGTGCCGCGCTGAACCGGACCGGCAGCCCGGACGTGGCGGCCGCCCTGAGCGTTACGGTGCCGTCGGTGAGCCGGGTGTCGGGGACCGGTGCGAGCGTGACGGTCTGCGCGTCGCCGGTGACGGTGAACGTGGCGGTGGCGCGGGCGGCCGGCTCCCACGCCGCGTCGCCGGGCTGGTCGGCGTGCACGGTGCAGGTGCCGGCCCGCACGAGGGTGACGACGGCCCCGGCGACGGTGCACACCGCCGGGGTCGCGGCGGCGTAGGTGACCGGCAGCCCGGACGTGGCGGCCGCGGCGAGGGTGAGCGTGCCCGCGCCGGCCGCGGTCGGCGGCGGCGCCGGGAACGTGACCTGCTGCGCGCCCCGGCCGACGGTGAACCGGACCTCGACGTCCGGTGCCGCGGTCCAGTTCGCGGTCGCCGGGCGGGTCGCGCGCAGCACGCAGGTGCCGACGGCGTGCAGGGTGACGGTGCCGCCGGCGACGGTGCACACGGCCGGGGCGGCGCCGGCGACGGTGACCGGCAGTCCCGAGTTCGCGGCCGGCGCGATCGTGACGGTCCCGGCGGCGACGGCGGCCGGCCCGGGCACCGGGAACGTGATGTGCTGCCGGCCCCGGCCCACGGCGAACGCGCGCACGACCCGCGCCGCCGGCGAGTACCGGGCGTTGCCGGGCTGGTCGGCGCGCAGCACGCAGGTGCCGGCGCCGACGAGCGTCACCAGGTGCCGCCGCACGGTGCACACGTGCCGGTCGGCGCTGGTCACCGCGACCGGCAGCCCTGACGTGGCGGTCGCCGCGACGCGCACCGTACGGGTGGCCAGGGACGCGTCGTCGGGGCGGGTGAACGTGACCGCCTGCCCGGACCGGGCGACGTCGAAGGAGTCCTCGGCGTGGGGCGCGGGCGCGTACTCGTCGTCGCCGGGCTGCCCGGCGCGCACGGTACAGGTGCCGCCGCCGACGAGGGTGACGGTGCCGCCGCGGACCGTGCAGGTGCGGGGGGTGCCGCTGGTGTAGGCGACGGGCAGCCCGGAGCTGGCCGTCGCCGACACGCGGACGGTCCCGGCGGTGACCGGCGTGTCGGGGGTGCGGGCCCAGGTGATGCGCTGGGCGCGGCCGAGGACGGCGAAGGTGGTGCTGGCCGGTTCGGCGGCGGCGAAGGACGCGTTGCCGGGCTGGGTGCCGCGGATCGTGCAGCGGCCCTGCCGGTGCAGGGTGACCACGTCGCCGTCGACGGTGCAGACGTCGGTGCTGCTGCTCGTGTACCGCACGGGCAGGCCCGACGACGCGACCGCCGCGACGGAGACGGTACCGGCGGCCAGCGGCGTGTCGGGTACGTCGGTCCAGGTGACGTACTGGTCAGCGAGGCCGGGGTCGGCGGACGCGGCGACCGGCATCGACACCGTCGCGCCGATCGCGGTCAGCAGCGCCGCCGCCAGCGCCGCGCCGGTCCGGATCGGCCCATGTCGCAGTCGCACGCCGAGCGCCGCCATCACGGTCTCCCCCGTCCGTCTCCGATGCGGGGCGGCCGGCTGACCTGCCGCCCCGCAGTCGAAGACCGTAACGTAGAGTGATCGTGACGCTCCGCCGATTCAGGAGGACTGCTCCTGAAGCCCGGGCCTAGCTGAACTGCTCGCCCCGCTCCGCCTTGGCCAGCAGCAGCGCCGGCGGCTCGAAGCGGCTGCCGTAGCGGGCGGCAAGCTCGCGGCTGCGGGCGACGAAGCCCGGCAGGCCGCCCTGGTACTGGTTGACGTACTGCAGCACGCCGCCGGTCCAGCCGGGGAACCCGATGCCGAGGATCGAACCGACGTTGGCGTCCGCGACGCTGGTCAGCACCCCCTCGTCGAGGCACTTCACCGATTCGAGGGCCTCGGCGAACAGCATCCGCTCCTGCATGTCCACGAACGGCACGTCGACGTCGGGCTTCGCGAAGTGCTCGCGCAGCCCCGGCCACAACCGGTCGCGTTTGCCGTCGGTGTACTCGTAGAAGCCGGCGCCGCCGGAGCGTCCCGGCCGGCCGAACTCGTCGATCATCCGGTCGATGAGCGCGTCGGCGGGGGTCGGGGTCCACGCGTCGCCGTACGCCAGCCGGATCTTGCGGAGCAGGGTCAGGGTCAGCTCGTCCATCAGGGCGAGGACCGCGGCGGGGTACCCGGCCTGCAGGCTGGCCTGCTCGATCGACGGCGCGGCGACGCCCTCGGCGAGCATGAGCAGGCCCTCGCCGGTGAACGTGCCGATGACCCGGCTGGTGAAGAACCCGCGGCTGTCGTTCACCACGATCGGGGTCTTCTTCAGCTGCCGCACCACGCCCAGCGCCCGGTCCAGCGCCGCGTCGGACGTGGCCGCGCCCTTGATCACCTCGACGAGGGGCATCTTGTCCACGGGCGAGAAGAAGTGCAGCCCGACGAAGTCCTGCTGGCGGGTCACGCCGTCGGCGAGCAACGAGATCGGCAGCGTGGAGGTGTTGGAGCACAGCAGCGCGTCCGGGGCGACGACGTCCTGGATCTCGGCGAACACCTTGTGCTTGAGCGCCGGGTCCTCGAACACCGCCTCGATGACCAGGTCGCAGCCGGCGAGGTCGGCCGGGTCGGCGGTCGGGGTGATCCGGGCGAGGATCTCCTCCGCCGGCAGGAACGGCTTCTTGGCCAGCACCTTCACCGAGTACTGCTTGCCGCGTTCGGCGGCCTCGACCGTGACGTCCTTGAGCAGCACCCGCATGCCGGCCTTCGCGCACACGTACGCGATCGCCGCGCCCATCATCCCGGCGCCGAGCACGGCGACCTTCGTGAACGGTGCCGCGTTCGTGCCGCGCGCGTTGGCCTGCTGCAGGTCGAAGAAGAACGCCTTGATCATGTTCTTGGCGATCTGCCCGGTGGCCAGCTCGGCGAAGTAGCGGCCCTCGATCGCGAACGCGGTGTCGAGGTCGACCTGGGTGCCTTCGACGGCGGCGGCGAGGATGTTGCGCGGCGCCGGGTACGGGGCGCCCTTGAGCTCCTTGCGCAGCGTCGCCGGGAACGCGGGCAGGTTCGCCGCGAACGACGCCTGCGCGGGGGTGCCGCCGGGGATCCGGTAGCCCTTGACGTCGTACGGCTGCACGGCGGTGGGGTTCGCCGCGATCCACGCCTTCGCCCGGGCCAGCAGCTCGTCGCGGGGTGCCAGCTCGTGGACGAGGCCGTGTTCGAGGGCGGCGGCCGGGCGGTGCCGCTGGCCGCGCAGCAGCACGGTGAGCAGCGCCTGGGCGACGCCGAGCAGCCGCACGGTGCGTACGACCCCGCCGGCGCCGGGCAGCAGCCCGAGCGTCACCTCGGGGAAGCCGATCTCGATGCGGCCGTCGTCGGCGGCGATGCGGTGATGGCAGGCGAGCGCGATCTCCAGGCCGCCGCCGAGCGCGGAGCCGTTGATCGCGGCGACGACCGGCCGGCCGAGGGTCTCCAGCCGGCGCAGCAGGCCTTTGAGGTGCATCGATGAGGCGTAGACGTCGGCGGCCTGGTCGGGGCCGAGGCTGCCGAGCCGGTCCAGGTCACCGCCGGCGAAGAACGTCTTCTTCGCCGAGGTGACGATGACGCCGGTGATGTCGTCGCGTTCGGCGGTGAGCCGGTCCAGGACGGTTTCGAGGTCGGCGACGAACGCGGCGTTCATCGTGTTCGCGGAGCGGGCCGGGTCGTCGATGGTGAGCACGACGACGCCGTCGGCGTCACGGTCCCAGCGGATCGTGTCGGTCATGTGATTCCCTGTGCCCTTCAGATCCGCTCGATGATGGTCGCGATGCCCATGCCGCCGCCGATGCACAGCGTGGCGAGGCCGTAGCGTTGGCCGCGGCGTTCGAGCTCGTCGATGAGGGTGCCGAGCAGCATGCCA
>NZ_JNYJ01000002.1 GCF_000716715.1 Dactylosporangium aurantiacum | reverse complement strand
CCCTCCGCCACGCCCGCCGCCACGCCCGCCGCCACGCCCGCCGCCACGCCCGCCGCCACGCCCGCCGCCACGCCCGCCTTGCCACACCGTTCCGCCGCATCGCGCTGTCCTGCCGCGTCGCGCCGTCCGCCACCTGGCCCGCCGCTCGCCACGCCCGGCCACGCGCCACGCCCACCCACGCCCGGCCACGCGCCACGCCCGGCCACCCGCCACGCCCAACCCGCGCCGCCACGCCCAACCCGCGCCGCCACGCCCGACCCACGCCGCCACGCCCGACCCGCGCCGCCACGCCCGACCCACGCCGCCACGCCCGACCCGCGCCGCCACGCCCGGCCACCCGCCACGCCCGGCCACCCGCCACGCCCGGCCACCCGCCACGCCCAGGCGCACGCCACGCCCAGGCGCACGCCACGCCCAGGCGCACGCCACGCCCAGGCGCACGCCACGCCCAGGCGCACGCCACGCCGGCGCGCCGGCGCGGCAGTTTGCCGGGCCGACGTGCCATGCCCTTTGGTGGGGCGGTCTGCGGGGGGTCTCATCCTCAAGCATGAGACGGACCTCGGACGCGGTGACGAATCCGGGGGGCTGTGGAGCCGATAGCGTACGAAGGGTGCTGAAGCGCGTGCTGAGCCGCCGAGCGGACCCGTTGGTGCAGGACATCGCCTTCGCGGTGGGGCTTGCGGTGGTCAGCGGGGCGGCGACGGTGGTCGCGCAGGACGAGTTCGGCACCAGGAATCTGGCGTGGCAGCTGGTCTTCGACACGGTCGGGTTGGCGGCGGTGGCGGTGCGGCGGCGGTGGGTGTGGGTGGCGGTGTGGTTCACCGCGGTGCACACGACGGTGCCGTTCCTGGGGGCGTTTCCGCTGGTCAACGGCGGTTTTTCGGTGATTGTCGTCACGTACACGGCGGCGGCGTACCTGCCGTTGCGGGCGGCGGTGGTGGCGGGGGTGCTCGTCTGGGGGCCGGGGATGGTCCTGGCGACGATGATGGGGCGCACCGACGACGAGCCGTTCCTGCTGGAGCCGCGGGTCTTCCTGCTGTTCAACGCGATGAGCGCGGTGGTGTGTTTCACGGTGGGGCGCACGATGGCGACGCGGCGGGCGTACGTGGCGGCGCTGGAGGACCGGGCGAGGACGGCGGAGACGAGCCAGCGGGCGCTGACGGAGCAGGCGGTCGCGGACGAGCGGCGGCGCATCGCGCGGGAGCTGCACGACGTCGTCGCGCACCACGTGAGCGTGATGGGGGTCCTCGCGACCGGGTCGCGGCGGATGCTGCAGCGGGACCCGGGGGCGGCGGACGAGGCGCTCGCCACGATCGAGGAGACGGGGCGCACCGCGCTGCGGGAGATGCGGCGGCTGCTGACGGTGCTGCGCACGGAGACGGAGCCGGCCGGTGAGCTGGCGCCGCAGCCGGGGCTGGCGGGCGTGGAGGGCCTGGTCGAGCAGATCCGGGAGGCCGGGCTGCAGGCGGTGCTGAAGGTGGACGGGGTGCCCGGGCCGCTCGACCCGGGGATCGCGCTGACGATCTACCGGATCGTGCAGGAGGCACTGACGAACGCGTTGAAGCACGCCGGGGCGGCCACGGTCGAGGTGAGGATGGCGTTCAGCCGGCAGGACGTGGTCGTGGAGGTGTGTGACACGGGTCGCGGGCCGCAGCTGGGCACGGCCGCGATCGGGCACGGGCTGCTCGGCATGCGGGAGCGCGTGATGCTGTACGGGGGGACGCTGCGCACCGGGCCGCGGCCGGGCGGCGGCTACCGTGTGCACGCGAGGATCCCGATCGAACAGCACGCCGACACCGTGGAAAGGCAGCCAGCTTGAACGCGAGCGCGCACCTGAAGCCCATCCGGCTCCTGCTCGTGGACGACCAGCCGCTGCTGCGCACCGGGTTCCGGATGGTGCTCGGCGGCGAGACGGACCTCGACATCGTCGCCGAGGCGGGTGACGGGGTCGAGGCGGTCGAGCTGGCCCGGCGCCTGCTGCCCGACGTGGTGCTGATGGACATCCGGATGCCCCGGATGGACGGGGTCGCCGCGACCCGGGCGATCGTCGAGGCGAAGCTGCCGGTGCGGGTGCTGATCCTGACCACGTTCGACCTGGACGAGTACGTGGTGGGCGCGCTGCGCGCGGGGGCCAGCGGGTTCCTGGCCAAGGACGTGCCGGCCGACGACCTGGTCACCGCGATCCGGACGGTGGCGGCGGGCGAGGCGGTGGTGGCGCCGCGGATCCTGAAGCGGCTGCTGGACAAGTTCGCCGACGCGCTGCCGGACCCGGACGCGGCGCCGCCGCGGGACCTGCGGGTGCTGACCGACCGGGAGCGGGAGGTGCTGGTGCACCTGGCGCGGGGGCTGTCCAACGCGGAGATCGCCAGGGCCCTGTCGGTGAGCGAGACGACGGTGAAGACGCACGTCGGGCACGTGCTGACGAAGCTGGGGCTGCGCGACCGGGTGCAGGCCGTCGTCCTGGCGTACGAGACGGGTCTGGTCCGCCCGGGCACGTGAGGCCCGCGGCCTACGACCCGGGCCGGGGTGATCCTCCTCCGGGGCACCCACCGGTCTCCTTCGCAGGGAGTAGCCACGACCGGCACCCCGGGAGGACGGCACGCCCTCGATCACCCCGTAGCGTGAGGACATTCACGAAACCAGAGGGGGATCGAGCGTGACCACGACAGTCACGACCGGGCAGGCGGTCGCCGCCCGCGCGGTGGACGTGTGGAAGGTGTACGGCAGCGGCGAGGCCCAGGTCATCGCGCTGCACGGGGTGAGCGTCGAGCTGGAGCGCGGGCAGTTCACCGCGATCATGGGCCCGTCCGGGTCCGGCAAGTCGACGTTGATGCACACGCTCGCCGGGCTCGACTCGGTGACGCGCGGTGAGATCTTCGTCGGTGACACCCGGTTGACGGGGATGTCCGACGGTGATCTGACCAACCTGCGCCGCACCAAGGTCGGGTTCATCTTCCAGCGGTGTCGCGGCCGGAGGTCATCTTCGCCGACGAGCCGACCGGCAACCTCGACTCGCGCTCCGGCGCGGAGGTGCTGTCGTTCCTGCGCAACTCGGTGCGGGAGTTCGGCCAGACGATCGTCATGGTGACCCACGACCCCAACGCCGCGTCCTACGCGGACCGGGTCATCTTCCTGGCCGACGGCCGGATCGTCGACGAGCTGCGCTCGCCGTCGGCCGACGCGGTGCTGGACAAGCTCAAGGGGCTCGACGCCAAGGTCGAGAGCGCCGCCGACGCGCCGCGGGCGGGCTGAGCCGTGCTTCGCGCAACGCTCAAGAGCCTGCTGGCGCGCAAGCTCCGGCTGATCCTCTCGGCCCTGGCGGTCGTGCTGTCCGTCATGTTCATCGCCAGCTCGCTGGTGCTGACCGACACGCTGGGCCGCACGTTCGACAACATCTTCGCCGACATCTACACCAACACCGACGTGCAGGTCACCACGAAGGCCGACGTCGAGTCGCAGGGCGGCGGTCCGGCCCAGTCGCTGAAGCCGCTGACCGCCGCGGACGTGGAGAAGGTCGCCGGCGTCGACGGGGTGAGGTCGGCGAAGGGCCAGGTGTTCCTGACCGGCGCCCGGGCCGTCGGCAAGAACGGCAAGATCGTGCCCAGCGGGTCCGGGCAGTTCGGCGGCAGTTGGGGCGGCGAGGACGAGCTGACGAAGCTCATCGCCGGCAAGGCGCCGTCGGCCGACGACGAGGTGGTCATCAACAACGGCCTCGCCGCCACCGGCAAGTTCGCCGTCGGCGACCCGATCGACGTCATCACCCGCACCCAGCCGCGCAAGACGTTCAAGATCTCCGGCATCATGCAGTACAGCGGCGGCCGGGACTCGATGGCGGGCGAGACCGCGGTGCTGTTCACCGAGGGCACCGCGCAGGAGCTGATGCTCGGCCAGAAGGGCGCGTTCAACCTCATCGACGTCAAGTCCGACAGCGGCGTCGCGGACGCGAAGGTCCGCGACAACATCAAGGCCGCGCTCGGCGACGGGTATGTGGTGCAGACGGGTCAGGACCTGTCGGAGGAGTCCAGCAAGCAGCTGCGGGACCTGCTGGCCTACGTCAACTACTTCCTGCTCGGCTTCGGCGTGGTCGCGCTGCTGGTCGGCGTCTTCCTGATCCTCAACACGTTCTCGATCATCGTGTCGCAGCGCACCCAGGAGCTGGCGCTGCTGCGGGCGATGGGCGCCGGCCGGGGGCAGGTCATCCAGTCGGTGCTGATCGAGGCCCTGATCATCGGCGTGATCGGGTCGCTGCTGGGCTTCCTCGTCGGCCTCGGGCTGGGTTCGGCCGGGGCGGCGTTCTTCGCCTCGACCGCCGACATGGACTCCGCCGGGGTGGGCTTCCCGCTGACGGCGATCATCGTGTCGTTCACGGTCGGCATCCTGGTCACCATGGTCTCGGCGGTCGTGCCGGCGATCAAGGCGGCCCGGGTCGCGCCGATCGCGGCGATGCGTGAGGCGGCGGCGACCGACCGGCCGCTGACCGGGATCACGATCGCCGGCGGCCTCGTCACCGCCCTCGGCGCCGGCGCCCTGGTGTGGGGCCTGGCCGGGGCCGGCGACGCGACGCTGCTGCTGGTGTTCGGCGGCGTGCTGCTGATCATCATCGGCGTCACGCTGCTCGCCCCGCTGCTGAGCAAGCCGCTCGTCGGGGCGCTCGGGTCGATCTTCTCCTGGACGATCCCGGGCAAGCTCGGCAAGCGCAACTCCTCGCGCAACCCGCGCCGCACCGCGATCACGGCCGGCGCGGTCATGATCGGCATCGCGATCATCACGATGATCAGCACGGTGCTCACGTCGCTGTCGACGGCCATCGGCGAGACGGTGGAGAAGGACCTGCAGGCCGACCTGGTCGTCATGGGTCAGCAGACCTCCGACGTGCCGCCGGTCATCCAGCCCGACGAGCTGCGCCGGATCAAGGCGCTGCCGCAGACGCAGACCGCCGTCTCGCTGACGTATGACGCGGTGGAGTTCAACGGCAAGCAGGAGTTCGTCGCCGCGTTCGACGACATGACGGCGGCCGTCACGGTGCTGAAGCTCAAGGCCGAGCAGGGCCGCGTCGACCGGCTCGACAGCGGCGAGTTCATCACCGACGAGAAGAGCGCCAAGGACCGCAAGTGGAAGCTGGGCGACAGCTTCCAGGTGACGTTCAACAAGGGCGGCACGAAGACGCTGAAGCTGGTCGGCATCACCCAGAGCAACGCCGCGACCAGCGGGATCACGATCTCCGACGCCGACGCGCAGACCGGGTTCGCGTTCCCGCAGCCGATCCAGGCGTTCGTGCAGGTCAAAAGCGGTGTGAACGTCAACGACGCGAAGGCCGCGGTCGACGGGGTGATCAAGAACAACCCCGAGGTCGACGTCGTCACCAAGAAGGAGTACGCCGGCAACAGCCAGCTCGTCTTCGACGCGATCCTGATCGTCGTGCAGATCCTGCTGACGGCGGCGCTGGCGATCTCGGTCCTGGGCGTCATCAACACGCTGCTGCTGTCGGTCATCGAGCGGACCCGGGAGCTGGGCATGCTGCGGGCGATCGGCCTGCGGCGCGGCCAGACCTGGCTGATGGTGACCATCGAGTCGGTGGTGATCACGGTGTTCGGCACGGTCCTCGGCCTCGCCATCGGCGCCGGGCTGGGCTCGGCGATCGTCACGGCGCTGAAGCGGGCCGTCGGGTTCGGGGCGGTCACGATGCCGTGGGGCACGATGGTGCTCTACCTGGTCGGCGCGGTGATCGTCGGTGTCGTGGCGGGCATCATCCCGGCGGTGCGGGCGGCGCGGCTGAACGTCCTCAACGCCATCGCGTACGAGTAGCAAGAACGCGAGAACGATTCGCCGGTCGGGGTCGCCCCGGCCGGCGAATCGCATCTCCGGGGCCCTTCCTGTGCACGCTGAGACGGCGGGCTAGGGGTTGACCCTGAGATTGGCTCCGGGCTGATCCCCCAGCGAAATACCGGTGGTCGGCTCGCCCTGCGGGCGGACGAGACCGGCCCGATCCGCCCCGAGGATGAAGGCACACCATTCACCA
Organism: Dactylosporangium aurantiacum; assembly: GCF_000716715.1. Lineage (GTDB taxonomy): Bacteria > Actinomycetota > Actinomycetes > Mycobacteriales > Micromonosporaceae > Dactylosporangium > Dactylosporangium aurantiacum. The sequence goes on along the minus strand of NZ_JNYJ01000002.1, from coordinate 339,827 downwards.
GGGGGAATCATGACTGCATCGGTTGCGACGCGCACCGAGGTGGCCGCGAAGGCGGTCGACGTCTGGAAGGTCTACGGCACGGGCGAGGCGCAGGTCAACGCGCTCGGCGGGGTGTCGGTGGAGCTGGAGAAGGGCCGCTTCACCGCGATCATGGGCCCGTCGGGCTCCGGCAAGTCGACGCTCATGCACTGCCTCGCCGGGCTCGACGCCGTCACCCGCGGCGAGGTGTTCATCGGCGACACGCAGATCACCGGCCTGTCGGACCGGGGCCTGACGAACCTGCGCCGCACCAAGGTCGGCTTCATCTTCCAGCAGTTCAACCTGCTGGGTGTCGCGGCCGGAGGTCATCTTCGCCGACGAGCCGACCGGCAACCTCGACTCGCGCTCCGGCGCGGAGGTGCTGTCGTTCCTGCGCAACTCGGTGCGCGACTTCGGCCAGACGATCGTCATGGTCACCCACGACCCCAACGCCGCGTCCTACGCCGACCGGGTCGTGTTCCTCGCCGACGGGCACATCGTCGACGACCTGTACGCGCCGACCGCCGACGCGGTCCTCGACCGGCTCAAGCGGCTGGACAAGTCCGCGCTGGACGGGACGGTCTGACGATGCTGCGCGCCACACTCAAGAGCCTGATGTCACGCAAGCTGCGGCTGGTCCTGTCGGGCCTGGCCGTGGTCCTGGGCGTGATGTTCGTGTCGGGGGCGTTCGTGCTCACCGACACCATGGGCCGCTCCTTCGACAGCCTCTTCGCCTCCGTGTACCAGGGCACCGACGTCAACGTCACCCAGAAGTCGAAGGTCGGCGACCAGGACTTCGGCCCGTCGCAGCAGGCGAACATCCCGGCCGCGACCCTGGACAAGGTCCGCGCCGTGCCCGGCGTCGCGAGCGTCACCGGCGAGGCGACCGCCGACGGCGCCCGGGTCATCGGCAAGAACGGCAAGGTCGTCACCACGTTCGGCCCGCCGCGGCTCGGCGGCAACTGGGTCGGCACCTCGGACCTGCTGCAGCTGCGGGAGGGCCGGGCACCGGCCGCCGACAACGAGATCGTGGTCAACGTGACCACGGCCAAGAGCGCCGGCGGGCTCAAGGTCGGCGACGACGTCGGCGTGCTCACCCTGCAGCCCGGCAAGCGCGTGTTCAAGCTCGTCGGCATCTTCGGCTACAGCGGCGACCGCGACTCCCTCGGCGGCTCGCTCGAGGTGCTGTTCACCACCCCGGTCGCGCAGGAGCTGATGCTCGGCGAGAAGGACGTGTACAGCTCGATCAACGTCACGGCCGCCGACGGCGTGACCAACGAGAAGTTGCGCGACGACATCGCCGCCGCGCTCGGCGGCGAGGCCGCCGGGTTCCAGGTCAAGACCGGCCAGCAGCTGACCGACGAGACGACCAAGGAGTTCCGCGACGGTCTGGCGTTCTTCAACAACGTGCTCATCGGGTTCGCCGGTGTCGCGCTGTTCGTCGGCACGTTCCTCATCCTGAACACGTTCTCGATCATCGTCGCGCAGCGGACCAGGGAGCTGGCGCTCATGCGGGCCCTCGGCGGCAGCCGCGGCCAGACCCTCGGCTCGGTCATCATCGAGGCGGTCGCGATCGGGCTCATCGCCTCCGTGCTGGGCCTGGCCGCCGGCATCGGCGTCGGGGTCCTGCTCGCCTGGGTGTTCGGCAACGTCAGCGGCGTCGAGCTGGCCAGCGTCGGCGTGCCGGCCGCCGCGGTGATCAGCGCGTTCGTGGTCGGCCTGCTGGTGACGGTCGTGGCGGCGGTCCTGCCGGCGCTGCGCGCCTCCCGCATCCCGCCGATCGCGGCGCTGCAGGAGGTCGCGACCCCGGACCGGCCGCTCACCAAGCTCACCGTCAGCGGCGCGCTCGTCGGCGCGGCCGGCGGCACGATGCTCGGCCTCGGCCTGGCCGGGCAGGGCGACAACACGCTGTGGCTGATCCTCGGCGGGGTCCTGGTCAGCTTCATCGGCGTCGCGCTGCTCACGCCGCTGCTGGCCCGGCCGGTGGTCTCGCTGCTCGGCCGGCTGTTCTCCTGGTCGGTGCCGGGCAAGCTGGGCCGGCTCAACTCGGGCCGCAACCCGCGGCGCACCGCGATCACCGCGGCCGCGCTGATGGTCGGCCTGGCCCTCATCACCGGCGTCAACGTCATCCTCGCCTCGGCGAAGCAGAGCCTGTCGTCGCAGGCCGCGACCCAGGTGACCGTCGACCTGATCATCTCCGGCGACGGCGACGACAACGGGCCGGCGAAGTTCGACCCGGCGGTGATGACCGCGGCGGCGAAGCTGCCGGGCGTGGCCAGCGCGGCCAGCGAGTACTGGGACTTCGCGCAGGTCGACGGCGAGGGCCGGGGCATCTCCGCGACGCCGGACATGGCCGCTTACGCGGGCATGTTCAAGCTCGTCGCGACCGAGGGCACCCTGGCGTGGAGCGGGCCGGACCAGGCCGTCATCGACGTGGAGAACGCCAAGAAGCGCAACCTGAAGCTCGGTTCGACGATGACGATGCAGTTCACCCGCGGCCAGCCGCACCAGGTGAAGATCGTCGGGCTGTACCAGAAGAGCGACGTGATGGGCGGCCTGGTGGTCTCCGGTGACGTGGTGAAGGACTTCCGCACCGCGCAGCCGTCCTGGGGCTACCTGCGGGTCAGCGACGGCACGTCGGTCGACTCGATCCAGCGGCAGGTCGACCAGCTGCTGGTGGACAACCCGGAGGTGTCGGTCGCGAACCGGGCCGAGTTCGTCGACGCGCAGGCCGCGCAGTTCGACCAGCTGCTGGTGATGATCCAGGTGCTGCTGGCCCTGGCGATCCTCATCGCGGTCCTCGGCATCGTCAACACCCTGGCGCTGTCGGTGCTGGAGCGCACCCGCGAGCTGGGGCTGCTGCGGGCGATCGGGATGCGCCGGGCGCAGACGATGCGGATGGTGACCGTCGAGGCGGTCGTCATCTCCACCTTCGGTGCGCTGCTCGGCCTCGCGGTCGGCACCGGGCTCGGCGCGGCGGTGGTGCGGGCGCTGAAGGACGACGGGTTCACGAAGCTGGCGTTCCCGTGGAGCCAGATGGCGACGTACCTGCTCCTCGCGGCGCTGGTCGGGGTGGTCGCGGCGGTGCTGCCGTCGATCCGCGCCTCGCGGGTCAACGTGCTGCAGGCCATCGCGCACGACTGACCGGCACGGTATGCGAAGGGGGCGCCCACGGGGGCGCCCCCTTCGCCGCGCTCACCCGAAACGTGCGCTCAGGCGACAAGCGCGCCCACCCGACGAGCGCGCTCAGGCGACGAGCTTGCGCAGGTACGCCACGTCCACGTCGAGCAGCGAGCCGACCAGCGTGACCCCCTCGGGGTCCAGGTCGACCTCGCACGGCACGCCGAGCACCGCGCAGCCGGCGGCGCGGGCGCTGAGCAGCCCGTTCGGCGAGTCCTCCACGGCGACGCACTGCGGGGCGGTGGTGCCCAGCAGCCGCGCCGCGGTCAGGTACGGCGCCGGGTGCGGCTTGGTCCGGTCGACCTCGTCGCCGGCGACGACCGCGTCGAAGTTGTCGGCGCCGATCGTCAGCAGCGCCACGTCCACGAGGTGCCGGTGCGTGGCGGTCACCAGCGCGAGGGGTACACCTTCGGCACGCAGCGCGGCGAGCAGCTCCCGGGCGCCGGGCCGCCACTCGATCCCGCCGTGGAAGAGCTCCTTGACCCGGGTCTCCAGCCACACCACGCTGTCGTCGGTGCTGACGCTCGCGGGCAGGCCGAGGTCGGCGTGCAGCAGCCGCATCGAGTCGGTCATGTTGCTGCCGACCATCGCGTGCCGGGCCTGCGCGGACAGCACGCCGCCGTAGTGGGCGGCGAGCTCGGTCAGGCCGACGGACCACACCTTCTCGCTGTCCACGAGGGTGCCGTCCATGTCGAAGAGCACGGCCGCGAGCCGGTCGTCAGAAGCCACCTGACGGATCCTGCCCGAGGGACCCGGTCACGACCGGCCGATCGTGCGCAAGGTCACGGCCTCGACCGCGTCGAGGAACTCCTTCGGGGTCATGCTGCCCGGCGGCAGGCCCTGCCGGGCGGCGCGCTGCACCAGGCGGCGGGCGGTCTCGTTCGCCGGGGCGGCGGTGCCGTGCAGCCGGGCCAGGAGCACGATCTCGCCGTTGAGGTAGTCGGCCTCCACGGTGCCTGTGCCGCGGGCGAGGCTCTGCCACGACGAGCCGCCGGCCCGGGCCGCGTCCGACGGCCAGCGCATGATGTCGCCGCGGCGCTGCCGGTCCTCCTCCTGCGTCGCGACGTCGATCCCGGCGTGGCGCAGCACCGCCTCCCCCTCGGCCTGCACCGGCGCGGCCGCCTCGTCGAGGCCGGCGACCCGCCCGCACAGCGCCTCGACCGCGTTGCCGAGGTTGAGCACGAGCTTGCGGTACTTCCACCGCATGATGTCCGCCCGCGGCTGCGACACGAACCCGGCGGACTCCAGGCCGGCGGCGAGCCGCTGCGCCGTCGCGTCGGTCCCGGCCGGGTAGCGGCCCAGGTCGAGGATGCCGGGGACCGGCTCGCAGTGGGCCTCGACGACCCCCGGGGCGAGGTGGCTGCCGGGCAGGATGACGTGGACGCCGTACACGTCGGGGAAGTGCCGCAGCGCGGCCCGCTCGTTGGCGACCCCGTTCTGCAGGCAGACCACCGGCCCTTCGAAGCCCTCCAGGGCGACCAGCGCCGCCGCGGTGTCCATGCCCTTCATGCCGAGCACGACGACGTCCTTGCCGGTGCCGGCCGGGTGCTCGTACGCGTCGAGCCGGACGACCGTGTCACCGGACGGCTGGCGCAGCGTCAACCCGTCCCGGCGGATCGCCTCGAGGTGCGCGCCACGGGCGACGACCGCCACGTCGTGGCCCGCCATCGCCAGCCGGGCGGCGACGACCCCGCCGACCGCTCCCGCGCCGTAGATCATCCATCGCATCACCCCAGGGTATTTCGCGACGAAACGCATCGATCATGCATACGTTCCGTGATAATCACGCCATGCGTTCGAGCGTCTACCTGCTGCCGTTGCTGCTGGTGCAGGCGCTGTGGCTGCTCGCGCCGGGGCTGCTCGCCGGACTGCTGCTCGCCCGCCGGGACCGCGTCCCGGCGTACCTCGTCGTGCCGGTCGCCGGCCTGGTCGGCTGCCTGTGCGGGTACGTGACGCTGTGGGCGTTCTTCGCCGCGCACCGCCTCGGCGACGCGGCCGTCGCCGTGTTCGCCGCCGCCGCGCTGCTGTCCGCGCCCTGGATCGTGCTGCGCCGCGACCTGCGCGCCGCCCTGCGCCGGTTGGACGTCGCCGCGCCGCTGGTGCTGCTGCTGGCGCTGACCCTCACGTACGCGGCGGTCACGTTCTCCTGCACGATCGCGCCGGTCGCCGGCCAGGTCAACGGCTTCTGCCACCTCAGCGGGTTCACCGGCGACAACATCCTGCCGCAGCTGTTCGCCGACAACGTCCACCACGGCGACCCGCGCACCGTGACCTGGGACTGGCAGGGCAGCGACCGGCCGCCGCTGCAGTCCGGCGTGCAGCTGCTGCAGGCGCCGCTGACCGAGTCCCCCGCCTGGCGGGTCATGAGCTACGAGGTGCTGACGGTCCTGCTGCAGGTGCTGTGGCTGCCCGCCATGTGGGGGCTGCTGCGGGCGCTGCGGGTCACCACCCGGGCCGTCGCGCTGGTCATCGCGGTGTGCGCGGGCACCGGGCTGTGCTTCTTCAACTCGGTGTTCACCTGGCCGAAGCTGCTGCCGGCGGCGCTGGTCCTGCTCGCCTGCGGCGTGTGGTTCTTCGACCGGCGCGGGTGGTGGAGCTGGACGATCGGCGGGCTCGCCGCCGGTGCCGCGATGGTCGCGCACGGCGGGGTCGTGTTCACGCTCCTGCCGGTCGGCGCCGCCCTGCTGCTGCCGCGGCACCGCCCGTCCTGGGCGTCGCTGGGGGCAGCGGCGGCGGCCGCGCTGCTCATGGTCGCGCCCTGGGTCGCCTACCAGCGGCTCTACGACCCGCCCGGCGACCGGCTGCTGAAGATGCACCTCGCCGGCATCGCCGAGCCGGACGGGCGCCCCCTCGGCGAGCTGCTGCGGGTGCGGTACGGCGCCGACGGCGTCACCGGCGCCCTCGCCAACAAGGCCGCCAACGCCGCCACCCTGTTCGGCGTACAGGACGTGCAGTACCAGCTGCTCGGCCACCGCCGTACCAGCGTCGTGCGCGACGAGGAGTTCCGCTACCTCGCCCTGTCCTTCGGCGCGCTCACCCTCGGCTGGCTCGCGCTGCTGCGCCGCGACGCCCGCCGGAGGCTGCGGGCGGCCGCCGACCCCGGCCGGCTGCGCCTGGTCCTGGGCCTCGCCGGCGCTTCCCTCGCCGGGTGGGTGCTGCTCATGTACGGCCCGTCGACGACCCACCTGCACCAGGGCTCGTACGCGACGATGCTGCTGCTGTTCGCCGGTGCCGGCGTGCTGTTCAGCACCCTGCCCCGGTGGCTGACCGGGTTCGCGGTGGCGGCGCAGGCGGCGTACTGGGCGCTGGTCTGGGTCGCGGCCGTGTGGAAGGGCCACCACCTGCACTGGGGGTACGTCACGGTGAGCCTCGTGGCGGTGGCGGCGTTCGCCGGCACGCTGCTGTGGCTCTACCGCCGTGGTGAGGACGCCGCCGTCGAGGGCGCGCCGGAGCGTCCGGTCACCGCGCCGCGGCCGGCACCCGCCCCGGCGTGACGCAGCGCGACCTCGGTGCGACCTCAGTGCGCGGCGGGCTGCGGGTCGGCCTCCGGCAGCGTCGCCGGCGTCGGCTCGGCGGCCGGGTCCGCGGGGCCGGCCACCGGCGTGCGCCACATGACCACGGCGGTCAGCGCCAGCCCGGCGAGCATCAGCAGCAGCGGCAGCACCGACCCGGTCGGCGGGTGCCAGTCACCGGCGAGCGGGTTGAACCAGCCGAGGCCCGCGTCCGGGGCGAGGCCGCGCTGCCAGCGCACCATCGCGAACACCAGCAGCGCGGCGTGCACCGGCAGCAGGAACAGCACGAACGTGCGGCTCAGCGTCCGGGCCTGCCCGGCGTCGAACAGCCGGCGCTCCAGGACCCACGCGGCCAGCAGCGGCATGCCGGCCAGCAGCGGCAGCATGTACCGGCCGCCGGTGATGAACCCGGTCACGTTCGCCTGGCTGACCTGCAGGATCCCGGGCAGGACCACGCCACCGGCCAGGAAGACCAGGTAGCGCCAGCGGGTGACCCAGCCGCCGACCACGCCGCCGAGGACGACCATCCCGCCGACGATCATGATCCACACCAGGTAGAACGGGCTCCACAGCTTCGTGTCGAACCAGCCGGCCACCCCGATCATGCCGATGAGCAGCTGGTACCAGCTGTCGACGTACTGGGTGACCGCCTCGCCGGTGGTGTAGTCCCACAGGCCGGGCGGCGGCGGGACGAGCTCACCGGTGCGCATGACGACGATCCACGTGGCCGACAGCAGCCCGGCCACGACCACCCCGGCGGACCACAGCTTGACCCGGGTGTGCGCCCACCACTGCTTCAGCCACGCCCAGCGCAGCGGCAGCGCCAGCGCGGCGAGCCCGAACACGAACCAGGCCGGCCCGCCCGAACGCAGCGTCAGCAGCAGTACCGACGAAACACCCAGCAGCGTGACGAGCGGCTTGCGCGCCGGGTCGGGCGGCTCCAGGAGCAGCGGGATGCCGGCGGCGAAGAACGCGATCCCGGCCGCGATCTCCAGCGCGTTCGGGTTCACCCCACCGGCCAGATGGGCGAGCATCGGGGTGGCCACGCACAGCAGCGCGGTCGCCGGCAGCCCGAACCGGGACCAGCGGCGCAGCGCGAGGAACGCCGAGGCGATCAGCGCCGCGCACATCGCCGCGTTGAGCAGCCGCGCCACGACCAGGCCGCCCCAGTTGGGCAGCCACCGCAGGGGCGGGCCGACGACCAGGTAGAACAGCGGGTTGTACCGGCCGGCGCTGGTGCTCACCTCGGTGACCGGGCCGCCGCTGAGCCCCTTCGCACAGGCGGCGGACTTCGTCGGGTCGAACCCCCAGCAGACCGCGTGCGCGTCCATCCCGGCGGGAACCCGCTGGTAGGCGCCCATGCCGGGGCGGCCGAACGCGTCCGGGACGGTCCGCGGCTCGGCGAAGATCTGTCCGGGTGCGAACGATCCGACGCCCGCGGCGCGGATGCTGTGCTGCACCTCGTCGGCCGGACCGTCGAACGGCGCCGCCACGGCCCACGCCCCGAAGACGAGGAAGAACGCGAGGAAGGCGAGCAGCCAGGAACGGGGTCCGCTATGCACCCCGGGATGGTACAAGGTGATCTTGGAAACTGACACCTCGGGCGCGGCCGGCAAGCCATCCGGCGGTCGCCCACGTAGGCTGGGACCGTGACCGAGTTCGACGGCCTGCCCGTGCTGCGCTCCCCTGTCGCGATTGCCGCGTTCGAAGGGTGGAACGACGCTGCCGACGCGTCGACCGCCGTCGTCGAGCATCTCGAGCAGGAGTGGGGCGCCGAGCCCATCGCCGCGCTGGACCCCGAGGACTTCTACGACTTCCAGGTCAACCGGCCGACAGTGACGATGTCCGACGGCGAGACCCGCCGCATCGAGTGGCCGACCACGCGGTTCTCCGTCGCCACCCCGCCCGACGCGGAGCGCGACATCGTCCTCATCCGCGGCATCGAGCCGAGCATGCGCTGGCGCACCTTCTGCGAGCAGGTCCTCGAGGTCTGCCACAGCCTCGAGGTGAGCCGCATCGTCCTGCTCGGCGCGCTGCTCGCCGACGTGCCCTACACCCGGCCGCTGCCGGTCAGCGGCTCCGCGCCGCGCGGCGCCACCGTCACCGACACCACCGAGCGGCTCGGCCTCACCCCGACCCGGTACGAGGGACCGACCGGCATCGTCGGCGTCCTGCACGACGCGTGCGTGCGCGCCGACCTGGAGGCCGTGTCGTTCTGGGTGCACGTGCCGCACTACGCGAACAACCCGCCGTGCCCGAAGGCCACCCTCGCCCTGCTGCACCGCGTCGAGGAGGTCCTCGACCTGCCCGTGCCGACCGGCGACCTGGCCAAGGAGTCCTCGGAGTGGGAGGAGCGGCTCAAGCAGGCCGCCGAGCAGGACGCCGAGCTCGCCGAGTACGTCCGCGAGCTGGAGGAACGCTCCGGCGACGCCGGCCTGCAGCCGCTGTCCGGTGACGAGATCGCGCAGGAGTTCGAGAAGTACCTGCGCCGGCGCGGCGGGCAGGCCGGGCCGTCCGCGACCGGCGCCTGGTAGCCGCCCGCCGTCGCCTAGGCTGAGCGGCCGTGACTGGTGGCGCGGACCTCGGCATCGACTACGGCACGTCCAACACCGTCGCCGTGCTGCGCCGCCCCGACGGGCGCAGCCGGGCGCTGCTGTTCGACAGCTCGCCGCTGCTGCCCTCGGCCGTCTTCGCCGCCCCGGACGGCACGCTGCTGACCGGCCGCGACGCCGAACGCGGCATGCGCACCGACCCGGCGGCGTTCGAGCCGAACCCGAAACGCCGCGTCGACGAGCTGTCCGTGCTGCTCGGCGGCCGGGAGTACCCGGTCACGGCCCTCGTCGCGGCGACGCTGCGGCAGGTCGCGGCGGAGGCGGTCCGGGTCGCCGGCGGGCCCGTCGGCCGGGTGTCGATGACCCACCCGGCGTCCTGGGGCCCGGCGCGCCGCCGGGTGCTGCTGGAGGCCGCGGCCCTCGCCGGGCTGCCCGAACCGGTGCTCGTGCCCGAGCCGGTCGCGGCCGCCGCGTACTTCACCGCCGTGCTCGGCATGCGGATCGTCCCCGGGCAGAGCGTCGTCGTGTACGACCTGGGCGCCGGCACGTTCGACGCCAGCGTCGTGCGGCGCACCCCCGGCGGGTTCGACACCCTCGCGTACCGGGGACTCGACGACGTCGGCGGGCTGGACCTGGACACCGCCGTGTTCGACCTGGTGTGCGCCGCGCTTGACCGCTCCGCGGCGCCCGTGGCCGCGCGGCTGCGCCGGCCCGCGTCCCCGGACGACCAGCGGCAGCGGCTGCTGGTGTGGCAGGACGCGCGGGCGGCGCGGGAGAGCCTGACCCGCAACGCGTCCGCCACCGTGTACGTCGCCGCCGCCGGGCAGGACGTGCTGGTCACCCGCGCCGAGTACGAGACGGCGGCGGAGCCGCTGCTGCGCCGCACGATCGAGGTCACCCTGGCCACGGCGCGGGAGTCGCGGGTGCCGGCGGACGGGTTCGCCGGGTGGTTCCTGGTGGGCGGGGCGACGCGGACGCCCCTGGTCGCGACGCTGCTGCTGCGGGCGACGGGGCGGACGGCGACGGTCCTGGAGGAGCCGCAGCTGGTGGTGGCGGAGGGGGCACTGCACTGCGGGCCCCCTCCGCCTGCTCCTGCCCCTGAGCCGGTGGCTGTCCCTGGTCCCGAGGTTGCCGCTGTTGCCGACGTGGTGCCCGCCGAGCGGTCCGGGGTGCCGGCGCTCGGGCGGTCGGGCGCGGAGCTGGCCGGCATCGGGCTCGTCGCGAGCGCCGCCGCGGCCGCCCTCGTCTCCGGCGCCATCGCCCCCGCCACCGGCGGACCGCCCGCCGACTGGCTCATCGCGCCCACGCTCGGCGCGCCCCTCGCGGTGCTCACGTACTACCGGGTCGGCCGGCTGACCCGGCCCGGCCGCCGGCTCGTCGACGCGGTCACGGTCCTGGCGACGGTGGCCCTGTGCGCGTACGCCGCGGCCACCGCCCTCACCGCGCCCGCACAGACGAACGGCGGCGTCGTCGCGGGGCGCGCCATCTGCGTGGTGGCCCCGGCCGTCGCCGCCGTCATCTGGACGGTCCGGCTGCTGCGCCGGTGAGCGGTGTCAGACCTGCCGGTACGTGCTGAGGAACCGGCCGATGCGACCGATCGCGTCCTCCAGGTCGGCCACCCGCGGCAGCGTCACGATGCGGAAGTGGTCGGGGTGGTGCCAGTTGAAGCCGGTCCCCTGCACGACCATCAGCTTCTCCTTGCGCAGCAGGTCCAGCGCGAACTGCAGGTCGTCCTTGATCGGGTGCACCTCGGGGTCCAGGCGCGGGAACATGTACAGGGCACCCTGCGGTTTGGTGCACGACACGCCCGGGATCTCGTTGAGCATCCGCCACGCCGTGTCCCGCTGGGCGAGCAGCCGGCCGCCGGGCAGGATCAGGTCGTTGATGCTCTGGTACCCGCCGAGCGCCGTCTGCACGGCGTGCTGGGTCGGCACGTTCGGGCACAGCCGCATGTTCGCGAGGATGTCCAGGCCCTCGATGTAGCTGCTCGCGTGCTGCTTCGGCCCCGACAGCACCAGCCAGCCGGTGCGGAAGCCGGCCACCCGGTACGCCTTCGACAGGCCGTTGAACGTCAGCGTCAGCAGGTCGGGTGCGACCGCGGCGGTCGAGACGTGCGTCGTGTCGTCGTACAGGATCTTGTCGTAGATCTCGTCGGAGAACACCAGCAGGTTGTGCCGGCGGGCGACCTCGGTGATCCGCTCGACCATCTCGCGGGAGTACACGGCGCCGGTCGGGTTGTTCGGGTTGATGATGACGATCGCCCTGGTGCGCGGCGTGACCTTCGCGGCGATGTCGTCGACGTCGGGCATCCAGTCGTTGGACTCGTCGCAGAGGTAGTGCACGGCGCGGCCGCCGCAGAGGCTGACCGAGGCGGTCCACAGCGGGTAGTCCGGCGACGGGATCAGCACCTCGTCGCCGTTGTCGAGCAGCGCCTGCAGCGCCATCACGATGAGCTCGGACACGCCGTTGCCGAGATACACGTCCTCGATGTCGACGCCGTAGACCTGCTTCTGCTGGTAGTACTGCACGACGGCGCGGCGGGCGGACAACAGGCCCTTCGAGTCGCCGTAGCCGTGCGCGGACGGCAGGTTCAGGATGACGTCCTGGAGGATCTCCTCCGGCGCCTCGAACCCGAACGGCGCCGGGTTGCCGATGTTGAGCTTCAGGATGTGGTGGCCTTCGGCCTCCATCTGCTTGGCGGCGGCCATGACCGGTCCGCGGATGTCGTAACAGACGTTGGCCAGCTTCGCGGACTGAGTCACCTGCATGCAGTCACAGTACGAGCCCCGCTCCCATGCCTCAGTAGCCAGTTCCCATCATGTGGCGCGGATCAGCTTGCGTAGAGCTTCCTAGGAGGCTAGGCTTTGGGGTATGACCATCAACCCTGGGGCCGCGGAGTTCCCGCACCGGCAGATCGCCGCGCAGCTCCGGGCCCGCATCCACCGCGGCGACTGGGCACCCGGGGAGCGGCTGCCGTCGATCCCCACGCTCGCCACGCAGTTCGGGGTGGCGAAGCAGACCGTGCAGCGCACGATCGACCAGCTGCGCATCGAAGGGTTGCTCATCACCCGCCCCGGCTCGGGCACGTTCGTGCGCGGCACGAAGCGCCGGATGAATCGGCTGTCCCGCGGGCGTTACGGCGCCGAGCGCGGCTACCACGCCGAGCTCGCCGCCCGCTACCGCCAGCACCTGATGCAGGTCGGCGTCATGCCCTGCCCCGCCGACGTCGCCGAGGGCTTCGGCATCGACCCCGGCGTGCCACTGCTGGTCCGCCGCCACCTCGTGCGCACCGGCGACGCCCCCGTCGAGGTCGGCGCCTCCTGGTTCCGCCCCGCGGACGTCCGCGGCACCTCCATCGAGCGCCCCGACGTGTTCGACCGCCCGCTCTACCAGGAGGTCGAAGCCGAGCTGGGCCGGCGCTACACCAGCGCGAAGGACCAGGTCAGCGCCCGCCTCCCCACCCGCGAGGAGGCCGAGCTGCTGCAGATCCGCCCAGACACGCCGGTGCTGGTGCTGCTGCACATCGCGTATGACGCCGAGCACCGGCCGATCGAGGTCGCCCAGGCCGCCTGGCCAGGCCCGATGACCACGCTGACGGAGGAGTACAAGATCCCGGGCGTCCGACCGGGCGTGCCGCACGACGAGCCGGACCTCGCCCTGGGGTAGCGGGCGCTGCGACGCGCCCGGTCGGCACGGCGCGGCGACGCCCTCGGGCAGCACGGCACGGCGACACAGCGAGCCGGTGTCGAGATGCCGGGAACCGCGTCTGGCGTCGTTCGCGAGGTTGAGATTGGGGCTCTGCTACGAACCGTGTGATGGATGTCGGACGATGATCTGCCAGGTGTGTGCGGTGCTGTCATCTCGGGTGCATTCGCGCTACCGCCGGACGTTGGCGGATGCGAAGGAACGACCGGCCCTCGCCGGGCGGGCATCGCTTCGACGACATGCACGCGGTACCTTCGCGGGAGACCGGCGGGAGCGCCTACGAGCGGTCGTTGGCCTTGCGGATCAGCGCGACGATCCCGACGCCGGCGGCGCCGAGGACGGCGATGGTCATCCAGCCAGCCCAGAGGTCGGCCATCGCGTCGGACGCGGTGTCGGTCATGGCCCTGAGGACTGCCAGGAACAGCAGGCCCAGGACGAACATGACGAACGGCACCGCCCCGAGCACGCGCACCCACCCAGGCAGCGGCGGCGTGCGTGGCCGGGCGTGCGTGGTCGCGGTCGACTGTGGGCGAGGCCGGCCGGGCGAGGCACGGAACACCACGGTGGCCGCCTCGTTCGCCGGGGTGATCAGCCCGTCCACGGTCGAGAACGTGAACAGCGCCATCCCGATGTCGTCGGCGAACGAGACCGCATCGCGGGTGAAGCCGGCGTCGCTGAAGCAGTACCGCTCACCCGGGGCGTGCTGCGCGGCGCCGAGCAGTTCCCGTAGCGCCTGGTCGCCGACCGGCGCACCGTCGCACTGCACCCGCGCCGCCATGCCCGCGCCCCGCACGTCGACACCGTCGCCGGCGCCGCCGGTCGTCCGGCCGGCGTCGGGGTGACCCAGCCACCGCAACCAGTCGACGGCGTTGATCTCGGCGCCGGTCCAGCTGGCCACGGAACGCGGCTCCGGCGAACCAGTCGGACGTGTCTGCACGGGCTCACCTTCGGTCCGGGAGCGCATACGGTAACACCGGCGCCGCCGTTGCCGTTGCGTGCGCTGTGGCGCTCATACGGCTGTCTCGTCTTGCGACGCGACGGCTCCCGTCCTGTCCGCGGGGTGGTGCGCCGGGTAGACGTTTCTTCGCCTCCTGCCCGCGGGTGCGGGTCGTCCGGCTCGCCCCGGACCGTGCCTGTGCCGAAACCTCATCCGGGACCGAGCCAGCGCGTATGCCGAGGCTGCACGCACCGGCGCGCCAGACGCAGTCCAGGTCGCCGATCGGTTCCACCTGTGGCAGAACCTGGCCGCCGCCGTGGAACGCTGTGTAGCTCAGCACAAGACCTGTCTCAACGAGCCCGACGACCCCCGCACAGCTTCTGCCGAGGAGTCCAGGCCCGGCCCTGCGGCCGAGCCGACCGGGGCGATGGCCGAACGCCGCCGTGCCCACCACGCCCTCGTCCACAACCTGCTGGCGCAAGGCGCCGGGTTTCGGCAGATCGCCGCTTCACAGGTGCGGGACGGTGTCCGCGGGTCCGGGCTCGCGCCGCTGGTCGAGCCAGAACAGGTAGCCACGCAGGTAGGCCTCGAGGCCGTCGTCGAGGTAGGCGATGAAGGCCCGGTGGCCTCGAGCGGCGTCGTGATAATGGCCCAGGTATCTGGGATCGCCGTGGTAGCCCCAGTGCGGGTGGGTGTCGGCTCCCCAGTCGGCGGCTATCGCGACCGCCCACTCCCGCACTCGGCTGCGGTCGCGCCACCGCTGCCGGACAGCGTCCACCGTCCAGTGGTCGTCGCCGTCCCAGTTGTAGGCCAGGAACATCTCGGACAGGCGGCCTTGGACGACGGCCTCGGTCTCGCGGTCGTTGACCGGCTGGCGGTAGATGAACTCGAAACCGAACCCGCCGCCGAGGTCGTCGTCGTAGCAGATGTGATCGGGGGCCTCCAGCCGGCCGGCGGCCAGCCTGTCGGTCTCGCCCGCGTAGAACGGCCCTGGGGTGCAGCGTCACCATCGACCGGTGACGCTGCAGGTCAGGCGGTCTCGTCGCCCTCGAAGCCGATGAGCCAGTGCAGGCCGTAGCGGTCGACGACCTGGCCGTCGGAGGCGCCCCACGGTCGACGTCGCAGGTCCTCGACGACCCGGCCGCCCTCGGCGAGGCCGGCGAACCAGGTGCGCAGGGTCGCCGGGTCGGCGGTGCCGAGCAGCGACAGCATCATGCCCTCGCAGCGGAACGTGGGCCGGTCGCCCACCACGTCGGCGCCGAAGAGGGCGACCGGTCCGCCCGTCAGGTAGCCGTGGGCCACGGCGTCGGCGGGGCCGTCGGTCCGGTCGAACTCGGCGAACGTGTGCAGCTGCGCCGGGCAGCCGAAGACGTCGCCGTAGAACGTCAGCGCCTCGCGCGCGTTTCCGGCGAAATACAGGTATGGCGTCGGACCGGTCATGTCGTGGATCTTACGAAGCGGCGCCGGTCCGCGCTGACCCGTCCGGCGGCGTGCAACCGTGTGCTGACGGTCCGGGGACCCCCGCCTGCACCCGAGGGCGGAAAAAACTTCTCGGGGGCGTGCAGCGTTCCGGGCGGCGGCGTCCGTTCTCACTACGGCGGAGGGAGCGGCCGGTTGAAAGCAGAGGATCCGGACGGGTTCCGGGAGTTCGTGGCGTCGCGGATGGCGGCGTTGCGGAACCTGGCGTACGTCACGTGCGGGGACTGGCACGCCGCGGAGGACGCGGTGGCCAACGCCCTGACGAAGCTGTATCCGCGCTGGGCCCGGCTCGACCGGCCGGACCTGTACGCGCAGACCATGGTCGTCCGGGCGGCGATCGACGAGACGCGACGGCCCTGGTGGCGGCGGGAACGCTCGGCCGGGGACCGGGTGCCCGACGTGGTCCAGGGCGACCACAGCGGCGCCGCCGACGAACGCCTGGCCGTGCGCCGGGCCCTGGCCGCCGTCCCGGTACGGCAACGGGCGGTCCTCGTGCTGCGGTACTACCTCGGCATGACGGCCGAGGAGGCGGCGGAGGTGCTCGGGGTCCGGGCCGCATCCGTCAGGAGCCAGACCACCAGAGGTCTGGCGAATCTCCGGGAGGCGCTCGCCGCCGGAGGCGTGGTCTTGGATGAACCGTCACAACTCGGAGAGTGGACCCATGCGAATGCAGGACCTGGTGGAGCTGGCGACGTCAGAACCACCGCCGCTGCGGTACGCCGCTGACGACATCGTCGCGTCGGGGCAGCGCGTCCAGCGTCGACGCCGGCGCGCCTGGGTGGCGTCCGGCGGGGCGGCGGTGGCGGTGCTCGGTGTCGTCGCCGCCGCGGTCGTGGTGCCGGCGCTGACCGGCGGGGCACCGCAGCGGCAGGAGCAGCCCGCGGCGGTGGCGGCGGCGC
This sequence comes from Dactylosporangium aurantiacum, assembly GCF_000716715.1. GTDB lineage: Bacteria > Actinomycetota > Actinomycetes > Mycobacteriales > Micromonosporaceae > Dactylosporangium > Dactylosporangium aurantiacum. The sequence goes on along the minus strand of NZ_JNYJ01000002.1, from coordinate 323,545 downwards.
AGCCCGTGCCGGCGACGGCGGAGCCGTTCACGTTCACCTTCGGCGCGTACCGGGTCGGCAAGCTGCGGGTGGCGCAGCCGGTGGACGTGTCGACCGCGTACCAGCTGGCCTCGGTCTACGCCGACGGGCTCGACACCAACGACAAGGCCGTCGACGGCGAGGCGCCGCGGCAGGGCGGGCCGGACCTGTACGCGTACCTGACCGTGTACCGGGCCGGTGCGTACGACCCGACGAAGCTGACCGGCGCGCGGCAGGTGACCGTCGACGGGCGGCCCGGGCTCGAGGTCACCGACACCGAGCACGGCTGGGCGGCGCGGCGGACCCTCGCGTGGCAGTACAACACCGACGCGTGGGCGGTGATCAAGGCCAGCTCCGACGACGCGGCGTACCCGTCGGCGAAGGAGCTGCGGGACCTGGCCGCCGGGCTGCGCGCCGCGCCGCCGGCGGTGGCGAAGGTGCCGGTGAGGCTCGGGTACGTGCCGGCCGGGTACCGCCTCGACGAGGTCGCCGTGCACGCCATGACCGGCCTCAACGGCATCGCGTCCGCCCGCGACGGCAACCACGCCGGGCTGCTGTTCAGCAAGCCGGGCCAGCCGACGACCGGGCTGACCGTGCCGTTCGGCGGCGAGGACGGCGACGACCCGCCCGGCAGCTTCGTCGTGTACGTGGTGCCCGCCGCCAACTCCAACCAGCAGCCCTCACCGGGCCTGAGCTGCGAAGCCGGGTTCTGCAACCGGTGGGTCGACGGGGTGAACATCCAGGTCAGCAGCGGCGGCCGGCTCACCGACGCGGAGATGCGCAAGATCCTGGAGGCGGTCACGCTCGGCAACGTGCGCGACGACAGCACCTGGACCGAGGTGACCGCCGCGATCGGCTGACGGCGGCGCCCGACGGCGGCCACCCACCCCGCTCCGGGGCGGGTGGCCGGCACCGTCTTCGGGGTCTCCGGCGGGGTCTTCGGCGGGGCCGGCGGAGGTCGGCGAGCGTCGGCGGTCAGCCGCACCACCTCGCGGTCCTCATGAGCCTCGGCCGGGTCGGGCCCGCCCACCAGCAGCGGGTCAGCGAGCTGATCGGGGTCGACCCGCGCAACACCGTCGCGGTCGTGGGCCTGTTGCAGCGGCGCGGCCTGGTCGAACGGACCGTCGACCCCGCCGACCGCCGCCGGCACACCCTGACCCTGACGACCGACGGCGCCGACCTGCTCGCGAAGCTGCGCGCACAGATCGACGCCGTCGAGGCCGTGATGCTCGGCGGGCTGCCCGGGCACGAGCGGGACCAGCTGCACGGCCTGCTGCGCCGGCTCGCCGACACGCTGCACTGACCGGCGGCCGCCGTCATGAGCGACGGCGGCCGCCGGTGCGGGTCAGGTGATCGGGTCCGGGGCCACGTCCGCCTTCCCGGCGGACGGGGCCCCCGTGGTCGCCGCCATCGCCGGGTGGGCGGCGGTCTCGGCGCGCGGGTCGCCCTCGTCGGCGAAGTAGTCCGCCGGTGTCGTGTCGTCGCCGCCGTCGGTGACCGAGGCGGCCCGCAGGATCAGCGTCAGCAGCGCCGCGACGACGAGGTTCACCGCGACGGCGACGAAGCCGACGTAGATGGTCTTCGCGGAGTCGAAGCCGAACTCCTTCAACGGGAACGCGGAACCGCCGAAGTGGGCGCGTTTCGTGGCGGCGTTCGGGATCTGGTAGAGCATCCACATGCCCAGGCCCATGCCGGCGACCCAGCCGCCGATGAGGGCGCCACGGTGGAACCAGCGGGTGAACAGGCCCAGCGCGACCGCGGGCAGCGTCTGCAGGATGATGACGCCGCCGATGAGCTGCAGGTCGATGGAGAACTGCGGGTCGACGAACACCACGAAGATCAGCGCGCCGACCTTCACCAGCAGCGAGGTCACCTTCGACACCGTCGCCTCCTGGTGCGGGGTGGCGTCGCGGCGCAGGTACTCGCGGTACACGTTGCGGGTGAACAGGTTCGCGGCGGCGATCGACATGATCGCGGCCGGGACGAGCGCGCCGATACCGATGGCGGCGTAGGCGACGCCGGCGAACCAGTCGGGGAAGAGCTTGTCGAACAGCAGCGGCACGACGGTGTTGTTGTCGTTGGTGCCGTTCGGGTTCTTCAGCGGGGTCACGTTGGCGGCGATGGCGGCGTACCCCAGCAGCGCGATGAGGCCGAGCAGCAGCGAGTACGCGGGCAGCGCCGACATGTTGCGCTTGATCACGTCACGGTTCTTGCTGGCCAGGACGCCGGTGATGCTGTGCGGGTAGAGGAACAGGGCGAGCGCCGAGCCCAGCGCCAGGGTGATGTACTGCAGCTGGTTGTTGGCGTTGAGCAGGATGCCGTCGGCCGGTGAGGCGGTCTTGTCGAACTTCGCGTCGGCGGCGTCGAAGATCGAGCCCCAGCCGCCGAGCTTGTACGGCAGGTAGAACACCGCGACGAGGATCACGACGTAGATCAGGGTGTCCTTGACGAACGCGATGAGCGCCGGGGCGCGCAGCCCGCTGGAGTACGTGTAGGCGGCGAGGATCGCGAACGCGACGATGATCGGCAGGTGCCGGGCGATGGTGCCGGAGCCGGTGACGCCCATCGTCTTGAGCACGGACTCGATGCCGACGAGCTGCAGCGCGATGTACGGCATCGTCGCCACGATCCCGGTGATCGCGACGAGCAGCGCGAGCGTCGGGGACTGGAAGCGGGCCCGCACGAAGTCGGCCGGGGTGACGAACCCGTGCCGGTGCGACACCGACCACATCCGCACGAGCACCAGGAACACGAGCGGGTAGATGATGACGGTGTACGGCACGGCGAAGAACCCGGCCGCGCCGGCGGCGAAGAGCAGGGCCGGGACGGCGACGAACGTGTACGCGGTGTACAGGTCGCCGCCGACGAGGAACCAGGTGATCCAGCCGCCGAAGTTGCGGCCGCCGAGGCCCCACTCGTCGAGGTGGTTGAGGTTGTCGGGGCGGCGCCAGCGGGCCGCGACGAACCCGACCGCGCTCACGCCGAGGAAGAGGATGACGAAGATCGCGATTTCGAGCTGGTGGTCACGCCACATCGCCGGTCACCGCCGCTTCGTCATCTGGTAGACGAGCGTCGTGGTGCCGACGCCGACGGCGATGATGGCCAGCTGCATCCAGTAGAACCGCGGGAAGCCGAGCAGCCTGGGGCTGTCGGCGTTGTACCAGACGGTGACCAGCGGCAGCACGATCGGGATGAACAGCAGCCAGTTCCACGGGCTCTTGTCCGCGGCCCGGGGGGTGTCGGGCCTTTCGGGGCCGGTCATGGCTGACCTCCTTCACGGGGGTGCTCGTATCTGCTTCACGGGGGTGTCCGGGCTCGGCTGGCGGCCCGGGCAGATCGACGTAACCTGATCACAGTCCCGGCCGCTGACCGGTGGGGGCACGGATCGGCGAACGGTCGGTTTCACGCGCCGGACGGTGTCGCACGTCACACGCCGGTGGTCGGTCAGCCACCTCGCAGGATGCTCCCCGCGATGCGGGAGGGCGGACCCCGCGGCGTGCATCGGTTGCCCCGCCCGGTGACCCGCGCCCGGAGCGCGGTCACCGGGACAGCCCCGCGGGCTCGGCGCCGGCGGCGGACCGGGCGGCGGCGGGCGAGCGGTGGGCCAGCTCCGCGGGGGTGGCGTTGCCGCCGGTGAGCATCACCGCGACCCGCGAGCCCATCAGGTCCGGCCGGGCGAGGACCGCGGCGAGCGCGGCCGCGCCGGCGCCCTCGGCCTGGGTGTGCGCGGCGCCGGCGAGGACGCCGCGGGCGGTGTCGATGGCGTCGTCGTCGACGAGGACGAACTCGGCGAGCCGGTCACGCAGCAGCGACTGCGGCAGCGCGAACCCGCGGCCGGTGGCCAGGCCGTCGACCCGGGTACGGTTGTCCCGCCGCACGCAGGACCCGGCGCGCCACGAGTCGTGCGCGGCCCGCGCGGCGGTGGACTGCACGCCGATGACCCGGCAGCCGGGCGCCACCGCGGCGGCGACCAGGCAGGCGGCGGCCGCGCCGGTGCCGCTGCCGACCGGCACCACCACCGTGTCGAGGTCCGGGTGCCGCTCGAACAGCTCCAGGTAGGCGGTGCCGACCCCGGCGATCACGGCCGGTTCGTCGCCGGGGCTGACGAGGTGGCCGCCGAGCTCGCCGGCGAGGGCCTCGGCGCGGGCCTCGGCGTCGGCCATGTGCCCGCCGTGCAGGACCGCGGTCGCGCCGAGCGCCCGCACGGCGCGCACCTTGAACTCGGCGGCAGCGGCCGGCATGACGATGTGGGCGGCGATGCCGAAGGTGCGGGCGGCGTACGCGACGGCCCGGGCGTGGTTGCCGGTCGAGTACGTGACGACGGGCCGCCGCGGGTCCAGCCCGGCGAGGAGGTTCAGCGCGCCGCGGACCTTGAACGCGCCCGTCGGCTGGGCGTTCTCGTGCTTGACCACGACGACGCGGCCGGCCGCCTCGTCCAGCAGCGGGTACGACCACGACGGCGTCGGCGGCAGGTGCCGGGCGAGGAGGCGGCGGGCGTGCAGCACTTCGTTGAGGGACATCATGTGGTCCAGCCTGCTGGTCGTACCATATATAAATCCAATGCCGACTTTCTCTGGAAACCATAGGCAGGATTGATGCTTGATCTCACCCGGTTGCGGGTGCTGCTCGCGGTCGCCCGGCACGGGTCGGTCACCGCGGCCGCCGAGGCGTTGCACTACGCCCAGCCGTCGGTCAGTCACCACCTGGCGCGGCTGGAGGCGGAGACCGGGGCGCGCCTCGTCCAGCGGGTGGGGCGCGGGGTGCGGCTGACACCGGCCGGGCGGCTGCTGGCGGAGCGGGCGGAGGAGATCCTCGGCCGGCTCGACGCGGCGGAGGCGGAGCTGGCCGAGCACAGCGGCCTCGCCGCCGGGCGGGTGCGGCTGGCGGCGTTCCCGTCGGCGCTGGGGTCGTTCGTGCCGCCGGCGGCGGCCCGGTTCGCCGCGGCGCACCCGGCGGTGGCGCTGAGCCTGGTGGAGGCCGAGCCGCCGGAGGCGTTGCGGCTGCTCAAAGCCGGTGAGGTGGACGTGGCGGTGGTGTTCGACTACGCGCCGCCGGCGCCCGGTGACGGGTTCCGGCTGACGCCGCTGTTCGACGAGCCGCTGCACCTGGTCACCGGCGCTGCCGACACCCGCGACCTGGCCGGACTCGCCGGCGAGCGCTGGATCGGCGGCTGCGACCGGTGCCGCAGCAGCCTGGTCCAGCGGTGCGAGGCGGCCGGGTTCGCGCCGCAGATCGCGTTCACCACCGACGACTACGTCGCCGTGCAGGCCCTGGTCGCGGCGGGCCTGGGCGTCACCATCCTGCCCGACCTGGCCCTGCGCGCGCACCGTGCGGCAGGTGTTCGGGCCGTCCCGCTGCCCGGCCCGGGCCGGCACGTGAGCGCCGCGCTGTACGGCGCACCGCCCGACCCGCCGGGCCCGGCCGCGCTGCTGGAGGCGCTGCTCGCGGCATGACCCGCGCCGCCGCGGGTCGCCGCGGCGCGCCGTGACCCTTTGCCGCCGCGGCGCGCCGTGACCCTTTGCCGCCGCGGCGCGCCGTGCCCGTGCCGTGGCGGGTCGCCGCGGCGCGCCGTGACCCTTTGCCGCCGCGGGTCGCCGCGACGCGCCGTGAGCCCGTGCCGCCGCGGCGCGCCGTGACCTTTGCCGCCGCGGGTCGCCGCGGCGTCCGGCCCGGGACGACAACGGCGTGGGCGGGTGGCCTCCGCCAGCAGGCGACCCGGGACGTCCGACGGTCCCGGGCGCGGCGATCAGGCCGACCCGCCCACGCGAGTTCCTGTGGCCGCGCCTACAGCTTGATCCCCAGCAGCGCGTCCACGGCCGTGCGCATCAGCACCGGCGCGTCGCGGTCCTCGCCCGCGTCGGCGAGCGTCGCGTCGACCCAGGCGTCGACGACGGCGAGGGCGCCCGGGGTGTCGAGGTCGTCGGCGAGCCGCTCACGCAGCTGCTCCACCAGCTCGATGCCCGACGGGCCGATCCCGGCCCGCGCCGCGGCGCGCCACCGGGACAGCCGCTGCTGGCCGGTCTTGAGCACGTCGTCGGTCCACTGGCGGTCGTTGCGGTAGTGGTCGGCGAGCAGGCCCAGGCGCACCGCCATCGGGTCGACGCCGTCGCCGCGCAGGCGGGAGACGAAGACGAGGTTGCCCTTGCTCTTGGACATCTTCTCGCCGTCGAGGCCGATCATGCCGGCGTGCACGTAGTGGCTCGCGAACGGCCGCTTGCCGCTGAGCGCCTCGCCGTGCGCGGCGGAGCACTCGTGGTGCGGGAAGAGCAGGTCGTTGCCGCCGCCCTGCACGTCGATCGTGTCGCCGAGCAGGCTCTGCGCGATGACGGTGCACTCGATGTGCCACCCGGGGCGGCCGGGACCGAGGTCGCCGCCGTCCCAGGCGGGCTCGCCCTCGCGCAGCCCGCGCCACAGCAGCGGGTCGAGCGGGTCGCGCTTGCCGGGCCGCTGCGGGTCGCCGCCGCGCTCCGCGGCGAGGCGGAGCATCTCGGTGCGCGACAGGTTGGACTCGCTGCCGAAGTCCGGCGCGGTGGCGACGCTGAAGTACACGTCGCCGGTGCCGTCCTCGAGGACGTACGCGTGCCCACTGGTCAGCAGCGCGGACACCTGGCGGGCGATCTGCGGGATCGACTCGACGGCGCCGACATAGCGCTTCGGCGGGATGATCCGCAGCGCCTCCATGTCCTCGCGGAACAGGGCGGTCTCACGCATCGCGAGCACGACCCAGTCCTCGCCGTCGCGGGCGGCCCGCTCCAGCAGCGGGTCGTCGACGTCGGTGACGTTCTGCACGTAGTCGACGTCGAGGCCGGCGTCGCGCCAGACCCGGTTCGCCAGGTCGAAGGCGATCATGGTGGCGGCGTGGCCGAGGTGCGTGGCGTCATACGGGGTGATGCCGCAGACGTACATGGTGGCGGGCCGGCCCTCGACGACGACCGGCGCGGTCTCGCGGCGCGCCGAGTCGAACAGGGCGAGCGTGGTCGCACCGGCAGCGGTGCGGGGCAGCGTGGGCACCGCCGGTGCCGACCATGAATCCATCCGCCAAGACTATCCGCGGGCCGGTGCCGAAACACGGGGGAAACAGGTGTGACGAACCTAGCGTAGACAGGCCTTCACATCGGCGGCCACGGGATGGCGTGCCGGTCCTCGTCCGGGGACGGGTATCGCTTGTCCTGCAGCAGCTGGGTGATGCGCAGCGCGACGGTGCCGACCTCGGCGGCGGTGAGATGCTCCGACAGCGCCTCGGCGAGCCCGGCGGTGTACTGGGCGCGCAGCTTCTCCAGCACCTCGACCGCCTCGTCGGGCAGCGGCTCGCCGGCCCAGCCCCACAGGATCGTGCGCAGCTTGTCCTCGGCGTGGAAGCAGATGCCGTGGTCGACGCCGTGGACGCGGCCGTCGACGGTGTCGATGATGTGCCCGCCCTTGCGGTCGGCGTTGTTGGCGACGGCGTCGAAGACCGCCATGCGGGCCAGCCGCGGGTCGTTGTCGTGGGCGAGGACGAACGGGCGGCCCCGCTCGTCGTGGGCGGTCAGGATCCGCTTCCAGCCGCGCGGGACCTTGCCGAGCGGCACGAAACCGAGGATCGCGTCATCGGTCTGCAGCTCGTCGTCGATCCACAGCTGCACCATGCCGGCGCCGAGCGGGCCGTCGCGCAGGACGGTCGGCGGGACCACGCCCCAGCCGGTGGCCTCCGACAGCAGCCAGGCCGCGTACTCCCGGCCGGCGAGGGTGCCGTCGGGGAAGTCCCACAGGGGCCGTTCACCGCTGACGGGCTTGTACACGCACCGGGCGACCGTGGAGCCGTGGGTGATGACGGCGCGCAGCGTCGCGTTGGACGCGTCCATCAGCCGGCCTTCGATCTCCATGGTGCCGTGGCGCAGCAGCTCGAGCGCCTCGTCCTGGGGCAGTGCCGGCACGGCGTCTACCGGCGGTAGCCGTTGTGCCGTGGGCACAGGTGCCCCCGGGCGTCGAGGGGCTGGCCGCACAGCGGGCACGGCGGGCGGCCCGAGGCCACGACCCGCTTGGCCCGGTCGATGAACGCGCGGGTCGCCTGCGGGGTCAGCCGGACCCGCAGCCGGTCCCGGTCGGCGGTGGCGAGCTCGTCGTCGTCCTCCTCCTCGACCTCGTCGGTCTCCTCGTCGCCGACGGCGATGGCCTCGATGACCACGGTTGCGGTGTCGACGTCGAACGCGAGGCCGAGGGTGCCGACGCGGAACTCCTCGTCCAGCGGCGTGTCGAGCGGCTCGTTGTCACTGGTGTCGACGGCGGCGGTGTCGGGCAGGTCGACGCCGAAGCGGCGCTGCGCCTCCAGCAGGAGCTCCTCGAGCTTCTCCGCCAGCAGGGTCACCTGCACCTTCTCCAGGGCGACGCTGACCAGGCGCCCGCCGCCGCGCGCCTGGAGGAAGAACGTCCGCTCCCCGGGCGCGCCGACGGTGCCCGCGACGAATCGCTCGGGCGGCTCGAACGCATAAACCTGGTGACTCACTTGTTCACCTCCGCTGCACTCCGGCGCCGGCGTGAGCTCGACCCGCCGTGCTCCGGACCGCTCATGCCGCCACCTCCGCTGCGCTCCGGCGCCGGCCTGAGCTCCACCCTGCGCCCATGACTCGCGGCCCTCCGCTGCGCTCCGGACCGCTCATGCCGAAAACTCTATCCGCATGTGCGCACGAGCGCCGAGGCCGGGCGGCAGGATCACACGGAACCGCCCGAACCGCCCCCGACGGCGGCGTCCGAGGTGGGTTCGTCGTCCACCTTCGGCACGAAGGGTGCCAGGTCACCGCCGGTGTCGTTGAGGCGCAGCACGAACGAGCGCAGCGGCGTGTACCGGATCACGGTGATCGACGCCGGCTCGACGGCGATGCGCTGGAACAGGTCCAGGTGCATGCCGAGCGCGTCGGCGACGATCGCCTTGATGATGTCGCCGTGGCTGCAGGCGAGCCAGACCGCGTCGGCGCCGTGCGACGCGGTGAGCCGGGCGTCCCAGCCGCGGACGGCGGCGACGGCGCGCGCCGACATGACCGCCATCGACTCACCCTCGGGCCCCGGGAACACCGCCGCGGACGGGTGCGCCTGCACCGTCGCCCACAGCGGCTCCTTCGCCAGCTCCTTCAGGGGCCGGCCGGTCCAGTCGCCGTACCGGCACTCGATGATCCCGTCATCGACGGTGACGTCGCTGAACTCGGGCAGCGCCAGCGACAGCGTCTCCCGGCAGCGCGGCAGCGGGCTGGACACGACCGCGGCGAGGGGCAGCTTCGCGTCGGCGAGCCGCTCGCCGACGGCCCGCGCCTGCGCCTGCCCGACGTCGTCGAGGCCGACGGGCTGGTGACCGGCGAGGATCCCGGTGGCGTTGGTGGTGGTGCGGCCGTGCCGGAGCAGCAGGACTGTCGTCACAGGGTCAAGCCTGCCATCTCCCACGCCCGGGCCAGCTGCCGCAGGGTCTGGATGCCGTGCTCGTGGTCGCCGAAGATCAGGGTCGCGATCTCGGTGACGCCGGCCTCCTGGTACGCCTGCAGCCGCTCCGCGACCCGCTCGACGGGCCCGATGAGCGAGGTGCGGTCGATGAACTCGAACGGGATCGCGGCCGCCGCCTCGCGGTGCTTCTTGGCCAGGTACAGGTCCTGCACCTCGCGGGCGGCGTCGCCGTAGCCCATGCGCGTGGCGAGGGCGTTGTAGAAGTTCTGCTCGCGGCTGCCCATGCCGCCGACGTACAGGGCGGCGTACTGGCGCACCAGCTCGGCGCACATCTCCGGGTCGTCGCCGAAGACCACCGGTACACCGGCGCAGATCTCGAACCCGTCGAGCGTCTTGCCGACCTTCGCCCGGCCCGCCTCGATCGGCTTGAGCGACTCGGGCGCGAACTCCGGGGAGAAGAAGATCGCCAGCCACCCGTCGGCGACCTCACCGGCGAGCTCGAGGTTCTTGGGCCCGACCGCGGCGAGGTAGACCGGCACGTGGTCGCGGGTCGGGTGCAGCGTGAGCTTGAGGGCCTTGCCGGGCCCGTCGGGCAGCGGCAGCTGGTAGTGCTGCCCGTCGTAGGCGACGGTCTTGCGGGTCAGCGCGAGGTTCACGATGTCGATGTACTCGCGGGTGCGCTGCAGCGGCTTGCCGAACCGGACACCGTGCCATCCTTCGGACACCTGCGGCCCCGACACGCCGAGACCGAGCCGGAACCTCCCACCGGACAGCTTGTCGATCGTCGCGGCGGTCATCGCCGCCATCGCCGGCGTGCGGGCCGGGATCTGGAACACCGCCGAGCCCAGCTCGATGCGCTCGGTCTGCCCCGCGAACCAGGCCAGCATCGACGGGGCGTCGGATCCGTACGCCTCCGCGACCCACACGCAGGAGAAACCGAGGCGGTCCGCCTCCTGCGCGAGCGCCAGGTGACCGGCCGGGTCGTTCCAGGCGGCGAGATATCCGAGGTTCAACGCGAGTCGCACTACAGCCTCCCAGGGTCCCCCGTGCGACCCTGCACGGGGCGGCACCAAGGGTAGCGGGGGGCCCACCTACCCGCCTCCGGTGGGATCCGGCCGTATCGTTCCATGCATGCAACAGCGACCGCTCGGCCGTAGCGGGCTGGCGGTATCCCGGCTGGCCCTCGGCACCATGACCTGGGGCCGTGACACCGACGCCGACGATGCGGCCGCCCAGCTCAAGACGTTCCGCGACGCGGGCGGCACGCTGCTGGACACGGCCGACGTCTACGCCGACGGCGAGGCGGAGTCCGTGATCGGCGCCCTCGTCGGCCGGCTCGTGCCGCGCGACGAGCTGGTCATCGCCACGAAGGCGGGCCTGCGCCCGGGCATGGCGCGCCGCCGCGACGGCTCCCGCAGCCACCTGCTGCGCGCCCTCGACACGTCCCTGGAGCGGCTCGGCACCGACCACGTCGACCTGTGGCAGATCCACGGGTACGACCCCGACACGCCCCTCGAGGAGACGCTCAGCGCGCTGGACACGGCCGTGCAGACCGGCCGGGCCCGCTACGCGGGTGTGTCGAACTTCTCCGGCTGGCAGACCGCCCGCGCCGCCACCTGGCAGGCCGCGTGGCCCGGCCGCGCCCCGCTGGTCTCCACCCAGGTCGAGTACTCGCTGCTGGAGCGCGGCATCGAACGCGAGGTCGTGCCCGCCTGCTCCGCCCTCGGCATCGGGCTGCTGCCGTGGTCGCCGCTCGGCCGGGGCGTGCTCACCGGCAAGTACCGCGGCGGGGTCCCCGCCGACTCCCGCGCCGCGTCGCCGCACTTCGAGCGGTTCGTCGCGCCGTACCTCGACGACCGCTGCGCCGGCATCGTCGAGGCGGTCGCCACCGCCGCCGGCGGCCTCGGCGTGTCACCCCTGGAGGTCGCCCTGGCCTGGGTCCGCGACCGCCCGGGCGTGGTCGCGCCCGTCCTCGGCGCCCGCACCGTCGGCCAGCTCCTCGGCGCGCTGCAGACCGAGGAGATCGACCTGCCGCGCGAGATCCGGGCCGCCCTGGACGACGTGTCGGCTCCGACGTCGGGCTATCCGGAGCGCCAGACATAATTGGCCCACCATGATCCGTGCCGTGTTGTTGCCGTCGCTGGTACTGCTGGCGCTGCTGTCCGGTTGCGACGCCGGCGCCCCGGTGGACCGGCCTGACGCGACCGTACCGACGCCCACCTGGGCTCCCGCACCGTCCGCGACCCCGGCCGGGACGGTCGTCCCGGTGGGTGGACCGCCGGCGGCGGTCGCGACCGGCCCGTCCGGCACCGCCGTCGCGCTCCCGGCCGCCCTGCTCCTGCTCGACACCGCCGGCACCCAGGTCGCCTCCGTGCCGGTGACCGAGCCGGTGCGCTCGGTGGCCGCCCTGCCCGGCGGCGGGTTCCGCGCCGTGTCCGGCAGCACCGTGCTCACCGCCGGCGCCTCCGGGGTCACCTCCCGGTGGCCGCTGCCCGCCGCCGGCGGCGCCCTGGCCGTCCACCCGTCCGGGTGGACCGCGGTCGCCCTCCCGTCCCTCGGCGACGTGATCATCCTCTCCCCCACCGGCGCCGTGACCCGCACCCTGGACGTCGGCGGCACCCCCGGCGGCCTCGCCGTCACCGGCGACCTCCTCGCCGTCCTGGACCCCGCGGAGACGTCACTCACCGTGTACGACGCCACCTCCGGCACCCGCCAGGAGGCCCTGCGCGCCGGCGACGGCGCCACCACCGTCACCCCCGGCGGCCCGGGCCGCTTCGTGGCCGTCGACGCCCGCGACGGCGAACTCCTCGTGTTCGAGACCGGCCCGCTGATCCTGCGCCAGCGCTACCCGGTCCCCGGCACCCCGTTCGCCGCCGCCTACGACCCCACCCGCGACACCGTCTGGGTGGCGGCTACGCAGCGTAACGAGGTGATCGGCTATCACCTGGCCGGCGGCACCCCGCGCGAGGTCGCCCGCCACCCCACGCCCCGGCTGCCGGTCGCGGTCGCGGTCGACCCCTCGACCGGCACGCTGGTCGTCGCCGGGTCCGCGGAAGGTCTGGTGCAGCGCATTTCGCCGTAGCAATATCGGTTCATGGACTACGAATACGTGCCGTTGCGGCTGCCGTCGAACGTGGACCGGCTCACCGCCAACGCACAGCTGACGATCCAGGCCGAGTACGGCGGCTGGGAACTGGCCAGGGTCCGCCTCTACGCCGACGGCACCCGCCAGGTCATGCTCCGCCGCAAGGTCACCAGCGACGCCATGCCGGGCCTCAGCACGTAGCTCTCTCCGCCTTCGCTGCTCCTTCGCATCGTGCGCGCCGCCGCCGCACGAGGACCAGCCACGGCCATCCGACCGGTCGGCCAGATCTGGATATTCCGGACAAACGGACGGCCATCTGCCGCTGGCTCTCCCGGTCACCCGCCGCCGCTCGCCCGACCCCGGCGCGCCGCGGGGAACGTAGCCGGCCTCACCCGCCCGGCCCCGGGACACACGCACAGCCAGCGCTCCGGTTGCACCGGCCGTCGGACGCGACGAACGGCAGTCGCCGGCCGGGGCGGGCCTCTTCTGATCCGGATCGGATTCTGACCGAACTCGCCACAGGCCGTCGTATCCGCCCGGCGATCGCAGCACGACCGGCAGCACTCGCCACGATGACCGTTTGCCCTAGCCGTGGGGTCAGGGCACCGACGGTCATCGGCGCCGTTCGCCCCGGCCCCCAGGGCCCGAGCGCGGTTCACCGACCACGCCGCGGGCAGACCTGACCCGGCCGGTCGGCCACGTCCGGCGGCTGGGACAGGCCGGCCGACCATGCCCGACGGCGGCCGCAGCCGAGCCAGCCGACCATGCCCGACGGCGGCCGCAGCCGAGCCAGCCGACCATGCCCGACGGCGGCCGCAGCCGAGCCAGCCGACATCACAGCGTCGAGCGCGGTCACCCTGCCGCGTGAACCCGCCGACCGGGGCGCCCGCCCGGACACGAGCCAGATCGGACACGGCCAGACCGGACGCCGGCCAGACCGGACACAAGCCAGACCGGACACAAGCCAGACCGGACACAAGCCAGACCGGACACAAGCCAGACCGGACACGAGCCGGACCGGAGACCGGCCGAACCTGATGCGAGCCGGACCGCAGCCGGCAGGACCGGACGCGGCCCGGCTCGTGGTGACCCGGTGTCAGAGGCGGTCGGCGGCCTTGGTGCCCTGCTCCGGCGCCTCGCTCAGGCCCGCGTCGATGCCGACGCCCTCCTCCTCGTCCTCGTCGTCGTCCAGGTCGACGAACGCGTGCTCGTCCAGCCGGTCGACGACCCGGTCCTCCTCGCCGACGGTGAACGGGCCGGTGCCGTCGTTGTCCTCGTAGGCCTCGGGGTCGAGCGGGGTGGCGACCTCGGCGACGACCACGACGCCGTCCAGGGACTCCAGCTCGGGGATGTCGAGGGCGCCGAGGGAGCCGTCGCCGGCCTGCATCAGCTCCAGGACGGCCTCGCCGACCGTCTCGACCGGGGAGGTGTCGCCGTCGCCGGGGTTGGTGCGGCGGGCGGCGTCGGCGAGGCGGAGCAGCGCGGCCACGCTCGGGACGCGGTAGTCGCGGCGCTGGCGGACCGAGATGATCTGCGGGTGCGGGTCTTCGGCCTCGGTGCCGTCGACGCCGCCGATGCCGACGCCGAACTGCCGGTCGGCCTCGTCGGGGTCGATGGCCTCGACGTCCCACGGGGTGACCTCGCCGAAGGCGTCCAGCAGGAGCTCGTCGTAGCCGTTGGAGGCGTTGTTGAGCTCGACATAGGCGCGCCACACCTCGTCGTCGTCGGCCCGCCCGTCGGCGGCCTTGACCGCGGCAAGGTGGTCGCGGGCCGCCGTGATCACGCGCTCGAGCGCGGCGTCAAGCTCCGCGTGCCGGTCGGTCATGATGGGTCTCCCCCTGATTGGTGGCTGTCGGTGGTGTGACGGTGGGTCAGGACTGCTGCAGGAACCTGTCGAGGACTCGCACGCCGAACTGTAGTCCCTCCACAGGAATGCGCTCGTCAATGCCGTGGAACAACGCGCCGAAGTTCAGGTCGGCGGGAAGGCGCACGGGCGAGAAGCCGAAGCAGCGGATGCCGAGCTTGTCGAACTGCTTGGCGTCGGTGCCGCCGCTGAGCATGTACGGCACCGGCAGCGCGCCCGGGTCCTCGGCCTTGAGCGCGGCGGTCATCGCGTCGACCAGCGCGCCGTCGAACGTGGTCTCCAGGGCGGCCTGACGGTGGATGTACTCCAGCTCGATGTCGGGGCCGACGAGGTCGCGCAACTGCTGCTCGAACGCCTCCGACTGGCCCGGCAGGGTGCGGCAGTCGATCGTCGCGGAGGCCCGGCCGGGGATGACGTTGTCCTTGTAGCCCGCGGCGAGCCGGGTCGGGTTGGCCGTGTTGCGCAGCGTCGCGCCGATGATCATCGCGATCGGCCCGATCTTCTCCACGGCCCGCTCGGGGTCGTCGAGGTCGAGCTCGATGTGCAGGATCTCGGAGACCTGCTCGAGGAACGCGCGCACCGTCGGCGTCATGATCACGGGGAATTTGTGCCGGCCGACGCGGGCGACGGCCTCGGCGACCGCGGTCACCGCGTTGTCGTCGTTGATCATCGAGCCGTGACCGGGGCGGCCCTTGGCGTGCAGGCGCAGCCAGTCGATGCCCTTCTGGGCGGTCTCGATGAGGTAGAGCCGCTGGTCGCCGCCGACGCTGACGGAGAACCCGCCGACCTCGCCGATCGCCTCGGTCACCCCGTCGAAGTGGTGCGCGTGGTGCTCGACCAGATACTGCGCGCCGTAGGTGCTGCCGGCCTCCTCGTCGGCGAGGAACGCGAGCACCACGTCCCGCGGTGGTTTGCGACCCTCGCGGCGCATCTGCCGCACCAGGGCCAGCACCATCGCGTCGAAGTCCTTCATGTCGACGGCGCCGCGGCCCCACAGGTAGCCGTCCTTGATCTCACCGCCGAACGGGTCGACGGACCACTCCGACTTGTCCGCCGGGACGACGTCGAGGTGGCCGTGGATGAGCAGCGCGTCGCGGCCGGGGTCGCTGCCCTCGAACCTGGCCACGACATTGGCCCGGCCGGGTGCGCTCTCGTGGATCTGCGGCTCGAGGCCGACCTCGGCCAGCTTCTCCGCCACGTATTCGGCGGCGAGCCGCTCCCCGGCGCTGGTCTCCAGGTCGCCGGTGTTGGTGGTGTCGATGCGCAGCAGGTCGCGGCAGAGCTCGATGACCTCGTCGGTGGCGTCCATGGAGAAGTCATATCAGGCGGCTGTGACAATTTCGGCGGGTGGTCCGGCGACGTACCACGAGACGTCACCGGACCGTCACACTCTCACCAGCCGAAACCGGCCCCGTAACTCACCGTGGCGAGGACCGCCTGGCCCGACGTGTTGGGATGGAAGTAGTCCCAGGTCGAGATCTGGGACAGCTGGAAGGCGTAGCCGAACACGGCCCCGCCGTCGTACTTGCAGTTGGCACCGTACGCCGTGCAGGCCGCCGCGAGCTGGCCGTTGAAGTCGATCACGCGCTGGCGGACGCGGTCGCGCCGGGCGGTGTCGGCGGCGGTGGTGGAGGTCGGGTTGGCCAGCATCGACTGGCAGATGCCGAACAGCCCCCAGGCGCTGCGGGCGCCGGAGCTGTCCTTGCCCACCTGCCAGAGCCGCTTCAGGTCCGGGATGCTGACGAGCAGGACCTTCGCGTCGGGCAGCCCGGCCTTGAGCGTGCCGAGCGCGCTGTCCAGGGAGCCGCGGAACGCGGCCACGCTGGTCATCGCCGCCTCCGAGGAGGTGCAGGCGTCGTTGGCGCCGATGAGGATGGTGACGTACGCGGCACGCTGCGACACGACCGTGGCGGCCTGCCCCGGCATGTCGGCGACCTTCGCCCCGGACCTCGCGTCGTTGAAGGCGTGCCCGTCGATGGCCGGGTTCTTCGCCCGGATCCGCAGGTAGTGGCTGTTGACGGCGGTGGTGCTGCCCGTACTGAACGAACGGGACGGGCAGTCGACGAACCATCCGCACGCGTTGAACCCGCGGGTGATGGAGTCGCCCATGCTGGCGATCGATCCGGGTGGCGGCCCGGCGTCGGCGTGTGCCGGGATGGCGGTCCCGAGCAGCACGACCAGGGTGGCGGCGAGGACGGTCGGTCCCCGCCAGGAGACGGACATGGCGGCCCCTTTCCGTGACAGGTGGCGGCCGTGACGGAAGGCTCCCAGACCTTCCATCGAAGGCGGTACATGGCAGCGTACTGGCCGGTAACCGCTCGTTTCAAGAAGTTGCGCCTCGGGTACCGATGCGGCACCAGGAAAACGATCGATGGAGGGTCCCCGTGAGCACCGCACCCCTGCCACCGCTGCCACCGGTGCCGGGCATCGAGGACGACGACGTCGACTTCGGCGGCCCGAGCATGCTCGACCTGCTCGACGAGGACCACCGCCAGCTCACCGCGCTGTGTGAGCGGCTCATCGCACCAGGTGAGCAGGACCCGGCGAAGCCGCAGGACATCGAGGACGTCCTGGTCGCCACGCTCGCCCGCCACCTGTCCGCGGAGGAGCAGTACCTCTATCCGACGGTCAAGGCCGTCCTGCCCGACGGCGCCCCGATCGCCGAACAGGAGATCGCGGCCGACGCCGAGCTACTGCTCGCGCTGCAACGGCTGCACGTGACCCCGGCCGCGGACGAGGCGTACCGCACCGCCCTGGACGCGGTCGCCGCCCACGTGCGCGAGCACACCCACCGCACCGGCGAGGAGGTGTTCCCCCGCCTGCGCGAACAGTGCAGCGACACCGAGCTCGTACGACTCGGAAACCGGGTGCAGATCGCCCGCGGCGCGGCACCCACCCGGCCACACCCCAACACCCCGGCGACTCCGCCGCTCAACAAGCTCGTCGACCCGGCGGTCGCCGTCGTCGACAAGGTCCGCGACGTCCTCACCCGCCGCACCACGTGGCCCGAGGACCTCGCGAGCTGACCAACGCTCCATCGACCGGTTTAACGATCTCACCCCGGAGGTATCAACCCGTCATGGCTACCGTTCTGTGGATCATCGCAGTGCTCATCGGCATCGCCGGCGTCGTCGCACTCCTGCGCCGCCAGATCCTGTGGGGCATCATCCTGATCGTCGTCGCCCTGCTCGTCGGCCCCGGCGGCGTCAGCATCTTCAACGTTTGACCCGAGACTCGGTGGCCGGCTCCCCCTCCGGCCACCCAGCGATCAGGGCCCCGGCGATCCCCCCGCCGCCGGGGCCCTTCGCGTGTCACACCCCCCGATTGGCCAAGATCTTCCCGGACCGTGTAATGTCTCCGACGGCCATCCGGGGCGGTGAGAAACTGACCGGGTAGGATGTCCACAGCAGGTCGAAGTGGCGGAATGGCAGACGCGCTAGCTTGAGGTGCTAGTGCCCGCAAGGGCGTGGGGGTTCAAGTCCCCCCTTCGACACCAGTTTGAGAAGAAATGTCCGTTTAGGATGTGTCTAAGCATCCGCTTGAACACCCAGTTGTAGCAGCCGTGAGTGTCGACGGTGTTCAAGCGGTGCATTGACATCACTCACGGACCGGTAGGCCAGGTTTGATCACGGCGAAGTCCCCGACGCCCAACCAAAGATCGCCAGACGGTCAAGTTGGTCCCGTGTCCGGCTCATGCAGCCTCCCCCTTCGCCAGGCACCCGATCAGTCCTCGACAGGGTGAAGCGACACGCAATATCGAGCCCATACCGGGTCGGCCGCATGCGATGGACGCCATGACCCGCTTCCGTCCTCCAGGTGCACCTCGCCCACGCTCGACAGCTCCGGCGGCCACCGATGACACCTCATCGCGTGAAGGCCAGATGACGCTCAGCGTGCAGTTCGACTTGCCGATCGAGAACATCACCATCGTCGTGACCGCGCAGCGGATAGCGGGCCATGTCCCGCCCACCGCCCGTGGATAGGGCCACCCCAGCGCAGCCGCTGCCGACTACCGTCGCCGGCTGGATTCCGCTGGCGCTAAACACTTGCACCGTCAGCACCGCGACGCTGTATCGGCGCTACCTCGAACTGTTCGCCGGGCGCTACGGCGACGACGAAATTGCCAGCATCCGCGCCACTCACATCAACGATTTCGCCACCTGGGTTCAGACCATCGCGCAACGCCGAAGTTCCTCGATCGATGGACGAACCGCCAAAGAACACGCCATCGCTGCCGTCCGCAAACTCTTCACCGTCGCCATGCAAAACGACATCATCACCGGAAACCCCGCCAACGTCGTCACCAAACCCCGTCGCCACCCAACGCGACGTGCTGCCCTAACCCATGAACAACTCGACGACATCTTCGATGTCGCCACAGACCACGAAACACTCCTCTTACGTTTCCTCCTAGAAACCGCGTGCCGCCGCGAGGGCTTGCTTAACCTCGCCCCAACATCGATCCACACCGCACGCCAGACGGTCATCCTCGACGAAAAGCACACCCAACACCGCGAACAACCAATCTCCGCAGCCGTCGCCAACGAACTGACCGATCCTGCCTGTACGCTGTACACTTGGACTCGCCGGCGCCTCGACACGCTCTGGAAACGTCTGGGCCGCGAACTCGATTGGTTCGCCGCCCTCGGCGTCACCACACACTGGTTCCGGCACACCACCATCACCAGTGTCGAACACCGCACCGGCAGCTACGCCCTTGCCGCCGCGTTCGCCGGCCACACACTCCCAGGTAGCACCGGGACCTACATCAACATCACCGTCGCTGATGACTGCTGGGCCTTCCAACAGACCGGCAACGGCCATCATCCACTCGCCCAGTACTCTCACCGGCAGCAGTAGCGGCAATCCCGCCGGCGGACCCAACTACCGGCGGGACTCCACTTGGGGTTGACATGACACCCATGTTCAGCGGAACGGTTCAACTGACTCCATTCGGCGATCCATGCTGTTGATCTCGATCACGCCGTGACGCCCAGGGCGTCGGTGAGCCTGTCACGCATGCGGGCCTTGCGCTGCTCGAAGAACTCGACGAAGCCTGGGATATCAAGCGGCAGATCGTGAAGGTCGTTGTCTTTCATGTACGTGACCCGCTCCGCTTCCGTCGCGAAAGCCGAACCCAGCCAGTCTGCTGGCAGTTTCGCCTGCTTCTCGACGTTCGGCACGCCGCCGAGCAGCTGAAGGTTGGGCAGCAGATCAAACCGCTTCATGTAGTCATCGATGACATCCTCTGCGATTCCGGCGTTGCGCAGCTTCCGCCGCGTGAATCGCGAGCGCGGAAAAATGTGATCCTCGTGGAACTGCTTTGCCAGGTCGAGTCCTGGGTAGAGCAGCGCCAGTACGGGGAATGTGCGTTGGCCACCGTACTTGAGTTCCAGCAGTTCGTCGATCTCTGTCGGCTCGAAGGACAGTGATTTCCCGAGTGTGGTCATCTCCTTCTCGATCTCTGCGACCGGGAAGCCATAGCCGGGCCGCTGGTCGATGGCGTACCGGATGCGGCCGAGTAGGCTGTCCAGGCCTGAACCCCAAATGCCGCGTTTGACGAGCGACCGGGTGATCCATTGCCGGACGGCCATGCGATCCTTGGCGTCCGCACCCGACGTGACGTAGCCGTCTGAAACGCCGTGTCTGGCAAGGTAGTAGGCGAGCGGCACGACCACGCTCGCGGCGGTAAGGGTGCGTTCGTTGAAGCCGAAGGTGCCGAGCAACGCGACCGCACGGATCAGCGCCGCGCGCGTCGTCCCCCACGAGGCTTCCACCTTGTGCATGTTGCTCTCAGTGAAGTTCGAGACCTGGAACCGCAGGTCGACGCCTGCCACCATGAGGGCAGTCTTGAGCACGACGTCCTTGGAGAAGGAAAAGCTGTTGGAGCCGCTGGTGTTGAGCTCCTGTACCAGCTTGCGGACCTCTTCGCGAGCGTCGAGGTTCCGCCACTGATTCGTTGCCATCGACAGCAGCAGGTCGGAGTAGGACAACGTAGTGCCGCCGCTGTTGACCCGCACGAAGATGTCGAGGACCTTGTTGGGGTCCTGGGTCTGCTCCAGGTAGTAGTTGATCGGTTTTTGCTCACGAACTGCCTTGTACAGGTCGTAGAGCCGCTGGAAGCACTCCGCGGTGCTCAGGTCCAGGCGGCGCTTGGTCAACTCGCCGTAGAGCGCCGGACCGGCGTTGTCCAGTTCTAGGACGGCTCCGACCCGATACCAGCGATCGGGTTGACCGTCCTGCGGCTTGGCGTCGGCATCGGTGAGAAACCTGAGGTCGTAGCGCAATCCGAGGTCGTTCTCCTCGGCGTTGGCCTCCAGATTGAGGTACAGACGTTTCTTCGGGAAGGCGTCCGGGCTGGTCCACCAGGCGTACTTCTTCTTCTCCGCGTGGCTGCCGTAGATGGCGATGTTCAGTGCGGTCAGACGCTGCTGGCCGTCCAGCACGGCGGTGATGCCGCTACCCGCTGGCACGGTCGCCTTGTTGGCGTACGGGTCGTCCCGCTCGTGATAGTGGGTGAGAAAGTCGTAGAACGTATAGGTTTTTGCCGTTTCAGGGTCGACCTTCCACAGCAAGAAGGAGCCCATTGGGTAGCCGCGCATGAGACTGTCGAACAATCGGCGGATCTGGTCGGGGTTCCAGACAAACTCGCGTTGGATGGCGGGCAACAGATACTGCTTTTGGTGGATGGCACCGAGGATCTCTTCCGCCGTCACCGGCGTCTGGAAGGCCACTGTATGTTCTCCCTATCCTTGACGATACGCAGAAGTGGATCTCGGAAGTATGCTGTCCGGGTTCGCCGCCGTATGCATCGCTGCGTCACTCCCCCGATGATTCCGCGATGCCTGCAATGAGCTGGCTCGGGCTGCCGTTCCAACTGACGGCGAGGCCGTCCCGGGCGCGGGTTACCGCAACGAACAGCAGCGATCGTGCCTTCCGTACTTCACGTTCGTAGCGGGTCGGGTCGTCGTGGCGGTACCGCTCGATCCCCGCCCGCGGGATGGCGCCCTGATTCACACCTACGATGGCGAGCTTCTGATACTCAAGGCCCTTGAAGCGATGCATCGTGCCCACGTGGACCTCGCCGTCTCCGCTCGGGCCATCCTTGGTGAGTTCCGCGCACGTGATGTTCGCAGTCGTCAGGAAAGCCATGACCTGACCCACGCGCTCGCGGTCCGTGACACAGACCGCGATGTGGCCCGCGGGGTCGCGTCGTGTGCTTCCACCGTCGCCGGCGATCTCCTCTCGCCACGTACTCAGCGTTGAGGCGAGCCCGGCGAGTTCCTCGTCCCAGCTGCCATAGCCGGCGAACGTCGGCCTCGGGCCGTGCAGAATGGACCGGTACCCGGCGAGGTCGTCGGTGCCGTCGTTGAGGTCGTCGTAGGTGACGTCCTTGTCGTCAGCGACGAGCAGCGCCCGCGCGAGGATCTCGCGGGTCGTGCGGTAGCTCAGGGTGAGCCGCGTCGAGCGGCGGCCGCGGATGTTGATCCCGAGGGCACCGAGGGCGACCTGGTGGTCGTAGATGCGTTGGTGGGTGTCGCCGGCGATGAACATGTCGTTGGGCTGATTCGGGTCGACCATGGCTCGCAGCATTTTCCAGTGCGAAGCGCGGAGATCTTGGGCCTCGTCCACAACCACGTGCTGGTACCGATAGCCCAGGTGACGCGATCCGGAGCTTTCCCCGTCCGACGTCCCGGCTGCACGGCGGGCCTCGACGGCTGCGGCACGGTCCATCTCGTAGCGGGCGGCGCGCTCGGCGGCTTGGCCCCAGGTTTCGACACCGAGCTTGTCGAGCCTGGCGGTGAACTGCTCGATGAGTTTCCAGGCTTGGCTGCGTTCCGGGCGGGTAAGCGAGCGACCACGGCCGGCGCGCCGGACCTGGAAATAGTCCGATCGGCTCGGGACGGACTGGCCGAGGATCACCTGTTCCCACTCGTCGAGCAGGAACTCGGCGTCCCAGCGTTGTTCGTCGAGCTCTGCCAGCAGTTGCCGCAGTTCGGTGAGGGCGACCTGGTCGGTGATGCGCTGCTTGCGCTGCCGTTGTGCGGTGTTCTCACCCACGACCCGCGCGGCCAGCTGATCGATGTGGGTGACGTCGACGCGAGCCATCAGGTCGGGGTCGACCAGCGAGGCGAGCCGCAGCTGCAGGTCTGCGGCGAGGTTCATGGTGAACGTGGTGAGCAGGATGGGCTTATCGGTGCCTGGTGGCAATTGCCGGGCGAGGTGGTTGACACGGTGTAGCGCGACGATGGTCTTGCCGGTGCCTGGTCCGCCGGAGATGCGCACCGGGCCCTTGTAGTGGTGGTTGGCGAGGCGCTCCTGCGTCGGATGGAGAAAGACCTTCCATGCCCGGAAGTCACCTTCGTCGATCTTGGCTTGGACGTTCTTGTCAACGGTGGTCACCTTGGTACGTGTCACCGCAGCGGCGAAATCGGTCAGGTCCAGGTCCTCGTCGACCTTGACGGGAGCCGTCACCTCCTGGCGGACCTCGTCAAGGCCCATCCCGGACGCGAGGCCGTAGATCACGTCCTTCGACAGCATCGGCGCTCCGTCGAGCACCTCGTCGAGCTCGGTGTCGCTGGTGACGGCGAGGACCAGGTCGATGAGCTGCTCGGCGACGCCGAGTTCTCGCAGTTGCTCGGCGCTGTATGCAGCAAGAAGCGGCGGTTCGGCGGTAGGAACGGGCTCGATCTGTTCAACCGGTGGGGTGATGGCCTCGGGTTCTGCCGGGGTGAGGGTGATGCCGGCGCGGCGCAGGGCGCTGCTGCCGACGACAGCGAGGTCGACGAACTCGATCTCGCCGGTGACACGGTTGACCGCTACCTGCAGCTCGTCGTAGACGTCCTTGCGGTGGCGGACCGCGATGACCAGCCAGTGCTGGGTGTTGTCGGGGTCGACCCCGACCGGGGTGAGCAATGCGCGGTACGACTGGTTGATCTTCGCCCTGTAGATGCGGGAGTCGCCCTTGAGCTTTTTGAGGTCCAGGCCGGGCTGGTCGGGGTTGGCCCGGAACATGTGGCTGAAGTCGTAAAACTGTGCCTTCACCGCACGGTCGAGCTTGTACAGCTCTTGTTCGGCCTTGCGATACAGGCTGAGCCGAGCGGTCATCAGGAGCGGCCTTCCAGGTTGGGGAGTCGGGGAATGAGGTCGTCGAGACGGTCCAGCCAGTCGGCCGCAGTCCGGATCGTCCATCCGGCGGCGGTGTACGCCTCGTCGCGGCGGCGTTCCTCGTCGGAGGGCGTGGCATGCCGGTAACTGATGACAGCGACTTTGACGTCACTGCCGTCCCAGCCGAGGTCCGCGAGCCAGCGGCTGGCGCCGAGTTCGTAACCGAACACCGGCGCCGCCTTGCCCTGGTCAGCGAGCAGTTCGGCAAGGCGCAGAAGCTCCGGGTCGTCATCAGGGTCGTCGCGCAGGATGACGAGGATGTCATCGTCCCAGCCGATGTCCCGCCGGGACGTCGAGCTTGGACGCTCCACGGTGGGTACCACGATGCCTGCGGCGGCAGGCGCGTGGGCGCCGCTGAGCGAATCCAGTTGGCCGACGCCGCCGCACACGGCGAGGACCTCCACGTCGAACTCCGCTGCGTGGCTGGCCGCCAGCTGCACGCCGTCGCCACCGGCGAGCGAGAGGAACTGGGTGATGTTCGTCCAGTAGAGCCAGGCCCGCCACCGGTCGCGGTGTTCGTTCTCGCGCAGGGCAGAGTCACCGTCGTCGAGAACGGCCAGTGCGCTCCATCGCAGTCGCTGTTCGTCGCCGGCGTCCAGCGCTACGAGGATCGGAAGGCCTGCGGCGTCCTTCGTCCGGAAGATGTGAACCTGCGCCCCCTGGGAGACGACCGGTTGGGCTTCGGTACCGGGTCGGTGGGCGGGGCCAACCCGGCCGAGTTCGCGGGCGATCCCTTCGATCACGTCGCTGCGGCGGCCGGTTGACAGGACCTGTGTCGTTCCGGGGACCGCGAGCAGGCCGGTGACGAGCGCCTGGGCCCGCCGTGCCCAACGGTCGGCGTCCGGGTCACGCAGGTAGGCGATCAGTGTGTCGATCGGGTTGGCGAAGACCGCGCCGGCAAGTTGTCCACGTTGGCCGCCGTACTGCTCGTATGCACGTTTCGCGCTTTCCTGCGCGGCGCCCGGGTACGGCGGCCAGACCGGCCGGGCCTCGGTGCGCCGCTGCTCGAACAGGTCGATGTCGTGCCAGTTGATCTGGAACACGGTGTGGCCGTCGGCGCGCAGCACGGTGCGCCGGGCGGCGTCGACGGCAATCCTGTTGTGTTCCGGGCTGGCGTGGAAGCGGAACCCTTCGAGGTACACCTTGACGCTGTGCGGCGGCCCGTCGACGCGGGTGAAGGTGAAGTCGGTCCGGGTGCGTTCCAGCTGCTGTTGCGCGGTGAGCCGCCAGTGCACGACGTCCGCGCCGGCGGTGAAACGCAGGTGGCCGCTGGCATTTCGGTCCTCGTCCAGGACCGCGTCGTCGGTAACCGCTGCCCAGTCGCGGAGTGCCGACAGGAATCGAGCCTCGAGGTCGGACTCGACCTGACGGTCCAGGCCGACGAGGCCGGTGTGCGCGATCTCGGTGGTCTCCCAGCCGTCGGCGCCGTCCTTGGTGAACAGCAGCGACTCGAGCATGTCGATCGCAGAGCGGCGGGAGACGAGGTCCTGCTGGAGTTCCGGCGTGTACCGGTGAAGGCAGCGGTGGCAGGCACGGCGTTGCTCTTCGGCGCATGGGCAGGTCCGCAGCGCTTCGTACGCCGCGAGCAGCGTGTCACGGAACGCGTCGGGTTTTGTGAGCCGGTCGAGGTAGCCGGTGCCGCCGGGCAGCTCGTCGAACAGCACCAGGAACCAGCGACGTTCCCCGCTGTCCTGGTCCGGCATCGACGCGACCGTGGTGTCCAGGTGCTGCGGGTCGCCACCGAAGTGCAGGTCGACCCCCATTCGCAGGGCCGCCCGGAACGAGTGGACCCGGGCGTCGACGTCGGCGCTCGCCGCAGGCAGCAGGACTCGCAGCGCCTCTGTCTGCAGTTGATGGGCGAGCAGCACCGGTTCCTGGGTAACGGTGTCACGCTTGCCGCGGCGCAGCGGGCACCACGGGCGGTGATGCTTCAATGCTGGGTTGCGGGCCTCGGACGAACTCAGGGCGTCGGTGTCCTGCTCGAAGACCGGCTTGCCGTCGGCGGTGGCCGCCCCGCATCCGGTGCAGACATGGAACGGGTTGAGCCGCACTGTATGCCCGGCGAACTCGTCACGGGCCTGGGCGTCGAAGCGCGCGGGGCCGACGTTGATCCGGCGGATCATGGCGCGGCGGCAGTAGTCGACGCCGAGGGTCTGGTGCGCGTGCCGCCACGAGCCGGGCGCGATGGCGTCCTGCGGGAAGTCGACGGCGTCGACGACGGTGTAGAAGCGCCGGTCGCGTTCGTCCTTGTCGTCGCGGATGCGGGCGTCTTCCCGCTTGTCGCGGGACGTCACCGTGACCGGCTCCACCACCTGGAACAGGCAGGACCCGTCGTCGGCGATGTGCAGGCTACGGCACCGCGGGCACGCGGACCGGTCGTTCACCGCGTCCTCCGTCCGCACGTAGCCGCACCCCGGGCAGATGCGCCAGTTGTACCAGTCCTTGCGCCCGTCGGTCGCGACCTCCAGGCCGGTGATCTGGTGCCGGTAGCCGTTGACGTAGAACGTGTTGCCGGGAGCGAACTCCTCCAGGGCGTACCTGCGTGGCCGCTGGTACGCGTAGGGCTTGGAGCTGATCACCGTCCGGCCGGTCTTCGGGTCTTTCCCCTCTTCGCCGTACACGGTGGCCGCGAGGGTGGTCGCCACGCCGATCAGGGCGTAGTTCGGCAGCAGCCCCAGGTCGCAGAGCGCGTTCTGCGCCGGGGTGTCACCGAGGTGCAGGAGCCGTTTGCCGACGTTGCGCCGTTCAGCGTCGAGTTCAGCCTTCTGCCGCTGCTGTTCCGGGTCGGAGTCGTGCAGTTCACCGTGCGCTTCGTCGATGAGCTTCAGTCGGGACCGCAGCGCCTGCTCCATGCGGCGCCACTCGGTCTCGGCCGCTTCGGCCGCGGACCGCAGGCCCCTGGTCGCGTACACCCTCAGGTCGGCCTTTGCATCGTCAGTCACGCCGGCCGGAAACAGCGCCAGAAAGGCGTCGACGAGTGTCTCGCCCTGGTCGGTCGCGAGTTGCACCAGGTCCGTGAGGTATCCGGACGGGCCGAACAGCGCCGGTGCCCTGTGCGGCAGCGGACGCAGCGGCGCACCGTCGCCGCGCAGCAGGCGGCCGGCCGCGGCCAGGTCCAGGAGATGCGCCAGGTACTGCCGGCGCAGGATCTCCACGGCGGATAGGTAGCAGCCGGGCGGCACGATTGTGCCGGCGATGAGGTCGCGCGGCCGGTCCAGGAAGTACAGATCGCGGCGGCGCCGGTCCGGGATCGTCAGCAGGAACGCGTTCCCGGTGCGCCGCCCCGCCCGGCCGGTCTGCTGGGCGTAGTTCGCGGGCCGGCGCGGCAGCGCCGCGAGGACGACGGCGGACAGGTCACCGATGTCGATGCCCATCTCTAGCGTCGGTGTACACGACAGCACATTCGGCGCCTTGAAACCCTCCCCGAGCTTGAAAGCCCGCTCGACCCGTTCCCGCTGCGGACGGGTGAGCATGCCGGTGTGCTCGGCGGTGATCACCTGGTACGTGCCCGCCTCCCGGTACAGGCGCCGGTAGTAGTCGCGGGTGTAGTCACGGTCGCGCTGGTGCCGTCCGAGTCCTTCCGGCTGGTCACCGGCGACGAGTCGGCCGGTCCGGCACCGGTACGCGGGACAGGGCTGGTCCCGCCACTGGTCGAGCAGCGACGGATGCACGGTCTGCTCCCAGAAACACACGGGGCAGCGCACGAACGCGGACCGGACCTCGGTGTCGTCCAGCAACAGCGCCTCGACGTTGCCGGGGCGCAGCCCGTACACGCGGGCCGAGGAGTCGTTCGGCGTCCGCACCGCCAGCAACCCCGCCGACGTCAGCTCCGGCAGGAGCCGGCCCCAGAACTCGGGGGCGACCTCACGCGGTACACCAAGGCAACGGCCCAGCCACCGCTCATACCAGGACAGCCGCCCGCCGGCGACGTCGAACTCGCTGTTCACCTTCAGCTGAGCGAGCAGGAACACCGGTGCCGCCACCCGCGTCGGGAACGCGCGCATCCCCGGCTCACGCTCACCCCAGATGAAGTACCGGCTGGTGCCGGCCTCGTCGATGTACTTGCGCAGCCAGTCGTGCGCGACCGCGCCCCGGCTGCGTAGCCGCTCCAGGAAGATCCGCAGGAAGGCGAGGTAGCGGGCGTCGTCCTGCGCAACAATCCCCAGGTCCGGCCGGTCGAGTCCGGCGTGCAGGTGCCGCACCAGCGCCGCGGCACCGGCCGGGTCGGCGATCCGCACGTGCGCGGCGGCGGTCCGGGTCAGTTCCAGGGTGCGGCCGTTGCGGGACCGGAACCCGAACTCCATCAGCGTCTCGAACGCCAGCCGCTGACCGATCAGCGTCCACGTGCCCCGGTCGCCGCCGCGGCTGCGGCCTGACAGCAGCCGGTCGACGCCTTTGAAACTGTGCAGATCCGGCGGTACAACCGCGGCCAAGGTCTGCCCGTCGGCGGTCGCCTCGATCACGTCGGCGATGAGGTCGTTGAGTGCCGTGGCATCATCCTGCCGCAGGCGGGTTGCCAGCAGCGCCCGCAGCGAGAACGTGTACGACCGGTTGGCGACGAACCCGGCCCGGTGGGCGGCGTCCTGCACCGAGTCGTTGAACATCAACGTCTTGTTCTCATGCAGTGCCGGGTCGAGCTCCCCGCCGGTGAACAGCTGCGTGATCGCCGCTGACGCCATCGCCGCGGCGCCGGTGCCGAGGAACCGGATCGCGTTGCGTTCCCCGCAGGCGGGGCACCAGTCCTCCTTCGCCGCAGTATTGCCGGTCGGGCCGGTGATAACCAGGACGAACGCCGAGTCTCGGGCAGTCAGCAGCGGTTCTTTACTCGCCCGGTCGTAGTCGCCGACGGGGTCCGGCAGCCGCAGTCGCTGGTGAACGGCGTCCAGCACCATGAGCGTCCCGCCGAGGCTCTGCGCGGCGGACGTCCCGGGCTTCGGTCGGCTGGTCGCCGCCATCGGGCTCGCTCCGGAGCCTTCCTTTGCCTCCCGGTCGGTCGCGGCGATCAGGTACCGAACACGTGCCTTGTCCTGCCCGGTCGACGCCCGGCGGATCTTGTGACTGTCGAACTGCACGTCCTGGTCGTCGCTCTCCGGGGAGAACACCGCCCACCCGGACCGGCCGCAGTCGCGGCAGTAGACCGCCGGCAGGAACAGGTTCGCCGCCTGCCCCGCCGTCGCGGTGGTCGCCGGCACGAGATGATCACCGTCGCCGGGGTCCGTGGTGCCGGGCACGTCCCACCGGAACGACGCCTTCGGCCACGGCAGAACGCCGCGCAGTAACCGGGTCACCGCACGCGCCCACTGGTGCACCTCGATGTGCACGAACGGCCGTGGCTCCCCCGGTTTGGACTCCGGGTCCCGGGCGTGCGACAGGAGTGCCAGGAACCGGGCCAGCGCTTCGGCCGCCTTCTCCGGCTGCCGCGTGATCGTCGCGGACCAGCCGGCGGCGCCGGCCCGCCACATGATGTCGAGCACCTCGGCGGCGGTCTTCACCTCGCCGCCGAGCGCGATCATCACCGCCCGGGTGAACAGGTGCCGTTTGAGGTTCGCGCCCAGCAGGAACGGGTCGAGGTCACGGATTCCGGTCACCGCCTCGATGAGGTCCAGCAGCGCCTCGTCGCCCTGGCTGGGGTCAGGCAGCGCCAGGATCTCGTCCGGTGACGGCTGCGGCATCGGCTGAACGGACTCCATGGGGATGAAGTCGTCAACCGTCAGCCGGTTCTCGCCCACGACCGCGTCGGCGGTGAACTCCGTACCGAATACCTCCGTGGCCACCTGCAGCAGCGCGGCGATCCCGGCGTCATCGGTGGCCGATGCGAGCGTCGCCGACGTGGCGACCGGGCACATCCGGCCCAATGGCCGGTCCTTCTCGTTCCCGCCGACCAAGGCGGCGAGCCGGCGCAGCAGCATCGCCACGTCCGTGCCCTGGGCGCCGTCGTACGTGTGGAACTCGTCGACGACGACGTAGCGGATGTCGGCGTCCTCCCACAGCGGCGCGTCGTCGGTCCGCTGCAGCAACAGGTCCAGCATCTTGTAGTTGGTGATCAGGATGTCCGGCGGGGACAGCTGCATGTCGGATCGGCGGGTGCGGACCCGCTCGAACGGGAACGCCGCCTTGTCACCGATGTACAGGCCGGCCGTTACCCGGCCGAGGTCCGTGTCGCTGCCGAGCAGCAGCTTGTTGATCCGTTCCGCCTGATCGGTGGCGAGGGCGTTCATCGGGTACAGGAACAGCGCCTTGACGCCGTTCCTCCCGGCGAGGCGTTCGCGGCGGCAGTGGTCAAGCACGGGGTACAGGAACGACTCCGTCTTGCCCGAGCCGGTGCCCGTGGTCACCAGTGTCGGCTCGGGTACGTGGCCGTTCGCCGACGTCAGTCTCGCGAACGCGGCCGCCTGGTGCGCGTACGGCGTCCAGCCGTGGCGGCGCCATTCGAGGTGCTGCTGCCATTCGGGGCCAGCAAGCGTGAACGGGGTGCGGATCCGCAGGAACGGGCCACGGAACATGCCCTGTGTCTCATCGCCGAGGAACCGGTGCAGCGCCTCACGGGCCCCCTCGTCCGCGAGGGCGTACGTCGTGGACAGGTACTGTCGTGGACAGGTACTGCAGCAGGCTTTCTTTCAGCGCCCGCGCCTGCAGGGTCGGCTTCACGACGCCACCATCCGGCGGGTCACCGGATCCCACTCGCCTCGCGCGACGGCAGCGTCGAGGCGTGCCTGGAACACCGCGTGTGCAGCGCGCATCTCCCCTTCACGGTCGGCCTTGTAGAACGGCGGCGTGTATCCGTCCGGCACCAGCGACTCTCGATTGCGCAGGTACTCAAGGAATTGCAGCCAGTCATCCCTGCCTTGGCCATGCCCAACGGCATATCGATTTCCTGCTATTTTGCGCTCCGCGGCATCAAACCATGTCACGGCCTCAAAGTCCTGCAGGACTGGAAAACGGGCCCGATACATCGCGACGACCGCGTCAGCTGAGATGCCCATCCAAACGGCCACTAGCGCGTCAATCTCTACCAAGGCTGCACGCCGGGAGCGCTCCGACCTTAGTGGAGTCCCGTACTCCCAGTCATGCCCAATTCCATGGAGCTCAGACATGCCTGGCCAAACGCATGCCCAACGCTCAGAATCATGCCAGGAGGGTTCATAGAGCCGGGACCACAGCTTCGAATACGCGCTGGTTAGACAGTTCAATCGTAGGGTTCTCAGCAGCAATGCCGATGCCAAAGGGTGATGTAGGTCCGGCGCCGGCATCGTTTTCACTCCACCGACAAGGAGGTGACCTCTTCCCGTTGCCCGGAGAAAGTAGTCAACTGGGAGCGCGTGCCAAAACCCTGCAAGCAATGCAGTATGACGAAGCGAAGGCATAGCGAGGCTATGAATTCCATGAATATGCGAAGGCCCAGGGGGAATCAATGCGGCATAGAGTGCGCGTTCAGTATTTGGCGCAATCATACTTCGCCAGGCAAGTCGGTAAAAGTCAACGCAGGGTCGTCGAGGATACCGTTTCAGCGAGGCATCGACACTTTCGGGCACCGCAGATGCAGGCGTACCGCTGTAAACTTCGCCGCGATCCTTTTTAGCCAAATCCGACTGATCGGACCCCTCCGACGCGCCAACAATCGACTCGCGGTCGAGCCAGATGTCGTGGGCGCGGAGATAAACGTCGCGTCCGACAACGTATGTGTACTCAGACTCGGGAACTGCGCTTGCACTCAACTCGGATAGGTTCAGGCCCAAAACTTCGCGGCGCCCAACGTTCTGGCTCGGCTGCTTAAACATCGGATTAGCGACACCCAGTTGCGGTCCTTTGAGGATGACCTCTTCCCAACTAATGTGCGGCTTCAGCGAATCGGAGGACTCGACGGGGGCGAACTCGATCAATCCCGCCTCCCTGGCACCGGTTTCGTGCAGCCCACTGGTAATCTGAAGAGCGAACGCACCGGCACGAACGGGATATTGGGCAAGTGCCTCAATAGCCGCAGCCTCAGCAGTGCTGACTGGAGAGAGCAGTGCCGTCTCTTCGACT
Source organism: Dactylosporangium aurantiacum (assembly GCF_000716715.1). GTDB lineage: Bacteria > Actinomycetota > Actinomycetes > Mycobacteriales > Micromonosporaceae > Dactylosporangium > Dactylosporangium aurantiacum. The sequence goes on along the minus strand of NZ_JNYJ01000002.1, from coordinate 291,977 downwards.
GGACGCTGACTCTCGCCGAACAGGAGGCGCCATTTCGACAAAACCTCCCTGGAAATATGGACGACCCTCTTGAGATGTGGCCGCTCATCCCATGAACCGTTGAACCGAACACCGGGATCCTCGCCGGTACCGTCATGGTTAGCTGACGAGCGGAGCGCTTCCGCAGAGAACAGCCAGGAGAGATGACTAAACCCTATATTCCCGGGAGGTCCGTACACGTGTACACCGAAATGCGTGTGTCGGCCAACCGGGTGAGGAAAGAATCTGTTCCCAGCATTTACAAAGTCGCCATGTACGCGCAACCTACTGTAGGAAGCCGCTCGCAACGGGCCATCATTCTCACCGCTGAAATGAGAGTCTGGATGCAGAAGTCCAATTGATCCAGAATCAGCCATGTTGGTCCAGGTTTGGCACATAAACGCGCGGTACAAATCAGGCTGAGAGCCCGCCAATAACGGGTACACCGACGAGTCGGAAAGGAAACGGGCAATCGCCACGACTTCATTTAGCTCATTCATGACGAACGTTCGTACCGTCCGATTAGCAAGCTGGACAGTTCGACGTTGCGCTCGTTCAGCGGCCATTGGTTTGTCAGTGAGGACGAACCACGGCTCGCGCTCAGCCAGAACGGCGGCCTCATCCCAAACAGGTCGGACCCATGGCGGATTGCCAACCTGAAGATCGAAGCCGCCGCGGGTCGCGAACGTGGACGCGAACTCCAACTCCCAGTGCAGGAAGCCGTGCCGGTCGGCGATGTCGCGGACGACGCGGAGCCACGGGAAGCGGCTCTCCGGATCCGCGGTGTCCATGCCCATGAACTCCGGCAGGATGTCTTCGAGCTTCTTCATGTCGTCGAGGTTGCCGTAGCCCTCCACGAACGTCCCTGGCGCGTCGTCGATGCCGAGCATGGCCTCGAGGAAGTCGAGCCAGTCGTCGAGGTCCTTGAGCGGGATGGTAGGTCGAAGCGCCGGTCGCTTCGGCGCCTTCTTGGATGCCGCTGGGCGTGGCTTCTTCTCCTGGATCGCGGTGTCCTGGTCGACGCCCCAGTCGAGGTCCTCAAACGAGCCCTGCTCGCCGTCGACCGGGAACAGGGCGACGGCCCGGTAGCGCACTGGCGCCAACGCAGGCGCAACCTCGTGGGCCGGCGGTTCCGGCGGCGCATCAACGGCTTCGGGGAGCGGAATACCGCCGAGGAGTTCGGCGACGCTCTCCGTCTCCATGATCTGCGCCGGCGCGGTGTATTCGGCCGCGGTGCCGTCCAGCAAAGCTGCCTCGTCTGTAGGCCAGAACCACAGGGCACACCAGGCGTCCATGATGTGCTTCAGCCGCCAGTACGGGGTGTCGACGGCATTGAAGAGGTCACGGAGGACCTGTTCCTTCGGGATCGCGTGCTGCGGCCGGTGCAGGAAGCTGTACTCGGGGTCGGTCGCGTCGGCGCCCCAGATCTGGATGTGGCGGGCGACTTCACGCTCCGAGATCTCCATGCGCTTGATGACCAGCGACCACAGGTATTCGACCCGCCGGGCGGCGTCGCGGAGCCGGGTGAACTGCGACGGCAGTTCCGGTTTCGGCTGCCGGTTCGGCAGCAGTTTGCGGCTGCCGTCCTTGTTGACATGGGCGCTGCTGCGGGCGGGGCGCTGCAGGATCCCCTTACGCCAGGCGGCGAGGTTTCGGGCGGCGTCCGGTGCGAGCTTCTTCGCCTCGGTGTTGCCGGCGACCGCGGCCCAGCCCGGGCTCGGCAGCAGGAACTGGTGGACGGCCGCGTCCGGCAGCGGCTGCTGCGCACCGTTGTGCTGGAACGGCAGCGGGGTCGGCGCGAAACCGCCCCTGGCTTTCAGCCATTCCTTCGCCGGCGAGGAGACGTCGTCCCCTGCGTACACGGCGCGGCGGGCACCGATTAGTGAGTTGCCACGCCTCAGGTGTAGCCCGAACCACGGGGCTCGCATGCCGGGATGCATGGTGTTGAGCCATAGGGAGACCTCGGCGAGTTCGACGCCCATCGGGTTGAGGTCGACGCCGTAGGCGTTGTGCAGCGCGATGTACGCCTTGACCCGTTGTTTCTCGGTCAGCAGGTCGGAGGTCGGGACGGAGCGGCCGAGTTCTTCCTGGCGGCGGCGCAGGTACTCCTCGGCGACCTGGTTGATCGCCTCGTTGAGGAAGGCACCAGAGCCGAGCGCAGGTTCGCAAATCTTGTAGGTCAGCAGTTCGGCGGCGCGTGTCTTGATCACGTTGCCGTCGGTGTCGCGGTCCTGGTCAAGGCGCTCCTTGAGGGCCAGTTCGACGGTGACCTTCGTGAGGGACTCGGGGGTGTAGTACGACGCCGACGTTTCCCGGTCGCGGCCGGCGAGCCGGTAGACGAAGGATCCCTCCGGGTATTTCTTGACGCCACGCAGCCCGCGCCTGGCGTCGTGCTCGTCGTGGTGGACCAGGACACCGTCGGGATACTGGTCCTGCCGCCGGGACGGGATGAGCCAGGAGCCCTGCTCCGGGTCACCGCCCCTGGCGACCTCGCACAGTTCCTCGTCGGCGATGATGCCGGTGTAGGACATCAGGCCTTCGTAGACGGCCCCGAGCTGGTTGATGCCGAGGTTACGGTAGGAGATGAACCCGCCCTGTTCGCCGCGGGCGCCTTTCTTCATGGTGAGCAGCCGAAGCACCGCGTGCAGCGCCTCGTTGCGCAGCCGTAGGTCGAGCCAGCGCGGCCAGTCCTCCTCGTCGCTGCGCGGGTCGACGGTGCCGGTGCCGATCAGCTGGATGGCGGTCGGTTCGAACAGTTCGCTGCGCAGCGGTTCGAACCGCAGACCGAGGTCCTCGCTGCGCCGGGCTGCCTTCTCCGCGCGGGTCTGCTCGTCGTCGCCCGGCTGGTCGTCGCCGGGTTCGGTGCCGTAGGCACGGTGACCGAAGTTCACCTTGTTGAACAGGACGTCGAGCGACGAGTACAGGTGGAAGCCGTTCTTGGCCTCTTCTTCGACGAGTTCCTCGTCGCGGGCGACCAGTTCACGGAGCCGGGCCATCGAGTAGCCGGCTTCGTAGCTGCCGTCATCGGCGGGCAGGATGCCCAGTTCGGGGCGGGCCTCGGCGTACAGCAGGAACAGGATTCGGTACAGGTAGCGCAGCGACTCGCGGGTCAGCCGCCGTGCGAACGGCATCCGCGGGCTGGGGATCTGCGCCGGGGTGATGTCGTTGACGGGATCGGCCATGCGGTGCAGGACCTCGTTGGCGATGATCTCGACGGAGCGCTGCAGCCCGTGCCGCAGGTCAGCGTCGACGCCGACCGCGTTCGACGTGGAGGCCTTGAGCAGCGCGTCGATCGCCGGAGCCCGGTCGTTGTCGCCGGGCCGCAGCATGTCGAGGCTGAAGAGGGCGGCGATGGTGGACAGTTCGCCGTACTGAGCCCGGTCATTGCGTTCCAGGGCGGTGTCGAGGTTCGCGGCGAGATACCGGCCCTCGGCCCAGGCGTAGCGGTCGGCGAGAACGATCACGCCACCGTGCAACAGCAGCACGAATCGCGGCTTGGAGCCGCCGGGGCCGCCGAGCTCGCTCTGGAACAGCCACGAGGCCAGCGCCGCGCCGGTTTCGTACTGTTCGGAGCCGCTGACCCGCAACGGCTTGAGGAGCCGGTCGGCGCCGGTGGGGTCGAGGGCGGCGTCCATGTCCGTGACCCAGCCGCAGTCCACGGCGACGATGTCGTGGCCGTGGAAGGCGACGCTGACGGTGTGGTCGCGGCCGGCGCGGTGCACCGTCAGGTCGGTCGGGGCCGCGTCGTAGCCCAGCGCGCGCAGGACGTCCTGATGCCAGCCGGCGAGCCGCTTGCACCACTGCGGGTCGTCGTAGGCCGACATCCGCAGCGCCGCGTCGTCGCGCTGCACCGGCGCGGCGAGGAACCCGCGGACGTCCTCGTGCAGGTAGATCCCGCGAAGGGAGCGGATCGCCTCGCGTGGCGTCTTGCGCGGGTCGTGCTCGTCGGTTTCCCGTCCGGCCCAGGTGGCGAAGATGCCCTTTTTCAGGTCGCCGCCGAGTTGTTCGGCGAAGTAGTGCGCCGACAGGTACTCGCCGCGGTTGCTGATCGAGTCGAAGTAGGCGCTCATCCAGCGGGCTCCGTGGTGTCGATGTGCGGTTGCAGGACGGCGAGCACCCGAAGCATGGGTTCGCCGGCGGTCTCTAGGGAGGCGACGAGCTTGAGCAGCCGGTCGGCGGTGCTGTCGATGCCGCGTCGGTCGGGACGCGGTCCGGCGATCAGCGCTTGTTGCTGCCATACCTGGACCCGATCGCGGTACGGGGCGAGCTTGGCCTCGACCCGCTGCCGGTACTCGTGCTCGCGCGTGCCGAGGTACCTTCGCGCCTCGTCGACGGCCGCCGGGACGAGCTTCGTCAGCTCCGGCAGGTCGTACGGGACGGCCCGCCCGGGCATCCTGGGACCCAGGCCGTAGTGAGCCAGCAGCTGCGGGGTCAGTGGCACCGTGTCCGGGTCGGCTGGGAGGCCGGTAACGGCCATCCACTCCACGATCGTGGGCCGGCCGAGCGCATTGGAGTAGATGCCCTGCAGCAGGAAGACCGGTTGGTCGACGGTCGCGGCGAGCACCGGCGCCTGGTGCCGGCCGATCTCGACGAGGACCTTGTCGGTCAACCATTCCAGCACCGGATGCACGTCGGTGATGTAGGAGACGTTCGGCCACTGCGTCTTGGAGCTTTCCCGGGCTGCCTGCAGCCGGGTGTCGGCGAGTTGCTTGGAGAATGTGATCCGCACGCGGCCCGGTTCGGTGCGCGTCGGGAGGATGCGCTGCTCCTCCAGGTAGGAGCGGGGCAGGGAGCGCAGCCGGTAGAGCAGGTCCGGTGGCGGCTCGAAGGCGATGGTGCCGTCGTCGTCGCGGCGCAACGACAGCTGGTCCTCAGGGTTGGGTCTGCAGACCTGCCGCAGGGCTTCGTCGAAGTAGTCCCCGGTCGAGTCGAACAGGGTCAGCACCGCTGCTCGTTCGACGTCGGGGTGTGCCGGGGCGGCGCCAACCTGGCCGAGCAGCCCGGCGAGGAACCCCGCGCCCTGATGGGAGGTCTCGATGGACTCCTCGACGGTCCGACCGGCGATGAGGTCCTGGACGAGCCGGTCTTCTTCCTTCTGGGCGCCGTACAGTCCGGTGACCGCCTCGGCGGTGCCCTCGATCTTGTGGGCCTCCGCCTCGCGGGTCAGAAGCTTCTCGCCGACGAGCCGGTCGTCGAGCGTGCGCGGCCGGCCGGTGGCCGGATCGGCGCGCCACGGTAGATCACAGGTGAGGATCAGCGCGCGGAACTGTGGCGGGTGCTCCTGGCCGTAGCGGTCGATGCGGCCGTTGCGCTGCTCGATGCGGATCAGCGACCACGGCAGGTCGTAGTGCATCAGCAGGTGGCACTGCTGGTGCAGGTTCACGCCTTCGGAAGCGACGTCGCCGGTGAACAGCAGCCGCACCGGGTCGTCGCGCAGCCCGAACTGTTCGATGATGCGGCGCTGCTCGTCGTCGGTGCTGGAGTCGCCGTGCATGACCTGGGTGGCGCCGGCGTACGCCAGCCACGGCCGGCGTTCGTCCGAGCTGGCGCCGCGCGGGAAACCGAGTGCCACGGGCACCTGCGTGGCCAGCCAGGTCAAGGTCGGAATGCTTTCGGAGAACACGACGACCCTGGTGTCGGACCCAGGTCCGACACCGAGCTGTCGAAGCTGCTCGACCAGGGCGCAGAACTTCGCGGCCTGGTCGTCGGTGATCCGTTCGGCGAGCGTCCGCAGCTCGTGGAGCGCCGCCAGTTCGGTCGCTCGCGCCGCCGGGTCGGACGGCTTTTCCTCCAGTGACGCGGTCAGGGTCCGCTGCCTGGTGGCAATGGTCGCCAGCAACGCCCGGTGCGAGGACAGGAATGACTTCAGCAGCCGGTACGGCACGAGCTGTGAGGTGCTCACGGACGGGCCGGCATGATCGCCCGGGATCCACCGTTCGATCAGCTCGGCGAACACCGCGGTCTCGGCGTCCGTGGCGGGCACGTGGATCGGCTGGGACGGTCCCCGGTCGGCCCATGCGCCTTTCAGACCGTCGCGGACCTCGGGCGAAGCCTTCGTTCGCCGGATGTACAGATGGCTGAGCTCGCCCGGGTCGTACTGCTCCGGGTCCGCGATCGCCGCCTCGTCGAGCAGTCCGATGAGTTCGGCGAACGATGACGCCTTGCCGTTGTGCGGGGTCGCCGACGCGAGGACGAGTGCGTCCGTTCGGCGGGCCAGCAGGTTGGCCAGGTCGTTATTCTTGGTGCCGCGGTTGAGCAAGTTGTGTGACTCGTCGATGACGACCGCGTCCCAGTCGGTACGGTCGAGATGGTGGGCGTAGAGATCGCTCTTCAACGTGTCGACGGAGATGATCACCCGCTTGAAGTACGCGAACGGGTTCCGGCCGGCCGGGATGTCTCGCTGCACCCGCTGAATTCCTGACGAGTCGAGTCGCACCAGCGGGATCGCGAACCTGGTCCACAGCTCCCGCTGGAACTGCTCCAGCACATGCTGTGGGGTGACGACAAGGATCCTTTCGCCGCGCCCGCGCCGGATCAGCTCGGCGAGCAGGATGCCGATCTCGAGCGTTTTGCCGAGGCCGACGACGTCTGCGATCAGGATTCGCGGCTGCGGGTTGCGCATCGACAGCGCCAGCTCGGCCGGGCGCAGCTGATGCGTCTGCTGGTCCATCAGGAAGCCATCTGCCAGAGCGAGCCCGTGCTCAGTCTGCGGCAGTGCGGTCTTACGCAGCACCGCCTCGAGGAACAGCCGTGCCCGCCGGTGGTTCGGGGAGTCGTCGCCTACGAGTGTTGTCTGCCGCGGGTCCAGCACCCTGATGTCGTCGAGGCGCTGGTAGAACACGGCGTCGGTACCACGGACGAACGGCGACACACCGGTGACCTCGACCATCCACCCGTCGTGCCGGGTCAGTGTGGTCTTGCGGACCAACCATTGCTCGTCCCGGACCAGGACCTGGGCGCCCGGCGGGAACCCGGGCTCCGCCCGGCCGCTCATCCCGGCGGTCGCGGCCTCGACGCTCACTGCTGCTCCGATCGTTCGCTGGTGCGGTGCCTGTCCCCTGGGCGACCCTACTTACAGGGCCGATCGCGCCGCGTAGGCGGTCCGCAACTCATCGGCCACCCGTCGGGATGCCGGGAGGCGTCCCGGCCGTTTCGCCCGGGCTGTGCCAGCCGGAGGCTGCCCATCGGCGCCTTCCCGGGTCGGCGGCGCTTCCGGTTCTGCCTCTTCCTCGCCGGTGTCTGGCGGAACGTCCAGAGGGCTGTCCAGGGCCGTCGCGTCATCTAGAGCGTTCAACGCATCCAGCCGCGCCTCGATCGACGGGGACAGTTGCTGGCTGATCTCTCGCGCGGCGGACGACTCCGCAGACCGTGCGATCAACGCGAGCCGAGCATCGGCCGGCGCGACACCCATCCCGGCCAGCAGACCCGCACAGGTCGCTGCGACGTTCGCCAGGGCCGGCCTCGCCTGCGGCTCGTGCGCCAGCATCGCGGTCAGCAACGGAATCAGGCCGCTCGCCACGCCGCTGAGGTCAGGGCCAGTCTCGGGGTTCAGCACGTTCGCGACGATCGCCTCCCACCGGACGCCGTCGTACGGGTAATGGCCCGCAGCGGCGTACAGCAGGACCGTACCCAGCGCGTACACGTCGGCGGCGGGTGTCACGTGCGGATTGCCGCCGGCCTGCTCGGGCGGCATGCACCGGACCGTGCCGATGATCATTCCGCTGTGCGAGAGGGAGTCGTGCGGCGCGTCGACGAACGCCGCCAGCCCGAAGTCGATGATCATCGGCCCGTCGGTGCCGAGGATGATGTTCTGCGGCTTCAGGTCTCGGTGCAGCAGGCCGACCGCGTGAACGGCTTCCAGCCCCTCGCACAGCAGGGCGCCGAGGCTCGCGATCAGCGGCAACGGCAGCGCGCCGTGCTCGTCGACGTGCTGCAGCAGGGTGTGGCCGGGCACGTACTCCATGGCGAGCCACGGGCGGTCGGCGTACGGGTCGGCGTCGAGGAAGCGGGCGACCCGGTTGGTGCCGATCACGGTGCGGGCGATGAGCGCCTCCCGTTCGAACCGGGCTCTGGTGCTCGCGTCCAGCCGATCGCCGCGGATGACCTTGACCGCTACCGGCGAGCCGGCCGGGGAGTACGCCAGGAAGACTTCCCCCATGCCGCCCGCGCCGAGCCGCCGCGCGACCGTGTAGCGGCCGACCTGGGCCGGAATGTCATCCACGCGTCGTTACCGTTCCTTCCCGGTCGGTCACTCCTTGATTCACTCCGCGACAGTCTGCCCGATCAGCACCCCTCCGTACGACCCCCCGTACGGTGCGTGAACCGCTGTCCGGTTCGTCAATCGCTTGACCGCAGTGGGCGGCACCGAGCGCCCCTACCGGTGATCAACACCCAGTTCGATGAGGGTGCCCGGCTGGATGGAGACGGCGAGCCGGCGGTCGCGCTGGAGATCGGCAAGCGCGGCGGCGGCGTGCGGGATCGTGTTGGTGACGTGCACGGTGTAGGCGGCGTCGGCGGGACGTGACTCGACGAGCCACCGCAGCGTGGCCACACTCGGATGGCCGTGCTTGCCGTCCGCGGAAATGACGTAGTGGTCGGCGCGCACGGCCGTGAAGAACTCCGGCGCGACGTTGTTGGCGCTGCCGTGGTGCGGCAGCTTGAGCACGTTGACGTGCAGTCCGCCGTCCGGCATGAGACCGGTCGCCTGCAGGCCGTCGAGAATGTCGTCGCCACGTGCGTCGCCGGTCAGCAGGACCGTCTGTCCGTGGCCCGCGAGGTGCAGGCCGATGCTGGAAAGGTTCGGGATGCTGCGGTCGGTGAACCCCGCGCCCTGCACCGCCGGGTCGTCGGGAGACTTGGCCCGCCACTGGACCGCGAGCCGCTCCAGCGCCAGCCGTCCCGGCGTGACGACCGTGATCGTGAGGCCATGCAGCTCCGCCTCCCTGCCAGACGTCAGTGAGCCGCCGAACGGCACATTGCCCTCCAGCCGCAGCTGCCGTGCGTGGCTCATCAGCTCCCGACCCTGCTGGTAGCTCGCCGCGCTGACGGCGTCGACCGAAGGCGGCAACGGCGCCTGGAGCAGGTCAAGGCCGTTGAACCACAGACGTTCCACTTTGAACGGCATCGCGCCCTGGTCGTCTCTGACCGCTCGCACGTTCGTGCCCAGCAGCCCGAGTACGCCCGCGATGTGGTCGTCGTCGATGTGGGTGACGCACACCGCTTCCAGCGGCCACCGCAGGTTGGTCAGCCGTGCGCGGAGCACCCGCTCCCAGGTGCCGGCCGGGCCGCCGTCGATCAGCATGCTGCGACGACCGGACTGCCAGTGAACCAGGCAGCAGTCGCCGTGCCCGGCGTCCAGGAACTCCAACGTCAGCACCGGCGCCAGCTCAGATCGATTGCATCGCGCGCAGGACGTCGACCAGGCCGTGGCCCTGAAACGACCGTTCCCGGCCGAGGTCGGTGGCGGTCGCGCAGAGGACCTGCTTCACCCGCTCCGGCCGTCCGAGCAGCTCCCGATGCCGGGCGATCAGCATCGCTGCTGCTCCGCTGACGTGCGCGGCCGCCTGGCTGGTGCCGTGCATCGCGGCGATGCCGTGCTGCGGTACCGGACCGTCGATGTCCTCGCCGGGCGCGAGGAGGTCAGGCTTCGGCCGGCCGTCGGCGGTCGGGCCCCGGCCGGAGAAGTAGCTCACGCCGTGCCGGTGGGGATTGCTGCGATGTGTTGAGCCGACGGTGATGACGGAGTCCGCGTTGCCGGGGTCCGAGATGCTGATGCCCCGGTAGTCGGCGCCGAGTGTCTGGGTGGCGCCGACGAACCCGGAGTTTCCCGCCGCGGCGACGACCACCACGCCGGAGCGGACGAGACGTTCGACCTCGATGCACACCGGCGTCCAGCCGCACGCGTCGGCGGTGACATCGTGCGGCACGGCCAGGCTGAGGTTCGCCCCGGCGATGACAAGCCTGCCGGCCTCCCCGTTGATGTGCCGGATGGCCTGCAACGCCGCGATGACGGCGAACTCGTTCCCGGCACCGCGGTGGTCGAGCACGCGGAAGTCGTACAGCCGGATGTTGGGGCATACGCCTTTCAGGCCCTGGTCAGGCCAGAACCCGCCGAGCACACCGGCGACATGGGTTCCGTGCCGATCCGTCGGCACCTTGTATCCGCGCTGCGGCTCGTGACCCCGGGGCCAGTCGCCGTCTTCGTGCAGGAACATCTCGACCTCGGGCAACGCCCGCGACCAGTCGATCGCCCCGGTGCCGGCGCTCTGAGCGAGCGCTTTGCGGGCGTCGACCAGGTCGAACGCTCGCACGACTCTGGATGCGTCGTGCTCCCAGGCACCCTCGCGTTCGGTCCAGTTCAGAAACGCCGGATGATAGGAGTCAATGCCGCTATCGACGACCGCCCAGCCGATCGCGCTGCAGTCCACGGAGAAGAGCTGCTCCGCCGCATCCGCCTTCACCGTTGCCCGCGACCGGGTGACCGCGGCGGTCGCGGGCCGGTTCATCGTCACTGCGATGATCGGATACTCACGGCGCCGGTCCAGAGTGTCGTCTGTGTCCTTGAGTCGCCGCCGTTCGGGTGGCATTACGGCGTCGTGCAACAGCCTCGCAACCACGTACGACACCGGAACAAGATCGACCGGCGCCTGCCCCTCAGTTGTGGACGGCCGTGCCGCCTGGACCACCGCATGGAGCAGCTTGAGGAACCACCGCAACTGCTCGCTGGACTCCACACTGCGGGCCGGTTTCGCCTCATCCCGGAACAATTCGGCCCGTTCCTCAGCCAACGAGCCGACAAGATCGGGCAGCCACTGTTGGAGGCGCTGACTGGTACTGATCAGGCTCGCCATGCTCGTCATCGGCAGGATCACGCGGACAAGTTCGGCTAACGTCAGCCGTGCGGCGACGAAGCTGCCCGCAGCGATTGGCTGCGCCGTCGCGAAGAGGCCGTTTTCGCGAAGTACATCCAGCACTCGCCGCACCCCGTGCTCCTCGTGGACGGAGAGGATGAGGTCGGCGCGTTTCTCTGCGCCTCCACGCTCGCGACGGGCAAGCTCGAACCACACGTCGAACTTGACCGGGCACTCCGTCGCCCAAGGGTACGCGACCTGACCGGCGCCGTAGAACAGTCGCGCAAGCCGCTTGCGATCCACTGGACCTCCGTTCAACATCAGGGTTCAAAACCGCCGAGCCGACCCCCCCGACACCCATCTATCGCGGTCGAGTTACCGTAGCGGTAGGCGTGGATAGGCCAGACCAGTAGGTCGGACCGAATGAGCCGAACGACGAACACCAGCCATCAAATCGGTTACGGGCTCGTCACTGTAAGACATTCCCGGTACTCTCGGCCGCATGTCGAGTGGGCCATCAGCGCTGTCGATCGACTGGCCGGTCGATGACGGACTGACGCGTCGACTGAAGGCACTGTCATGCACGGCACCTCTGCATGACGTCGACACCCGAAAGGCACGGCTGGCGTGGGCTGACGTTCAGGTGTAACAGATGTCGGAAATTGCACTCACGATCATCGACCATGTCACCATCCGATTAGACTTCGACTGCGGCACCGACCATCGGGGAGGTCGTCGAACGCACCATCCCCTTCGTTCGCATGCAAGCGCCCGACCGCGGTCGCGAGGAACACTAACGGATCGCCCGCTGAGTGCTGGACAGCCTCATCAACGTCGGAAGCAGGATCGCTGTTTCGTGGCGACATACGGCGCCGTCGACGCCGCAGGCGCATACGAGCTGCGGAGCTTGCCTTTTCAAACTGCTGGTAGCGCGTGATCTTTCGATATATTGGGGAAGGCCCAGGGTCCAAGCGCAGCCAGGAGGAGTGTCCCGATCGAGGTGGTTGGTGTAGACGCTTCCGTACCGGAAGTGCCGCTCCCTGGCATGCCGAACGCGTACCCGCTTCGGTACCTGGAGGGCAGACTCCGCCTCGAGAAACCCGGGCATCGGTGCGACGCGATGCTGCCGTGTAGCGTGCTCTGTCGTGAAGGGCGGTAGTACCGCAATGGTGACCGGACGAGATGCCGCCCTCGGCCTACTCGCGGACCAACGGGACCCGGGCGATCGGATCGCTCCGGCGCTGCAACACCTGCGCGGTATAGGCCTGACCGTGCCCAGCGCAGCGCTTGTCAGCGCCATCGGCGTAGGACTCACCCACCGGACCTATCTCTACGAGAACACCACCGACCTGCCCGGGATGACGACCGGGCTGCTGGACGGGCTACGGGCCCTCGGACATACGTTCGTCCATCGCCAGGCAGGTGTCGAGTCCTACCGTCGGATGCCCAGCGCGTCCGCTGGTGCGCTCAGCGATGCCGTCGCGAACATCATGAGCAACCTTCCCGGCTGGGCGGCCGCGCAGCCGTGGCTGCTGCGTTCGGCGGCGCTGGGGAAGAGCTTCGCCGGTGGCCAGGTCCCAGCGAAGGTCTCGGCCGACCTCGGCCGGCAGCTGATCGGAGTGCTTTGCCTGGCTAGCCGGTCCGACATCGCCGCGGACCTGCTGGGCGACGTCATGATTATGCATGGCCAGGATGTCAGTCCGGCCGCGCGCAACCCGAAGTCGTTTCTGGAGGCGAAGTTCGGCACGGGCGGGCTGACGGTGACGGTCGAGCGCGAGGGAGCCGATCACAGATCCTGGTTTCGTGCGCGGGTCACGGACCTGCGCGGGCGAAGTGGCAGCGGTGGCGGATCGGGCAAGAAGTCGGCGCTTCAGGCCGCCTCCCTTGACTACCTTCAGCGGCACATGCCGGAGGCGCTGGTCGCCGTGCCGAAGCCCCCCTTGACGCGCCCGGCGCCCAAGATGCTGACCGGCGTCGCCCCTCATACTGTCCAGGTCCGCCGACTGCTGAAGCTGTTCGCACTACCGAACGAGACGGCGGGCCTTGTGTCTCAGGCGTTCGTCCACTCGTCGTGGGCCTACGAACACCGCCCAGAGCTACACGCTGCCGACCAGCGGGACAACAGCGCGCTGGCATTTGTCGGATCCTGCGCCGCGATGTACGAGCACGCCCTGGGTTCGGTCCGCCACGTCGTCTGCCAGCCGCCGGCCGAGTACACCTTCCGTAACCTCGACAATGACGGGTACGCGGCTCTTTTCGACCTCACCGGCGCACGTCCCGGCCTACTGCTCGGCACCGGGCAGGAAGCCGTCGGCGTCTCCCCGGAGATGGCCGCAACCGCCTTCCAGGCCACAATCGGCGCGATCTTTGTCGGTTCCGGCTACCCGCCCAGCCTCGTGCAAGTGTGGCCAGCGGAGTGGGACGCTGTCCTCGCGGAGATGGCCCCAGCCAGTCCTTACGACGCCGATCCAACAACGATCTTGCAGCAGCATACCAACGCCTTGCGTCTTCGAGTGGAGCGCGAGTTTCACGTTTCGGGTCCACACCACGCCACGGTTTACATCACCACAACCACGCTCATCAGCGATGCACTCGGCGTCCAAACGACTCTGACGGGACCGCAGGCCCACTCCAAGGTCCGCTCAAAGCACGACGCCTCCGGGGCGATCATGAGAGTCCTTGATGCCCTCGCCGAGCCCGACTTCCTCGAACGGATCCAGGGCTGGCCCGCCACCGATCGCGCGCTCGCAGACTTCCTGCTCGCCCACCAGGCCGCCGTGCTGGTCGACACCCCGGTCGCAGCGACGACGTGGAGCCGATTCCGCTTGTTCGGCACCCACCTCGCCACCTCTCAGGAACGGCTGACGCGCTGGGCACGCAACGCGGACACAGCGCTCCGAAGCCACGAAACTATGAGCGGCAGCCAGCCGCGGCTGGAAGAACTCTTCCGCACCGTGCTAGAACGTGACGTCTCGTTGGGTCAGGCTCTCGACAAATGGCTTACGGAGTCGCTGTACACCATTGAGCGGATAGAGCGCCCGACCGGCGTCAAATCCAGTTACGTCAACGAGCTGATCCAGCTGTGCAACGTGTACCGCTGCCTCGGCGCCGACGACCTGGGTGGCGACCTGAGCGAAGCTGCCGAAGAGTGGCGCCTGCTGTATCGCGGTCGCGTGACGGCTGCGGAGATGTCGGGCGCCATCGTCGACGGACGCGAGCGAGCGGTGCTGGACGCGGCCCTGCGGACCATGCTCGGCCGGGACGCCACCGTGGCGGTGTCACTGACGCGCGGCAGCCCAGTTCGCGTCCTGGTCAGAACCGTTGACGGACCCCGCCCCCACCCGGCCAAGGTCGAACGGGTGTGCAAATTGTGGTCCGTGGTCACCGCAACGACAACGCTAACACCGGTGCCGGACGGCATCGAGATAGCCGTTACCCACGCCGCCCTGGAGTCGGCCCCTGGGCCGATCCTGGCCGCAGTACTCGCCGCGAGGCGTCCCAAGGCCGAGCCCTACCGGGCCGGAATTGCAGACCTTCTGCACGATCTCAAGAACCAGCTGACAGCAACCAGGCAAGCCATCACAGACCTGCCCGAGGACCCCGTCGCGCGCCTTGAGCAGCGGCTCGCCGGCGAGCGGCACCTTGCAGCAGCCAAGGTAATCGCACTGAACGTCCGAGTAGCCGCCTCGCTGCTGGAGCGGGCGCCGGACGATGAGGGCCGGACGGAGCTCGGTAACTACCTACGCCGGTACGGAACAGCCGCCATCGGATGGCTACCTGCCGAGATCGCGCTGCGCGTCCCGCCAGCCAACCGAGTCCTCGACATCGCGGTCGACGGCTCAACGCTCACGGCGGCACTGGACAACCTGATGCGCAACGCAGTCGAGGCGATGCCTGACGGCGGCTCGATCTCGCTCGATTGGACGGCCAACGTATACGAGGCGACGATAGAACTGCACGACGACGGCCCAGGACTGCCGCCCGAGGTGGCACAAGCGCTCGAAGCTGGTCGACGTGTTCGCAGCACCAAGCCAGGCGGCAATGGACTCGGCCTCGTGGGCGTTAAGTCGCTGCTCCGCCGCGTCGGCGGACGGCTCACCGCGGTCCCGTCACCCACCGGCACCACTTGGCACATCACCCTGCCGCTCGCACCCACCGTCACGCAGGAGGACCTGTGACCGACGATCTCGACGGAACGCTCGTCCTCGTCGCCGACGATCAGCCCGACGTGGCCCGATCCATCTGCAAGCCGCTGGAGAAGGCCGGCGCCCGCCTACGCTTCGTATCTGACGGAGAGGCTGCGCTGGCCGCTATCGTCGACCGGCCATTGGACCTTCTCCTTGTCGACATGAAGATGCCACCAGACCATTGGGGTGGTCTCTGGTTGCTTGAGAAGCTGCAGCGCGGCGGCTGGAGCATCCCTGCGGTTGCTCTCTCGGGTGAGGGCGCGGCCCACCAGATTACCCGGGCGCTACGGCTCGGCGCGCGCGACTGGGTGGACAAGGACAATGCGGGCGATGAGCTCGCCGAGCGCTGTGCCGTCGCCGTCGGCGACCAGCGGGCCGATGCCCTGAACCAAGCCTCACGGCAGCTGCCTACGCCGATGGCGTACCGCTTCGACCGTTACCTGCGCACCACCGACCCTGAGAAAAGGTTTCTCGAAGGGTTGCATGTCCTGGAGTCTGTGTTCCGCTTCGCAGCAACTGTAGGGCTGGCCGGAACGCCGCCAACTATCCTGAGGCGCGTACGGGCGCAGCAGCTCGGCGCCCCGAGCATGGGAACCTGGCTCAACGTCTGCCTCGCGCTGGACGAATTGCCAAACGCAGGACCCGACTTCAAGCGCCTGTGGGCGTACCTCACCCCAGACCGGAGGAGTCAGCAGACGCTCCAGCACTTCGTCTCCGTGCGCAACGACATCGCGCACGGCCGTGCCGCAGGTAACGGCGAACACGACGAAGGGCTAGACACGCTCCTGCGCCGCTTCGCGCACCGAGCCTTGTCAGCGTGGCGGGCGGAGATTGCCGTGCCGCTCTCGATGATCTACGACGGCGAGCGCTTCGCCATTGAGGCGCTGAAAGCGCGCGGCGCGGGGCATCCCATCCCGGAAACGCTATACACGGATCTTCCCCTCGTCAGCAGAGCGCCGGTCCTGACTCATCCGGACCACCCGCCGCTACCAATGGAACCGTGGATGGCCACTCGGATGCCAGGCGGTCCCGAGACTGCGCACTGCCTCCTGTTCGACGGCGCCGAGCGTACGGCCAGCGGCCCGGCACCCGACACGCCACTACGCTATTCTGCCGCCAACGGTGACGGTGCTGGTGCGACCGGCCCGGGGACGTGGGCGTCCGTCCTGCTTTGGGCCGCTCCGTAGGGCTTCCTCAAGGACGTCCGCCCGTTGACTCGATAGGCCGACCGCACCACCTGCCAAGGGCTACTGCGGAAGGTCGCCCTCAGACCCCGGGCTATTTGCCGCGGCAAATCGCGCAGGCACCGACTCACTGAAAGCTGACCCCGAAAAGCACAGCCGTAGAGCTGGTGACAAGACCTATTGCGGCGACGCGTCTTTCTCGCCGGCTGGTCAACCATCCACCAACCGCCCGACGTACCAGCGCCGATCGTTTGACGAAAAGACGCTCCTGAACGTCCCGCCGCCGCCTAACGGCGGCGTGCCGCCAACGCCCACACGGTCAGGCGCGGATCTTTCCCCAAAACCAGCAACATCAGCATCCGCCCTCGCCCCCCGTCCGGGAACGACGCTAACCTGCGACCGGCGTGCGCCGAGCGAGTCTCGCCAACAGTATTTCCGCGCCTACTCGAGTACACATTCGGCAGAAGTGGAAGGCGGCTGGACTGCAGCGGGTCGCGGTGGGTTGCCGGCCGTACTGGCAGCGTTGGAAGTCAGCCAACAACCAACGAACCGTCTGATAGGACCTCGCCGACAAGCCATTCGCGGGCATAAGGGTCGCGGCTCGGCGGATAGCTGAGGACGACGTCGACGATCGGCGTGGTGATCGACACACGAGCGGCGCTGCCGCCCAGCGTCCCGCGGTCGCTGAACTGCTTGACAACGATGGTGAACTCTGCCGGCCTGGTCACGGTGACAGTCTCGGGTTCCGACCCGTCGATCACGTCACGGTCAAGCCAGGCGAAAGGGTGCGACTCTGCGGAGCCACGATTTTCAAAGTCAATCTTCCACGGCAAATCGGAATCCTCCATACAGCCGCTGACGTGCAAGTCGAGATCCATCGGATCTGGTGTCCAGCTCAACTGCACCGTTGCCCAGGCGCTGCCATCGGCGGATATGGACACCTGAACAGGGTCCAAGTCGAGCACTTGCCTCAACTCAGTCCGCAACCGTTGCCGCTCCTGCGCGTTGTCCGGTCGCAGATGTGGTAGGAGCACGCAGCGGCTCCGGTCTGGCAGCGGTACCCGGTCCAGGATCGCGGCTTGCCCTGGCCCATAGTTGGCCAGCAGCACGCGTGCGTTGGGATGACCGGCAGCGTAGTCGCGCAGGGCCGAGCCGAAGTTCGTTGGGCTGGCCCGCCGATACTGCTTGCATTCGATCACCGCGATCGCGCTGGATGCCGCAGTGACCGGTGGCGTCACCAGTACGTAGTCGGGCTGGATGCCGGCCTTACGACCGCGACCGACCGGTCTCGCTAACGGCGATCTCAGTTCAGCCATCACAAACACCGGACCGTACCGGTGGGTCGTGATGGTCGCTACGTGGCTCCCCGCGAAGGAGAAACTCAGCTTGCCGTCGGGGGTCGGGTGCAGTGCCGCCAGTTTCGGCCCTGCCGCATCGACGATCAGCGTCAGCATCCACGCTGCATAGAGCTCGTGGCGTTTCTTCCACGCTGGAAGGCTCAGCACCTCTTCGATCGACGGCATCAGCCGCTCGACGTCGGCGGCGCCAGCCGGTCGTGTCGCGTTGGCGAGCCGTGCAGTCAGCAGGGCTGCGTCGAGGCCCGAGCCAACGCTGTGGGCCGCCACCAGCCGATCCAGCCCACGCAGCACTTCCTCTGGCCATCGATCGTGATCATAGCGGGCGAGCATGCTGTCCGGTTCGACCTGCTGCAGGGCCGCGCGGTTCACCCCCTGGCTACGGCACAGCTCGATGAAAGCGGCCACCATCGACCGTGCGGACCGCACCTGCCGGTCCAAGTCGTTGTCGCCGGTCTGCGGCAGCACCGGAAGCACATAGGGCCAGCGGCCTTGGTCGTACTCCTCGCTCCAGACGGCCACCGTCGCCGAGAGCGGGTGTTCGCCAGCGGTGTACGCCCTGACAGCGCCATGTAGGAGCGCGAGCTGGTCCGGGGTCCATTGAGGCACACGAGCGAGCGAAACGACCGAGCCGACGGTCTCGACCCACGTCCGGAACGTGTCGAGTAAGAACGTCCACTCGCCGTCGGCACCGCCGAAGTCGTACGAGACAAGCAGGTTCGCACGGTCCGCGCGTGTCGCCGCAGCCTGCTCGAACATGCGCAGAAGGTCGGTCAGCATGCCCGCAAATGGCAGGACACTGCGCAGGACGACGTCCAGCAACGCTTCGATCGAGACTTGGTATCGACCGAGAAGTACGTCAATGTCCCCAGCTCCCAGCCCCAGCTCGTCTCTGATGAGATCGGCGAGATCGACGTCGTAGCCGGTCGGATCAAGACCATAGGCTTCGCGCAGGCCGTCCCAGACCTCCCGGCTGGTCCGTGTCGGAACCGCCATCGGTTGGCCGCTACTCAAGCTGTTCACGTCGGCAGACTAGCCGCACGCAACTCTGCGAAGCTGCCGCCGGACCGCCTCCGCTTCGTCGTCTATCTGTCGAAACCGGTCTGCACACAGAGGGATTAGACTGTTGATCGAACGGAGCAGATTCCATATTGTCAACGCATGAACCCCTGTTTCGTGCAGGGGTGCTATGGGTGGGGGTTCACATCCCCCCTTCGACACGTTAGCCCCTGCGCGCAGACATCTCCGCGCAGGAGGGTTAATTCGAATATTCCGCCTGAACCAGGCAGGAAGTCTCGCTGCAGGACACCACGAGCTGGTGCTCGCGAAGATGGCGGGCGAGCATCCAGACCGGCTGACCTTCAGGGTCCTCGTTCTGCTGCTCGTGCAGTAGCGCGCGAAGGGCCACGATCATTCGGTCCTCTCGGACGTAGAGGTTCCGCAACCGGCCCGTGCCCCTTGGGCCGTGCACTGGAATGACGGTGCTTGCAGCGGTACGCCGGCCGCCCGTGCGACCAGCAGGACTCCATCCGACGGCGGCACAGTCCACAGCGCAGTAAGCCGACCAGCTGATATCTCCGGACACCGCCACACGCCGGGGCGGGCAGCGCGGTGATCTCCTGCGCCGCGATGAAGTCAGCCTCCGACACCAGCACCGGATGGGCCAGCTGCTTGGACATCACCCAATCGCTCGTCCTGGCCCACCGCTGCGTCTTGAACGGTCCCGGCAGGCCCGCCGGCGTGTGATGCGCGGGCTGCCGGTTCCAGACCTGCCGCCCGGTGTACTTCACGTTCGCCAGGATCGCCTGCACCGTCGTCAAACCCCACCCATCCCCGGCCCGGTGACGGTTGCGGCCCGGATCGGCCTGCGACGGGCACGGCACCCCGTCCGCGTTCCGCATCGCAGCGATCCGCGACACACTGCTGCCTCGCAGCCGCTCCGCGAAGATCCGCCGCACCGTCGGCGCGGTCACCGGATCGACGTCGTGCCGCCGCAACCGCCGACCCCACTTCGCATGCATCGGGTTCGGACGCGGGCCGGCGTCCACAAGCCGGTACCCGTGCAACGGCCGGCCGCCGAGGAACCGGCCCTCGTCACGGATCTGCGCCCGTATCGCCGCCAGCGCACGCGAACGCGCCCGCAACACCTCCCGCTTCGACTGCGCCCCGAGCAGCATCAGCAACGCCCGGTGCGCCGGCTCACCGGGATCGACCGGGCCGTGCGCCTCCGGCAACCACAGTTGCACACCGTGACGTTGCAGGAACGGCAGCAACGACAACACCTGATCGCCGTAGAACGTCCGCTCGTACTCCCCCACTACCACCGCATCGAAGCCACGGCCCGGGTCAGCGATCGCCGCCGGCAACAATGCCGCCTGCGGCCGATCCCGCCACGGCAGCCGCCGACTCCGATCGACGTCGAAGAACTCGGCCACGATCCGGCCGTGACCGTCGACGAGGTCTTCGGCGACATCCCGCTGCCACCGCCGCGACGAATCCCGCTCCTGGAAGTCGGCCGTGGACACCCGACCGTAGAACGCGAACCGCAACAGCCCAAGCTCATCAGGTCGTCGCCGGCGCGACCGCTCCACCGACCGGGACTGACTCACCCAACACCTCCGAAGCATGCCGCTCGCTCACCAAAGAGGCCGTCCTGATCTGGAGAAGGAGCCGACCAAGGCGCTGAGTGTGAGTCGAGCCGATCGGCGCGTGTTCACACCGAGCTCAGAACCAATCCGTGGGCGTGCCGCCATCCGGCTCCAGCCCGAACCGGCGAATTCGCCGGACCGGCGGATCCAGGGTGCCTCGATCCGGTTCTCGGCGACAGGGGCGAGCGCGGAGCCGCGTTGACCTCGACCGCTGCGACGGCTCGGCCGGCCGGGGCACATCCCCGGCCGGTGCTCGGCCTCTACTTCGAGTCGTCGATGAGCGTGTTGAGCTTGTCGAGCATCCAAACGGCCGACCGTCCTCGACGAGCGGCCCGGCTCCTCGCCACCGGCCTCGGCGCGGACCAGGTCGAGATCCGGCCCGCAAGCACGGCACCGGCCGTCCCGGCGGGGGCGTGGCCACGCCCCGCGGACGGCGTACCCGCCGGCCGCGCGGCGCGTACCGTGCGGCTGGAGATGCCGATCCCATACCACGGCGAACCGGTCGATACCCTGATCGTGGTCGGCGGACCAGCTGACGACGATCCGCACGCCGACCGGCAGCCGACCGCGGTCGCCGGCTATGTCGGGATGTTGCTGCGCAGCGTCCGCCTGCGATACTTCACCGCCCCGGCCGGCCGCACAACCGGCGTTCACCGAACTCGGCCCCCGCGAACGAGAGGTGCTCGACCTCGTCGCGGGCGGCCTGACCAACGCCGCCATCGCCGGCCGTCTTGGTCTGTGGGCCAAGAACGTCGGCAACCACACGTCGGCGATTTTCACAAAGCTGCAGGTCGCGGGGCGAGCGGAAGCCATCATCCGGGCCCGGGAGGCGGGGTTCGGTCGCTGAGTTGTCGGGTGCGGTGGCCGACAGGACGGCCTGGTCAGGGTTGTCGGGCCTGCCAGAGCCGGACCGTGCCGTCGTCGCTAGCGGAGGCGAGCAGGGTGCCGTCCTGGTTGAACGCGACGGCTCGGACCTCGTCGGTGTGGCCGGTCAGTGGTTCGCCGACCGGTCTGCCGGTGGCGGTGTCCCACAGCCGCACGGTGCGGTCGGCACCGCCACTGGCCAGGATGCTACCGCCGGGCCGGTAGGCCACGCTCCAGACGGCGCCGGTGTGGCCGGTGAGAGGCTCACCGACCGGTCTGCCGGTGGCAGGGTTCCACAGCCGCACGGTGGCGTCGGCGCTGCCGCTGGCCAGGACGGTGCCGTCGTGGTTGTACGCGACGGACAGCAGCGAGTCGGTGTGGCCGGTGAGAGGCTCACCGACCGGTCTGCCGGTGGCAGGGTTCCACAGCCGGATGGTGTCGTCCGCACCGCCGCTGGCCAGGGTGCCGCCGTCGGGGCTGAACGCGACGGTCCACACCCAGTAGTCGCCGTGACCGGTGATCGGCCGACCGATCGGCTCGCCGGTGACACCGTTCCACAGCCGCACCGTGCGGTCTGAGCCGGCGCTGGCAAGGACGCTGCCGTCGCGGTTATACGCCAGCGCCAGCACCGTGTCGCTGTGACCGGACCGCGCGCGGCCCATTGGCTCGCCGGAGATGGGGTTCCACAGTTGGATGGTGTTGGCCGCGCCGGCGCCGGCCAGCATGCCGGTGACGCGGTTGAAGGCGACTGCGTGGACGGGCTGATCGCTGGTGAGTGGCGGTCGGGACGCGGTGCCCGTAATGTCCCAGAGCCGGACCGTGCCGTCGACTCCCGCGGTGGCGATGCGGCTGCCGTCCGGGCTGAACGCCACGGCGAAGACCTCGCCGCGGTGGCCGGTCAGCGTCGTGACGGCCTGCCAGCGAGTCGGCTGCGCGCTCGCCGATACCGACACGGCCGCTGCAGGCGATCCGCCGGTGGCCTGCCGTCGCGGTGGGTCGGTGTCCCGCTGCCAGACGATGATCACGGCGGTCGCCGCGATCGCCGCAACGGTAACGGCCGCAGCCACGATCATCCGACGTCGCCGGCGTCGGGATGCGGTTGCTATCGGAGCGCTCCCGGCCGCCACGGCGGGCGCGGCGGCCCGGGTCGCCACTGGCTCGGACGGCGGTGCCGGGGTCGCCACCGCAGCCGGTGGCATCGGTGCGGCGACCCAGGCGTCGACCCCGGCGTCGGCTGCGAAGGTGGGCTTGGCCGTGGGTTCTACGGTGGGCTCGGCGGTGCCGGATGCGGCGGGAATCGGGGAAGGGTGCCTGCGGGCGGCGGGGACGGCCGGAGCCGGGACCGTCGGGGCGCTCGGCGGTGCCGCCGTCCGGCTGTGCAGGCTGCCCTTGGCGACCACGAGTTCCGGTTCGTCGATCGCGGTCGGCGGGTGGCGCAGCGCGCGGTGCAGCAGGGTTGCGGCGAGCGGTGTCCGGCTGGCGCCACCCACAAGCAGCACCCCGGCGAGGTGCTGCGGCGCGGTGTCGGTCGCCCGCAGCGTGGCCACGGTGAGCTCGACGGTGCGTTCCAGATGCGCTCGGGCGACCTTGTCGAACTCGTCGCGGGTCAGGTGCAGGTCCGCGTCCAGCAGTGGCACGTGCAGGTCGGCGGTGGCGTGGCGGGACAACCGTTCCCGGGTAGCCCGGGCGTGCCGCCACAGAGCATGGTGGGCCCGACGGTCCGCCGGGGTCTGCGGCCAGTCGAGCCGTCCCCACGCGTCGGCGCCGCCGGGGTTGAGCGTGCGCACGTGGTCGATGACGGCGGCGTCCAGATCGAGGCCGCCGACGTCGGGCAGGCCGTCTGCGGCGACGACGTCGTACCCGCCGGAGGTCCGCCGCACGACGCTGACGTCGAAGGTGCCGGCGCCGAGGTCGTAGACGAGCAGGCACTGACCGGGGCGCAGGTACCGGCCCAGCACCGTGGTGAAGTAGGCGGCCGCCGCGACCGGCTCCGCAACCAGCCGCACATCGCTGTTGCCGCAGCGTGTGGCGGCCTCGACGAGCACGGCCAGGCGGGTGGCGCTCCAGCTGGCCGGGTGGGTCAGCACGACCTCGCTGATGGGGCCGGCGGCGACCCGGTGTGCTTCGTGGATGACCCGGGCGAGTACCGCGCCGATCAGGTCGGTGACCGGGAGCTCGCGTTCGCCGAGCCAGACGGTGCCGTCGTCGATGCGGCGTTTCGGGTTCGGTTCGAACCCGGCGGGCTCGGTGGCGGCGGCCTGTTCGGCGTCGTCGCCGGTGAGCAGGGTCGCGTCCGGGGTGGCGAATACGGCGGAGGGCAGCAGCGGCGATGCGCCGAACAGCAGCTGGGTGCACGAGCCATCGGGTCGCTGCAGGACGGCCACGGTGCTGGAGGTACCGAAGTCGATGCCGACCCGGGAGCCGCCGGTCGGTGTGGTGTGTCGTGGTGTCGTCGGCTCGCTCATTGCGCCGCCGATCCGCTCCAGAGGCGTTGGGTGGTCGCGGTGTCGATCGTCGGCGGGTCCGGTGCGGGCAGGTGCTGCAGGGCCAGGTAGACGGCGCGGACGGCGATGACGCGACTGATGTCGCCCAGGATGCCGGCGAAGTACCGCTGGCGGTACTCGCTGTCAGTCATCGAGGACACCGCGAAGTACATGACGCTGAACCCGGCCAGCAGCACCGCCACCGTCACCATCGTCGCCGGTACGGCGTGGACCAGGCCGGACGCTTCGGGATCGGCGCCGATCCATTGTTTGGCGGTGTCGGGGTTGACGGCGATGAGCCCGAAGACGATGAAGAACGCGAACACCGCGACGCCGACGACGGCGGCGCGGATGAGCTGGCGGGTGCCGAGGATGAACAGGATGTTGAGCATCTCGGTGCGACGCAGCCCGGTGAGCCGGGCAACGGGGGCCAGGTCCGGTGCGACCGCCTCCAGCGGGGTCCGCGCGCAGGCGGCGACGAGCCGGTCGGGGGCGGTGGACTGCTCGATGGCGTTGAGCTCCTCACGCAGCCGGGCAGCGATCGCGAAGAACGTGACCGCGGTGAAGACGGCCAGCGTCGCGACGAGCCGCCGCGTGGACAGGTGACTGGCCAGCACCCAGATGTCGGCGGTGAAGAACAGGAAGATGATGATGAACAGCAGGGTCGGCAGCGCCCGGCCGAGCAGACCGAAGCTGTTGCGCAGGTCCCCGACCAGGTGCCGGAGCGAGTGCAGCACCAGCGACACCACGCCGTAGCGGGTGCAAACGTTGGCGACCGCGACGATCAGGGCGAGGCTCAGTGCCATCCTCAAGGCGACCTCGGCCTGGCCCACCGCGCCGGGCGTGACACCGAACGCGCCGGGGTCCAGCGCGACACCAAGCGACGCCAGGCCCATCGGCGCCGCCACGTAGCCGCCGACGAGCAGTACCGCCAGCCAGCGCGGTAGTACCGGCGGCGGCCGCCGCCCGGCCCGGGTGACGATCAACCAGATCGCCGCGGGCACAACGGTGGCCACGGCGACCGCCGTGCGCCAGTCCTCGATGGGGACGACCATGAGGAGCAGGACGAGCAGCAGCAGCGGGAACATGCGCGGCAGGGTGTGGGTGCGCAACGTCTGCCTCGTCACGAACTTCGGCAGACCCTGATGGATCAGCCACCACTCCGTACGCCGGACCAGGGCCGCTCTGTCGGCCAAGGCCGACGGGATCGTCTCAGAACGCTGTTGCAACGTGCACCTCCAGGGAACCGGTGGGCGAACTCAGCGCGGTGCTGTGAGCATGCCGCCCGGCGAGCGAACCGGGCATCAGTACTGCCGCCGGACACGGCACGCAAGACGGTGCAACCGCGACCAGCGGACCGTGAACATGGTCGGCTCACCCGGTCCGGCCAAAGCGATCTCCCAACCTTGGTACGCGAAACCACGGTGGCCCGCGGGCGCATTGCCGGTCGACGGCGGCAGCGGCAGCGGCAGGCCGCCCGGCGGGTTCCGTCGATTGCGTCATCGGGCACCGCTGAGGATGCGGCACGCCATTGCGTCGAGGTTCACGGCGCACCACGTGACGACGCCTCGGCCGGCAGGTAGAGGCGCACCTCGATACCGTCCGGGTCGTGCAGGCCGACGAGGACCCGGCCCATGCGCCCGGTGACGATCCCGCCGTGCGGCTCACCGAGGTCCTCGAAATGCCGCTGCCACCCGTCCAGCGCGGCCGGTGTGGGCAGTTGCAGGGCGAGCGGGTCGAACCCGGCCAGCACGGCCGCGCGTGCCGGATCGCGGCGCAGGGCCAGCTCGATGCTGTCGCCTGGGTCCCGCATCGCCACCCCCATCAGCTCACCCTCCTCCACGAACTCGAGGTGGGTCCGCAGCCCGAGCACCCGCGCGTACCAGTCCCGGCTGCGCACCGGGTCGGTGACCGGAAGCTTGACGTGATGGAAGCCGTTGATCGCCGTATCCATGACATCTCCGAGAGGTCGTTTTGCTGAAGTGAACTATAGCGAATTGCTACAGTAAACTCTAGCGAATGAGTGAAGGTGTCAAGCGAAACCGTCAACCTGGCACACGGCGCGCGGAACAGGCTCGCGCCACCCGCCGCCGGGTCATCGACCACGCCACAACGCTGTTCCTCAGTCACGGCTACTCGGCCACGACGCTCGACCAGATCGCCAAGGCCGCCGGCATCTCGGTGCAGACGCTGTACTTCCACTTCGGCAACAAGGCGACCGTGCTCAAGGAGGTCGTCGACGTCCTGGCGGTCGGCGACGACAAGCCGGTGCCGTTGCTGGACAGGCCCTGGACCCAACGCCTGCGCGACGCATCGGACGGCCCGCAAGCACTGGCGATCTGGGTCCGCAACGCGCGCACCGTCTTCGGCCGGATTGCCCCGATCATGAAAATCGTGCGCGACGCCGCCGGCAGCGATCCGGAGATGGCCGCGCAGTGGCAGACCAACATGGCACAGCGCTACACGGCGCAGCGCACGGTCGTTCAGCACCTCGCCGACAGGCACTTCCTGGGGCCGGACCTGACCGTGGACCGCGCCGCCGGCATCGTCTACTGCCTCATCAGCATCGAGGTCTACCAGCTGTGCACCGTCGACCGGGGCTGGTCACCCGCCCAATGGGAGCAATGGATCATCGACACGCTCACCAGCACGATCCTCCGCTGAAACACGCAGGTCGGCGTCCATGACGCATACAGCGATCGACTTTCGAAGCGCCGCCCCTCCGGGTCAGCAATGCCACGGGCGACGTGCGGTCTGCTGCCGTCGGTGGTGCGCCGACGACAGGTCAGGCCGCCGGCGGCAGATCGCTTACGGCTGTGCCTCGCCGAAGTACCGGGCCGCCTGTTCACCAGCACCCGACGAGCATTGACCACCGACGAACTCACCGACATCAACCACGTCGCCCGCACCACCGGCAACGACACCATCCTCGACGCACTGCCGCTGCGCCTGCACACCGAAACCGCCTGCCGGCGCGGCGGCGGTCGGATGGGCGGTGGCTCCCAGGACCCGGATCCGCCGGCTGGTGTGCTCGTTCACCGCGAGGACGTACATCCGTGTCCCGCTCAACGTCGCCGTCTCGAGGACGTCGCATGCCAGCAGGGCGTCGGCCTGCGAACGCAGGAAATCCGCCCAGGTACTGGAGGACCGCTGGGGTGCCGGATCGATCCCAGCCTCTTTGAGGATCTCCCAGACCGTGGACGCGGCGACCTTGACTCCTAGTACGAGCAGTTCGCCGTGCGGACGTCGGTAGCCCCAGCTGGGGTTCTCCCTTGCCAGGCGGAGCACCGGGACGCGGATGGACCGTAGCGTGCGCGGCCGGCCGGGGCGCTTGGGTCGGGAGGCGGCCGCGTGGCGACCGGCGATCAGATCGCGGTGCCAGCGCAGGACGGTGTCGGGGCGGACGAGTAACCGCAGCCCGTGGAGCACATGTATTGGCAGTCGATGCAGCAGCGCTGCCAGGAACGCCCGATCAGTCGGGTCGAACCGCACCCTGTCCTTGCCCAGTTGACGTCGCAGCACCATGAGCTGGTGGCGGAGGGCGAGGATCTCGGCGTCTTTGTCCCGGTCGCTCATCGGCAGCAACCGCAGCATCGCGAGCACGTTCGTCACACCGAGGTACGCCAGTCGTAGCAGCCCGACGGGCCATCATCCCGCAGTTGTCGTCGGCCATGCGTGAGAACGGCCGCACCGCACGGGTCAAGATCCCTAGCGGCCCGGCATCGGCCTGACCAGGGTGACCGTCAACGGCGGCCACACCATCTGACCGCTCAGCACCCGGCCGTTCAGAGCCCGGCCGTTCAGAGCCCGGCCGTTCAGAGGCTGGCGGCGCGGCCCTCGGTGCCGGGGATGGGGCCGGGCGTCCCGGTGGCGGCGCGCCGGTGCTGGGTGGTGGAGCGGCGCAGCGTCTTCGGGACGGTGAAGGTCTCGGTGTACTGCTCGTAGCCGACCGCGCCGGGCACGGAGATCGCGTTGCCGAGCGGCCCGATGAGGCTGTCCTTCAACGCGAGGGGGCCGCCGAGCAAGACGCCGTAGGTGATGCTGCCGGCGTTGCGGGAGAAGTACGCGCGGGTCGGCTCGCTCAGCGTGCCCGGCGCCGACAGCAGCAGCGGACCTCCGTTGGCACCGATCATCGCCCCGCCGGTGAGGGCGTCGAACCACGTCGTGGCGGTGGCGACGGCCGCGGTCCGCGGGCCGGTGAAGAAGAACTCGGCGACGGCGACCGCGGTCTCGAACTCGGTCGCGCCGAAGACCGGGTAGTACTCGGCGCCGTCGGGCCACGACGGCAGCTGGTTGCGCGCCCCGGCGTTCTCCAGTGCCCGGACGGCCGGTCCGCCGACGGCGATCATCGCGACGGCCTCGGGGTCGAGGCCGTCGAGGTACGCGGCGGTCGCCGCGGGCATCGTGTCGCCGGCGGTGAGGACCACGACGGTGCCCGGGTTCGCCCCGGCGGCGGCACCGGCGGCCAGGGCGTCGTAGTACTTCAGCGACGTCGCCAGGATCACCGCGGACGGCTGGGTGGTGATCGCCTTGGCCACGGCGACGGCGGTCGCGTACTCGTCCTGGCCCCACAGCCGCACGACCGTGTAACCGAGGTCCCGCACCTGCGACTCGACCTTGGCCGACAGCGCGACGGTGCCGCCGAGCAGGTACACGGTGCCGGAGCCGCCGAGGATTCGCTGCATCTCGGCCTGAGTGTCGGCGTGCAGCTTCCCGGGCGGCGTGATCAGCAGCGGACCCTGCTCGCCGACGGCGAGCGCGGACCCGCCGAGCGCGTCGAAGTACACGTCGTCGCGGGACAGCACGACGGCCTTCGCCGGCGCCCGGAACCCGTCGTCGACGCCGTGGTCGGCCCAGTTGTAGCGGGACGTCGCCACGGCGGTGCCGAGTGCGGTGGCGCCCCAGACCCGCTCGACGGTGTTGTCGTTGACCGGCTGGCAGGTCGCCTGGTAGCCGTTCACGACGATCGTGGTGATCGTCTTCGTGGTGACGTCGATCCGCTTGACGTGCGGCACGTCGTTGACCCGGCAGGTGAACAGGATGGCGGTGCCGTCGGTCGTCCACGTGGGGTTGGTGTTGGCGACGCCGGCGGTGGCCTCGGTCGTCAGCTGCACCATGCCGGACCCGTCGGCGTTGGCCATCCAGATCTGCACGACGCGCGGGACACCGTCCATGCCGCCGGTGGAGCGGCTGTAGGCGAGCTTCGTGCCGTCCGGGGAGAAGTCCGGCTCCCACACGCCGCCGGTGATGATCGTGGTGGCGGCGCCGTTGCTCTCGAGCCGCCGGATGACGCTCTGCTCGCCCTGACCCTCCTGGAACACGACCGTGCCGGTGACGGAGACGGCGGGCTCGCTCCTGTGCGTGTCGGCCGGGCCGCCGAACAGGATCTCGCCCTCTTCGCCGCCGCCACCGCCGGCCGGGGCGATGCGCAGCCGGAACCAGTCGCTGAAGATCACGAACGCGCCGTCGGGGGTGTAGGTCGGCTCCTGCAGGGTGCCGGTCGACGGTCCGGCGAGCACCTCCCGGTCGCTGCCGTCCTGGCGCACCGACTCGATGGCCGAGCCGGAGGAGAACACGAACCGGCTGCCGTCGGGCGACCACTCGCCGGATCCTCGCGACTGCGGCGCGTAGTCGACGAGGGTCCGCTCGCCGGTGCCGTCGGCGTTGGCGATGAAGATCTGGAAGTCGCGGCGGAACGTGATCGATCCTCCGCTGCCCGGCAGCGACGCGTGCGCCGTCCGCTGTCCCGGCACGAGCCCGGGGACCGCGACGGCGGTCGCTCCGGTCATCGCGGCGAGGATGGCGGATCTGCGTGTGAGCCCGAACGACATGCTGTCCCCCGTGGTCGCCGTGACCACCGGCGCGGTGATCACGGCGAGGAGTGTAACGGCGGTTCAGCGTGCGGTGGAGGGGCCCTTCGTGCCAGGGATGCCGCCGGTGCGGCCCGGCGTGGTGGCCCGGTGGTGCCGGGCGGAGCGGCGCAGGGTCGTCGGGACGGTGAAGGTTTCGGTGTACTGGGAGACGTCGTACTGACCGGGCACCGAGATCGCGTTGCCGAGCGGCGTGATGAGCGCGTCCTTCAGCGCGAGGGGGCCGCCGAGCAGCACCCCGTACGTGATCGAACCGGCGTTGCGGGAGAAGTACGCGCGGGTCGGCTCGCTCAGCGTGCCCGGCGTGGACAGCAGCAGCGGGCCGCCGTTGGCGCCGATCATCGCACCGCCGGTGAGCGCGTCGAACCAGGTCGTCGCCGTGGCGACGGCGGCGGTGCGCGGGCCGGTGAAGAAGAAGTCCGCGACGGCGACCGCGGTCTCGAACTCCGTCGCGCCGAACACGGGATAGAACTCCGTGTCGTCGGGCCACGACGGCAGCACGGCGTTGCCCAGCGCCCGCACGGCCGGCCCACCGACCGCGATGACCGCGACCCGGTCCGGGTCGACCGCGTCGAGATAGGCGGCCGACGCCGCGGGCATGGCGTCACCGGCGGTGAGCACGACGACGGTGCCCGGGTTCGCGCCCGCGGCGGCACCCGCGGCGAGCGCGTCGTAGTACTTCAGGGACGTCGCCAGGATGATCGCGGACGGTTCGGTGGTGATCGCCTTCGCGACGGCGACCGCCGTCGCGTACTCGTCCTGGCCCCACAGGCGCACGACGGAGTAGCCGAGCGATCTGAGCTTCGTCTCCACGTTCGCGGACAGCGCGACGGTGCCACCGAGGAGGTACACGGTGCCGGTGCCGCCGAGGATCCGCTGGATCTCCGCCTGGATGTCGGCGTGCAGCTTCCCGGTGGGCGTGATCAGCAGCGGGCCCTGCTTCGCCACCGCCAGGGCGGAGCCGCCGAGCGCGTCGAGATACGTGTCGTCGCGGGACAGCACGACGGCCTTCGCCTGCGCCCGGACGCCGTCGTCGACGCCGTGGTCGGCCCAGTTGTAGCGGGACGTCGCCACGGCGGTGCCGAGCGCGGTGGCGCCCCAGACCCGCTCGACGTGGTTGGCGTTGACCGGCTGGCAGGTCGCGTCGGACGCGTTGTCGGCCAGCGGGTCGATCTGCCTCGTGGCGACGTCGATCCGCTTGAGGGTGCGGTTGGCGCCCGCGCGGCTGGTGAACACGACGGCGCCGCCGTCCGCCGTCCAGGTGGGGTTGCCGTTGGAGAAGCCGGCGTTGGACACCGTCGTCAGCTGGACCTGGTCGGTGCCGTCCGCGTCGGCCATCCACACCTGCTGGACGATCGGGGCGCCGTCGCCGCCGGTCATGCGGGTGAATGCGAGCTTCGTGCCGTCCGGGGAGAAGTCCGGCTCCCCCGCGCCGCCGGTGATGATCGTCGTGGCGGTGCCGACGCCGTCGACCCGGCGGATCACGCCGTCGAGGGCATAGTCCCGCTGGAACGCGACCGTGCCGTCGACGGAGACGGTGGCCTGCTCGGCGAAGGACCCGCCGGGGTCGCTGTACACCAGGGCGTCGGCCGTGCCGTGGTCGGTCCCGGCCGCCGTGACGTACAGCTTCCCGCTGTCGCTGAAGATGACGGACCCGCCGTCGGGGGTGAACGCGGGCCCGGTGACGTTGCCGGCGGCGCGCTGGTACACGACGACCCGGTCGCTGCCGTCCTGGCGCACCGACTCGATCGCGTGGCCGGTCGAGTAGACGAACCGGCTGCCGTCCGGCGACCAGCTGCCGGGACCGTAGCCCGCGTTCTCGACGAGCAGCCGCGCGCCGTTGCCGTCGGCGTCCGCGATCCAGACCTGGGTGCCGCGCAGGAACGTGATCGCTCCCCGGCTGCCGGGCAGCGACGCGTGCGCCTTCCGCTGCCCCGGCACCAGGCCGGGGACGGCGACCGCGGTCGCCCCGGTCACCGCCGCCAGGATCGCGGACCTGCGCGTGAGCCCGAACGACATGCCGTCTCCCCCGTGCCTCGCCGACCACCGGCGCGGTGATCACAGCGAGGAGAGTACCTCCGCGAGGCGCTGTTGCGTTCGCCCAGCGGAGGACGCGTTTGACAGTTGCGACAGGTCTTCAGATCGCGGTGGCGAGTTCGGTGGACGCTGCGGCGACCCGCATCCCGTGCGGTGCGTCGACGCCGAGTTCGTAGTGTCCGCGGCGCAGATTCCGCATGAACGCGTGCCCGGCGATGATCGTCTGCGCGGTCCGGTCGGTCCGTAGCCCTCGCACCGGTCTGAGCCGGTGCTTGAGCTGACTGTGGTCGCCCTCGATCCTATTGTTGGCATGCCGTTCGACGTGGTGCCCCGCCGACGGCGTCCAGCAGGATCGCGGTGTGCCAGGCCCGATCGGCCCGCTGGGGCGCGTCGCGCAGGGGCCGGCTCAGGTGCAGGGCGACCCGTTGGTCAGGGTGAAGTTGGTCGGGTTGGTGTTGGTGCCGGTGTAGCCGGCCTGGAAGCCGAAGTTGACCGTCGCGCCCGGGTTGATGATGGCGTTGTACGACTCGTTGTTGATCGCCACGTGCTGCCCGGTCTGGGTGGTGATCCCGTTCCAGGTGCTGGTGATCGTCTGGTTGCCCGCGAAGTCCCAGTTCAACGTCCACTTGTTGACGGGCGCCGGACCGGTGTTCTTGAGCGTGATGTTGGCGGTGAAGCCGCCGGACCAACCGCTCGCCGAGTAGGTAACCTCGCAGGAGAGCGTCGGGTTGGTCACCGTGTACCCGTTGGCTGCGTCGCGCACGGCGGTGACCGACGGGCAGCCGTACGCGTCGTCCGGCGTGTTCAGACCCCGCCAGTGCGAGTTCGACGGGCCGAGGTCGACCCATGAGCCGCTGATCTGCACCTTGATGCCGCTCGCCTTCCACACGTGCCCGCGGCTCTTCGTGCAGTAGTCGCCGACCGTGGTGACCGGGTTGTAGCCGGTGTAGGCCTCGAAGATCGCCCAGCCGAACGTGTCGCCGCCCCGGTTGCCGTGCGTGGTGTACAGAACGTCCCAGGTCGAGGTGGTGACGTTGTACACCGACGCCATCCACTCGTTCGTCGCGGCGTTGGTCTTGACGATCTGGAAGTCGTACGCCGAGTTCGGGGCGTACTTCGACCGGAAGGTGCTGTCGATGTCGGTCAGCTTGTGCAGCCCGCCTGTGACGTCGCACTGGTCCCAGACCCAGAGCTCCAGCCCGTCGTGGTAGTTGTCGTACAGCTCGATACAGGAGTGGCTGCCCGGATAGAGGGTGGGAGAGTAGATGAAGTCTCCCGTGGAATAGCCGGGGTTGATGCTGTGCCGGGCCCGGGCCCCGGTGACCCCCGCATGGATCTCGAACCCGTAGTCGGGGTGGAGCTGGCCGCTCCAACCCGGCAGCGGCAACGGCGGCGACTGCAGACCGGGCCGGATTGTGAATGCCGGACGGCCGTCGGCCGCCTGCTGCGACGCCTCGGCCACCGCCGCTCGCCCGGCGCCGCTGGAGCCCGCCTGCGCTGGGATGCTCCCGCCGGCGAGTGCGATCGCCATGCCACACACGGCCGCCAGACCGGTGGTCACGCCAAAGTGAAACCTCAAGGCTTCCCCTTCCTCCGTGCCAGGGCAGGGCGCGTGCACAGACGACGCCGATGTCGTCCGTCGCCGTCCCCCGTCCTGACGTGACGGAGTCAGCCTCGGTCCCCCGGCCGTCCGGATCCGCGTTCCCGGACAATCCCGGACAGCGCTAACGTGTACCGCCGGCGTCGCGGCCGCCGGGTGCACCTGCGCCTACCTGAGCGCGGCCCGACAACCGCTGCGTCGAACCCCGCCCGGCATGTGCCACCCCGGCTTGACGGCGGATTCCACCTGACCCAGGAAACCGTCGGCCGGCAAGGACCCGAGTTGAGGAGCTGACCTTCGCCGATCCGAACGCTGCGGCCAGCCGCCAACGACGGCGGCGTGCCGATTCGACGACGACGGCGACCGCCGCCAGGAACATCATCGGCACGCACCCGAGCCAGACCCACGGCGGGGTCAGGACCTGATCGGTGGTTTGCCCGGCGACCCGGGGCAGCGAGAGCGGTCCGAGGGCCGTCCCGGCGAGGAGCACGCCGAGCAGCGGGCCGGTCAGTCCGGCGATCACCGCGACCGGCAGCCGTTCCCCGGCCGCGACCCCGGCGGGCATCGCGCAGGCGCAGGCCAAGGGTCCGCAAGCGGCTCAACGTCAGCCATCGCTGCGGCGCTTGCGCCGCCGCGCCCAGCATCAGCCCCATGAGTCCGAGCGCCATCAGGGTCACGACCGAGGCCGCCGACAGCCGCAGCAGACCGGAGACCGTCGAGCCCCCGGATCGTGCGGCGTCCCGCGCGCCAGCAGCACGCCGACGGCCGATCCGTGCCCGGGCATGCCGTGTCCGGTCCAGTGGTTCGTGTCAACGACGCACGAGGAACGCCTCGATCGCGGCGGCGGCGGCCGCTGGGCCGTCTTCACGGCGGATGGCGGTGCCGATCTCGGCTGCCCGGTCGGCGTAACGGCCGGTCGTCATCAGTTCATCCAGCAGACCGGCGAGGCGGGTGGTGGTCAGCCGGCGCAGCGGCAGTGGGCGCGGTCCGACGCCGGCGCTGCGGATGCGATGTGCCCAGAAGAACTGGTCGGCGAAGCTGGGCAGGGCGAGCGACGGAAGGCCGTGCCTCAGGATCTGTGCCAGTGTTCCGGCGCCGCCGTGGTGCACGACGGCGGCCACCCGTGGCAGCAGCGCCGCATAGTCGATCGCCTCGACGGCGTGCACGTTCTCCCCGGTGACGCCCCGGCCGAGCTTGGCGGTGCCGTCCTGCACGACGAGACGGTGCCCGCTCAGCGAGGCGGCAGCGACCACGGTGCGGGCGACCGCGGCGGCATCGGGCACCGGCGTCGAGCCCAGTGTCACGAACACCGGCGGCGGGCCGGAGTCGAGGAAGCGACGAGTGTCCGGGTCGAGCGGCGACACCGTCCCGGGACGGGTCTGCAGGTATCCGGAGACGACGACGTCGTCCGGCCAGTCCGCAGGGCGGGGCAACACCCTCGGGCTCACCGCGGCGACAGCGCCCACGCGCCGCTGGTGCAGGGCGAGCGCCGCCGACGCGGACAGCGGCGGTCGGCGCAGGACGCTATCCCGCAGCCGGTTCATGACCGGTGCGGTCAATCGCCAGGCCAGGCGCCGCTCGACGGCGTACGTGAGACGGTTGCCGATCGCGCCGTAGTTACCGGACACCCGGTGGGCGCTGGGCGACGGGAAGCGGCCGGTCGGGATGGCCGGCACGTGGTGCAGATGGACGGCCGGCACACCGGCGTGCTGGGCGACGTCGAGCGCGGGAAACGTCATCGGATGGCACACGACGGCGTCGGCGTCGGCGACGGCGCTGACGGTCGCCCGGTAGAGCATCTCGAATCCGGGTTCGAGCGCGTCCATGAGCTGCCGGATGGCGCGAGGGTCGAACGGTCTGCGCAGCAGGCGCTTGGCCGCCGGAAGGTCGAGCAGGTCACCGGTCGGGCCGAGGTCGATCCGGTACAGCTCGACGCCGTCGGCACCCGCGGCGAGGTCAGGCTGCGTCACGAGGCGGACCTGGTGACCCCTGGCGATGAGCGCCCCTGCCAATGCCAGGAACGGGTCCACATCCCCGCGCGAGCCGAGGGTGACGAGAACGAGCCGCAGCCCAAACATTCAGGCAACCTACATACATTGACATCCATCAGCAACCAAGCGGAAGTGAATGAATCGTATTCCGCCCTCGTACAGGTGAACATCCACCCATGACGTTCCATCTCCATGGAGCCAGATCTATCGTTTTCCTGGGCTTCGACGGAAGGTGGCGTCCAATGCTTCAGATTCCATTGTCCGATCTGGATATCGAACCCGGCCGCGTATACCACTGGCGGTTGCGCCCGCCGGACGACTTCGATCCGGCCAGGTCGTCCAAAGCCGCTTCGTACAACCAGGAAAAGCACTTCTCCGCCGCGCTCGCGGCGCGGATGGAACACGCCGCGGAGGACTACTGGGTGGCGATGACGCTCCGCATCGACGGTCAGGTGGACCTCGATGCCCTGGAGCTCGCGCTCCGCCGCTTCGTCCAGCGGCACGAGGTCCTCCGCTGCGGGTTCGAACAGATCACGAGCGGCCTGCACTGCGACGTCATGACCGCCGACGAGGTGGCCCTCGAGCGGGTCCATCTCGGCGTGCTGCCGAGCGCGGAGGCGGTGCGCCGCCATCTCGGCGACACGTTCAGCCGCGCCATCAGCGCACTGTCCTGGCCGCTGTTCCTCATGGGCGTCGTGGAGCACCGGCTGCGCTCGACGGTGTTCCTGGCGTTCGACCACATCGTGTGCGACGGCATGTCGCTGGCGATCGCCGTGGAGGAGATCCAGCGCCTGTACACCGCAGCGACCCGCGGCCATCTGCCCGCGCTCCAACCGGCGGGCAGCTATCTGGACTTCGGCGTCGCGCAGCGGCACCGGTACGCCACGATCACCGCCGACGGCCCCGAGCTTGCGTACTGGCGCTCCTTCGTCGCCGGCGCGGGGAGCCTGTTCCCGCGGCTGCCCCTGGAGCTCGGCCTGGACCACGGGCACATGTACCCCGCACACAACGAGACCACGCGCCTGCTCGACGATGCGGCGGCGAGGGAGTTCGAGGCGCTGTGCGACACGCATGGCGTCAAGCTGTCGACCGGGCTGCTGGCGGTGGTCGGCATGTCCCTGCACGAGATCACCGGCCACCCGACGTACCACGGATTCATGCCGATCAGCGAACGGCGCGACCCGCGCTGGCGCGATGCGTTCGGCTGGTTCGTCAACACCTTGCCGATCACGTTTCCCATCGACGTCGGCAACGACTTCGCCGCCGCAGCCGCCGGGGCGCACAAAGCATTCCGTGCGCTGCTGCCGCATACCGACGTCCCGTTCGTCAAGGCGTGGCAGCTCCTCGCGCCGCAGTACTTCCATCTGCGCACGTGGCCCTATCCGGTGAACTTCTTCTCATTCATCGACTATCGGAGGATGCCCGGCGCCGAACATTATCCGCAGTGGCGCCCCACGACCATTCCGGAAGCCTCCCATTCGAACACCGGAAACATGTGGTTCCTACGGAACCACGACGGCATCCACCTCAACATGATCTATTCGGACACACCCAGGTGCCGCGCGGCGATGACCGGTTACCGGGACGCCATCGCTGAACGCCTCGTCGCCCAATGCCGAGCAACCGCAGCTCCCGGCTTCGCGGCACCGTCGGCGGAGCCGCCGCAGCAGCGTTCCGCAGCAACGGCATCTTCCCGCGGGCCCGTTACCGACGCATCGCCAGCCGGCGCGGCACCAGACGCGCGGTCTCCGCGGTTGGCCCCGGCATCCTCACCACCGCCCGGCACGTGATCACCAGCGACAGCCCATCTCGCCGCGACCAACGCCTTCGCACTGCTGCGCTTGCTGCCGATGCGTGACCGGGACAAAGGCATCGAGATCCTTGCCTGCGACATCCACTGGTCGTCCTGCAGCGCCAGGTCGGCAGCCCACGTTCACCAACGCCGACCGCGCTGTCCTCGCCGGTGGGGCGAACTGGCGCGGGCCCGCACCGGTGGGGCGAACTGGCGCGATCAGCCGCCCACTGCCGGGCAGACCCAGCGGCGGGACGTGGCGGCCGGAGGACACCCGTTCAGCTGCGCTGTCCTTGACGACGTGACGTTTCACGCTGACGGGGAGGAGCTTGCGGAGGGCGGCGTTGAGGATGTGCTCCGCGAGATGGCTCCGGCGCTGCGGCGCTGCGGCGCCGCGTTACGAGTCCCTACCGTGTCCGGGAACAACGACGACGGCGGGTACGTCGTGGAGATCAACGGTCGTCGGTGTCTAGTGCTGGACGCCGGCCAGTGGTGGACGACCTCCGAGCACTCCTTCCAGGCTCAGAAGTTCCCCGGTACCCGCCACGCCGAGCTCATCCGGCGGACGGCGACCCCGTTGCGGGCCGCCGAGCTGGGCCGCGACCGGTCCCGGCCGCTGCGCCGCGACTGGGAACGGGTCAAAGGCGACGTGATGCGCCGGGCCGTGACGGCCAAGTTCACCGCCCACGACGACATCCGCGCCGTCCTGTTGGACACCGGCGACGAGGAGATCGTCGAGGACACCGGCACTGACCACTACTGGGGACGCGGCCGCAGTGGCACGGGCAAGAACGCGGACGCCAGGCTTCCGATCAGTTCCGCGGGCCTACGCCGCCGCCCTTGTCGCGGCGCAGCGTGTCCGTACGTCGACGAGCTTGGTCGTGGTGGCGCGAGCCTGCTGGGTACCGCCGGATACTACGGCCACGCCCCGCGAACGAGGTCCCGCGCAGATCGAGACGACGGCCTCGGAGCGCGGCATCGGCGATCGCCCCGGCGCACGGCCGGCGAACGTCCCGAGCGCTGCGGCGACCGCAGCTGCCTCGA
Source organism: Dactylosporangium aurantiacum (assembly GCF_000716715.1). Lineage (GTDB taxonomy): Bacteria > Actinomycetota > Actinomycetes > Mycobacteriales > Micromonosporaceae > Dactylosporangium > Dactylosporangium aurantiacum. The sequence goes on along the minus strand of NZ_JNYJ01000002.1, from coordinate 254,054 downwards.
CGTCGGTTCCCATCATCCCTCCTCGGCGGAGGTCGATGCGTCGTCAGGACGGCCAGCTGTTCGCGCGCGCACCAGCCGTACACCGGTCGCAAGCAGCCACCCGAGCCAGGCGGCGTAGCCGGGCATCCCCACGAAGAGGAGCGATGAGCCGTCCGCGATCGCGAGGTTGGCCGCCCCGGCGGCGAGCAGCAGGCCTCCCCCGGCCACTGCGAGCAGACGCTGCCACGGCGGCGTCAGCTCGCTCGCGTGCGCCGCCAGCGCAGCGCCGATGCATGTGGTGCCGAGCGCCGGCAGCGCCAACGCGAAGGCTGCTGCATGCAGTTGCCAGGCGAGCTCGAACTCCGGGCTCGGATCGGCGAGGTCGCCGGCGGACAGCACGACACCGTTCCACAGGACGGCGTAGAGCGCAAAGACTGCCGAGAGGGTCGCGCCTGCGGCCACCGCGAGGCGCGACCAGTCTGCGCCCGCACGCCCGCGGCGCTCGACGAGCCCGTGGAGACCGGTCAGGAACCCGAGCAGCAGCGGCAGGTTCAGCGCCTCCAGGCCGACCGCGATCGCGACCGCGACCCGGTGCTCCGCGTGGAAGGCGAGCACCTCCCCGATCGGGTCCCCGTAGCCCGGCGCTCCGGCCCAGACCACCACCGCGTTCTGGATCGCCACCGACGCTGCCAACGCGATCGCCGTCGCGCCCACGACCCGCTCTCGGAGCGCTCGGGTCGGGGTAGGCACCGTCGTCGCCGCTGCCGCGCTCACGGGCACGTGCCGGGATTCAGCGCGGTGGCGGGGTTGTGCGGTGATCTCATCTCTCGCTCCTTCGTTGCGGTCGGATGACCGGTGCAAGCACCACGTCATTCGTGGCGCAGGAATGGTCGGAGTTGGTTTCGGAGTCTTCTTTGGCTGCCGTTCCGGTGCTGTGGGACAGATTGCTGGAGCGGCCGGATACGCCGCCACGAGCCAAGGTCGATGGTGGTGGGCCGAAGGTCTACACCTCGGGATCGACTTTGGTCGGATGCCGTGGGGCCCGGCCGGGCCGTACCCTTTGATCATGACGGCCCCGGCGGACCCGCCGGATCGCAGCCCGCTACCGGCGGGTGTGACCAGCGATGCTGACCACGATCCGGTACGCCCGGCCGGGCGCACGATCCGCGGCCGGGTGGTCGATGCCGTGTGTTTCCTGCTGGCCGTCGGCCTCATGGTGCTCGCCCTGGGCGACGGCCTCGCGCAGCACGTCGCCCCGGTCCCGCTCACTGTCGACCTCGTTCTCGGCGGCCTGTGCAGTCTGGGGGTGTGGCTGCGCCGGCGCTGGCCGGTCGGCCTCGCCGTGGTCGCCGGTGTGGTCGGCGTCTACGCGACGTCCGCCTCGGGCGCGGCGATCATCGCGCTGTTCACCGTCGCGGTGCACCGGCGCTTCGCGGTGGTCGCCCCGATCGTGGCTGGGTACGCGCTCGTCCCGTTCCTGACGCTGCTGGTTCGACCCGACGTCCCAGTCGGTTCTCCGTCGGACATCGTGCTGGGCGTCGTCTTCGCGGCCGCGGTACTCGCCTGGGGCATGTTTGTGCGGGCCCGACGCCAGTCGCTGCGGGAGCGGGCCGGGCGGGTCGAGGCCGAACAGGAACTGCGCGTCGCCGAAGCCCGCCAGGGCGAACGCAACCGGATCGCCCGGGAGATGCACGACGTGCTCGCCCACCGCCTGTCCCTGCTGAGTCTGCACGCCGGGGCGCTGGAGCTACGCCCCGACGCCGCGCCCGAGGAGGTCGCCCGTGCCGCCGGTGTGGTCCGCGAGAGCGCCTACCAGGCACTGGAGGACCTTCGGGAGGTGATCGGCGTCCTCCGCGCCGGTGTCGACCGGTCCGACGAGACGCCGGAACGGCCGCAGCCCACCCTGGCCGACCTCCCTGACCTCGTCGACCAATCGCGGCGCGCCGGGATGCGGATACGGCTCGACTGGCAGACCGACGCGCTTTCCGCCGTACCGGCCGGTGTGGGGCGCAGCGCTTACCGGATCGTGCAGGAGGGGCTGACCAACGCCCGCAAGCACGCCCCCGAAGGCGAAGTGGCCGTCACCGTCCGGGCAACCCCGGGCGACGGCGTAACCGTCGAGATTCGCAACCCGTACCCGGCCGAGACCAGCCCTGCCGGCATCCCCGGCGCCGGCATCGGCCTCATCGGGCTCGCCGAACGGGCCGTCCTCGCCGGCGGACGCCTCGAACACGGCCTCACCCCCGCCGGTGACTTCCGGCTCAGGGCCTGGCTACCGTGGCCTACCCTCTGATCGCGGTCGGAACCGGCCCCCGGCCCAGGTGACCACGGACAAGGAGCCCAACGTGAACGCACCGGTGCGGGTCCTCATCGTCGACGACGACCCGCTCGTGCGGGCCGGCCTCACCATGGTCATCGGCGGCTCGCCGGACATCGCCGTGGTGGGCGAGGCCGGCGACGGAAGCGAGGTAGCCGCCGCCGTCGACGCATACGCCCCGGACGTGGTGCTGATGGACATCCGCATGCCCACCCTCGACGGCCTCGCCGCCACCGAACGACTCCGCGCCCGACCCGACCCACCCGAGGTCATCGTCCTGACCACCTTCGACGCCGACGAGCACGTCCTGCGCGCCCTGCGCGCCGGGGCCAGCGGCTTCCTGCTCAAACACACGCCACCCGCCGAGATCCTGCGCGCCATCGCGCGGGTCGCGGCCGGCGAACCCATCCTGTCGCCGACCGTCACCCGACGGCTCATCGCCCATCTCAGCGACACCGGCGCCGCCGCCCGGCATCAGCACGCCACCACCGCGCTGCATCAGCTCAGCGAACGCGAACGCGAGGTCGCCGTCGCCGTCGGGCGGGGCAAGTCCAACGCCGAGATCGCGGGCGAGCTGTTCATGAGCGTGGCCACCGTGAAAGCGCACATTTCCCGCATACTCACCAAACTCGATCTCAACAACCGTACGCAGGTCGCCCTACTCGCCCACGACGCCGGCCTCACCGGCTGACACCGGAAGCCTCTCGGACTGGCGGGCGCGGGCGCGCGGTGCGACTTTTTCCGCGAACAGGGACATTCTTGTGTCGAACCCGCCCGCAGCGGCTGGCCGCCGTACGCGGCGCGACAGCCGGGGCGGGGGTGCGGCGTTACATCGGGTTCCAGCCGTCGGAACCCGCGAGGTACTTCTGCGGCGTGTAGTTGGCCGCCATCGAGTCGCTCATCTGCCGGCGGTTGCTGTTCACCGTCGCGCCCGGACCGGTGTTCTTGTACTCGTAGAACCGGGCGTTCTGCCAGGGGTTGCCGGACATGTCGATCCACGGCTGGCTGGTGGCGATCGTGTTGCTCAGGTTCGACTCCCGGTAGACGACCTGCGCGGCGGGGCCCCAGGGCCGGCCGAGCTGGGTCTTGCCGGCCACCGCACCGGTGATCGTCGACCGGTAGATCAGGAAGCCGTAGGTCTGCGTGGAGGGCGTCCGGGCCGCGGTCAGCGGGCCACTGGTGGAGCGCTTCTCGTAGATCGAGCAGTTGTTGAACACCGCGGTGCCGTCGCCGAAGATGAAGTCGACGGTGCCCTCGATGTAGGAGTTCACGAAGTACGACCGGGCGCCGGAGTTGACCAGCAGCGTGTCCTGGTCGCCGATGAACCGGACGTTGTCGAACGTCGACCGGTCGGCGGCGTCGTTGACCGCCACGGCCTGGGTGCCGCTGCCGGCGTTGGTCTCGTCGAAGTCGTTCGCGAACTGCAGGTTCGTCGCGGTGAAGTCGTGCCCGTTGATGAACACGGTGGCGCTGTTGAACGTGCCGTAGTTGTTCGCGCCGTGGTTGTTGATGATGTTCACCTGGCTCGGCGAGGAACCGAGCCCCTGCAGCGTGATGTACGGCTTGTTCGCCGGGATGGTCACGATCTCGCGGTAGGTGCCCGGCTTGATGGTGATCACCCGCCGTGTGGTGTTGTTCGTCGGAACCGCGTTGATAGCAGCCTGCACCGTCGAGTACGTGCCCGTGCCGTCCGCCGCCACCGTCGGCGGGGTCGTCGTGACGGAGCCGACCTTGACCATCTGCCACTGCTGGTTGTATCCGTCGAGATCGGCGTACTGCGCGACCATGCCGCCGTCGGCGACCGACCACTCCCACAGGTCCAGCGCCTTACCCGAGTGCCGGCTGATGAACCGCACATACCCGCCGGCGGAGTCCTTCACGGCGAAGTGCTGCTTGGTGTCGGTGCTTGCGGTGGTCTGGATGACCTGCGCACCGTCGGTGGCGCTGGGCACCGCGATGACCTTGCCGCTGTTTCGGTTCTTCAACTGGTAGTAGCCCGCGCCCACGTCGACGAACTGGAACTGCTGGTTCACCGCATCGGTACGCGTGTACTGCCGGAGGTTGCCGCCGTCGGCGGTCGACCACTCCCACATGTCCATCGCCTTGCCGCTGTTGCGGTTGACGATGACGTACCATGCGCCGGTGTCGATCGTCGCGGCGTTCGCCGTGGTGACGGCGGACACCGCAACGCCGGCGGCGAGGGCGAGCGCGAGCGCGAGACCGATGATGGCGGGCAGCCGCCACAGACGCCCGCCGGGACGGTTGCGGACCGGGTTCATCAGAACTCCCAAAGGGAACGGGGCAACCGTCGGACGGCACGCGGCCGGCGCGACAATCACCTTGTGGAGGTTTCCGCACCTCGCACGCGCTCAAGGAGGCGTGGCCCCAACGAGGAAAACGCTTTCCTCGATCGTAGGAATTCCGATGAAACATGTCAATGTTTCCGGACTCCCCGGAAGCGGTCCGTCTCATGCGAGCAGGACTCGCAGGCGGCGGCGCAGGTGGTGCCGGAACGGGTCGACGAGGGTGTCGCGGGAGCGCGGCGGGCGTTGCCGTTGCCCGGCCGTGGCGGCGCGGGCGTGGCGTTTCACGGTGTCCAGCGCCCAGCCGAGCCGCCGGGAGCACTCCAGGAGGCTTTGGTCTTGGTCGAGGAGGCCGAGCGGGTCGTTGCCGGGGGCAGGTGCCTCGCCGGCTGCCGCGCGGGCCGCCTGCGAGGCACTGTCCGGTCAGCTGAGGCTGAACCGCTGGTTGGCCTGTCCACCGCAGGACCACAGTTGCAGCTGTGTCCCGTTGGCCGTGCCGGGGGCGTCCAGGCACAACCCCGACTGCACCCCGGTGATGGTGCCGTTGGAGTTGACGTTCCACTGCTGGTTCGACTGCCCGTTGCAGCTCCAGATGATCACGGCGGTGCCGTTGCTGGTGCCCTTGCCGTTGGCGTCCAGGCACATGTTGCCGTACACCTGCAGCTGCTTGCCGGAGGTGTACGTCCACGACTGGTTCGCCTGACCGTTGCAGTCCCACAACTGCACGCGGGTGCCCGCGCTCTGCGAGCTGTTGGGCACGTCCACGCACCGGCCGGACTGCGCGCCGACGATCCGCTTGCCCTGCCCCGGGTCGCTACCGCCGCCGATGCTGTAGGAGAAGTTGTTGACGGCGAGGCCGGTGCCGTTGACCCAGGGCTCGAATCCGGCCTGCACGCTGGTGATGTACCAGGAGTTCTGTGCGTACCCGCGGTTGAGCATGTCGCGGTAGAAGGTCGCGATGTTGAAGTTGATCGAGGAGGTCGAGCCCTGCCGGACGTAGGACACGACGTTCCAGCCGTAGTTGGCGTACCAGACCTCCCAGTTCGCACCCGCGAGGTTGACCGTTCCCACCTGCGAGCCGGCGGCGTGCACGGACCCGGTCTTGTTGAGCCACACCATCAACTCGGCGCCGGTGTTCTGGCCGTCCGTGCGGGGGGTCGGGTCGAACCAGACGTCATAGGAGGCGTCGTACACGCTGCCGTTGTTCGGATAGCTCATGCTGACGCTGGTCGAGATCGTGGAGAACCGGCTGTCGCTGACCCGCAGGGGCAGGCCGCTGCCGGAGGTGCAGTTGCCGTAGTGGCACCCGGCGTAGATGGAGGGATACGCGGCGGGGGCGCCGTTCTGCGGCAGGTTGTGCACAGCCGAGGTGACCGAGAACCCGGTGTTCGTCACGTTGATGCACTGGGTGGTGTCGTCGCCCCAGACATTGTTCTGGACGATGTACTTACCGCCCTGGATGGACGTCGACCCGTACTTGGTGCAGATCTGGGTGTCGGCGAGGGCGGCGGGCGCGGCCACCCCGACGGCGACAGCACTGCCGACGGCGATGAGCGCCGCGGCGACGACGACGGAGAGTCGTCTCATGTATTCCTCCTGAGTGGCTGCGAACGGCGGACTGGAACCGCTTCCGGGAACGATGTGCCGAATGCCGGGTTGTTGCAGGTGATGTGGTGTGGAAGCGCTACCGGCCTTGTGTAGCGGCCGGGCGGCGCGGACGCAACCATCGATCGCCCGGGCGGTGGACCCCTCAGATGCATCGAGGTCGGGGCATGCGACACGCCCGCCGGACGTTGAAAGTTTCAGCTCGCCTGATCAGCGGTCGGGTTTCCGGTCCGGATCGGCTCCGGCGGCGCCGGCGATCTGCGCCGCCGGCCGTGATGCGGAGCGTTTCAGGCCGACTCGCGGACCACCAGGCGCGTGGGCAGGATCAGCGGGCTGGGCTCCTGCCCCGCCAGCAACGCCGTGAGCATCCGGGCCATCTCCGTGCCCAAGGCTCGCACCGGCTGGTGCACCGTGGTCAGCGGCGGCTCCGTGCGGGTCGCGATCTCGAGGTCGTCGAACCCTACGACGGCCACGTCGTCGGGGACCCGGCGACCACGCTCGCGGAGCACCCGCACCGCGCCCGCCGCCATGTTGTCGTTGGCGACGAACACCGCGTCGAGGTCCGCGCGGGTGTCCAGCAGCTCCGTCATCGCCGCGGCGCCGCCGGCGACGGTGAAGTCACCGGCCCGCACGGCGTGCGGTGCCAGGCCGGCGACGGCCATCGCATCGCGGTACCCGTGGTATCTGGACTCGCTGACCTCCGTGTCGGACAGACCGGTGATCGTGGCGATGCGGGTGCGTCCGAGCCCGATCAGGTGGTCGGTGCCCGTGCGGGCACCACCCCGGTTGTCCGCGTCGACGTACCAGGCGGGCTCGCCGTGCAGCGGCCGGCCGCCGTAGACGGTGGGCAGGCCGGAGCGCTCCACGAGGTGGACGAGCGGATCGTCGCCGCGCAGCGCGATGAGCATGACGCCGTCGACCGCGCGGGTGCCGAGCAGGCTCTTGAACCGTGTCTGGGCCCGTCCGGATGCGCCCAGACACAGCAGCAGGTGCAGGTCGGTCTCCTCCAGGGCCGCCGAGATACCGACGATGACATGCGCGAAGAACGGATCGGCGAAGAGGGCGGGGTCGTCACCGGAGACGGCCAGGGCGACCACGCCGCTCTTGCGCGTGGCCAGCGCCCGGGCGCTACGGCTGGGCGCGTACCCCAGCTCCCTGATGGCCTTCTCCACGGCTTCCCGCTTGGCGCGGCTCACGTGCGGCGCATTGTTGATCACCCGTGACGCTGCGGTCATCGACACGCCGGCCCGCGCGGCAACCTCGGCGAGCGTGGGCTGCCGTCGGGACGAACCCGCCGCCGTTGCCATGCATCGTCCCTTCGCCGGTGCCGCCGCGCCACGAACGGTGCGCCGACAAAGAGTACGAGGAGGGTGCGGGCCACCGTCGGCCCACACCCGGGGCCGCGCATCCCAGGAGGCGTTCCTCGGATGGACTCCCGGACCTTCGGCACCCTCGAACAAGCTCGCCCCAGACGCCTCCCAGCGGCGCTGACCACGTCGAGCCGTACCTGGACAGTCGTCGGGCTGCCGGCGCACACCGCCGGCTCTCCGCGCCGGACTGCCCGGCGCCTCGTCCCGGGAAGCCGCGTCTTCGCAGGTGGACGGTGGTGCAACGTCCCACCGTCCCAGGTGTGCGCCACGGGCTGGTCCGCGGCCGGGCCGCCGTGCCATGATCCCTGCCGCCGGGCCATGCAGGGAAAATCCGGTCCGGACCAAAGCGTCAGTTGGCGCCAGGCCCCCGCCATCTCCGCACAGCCGTGTTACGCGCTGTCACTGTTCGTGACAATCCGCCGATCAGCGCTCATCGGTGGGACGGCGACGGACGGTGCGCACGGGCCCGGTCCGGCAACTGTCCACCGACACGTGGAGCTACCCAATGACCGACGCCGTACCTGACGAAGTCGATCCACCCGCCCAACCGCCCGTGGCCGTACCGTATCTGCTGGTCATGCCCGGCGGCGATGGACGGCCGCAGCCGGTCGCCTGGCCCGGCACCGCCGAGGGGCAGACGTGGGCGATTCCCGTGACGATTCCCGCGGGGACCCCGGGATTCGCCGTGTTCGTGCCGCTGGTCCCGGGCGCGACGGCCAAACCTGCCGAGGGCATGACGGCCGCGCCCGTTGAGCCCGAGCCAGTCACGCCCGTCGCCGAGCCGGTCACGCCCGTCGCGGCCGCTGCCGCCGCGCCTGTTGAGGAATCGCCCGACGACGAGCTCGAAGAAGACGAGGAACACGACGAGGAACACGACGAGGAAGAAGACGAGGGACACGACGAGGATGCTGTCGCACCGCCGCCGGCGCAGCACCAGTCGGCAACACGGCCTTTCGCGCCGCCGTACGCCGCGCCCTTCCCGCCGCATCCTGTAGTGCCCCCGTTCCCGCCCTATCAGACCGTTCCGCGGGTCATGGGGCCGCCGCGACCGCTGCCGCCCGGGTTCCTGGAAGCACGTTGGCCCGGGCCGGAGCCCGCGAGCGGCTGGCGCGTACCGGTCGCCGTGCTCGCCGGCGGACTCGTCGCCGCGATCGTCCTGCCCGGCATGCGGGTCGGCATCGGCTGGTTCCTCGGCGGGTTCGCGCTCGTCGCCGCCGTCATCGCCGGCATCTGGCCGGCCGCCGCAGCGCTGCCGAAGGCCGACCGTGCGATGCGGGCCGTCTGGGCCGGCTCCGCGGTCGTCCTGCTGTCGGTGCTGGCGTTCCGCAACGCCTGGTGGCTCGTCACGTTCTGTGTGCTGGGAGCGCTCGGCTGCGCCGCCCTGGCCATCGTCGGCGGCCAACGCGTCCGCTCCATACTGTTCAGCCTCGTGGCGGCGCCGTTCGCGGCCTTGCGCGGCATCCCGTGGGTGGCCAAGCACCTCAGCGCCACCGGCGACCGGCACGGCAAGCCCCGCCACACCCAGCGCGTCGCCTGGTCGGTCGTCATCACTGTGTTCTTCGTGCTGGTCTTCGGCGCGCTGCTCTCCTCCGCCGACGCCGCGTTCTCGCAGGTGCTCTCCGCCGTCGTGCCGACGGTCAGCGTCGGCCGCGTGTTCCTGTTCATCCTCTGCGCGCTGATCGCCGTCGCGGCCGTCTACACCGTCGCCGCGCCGCCGGACCTGTCCACCATCGACAAGCCGGGCACCGCGCGGCTGCGCCGCCTGGAGTGGGGGCTGCCGATCGGGGCGCTGGTCCTGCTGTACAGCGGATTCGTCGTCGTGCAGGCCACCGTCCTGTTCGGCGGCCAGCACCACGTGCTGCAGACCGCCGGCCTCACCTACGCCGAATACGCCCGCAGCGGCTTCTGGCAGCTGGCGACCGTCACTGTGCTGACGATCGCCGTGCTGGGCGGCGTGACCCGCTGGGCCAGCCGCGAGGACCGGGCCGACCGCATCCTGCTGCGCACGCTGCTCGGCCTGCTCTCGTCGCTGAGCATCGTGATCGTGGTGTCGGCGTTGTCCCGCATGTACGCCTACCAGAAGGTCTACAGCTTCACCGGCGAGCGCATCTTCGTGATGGCGTTCGAGCTGCTCCTCGGCACCGTCTTCGTCATGGTCATGGTGGCCGGCATCAGGTGGCGCGGCACCTGGATCCCGTCGACGACCGTCGGTCTCGCGGTCGTCATGCTGCTCACCCTCGCGGTGCTCAACCCGGAGGACTACGCGGCCCGCCGCAACATCGCGCGTTACCAGGAGACCGGCAAGATCGACGCCTGGTACCTGCGCGCCCTGTCCTCCGACGCCACCCCGGCCCTGTCGACCCTCCCTGACTCGGTCCGTCGCTGCACGCTGAGCTGGATCGTCGACGACCTGGACGAGCCGGACCCGTGGTACGGCTGGAACCTCGGCCGCGAAAACGCCCGCGACGCCCTGGAGCGCGTGGGCTCGTCCGGAATCGGCGGCTCGAGCGACTGCCAGCGGGCCGACCAGTTCGACCTGCCGAAGACACGCTGACGCGCCGCCCCGGGCCGCCCCAGCACGGCGGCGGCCCGGTCCGGGCCGTTCGGCTGCGTTCACACCGTGCGGGTCGCCTTCGCGAGGTTCGCCTCCAGCCCGGCCTTCGCCTGCTTGACGACGCTGGGTGAAGGCCTTGACCTCATCCGGGTCGTCGCCGGCATGATGCCGCGCCCCGCCACCGGCGTCCACTCCCGTAACACCGCCGTCGAGGTCGGCATGGACGCCATCACGGTCGAGCAGACCGCCGCGGCGCTCGCCACCGAGCCGGCCGCCCGAGCGCGGCGGGTCTCGCCGGCTCCTTCGCCGACGACAGGGCCCCGCACGTGGCTGCTCATCCTGGCCCTGCTGGCCACCGCCGCGGTCAGCGACCCCACCTCCGGCGACGACGAGACCCCGGCCGCGCTTCCGACCCGGGTCCCGTCTCCTGCCGAGCCCGGCCCCAGACGAAGGCGCCGCCGACCAGGACACCGCAGGTCGCGCCGCCGGCGTGGCCGCCTCCGGTTTCAGCACCCGTGCATTTCGCGTGGGAACCCGTCGGTGCCGCGCTCGAGACGGACGGTGACCGGATGCCCCCGTTCCGCATCCGGTCACCGTCGCCGGTGGCCGGGCCGCCGCTCCCCCAACGGTGCGGGCCACCGCGCTGGCAGTCTGTCAACGCCGTGGTACGGGCGCCAGACGCCGGGACCGATCTGGGACGGCGGGACGGTGGAAACGGACTGACCTGCGGGGATGTTGCGGTCTTGGGACGGTCGATAGGATGCAGCCCGCCCCGACACATGGAGATGACGGCGATGCCGCACCGTCCCGGCGAGCTTGCCGCGCTGCTGACCGCACTGAAGGACCGCAGTGGGCTCAGCTATGCCCGCATCGGGCAGAAGACCAACCTGAGCAAGTCGGCGGTGCACCGGTTCGTCGCCGGGGCGGCGGTGCCGCAGGACTTCGGCACGGTGGAGCGGATCGCCACGGCGTGCGGGGCGGACCGTGACGAGCTCGACCGGCTCTATCCGCTGTGGGCCGCGGCCCCGCGACAAGACCCGGCCGCCATCGCAGACCCGGCCGCCGGCCCAGAACCCGCCGCCGGCCCAGAACCCGCCGCCGGCCCAGAACCCGCCGCCGGCTCCGAACCCGCCGCCACCGCAGCACCCGCCGCCTCGTCGAAGGCCGCCGTTGCACCGGCGCCGCGGCGCCTCGCCCTGTACGCCGGGCTGGCCGCGGCGCTGCTGGTGCTGGCGGGTGCGGTGACGGCGGTGTGGTGGCGGGGCAGGGAGGACCGGCAGCAGACCGCGCCGCCGAGCGCGACCCCGCAGTGGATCAGCGGCCCGAGCTGGACGCTCCCCGCGCGACCGGTCCCGCCGGAGTACTTCGGGGTGACGATCAACAGCGGGACCGGGCACATGCCGGGGTTCACCGTCGGCGCGGTGCGCCTGTGGGACAGCGAGACGCGCTGGTCGCGGGTGCACCTGGCGCGGGACCGGTTCGACTGGACGATCCTGGACCGGCTCGTCGACGGGGCCGCCGCCGCCAGGCTGCCGGTGCTCTACACGATGGGTGGCACGCCGGCCTGGGCGGCGCCCAACGGCAAGCGGTCGGTCTACCCGGACAACGCGAAGTCGTCGCCGCCGGACGACCTGGCGGTGTGGGACGCGTACGTCAGCGCGCTGGTCGGCCGGTACAAGGGCCGCATCGCCGCCTACGAGCTGTGGGTGCTCGCCAACGACGCCCGGATGTACAGCGGCAGCGTCGAAACCCTGGTCGAGATGACCCGCCGGGGCAGCGCGATCATCCGCGCCACCGATCCCGCCGCCACCGTGGTCTGCCCGGGCATGGGCAACCTGTGGAGCGCCGAGGGCCAGCAGGTGCTGCGGGAGTTCGCCCGGCTCGGCGGCTACGAGTACTGCCACGCCGCCGCCGTCAAGCTGCACCAGCGCTCGCCGGAGGACCCGCCGGAGACGATGCTGGAGCTGACCACGCAGATCGACCGGCTCTTCCACGAGGCCGGCCTGCACCCGCCGCTGTGGAACACGGGCACGACGTACGAAATCCCGCTGGAGGGCCAGCTCGACCGGGCCCGCGCCCGCGACTACGCCGTCCGCTTCTACCTCGTCGGGCTGCTCGCCCGCACCACGAACCTGAACCGCATGTACTTCTACAACTGGGGCGGCACGAAGATCCCCATCGTGCTGCAGGCCGACGAGGGCGAGCCGACCGAGGCCGCCCTCGCCGTGCAGCAGCTGCAGCGCTGGCTCGCCGGCGCGCAGATCCGCTCCTGCGGCCACGGCCAGCCCGCCGGCCTGCCCGAGCACGCGTGGCAGTGCGAGTTCGTCGTGCCGACCCCGGCCGGCAACCGGCGCGCCGTCATCCGCTGGACCCACACCGGCTCGGTACGCCTGCACGCCGAGGCCACGGCGGAGGCGCTGCTCCGACTCGACGGCACGACGGAGCCCCTGGCCGGCGGCGCCGAGCTCACCCTGACCGAAACCCCCGTCATGATCCGCTACAGCGACCTGTGACATTCCTCCCAGCCTCAGAGCCTGCGGCGGGGGGCGAGGGTGTCGCAGGTTCGTCGACGGCGCCGTCCGCGCCCTGCTGGATGGATGCGTGAGCAACGCCGCATCCGTGTGTCGGCGACCTGATCTCCGGAATCGGCAACGCCGTGCATCATGTCCGAGAACAGCGCCGACCACGGACGGAAACCGCCATGACCCGCACCCGCAAAGCCATCATCGCCGCCTTCGCGGCCCTGCTGCTCACGCCCGCCCTCGGCGCCTGCGACCTCGTCTCGGGCGGCACCTGCGACACCATCACCATGAGCATCGCCGGCAAACCAGGCGGGAAGAGCGGTGGCAGCAGCAAGAGCAAGTCGAAGAGCGGATCGAAGTCGAAAAGCGGACACGACTGCGACTGAGGGGAACACCGCGCCCCGAGCCGGCCGGGTAGGTCCACGCCGACCCGGCCGCGACCGATACGGTCCGCAATGGACGACTACGGCCGATCCATGTGCAAAGTGTCACGTGTCGCAAAGCATCGGGTTGGGTACGGCTTGCAGCGATTGGGACTGCGTCGCCGGCGAAACCCTGGGGTATCTGTATGCGTTTGCGTGGCCGTGGTGTGCTGTCCGCCGTTTCGTCGCTGCTGCTGTGCGGGCTGCTCGCCGGCGTGGTGCTGGCCGCCGCGACGTTCCCGGCGCTGGCCGTGTCGGGCCTGGCCGCCAAGACCGGCGCCGACCACTTCGAGCGCCTGCCGACCACGTTCGACGTGCTGCCGGCGCCGCAGATCTCGTACATCTACGCCAGCGACGGTCAGACGCTGCTGGCGATGATGTACGACGAGAACCGGCGGGACGTGCCGATCACCGACGTCGCGCCGGTCATGGCGCAGGCGATCGTGGCCGCCGAGGACACCCGGTTCTACCAGCACCACGGGGTGGACGCGAAGGGTGTGGCCCGCGCGTTCGTGAACAACCAGAACGGCGGCGACCAGCAGGGCGCCTCGACGCTGACGATGCAGTACGTGCGGCAGGTCTCCGCCTACACCGCGCGCACGCCGCGGGAGGTCGTGGAGGCCACCGACAAGACGCCGGCGCGCAAGGTGCGCGAGATGAAGCTCGCGGTCGCGCTGGAGAAGAAGCTCTCCAAGGAGCAGATCCTGGAGCGGTACCTGAACATCTCGTCCTACGGCCACGGCGCGTACGGCATCTTCGCCGCGTCGCATGTCTACTTCAACAAGGACCCGAAGGACCTCACGCTGCCGGAGGCCGCGCTGATCGCCGGCCTGGTGAAGGCCCCGACGACCAACGACCCGGCCACGGCCGACGGCCTGCCACGCGCGCTGGAACGGCAGAAGTACGTGCTCGACCAGATGGTGACGATGGGCCACATCACCAGGCAGCAGGCCGACGAGGCGGCGGCCACCGAGCTCACGATCGTCGGCCGGCGGACCCCCGAGGGCTGCGAGGCCGTCCAGCGCCCCGACCTCGGCGCCGGCTTCATGTGCGACTACCTGCGCCGGTGGTGGCTCGAGCAGCCGGCGTTCGGCGCCGACGCGTACGAGCGGCAGAACAAGCTGCGCTCCGGCGGCTACACCATCGTCAGCTCGATGAGCGTGCAGGCCCAGGCCGCCGCGTTCAAGTACGCCCAGAACCAGCCGGGCGCCGGCAGCTCCGTCAAGATCGGCGACGCTGATGCGGTCATGCTCGCCGCGGTCGAGCCGGGCACCGGGCGGGTGCAGGCCCTCGCGACGAACCGCAACTTCAGCAACGACCAGACCCGCAACGGGCCCAGTACCAACCCGGCGAAGAAGGGGCAGAAGGGCAACTATCCCAACACGACGGTCCCGCTCATCACCGGCGGCTCGGAGATCGCCGGCTATCAGGCCGGATCGTCGTTCAAGGTGTTCTCCGCGGTCGCCGCGCTGGAGGCAGGTCTGCCGCTGTCGCACACCGAGAACGTCCAGAAACAGTTCGTGTCCGACTATCCGGTCGACCCCGGCAGCCCCACCGCCTGCAACGGGGCGCACTACTGCCCGAAGAACTCGGGCGACCAGGCCGGCGACTTCAACATGTGGCAGAGCTTCGGCATGTCGCTGAACACGTACTTCGTGCCGCTGCAGCAGAAGGTCGGCGCCGAGAAGGTGGTCGACGTGGCGCAGCGGCTGGGCATCCGGTTCCGGTCCTCGCACGACGCCGAGCTGGCCGCGGACGCCCACCAGTGGGGCGCCTTCACGCTGGGCGTGTCGGACACGACCCCGCTGGACCTCGCCAACGCCTATGCCACCCTGGCCGCCGACGGCAAGTTCTGCGCCCCGACCCCGATCGTCGAGATCCGGGACTACACCGGCAACACGATCGACGCCGGGAGCCCGCAGTGCAAGCAGGTGGTCGACCCGGACGTGGCCCGCGCCGCCGTGGACATGGCCCGCTGCCCGGTCGGCGACCAGTCCGCGTTCAACGCGTGCCCCGCCGGTGGTACGGCCGCCGGCGTCCGCGGCCAGGTCGACCGGCCCGTCGCCGGCAAGACCGGCACCACCGACAGCGAAAAGAGCGCGACGTTCGTCGTGATGGCCAAGCAGCTCGCGGTCGCCGGCATCGTCACCGACCCCGACAACCCGCAGACCGACAAGACGATGTCGCACCCGGTCATCAACAACGCGGTCGCGTACACGCTCAAGGGCGCCCTTGCCGGCGTGCCCGCGGTGAACTTCACCGCGCCGAGCCACGCCAGGGCGTTCGGCGGCTGACCACGTCCCGCTGAGGGAGCGGAGCGGGAGCACGACGGCCCCCGAACGGCGCCGCACCGAGCCGGACGGCGCTCGTGAGCCAGGGCCGGCGGTCGCGCCGCGGGGACGGCTGGACGGGCGGGCAGGACGGCGGCGCAGCGCGTCCTGGGCCGCCCGCCGGTGACGCGACACCGTCCCGGCGGGCGGCGGCGCATCGGCCGTCCCGGATGTCAGAAGTGTGCCATCGTTCAGCCCTCATCCCGAGCGCGGCAGAACTCTGACATCCCCCCTCCGCGATTTCGCGTGCATTCACGAGGCCGGCACGGCGATACCGGGCGGCGGTTACATGGTTGGAACGGTCGAGAAATGTCAGAGCAATGACACTGGACCACTCTGCTCTCACCTGCAGCAGCCGGCTGCACCTCGTTGGCGACACCGGGCTCGGCGCTTGGGACGCCGGCGACTTGCCCGGGACATGAACATCCGCACCATCCGTTGTGCCGCGACCCCGGCGGCACGCCTCCTTGACCAGGAACGGAGTTCCCGCATATGTCCACCACCAGCAAGCGGCTGCGCACCCTCGCCGCCACGGGCGCCTTCGCGACGACCGTCGCCCTCGTGCTCGCCGGCTGCGGCGCCCGCGCCGGCGACGAGAAGACGGCCAGCACCAAGTCGGCCGGACCCAGTTGCGTCGACACCTCGGGCAGCACCATCAAGCTCGGCTTCCTCAACTCCCTCACCGGCGGCATGGCGATCTCCGAGAAGACCGTCTCCAACGTGCTGCACATGGCCGCCGACGAGATCAACGCCGGCGGCGGCATCCTCGGCAAGAAGATCCAGTACATCCAGGAAGACGGCGCCACCGACTGGCCCACCTTCGCGGAGAAGACCGAGAAGCTGCTCACCCAGGACTGCGTCGGCGCGATCTTCGGCGGCTGGACCTCGTCCTCCCGCAAGGCCGTCAAGCCGGTCGTCGAGAAGAACAACGGCCTCTTCTTCTACCCGGTGCAGTACGAGGGCCTCGAGGCGTCGCCGAACATCTACTACACCGGCGCGACCACCAACCAGCAGATCATCCCGGCGATGGACTTCCTCGCCTCCAAGGGGGTGAAGAAGCTGTTCCTCGCCGGCAGCGACTACGTCTTCCCGCGCACCGCGAACGCGATCATCAAGCTCTACGCGGCCAAGCTCGGCATCGAGATCGTCGGTGAGGAGTACGTCCCCCTCGACAAGGACGACTGGACCACCCAGGTGGCGAAGATCAAGGCGGCCAAGCCGGACTTCATCTTCAACACCATCAACGGCTCGTCGAACGTCGGCTTCATCAAGGCCTACTACGACGCCGGCCTCACCGCCGCGACGACACCGATCATCTCGGTGTCGATCGCCGAGGAGGAGGCGCCGGCCATGGGCCACGAGGTCACCGGCCACTACGCGTCCTGGAACTACTTCCAGTCGCTCAAGACCGACACCAACCCGAAGTTCATCGACAGCTGGAAGGCCTACCCCAAGAGCAGCGGCGTCACCTCCGACCCGATGGAGGCCGCCTACATCTCGCTGTACCTGTACAAGGCTCTCGTCGAGGCGGCCGGCTCGTTCGACGTCACCGCGGTGAACGCCGCGGCGAAGAAGAACACCATCACGTTCGCCGCGCCGGAGGGCACCGTCACGCTCGACGGCGAGAACCACCACATCTCGAAGCCGGGTCACATCGGCCGGATCAACGCCAGCAACCAGTTCGACATCGTCTGGTCCTCCGACAAGTTCATCACGCCCGACCCGTTCCTCAAGGGCTACGACTGGTTCCCGGCGAGCGTCCGTGACCAGCTCGTGAAGGCCGCGGGCTGATCGGCCCCAGCCCCACCCGGACGCGGGGTTGCGTGTCGCCTGCGGCAGGCAACCCCGCGGACCCGGATCCTGACCACCCCCACACCCACCCCCGCACAGAGAGCGAGAGCACGTGGACGCATTGATCCCACCGCTGCTGAACGGCAGCGCACAGGGTGCGCTGCTCCTGCTCGCCGCGCTCGGCCTCTCGCTCACGTTCGGTCAGATGGGCGTGATCAACATGGCCCACGGCGAGTTCCTCATGATCGGCGCCTTCACCGCCTACCTCGTCCAGCAGGTCATCGACTCCAGCGACCTGTCGATCCCGGTCGCGCTGCCGGTCGCGTTCGTCGTCGCCGGACTGTTCGGCCTGCTGCTGGAGGTCAGCATCATCCAGTGGATGTACCGCAGGCCGCTCGACACCCTGCTCGTCACGGTCGGTGTCAGCCTGATCCTGCAACAGGCGGCGCTGCAGATCTTCCCGTCCCAGGGCGTCCCGGTGGAGAAGCCACGCTGGCTCGACGGGCAGCTGACCATCCTCGGCTACGACTGGCCGCTGCGGCAGGTGTTCACCATCGTGCTCGCGACCGTCTGCGTCGCCGCGCTGGCGGCCTGGCTCAAGTACACCTCCTTCGGCCGCCGCATCCGGGCGACCGTGCAGCACCGGGACCTCGCCGAGACCGCGGGGATCTCCACCCGCACCGTCGACCGCCTGACCTTCTTCGTCGGGTCGGGACTGGCCGGGGTCGCCGGCGTGGCCGCGTCGCTCATCGGTGGCACGAACTCCCAGATGGGCGCGCAGTACATCATCCCGGCCTTCCTCGTCGTCGCCGCCGGCGGCATCGGTCAGCTCAAGGGCACCATCATCGCCGCGTGGGCCGTCGGCGTCGGCCTGTCGTGCTTCGCCTACTGGACGACCGGCAGCCTCGCGCAGGTGCTTGCCTTCATCCTCGTGATCGTCTTCCTGCAGGTGCGCCCGCAGGGCCTGTTCACGGTGCGAACCAGGAGTCTGGTATGACCAAACTGAAGCCACACCTCTCACTCGGCGGCATCGGGGTGTTCGCCGTCCTGCTCCTCGCGGTCGCTCCCCTCGTGCTCACCGATCACTGGCTCAGCAACCTCGGCAAGTACTGCTGCTGGGCGATCGCCGCCGTCGGCATCGGCCTGGCGTGGGGCCGGGGCGGGATGCTGGTCATGGGCCAGGGGGTGTTCTTCGCCCTCGGTGCCTACTCGATGGCCATGCACCTCACGCTGGAGACCGCCGGTGACGGGGTGCCGGGGTTCATGGTGCTCTACGACCCGCTCGCGCCGCTCCCGGCGTTCTGGGAGCCGTTCCGCAGTGCCGCGTTCACCCTGCTGGCGATCGTGCTGCTGCCGATGGTCACGGCCGGCATCCTCGGCTACGCGCTGTTCAAGCGCCGCGTGAAGGGCGCGTACTTCGCGATCCTGACGCAGGCGCTCGCCGTCGCGCTCGCCACCCTGATCAGCTCCACGATCCGCGAGACCGGCGGCGACACCGGGCTCAGCGACTTCAAGTACTTCTTCGGTTTCGTGCTGAACGACCCGGCGAACCGGCAGATGGTGTACCTCATCACGGCCGCGCTGCTCGTCGTCTGCCTGCTCGTGGTGCGGCAGCTCTACCGCAGCCGCTTCGGCGAGCTCCTCGTCGCCACCCGGGACGCCGAGGAGCGCGTGCGCTTCCTCGGCTACGACCCGGCCAACATCAAGCTCGTCGCGTTCGTCGGCGCGGCGCTGATGGCAAGCATCGGCGGCGCGATGTTCGTGCCCATCGTCGGCATCATCACCCCGGCCGAGATCGGTGCCGCCGCCTCGATCCTCATGATCGCGGGCGTCGCCTTCGGCGGCCGCGCCTCGCTCTTCGGCCCCGCGCTCGGTGCGATGGCGGTCGGCTGGGGGCAGTCGAGCCTCGGCTCCACCTGGCCCGAGGGCTGGACGTACATCATCGGCCTGCTGTTCATCGTCGTCATCCTCTTCCTGCCGAAAGGACTGTCGTCGGTGCTGGCCAAGTTCACGGCAGCGCGACGGGGCCCCGCCGAGCGGCCCGCGGCGGCCACCACGCCCCTGCAGCTCGAGGAGGCGACGTCATGACCGGGCCCACTTCCTCAGGCGACTCGCTCGTCGTCACGGACCTCCGCGTCGAGTTCTCGGGCTTCGTCGCGGTCGGCGGCGTATCCTTCGACGCGCACCCCGGCGAGGTCCGGTTCCTCATCGGCCCGAACGGGGCCGGCAAGACGACCTGCATCGACGCCATCACAGGGCTGTCCGCGGCCACCGGGTCGGCGCGGCTCGGCGAGCAGGAGCTGCTCGGCCGGCCGGTGCACAAGATCGTCCGGCTCGGGGTCGGCCGCACGTTCCAGACCGCGAGCGTCTTCAACGAGCTCTCGGTGCTGCAGAACCTCGACATCGCCGCCGGACGCCACCGCCACTGGGCCTCGCTGCTACGGACCCGGCGTGGCGTCGACCCGTCGATCATGCAGGCGCTCGAGGAGACAGGGCTCACCGACGAGCTCGCCACCCCGGCCGGCATCCTGTCGCACGGCCAGAAGCAGTGGCTGGAGATCGCGATGCTGCTCGTACAGGACGCGAGGGTGCTGCTGCTCGACGAGCCCGTCGCCGGGATGAGCCACGACGAGCGCACCGCGACCGGCGAGCTCCTGCAGCGCATCGCGGCGAAGCGCATCGTGCTGGTGGTCGAGCACGACATGGACTTCATGCGCCGCTTCGCCACCCGCGTGACGGTGCTGCACCAGGGCAAGGTGCTCTCGCACGGGTCAGTGGCCGAGGTGCAGGCCGACCCCAAGGTGCAGGAGGTCTACCTCGGCACCGCCGGAGCCGCGACCACCGCCGCCATGTCGGCCGTGCCCGACGAGGCCGCCGAGGCGCTCGCAAGCTCGCCGACGGAGTCAGCCGGGACGCAGCTGCAGGAGGAGGACTCACATGCTTGAGCTCACCGACATCGAGGCCGGCTACGGGCGCACGCGGGTGCTGCACGGCGTGACGGTGCCGGCCGGGAAGGTCGTGGCCGTGCTCGGCCACAACGGTGCCGGCAAGACGACGCTGCTGCGGGTCGCGATCGGGCTCATCAAGCCGACGAAGGGCCACGTGCGCTTCGACGGCGAGGACATCTCGTCGCTGGCCCCCAACAAGCGCGTCGCTCGCGGCATGGCGTACGTGCCGCAGGGCCAGCAGGCGTTCGGGCAGCTCACCACCCTGGAGAATCTGCAGCTCGTCGCCGACGGACGCCGGGGCGGCAAGGCTCTCATCGACGCGCAGCTGGCTCGCTTCCCCGCGTTGGAGCAGTTCGCCGCCCGCAAGGCAGGCCTGCTCTCGGGCGGGCAGCGCCAGCAGCTCGCGATCGCCCGCGCCCTCATCACCGAGCCGAAGCTGCTCATCCTCGACGAGCCGACCGAAGGCATCCAGCCCACGATCGTCGCCGAGATCGAGCGCACCATCGTGCAGCTGGCCGCCGAGGGCATCAACGTGCTGCTCGTCGAGCAGCACATCGGCTTCGCCCTCGAGGCCGCCGAGCGTTACGTCGTGCTCGCCTCGGGCTTCGTCACCCATACCGACGAGGGGGGCTCGGCAGCCGTCTCCACCGTGCGGGCCGCCATGGCGATCTGAGCCGACATTGCCGGTTTCCGGGCCTGCAACACCTTCGTAACAACGCACCCGGAAGATGCCCCACGCCCGTCGCGTGAGGGGATGCCACAGTGAGCAGGACAGGCAACGCGCGCGCGGCCGCGGAGGACAGCCTCGAGGACTACGCCTTCCGATATGTGCCGCGCACCTTCCGGCGCTGGAGCGCGGCCACCGTCGGCGCGACAGCCCTCGGGTCCATCGCGTTCCTCGCCGATTTCTCGATCGGCGCGACCATCGGCATCGACCACGGCACGACCAATGCCATGCTCGGCATCCTGTTCGCGTCGGTCGTCATCGTCATCGTGGGCGTGCCCGTCGCCTACTACGCCGCCCGCTACAACCTCGACCTCGACCTCATCGCCCGCGGCTCGGGATTCGGCTACTACGGCTCGATCATCACCACCGTCGTCTTCGCCGGCTTCACCTGCATCTTCTTCGCCTTGGAGGGCGCCATCATGGCGCAGGGGCTGCAGGTGGCGACGGGGACGCCGCTGTGGCTCGGCTATCTCATCTCGACCGTGGTGGTGATCCCGATCGTCATCTACGGCATGCGTGCGCTGGAGCGCCTGCATTTCTGGACCACGCCCCTGTGGCTCGCCCTCGCCCTGCTGCCGCTGCTGTGGATCGTCGTGTCCGACCCCGAGTCGGTGCGCGCCTTCACGTCGTTCAACGGCAACTCCGACGGCTCCGTCAGCTTCGGCGCCGTCGTCTCGAGCGCGGCCGTGTGCTTCGCCCTCACCCCGCAGCTCGCGGAGCAGATCGACTACATCCGCGCCATGCCGCCGCGCACGCCCTCGAACGCCCGCTCGTGGTGGACGTCGTTCGCGTTGTCCGGCCCGGGCTGGGTGATCTTCAGCAGCACCAAACAGATGATCGGGGTGTTTCTCGCCGTCTACGTCCTCGTCAACGTCGATCCCACCCTCGGGCACTCCGCGACCGAACCGGTCAAGCAGTTCGTCGGCATGTACCAGACCCTGTTCCCCGACTGGCTCGCGATCGCCCTCGCCCTCGTGCTCATCGTGGTCGCGCAGGTGAAGATCAACGTGACGAACGCGTACTCCGGCTCGCTCGCCTGGTCGAACGTCTTCACCCGGGTGGCGAAGCACTACCCCGGTCGCACGATCTTCGTGCTGCTCAACCTGGTGATCGCGTACGCGCTGATGATGCTGGACGTCTTCACCCTCATCTCCTTCGTCCTGAGCCTGTACGCGAACGTCGTCATGGCGTGGCTCGTGACGATCGCCACCGACATCGCGATCAACAAGTGGGTGCTGCGCATCTCGCCGCGCTTCCCCGAGTTCCGCCGCGGCATGCTGCACGACTGGAACCCGGTGGGGCTGGTGTCGGTGGGGCTCGCCTCGGTGCTGTCGCTGCTCGCGTTCGCCGGGCTGCTCGGCCCCGCCGTCAAGCCGTTCTCGGTGCTCATCGCGATCGGCGTCGCGTTCGTCGCCACGCCGGTCATGGCCCTCGCCACGCGAGGGCGCTACTACCTGCGCCGCCGCTCCGACGGCATCGACTCCCCCCTGTTCGACGAGCACGGCAACCCCTCCGGCGAGCGGCTACGCTGCCACGTCACCGGATATATGTTCGAGCGACCGGATATGCTGGCCTCGGCCCAGCGAGGGGCGTACGGCCAGGTGCAGTACGTCTCGTCACTGGCGCTCACGCTCGACGATTCCGACCGCTACGTGCTTCCGCCGGAAGTCACCGGCCCCCCGCACTGGGCGACCCACCGAGGCAGGGGAACGTGATGGAGGAGCCGGTCGACACCGCGACCGCGATTCTGGCGAGCGCGGCGGTGCTGCTGCGGGAGCACACGTTCGACGACATCTCCTACCGCGCCCTCGCCGACCAGGTCGGCATCTCGGAGCGCACGGTCTACCGCCAGTACCCCACGCGCGCGCACCTGCTCGCCGCACTGTCGAACTGGATCGACCAGACCCATTTCCCGCTGCCGCCGTTCGTGACCGTGGCCGATTTCCGCGCTGCCGTGCACGAGCGCTTCCGCGCCTTCGACGCGTCGCCCGCGTACGCGTTCGTCGGCGCCCGGGCGTCCACGATCTCGCTGACGCTCGACGCCGAGCCCGCCTACATCACCCGTGCGATCGAGGCGATGCTCGACGTCTCGGCCTCGACGCTCAACCGGCGGGACCGGCGGCGGATCGCGGCGTCCCTGCGGTACTTCTCCTCGGCGATGTTCTGGGCGCGCCTGCGCACGGGCTTCGACCTGGACGCCGGCGAGATCTGCGACGCGTTCGACCGCGCCGTGGACGCGATGCTCGCGAGGCTGCCCGACGCGACGTGGGCGCAGCCGTGAGCGGCCAGCGCAGCGGCTCGGGCCGCGAACCATGGGCTCAGTGTTGCGCTCGCGGCGGCGCCGGAGCGCAGCGGAGGTGACGCCGTGAGCAGGTCGACGGCCGTCCCGGCGCTGAGCGGCACCCAAGCGGCGATCCTCGCCGCCTACGCGGAGCTGATCGAGGAGGTCGGCAGCGACGACGTGTCCTACCGGCTCGTCGCCCGCCGGGCCGGCATCGCCGAGCGCACGGTGTTCCGGAACTACCCGACGCGGGTCGACCTGCTGCTGGCGACCGCGGCGTGGATCGAGGCGACGGTGTTCGTCCGCGAGGAGTCCCACTCGATCTTCGACATCCCCCTCGCGATCCGCGACGCGATGCAGCGGTACGACGCGCGACCGGAGCTCGCGCACGTCGTCGCCGAGACGGCGATGCGCGGCGTCAGCGGCACGGCGCCGGCGCTCGGCCGGGCGCACCTCGAGCGGCTGCTGGACGCCGAGGTCCCGTCCCTCGACGCGGCGCAGCGCAGCGCGGTCATCGTGGCGCTGTCCCACCTCGACTCCGCCGCGACCTGGGTGACGTTCCGCCGCGAGTTCGGCATGGACCGGCGTGACATCGCCGACGCGGCCGCATGGGCAGCCGAGGCCGTGCTCGACAGCATCCGCGACCGCGTCGTCCCGTAGCCGCCGGCCCGGCCGGGTGGACGACGCCGCATCCAACGCCGGGCTGGTCGACGTAGCGCGATCCACGGCACGGCAGTTCGGCAACCGAACGTCAATGCCCGCAGTCGGTGCCGCGCACCGGCACCGTCGCAGCGGCCCCGCTCGACCAGGCGCTGCCGTCCTGGTCACCGTCTCGGTGAACGCCCGCCACCGGGACGGCCGCGGTCCGCCTGGCGGGCCGACCCGGCCACAGCGACTCGCGCGATCGACAGGCTCACCCCGGTCGGCGACACCGCCCGCCCCGACGTGCGCCAGGCCGTCGGCGACCGGTCCAGCGAGCGGCGCAGCCCGCCGCTGGTCCGCTCGTTCGCCCGGTTCAGACCGCGGTGAGGTGGACGAGCATGATGGTCTCCGGGCCGCGCGCCGGGGCGGGGAGGCCGACGTCGGCCAGGAGCGCGCCGGAGCAGCGGGCGCCCTCGCCGCGCCACGGGGGTGCGCCGGGGGGCGGCAGCAGCTGGTGGGCGACGTAGTCCTGGTCGGCCGGCAGGCCGGGGACGCGGAGCGGCTCGGGCTCGTGGACCTGGTCGTCGAGCTGCACGTACGCGACCACGGCCGCGCGGGCGTCGCGAGCGACGACGCCGTGCGTGTACACGGCGGGCTGGGTGGTGTCGCCGCGGAAGGTGCGGCCGCTGTGCAGCAGGCCGCGCAGGCGCCGGTGCTCGGCGATCCACTCGGCGAGCCGGGCCAGGTCCTGCGGGCCGGCCGCGGTGAGGTCCCACTCGATGCCCATGCTGCCGAAGAACGCCGTGGCGGCCCGGAAGTCCAGCGACAGCCGCCGGCCGGTCTGGTGGTTGACCGGGGCGCTGACGTGGCTGCCCAGGTACTCCGGCGGGACCAGCTGGCCGGTCCAGCGCTGGATGAGCTGCCGGGACAGCGCGTCGGTCATGTCGGAGGTCCAGCACCGCTCGACCCGCTCGATCACGCCGAGGTCGATGCGGCCACCGCCGGAGGCGCAGCTCTCCCATTCCACGTCCGGGTGGGCGGCGCGGAGCCGGTCCAGCAGCGCGTAGAACCCCAGGGTGGCGGCGTGCACGCCGGGCGCGTCGGCGCGCGGTGTCGAGCCGGCGTCGGTGAGCGGCCGGTTGTGGTCCCACTTCACGAACCGGATCGGGTATTCACGCAGCACCGCGTCGATCCGCGCGAACAGGTGGTCGCGGACGTCCTCGCGGCCCAGGTCGAGCACGAGCTGGTGACGCGAGCGGCGGGGCGGCCGGTCGCCGATGGACAGGACCCAGTCCGGGTGGGCCCGGTACAGCTCGGAGTCGGGGTTGACCATCTCCGGCTCGAACCACAGCCCGAACTGCATGCCCCGGGCGGCGACCCGCTCGACCAGCGGGCCGAGCCCGTCGGGCCAGACGTCCGGGGAGACATACCAGTCGCCCAGCCCGCTGGTGTCGTCGCGGCGCCCGCCGAACCAGCCGTCGTCGAGCACGAACCGCTCCACGCCCACCTCGGCGGCGAGGTCCGCGAGCGTGGTGAGCCGGTCGAGATCGTGATCGAAGTAGGTCGCCTCCCACACGTTGTACACGACAGGGCGTGGGGTGCCCGGGTGGGCGGGCAGGGCCCGCACGTGCTCGTGCCACTGCGCGGCCAGCCCGTCGAGCCCGTCGGCCGACACGGCCAGCAGCACCTTCGGGGTGGTGTACCGCTCCCCCGGCGCGAGCACCAGCTCGCCGGGCAGCAGCAGCTCGCCGCCGCGCAGCAGCGACAGGCCCGAGGGCAGCCGCTCCAGGGCGTAGCGGCTGTTGCCGCTCCACGCCACGTGCAGCCCGTGGACCAGCCCGTGCCCGAAGCCGAACCCGGCGGTCCCCGCGACCAGCACCGTGGGGCTGTCGAAGTGCGGCCGGCCGGCCCGCCCCTCGCGCAGCCAGAGCCCGTCGGCGATCGGGTGGCGCTGCGGGCTGCGCTCGCGGGCCCAGCGCCCGGTGAGGTCGAGCACCTCGGCGACCCGGTCGGCCACCGGGTACACCACCTCCAGGTGGTCCACCACGTAGTCGCCGGGGGCGGTGTTGGTCAGCGTGTGCCGGGTCTGCAGCACGCCGCCGGGGCACGCCTCGATCTCGGTCAGCAGGTGCAGCCCGGCCCGCTCGTCGACCGCCTCGATCCGGACCGCGCGCTCGTCGCCGGTCAGGTCGGTGGTCACGAACGCCGTCGCCCAGTCCCGGCCGGTCGCCGCCGGCTCGCCGCCGTGACGGTACCCGGCGAGGCCGGGCCGCCCCAGCCAGAGCCGGGACGCCTCCGGCAGCAGCGCCGCGCCGGTGCGGTCACCCCCGTCGTCGTCCGGCCGGGGGCCGCCCCCGCGGACCGCGGCGACCTGCGCCGGGTCCAGCCCTGGCCGGGCCGGGCCGGTCCAGACCAGCCTGGGTAGCCCGGTCGGGTCCGGCACCAGGACGGCCACGGTGCCGTCCTGCGCGCCGGCACCGATCAGCACCGGCGTCCGAATGGGGGTCAGGGGCACGTGCGCTCCTTCGACGTCGTGTCGTGTCGGGCCGGACCGGACCGGCGTCATCCCTTGTTGGCACCCAGCGTCAGTCCGGAGATGAACTGCTTCTGCAGGGCGAAGAAGACGATCAGCGTGGGCAGCGCCACCAGGACGGAGCCCGCCGCCAGGAGGTTGTAGTCGGTGAAGAACTGACCGCGCAGATTGTTGAGCGCGCTGGTGACCGGCAGCTTGTCGCCGCTGCTCATCAGCACCAGCGCCCACAGGAAGTCGTTGTAGATCCAGGTGAACTCGAGGGTCGCCAGCGCGCCGAGGGCCGGGCGCAGCAGCGGCATGGTGATCTGCCAGTACTGCCGCCACACACCGGCACCGTCGACCACGGCCGCCTCGGTCAGCTCCACCGGGATGGTCTGCGTGTAGTTGTACAGCACGAACACGCAGAACCCGGTCTGGAACGCCACATGGATCGCGATCAGACCCAGGTACGAGTCGTACAGCGTCAACGAGCTGGACATCCACTCCGGCAGCGGGATCTTGGTGTACGCGGTGTAGAGCGGCGTCACCATGACCTGCGGCGGCAGCAGGTTGCCGGCGGTGAACGCGACCAGCATCGTCTTGCGCCCGGGGATCTTGAACCGGGCCAGCGCGAACGCCACGAACGAGGCGAAGAACAACGTCAGCAGCACGGCCGGGACCGCGATGAAGAACGTGTTGCGGAAGTAGCGCGGCATCTCCGCGCCGCTCCACGCCTGCTGGTAGTAGTCCAGCGACAGCTTGTGCGGCCAGGAGAAGTAGCCGTACTGGGCGGTCTCCTGGTACGGACGCAGCGACGCGTACAGCGCCAGCAGCAGCGGGGCCAGCCAGCCCAGCGCGACCACGGTCAGGAAGACGTAGAGAACGATCCGCGCCGGGCGCAGTGGCCGCCGGTTGCGCCGCGCGGCCGGCTCGGCGGCGGGCGGTGTGGCGGCGCGGGCGGCGGCCGTGACGCTGCTCATGCCACCCCCTCCGCTACGCTCCGGCGCCGGCCTGAGCTCCACCCTGAGTTGCCGATTCGCAGCCCTCCGCTGCGCTGCGGGCCGCTCATGCCGCCACCTCCGCTACGCTCCGGCGCCGGCCTGAGCTCCACCCTGAATTGCCGATTCGCAGCCCTCCGCTGCGCTGCGGGCCGCTCATGCCGCCCCGCCCAGGACTCGCTGGCTCATTGCCGTTCCTCCCGGATGATCTGCGAAAGGTAGACGACCACGAAGCCGATCGACGTGGTCAGCAGGATGACGGCGATCGCCGAGCCGAAGCCGATCCGGCTGGCCTCGCCCACGATGTTCTGGGTCACCAGCACCGACAGCAGCTCCAGACCGTTACGGCCGGAGTTGATCGCGTAGACGATGTCGAAGGCGCGCAGCGCCTCGATGACGGTGATGACCAGGACGATGATGTTGATCGGGCGCAGGGTCGGGAAGACCACCCGGAAGAACAGCTGCCGCTCGTTGGCCCCGTCGAGCGCGGCCGCCTCCTTCAGCGCCGGGTCGACGGCCTTGAGCCCCGCCAGGTACAGGATCATCACGTAGCCGGTGTGCCGCCAGACGGCCGCCACCAGCACCGCCCAGATGTTGATCTTCGGGTCGCCGAGCCAGTCGGTCGGGTGCTCGGCGTTGCCCAGCAGCACGTTGAGCGCGCCGTGGTCACGCGAGTAGACCAGTTGCGCGATGAAGCCCACCACCGCCAGGGACAGCACCACCGGCATGTAGAAGACGCTCTGGTAGAACCGGGTGAACCGGATCTGCTTGTCCAGCAGGAACGCGAAGAACAGGCCCAGCGGCGTCGCGATCACGCCCAGGACCGCCAGCCACAGCAGGTTGTTGCGGACCGCGCCCCAGAACGGCTCGTAGATCGTGACGATCTGCGTGTAGTTGCGCGTGCCGATCCATTCGACGTCGGTCACGCCGTTGTAGCTGGTGAACGACAGGCCGATGGACGCGGCCGTGGTGGCCCAGATCAGCGCGAGGCTCAGCAGGGCCGGGATGGCCAGGAGCACCGAGAGCACGGCGACGTCCCAGCGGGTGAGTTTGCTCAGACGGCGGCGCCGGCGCCCGCGGACCTTGCTGGTCCGCGGGGCCGGCGCTTCGGCCGTGAGGGGTGAAGACGTCACAGGACCGCCTTGTCATCGGCCGGCAGGAGGTTCCGGCGGTGGTGGATCAGCCGGTGTAGATGCTCTTGGCCTGCGACTCGATGCTCTTGAGCAGCCCGTCGATGTCGTTGGGGTCGCCGATGAACTTCTGCAGCGCCGGGATCATGACGGTCGAGGCGAAGGTCGGGTTGGCGTCGCGGTCGAGGAACTGCGAGATCTGCTTGGCCTCCCCGATGAACGTCGCGGCCTTCTTCTGCAGGGCGTTGTACCCGCTGCTGTCGGTCTTCGAGTTGGCGCCGACGTCGCTCGGGTCGCTCTTGAGGTAGGTGTTCTGCGCCTCGGCGGTGCCGAGGTACTTGAGCACCTCCTTCGCGCCCGCGGCGTTCTTCGCCTTCTTGGAGATCATGAAGCCGTCGATCGGGGCCTCCACCGCCCCGGTGCCGATGGTGGAGTCGACCTCGGGGAAACCGAAGAAGTCCAGGTCGTCGAGGTCCGCGCCCTTGAACTGCTGGGCGACGAAGCTGCCCAGCAGGTACATGCCCGACTTCTTGGCGCCGAGGTCCTGCGCGGCCTCCTGCCAGGTGCGCCCGTTGGCGCCCTCCTGGTGCAGCGGCAGCAGGCCCTTCCACAGGTCGAACACCGCCTTGACCTTCGGGCTGGTCCACGACTCCTTGTGCGCCATCAGGTTGATGTGGAAGTCGTAGCCGTTGAGCCGCATGTTGAGCTGGTCGAACGTGCCCATGGCGGGCCAGCCGTCCTTGTCGGCGAACCCGATCGGGGTGAGCCCGTCGGACTTCATCTTGGCGCCCAGCGTCCGCAGCTCGTCGATCGTCTTGGGGACCTGGTAGCCCTTGGCCTGCCAGACGCTCTTGCGGTAGAACAGCGCCCACGGGTAGTTGTAGAACGGCACGAAGTACATCTTGCCGTCGTCACCGGTGGATGCCTTCTTGAACGCGTCGCTGTAGTTGGCGCCGATGGACTCCCACACGTCGTCGATCGGCTGCGCCAGGCCCTGCGCCGCGAAGTACCGCATGCGGAAGCCGGCGAACCAGTTGTAGGCGTCGTCCGGATTGCCCTGCAGGTACCGGGTGATGTTCTCCTGGAAGGAGTTGTGGTCGACTGTGTTGACTTTTGTCGTGAACCCTTTTTCGGAGTCGAACTTGGCCAGCGTGTCCGCGAACGCCTTCTTGGGGACCTCGTCGGAGTAGTTCGAGCCGAAGGTGACGGACTTGTTGGTGCCGTCCGCGCTCTTCGAGTCGCTGTCTCCACAGCCGGCCAGTGCCGCGGGGACAGCCAGTGCGCCGGCGCCGAGCAGGGAGCCCCGCAGCACGGTGCGCCTCGACAAGAAGTGGGCCATACGTCCTCCTGCAGTGCGGGTGAGTGGGGTGTGCGGTGTGGGTGTGGGGTGTGAGCTGCTGCGACAGATCGTGATCGATATGCGATTCAACGCAAACGATCACGACGCGACACAATCCAACGCCGCAGGTCTAATGCTGTCAATAGACCGCACAATCATGTTTCGTTGATGTGACCTACGGGCGCCCGCCGCCCGCCGGGCGGCGTGGCCGAGGTCCGGCCTGTCGCCTTCTGTTGACTTGCGATCGATCAACGCTGCACCCTGGACGCCATGTATCCGCCGCGGACCGGACGCCTCTGCTTCGGCGCCGACTACAACCCTGAGCAGTGGCCGACCGACGTGTGGCGGGAGGACGTGGCGCTGATGCGCGACGCCGGCGTCACGATGGCGACGGTCGGGGTCTTCAGCTGGGCCTGGCTGGAGCCGTCCCAGGGGCGCTACGAGTTCGGCTGGCTGGACGAGGTGCTGGACCTCCTCGGTGACCACGGCATCGCGGTCGACCTCGCCACCGCCACCGCGTCACCGCCGCCGTGGCTGTCGCAGGCGCACCCGGAGGTGCTGCCGGTCGACCAGGACGGCCGCCGGCTCTCCTTCGGCAGCCGGCAGGCGTACTGCCCGAGCTCGCCGTGGTACCGCGCCGCCGCGCTGAGCCTGGTGGAGCGGCTCGCCGAGCGCTACCGCGAGCACCCCGCCCTCGCCATGTGGCACGTCAACAACGAGTACGGCTGCCATGTGACGCACTGCTACTGCGACACCAGCGCCGCGGCCTTCCGCGACTGGCTGACCGACCGCTACGACAAGGACCTCGACGCGCTCAACGCCGCCTGGGGCACCGCCTTCTGGTCGCAGCGCTACAGCGACTGGGCGCAGGTGCAGCCGCCGCGGGCCACCCCCACCTTCGGCAACCCCACCCAGGAGCTGGACTTCCGCCGGTTCTCCTCCGACGCGCTGCTGGCCCTGTTCACCGCCGAGCGCGACATCCTGCACCGGCTGACCCCGCGGATCCCGGTGACGACCAACTTCATGGCCGGCATGTTCGACCGCCTGGACTACTGGCGCTGGGCGCCGCAGACGGACGTCGTCTCCACCGACCACTACCTGACCGCCGCCGAGCCGGACAACCACCTCGGCCTGGCCTACGCCGCCGACCTGACCCGCTCCCTCGCGGGCGGGGAGTGGCTGCTGATGGAGCACTCCACCAGCGCGGTCAACTGGCAGCCCCGCAACGCCGCCAAGCGCCCCGGCGAGATGGTGCGCAACAGCCTCTCCCACGTGGCCCGGGGCAGCCAGGGCGCGATGTACTTCCAGTGGCGCGCGTCGCGGGCCGGCGCGGAGAAGTGGCACTCGGCGATGCTGCCGCACGCCGGCACCGACTCGGCCGTGTGGCGCGACGTGGTCGCCCTCGGCGGCCACCTGGCCGCGCTCGCCCCGGTGCTGGGCTCGAGCGTCGACGCCCCGGTCGCCCTGCTGCACGACTACCAGAGCTTCTGGGCCGAGACGCACCCGGCCCAGCCCAGCGACGACATGGTGCCCGAGGCCGAGATCAGGCGCTGGCACGCCGCGCTGCTGCGGCGCGGGATCACCGCCGACCTCGCCCACCCGGGCGCGCCGCTGGACCGGTACCGGGCCGTCTTCGTCCCGAGCCTCTACCTGATCAGCGACGCGGACGCCGCCAACCTGGCCGCCTACGCGCAGAGCGGCGGCACCGTGCTGGTCGGCCCGTACAGCGGCATCGTGGACGAGCACGACCAGGTGCGGCTCGGCGGCTACCCCGGCGCGTTCGGCGACCTGCTCGGCGTCCGGATCGAGGAGTACTTCCCGCTGCTGGCCGGCGAGTCGGTCGCGCTGGACGACGGGACCCGCGGCACGGTGTGGACCGAACGCGGCCGCACGACCGGCGCCGAGATCCTGGCCCGGTACGCCGACGGGCCGCTGGCCGGGGCGCCCGCGCTGACCCGCAACGGGCGGGCCTGGTACGTGGGGACCCGCCTCGCCGACCCGGACCTGGAGCGGCTGCTGGCCACGGTGTGCGCCGAGGCCGGTGTGACCGCCCCGGTGCCGGACCCGCCACCCGGCCTGGAAGTGGTGCGCCGCAGCGCCCCCGACGGCGCCGCCTACCTGTTCCTGCTCAACCACTCCGGCGAGGAGGTCGGCCTCGACCTCGCCGGCACCGACCTGCTGACCGGCGCCCACCACGACGCCGTGCGGGTGCCGGGCGGCGGTGTGGTGGTCCTGGCCACCACGGACCCCGGCCGGGACGGCGCGCGGTAGGACCGGCCCGCCCGCCGCGGGCGCGGCGCGGTCTCACCCACGGTGAGCATTCCCGGGCAACGCCGGCGTTCGGCGCCGCCGCCGGCGGCATCATGGCGGTGCCGGGGGAATCCCGGCCGTGTGGTGACAGCGTGGGGGTGCGGCGTGCAGTACGTGGCGGTCGAGCCGGTGGTCAACCGCGAGCGCGCGCCCGCACTCGCGCAGGCCGTGTGGGACAACGCCCGGGAGGACCCGGACGCGGTGCAGTTCGTGCGCCCCGACCCGGATCCCCGCTCCTGGCCGGCGCCGCCCGCTCCCCGGGGCGGGGCGCTGCCGGTGAGCTGCGCGACCTTCCGTGACGACGTGCTCGCCGTCGCCCGCGGGTTCGTCGCCGCCGGTGTCGAGCACGGCGACCGGGTCGCGTTGATCAGCCGCACGAGGTACGAGTGGACCCTCGTGGACTACGCGCTGTGGACGATCGGCGCGGTGACCGTCCCGGTCTACGACACCTCCAGCCGGGAACAGATCGAGTGGATCCTGGGCGACTCCGAGGCCGTGGGCTGCGTCGTGGAGACCGGCGACCAGGCCGCCACCGTCGCCGGCCTCCAGCACCGCCTGCCGGCCCTGCGCACGACCTGGCAGATCGACGCCGGGGACCTGATCGCCCTGGCCGGCCGGGGCCGCACCCTCGACGAGGCCCAGCTCGACGCGCGCCGCGAGCGGGTGAGCGACGCCGACCTGGCGACGATCGTGTACACCAGCGGCACGACCGGCCGGCCGAAGGGCTGCACGCTGACCCACCACAACCTCTACTGCGACGCGGCCGGCGCGCTCGCCGTCCTGCCGCAGCTGCTGCACCCCGGGGCGTCGACCGTGCTGTTCCTGCCCCTCGCGCACGCGTTCGCCCGCCTGATCCAGGTGGGGATGGTGCAGGCGCGGGCGACGATGGTCCACACCGCCGACATCGCCGGCGTGCAGGAGCAGTTGGACAGGCACCGGCCGACGTTCGTCCTCGCCGTGCCCCGGGTGTTCGAGAAGCTGCACGCACAGGCCCGGCAACAGGCCGCCGAGGCCCGCCGCGGCTGGCTGTTCACCGTCGCCGAGCGGGTCGCCGTGCGCTACAGCCGCGCGCTGGACACCGCTCGCGGCCCAGGCGCGCTGCTGCGGCTGGCTCACACCGTGTGCGACCTGGTGGCGTACCGCAGGCTCCGGGCGGCGCTCGGCGGGCGGTGCCGGACGGCGATCGTCGGCGGGGCGCCGCTGGGCACGCACCTGGGGCACTTCTTCCGCGGCGCCGGCGTCACCGTCCTGGAGGGCTACGGGCTGACCGAGACCTCACCGGCGCTGACCGTGAACACGCCGGCGGCGCAGCGCATCGGCACCGTCGGCCGCCCCCTGCCGGGGGTGGAGCTCCGCATCGCCGACGACGGCGAGATCCAGGCCCGCGGCGACGTGGTCTTCCCGGGCTACTGGAACAACCCGGACGCCACCCGCGCCACGTTCACCGCCGACGGCTGGCTGCGTACCGGCGACCTCGGCAGCCTCGACCGGGCCGGCTTCCTGCGGATCACCGGCCGCCGCAAGGAGGTCATCGTGACCGCGGCGGGCAAGAACCTCACCCCGGCCCCGCTCGAAGAGGCGATCCGGACGCACCCGCTGGTCAGCCAGTGCGTGCTGGTCGGCGACGGCCGCCCCTACGTGGCCGCGCTGGTCACCATCGACCCGCAGGCGTGGACCCGGTGGCGCTCGGCCCACGGCCGGCCCGGGGCGTCACTCGCCGAGCTGCGGCACAGCCCCGAGCTGCGCAGCGAGATCCAGCCCGCGCTCAAGCAGGCCAACCGGGCGGTGTCGAAGGCGGAACAGGTCAAGACCTTCCGGATCCTGCCCCGCGAGCTCACCGAGGCCGACGGCGAGCTCACCCCCACCCTCAAGGTCAAACGCAACGTCGTCGCCGAGCGGTACGCGGCCGACATCGACGCCCTCTACGGCGGCCGCTGAGCCGACCGCGTCGGCGAAGGAGCACCCTGGCGGATGCCGAACCGTCCGGCCGCCCGTCCCGCCCAGCCAGGTCCCGCGCCCTGTCCGAGGCGCCCCGGCCACGGACGCCGGGCTCGAGTCGTAAGTCGGGCAGACGTGGGTACCGGCTCGCGAAGCCCTTGACAGCCTCGGACAGCGGACGGAGACACGAGCACATGTCGGATCTGATCGTGATCGGGTATGACGACCCGGACAACGCCCGGCGGGCGTACGAGCAGGTGCAGCGCCTGCAGCAGGATTTCATCGTCGAGCTGCGCGGACTCGCCGTCGTCCACGTCGACGCCGACGGCAAGACGCACGTCGACACGCCGCAGCGGACCGTCGGTGCGTCCGCGGCCGGCGGCGCGCTCTTCGGCCTGCTGATCGGCCTGCTGTTCTTCGTCCCGGGCATGGCGCTGCTCGGCGGCGCGATCGGCGCGCTGATGGGCAAGCTGAACAAGTCGGGTATCAACGCCGAGTTCCGCGACCGCGTGGAGCACCTGCTCACGCCCGGCCACTCCGCGGTGGTGATCATGGCCTCGAAGATCACCGAGGACCGGTTCGCCGACGCCATGCGGCCGTTCAACGGCGTCGTCCTGAAGACCTCGCTGTCCGACAGCGACGAGAAGGAACTGGCCGAGGAGCTGGCCGGCGCCCGCTGAGCCGGCGCGGACCGGCACGCACCGTGGGCCGCCACCCACGGCGTGCGCGACGCGACGACCGCCGGATAGATTGCCGGCAGTCGTCGTGGAGGGAAGCCCGTGAGCACGGACGAAGCGCCGCAGCACTCGTTCAACGGCCTGCACCACGTCCAGCTGGCGATCCCGCCGGGCGCCGAGGATCGGATCCGGGCCTTCTACGGCGGCATCCTCGCAATGGTGGAGCTGGAGAAGCCACCGGTGCTCGCCGCCCGTGGCGGCTGCTGGTTCCGCGGTGGCGGCGTGGAGCTGCACTTCGGCGTCGAGCAGGAGTTCGTCGCGGCCCGCAAGGCGCACCCGGGGGTGCTGGTCACCGGCATCGACGCCCTCGCGCGGCGCCTGACCGCCGCGGGGGTCGAGGTCGAGTGGGACGACAACTTCCCGGGCCACCGCCGCTGCTACGCCGTCGACCCGCTCGGCAACCGGTTGGAGTTCCTTGAACCGGAGACGGCCGCCTGACGGGCGGGGCGGGTCCGCTACTGCAGCGCCGCCCGTACGGCGGTCACGAACTGCCAGAAGGTCGCGGTGGTGGTGTTCTTGCGCTGCGCCCGGGTGTTGGTGGTGAACATCGCGGTGCGCAGCGGGGTGGTGAGCTCCAGCTGCGCGCCGCCGCCGGTGAGCGTGCGGTTGACGATGTTCGCCGGGTCGTCGCCGTTGAGCGCCGGGATGCCCGCCGCGTCGTGGGCCTGGATGCCGGCGGCGGCGAAGCACGCCAGCAGCCGGCCCTTCAACGCGAGGTCCAGCCCGCCGACCACGACCGCGGCCGTGCCGTCGGCGAGCCCGGCCTGGGCGGGGGTGCAGCCGTGCAGGGAGACGGCCCGCCGGGCGCCGGCGGTCAGGGCACGGGCGACCGGGTCGTCGCAATGGGTGGCCGTGACGTGCAGCGGGCTGTTGTTCGACGCGCGGATGCCCTCGAACATCCAGTGGTCGTAGGTCGGCCCGCCGGCCGGCTCGACCGCGCCGGTGCCCGGGTGGTAGCCGGCGACCGCCAGGCACAGCTCCGAGGTGCCCGGTTCGATGCCGCCACCGTGCAGGGCGAGCACGACCGTGTCCGGGAACGGGGAGGAGGCCGCGTCGCTGCCGTCCACCGCCTCGTGCCGGCGGTACCGGCGGGCGTAGTCCACCCCCTCGGCGAGCGCGGGATCCGCGTAGAGCGCCGTGTTCGAGGCGTAGTCGTCGGCGGCGTAAGCGGCAGTCGGTACAAGCGCGACGGAAGCCGCGGGTGCGGCGGCCACCGCACCGATGGCGCCCAGCACCGTGCGGCGACTGATGGTGGTCACGTCATGCCTCCCCGTGCAGGTGCGTGGACCGACAGCGTAGCCGCCCGCACGACCCGCCCTCGCGCCACTGTTCACGGCGATGTCACCGGGCCGATTCCGCGCGGCCGGACCGGTCGCCGAGCCTGTGTGAACACAGGGTGGGTCCGTGTCGCACCGACGGGTGATCACCGGGTGAGGTGCCTATACTCACCCGGCAGCGATTCGCCACTTTGAAGGTGACTTATCACGATGACATTGGCGCAGCACGCCGAGCAGCAGGCCGACACCCCGCCCGACGGACGGCCGTCCGGCGCGTCCCGGACCGCTGTGTGGCGATCGGGATGGTGGCCCGCTGCGCTCGTCGCGGTCTGCGCGGTCGCGCTGCTGTGGTGCTACGACGTGCCGCCGGCCACGACGGGGGTGTTCGCAGCGTACGTGGCGCTCGCCGTGACCGTGCCGGGCATGCTGCTGTGGCGGCTGGTGCACCGCGGCTCCCGCACGCTGCCGGAGGACCTGGCCGCCGGCACCGCCATCGGCTACGGCATCGAGGTGCTCGCCTACATCCCCGCCCGCGCCGCCGGGATGCCCCTCGCGGCGCAGGCGGTGCCGGTGCTCATCATCGCCGCGTTCGCCGCCGTGCCCGGGCTGCGCCGGTACTGGCGCGGCGACGGCGCGGCCGGGCGGGTGCCGCTGGCCTGGTCGTGGACCCTGGCCGTGGTGGCGCTCATCATGCTGGCCTGGGCGTCCAAGTACTACCGGTACCTGGGCCAGAGCTGGCCCAGCTACGGCCGCACCGACATCGACCTGCCGTTCCACCTGGCGCTCACCGGCGAGTTCAAGCACCACATGGACCTCGTGACGCCGTGGGTCACCAGCGAAGGCGTCTACTACCACTGGTTCATCTACGCCGACTTCGCCTCGACCAGCTGGGTGACCGGGATCGAGCCGTGGACCCTCATCAGCCGGCTGTCGCTGCTGCCGATGATCATGGCGTACGTGGTGCTCGTCGCCGCGTTCGGCCGCCGCGCGACCGGGTCCTGGCTCGGCGGCGCACTCACCGCCCTGGCCGCGTTCCTGATCCTGTCGCCGGACCCGTACGGCTGGCCGCTGGACGGCTTCTACACCAGCTACGCGTTCAACACGATGGACGACGGCTCGAACCTCAAGCTGTTCCTGTGGTCCAGCCCGAGCCAGACGTTCGGCAGCATGCTGTTCGTGCCGCTGATGCTGCTGCTGCTCGACCTGCTGCGCGACCACGGCGGCGACCGGCGGCGGTGGGTGCTGTTCGCGCTGCTGCCGGCCGCGATCATGGGCGCGAAGGCGACGTTCCTGCCGACCCTGCTGTGCGGGCTGCTGCTGGTCGTCTGCGCGCAGCTGCTGTTCCGGCGGCGGCTCAACCGGGTCGCGCTCGCCGCGCTCGGCGTCGTCGCGGCCTGGATGCTGTTCGCGCAGTTCGTGCTGTTCGGCGGGGAGAGCCAGGGGCTGGACATCGTCGCGCTCGGCGGCATGCGCCACAACCCGGTCGGCGACACCACCAACTACATCAGCGACCCCAAGCTGTACCGGCTGGCGATCCTGCTCGGCCTCACCGCGCTGTGCTGGGTCTGCATGTGGGCCGGCGCCGT
Source organism: Dactylosporangium aurantiacum (assembly GCF_000716715.1). Classification (GTDB taxonomy): domain Bacteria; phylum Actinomycetota; class Actinomycetes; order Mycobacteriales; family Micromonosporaceae; genus Dactylosporangium; species Dactylosporangium aurantiacum. The sequence goes on along the minus strand of NZ_JNYJ01000002.1, from coordinate 216,436 downwards.
CGGCCTGCGCCGCCACGTGCTCGACGCCGACGTGCTCGTCATGGCGGGGCTCGGCATCGTCGGCATGTCGGCGCTGCTGCTGTTCGCGCACTCCGGCGGGTCGGCCGAAGGCTTCTTCCTCATGGGCGCGCGGCCCTACCTGGCGACCCTCGCCGTCTGGGGGCTGCTGCTGCTCGCGCCGGCCCTGACCTGGCGCCGCGCCCGGCCGCTGCTGCTGAGCCTCCTGGCCGGCATGGCCGTCATCTGGACGATCCGGGCGCTCGACGGCGACAAGGTCCCCATGTTCAGCGCCACCTACCGCACGCTCAAGCTCACCACGAAGATCACGTACCCGTACGCGATCCTGGCGCTGCTCGCCGTCGCCACCGCCGTCGTCGCCTGGCGCTACCGGGCCCGCCTCGGCACCATCCGGCCGGCGGCGCTCGCCGTCGCCCTGATGCTCGGCTTCTCCCTGCCGACCGCGATCAGCCAGATCTCCGCCCTGTACCCCGACGGCCGCGACTACGGCTGGAAGGACCGCGCGGACCTGTGGCCGATCGTCACCGAGGGCACCGTCGAGGCCGGCCGCTGGCTGCGCGCCCGCTCCACCGCCGACGACCTGATCGCCACCAACGCCCACTGCGTGTACCTCAGCCCCGCCGACGGCTGCGACCGCCGCCACTTCGGCATCGCCGCGTACAGCGAACGCCGCGTCCTGGTCGAGTCGTGGGCCTACACGGCCGAGGCGCACAGCCAGGAACAGTCCCAGGGCGTGATCCAGCAGTACACGATGTACTGGCACCCGCAGACCATCATCGACAACGACGCCGCCTTCACCGACCCGTCCCCGCAGACCGTCGGCCGCCTGCGCGACCAGTACGGCGTGCGCTGGCTGTGGGTCGAGGACGTGTCCAACTGGTACTGGACCGAGGAGCCGCCGTACCCGGACGAGGTCCACGTCTCGCCCGACCTCGGCAAGTTCACCACCCTGCGGTACCGCGCCGGCCACGTGGCCATCTACGAGATCACCTGACCGGAGGGGCGGCGAGCCGCAGATCACAGGCCGGTCACGGGCACATGCACATGCAGCTGGACCGGTACGGTGCTCGCGTGACAACGCCGCCCTCCCCTGCCGGGCCGAACCCGGACCTCCCCTCCTGGAGCACGCCCGACGCCCCTGCCTCCGGCGTGCCGGCCCCCGGTACGCCGCCCCCCGGCGCGCCCGCGTTCGGTCCGCCCACCTCCGGCATGCCCGCGTACGGGCCTCCCACGTCCGGGATGCCCGCGTACGGGCCCCCCACGTCCGGGATGCCCGCGTACGGGCCCCCCACCTCCGGGATGCCCGCGTACGGGCCGCCCACCTCCGGCATGCCCGCCTTCGGGCCGCCCACCTCCGGGATGCCCGCGTACGGGGCGCCGGACGGGTCGGGGCTGCCGCCCGGCGGGGCGCCCGGCTGGAGCGGGCCGCCCACCGGGCCGGTCGTCGGCGGGCCGGGCGCGGGGTGGCCGAGCGGTGACCGGGTGCCGTCCACGGGGTCGAGGAACAAGCTGATCATCGGGGTCGTCGCCGCCGTGCTGCTGCTGGTGTGCGGCGCGGGAGCGGTCGCCGCCGTCGTCGGCGGCGGTGGCTCGGACAAGAAGCCGACGTCCGCGGCCGGCGGCGCGTCGGCGAGCCCGACGCCGAGCAAGGCGCCGGAGCCGGTGACCGCCACCGCGTACCAGACGCTGCTGACCGAGGTCGACGGGCTGATGGGGCCGGCGTGGCAGAAGGTGGCCGGGGCGAAGAACCAGGCGGCGACGACCGAGGCCGTGCAGGCGCTGGTCGACGCGGCCAAGGCCAGCGGGCCCCGGTTCGCGTCGCTCACCCCGCCGAAGGAGGCGGCCGCCGGGCACGAGCAGCTCAAGCGGGCGTTCGACGCGTTCCGCAACGACTTCATCGCGCTGACCGGGACCGTCAAGAACGGCGAGATCTGCGCGGGTTCCGCGGCGGTCGCCCAGGTGACCGGCCTGCAGTCGGCGACCTACCTCCGGGAGGCGGTCAAGGCCTTCGGGTCCGCGTTCACGTTCGGCGCGTGGCTGCCGGCACCGGTCGCCCAGCAGACCCGCACCCTCGCCAACGGGACCATGGTGAAGAAGGGGACCCTCAACGGGTCGGGCGAGTTCACGATCAACAACAGCGGCAGTGACACCGACGTGGTCGTGAGCCTCGTGCCGAACGGCACCAAGGTCGCGGCCTGGACGGTCTACGTGTCGGCCGGCAAGACGTACAAGGTCAAGCGGGTCCGGGACGGCAACTACCAGGTGTACATGACCACCGGCGTGGACTGGGACGCGGCCGCCGCCGGGTTCACCCGCTCCTGCGAGTTCGAGAAGTTCACCGACCTCCTCGAGTTCAAGACCACCAGCCGGCAGTACACCACGTGGGAGATCACCCTCAAGGCCAGCGTCGGCGGCAACGCCGACACCGACGCGGTCGACCCGGGCGACTACCCGCAGTGATCCCGGACCGCGGTGGCCGCTCGGCGCGGCGCTGAGCGGCCACCGCGGGGGCTGACAAACCACCGAACGCGAGCCAGAATCGCGTTCACTATGACGACCGTCTCGCCCTCATGACCCCCCGGCGGATCTGGGCGGCGCCGCAGGGCCGCGCCGCCGTGGCCGTTGTCGCCGTGCTCCTCGCCGTCGTCGCGGCCGGCGCCGTGACCGACCCGTCGGGTCTGCTCGCACCGGTCGGTGGCCGGGGGCTGCCCCTCGCCGGCACCGGCGGCGCCTACCGCTGGTCGCCCCTGCTGGTCGGGCTGCCGGTCCTGCTGGCCGGTGCGGCGGTCCCGGTCCTGCTCGTCGCCGGTCGGCTGCCGCCCCGGTGGGTGTTCGCCGCCGCCTGGGTCGCGACGGTCGGCGCGGGCGCCTGGGCGAGCGCCGCGAGTGGTGTCGTGGCGGCGGTGCCGATGATGGGGGCGCACCTGCCCGCCGGTCTGGCGCTGCGGTACGCGGTGAGCACGAGCGGCTTCGCGGCGTTGAAGTACCTCGCCGTCGGCGTCCTGGTCGGGGCGGGTGCCGCGCTCGCCGTCCGCGCCGGCCCGGCGGCCCGCGCCGAGGACGGACCCGTGGACGGCCGGCCGGTCGTCGTGGTGTTCGCGGTGGCCGCGCTCGCCGCGGCCGGACCGGCGGCGCACTGGTGGCGCGGCGGCCCGGTCGGATACGCGTTCGCGGGGTTCCTCGTCGCCCCGACCGCCGCCGCCGGTGTGCCCGGCTTCCTGCTCGGCATGGCCGTGTTCCTGGCCGGCGTCGCGGCCGTGGTCCGGGTCCTGGCCCGCCGGCTGCCCGGTGCCGGTGGGGTGGTCGGGTGGCTGGCCTGCGTGGTCGCCGGCGCCGGCCTCGGCGTCATCGACGCGGCGGTCGCCCCGTTGGCCGGCGACCCGCCGGGTGCGGGGCCCGACACGTGGTGGGTCGCCACCGCGGTGGTCGCCGTCGCGACCGGGATCAGCTACGGCGCGGCCGTCGGTCTCACCGCGGCGGTCGTGGTCGTGGTCCTGGACCGGCTCGCGCCGCGGTGGTGGGCCCTGCCGCTGCCCCGTCCGGGCACGCGGGTGCGGCTCGGGGCCCTCGTGGCGGCCGGGGCGCTGCTCCTCGCGCTGGCGCCGGTGCTCGGCGTGACGGCCCGGCCCGGGCCGCCGGCCGTCGCCGCGGTCGCGGGCACCGGCGGCATGCCGCGGCTGGTGGTGCGCCCGGCGCCCGGCCGCGGCGAGCCGGCCACGATCGCCGACGTCACCGGCCGGCAGGTGATCCTGCGGGGCGTCAACGTGAACCAGCTGATCGACTACCACCTGCGGGATCCGGCCGTACCGGCGACACAACCGCTGACCGACGACGACTTCGCGCAGATGGCGGCGATGGGCTTCACCGTGGTGCGGCTCGGCATGTCGTGGTCGCGGCTGGAGCCGGCGCGGGGCAGGTTCGACGAGTCGTACCTGCGGGAGATCCAGGCGGCGGTCGCCGGTGCCAAGGCGCACGGCATCTACACCGTGCTGGACATGCACCAGGACGCGTGGGGCAACGCCCTGGCCCGGCCGGCGCAGCGGTGCGGCGGCGGCACCACGCCGACGACCGGCTGGGACGGCGCACCGGCCTGGGCGACGGTCACCGACGGCACGGCACACTGCCAGTTCCTGGCCCGCGACCTCGCGCCCGCGGTGGCGACGGCGTTCGGCAACCTGTACACCGACCGCGACGGCATCCAGACCGAGCTGGTCCGCACGTGGGCGTTCGTCGCCCGCGCCTTCGCCGGCGAGCCCGCCGTCGCCGGGTACGACCTGCTCAACGAGCCCGGCATCGACACCGCCCCGCCGGTCAGCTCGGGGCTGCTGCTGGGCCGGTTCTACGACGCCGCGATCACCGCGATCCGCGCGGCCGAGCGCGCCGCCGGCGGGTTCGCGCACCTCGCCTTCTTCCAGCCGAGCGTCCTGTGGTCCGGCCTCGGCTTCGACGTGGCCCCGCCGCCCGGGTTCACCGCGGACCGGCAGCTGGTGTTCGCCCCGCACCCGTACAGCGAGTCCATCAGCATGGACCAGAGCCTGGGCCTGACGCTCGCGTCGATCGAACGCAACCTCACCGTGTCGGCCCGCGCCGCCGCCGCGTACAGCGCCGCGCTGTGGGCCGGGGAATGGGGCTGGTTCGGCGAGCCCGCCGTGGACGGTGGCAAACTGTGGCGCTTCGCCGCGGTCCAGGACCGGCTCGGCGCCGGCGGTGCGTTCTGGGTCTGGCGGCAAGGCTGCGGCTCCCCGGAGACCGGCGCCGACGCGGCCACGTCGGGCAACCTCGTCGCGGTCGACTGCCGTACGGGCGCGTCGATCCCGCCGCCGGTGCCCTTCGCCGAGCCGCTGTCGCGGGCCTACCCCCGCGCCCTGCCGGGCCGGCTGGAGTCACTGACGGCCGGGCCGCACGGCACCGACCTGCGCGTCACCGCGACCGCCCCGCCCGGCCCGGCGAACTGCCAGGTCGACATCTGGTTCCCGGGTGGGACGGCGCCGCGCCTGCGGACCACGGGCGTCAGCGACGCGTCGGCCGAGCAGGTGCCGGGCGGCTGGCGCATCACCGGCTGCGCGAGCGGCGCCTACACCGTGACGGCGAGCTGACCCGGCTCCCACCGCACGGCGCCCTTGCCGAGGTCGAGGCCGACGAGCCGGCCGCCGACAGCACCGCCCGGCCGTGCGACGTGGCGAGCGGCCGCGCGCCGTCCGGTCAACGGCGCCCGGCGCGGTTCAGGCCTGGTCGAGCAGGTAGCCGCTCGGCCCCCAGCTGACCTTCCAGTCCTCGTACACGCCGAGCAGCCCGCAGGCGAGGCAGCGCCCTCCGACGAGCACCCACCGCACGTCCGGGGCGCTGTCGGGCGGATCGGGCTCGTGCAGCGAGAACCCGACGGCCGCGGCGAACGCCTCGTGCCCGCAGAGGCAGGCGCAGCACCCGACCTCGGCGTCGTCGTCCCACCATTCCATGCTGTCGGCGATGAACGCCTCCTGCCCGCAGTCCAGGCACACGCGCCGCACGGCGGAGGTGATCGTGGCCACCCGCAGCTGGAAGCGCCGCCCGCCGCACGAGCGGCAGACGCACTCGCGCACCAGGTCGACGGGGTGGCCGCCCGGCTGGCACCGCCGCAGGAACGCGGCCAGGTCCTCAAACGAGGCTCCAGAGACGGCGTGGACAGCGGCGGGCATGCGGCACCTCCAACGAACGCGGTGCCGTCGAGCCTAATGCTCGGCCGGCTCGGCCGTCGGCACCGCAGCCCGGGGGCCGGCAAGGTGGTGACAGGCGAGGTCGCCGTCCACCGCCTTGATCGGCAGCTCCATGCGCAGGGTCGTTCCTTCGCCGCGGGGGCTGTGGAGCTGGATCCGTCCGCCGAGCGCCTCGACGCGGTCGCTGAGGCCGAGCAGGCCGGTGCCCCGGGTGAAGCAGGCGCCGCCGACACCGTCGTCGCGGACCGCGACACGCAGGACGCCGTCGTCGGCGTCGGCGTCGGCGTCGACGGTGACCGAGACGGCCGAGGCGTGCGCGTGCTTGGCCGCGTTGGTCAGTGCCTCGGCCACGACGTAGTAGGTGCTGACCTCGACGTGCTCGGGCAGCCGCACGTGGTTGCGCATGGTCAGGTCGACCGGGATCGGCGAGCGGCGGGCGAGCGTGCGCAGCGCCGGCCGCAGGCCCCCCTCGGTCAGGATCGCCGGGTGGATACCTTGCGCGATCTCACGCAGGCCCTCCAGCGCGCCGGTCGCCTCGACGACGGCACGGTCGAGCCGCGCGCCGATCGCGCCGAGGTCCGGCGGCAGCGCCGCCTGGATCTCGCGCAGCTGCAGTGCCAGCGTGACCAGTTGCTGCTGGGCGCCGTCGTGCAGGTCCCGTTCGATGCGGCGGCGGGTCTGGTCGGCGGCGGCGACGATGCGTGCGCGCGACGTGGTGAGCTCGGTGCGGCTCTCGGCGTTCGCGATGGCGGTCGCGACGAGCTCGGTGAAGTCACCCAGCCGGGATTCGGTGTCCGGCGGGAGCTGCTCGCGTCCCGCCGCCACGCCGATCGCTCCCCAGATGCGGTCCTCCACGACGATCGGGCTGGCGACCGTGGAGCAGGCGACGTCAGGGACGGTCCCGGGCGGCGCCGCCCGGCTCGTGTGGTCCACGTCGTGGCGGGCCGCGCAGCCGGTCGCCTGGACCGCGTACACGGCCGAGCGGGGATCGAGCCTGGCGTGCGCGTCGCGCTGCGGGCGCCGCAGCGGGTAGCCGCCCATGAACGTCGCCTGCCCGTCCGGCTCGAACCGGGTGATCGTCGTGTTGTCGGCGCAGAAGAGCGTGGCGACCTCCTCGGCCACCGCGGTGAACACGAGGTCCGGCGGTGCGCCGCGGGCGACGAGCGTCGCCACCCGCCGCAACGCCGCCTGCTCGTTGGCGACGCGGCGGTACTCGGTGTACAGGCGGGCCAGCTGCTCCTGCGAGCGCCGCAGCGTCACCTCCCGCCGCTCGCGTTCGGCCTCGAAGTGCTTGCGCTCGGTGACGTCGCGCGCGCTCGCGTAGATCAGGCCCTGCTCCGGCACGCCCAGCCCCGACCACTCCAGCCAGCGCAGCGAGCCGCTCTTGCACCGGTACCGGTTCTGGAAGTTCATCGTCTCGTGTCCGTGCGACAGGACCTCCGCCTCGGCGGCGGTGCGCTCCCGGTCCTCGGGGTGCACGAAGTCGATGAACGGCCGCTCCAGCAGCTCCGCGGTGGAGTACCCGAGGGTCCGCTCGAACGCCGGGTTCACCCGCCGGAAATAGCCGTCGAACCCGATGGAGCAGATCAGTGCGGGCGAGAGCAGGAAGATGCGGTCCAGCTCCTCCCGGGCCCGCTGCCGGGCCTCGGAGGTCCGCATCGTGCCGAGGGTCAGGTCGAGGACTCTGCCCATGCTGCGCACGAGGCTGATCTCGTCGACGCTGAAGCCGTCCTCCCCCGAGCGGGCGACCAGCAGGTGCCCGGACGAGCCGCCGGCCAGCGGCACGATCACGGTGTGGCAGGTGCCCGCGCCGGGGACCTCGATCGTGTCCTTGCGCCGGTTGGCGATCTCCACGATGTCGGCGAGGGGGAGCCGGCCGGCCGGGAAGCCGACCGAGCTGACCACCCCGTCGTGCCCGAGCACCACGCCGACCTCGCACTCCAGCGCCCGGGCGGCCCGCTCGGCGGCGACCTGGGTCGCCGCCGCCGCGTCGGGTGCCGCCGATACCGCCGCGAGGAACTCGGCGATGCTCTGGGTCGACAGCGCGGCTGCGGACGGCACCATGTCAGCCAACCGCGAGCACGACGAGCGTCTGGTTGTGGTAGCCGGTGATGCCGCGGAGCCGGGCGAACTCGCCCCAGGTGGAGAGGCCGGCGACGGGCGCGCCGCCCGACCGCTCGCGCATGCGCCCGACCGAGGCGCTGGAGCGCTCGTCGCCGAGCAGCCGGCGGCGGGCGATGCAGTCGAAGGCGAACACCCCGAGCGGGCGTGGCCGGCCCACCGCGGCGGCCGCCTCCCCGCAGGCGTCGCCGGCCGCGTCCAGCCCGGTGTCGGCGTCGCCCTCCATCAGCCAGATCACCCCGCCCTCCGGCACCTCACCCCGGGAACGCAGCCAGGGCTCCTCGACGAGGAAGCGGTTCGAACCGATGTCGCGGATCTCCAGGCCGCTCCGGCGCCGGATGCCGATGGGCCGGGTGCGGGCGAAGTCCCTGAACGCGTCGGGGTCCGTGTAGGCGTCCCCGGGCGCGCCCAGCCGGTCCAGGTAGGCGACGCGGGCAGGCTTCTCGTCAAGGGTGTAGATGTTCCCGCCCTCACTGTGCGTAACGATCATGGGTTCGCCGACCTGGCGCCAGCCGTGCCCGACGGCCTCGCCGATCGGCCCGTCCGACTCGATCACGGCACCGACCACGCCCCCGGTGAGCACCTCCGTGCCGAACAGCTCGTACGTGCCGCCGAACGCGAGGTCCGGGCTGCAGGCGCCGCCGACATACGGCATGCTCGCCCCCACCACGCCGTAGGCTCCGGCGAGGATGCGCTCGTGGTTGACGACCTGACCGTCGGCGAGCAGCACCAGGACGTGCTGTGCGCGCTCGGGCAGCACCGACGCGCCGGCGGCAGCGGCGGCGCCCGCCCGCTGGGGTGCCGTGGCCGCGTCCCGCCCGACGCCGGTCGCGGCGGACAGGCCCGCCCCGCCGAGCGCGGCGACGACCACGCCGTCCCACCGCGGGCCGTCCGGGTCGATGGCCACCGTCGAGGAGCACCCGATCAGCGGCGTGCCGGGGGCGACCTCGGTGATGCCGGCCAGCACCGCGGCCGGGTCCGGGGTGTTGGCGCAGAAGACGATCAGCAGGCGGGGATCTTCGCCGGTGACCGCCCGCAGGGCCGCCTCTCGCCCTTCGTCGTGGCCGGCCGCCCTGTCGCGGGTGCCCGCACTGCCGACCGACAGCCACCGCCGTGCTGGTGATGCGACGGCGCGATCACCTTCGTGCAGGTGTGGGTCCAGGCGAGCGTCCATCCCATCCCTCCCGGCCGTGGAACCAATGGTACTTGGTGCCGACATATCCACCTTATCGGTCAAGTCGGGTGGCCCTGCCGGTCCAGACCGCGGGTCCTCGACCCGGCATTGACATCCAGCCATCGATGCCCTCCAATGCTTGCAGCATCGACGACGTTGCCTGCCGTCCCGCCTGCCGAAGGGTCACCCGGTGCGTCCACGAACCCGCCGCGCGTCCGTCCTGACCGCACTCGCCGCCGCCGTCCTGACCGGCGCCGCCCCCTCTCCCGCCGGCGCGGCCGGGGACCCGGCGGGCCCGGCCGCCCCCGTCGCGCCCTGGGCGAGCAGCCTCGGCACGACGATCAGCGTGAGCTGGCAGCAGCCGCGCACCGGCCCGGCGGCCCGCTCCTTCCACGTCCGGGAGGGCGACCGGGTGGTGGCCCGCACCAGCACGACGTCCGTGCAGTTGGAGGTGGCCTTCAGCACGTCGCACACGTACACGGTGACGGCGGTGGACGGCCGCGGCCGGGAGTCCGCGCCGAGCCCGGCGGTGACCGGGCGGTCCTGGCTGTCCGGGTACAACCCGGAGTGCATGCCCAGCTCCGTCCCGCTGACCGTGACCGCGGTCGGCGCCACCGCGCTGTCCGTGGCGTGGACCCCGCACCCGCTCGGCGGGGACCTGGAGCTGCGGGTCGACGGCCAGAGCCTGGGCTTCACGCAGGTGACCGGCGCGCGGGTCGGCGGCCTCACCCCGGGCACCACCCACCAGCTGGCGCTCTACCGGTACAACCGCTGCGGGTCCGGCGCGCTGACGCAGGTCGCGTCGGCCAGCGCGACGACCGCGGCCGGCGCGCCGGTGACCCTCTCGGCGCCGTCCGGCCTCACCGTGACCACGCCGACCGACACGGCTGTCGGCCTGTCGTGGACGCCACCGGCCGGCCCGCCGCCGGCCCGCTACGCGGTGTACGACGCGGGGACGCTGGTCGCGGTCACCACCGCCACCGCGGTCCGGGTGGACCGGCTGTACCCGGCGACCGCGCACCGGTTCACGGTCGCCGGGCTGGACGGCGCCGGCAACGAGTCCACGCACAGCGCCCCGGCGGCCGCCACCACGCAGCCGTGCCTGGCGGCGCCGCCGCGGCCGGCCGCGCTGACCGCCACCGCCCTGTCGGCCTCCACCGTCCGGCTCGGCTGGACCCTGGAGGCGGTCGCCGGCTCGTACACCGTCCACGACGGTGACACCGTGGTGGCCACCTCCCGCTACCCGGACGTGGTGCTCACGGGCCTGCCGTCGGGCTCCTGGCACGCGTACCGGGTGAGCGCCACCCTCGCGCAGGGGTGCGGCGAGACACCGCGCAGCGCCCGCGCCACCGTGGTCACACCCGCCGGGCCGGCGGCGCGGCCGGACGCACCCGCCGGCCTGTCCGTCACCGGCAACACGCCCACCGGGACGGCGGGCACGCAGCTCACCCTCGCCTGGACGGCGTCGGCCGGCGCGGATCCGGCGGCCGGCTACCGGGTGTACGAGGGCGCGACCGTGGTCGGCGAGACCGCCGGCACCACCCTGTCGTTCCCGGTCGGCGCGGCGACCACCCACGCCTACACGGTCGTCGCCGTGGACGCGGCCGGCCTGGAGTCGGCGGCCGGCCCGGCCGTCACCGTGCGGGCGATGTACCTGCCGCCGCCCTGACCGGCCACTGCCCGGATCATGCCGGCCGGGCGGGCCGCGGTGAACCCCTCCAGCAGGGTCGCGAGGTGCTCGCCGGCGGCCGCGGTCGGCGCGGCCACCCAGGCAGGGCCCGACGCTTCCGGACCGAACTGTTCGAGGACTTGTGAACGTCGCGCGGCGGCCGGTCGCGCTACGGGTGGCGGGCCGGGCCGGTGGAGGCGCGCACGATCAGGCGGGTCGGCAGGGACGCGCGCGGGCCGCCGGCCCGGGCCCGGCCGGTGGGCCGGTCGTCGAGCAGGTCGGCGAGCAGGTCGACGCCGGCCCGGCCGCACCGGTCCTGCGGCTGGCTGACGGTGCTCAGCGCCGGGCTCACGAGAGCCGCGGCGGGGATGTCGTCGAAGCCGACGATGCTGATGTCGCCGGGCACGGTGACGCCCCGCACGGCGAACCGGCTGACCAGGCCGAGGGCGATCATGTCGTTGTACGCGATGACCGCGGTGACGCCGGCGGCCAGGACCAGGTCGGCGACGGCCACACCGCCCTCGAGGTCCGGCGACACGTTGCCCGGCTCGACCACGTCGACGCCCAGCGCGGCCGCGCCGGTGCGCACGGCGCGCTGCCGCTCCCGGTTGACCCACGAGGTGCGGGGACCGGCGACGTAGGCGACGCGGCGGTGGCCGAGCGCGGCGAGGTGTGCCAGCGCCTGGCGCACACCGTCGGCGTTGTCGAAGATGACGGCCGGCAGCCGGCCGACCCGGCGGTTGAGCAGGACCACCGGCAGGTCACCGCAGACGGAGCGCAGCTCCTCGTCCGCGGCGCGGGGCGCGCACAGCACGAAGCCGTCGACCTGCTTGGTGAGGGTCCGGATGAGGTCCAGCTCGGTGGCGGGGTCCTCGTCGGCGTCGGCCAGCAGCACCGCGAGCCCGAGGTCGCGGGAGCGGCGCTGGGCGGCCTTGACGATCCCGGCGAACAGCGGATTGGCGATGTCGGGCACCAGGAACCCGAGGGTGCCGGTGCGCCCGGTGCTCAGGCCGCGGGCGATCCGGCTGGGCTCGTACCCGAGCTGCGCGACGGCCCGCTCGACCCGCTCGCGGGTGGCCGCCCGCACCTGGTCCGGCGCGGCGAGGGCGCGCGACACCGACGACTGGGAGACGCCGGCCAGCCGGGCGACGTCCCTGATCGTCGCCGCCATCCGCAGCTCCTCGCACTCCTGGAAGCGGTTCCAGATCTTGTCAGCGACCTCACGGTACCACGAAGGACATCGATTCGAAGTCCGTCAATTGCAAAGTATTGACAAATCTCATTGGGACGGCGCACCGTTGGAACCGTTTCCAGGGGCCCCCAAAGCGCAACGGATTCGCCCGCACCAGTCGAGGAGAGTCGATGCGATGAAGAGAAGGAACCTGCTCGGCGCCGCCGCCGGGCTGTCGATCGGGGCCGTCGCCGGCGCGCCGTCACGCGCCGGCGCCGCGGTCGGGGAGCAACTGGGCGCCTACGCCTCGCACGTGGCCGACGCCCGCAGCGTCACCGTCACCAGCACCACCGGCCAGCGGCTGCGGCTCACCGCGTACGGCAACCAGATCGTGCGGATCCGCGCGGTCCGCAACGGCGAGGCGTTCTTCGCCGACACGCGCTACGAGATGGTCGTGCCCGCCAACCACGCCGGCATGGGCGGCACCCTCACCGTCACCGCCGACGCCACCGCGCTGACCGTCGTCACCGGCGCGGCCGACGGCGTCAGGATCGTGCTGCGCAAGGACCCGCTGCGGCTGGAGCTCTACCACCGCGCCACCGGTGCGCTGCTGGCCAGGGAGGACGCGACCCGCAGCATCACCTGGGGCGGCACGAACAACAGCGTGGTCACCCAGGCGTTCGTCCCGCCGCCGGCCGACGAGCGCTTCGTCAAGGCGGGGCACGGCCTGTTCGGGCGCTCACCCAGGCTCGACCGGACCGGCGACGTCGTGTCGCACAACTACGGCACGGTCCGTGGCGACCAGGCACCGGCGATCGTGCCGCTGTACCTGTCCAGCCGGGGCTACGCCGTCTTCGTCAACACCACGTTCGACACCACGTTCGCCTTCGCCAGCGGCGCCGCCCGGGACTACGCGTTCTCCGCCGACGACCACGACACCGGCGGCGCCCGGCCGCAGCTGGACTACTTCCTCATCAACGGCCCGCGGTTCGCGACGCTGCTCGACCGGTACACCCAGCTGACCGGGCGCCCCCGCCTGCCGCAGCTGGCCATCTTCGGCCTGCACCTGTCCGACAAGAACTTCCCCGACGTCAGCGACCAGAGCTGGTGGCGCACGAAGATCACGCAGCACCGCAACGCCGGGTTCCCGTTCGACCACCACGTCAACGACAACCGCTGGCGCTCCGGCACCGGCGCGTGGGGCGGGTCCTGGTTCGAGTTCAGCGCCGTACGGTGGCCCGACCCCGCCGGCTACCAGGCGTGGGCCGCGGACAACGGGGTCACGATGACCCTGGACTACAACCGCAACAACTCCAACCTCATGGCCGGCTGGGTGGGCGGGCCGCCGCCCGGGTACAGCTTCAAGGCCGCCGACCTCACCGGGGTCGCCGACAACGGCTCGGTGCCCGACTGGAGCAACCCGGCCACCCGCGCCTGGGTGTGGAACGTCTTCTGGTCCAAGGCGCTCAACCCGGCGCTGCACTTCCCCGGCGACGGGCTGTGGCTCGACGAGCCCGACGAGCTGGGCCCCATCCCGTTCGACGCCGACAGCGCCGGCGGCAAGAAGTGGTCGGAGCTGCGCAACGCGTACTTCTTCTACCTGCACAAGGCCGTCGGCGAGGAGGGCTGGGACCCGGCGGCGGCCGGGCACGTCGGCACCGCCAAGCGCCCGTGGACGTGGAGCCGCGGCGCGTCGGCCGGGCAGCAGCGCTACGGGCACTACTGGACCGGCGACATCGCCTCCACGTACGACGAGATGCGGATGCAGATCCGCGGCATGCTGGCCGGCGGGCTGGGCGGCTTCCCCTACTCGAACATCGACGGCGGCGGCTTCCTCGGCGGGGCCGGCGGCCTGATCTCCGAGCCGTTCTACCGCAACTGGCCGGCCGCCTGGTCGAGCCTGTCGCCGATCTGGCGGCCGCACAGCGGGGCCAGCACCACCAGCCAGGGCGCGGTCGCGTCCCGCTGGCCCCTCGATCAGAACGCGACCGTCCAGGCGGACTTCCGCAAGTACGCCGAACTGCGCTACACCCTGCTGCCGTACATCTACACCGTCGCCCACCAGGCCGCCGCCACCGGCCTGCCGATGGCCCGGGCCATGGTCGTGGACCACCAGGACCGGCCGAACGCGTACACCCACGACCTGCAGTACCTGTGGGGGCCGTCGCTGCTGGTCGCGCCGCTGACCCAGGACGGCGGGGGCACCCAGGACGTCTGGCTGCCCGCGGGCAGCACCTGGTACAACTTCTGGACCGACAGCAGGCACACCGGCACCGACGCGGCCGACCTGCCCTACGTCACCCGCACCGGCGAGATCGTCCTGTTCGTCAGGGCCGGCGCGATCCTGCCCCGGTACCAGTACGCGCAGAGCACCGCCTACCTGAACAAGCGGCAGCTGGAGCTGGACGTCTACGCCGGCGCCGACGGCACCTTCGACCTGATCGAGGACGACGGCGTCACCGAGTCCTACCGCACCGCGGGCGCCCTGAGCGTCACCACCCTGACCTGGACCGACGCCGCGACCAGGGTCACGGTCGGGCACCCGCGGGGCACCTACGGCGGCGCGCCCGCCACGCGCCGCTACGTCGTGCGGGTGCACGGCCTCGCCGCGCCCGTCGGCATGCGGGTCAACGGCGGCGCCACCCTGCCCGCCCGCACGGGTGAGGCGACCGCGATCACCAGCGGCGGCGGCACCGTGTGGGACGCCGCCAGGAAGGTCCTGACCGTCGTCACCCCGAGCATCGCCACCGTCGTCGGCGGCGGCGTGGCCGTCACGGTCGAGCCGAGCGGGTCGCCGTACCCGACCGTCACCGGCGGCACCGCGTACCCGGCGGAACGCGCCACGCTCAGCGGCGCCGTCATCGACACCCGGCACCCGGACTACACCGGCACCGGCTTCGTCGACTTCACCGACGCCGCGGCCAGCGGTGCCTCCGTCCAGTGGACCGTCAGCGTCCCCACCGCCGGCCCGAGGACGCTGACGTTCCGGTACGCCAACGGCGGCAGCGCCAACCGCCCGCTGTCGATCTCGGTCAACGGCGGCACCGTCAACGCCGCGCTGGCGTTCAACCCGACCGGCTCCTGGGCCACCTGGGCCAGCACCTCGGTCACCGCCACCCTGCCCGCCGGCACCCAGGTCACGGTCCGGGCGACCACCACCGGCGCCAACGGCGCGAACATCGACAGCCTGACCGTCAGCTGACCCGCCGGCCGGTCGCGCCGGGCCCCCCGCCGGGGCCCGGCGCGACCGCCGCAGCGGCGCCCGGAGCGGCACGGACCCGGTGCGGCGCCATCCTCGCCGGCCCGCACGGCGGTCCTAGGGGCCGGTGCCGCCGCGGACCGCGTCGCAGGCGTCGAAGACGCCCAGCAGGACCACGCCGATGAGGGCCGGCACCATCCACGTGACCGCCCAGTGGATCTCGGTTTCGGTCCGGCGGGCGACCCGGACCACGACGAGCGGCACCACGACGGCGAACGCCAGCGCCGACAGGTGCACGGCGAGCGCCGCCGTGGTGTCGTGCTCCGGGACCAGCTCGACCAGGACCACCATCCAGATGATCGGCGTGCACACCCACACCACCAGCGCGGCGTGCAGCGCCACGGTCAGCACGGCGCGCCGCCGCGACCACGGCAGCGGATCGCGTCGGACGGCCACGCCGGCAACGGTAGCCACCGTGCGCAAGGCCGCCGCCCGCGGGCCGGGCTAGACTCTGCGGACTGTACCGGCGGGGGGAGGCGAGACGTGGCACGAGTGGCGGCGGGTGTGGTCGCGCAGCTGTGCCGGCGCATCGCCGACGGGCAGCTGCGGCCGGGTGACGCCGCGCCGTCCGCCGAGGACCTCGCGCGCGAGCTCGCCGTCACGACCGGCGCCGCCGATCACGCGCTGGTGATGCTCCACCAGGAGGGCGTGGTCGAGGACGCCCCCGACGGGCCGGTGATCACCGACCGGGCACCGCGGATCGCGGCCGGGTGGCGGGCCGACGCCCCGCGGCGCGGCGCTGCGCGGGCGGACGCGCGGCTCGTGGCGCTGACGGTGCGCACCGCGATCCGGCTGGCCGACGCCGACGGGCTCGCCGAGACGTCCATGCGGCGCATCGCCGGCGAGCTCGACATGGACTTCACCGCGGTGCGCAGGTTCGTGCCGGACCGGGCGCGGCTGGAGGCGCTGATGGCCGACACCGTGTTCGCCGGGCACCCGCCGCCGGAGCCGTCCACCGGGGACTGGCGGGCGCGGCTGACCGCGCTGTGCCGCCTTCAGCTGCTGCTGTACCGCCGCCACCGCTGGCTGCCCGAGGCCGTGTCGTTCCGGGAGCCGTGGCTCGGCCCGCACGTGGCCGGGCACCTGGACCGGGCGGAGCGGGCGCTGCAGGACCAGCCGCCGGGCACCGCGCGGCGTCTCGCCCTGACCGCGGCGAACTTCGTGCGCGGCCACGGGATGCGGCTGGCCCAGCAGGAGCCGGCGCAGGACGACGACGCGTTCGAGTTCGGCCTGCAGCGGCTGCTGGACGGGTTCGCGCGGCCGGCGCCGGACGGCGGGGGGCACCGGTGACACTGACGGCGGCGGACATCGTCGCGCGGCTGCGCCAGCGCATCGTCACCGGCGAGCTGGAGACCGACGACGAGCTGTCCTTCCGCGACATCATGGCCGAGTGGGACGTCTCGATGCACATCGCCTTCAAGGCGCTGCGGCTGATGCGCGACGAGGGCCTCACCATGAAGGTGCCCGGCATCCACGGCATGGTGGTCACCGAGGACGCGTTCGACATCGCCCTCGCGTGGCGGCCAGCACCCGAGCCGCCGGTGGTGTCGGAGGCCGCGGCGCGCGTCGTGCGCACCGCGATCGAGCTGGCCGACGCCGAAGGGCTCGCCGCCGTCTCCATGCGGCGCATCGGCGAGCAGCTCGGCATCGCCACGATGACGGCGCACCGGCACGCGGGCAACCGCGCCGGCCTGGAAACGATGATGGCCGACGCGATCTTCGCCGGCCACCCGCCGCCGCAGTCCCCCGGCGGGGACTGGCGGGCGCGGCTGGAGCTGCTGTGCCGCACGCAGTGGCAGCTGTACCGGGAGCGCCCGTGGCTGGCCAGGACCGTGTCGTTCCAGCCGTCGAAGCACACCGCCCACGTCGTCGCGCACGCCGAATGGGCGGCGCGGACGCTGCGGGAGCACGGCCTGGCCGAGCCGGCCGCGACGCAGGTCGCCGCGACCGTCGCCGACTTCGTCCGCGGCGCCGCGCTGGACCTGGCGCGCGAGCCCGCGGACCCCGACGAGGACACCGAGCTGTTCGAGTTCGGCCTGCGGCGCCTCCTGGACGGGATCGCCCCGCTGATCCCGTAGACCGGGCGACCGCGACGGCCGGTCGCCCCCGGCTCACCACCCGGGCCGGGGCTACGCCGGGCCGGGGAGGATGGTCTCGCCGGCGCGGGCGACGATCTCCTGGAGCGCGGCGACGTGCTGGCTGAAGGCGCCGCGCCCCGTCGGGGTGAGCCGGACCGTGGTGCGGGGGCGCTTGCCGACGAAGCCCTTGCGCACCTCGACGTAGCCGGCCTCTTCGAGGGTGGTCAGCTGCTTGGACAGCGCCGAGTCGGACAGGTCGACGGTCTCCTTCACGTACCGGAACTCGGCCCAGTCGGTGGCGGCGAGCAGCGACACGATCGCCAGCCGGGTGGGCGCGTGGATGAGCTCGTCGAACCGGGCGGCCGTCACCGCAGCTCCTTCGTGGCGGTGTCGCGCATGATGCGCTGCAGCCGGCGGCCCAGGAGGGGCCCGAACAGCGCCATCGCGACAGCGACGGCGACGTTGGCGACGGTGCCGGGCAGTGGGACGCCGGCGGCGCGCAGGGCGAAGGCGAGGCCGATGCCGAACGCGACGAGCGCGGCGACGAAACCGCCGATGGTGCGGCCGCCTCGGGCGCCGAGCAGGTCGTTGCGCAGCTGGAGCGGCCGTTTGCGGATGACCACGACGATGAGGGTGCCGAGGCCGGCGGCGAAGGCGACGGCACCGGTGGCGACGACCGCGGGGTGGCCGATCTCGACGGCGGCGGTGAAGGCGACGTTGAGCGCGCCGAGGCTGGGCCAGAACCAGCCGGGGAACGGCGGGGTGGTGAACACCTGCGCCTGGTGCAGGCGGACCTGCTCGAGCGCGGCGGCGGCCTCGTTGGGCCTGATCTCTGCGGCGTTCATGGTTTCCTCCCGGACGAGTACTTGCCTACTAGGAAAGTAGCGTGCACTTTCCCGGTAGGCAAGTACTTTCCGGTAGGGCGGGTTACTGGAAGGTGATCGAGTCGATGGTGATGGTGGAGGTGCCGCCGTACCAGAAGCCCATGGCGAGCTGCCCGGGCGCGGTGCGGCTGATCCCGTTGCTGGTCAGCGGGATCCGGATGTCCTGGAAGGACGTGGTGATGACCGGGTGGGCGCCGCCGTCGAGGGTGAGGTCACCGAACACCTTCGTCGTCCCGCCGAGGCTCAGGTTGAAGTGCGCCTGCTCTCCCCCGGCCGCACCCTTCACCCGGACCACCAGGTAGCTGCGGGAACTGAGGTCGGTGTTGACGTCCGAGCCGAACCAGCCACAGTTGCTGTACCGCAGGCTCAACGCCCCACCCGACACCACACCCGACCCGCCACCGTCCAGGAAACAGTTCCCACCGGTCCACTTCCCCAGGTCGTTCAGCGCCGCCGACGGATACGCCGGCGAACCGTCGAAGTCGTCGAGGACCAGACCGGCCGGCGCGGCGGACGTCGTCACCGACACCGCGTTGCTCGCCGGCGAACGGTTCCCCGCCGCGTCCCGCGCCTTCACCGTGTAGCTGTACGCGGTCGACGCGGTCAGACCCGTGTCCGTGTACGAGGTCCCGGTCGGCGCGCCGACCAGCACACCACCGCGGAACACCTCGTAGCCGGTGACGCCGACGTTGTCCGTGGACGGCGACCACGACAACGACACGCTCGTGTTCGTCACCCCGGACGCCGACACCCCACCGGGCGCCGACGGGGCCGTGCAGTCACCGGCGCACCCCGTCGTCGTGGCGGTGACCGCCGCCGACGGACCGGAGACGTTGCCGGCCGCGTCGACCGCCCGCACCGTGTACTGGTACGTCTGCCCGGGCGAGCGACCGGTGTCCGTGAACGACGTCCCCGCCACCGTGCCGACCCGCGCACCGTCACGGAACACCTGATACCCCGTCACCCCGACGTTGTCCGTCGACGGCGACCAGGACAGCGCGACGCTCGTGTTCGTCACCCCGCCGACCGCCAGCCCGGCCGGTACCGACGGCGCGGAACAGTCGCCGGAGCAGGTGCCGGTGGTCGACAGCGGGCCGAGGTCGACCCAGCCGTCGGCGCCCTGGTTGGTGTTCGCGAACGACAGCGGCAGCGCCGGACGCCACTGGTCGATGACCCAGTCGGTGAGGCGGCTCGCGGCGGGCCGGGCCCGCAGCACCTGCGGCGTGACCGCCTCCAGGGGGTTGCGGACCTTCAGGACCAGGCGGTACTGCCCGGCGGGCACCCCGGCGGTGCTCAGCGTCGCGGCGAAGTTCACCGGCCGGCCGTAGTCGAGGTAGGCCGGGCCGGCACCCCAGTCGGGGAACGCCCGGATCTTCAACGGCTGCACCTGCCGCAGGTCCCAGCTGGTGTCCCAGGTCTTGACGACCGTGCCGGCGGCGTCGCGCAGGCCGATGACGGTCGTCCACGGGTAGTAGAACGGCGCGACGCCGGTGTTCTGCATGGTGACGCCGACCTTGAACGTGCCGGCGGCGGTGGCGTTGAAGTTGGCCTGCGGGATGTGCAGGTTGTATCCCATGGCGCGCACGCCCGCGGCGACCTTCGGGTCGCTGGTGCTGTACCCGCCGGCGCCCGTCTGGTTGATCATCCAGGTGATGTGGGTGAGCTCGGTCGCGGCGAGGACGTCGTCGACCTGACCGGAGCCGCCGGGCCAGTTCGCGTACAGGCTGCCCTGGATCTCCGGGCGGGCCTCACCGCCGATCGACTGGGTCACCCACCGGTTCTCGGTGCCGGTGTTGAGCTGCAGCTGCAGGAACGCGTCGTCCCAGCCGTTCATCGACACCGGCAGCGTCATGCCCTTCAGCTGCCCGCCGCGCCACTCCTTGTACGGCCACGAGTCGTCGTGGAAGCCGATGTTCGCCGTCTCCGTCCCGGCGAGGGGGTAGCGGACCTCGAGCTGGATGTTGGCGAACGCGGCGTCGTAGGCGCCGATGATGGTGCGGATGGTGGCGTCGGTCGGCATCAGGTCCGGGTAGCCGTCGGCGGTGTCCCGGTCGTACGGCCACGTGTGCCACTCGCCCCACAGCCCGACGAGGCCGAGGGACATGAACCCGATCCGCGGGTCGGCGGTGCCGCCGGGCCCGGCCCGGTCGTAGCGCTGCGCGAACGCGGTGATGAAGCTGGTGATCGCGGCGATGACGTCGGGGTCGTCGTAGTCGGGGCTGACGGTGCCCCAGAACCCGTTGGTGCGCAGCGCCGCCTTGCCGTTCAGGCACGGCGGGATGCCGTTGCCCGGGTGGGTGCCGCTGCCGCCGGGGTACTCCAGGTAGAAGCGGAACGCGACCTGCCGGCCCCAGACGGCGGCCTCGTCGAGGGCCTTGTCGAAGACGCTCCAGTCGAACACGGCGCAGCTGGCCGGGTCCTGCATGACCTCGTTGAGGGCGAAGTAGCTCCAGACGAGCCCGCCGGGGTACTTCGTGGACAGGTTGTCACCGGGGAACAGGTACGGGGCGAAACCCTTCAGCGGCTGGCCGAGCGGGGCGTCGGCGTAGCCGTACGCGTGGGTGGTGAGGCTGGTGTCGGGGCCTGGCCCGGCGGCCGGGCGCGGTGGCGGGCCGGCCGGGGCCGCGGTGGCGGCGCCGGCGGGCAGCAGGGCGAGGAGCAGGGTCGCCGTGACGGCGGCGACGACGGTACGCAGGGGTGCCATGGGCCGTGTCCCTTCCGGACTCAGACGGTGCCGAGGGTGAGCCAGCCGGCGCCGGTGTCCTGGGCGGTGTTGGCGAACCGCAGCGGGATGCCGCCCCGCAGCGGGTTCGGCACGCGCAGGACGACGCGGTAGCGGCCGGGGCGCAGGCCGCGGGTGTCGATGCGGGCGGACAGGGTGGTGGCGTCCTGGCCGGGCTGGATGCCGGTCAGGGACCACGACGTCGGCCAGCGCCGCACGACCCGGCCGCGGTCGTCGACGGCGGCGAGCTCGGCACGCCAGTCGGCGTAGAACGGTGCGACGCCACGGTTCTCGACGCGGACGCTGACCCGGTCGCGGCCCAGCGCCGCCCCGGTGACGGTCAGCTCGTAGCCCAGGGACCGGGCGCCGGCGACGGCCCGCTGGTACCGGTCGCCGGTGAGCCCGCCACCGGCGAACGCGGCGTGGTTGATCAGCCAGGACGCGTGGGTCTGCGCGACGGACTCCGGGTAGCTCTCGTACTGGGCGCAGCTGACCGGCTCGTCCCACAGGCACGTCTGGATCTCGGGGCGCAGCTCGCCGCCGACCGGCTGGGTGCGCCACTTGTCGGTGACGCCCTCGTCGATGAGCCGCTGCACGAAGTGCCACGACGTCGGCGGCAGCGTCTCGAACGCGAACGAGTCGTCGTGGTACCCGATCCGCAGGGCCCGGTTCTCCTGGCTGGGATACCGGGCGAGCAGGAACGTCCGGTCGAACGCGGCCTCGTAGCGGGCCAGAACGCGGCTGAGCACGTCGGTGCCCGGCATCCAGTTCTCCGGCTGGGTCCAGCCGTCGTACGGCCACGTGTGCCACTCGCCCCAGAACCCGATGAGGCCGAGTGTGATGAACCCGATGCGCGGGTCGCCGTCGTAGCGGCGGCCGAGCGCGGTGATGAACTCCTCCAGGGCCGTGACGAGGCGCGGGTCGCTGTAGTCGGGAGCGACGCTGACCCCGTTGTTGCCGAAGTCCGGGTACGGGCGGGTGAGCAGCCCGGCGTCGAGCAGGTACTGCGGGACGCCGGTCGGTCGGCCCGGGTAGTCCAGGTAGAAGCGGAACACGGCCTGGTGGCCCCGGCCGGCGACGGCGTCGAGCTGCTGCTCGAAGGCGTCCCAGCGGAACTGCCGCGGCCCGGTCATCACGTCGCGCAGCGGCAGGTAGAACCACTCCATGCTGTGCGGGAACGTGTCGTAGTCGCCGGCGAACGGCAGGAAGCCCTTGAGCGGGTTGTCGGCCGGCGCGGCGGTGTAGGTGAGCGGTTTCCACCGCGGTCCGGCGGGGTGCGCCGCGGCGGGTGTGCCGGCGGCGAGGGTCAGCGCAGCCGCCAGGGCGACGGCGAGGCGCAGAGTTCGGCTCATGGACAGTTCCTCGCACTCGGAGGGGTCAGGGAAGCCCAGCCGCAGGTCAGCGGCGGTGACGGTGCCGTGCCGAGGGCGCGCGGAGGCCCGACGCGTCGGTCACCCTCTCGCGGCTCTGGCGGCAGCAATACGCAGAGGTGTTGACGAACTTACGAAGGACTACATCATTATTGGAGACATGGCCGGCTGGCAAGAGGCAACCTGCCGGGATCGTCGCCGACCGATGCGTGCCGCCTCCGCACGGCGGCCGCAGGCCCCCGGGGTCAGCGGGACGGGGTGCCGCAGGTCGGGCGGTACGGCACCGACGGCAGGTGGGCCGCCCACTCCTCGCGGGTGAGGGCCCGCCCGGCGCACAGCCGGGCCCGGGCGGCGGTGACGTCGAAGGACCAGCTGACGAGCCGGCCGTCCTCGGCGCCGGAGACCAGGGTGCCGGCGGCGGTGAAGGCGAGCCCCCGCACGCGCGCCCGGTGGCCGCTGAGCGTGACGAGCGGCCGCCGGGTGGCGACGTCCCACACGACGACGGTGTGGTCGTCGCCGGCGGAGGCGAGCCGGCGGCCGTCCCGGCTGAACGCGAGGACCTGCACCGGCGCGGTGTGCCCGGCGAGGGTGGCCAGTTCCGCGCCGGAGGCGGCGTCCCACAGCTTGACGGTGCGGCTGTCGCCGGCCGTCGCCAGGACGGCGCCGTCGGGGCTGACCGCGATGTCCTGCACCGCGCTCTGGCCGGTGCCGGACCGGCGCAGCTGCTTGCCGGTGCCGACGTCCCAGACGTTGACGTAGCCGCCGGCGCTGGCACCGTACAGGCGGCGGCCGTCGGGGCTGAACGCGAGCGAGGTGACGATGCGGGCGCCGAACCGGGCGGTGATGTCGGCGGGCCGGGCCGGATCCCGCACGTCCCACAGCGACTGGCCGAGCGTGGCCGCGGCGAGCACCGTGCCGGTGGCGTCGAAGGCCACGTCGGTGGAGACGCCCGCGCCGGTCGTGGTCAGCCGGGGCGCCACCGGCTGCCGCCGCTGGACGTCCCAGACGGTGACCGTGTTGGTCCGCGTGACGGCGGCGAGCAGGCGGCCGTCGGGGCTGAACGCGACGGCCTGGACCTCGTCGGGGTGGCCGGCGAGGATGCCGGTGGGGCGGCCCGCGGTGTCCCACAGCCGGACCGTGCCGTCGCTGCCGGCGGAGGCGACAACGGTGCCGTCGGGGCCGGCCTTCACGTCCTTGACCGCGGCGGTGAACCCGCCGAACGGCACGCCGGCGAGGTCGTGCACGACGATGGTGCCGTTGAAGCCGGCGGAGGCCAGGAACGTGCCGTCGGCACTGAGCACGACGGAGACCGTCTCGGTGCGGCCCCGGTCCTGGAACGTCTGCAGCGGCACGCCGCGGCGGTGGTCCCAGACGGTGACGGCGCCGTTCTCGTCGGCCACGGCGATGCGGTCCCCGGCCGGCGCGGACACCGTCCACGCGTAGCGGCCGGCGAGGGGCAGCGCCGGCAGCGGCGCCGGGCGGCGGCCGGTGAGGTCCCACAGGTACACGCCGCGGTCGTCGGCGGAGCCGGCGAGGACGTACCCGGCGGCGCCGAACCCGACGGCGACGACCCGCTCGGCGCCGGGCAGCTCCGCGACGAGGGCGCCGGTGGCCGCGTCCCACACCTTCGGCGCGTCGTGGCCGTCGGCGGAGGCGAGCAGCGTCCCGTCGGCGCTGAACGCCAGCGACGTCACGGGCCTGGCCCGGGCGGCGAGCACGGTGCGGGTGCCGGCCCGCAGGTCGCGCAGCACGATGCCGCCGGTGGTGGTGGTCGTGGCGAGCCGGGTGCCGTCGGCGCTGAACGCGACGGAGGAGCCCGGGTCGGCCTCGTCGAACCGGCTGACCGGCTGCCGGGCCGGCACGTCCCACACGACGACCGTGCCCTTGGCGCCGTCGACGCCGACGGAGGCGAGGCGGGTCCCGTCGCCGTTGAACGCGACGGCCGCGGCCCGGCCGGGGTGCCCGGGCAGGGTGGCGACCCGGGTGCCGCGGACCGGGTCCCACAGCCCGACGGTGCCGTCGCCGGCCGCGGCGGCCAGCAGCGTGTGGTCGGGGTTGAACGCGACGCCGTACACCGACGGCCCGCCGGTGTTGAGCTCGGTGCGCCGGGGCGCCGCCGCCGCGCTGAGCACGCCGCCGCGCGTCTCGACGTCCGGGTGCAGCCGCTCGGCCTCCGCGGCGAGCAGGCCGGCCAGCTCCGGGTCGGTGGGCAGCAGCGACCGGGCCCGCACCGACACCTCCTCCGCGAGGGCCGCCAGCTGCTGCCGCCGGGCGTCCTGCCGTTGCCGGACCGCGATGCCGCCGCCGAGCAGCGCGAGGACCAGCAGGACGGCCATGCCGGCGACGAGCCGCTTGAGCAGCCGCGCCTGGCGGCGGGCACCGAGCTGCTCGGCCTCGGCGAGGGCGTCGCTGGCCCGCAGGTACGCCGACTCCAGGTCGTTGAGCTCGTCGGGGCGGTCCCCGGCGAGCCCGCGGGCGGCGGCGAGCTGCACCCCGCGCAGCAGTGCGCCGGGGTCACGGCGCAGCGACGCCCAGGTCTGCGCGGCGTCGGTGAGCCGCCGGTGGGCGAGCAGCCCGGCCCGGTCGTCGGTGAGCCAGCGGTGCAGCCGGGGCCAGGCCCGGATCAGCGCCTCGTGGGCGACCTCGACCGTGCCGTCGCCGAGCACGACGAGCCGCGCCTCGGCCAGCTCGTCGAGGACCCGGGCGGTGACGGCGGGGTCGGCGACGCCGTCGAGCTCGGCGCGGGCGATCGGGCGGCGGGTGTCCTCCGTGCCGTCGCCGAGCGCGGTGAGCCGCAGGAAGATCCGCCGGGCCGCCTCCTGCCCCGCGGCGTCGAACCCGGCGTGGACCCGTTCGGCGGTCTGCGCGATGGCGCCCCGGACACCGCCGCTGGCGTGGTACGCGGCGAGGGTGAGCGCCGCGCCGTCCCGGCGGTGCCACGTCTCCAGCAGCGCGTGCGAGACCAGCGGCAGCGCGCCGGGCTCGTCGGCGGCGTCGGCGAGCAGCGCGGCGACCAGGTCCGGCTCGACGCCGACACCGGCCAGCGCGGCCGGCCGGGTGACGACCTCCCGCAGCTGCGCGCCGGTCGGCGGCCCGACGAGCAGGTGCGCCTCGTCGGGCAGGGCGTCCAGCAGCGCGGTGTCCTGGCTCAGGTGCGCGAGGAAGTCGGCGCGCACGCCGAGCACGACCGTGGTGCGCCGCCCCTCGCCGAGCGCGGCGTCCAGCAGGGCGGCGACGAACCGGCGGCGCTCGTCCCGGTCGGCGCAGAGGGTGAACACCTCCTCGAACTGGTCGACGACGAGCAGCGCCCGGCTGTCCGGCGGGCCGGCGGCCAACGCGCCGCGCACGGCGATGTCCAGCGTGGCCGGGTCGGCCGCCAGCTCCTCCCGCACGCCCTGCCGGTCGGCTCCGGACAACTTCGTGACCAGGTCGGACAATGCCTCCAGGGGGTGCTCGGTCGGGGTCAGCAGCAGCGTGCGCCACCGGGCCGCCAGCCGCGGGTCGGCGGCGACGGCGCCGAGCAGCCCGGCGCGCAGCAGCGAGGACTTGCCGCTGCCGGACGCGCCGTACACCCCGACCAGCGGCAGCCGCTCCACCTTGTCCAGCAGCCGCTCGACCAGGGCGGAGCGGCCGAAGAACCACTCGGCGTGCTCCGGCTGGAACACGCGCAGCCCCTGGTACGGGCAGCGCTCCTCGGCCGGTCGCGGCGCCGGCGTCTCGGCCGCGGCCGACCACAGCGCCCGCCACTGCGCGGGGTCGCCGCCGCACGCCTCGGCGTACGCGAGGGTCACCTCCAGCGACGGCAGCCGGTCGCCCTTCGCGGCGTCGGCGAGGGTGCTCGCCGAGTAGTGCGCGCGGCGCGCGAGGACCCGGTAGCCGGGGCTCCCGGCGCTCTCCCGCAGCCGGCGCAGCTGCCAGGCCAGCCGCTGCACCGGCCCGGCCTGCGGGTCGACGGGCTTCTCGGGACGGCCCACGCTTCCCCCTCCACGCGTCTGCCGCCCGGTCATCGACCGGGGTCAGGGAAGTATCGCCGCGACCGGCCCGCCGCCGCGCGCCGGGGCCGCCCGCCCGCCGGCACCAGGTTGTCCGGCGTTGTTTGTACGGCACCCGGTGGGCTGTCGGTCAACGCGCCGGCCGTCCAAGGTGGACCCCGGCCGACTACGACGAGGGGAGAACTGATGCGTCGACGGATCGCAGCGACGTGCCTGGCGGCGGTCGCGGCCGCCACGCTGGCGGTGCTGGGTGGCGCGCCGGCCGCGCGCGCCGACCAGGGCTGGATCGGTGCGTGCCATCCGCAGCAATACGGGGGCTGGTGTGACGGCAACGGACCGGACTGGCAGTACCGCGGCTTCGTCAACTGCGCCGCGCAGTCCAGCGGCAACCAGGACTACCACGGCCCGTACCGGTGGGCCGGTGACCGCACCGGCTCGACGGCCAAGTGCACGTTGGGCACCTCGTACCGCTACGGCGGCGTCAAGACCTACTACCGCGGCACGTTGATGTGCACGCACCGGTACAACGCCGTCCCGGTCTGCAGGTAAGGGCTGGCGCGACCTTGTCCCGGCGCACGGCCGGTGGTCCGGCGTGTTTGTCCGGCGGTGTTTGTCCGGCGGTGTTTGTCCGGTGTTGTTTGTCCGGTGTTGTTTGTCCGGCGCCGCCGGGCCTGCCGGACAACCCGGCGGCGGTCCACGCTGGACCCGGGACGGTGACGAAGGGAGTGCCGATGCGTGGACGGACCGCGGACGGGTCCGGTGGGGGCCGTGGACGTCACGCCGGTGGGGGTGGCCGGCACGGCCGCCGGCCACGGCCGGACCGGTGGGTGCCATCCGCAGCACGACGGGGGCTGGTGTGACGGCAACGGACCGGATCGGCACCGCCTTGGGGCCCGCGCCACCTCCGGCTCGACGGCCAGGTCCGCGTCGTGCCACGACCGCGTTCCCCGACCCTCCTCCGGGGGCGCCCCGGGTGGACGCCCGGACCTGACCCACGGCGGTCCCGCCACGGACCGCCGGGCATCCTGGCCGCGCAGGCCGCACAGGGCGAGCGGGCCCGCGCGGACCCGGCCGCGGCGACGCGGCGCGGCGTGCGCCGGCCAGGGCGTCGTGCCGCGGCTGTGCGCGGCGGGACGCCGGTGGTGCGGCCGCCCGGCGACGGGCGGCCGCACCGGATGTCAGATCTGCAGGTTGAAGTACCGGTAGACGGCGTCGTCGGCCTCGATCGCGCCGGCGGGCTGGTCTACGGTGACGGCCTTGCCCCAGTCGGTGAACGCGTAGGTGACCGGCGTCGGGGCGTCGCCGTCGGTGCCGGGGATCTCGAAGGTGAGGCCGGTCAGGCGGCCGTCGCCGTCCAGGGTCGCCTGGAACGGCACGGCCTTGGCCTTGTCGCCGAGGTCCGGCACGTCGGTCGGGTCGAGGTACAGCACCTCACCGCTGACCTTCGACAGGTCCACGGTGCCGGTGAGCCTGCCGTCGGCGGCGCGCTGGGTGGCGGTCAGGGCCGGCACGACCCGCAGGACGCCGGAGGGGTCCTTGACGTCCTGGAAACCCAGGCCGGTGCTGTCCTTGAGCTTGGCCGGGTCGAGGTGCAGCCACTTGCCCTCGAACGCGTCCGGTCCCGGTTCGACCTTGACGTACCAGTCCTTGCCGTCGACCCGGCCCTCGGTCGTGGCCTTCACGCCGAGGATCTCCATCGAGCCGTTGATCAGAACCTTGCCGGCCGCGGGGTCGGCGGATCCGGTGAACGTGAACGCCTCGGCCTTGAGCGAGTAGCCGTGCGGCGTGGTGCCGAAGTGCC
This sequence comes from Dactylosporangium aurantiacum, assembly GCF_000716715.1. Classification (GTDB taxonomy): domain Bacteria; phylum Actinomycetota; class Actinomycetes; order Mycobacteriales; family Micromonosporaceae; genus Dactylosporangium; species Dactylosporangium aurantiacum. The sequence goes on along the minus strand of NZ_JNYJ01000002.1, from coordinate 188,484 downwards.
TCGCCGCGGCCGCGAGTGCGTCGGCCGGCGACAGCGGCGCCGCGGACGGTGTGGACGGTGCGCCGCTGGCGGCCGTCGTGGTCGTGTCCCCGCCGCCGCAGGCGCCGGTGAGGGTGAGTGTGGCGGTCGCGACGAACGCCGCCGCGAGCATGGTGATGCTGCGCAAGACTGGTACCTCCCCGTGTGACCGGTGCAGCCGCACCGGTGTCGAGGCAGCAGCTTAACCATCCAGTGCCACGTGATGGTGCCCCTGCGCCGGCGGCTACGACGGGGTCGACGCGTCCAGCTTGCGCACCTGCAGCCACATGCCCGTGGCCCGCAGCCGCGCGACGAGGTCCAGCCCGGCGCGCTGGTCGCGGGGCGCCAGCACGAACACGAACTCGACGCCCTCGCCGCGGCCGCCCGGCCACACGACGGTCACGGGCGACCTGGTGAACGTCATGCCGGCCTCGACCAGCGCGCGGTCGACCGCGTCGACCGCGTCACCGAGCGTCGTCAGGTGGTACGCCGCCACACCTTGATAGATCTGCACGCCTCATTGTGGACCGGTGCCGCGCCCGGCGGTGCGGTCCGTGCCATGGTCGAGGAGGTCCTGCAGCTCGTCGAGGGTGTCGGGGATCTCCGCGCCGGCCGCCATGTCGGGCAGGTCGTCCTCCATGCGGTGCAGCGGCCGGTACGCCAGGCCGAGCGCGCCCCACACGACCAGCAGCACCCCGCACGCGAGCAGGATGAGGGCGGTGCCCCGGTCGGCGCCGGTGCCCACCACCCGGCCGAGCGTGCCGGCGAGCGCCCCGCCGGGAGCCAGCAGCGGCGCGGCGGCGCCGGTGAGCAGCGGCGCGGTGAGGAACGCGGCCGGGGTCATGGCGACCGCGAGCATCTGGTTGGTGGCCAGGACCCGCCCCTGCAGGTCGAGGCCGACCTTGACCTGGATGATGGCGAGCCAGTGCGCGTTGAGGATGCTCAGCGACGCGTACCAGATGAGGCTGCCGGCGGCGGCGACCGCCGTCGACGGGCGCAGGCCGACGAGGGCCGCGCCGAGGCCGACGCCGATGACGAAGCCGACCATGCCGGTGGCGCGGCGCTCGGCGCCGCCCCACAGGACCATGGCGAGCGCGCCGAGGCCCGCGCCGACGCCGCTGCACGTGGTGACGACGCTGACCGCGGTGGTGCCGCCGAACGCGTACACGGTGGGGACGGTGACCGCGAGGGCGAGCATGGCCAGGTAGTTCTCCACCACGAAGAACCCGATCATGATCATGAGGGGGCGGCGGCGGGTGAGGAACCGCCAGCCGCCGGCGATGGCGCGGACGAACGTCTCCTCCTGGCGGCGGAACAGCCGGTCGGGCAGGCGCACCAGCAGCAGGGCGCCGACCCCGGCGAGCAGCGACGCGACGTCGACGGCGACGACCCACGGCATGCCGAGCGCGGTGATGAGGGCGCCGCCGGCGAGGGGCGCGACCAGCATGCCGATGCCCGGCCCGAGGTTCGCCAGCGCGTTGGCCTGCCCCAGGTACGGCTTGGGCACCAGCTGCGCGACCGCGGCCAGGTACGCGGGCCGGTGGAACGCGGTGACCGCGGACAGCAGCCCGGCCAGCAGCCCGACGCTCCAGATCTCCAGGCGGCCGGCGGCCAGCAGCCCGACCACGACGGACATGACGGCGGCGCCGGCGCCGTTGCAGGCCAGCATGATGCGGCGCCGGTCGAACCGGTCCGCGACCGCGCCGCCGAGCGGCAGCAGCACGATGGCGGGCAGCAGCGCGAGCATGGTGACCAGGGCGTAGTCGGCGACCCGGCCGTGCTGCTGGTACGCCCACACCCCCAGCGCGAACGAGCTGAGCGCCGCGCCGATGAGCGACGCGGTCTGCCCGGCCGCCATGAGGTAGAACTCGCGCAGGTCGCGGCGGGCCCGGCCGCCGGTGACCGCGGTGCGCACCGGTGCCGGCGGCCGCCCGGCGCGCCACTGCGTGACCGCGCCGGCGATCTGCTCGGCGGCCGCGGCGGCCTGGTGCTTGAGGAAGTAGTGCCCGGCGCGGGGCAGCACGGCGAGCGCGACCCGGTCGGCGAACGCGCCCCATTCGGCGTACCGCTCCTCGTACAGCTGCGTGGAGCGGTCCCGGGCACCGATGAGGCACAGCACCGGTGCCCGCAGCCGGCGCCGGCCGGTGCCGGTCAGCTCCCGGGTGAACCAGCTCTGCGCCTCGTCGACGTCGTGGCGCAGCCCGCGCAGGATCACGCCCGTGTCGAGTTCGGCGTCGTCGTCGAGGCCGCCGAGGGTGCGCAGGAAGTCCCGGTACGCCCGGTCCGACGTCCACCAGGTGGCCGGGACCCGCCGGTGCAGCCAGGCGGTGACCCGGCCGGGCAGCCGGGCGGCGGGGAAGCTGCCGCCGACCACGAGCCCGGCGACGTCCCGCCCGCCGGCCTCCAGCCGCAGCGCCAGCTCGGTCGCGGCGGCGGAGCCGACGCAGTGGCCGTACACCAGGACGGGACCGGGCGGCAGGTCGGCCACCACCCGGTCGACGAGCTCGTCCATCGGCAGCGCGGCCTCGTCGGGGCGGGCCGGGTCGTGCCCGGGCAGCTCGACGGCGAGCACCGCCGCGCCCGGCAGCCGCTGCGCCAGCTCGGTGGCGAGGGGCCCGTACGCGGCGGCCGAACCCCCGCCGTACGGCACGCAGACGACGGTGAGGGTGGCGCCGGCGGCCGGGCCGGCGAGGCGGTGCAGCAGGCCGGTGCCGCCGGTGCCGCCGTCGAGGTGGGCGGCGAGCTCCCGGACGGTGGGGTGGGTGAACAGGTCGATGACGCGCAGCTGCGGGTCGATGGCGCGCACGGCGCGCACCGCCTTGAACGAGTCGCCGCCGAGGGCGAAGAAGTCGTCGTCGGCGCCGACGTCGGCGCCGTCGAGGACCTGCGACCAGGCCGCGGCGACCCGCGCCTCGGTCGGGGTGCGCGGCGCGACGCGGGTGGCGGCGGCGGGCGGCTCCGGTGCGGGCAGCGCGGCCCGGTCGACCTTGCCGTTGGCGGTGAGCGGCAGCCGGTCCAGGGCGACGAACGCCGACGGGACCATGTAGTCGGGCAGCCGGTCGCGCAGCGCGGCCCGGATCCGGCCGGGGTCGGCGCTCGCGGGCGTCACCCACGCGGCGAGCCGGCGCGTGTGCGCCTCGCCGACCGGCAGGACGACGGCGTCCTGCACGCCGCCGGCGGCGCGGACCGCGGCGGCGACCTCGTTGAGCTCGACCCGGAACCCGCGGATCTTCACCTGGTCGTCGACGCGGCCGAGGATGTGCACGAGGCCGTGCGCGTCGACGCGGACCCGGTCGCCGGAGCGGTAGTGGCCGCCGGTGAACCGGGCGTCGGGGCCGTGCAGGTAGCCGCGGGCGACGCTGGGCCCGCCGATGCGCAGCTCCCCCGGCACGCCGGCCGGCACGGGCCGCCCGGCGTGGTCGGTGACCCGGCAGGTGACGCCGGCGAAGGGCCGGCCGATGGGGACGGTGCCGTGCCGGCGCTCCGCGGGGACCTCGCGCACGTCGCAGCCGAGGACGGACACGGTGGTCTCGGTCGGGCCGTAGTGGACCTGGACCTCCAGGTCGGGCCGGGCCCGCTCGACGCGCTCGACGAGCTGCCACGGGCAGGGCTCGCCGGCCAGCACGAGCAGCCGGCGGGGCAGCAGCGCGGCGAGGTCGCCGTGCGCGGCGAGCAGCTGCAGGTGGCTGGGGACGAGCTTCATCGCGTCGACCGGGTGCGCGGCGAGGTACGCGGCGAACGCGGCCGGGTCGGTGGCGGTCTCCCGGTCCACCAGGTGCGCGACGCCGCCGGTGGTCAGCGCCCCGAACAGGTTGGTCATGCCGAGGTCGGCGGCGTGCGTGGACACCAGCGCGAACGAGCCGTGCCGCCCGATGCGCCCGGCCACGGCGTGCAGGTAGTGGGTGATCTGCCGGTGCTCGACGGCGACGCCCTTCGGCCGGCCGGTCGAGCCGGACGTGAAGATCACGTACGCGAGGTGGTCCATCGGCACCGGCACGGCCGGCGCGGGCGGGCCCGTGACGTCCGCGACGACCACCGCCTCGCGGCCGGGGACCCGGTGCGCGAACGCCGCCTCGGTGAGCACGAACCGGACCCCGGCGGCGTCGAGGATCTCCGCGACCCGCCCGTCGGGGTACCCGGGGTCGACGGGCAGGTACGCGGCCCCGGCCCGCAGCGCGCCGAGCATCGCCACGGGCAGGGCGGTGCCGCGTTCGGTGAGCACCGCGACCGGCTCCTGCGGCCGGACCCCCGCGGCCAGCAGCCGGCCCGCGACGGCGGCGGCCCGCCGGTCGAGCTCGGCGTAGCTGAGCCGGCCGTCGGCGGCGACGACGGCGGTCGCGGCCGGGGTCGTCGCCGCGTGCCGCGAGATCAGCTCGTGCAGCGGCCGGTCCAGCTCGAAGCGGGCCGGCGGGCCGTCCGGCCCGGCCGGCGTGCCGGGCTCCAGCGGCAGCTCGCCGACCGGCCGGTCCGGCGCGGCGACGAGGCCGGCGAGCAGGGTCAGGAACCAGCCGGCGAGGCGCCGGGCGGTGGCGTCGTCGAACAGGTCGGTGCGGTACACCAGGCTGCCCTCGTACCCGCCGCCGGCCCGGGACAGCCCGAGGTTCAGGTCGTACTTGGTGGTGCGCACCGGCAGGTCCACGGCGTGCGCGTCGACGTGCGGCAGCCGCAGCGGCGCGGCCGGCTGCTCCAGGACGTTGAGCAGCACCTGGAAGACCGGGGTGGTGGCGAGGTTGCGGTCGGGCTGCAGGCGCTCCACGATCCGCTCGAACGGGGTCTCGGCGTGGGCGAGGGCGTCGATCGCGGTCTCCCGGGCGCGGGCGAGCAGCTGCCGGCCGGTGGGGTCGCCGGCGCAGTCGGTGCGCAGCACCAGGGTGCCGATGAAGCAGCCGATCATCCCCTCGACGTCGGGGTGGTGCCGGCCGGCGGCGGGCACGCCGACGGCGACGTCGCCGGTGCCGCACACCCGGGCCAGCAGTGCCTGCCAGGCGGTGAGCAGCACCATGAACGGGGTGGCGCCGCACGCGGCGGCGAGCTCGCCGACCTGCCCGGCGAGGCCGGCGGGGACGGTCACCGGCACCTGCCCGGCGGCGGCGCCCGCGACGGCGGGCCGGGGCCGGTCGGTCGGCAGGTCCAGCACCGGCGCGAGCCCCGACAGCCGCCGCACCCACCAGTCGAGGTCCACTGTGGACGTCTCGCGGTGGGTCTGCCAGCGGGCGTAGTCGGCGTACTGCAGCGCGGGCGCGGCCGGTGCCGGCCGGCCCTCGACGCGGGCGGCGTACAGCTGCGCGATCCCGGTCAGGGCCAGGTCCACCGACCACGCGTCGAACGCGATGTGGTGCACGACGAGCAGCAGCACGTGCTCGTCCGGCCCCGACCGGGCGATGAGCGCGCGCAGCGGCGGCTCCTCGGCGAGCCGGAACGCCCGCCGCCGGAACGCCTCCAGGTCCCCGCCGGTCTCGACGGGCACGTCGTCCGCGCCGCCCAGCACCGCGGTCGGCACGCCGCCGCGGTCCACGAACCGGGTACGCAGCACGTGGTGCCGCTCGGCGAGGTCGCGGACGGCACCGGCCAGCGCCGGCACGTCGAGCGGGCCGGTGAGCCGGACGGTGGCGGTCACGTGGTACGCGGCGCTGTCCGGCTCCAGCTGGTGCATGAACCACAGCCGGGCCTGCGCCGGGGACAGCGGTGCCGGCTCGCCTGGGTCGCCGGCGGGGATCGTGGTGGCGGTGGTGGCGGCGGCGGTACGGGCGGCGCGGCGCGCCCCGGCGAGGCGCTGCTGCAGCAGTGACCGCTGGTTGTCGGTGACCGTCACGCCTGCGTCACCTCGGCGAGCAGCAGCGACTCGAGCGCGGCGGCGAAGCCGGCGAGGACCGGCTGCTCGAACAGCAGCCGCACCGGCACCGGGAAGTCCAGCGCGTCGCGGAGCCGGCCGACGACGAGGGTCGCCGACAGCGAGTGCCCGCCGAGGGCGAAGAAGTTGTCGTGCACCGACAGGTCGTCGCGGCGCAGCACGGCGCCCCACACCTCGGCGACCAGCTGCTCGGCCTCGCTGGCGGGCGCGACCCGCGGCCGCTGCTGTTCGCCGGGGTCGGGCAGGGCGGTGCGGTCGACCTTGCCGGAGCCGTTGACCGGCAGCGCCGGCAGCGTCATCCACCGCCGCGGCACCATGTGGTCGGGCAGCGTGGCCCGCAGCAGCGTCTCCAGCCGCGCCGGGTCGGGGGTGTGCCCGGGGACGGTCACCACGTACCCGACGAGGTGCGCGTCGCCGGAGCGGTCGGCGACGACGACGACGGCCTCGGCGACGCCGGGCGCGGCCCGCAGCCGCACCTCGATCTCGCCGAGCTCGATGCGGTGCCCGCGGACCTTCACCTGGTGGTCGCGGCGGCCGAGGAAGTCCAGCAGGCCGTCGCCGCGCCAGCGCGCGAGGTCGCCGGTGCGGTAGCAGCGCGCACCGGGCCGGTGCGGGTCGGCGACGAACGCGGCCTCGGTCAGGTCGGGCCGCCCGCGGTAGCCGCGGGCGACGCCGGCGCCGCCGATCCACAGCTCCCCGACGGTGCCGGGCAGGGCGAGGCGGCCGGCCGCGTCCATCACGTACACCGACTCGCCGGGCATCGGCGTGCCGATCGGCACGGTGTCGCCGACGGGCTCGGTGACCCGGTACATGGTGGAGGTGACCGCGGTCTCGGTGGGGCCGTAGCCGTTCCAGAACTCGCCGAGCCGGGTGGTCAGCTCACGGGCGAGGGCGGGGTCGACGGTCTCGCCGATGGCGACGGCCCGCACGGCGGGGGCCTGCCAGCCGGCGGCGACGAGCATCCGGAACGTGGTCGGGGTCGCGGTCATCACGGTCACGCCCGCGTCGGCGATGCGCCGCGCGACGAGGTGCCCGTCGACGGCGACGGCCCGGTCGAGCAGGACGAGCCGCAGCCCGTGGCCGAGGGCGACCCACAGCTCGAGGCCGGCCACGTCGAAGGAGAGCGCGGTGAGGCCGAGCATCACGTCGTCGGGGGCCACCGGCATCAGCGCGCACTGCCCGGCGACGAACGCGGCGAGGCTGCCGTGGCTGAGCTCGACACCCTTGGGGCGACCGGTCGAGCCGCTGGTGTAGAGGATGTACGCGAGGTCGGCGGGTCCGACGGCCGGCGCCGCGCCGGGCGCCGCGGTGAGGGCCGCCGCCAGGTCCACGACGGCGGCGCCGGTGCCCTCGGTGATCCGCCGCGCCACGTCCAGGGTCTCGGCGGCGGCGAGGACGACCCCCGCGCCGGAGTCGCCGAGCTGGTAGCGCAGCCGGTCGACGGGGTGGTCGGGTTCGAGCGGCACGTACGCGGATCCGGCCTGCCACACGCCGACCAGGGCGGCGGGCAGGCGCCGGTCGCGGGGCAGGCAGATCCCGACGGGGGTGCCGGGTCCGGCGCCGTGCGCGCGGACGGCGGCGGCGACGCGGGCCGCGGCCGCGGCCAGCTCCCCGTAGGTGAGGGTGCCGTCGCGGGCGTCGACGGCGACCGCGCCGGGGCGGGCGGCGGCCTGGGCGGCGACGGCGTCGAGGATCGTCGCGGGGGCGCCGGCGGGCAGGGCCGGGCCGGTGCCGAGGTCGAGCAGCGCGGCGCGGCCGGCGTCGCCGAGCAGGTCGAGCCGGGACAGCGGCCGGTCCGGCTCGCCGAGCATCCCGTCGAGCAGGGCCAGCAGCCACCCGGCCCACCGGTGCACGGTCCCGCGGTCGAAGAGGTCCCGGCGGTAGCTGATGAAGCCGTCGTACCCGCCGTCGCGGCCGGTCAGCGACAGGCTCACGTCGAACTTGTTGGAGTCCAACGGCGATTCGAGGCGTTCGGCGCGCACGCCGGGCAGGACCGGGTCGCGCTGCGGGGTCTCCAGCAGGAACAGCATCGACTGGAAGATCGGGGTGGTGGCGGTGGAGCGTTGCGGCGCGACGGCCTCCACGACCTGCTCGAACGGCGCGGCGGCGTGCGTGAACGCCTCCAGGGTGGTCTCCCGGACCCGCTCCAGCAGCTGCCGGCCGGTCGGGTCGCCGGACAGGTCGGTGCGCAGCACCAGGGTGTTGATGCAGCAGCCGACGACCTGTTCGGTGGCGCGGTGGTGCCGGCCGGACTCCGGGACGCCGACGGCGACGTCGTCGCTGCCGCAGAGCCGGCCGAGCAGCGCCTGCCAGGCGGCGAGCAGCACCATGAACGGGGTGGCGCCGCCGTCGCCGGCGGCCTGCCGGATCCGGGCGGCGAGCGCCGGGGGCACGTGCACGGGTTCGTAGCCGCCGGCCCAGTCGGCGACGGCCGGGTACGGGCGGTCGGTGGGCAGGGCGAGCGCCGGGGCGAGCCCGGCGAGCCGGTCGACCCAGTACGCGACGTGCTCGCCGGTGGACTCCGCCGCGCGGGACGCCTGCCATTCGGTGATGTCGGCGTACTGCAGGCGCGGCGGCGCGGGCGGGGCGCCGTGCCCGGTGCGGGCGGCGTAGAGGGCGCCGAGCTCGTCGAGCATCAGGTCCTGGGACCAGGCGTCGGTGGCGATGTGGTGCACGGTCAGCGCCAGCACGTGGTGCTCGGCGGCGAGGCGGAACAGGGTCGCCCGCATCGGCGGCTCACGGTCCAGCTGGAACGGGCGGCTCACCTCGGCGCGCAGCGCGGCGGCGAGTCCGGACCCGTCGATTTCCACAATGGACAGACCGACGCGGTCGGCGGGGCCGGCGACGGCGACCGGGGGTGAGCCGTCCGGTAAGCCGGATCCCGGTGCGGGCGTGACGATGACGCTGCGCAGCACCTCGTGCCGGGCGGCGACGTCGCGCAGCGCGGCGAGCAGCGCCCCGGCGTCGAGGGCGCCGGTCAGGCGCAGCACGGCGGGCACGTGGTAGATGGACGTGTCCGCCTCGAACTGGGCGTTGAACCACAGCCGGCGCTGCGCGGGTGACAGCGGCTGCGGCGCGTCCGGGTCGGCGCGGCGCGGGATGTCCGCGCCGGTGGCGGCGGCGGCGCGGGCCGCGGCGACCCGCCGCTGCATGAGCTCCCGCAGGGTGTCGCGGGTCGGTGCGGTGTCCTCGTGGGTGTGCTGGTCTGACAAGGTCATAGTCAAATCCCCGGATGGTTGTGGCCGGGTGTGGCCACGATGTCGTCCATGACAAGGCGCTCCAGGCGCTCGGCGAAGTCGGCGAGCACCGGGTGGTCGAACAGCAGCCGGACCGGCACCGGGCAGCCGAGCGTGTCGCGCAGCCGCCCGGCGACCCTGGTCGCGGCGAGGGAGTGGCCACCGAGGCCGAAGAAGCTGTCCCCGGCGCCGATCGCGTCCGTGGCGAGGACCTGCCCCCACACGTCGGCGACCAGCTCCTCCATCACCGACGCCACCGGCCGGTGCGGCGTGCCCGGTCCGCCGGTCCCGTCGCCCTGGCCCGGTTCGGGCAGCGCGGCCAGGTCGACCTTGCCGCTGGGCAGGGTCGGCAGCGCGTCGAGCACCACCCAGCGGTGCGGGACCAGGTACTCGGGGAGGCGGCCGCGCAGGTATTCGGCGGCGGCCGTCCCCGTGGCCGTGCCGGCGAGGTAGCCGACGAGGTGCGCCTCGGCGCCGTGCCCGCGCGCGGTGACGACGGCGTGCGTGACCCCGGGGTGCTCGCGCAGCGCCGCCTCGATCTCGCCGAGCTCGACCCGGTACCCGCGGATCTTCAGCTGGTGGTCGCGGCGGCCGCGGAACAGCAGCTCCCCGTCGGGGCGGCGGCGGACCAGGTCACCGGTGCGGTAGCAGCGGCCGCCGGGCACCGCCGGGTCCGGCACGAACGCGGCCGCGGTCAGCTCCGCCCGCCGGTGGTAGCCGAGGGCCGGGCCGGCGCCGCCGATCCACAGCTCGCCGGTGACGTCCGGCGGCGCGAGCCGGCCGAGGGGGTCCATGACGTAGAGCCGCTCCCCCGGCAGCGGGTGCCCGATCGGCACGGTGCCGTCCAGGTCGTCGGCGTCCGTCACCTGGTACGCCGAGGACAGCACGGTCGCCTCGGTGGGGCCGTACACGTTCCACAGCTGCTCGACCCGGGGCAGCAGGTCGCGGGCGAGGGCCGCGTCCAGGGCCTCGCCGCCCGGCCACACCCGCAGGTGGGGGGTGCCGGTCCAGCCGGAGGCCAGCAGCGTGCGCAGCATCGTCGGCGGCACGTTCATCGCGGTGATCCGGTGCGCCGCGATGCGCTCGGCGAGCCGGAACCCGTCCACGGCGCTGTCGCGGCCGACGACGACGCAGCAGGCGCCGGCGGCCAGGGACGTCCAGATCTCCGCGCAGGAGGTGTCGAAGCTGAGGGTGGCGACGGCGAGCATCCGGTCGCCGGGGGCGAGGCCGGGCTCCAGGCGCAGCGCCTCGGTGAGCGCGGCGAGGCCGGCCTGCGCGACCGCGACGCCCTTCGGGGTGCCGGTCGACCCGGACGTGTACAGCAGGTACGCGAGGTCCCGCGGCGCGGCGGGCGGCAGCGCCGGCGCCCGGTCCGCGGCCGGCGCGCGGTCGAGGTCGACGGCGTGGGTGCCGGCGACGGCCGCCGCCGCGGCGGCCGTGCCGGTGCGGCACAGCACGGTGCGGACCCCGCCGTCGGCGGCGAGCCAGCCGAGCCGCTCCGCCGGCTGGTCCGGCTCCAGCGGCAGGGACGCGGCGCCGGCCCGCCACACGCCGAGCAGCGTCGCCGGCAGCCGGTGGTCGCGGGGCAGGCACACGCCGACGACCTCGCCGCGGCGGGTGCCGCGGTCCACCAGGACCGCGGCGACCTCGGCGGACGCGTCCCACAGCTGCCGGTAGGTCAGCCGCCCGTCCGCCCCGGCCACGGCGGTGTCGCCGGGGCGCTGCCGCACCTGCCGCTCGACCGCCTCGACGACGGTGGCGGGGGCGCCGGCCGGCAGCGGCGGACCGGCGGCCAGGCGCAGCAGCCGCGCCTCCTCGGCCGCGGTGACCAGCGGGACCGCCGACAGCGGCCGGTCCGGGCCGGCGGCGACCCCGGCGAGCACGTGCAGCAGCCGGTCGGCGAACGCCGCCGCCCACGCCCGGTCGGTCAGGTCGAGGTCGTACTCCAGCTGCAGCTCGGTGCCGGCGGCGGTCTCGTTGACGAAGACGGTGAGCGGGTTCTGCGCCCCGCCGCAGCTCAGCTCGCCCAGCAGGTCGAGGCGCAGCGGGCCGCGGCGCACCGTCACCGGCAGGTCCGGCGGCTGCGCGGACAGCACCACCGGGGTGGGCATGGCGCCGCGCGGCTGGGTGCCGACCGCGTCGAACAGGTCCGCGGTGGACGGCCGTGGCCGGTCCAGGGCCCGCGCGGTGGCGGCCGCGGCGGCGGCGATCGTGTCGCGGACGGTGGCGGCGGCGTCCAGGCGCAGCCGGACCGGCAGCACGTCGACGAGGGGCCCGATCACCCGGTCGAGCTCGGGTCCGGCGCGGCGGGCGACGACGGTGCCGACGAGGACGTCGTCGCGGCAGGTGTACCCGGCGAGCACCAGCCCCAGCGCGGTCAGCCAGCCGGCGAACGGTGCGGCGCCGCCGGCCGCGCACGCCGCGGCCAGGGCGGTGCCGAGCGCCGGGGGCACCGGGCGGGTGAGCCGCTCGCCGCGGAACCCGCCGGCGCCGGTGAACAGCCCGTCGGGCGGCGACGCGCCGTCCAGCTCGGCGCGCCACGCCTGCCCGGCCGGCGGGGCGGGGGCGAGCGCGAGGTCACCGACCTGCAGCGGCGGCGGGGCGACGGACCCGGGCGCGGTCAGCTCCTCGGCCAGCTCGGTGAGCAGCGCCCCGGTGGACCAGCCGTCGAACGCGACGTGGTCGGCGACGAGCACCAGGTCCGACACGTCGCCGGGGTGCCGCACGACGTCGGCCCGCAGCAGCGGTACGGCCGCCGCCAGGTCGAACGCGTGCCGGGCCGCCGCGGCGGCGAGCGCGCCGGCCCGGGCGTCGCGGTCGGCGGCCGGCAGGTCGCGCAGGTCGTGCTCGGTGACCGGGACGTCGGTGCCGGCGCCGACGACCGCGACCGGTTCGCCGTCGCGCTCCACGATCCGGCTGCGCAGCACCTCGTGCCGGGCCACGACCGCGGCCAGGGCCCGGCGCAGGTCGCCGGGGTCGACGGGGCCGGTGAGCCGCACCCGGAACGCCACGGTCGTCACCGCCGGCACCGGGCTGACCTGCCGCAGCGTCCACAGCTCCCGCTGGGTCGGGGTCAGCGGGTACTCGGTGCGCCCCTCGTGCCGGACCGGGGTGGCGCCGGCCGTGCCGCCCTCGCCGCCCTCGCCGCGCCGCTGGACGAGGGCGGCGAGGGCGGCGACGGTCGGCTCGGCGAGGAAGTCGGCGAGGGCGACGGTGGTGCCGTGCCCGCGGCCGGCGAGGGCGCAGACCCGGGCCGCGGCGAGGGAGTGCCCGCCGAGGTCCGGGAAGCGGTCGTGCACGCCGACCTCGGCGATGCCGAGCACCCCGCCGACGATCCCGGCCAGGTCCGCCTCCACCGGTGTGCGGGGCGCGACGTAGCCGGTCGCCGTCTCCCGCCGCGCCGGCAGCTGCGGCAGGGCGGCCCGGTCGACCTTGCCGTTGGGGCTCAGCGGCAGCCGGTCCACGACGGCGAGCCGGGTCGGCACCAGGTGCTCCGGGACCCGGCGGCGCAGCCACGCGCGCAGCGCCCGCTCGTCGGGGCCGCTCGCCTCCACGTGCCCCGCCAGGTACGCGACCCCGTCCGGGTCGCGGGCGGGCAGCACGCACGCCCGGCGGACGTCCGGGTGCCGTACCAGCACCGCCTCGACCTCACCGGGCTCCACCCGGTAACCGCGGATCTTCACCTGGTCGTCGCCGCGGCCCGCGAAGTGCAGCACCCCGGCGCGGCGGCGGACCAGGTCACCGGAGCGGTAGACCCGGCCGCCGTCCTCGTCGGTGGTGAACGCGGGCGACGCCTGGCCGAGGTAGCCGCGGGCGACGACGGGCCCGCCGATCCACAGCTCGCCCAGCTCACCGTCGGCGACGGGGACGCCGGCGGCGTCCCGCACGGTCATGACCGCGCCGGCGGCGGGGCGCCCGATCGGCGGCTCGCCGTCGTCGTCCCGGCCGATCTCGGCGACCGCGCAGGTGGTGGTGCACTCGGTGGGCCCGTACAGGTTCAGGACCCGCCGCACGCCCGGGTTCGCGTAGATCCGCTCGACGAGCGCCCTGGTCAGCGGCTCGCCGCCGGCGAACACGGCCCGCACGCCCGCCGGCAGCGGCTCGCGCAGCAGCGCGGCGAGGGCGGACGGGACGCCGTACACGGTGCGGACCTCGTCGCGGGCCGGCAGCGTGGGCAGCGCCAGGAGGTTCTCGGCGAGGATCACGGTGCCGCCGGTGACCAGGGGCAGGAACAGCTGGCTGACCGACGGGTCGAAGCTGATCGACGCGGTGGCGAGCATGCCGCCGAGCTCCTCGGCGGTGTACGCCCGCGCCTCCCAGCGCAGCAGGTTCATGGTGTTGCGGTGCTCGACGACGACGCCCTTGGGGCGGCCGGTGGAGCCGGAGGTGTAGATGACGTACGCGGCGTCCCGCCCGCCGCCCGGCGTGTCCAAGGGGGTGGCGTCGTCGTCCGGCTCGTCGACCCGCACGGCCGGGCCGGTGACCGCGCGGGCGGTGTGGCCGGTGACGGCGGTCAGCGCCGTCGCGGCGTCGGCGGCGATGTAGGCGAGGCGCTCCGCCGGGTACGCCGGGTCCATCGGCACGTACGCCGCGCCGGTCTTCAGCACGCCCAGCAGCGCCGGCACCAGGTGCTCGTCGCGGCCCAGGCACACCCCGACGAGCGTGCCGGGCCCGGCACCGGCCCGCCGCAGCCGCCGCGCGATCCGGTTCGCCCAGGCATCGAGCTGCGCGTATGAGGTGCGGACCTGTCCCGCGATCACCGCCACCCGGTCCGGGGTGCTTCGTGCCTGCTCCTCGAACGCGACATGGACACGATGAGACACGCGCAGTCCTCCCCCGTCCGTGGCACCGGTGCCACGACGTTGCTCAGAGGAATCATGCCGCATCTATCTGTGCAACGAAACCGCATCCACGGTCATCGGTGCGGCTCGGACCCCGGCGGCACGGCGGTGACGCCCCTGCTCGCAGGGGGCGCCGGCGGGCTGCCGCCCCGGCCGGTGCGGACCCGAACGACAAGGGCCATGTCGAGGGTGCCGCCCCACCATGGCCCTCGTCACGTCGGCTCAGGGGGCGCCGGCGGCACCGATGGACCCTCGCGGACCACCACCTACGAAGCGGTCGAGCGGTACGGCACCCAGTTCTCCTCGTCCCGGGCGTACCTGTCCTCGCCCGCGTACCCGGAGGCGGACGCCGCGCTCGGCGAGCTGCTCGGCCGGCCCACGATCCTCGCCCCCAGCACCTCCATGGGGCACCTGGCCGCGCTGCCGACCGTCATCGGCGGCGACGACGTGCTGCTGCTGGACCACCAGGTCCACCACAGCGTGCAGACCGCCGCCAAGCTCGCCCAGGCGCAGGGCACCCGGGTCGAGCTGCTGCCCCACAACGACGTGCGCACCCTGCGCCGCCGCGTCGAGGAGCTGCGCCGCGGCCACCCCCGCATCTGGTACGCCCTCGACGGCCTCTACAGCATGTACGCCGACTTCGCCCCGTTCGCCGAGCTCAACGACCTCATGGCCGAGCGGGGGCAGCTGTGGCTGTACGTCGACGACGCGCACGCCTTCTCGTGGACCGGCCGGCCCGGCCGCGGCCGGGCCCTGGAGGCGCTCAGCCCGCTCGCCCTGTCCCGCAGCGTCGTCGCCGGCTCGCTGAACAAGTCCTTCGCCGCCGCCGGCGGCGCGCTCACCTTCCCCGACGCCGAGACCCGCCGCCGGGTCTTCACCGTCGGCGGCCCGCTCATCTTCTCCGGCCCCGTCCAGCCCCCGATGCTCGGCGCCGTCATCGCCTCCGTGCACCTGCACCGCACCCCGGCGGTGACCGCCCGCCAGGAGCGCCTGCTGCACCTCATCCGCCTGTTCAACCGCCTCGCCGCCGACCGCGGCCTGCCCGTGGTGAGCCGCAGCGAGGCCCCGATCCGCTGCGTCGCGGCGGGCGGCCCCCAGGTCACGTACAACCTCACCGCCCGCCTGCGCGCCGCCGGCTACTTCACCGACGCCGCCACCTCCCCGGCCGTCCCGGCGAAGCGCTCGGGCGCCCGCATCACCATCACCACCCACCACACCGACGCCGACATCGCCGGCCTCGTGGACGCCCTCGCCGACGCGCTGCCACGCGCCCTCGCCGAGGAGGGCGAGAGCGTCACGGCCCTGCGCCGCGCGTTCCACCGCCAGCTCGGCGACCAGCCGGTCCTGCCCGCCGCCGCCTGGCCTGACGCGACCCGGCGCGCCGCCGGCCGGGCGGTCAGGGCGTCCCGGCCGGCACCGGTGACCGGGTCGGGGTGCGCAGGTCCGGCATCGCGGTGACCGCCCGGCCGAACGTCGTGGCGAGGGCGAGCAGCAGCACGACCGCGGCGAACGACAGGAACACCGCCGCGGACGGGATGCGGTCGATGAGGACACCGGCGAGGGCGGGGCCGAACGGGGCGGCGAGCATGGCGAAGAAGCCCGTCGCCGCGTTCGCCCGGCCCTGCAGTTCGTCGGGGGTGAGCAGGGCCAGCACGGTGAGCATGCCGATGTTGGCGGCGGGGATGAGCAGCGAGCAGGCGCCGGCGAGCGCGCCGAGGACGAGGCCGTTGCCGGTGCCGGCCATGGCGGCGATCAGCGCGCACGACGACCAGGTGACGGCGAGGATCAACCGGCCGACAGGGACCACCGCGGTGAGCCGCGCGGCGAACAGTGAGCCGACGACCGCGCCGAGGCCGACGCACGCGACGGTCGTGCCGGCCGACAGCGCGGACGCGCCGCCGCGGACCGGCACGACGAGGACGGCGAGCAGCACCCCGGAGAAGACGAAGTTCATGACGGCGCCGCTGACGAGCACGTACCGCAGCGCCGGGCGCTGCCACAGGAACCGCAGCCCGGCCACGGACTGGCGGGCCAGCGACGTGTCGGGTTCGTCGCGGGGACGGCCCAGCGGGGCGCGCACGGCGGCGACGGCGAGCATCGACGCGGCGTAGGACACCACGTCGACGATGAACGGCAGCGCCGGGCTGATGCCGAACAGCAGGCCGCCGAGCGGCGGGCCGGCCAGGTTGACGGCCGCGTTGCGGGTCTCGTTGAAGGCGGTCGCGGCGCGCAGGTCACCGTCGGGGACGACGGCGCGGCTCGCGGCCGACGCGGCGGGCTGCACGGCCGCGCCGAGCGCCGCGACGAGTGCGGCCAGGGCGGCGATCATGGTGACCGGGGCGCCGCGGGTCCAGGCGAGGGCGGCGACCGCCCCGACCGCGAGCAGCGCGCCGCCGTCGCACAGCAGGATGATGCGCCGCCGGTCGTGCCGGTCGGCCAGCAGCCCCGCCGGCAGCAGGACCAGCACGAGCGCCGCGCCCTCGGCGAAGGCGACGAGACCGGCGTCGGTGGCGGACCCGGTGAGGGCCAGCACCAGCAGCGGCAGCGCCACACCGGTGATCTGGGTGCCCAGCTTCGACGTGGTACGGGCGAAGGTCAGCAGGACGAAGTCGCGGTTGTGACGCAGGCCGGCGCTCGGCATCGGGGCTCCCTGGGGTGGAGACAGGAGCGGGCGGGCGCGTCGACACGCCCGCCCGCTCCCGCCTGTGCGGGTCAGTTGCAGCAGATGAAGCTGTAGGAGCTGGAGATCACCGGCTGCCGGTTGGTCGTCTGGGGGCGCAGGGCCTGCAGGCGCAGCACGTTGCTCATGGTGTTCACCTCCTTTCGGCGATGGTCGGGGTGGTGGCCGCCGGGACGGGCCCTCTCGGTCGGGACCGGCCCGGCGGGGTCTGTGGTGGGGCGGGTCAGCCGGTGGCGAGGGCCGCCTCCGCGGCGGCAGCAGGCGAGGCGGCCCTCGCCACCGGGGGCACCGGTGCCTGCGGGGGCGCCGGCGCCGGAAGGAACGGCAGGGTGACACCCGTGCCGTGGGTCGCGGCGTGCACGGCCAGGAGGATGCCGGCGCCGCCGGTGGCGAGGTCGTGCGACAGCCGGGTCAGGGTGTCGCCGACGAAGGCGAGTCGGCCGTGGTGGGCGAACGCGTGCCACGACAGCCGCTCGATGTGCCCCGCGACGTGCCGGGCCGTGCCCGGGCGGGCGGTGCCGTCGAGCAGCGCCGCGGCGGCCAGCAGCCCGGCCCGGCCGTGGAAGAGCCCGGGCAGCATCGTGAACTCCGCGCCGAGCGCCCGGCCGACGCCGTCGATGAGCGACCGCAGCCAGGGCTCCTCGCCGTGGCGCAACAGCGCGTGCGCGGCGACCGCGAGGCCGGCGCTGCCCTCGTCGATGTACAGCAGCAGCCGCGACCCGTCGGCCACCTGCGGGTTGCCGCGCTGGTCGTCGGTGCAGCTCGCCAGGTCCAGGCGCAGCGCGGCCCGGGCCGCCCGCAGGTGCCGCGGGTCGCCGGTGTGCTCGTACAGCCTGGTGAGCAGCAGCGCCGGGCCGGACCAGCCGCGCAGCAGCCCCGGGTGGCGCGGCTCGGCGAACGCGACCGCCTGCGGGTCGCCGGACAGCGCGCGGACCAGCCGCTCGCCGATGGCGAGGACGTCGGGGTCGCCCGGGCCGGCGACGCGGTCCAGGGCGAGGCCGATGCCGGCCAGGCCGCTGTGCAGTGACGCGCCGTGCAGGTCGCCGAGGACGGCCCGGCACGACCGGAGCAGCTCCAGGGCCTCGTCGCGGCGGCCGAGGTCGTGCAGGACCGCGGCGATGCCGGCGCGGCCGTCGTACAGCCCGACGAACGGTGCCGGCAGCTCCCCGGCGGCCCGCAGCATCCAGTCAACGTGCTCGTCCAGCTCCGGGTACTGCGAGCCGGTCGCCACCAGCGCGTGGATCACGCCGGCCGCGCCGTGCGCGAGGGTGGCCCCGCCGTGCGGGAACTGCGCCGGGTCGCCGGGGAAGAGCCGGTCCTCCCGGTCGGGGGTGGCGGACGCCCGGATGCCTTCGGCGAGGGACGCCAGCAGCGGCGCCGGATCCGCCGGTACCGGCGACGGCCACGCGAACCGGGTCACCGCCGCGATGTCCACAGTGGATGGCTCCGGGTCCCCGGTCGCGAGGGCCCGGCGCAGCCCGTCACGGATGCGCCCGGCGTACCCCGGCGGCAGCGGGAACCGGGCCGCGACCGCGAGCAGCTCCTCCACCTTGGCCGGGCACAGGGCCGTCAGCGAGGTCAGCGGCACGAACACGCTCAGCCGCAGGCAGGCCAGGGCGTAGTCGTCGACGCCGACACCGCGGCGCACCCGCGGGCTGGTGAAGCCGGCGTCGCCGAGCGTCGGGGTGAAGTCCTCGTCGAGGCCGTACGCCTGCTCGAAGTCGATGAGCACGACGTCGCCGCCGGGGCGGACCATGACGTTGGCGGGGTGCAGGTCGCCGAAGACGACACCCTGGTCGTGCACCTGCCGCAGCGCCCGCTCGACCCGGTCGACGACGTCGACGGCCCACGCCGTGTACCCGGCCAGCTCCTCGGCCGGGACGTCCGGGTAGATCAGCGGGTACCGGGCGCCGACCGCGTCCTGCAGGGTGTCGCCCTCGATCAGCTCCTCGGCCAGGTACTCGTGCTCCCACCAGGTGAAGTGGTCCAGCACCCTGGGCACACAGGGCAGCCCGTCGAGGCGGCGCAGCATGTCGCGCTCGCGGTGCAGCCGGGTCACCGCGTCGGCGCCGGCGCCGTTGAGCCCGGCGTACGGGCGGGCCTCCCGCAGCACCACCCGGGTGCCGTCACGCAGGTCGGTGGCGAGGTACACCCCGCCGCCGTTGGAGTGGTGCAGTGCCTCGTCGATCTGGTACGGCTGCTCGGTGACGGGCTCCTCGGCCACCGCCGCGATGCGCTCGGCGACGAAGTCCGGCACCGGCGCCCAGTCGGGCACCGCGAACACCGGGTCGCGTTCGTCCGGCACGAGCAGGCCGTCCGGGGTCTCGACCGCCGTGACCGGCTCGTCGCCGTCGTGGCAGTACCGCTCCGCGAACCCGCCGAAGCGCAGGAACAGCGGCCCGTCGTGCCAGCGCAGGTCGCTCAGGACGTACGGGCCGCGCAACCCGGCGAGCGCGGCGCCGAGCTCGGTGAGGGTGCTGCGCAGCGCGTCGTCGCCGACGGGGTACAGCGCGGCGAGCTTGCCGCTGGAGCCGCGGTGCGCGTACTTCTCGTTGTGCACCAGCGCCAGCTGCCGGCTGCGGACGAACTTGAACGCGATGCCGTGCCGCACGCAGTGGTCCCGGACCTTCGCGAGGGCCTCGGCGGCGTCGGGCAGGTCCACCGACACGTGCACCTTCCAGCCCTGCCGGGGCAGTCGGTGGCCGTCGGGGTGCCACAGCACCCACACGCTGCGCCGCGCCTCGCACCAGCCGTCCGGCGGGGTCTCGCGGGCGAGCGGGAACCATGACGCGCGGTCGTCGACGCGGTCGGGGGTGTCGGCGAAGACGCGGTCGGCGATCAGGTACGCACCGGGCGTTTGCATGGCACACCTCGCGGGCAGGTCTGGTCGGGGACGCCGCCCCGGCCCGGGGGCCGCGGCGGAACTGCCCCCAATCCTGGGCGGCCCGGCCGGCGCTGCCGTCCGGCCACGGGCCGATGTTGCCGCTCCCCCCACGGGCCCCGCGGTGGCGCCGGGGTCCGCCTGGCGGCGTACCCGGAGGTCCGCCCGGATGCGGACGCGTCGCCTGGCGCGGGTGGGCAACAATGCCGGATACCGCGCAGCCACCCGCACTCCCACCGGAGGTTCGTCGATGCCGACCACCACGCAGAGCCCGCCGATCGTCGTGTTCGCGCAGCACCACCGCGACGGACGGTGGGCGGCCGTCGCGCACGGCGTGCCGCTCGACGACCGGCACTGCCTGCTGCGGGCCGGCACGGCCGGCGCCGTGCGCCCCGGCGCGCGGCTGCGGGTCGTCGCCGTCACCGGCACCGCCCCCGAGCCGGTCCTGCTGCCGGTCGGCGCGGTCTCGGTGCTGCGCGACACCGGTGCCGACCTGGTCATGGTGACGCTCACCGGCGCCGACGCGACCCTCGCCGCGGCCGCGCACGGCACCGGCGCCGCGCAGGTCCGCGCGGTCCTGGACCTGCTCGGCGACGCCTGGCACCCGCTGTGGTGGCAGACCGGGCACACCGCCCTGGAGGTGGACCTGCCGGGCGTGGCCACGCCCGGCGTGCCGGTGCTGCGGCACCGGGTGGTGGCCGACATGACCGGCGGGGTCCTCGACGGGCCGCTGACGTGGGCGTGCCGGATCTTCGGCATCGGCTGCCCGGACGAGAACAGCTCGTGACCGGTCCGGGAAGACCCCGGTGAGCGGGCCGCCGCCGCGGCCGGCGACCGGCGCGCCCCGCCGGTTCCGCGGGCTACCGCCCGACGCGGCGCTGCTGCCCCTGCTGTGCGGCCTCGACCTGTTCACCGCCTCGTCCGTGGTCGTGCGCAGCCACCCCGTGCACCCGGTGGCGCTCGCGCTGCAGATCCTCGCCGCCGTGGCCGCGTTCGCCGCGCTGGCGTGGCGGCACCGGGCCCCCGTCGCCGTCCTCGCGGTCGAGTGCGGCCACGGCGTGGCCATGTGGTTCCTGCTGCACGACTACCGGCCGTGGGTGGCGCTCGTCGTCGCCCTGTACACGGTCGCCGCGCGGCGACCGCTCGCCGTTTCCGGGGCCGCGTACGCCGGTGCCTGCGCCCGCGGGCTGTTCAGCGCCGTCGACTCGTTCCGGGTCGAGCCGGTCCCGGCGGCGCGCACCGGCGAGTTCGTCGTCACCGCGGTGATGTTCGTGCTGCTGTTCGGCTCCGCGTGGGCCGCCGGGCTGGTCGTGCGCGCCCACCATGCCCGCGTCGCGCAGCTGGAGCGGGCGCAGCGGGCGGCCCGCACCGAGGCGGTCACCCTGGAGCGGCAGCGCATCGCCGCGGAGCTGCACGACGTCGTGTCGCACTCGGTGACGGTCATGGTCCTGCAGGCGGCCGGCGCGTCCCGGCTGGGCGCCGCGGACGCAGACCGGGTGCACCAGTCGCTGCTGCACATCCAGCAGGCCGGGCAGCAGGCGATGGCGGAGCTGCGCCGGCTGCTCGAGGTGATCCGCGTCGACGGCCCGGCCGGCCGGCCACCGCTGGGACCGCAGCCGTCGCTGAAGGACGTGGAGGTCCTGCTGGCCTCGATGCGCCAGGCCGGCCTGGCCGTCACGACCAGCACGTCCGGCGTGCCGCGCCGGCTCGACGCGAGCGTCGGGCTCGCCGCGTACCGCACCGTGCAGGAGAGCCTCACGAACACGCTGAAGCACGCCGGCCCGGGCGCCCGGGTCGCCGTCCGGTTCACCTGGGAGCCGCACGTGCTGCTGCTGCGCGTCGACGACGACGGCGGCGCGCTCACCGGTCGCCCGCCCGGCCCGGTCACCGCCGGGCTGTCCGGCGGGCACGGCCTGGCCAGCCTCGCCGAGCGGGTGCGGCGCGTCGGCGGGCGGCTCGAGGCGGGTCCCGGCCCCACCGGCGGGTACCGGGTCAGCGCCTGCTACCCCGTCCCGCACCACCTCGACGCCGCAGGTTGCCCGGAGGATGCCCCCGGTCCGCAGTCCGACAGCTGACTTCCCACTCCCGTCCCGCCGATACATGATCGCCTCGCGGCGAGCCGGTACCGGCGACACGGCCGCGACCAGGGCCGCACGACGACGGGAGCACGGATGCGCATCAGGGTGGTGCTCGCCGATGACCAGCCACTCATCCGGGCGGGGATCGCCATGCTGCTGTCGGCCGAACCTGACATCGAGGTGGTGGCCGAGGCCGACGACGGCCTGCAGGCGGTCCAGCTGACCCGCCGGCTGCGTCCCGACGTGGTGCTCATGGACGTGCGCATGCCCGGCCTGGACGGCGTCGCCGCGACCGGCGAGCTGCTGGCCGACCCGTGCCTCGCCGGCGACCCGGACCGGCCGGTGCGGATCATCATCCTCACCACGTACCACGTCGACGAGGCGGTCCACGCGGCCGTGCGCGCCGGGGCGTCGGGGTTCGTGCTGAAGGACGCGGCGCCGCAGGAGCTGGTGGCGGCGGTGCGCGCGGTCGCCGCGGGAGAGGCGTGGCTCGACCCGGCCGTCACCCGGCGGCTGCTCGACGACCTCGCCACCCGCCCCGACCCGGGCCTGCCGGCGCCGGTCGAGCTGCGGCAGCTGACGCCGAGGGAGCTGGAGGTGCTGGTCCTCATGGCGTACGGGATGTCCAACCGCGAGATCGCCGAGCATCTCGTCCTGGGCGACGCCACGGTGAAGACGCACGTGAGCCGGGTGCTGATGAAGCTGCGCCTGCGCGACCGCACGCACGCCGTGGTGATGGCGTACCAGAGCCGCCTGGTCGAGCCGGGCACCGTCCCCCCGGCCCGCGGCACCGTGCCGGCCCGCTGACCGTCGGCGCCGCCGCCGGGCCCGGCGGGCGCAGGGGCCGGGCCACCCCGCCGGCGGTGGCGGGGTGGCCCGGGGAGTCGCCGGTCAGGACGTGATGGCTGAGCCGGTCACCGCGTTGGAGTACGCGGTGCCGCGGTAGGTCCGGACCGTCACGAACACGTACGTGTTGCGCGGCAGCAGCGCGTACCGTGCGCTGACGTCACCGCCGTTGTACGCCCCGGTCCGCCAGGTGGACTGGTAGCCGCAGCTGGTGCCGTTCGGCGGGTAGTTGCCCTCCTGGTCGCCGCACGACGTCGACCACGACACCGTGACCTCGTAGTCGGTCTCGTCGGTGGCGTTGTCCGTCCAGACAATGACGATGTCGCGGGAGCCGGCGTACAGCCGCAGGTTGCCGGGCGCGGGCACCGGGACGTTGTACTGCTTGCAGCCCAGGCGGTAGTTGGACGCGACCGGGGTGGTGCCGTCGGGCCAGTTGATCCCGTAGACGCAGACCTCGTGCGGGCCGCTGCTCGACGGGGCGGGGAACGAGCCCGAGTAGCCGTGGTACGGGCCGTTCACCGGGTACCGCTGGCCGACGTCGGCCCGGTACTGGTCCGCGGTGAACGCCGCGGCGAACTGGCCGTCCACGTAGACGTGCACGTTGTTCGGGCCACCGTTGATGTCGATGGTCCAGCCGGTGACCGAGGCGGTGCCGGCGTTGTACGACAGGGTGTCGAACGCGCCGAACGGCGAACGGTCCGACGGGGTCGGCCCGGGCTCGGGGTTGCAGCTCGGGGGTGGCTCCGGCTGGTTGCAAAGGGACTGTGCCATCGCGGGCGCGGACGTCGTGACGACAGGCGTCACGAGCAGGCCGGCGACGAGGACGGCGCGGATGCACGCGCGGATCATCGGCTCTCCTTGCTCGGTGGTGCGGGCTTCGACAGGTCGCACCCAGGGCCTGACCGGACCTGGGTGCGGGCGCGCGGCGTCGCCGCGCCGGGCGGGCGGGCCGAGGGCACGCCGGACGGGCAGCGGGGACGCCGGGGGTGGACGCCGCGGGACCGCCGAGGACACCACGATGCGGTGGTGGCAGGGCGGACGCCGGCGGCGTGGGACGCGCATGACCGAGAACAGCGCGGCACCGATGCGGGCACCGAGACCCGCGGAAACCATTCTCGCCGCGGGCCCGGCGGGCGGTCAACGGATCGCCGAGACGGCCTTCTTACAGAAACGGCACGGGCCCGATCGCCGGGCCGGCTTCCGCCGGCGGCGGCACGGGCGCGGCGGCCGGGGCGCGCGGCCGGGCCCCCGCCGGCACGTCGTGCAGGACGAGGCAGTGCGCGCCGAGGCTGGCGTCGTCGCCGACGTGGACCGGGCCGAGGACCGTCACGCCGACGCCGAGGACGACCCGGTCGCCGACCGCCGGGCGCCGGCGGCTGCCGGCGCTGTCGGCCCACCAGCCGCGCCCGCCGAGCGTCACCCGGTGGTACATGGTGACGTCGTCGCCGCCGACCGGCGCGCCCGGTGGGGGGCACCGGCGCCGCGACGTGGTCGGCGCGGTCGACGTCAGTTGCCGCTCGGCGAATGTCACGGGTTCCGCGGGACGTCAGCACCGTTGGATGCGGCACGTCCGGCTGGCGGGGCGGCGGCTGACGCGTCGATGCCCGCGCCGCGTCGAGCGTCGGCGGCGCGCAGGCGAACGCTTCGAAAGACCCGTCCGATCGGCCGGCCACCGGCGAGATACGGCCCACCAAGATCCGGCCGGCCGGATCTTGGTGGGCGCCCGACGGCCGAACGGCCTGCCGGCCGCCACCTTCAATGGTGCCGGCCGGCGGGCCGCGGCCGCGCGGGCGGAGGCTACTTGACCAGGACCGGCTCCGGCTCCTGCGCCGGGGCGGCCGACGGTGCCGGGGCGGCGGGGCGGCGGCGGGACGCGCCGGTGCGGGCGTGGGTGGCGTACACGGTCAGCCCGACGAACGTGATGCCGCCGACGAGGTTGCCCACGACGGTCGGGATCTCGTTCCAGATGAGGTAGTCGGCGAGGGAGAAGTGGCCGCCGAGCAGCAGCCCGGACGGGAAGAGGAACATGTTGACGACCGAGTGCTCGAAGCCCATGTAGAAGAAGACCAGGATGGGCATCCACATGCCGATGACCTTGCCGGACACGCTGGTGGAGATCATCGCGGCGACGACGCCGGTGGAGACCATCCAGTTGCACAGCACGCCGCGGACGAACAGGGTGAGCATGCCGGCGGCG
Source organism: Dactylosporangium aurantiacum (assembly GCF_000716715.1). Taxonomy (GTDB): domain Bacteria; phylum Actinomycetota; class Actinomycetes; order Mycobacteriales; family Micromonosporaceae; genus Dactylosporangium; species Dactylosporangium aurantiacum. The sequence continues at coordinate 163,856 of NZ_JNYJ01000002.1, read as the reverse complement.
CCGTGGTCGGCGTAGCCGACGGTGCGGCTCTCGCCGATCTTGCCGATGGCCTGCCCGACGGCGTTGGGGTCGACGCTGAAGGCGAACGTGAAGATGACCGCCATCATGACGGCGACGGTGAGCGCGCCGGCGAAGTTGCCGACGAAGACCAGGCCCCAGTTGCGCAGCACCCCGCGCAGGCGCACGCCCGGCCGCTTGTCGATCAGGGCCAGCGGCACCAGCGTGAACACGCCGGTGAGCAGGTCGAACCCGAGCAGGTACAGCAGGCAGAACCCGACCGGGAACAGCAGGGCGCCGATGACCGGCTGGCCGGTCTGGACGTTGACGGTGACCGCGAACGCGGCGGCGAGGGCGAGGATCGCACCGGCCATGTACGCCCGGATCAGGGTGTCACGGGTGGACATGAAGACCTTCGCCTCACCGGCGTCGATCATCTTGGTGGCGAGCTCGGGTGGGTTCACATAGGACACGACGTCGCTCCTCCGGCGGCGGGCGGGCGCCACAGATCGGGCACAGATCGGGCACAGATCGGGCAGCCGGGACAACTCGGCTCCCGCACGAGTCTGCGCAGCGCTCGTTTCCGGCGTGTTGCACGGTAGAAAGCCTGCTGTCACGTCGGCCTCACGAGCCGGGAAACGCGATGCTCATCCGTTCGAACACTGCCCGAAACACTTCCCGCACCGTGGCTCACCGGCGGCGGGTGGTGCGCCACTGCCGCAGCGCGACCACGGCGGCCGCCTCGAGCGTCCAGGCGGCGAGCACGAGCGCGGCGTTGCCGGCGTCGGTGTGGCCGTCGACGGCGCCCCGGCCGACCTCGCCCAGCCAGTACGTGGGCAGCGCCCGGCCCAGGTCGGTGGCGGGGCCGACCAGCGGCGCCGGGAACAGCACGAACGGCACGAGCAGGCCGCCGAGCGGCGCGCCGACGCCCATGACGCCGTTGCTGACCGCCGCCAGGTTGCCGGCCCGGGCGAACTGGCCGAGGAACAGCACCGCCGGCAGGGCGACGGCGAGCAGCAGGTACCGCGGGTTGCGCAGGGCCCGGCGGGTCTCCAGCGCGAGGTATCCGGACATGGTGTCCTTTCAGCGGACGAGACAGGGGCGGGTGGCGGCGCCGGTACGGCCGTCGCGCAGGTGCACGACCCGGTCGGCCCAGGCGTCGGGCAGGTCGCGGGCCCGGCCCGCCGCGACACGCGAGCACCCGGGTCGATGCGTCCCCGGCCGGGGCGGGCGCGTCAGTGGTTGCGCAGGAACCGCAGGACCGCCAGGACGCGGCGGTGCTCGCGCTCCCCGGGGGGCAGGCCGAGCTTGGTGAAGATGCTGCGCACGTACCCCTCGACGGTCTTCGGGCTGACGAACAGCTCCTCGGCCAGGGCGGCGTTGGTCAGGCCCTGCGCCATCAGGGCGAGGACCTCCCGCTCGCGGTCGGTGAGGCCGGCCAGCGGGTCGTGCTCGCGGCGCCGGCCGACGAGCCGCGACACCAGCTCCGGGTCGATGACGACCTCGCCCGCGGCGACCCGGCGGATGTCGACGGCGAACGCCGTGAGGTCCGAGACGCGGTCCTTGAGCAGGTACCCGACGGCGCCGTCGAACCCGGTCATGAGCCGCAGCGCGTGGTGCACCTCGACGTGCTGCGACAGCAGCATCAGCCCGACGCGCGGGGCGAAGGAGCGGATCTCGGTGGCCGCCTCGATGCCCTCGTCGGCGAAGCCGGGCGGCATCCGCAGGTCGGTGACGACCACGTCCGGCGGGTCGCGGCGCACCAGGGCGACCAGCTCGGCGCCGTGCCGGGCCCGGCCGGTCACGTCGAAGCCCATCCCGGTGAGGATGTGGGCCATCCCCTCCCGGAACAGCAGCGCGTCGTCGGCGACGATCACCCGCACGGCAGCACCGTCCCGAGCCGGGTCCCGCCGCCGGCGGGGCTGTCCACGTCGAGGCGTGCCCCGAGCGCGGCGACCCGGTCGGCGAGCCCCTGCAGGCCGCCGCCCGCCGCCGGTCGCGCGCCGCCGCGGCCGTCGTCGGCCACCTCGACGCGCAGCCCGTCGCCGGCTGCGGTCACCGCGACGGTCACCACGCCCGCCGCCGAGTGCCGGGCGGCGTTCGTGACCGCCTCGCTGACCAGGTAGTACGCGGTCGCCTCGACCTCCCGCGGCAGCCGGTGCGGCACGTCGACCCGCAGCCGCACCGGGATCGCGGACCGGTCCGCGACGGCGGCCAGCGCCGCCTCCAGGCCGTCCTGGGTGAGCACCGCCGGGTGCAGGCCGCGGGCCAGCTCCCGTAGCTCCGCGGTGGCCTGCAGCAGCTGCGCGCGGGCGTCCTTGACCCGGTCGGCGAGGTCGCCGGCGCCCTTCGCCTGCTCGGCGAGGGCGCCGAGGGTCATGCCGAGCGTCACCAGCCGCAGCTGCACGCCGTCGTGCAGGTCACGCTCCAGCCGCCGGCGGGCCGCGCCCTCCGCGGCCACGATGCGCCGCGCGGCCGCCTGCAGCTGCCGGGCCTGCTCCTGCTGCACGATCGCCAGGCCGGTCTGCGTGACCAGGTCCGTCAGCAGCCGCTCCTCGGCCGCGGTGAGCGGCTCGCCGGGCGGTTTGCGCACGGCGACGGCGCCGCGGACGGCGCCCCGCACGACGACGGGCCGCACGTGCCAGCGCGGCTCCTGGCGCAACGCGTCCAGGGTCGCCGGCAGGGTCGCCGGCAGGGTCGCCGGCAGGGTCGCCGGCAGGGTCGCCGGCAGGGTCGCCGGCAGGGTCGCCGGGCCGGCCGGCGGGGCGGGCCAGCCGGCCCGGGGCACCATGGCGTTGCCGTCGCCGACCCAGACGCGCACCTCCCGGGCGCCGACCGCGCCGGCGACGGTCGCGGCGATGCCGTCCAGCAGGTCCTCCGGCGCCGCGGCGAGCTGTGCCGACAGCCGCGACAGCGCCTCGTACGGGGTGGCCCGCGGCCCGTGCACGAGCCGGTCGGCGAGGTGCTGCGCCCGCCGCCGCAGCGGCTCGAAGACCACGGCGACGGCGGCGGTCGCCAGCAGCGACAGCCAGCCGCGCTGCACCGGCACGAGGGCGCCGACGCCCACCACGAGCGCGACATAGCCGGCGGTGATGAGCAGCAGCATCGCGCCGACGACGAGGGTACGGCTGATCACCGGGTCGATGTCGTACAGCCGGTACCGCAGGATCCCGAACCCGGCCGCGACCGGCACCAGCGGCAGCGCGAGCAGCCCCGGCACCGGGCTGCCGAGCACGACCAGCCCGGCGACGAGGACCAGCCCGCCCATCACGACCGCGTAGACCAGCCACCGCAGCCGGCGGGCCTCGTCGCCGCGGGCCCGGCGCAGCCGGACCACGACCGCGACCGTCCACAGCACCTGGAACAGCAGGTAGACGAACTGCAGGCGGTCCCAGGCCCGGCCGGCCACGGCGGCGCCCGGAAGGTGCAACGGGTGCGGCGCGACCAGGCCGGTCCGGTCGTACTCGGCCGGCCACAGCGCCGAGGCGAGGGACATCGCGGCGGCGGTGGCGAGCATGGCCCACGCGACGGCCGGCCACGGCCGCGGCAGCAGCCGCCCGTCGGGGAACGCCATGAGCGTCCACCCGAACACCGCGACGGCGAGCGGCACCGGCCACACGCCGAGCCAGCCGAGCCAGGAGGCGCCCGGCAGCGGGCCGTCGTGCAGCCCGTACTGCCGACCGAAGAACATCACCGCGTGCACGACGCCGGTGAGCACGAACAGCCAGCCCTCGGGGTGCCGGGGCCGCATCCGCACCACGTACAGCCCGACCGCCGTCCACGACGCCGCGATCAGCCCGTTGTGGGCGTTGGACAGGTGGAACCCGAGGTACCAGCCGGCACCGACGAGCGCGGCGACGAGCAGCGCCGCCGCGCCGAGCCCCGCCTCACGGGCGGCGGGCGGGGCCTCGTCTGCGTTCACCGCCGCGGCCACACGCACGATCGTGGCACAACGGCCTCACCTGCGGATGAGGGTTAACCCTGGGCGAGGTGCCGGGCGGGCACGGATCCGCCGGGACCCGTTCGGCAGGGACCGTCGGAGGCGGCATCGGATCCATCCGGCAGGAGGCAGCCATGAGCACACCGGTCATGACCGGCCCGTCCACGACCACGCGTCCCGAACTGGCCACGGGTGCGTGCCTGGTGGTGGGCGGCATCGCGTTCATCGCCGGCGGCGCCACGCACCCCGGCGACAGCGGCGAGGGCAGCAAGGTCCAGCAGCTGCACGAGATGCTGGTGCAGCCGAGCTGGTACCCGTCGCACGCGCTACTGCTGGCCGCGATCGCCCTGTTCACCGCCGGCTTCTTCCTCGTGTCCCGCCGCCCCGGCCTGCCCGCGCGGATGCGCGCGGTGACCAGGGCGGTGGCGTGGGTCGGGGTGCTCGCCACCGCCGGCATGACCGCGCACCTGTTCGCCGCGCTGGAGGCCGACGCCCTCGCCGGGGGCGAGCCGACGACCGTCTCGACCGTCCAGACGTGGAACGAGACGGTCGTCGACTCGCTGTGGGCGCTGAGCATCGCGGTCCTCGCCGTCGCCGGTGGGCTGACCCGGACCGTCGGCAACCGGCTCACGCTCGTGCTCGGCCTGGTGGGCGGGGTCGCGTTCGGGCTCGCCTCGGCCACCATCGCGTTCACCGACCGCTTCGACGGGCTGTTCCCGGCCGGGTCGCTGATCGGCATCTGGGCCGCCGCGGTGGGGGTCCTGACCGTCGTGCGGCGCTGACCCCGCGGCGCGTCACGGCCCGGCGGGCAGCCGGGCGGGCCCGGGCCGGCGCACCGGCCACCCGCGGCCGCCCGGTGCCCGCCTCACGCCCCCGCGTGCAGCCGCGTCATGAGGGCGAACAGGTCCTCCGCGGTGCACCGCACCGGGGTGTCGCCGAGGTCGACCCCGGTGCCGCGGAAGTCGACGAACACGAGCGGCTCACCGCCGTCGACCTCGACGGCGACGCCCGCCTCGGGCCGGCTCCGGCCCTCGCCGTGCCGCCGCACCGCCCGGACCCCGCTCCAGCGCACGGTGCCGCTGCGCAGCGCCGAGAACGGCGTCTCCCACGCCCACACCAGCCGGGCGGTGGTGAGCAGGAGCGCCACGTACCGGCCGATCTCGGTGGGCAGGGCGCACCGGCACATCACCACCAGCCGCTCACCGCCGCCGACGGCGTCGGCGAGCGCGTCCGCCTGCCCGGGCCACAGCCCGTGCTCGAAGTCGCGGAACCGGTCGCGCAGCGTCACCTGGTTGCGCTGGGCGGCGAGGGCCTCCGGCAGGCTCGTCCACGCCGGGTCGCCGCCGCCCGGGTCGAACCCGAAGTCGTGGCCGCACGCCGGGCACCGCACCAGCAGCGACTCGTCGCGGACCGCCCGGCAGGACGGGCAGAACGTGACGGGCGCGCTGTCGAACGTGTCGCCGTCGCAGCGTCCGCACGGGGCGCCCGGACCGCCGTCGGCGCCGGCCGCGCCCGCCTCGGCGGCGTCCGCGGCGTCGGCCACGAAGTTCAGCAGCGCGAGGAGCGGCTCGTCGTCGTCGATCAGCTCGGCGGTGCGCACCAGGGTCGCGCCGGACGGGCCGGCCCCGGCGGCCCGCGCCGTGCGGGCCCGGCGCGCCGGGTCCTCGATGCGCGCCTCGCCGCACGCCGTGCAGGCGTGGCGGACCCGCAGCGGCAGGTGCCGGCGGATCGTCTCCTGCCGGCGGACGAGGTCCAGCCACCGCTGCGCGTCCGGGGGCAGCGCGACGACCGGCGTGCGGTCGCCGTCGCCGGGGTCGAGGGCCCGCGCCAGCCCGTCCAGCGCCGCGGGGTCCGGCCGGTCCCCGGCGACGGTCGGCCGGTCGCGCAGCCTGCCGACGGTCTCGCGCAGCACGGCGAGCTGCCGGCCGGTGAGCAGCGCCGCGCGGTCCCCGGCGGCGGTCACGTACACCGCCGCGACGATCCCTGTCATGGTGGTCCTCCCCGGTCAGCTGGTCCTGCGCAGGTGGGCGGTGACGGTGAGCTCGACGCGGCGGCCGACGAGGAACCGGGGCACCCGGATCCCCACGTCGGGCAGGTGCAGCGCGGCGGTGCCCGTCACCGTGAGCCGCTGCCCGTCCGGCGCCCCGTCGAGCACGCCGTGCAGCGGCAGCGTGGTTTCCGCGCCGGCGACCCGCACGGCGGCGTGGGCGAGCCAGCCGGCGGCGGTCGCCTCGAAGCGCTCGGCGGTCACCTCGATCACGGGGTGGTGCGCCACGTCGAGGAAGCGCCGGCCGCGCAGGTCCCGGTCCCGCCGCGGGTTGCCGGTGTCGACGGACGCGGCGTCGAGGGCGCCCGACAGGCGGACCGGCCGGCCGTCGGGGCCGAGCTCGAGGGTGCCGGCGGTGACGGCGAGGGTGCCGCGGACGGTCCGCACGCCGAAGTTCCGGGCGGCGAACCCGGCCCGGGCCGGCGTCTCGACGCGCCACGTGCCGGCGGCCACGGCGGTGACGGTGCTCATGCGCCACCCCCCGCGGACCCGCCGGCCGCCGGGATCGGCAGGTCGGCGTGCATGAGGCGGTACACGCCCATCCGGTCAGGGCCGGTGAGCAGCCGCGGGTCCTCGCCCGGCAGGAGGCTGGTCGACATGACCGCCCGGACCGCCGCGTCGATCGCGTCGGCCGTCTCGGCGAGCGTCACGACGCTCGTGCCGCCGTCCGCGGCGCGCAGCCGCAGCGTCCAGACGATGCCGGGGACCTCGCGGACGGCGGGCCACAGCCGCCCGTGCGCGGCGGCCTGCTCGGCGGCGACCCATTCGGGTGAACGTGGCCCGTCGAACGCGACGACCTGCATGAACCGGGCAGGTCCGGCGCCCTGCCCGGCGAGCGCCTCGACGAGCGCGTACGGCTGCTCGAACAGGTCCGGGGCCGGGTCCGGCCACCCGGCGAGCATGAGCCCGTCGCCGCCGTCGAGCGGGCAGCCGACGAGCGCCCCGACCGGGTCGCCCGCGGCGTATGCGGTGCTGAGGGCCGCGTCGACCCAGCCGGTGTCGACCGGGTCGGCGTCGGGCAGCGGGTGCGTGGAGATGTCCATGCCGTCGAGCGTGCCGCCGCGCGGGGGCGCGGACATCCGTACCGCCACTGGACCCGGCACTGAACCCGGCCACTGGGACACCCGCATACTGGGCGGGTGTCCGTGCCGGATGACGTGTTCGTCGGTCGCCGCGCCGAGCTCGCCGCGCTGACCGGCCGGCTCGCGGACGCCGGTGGGGTGGTGCTGGTCGAGGGGCCCGCCGGCGTCGGCAAGACCATGCTGCTGGAGCGGGCGCTGCGGCAGGCGGGGACGGCGGCGGTGCGCGGCTGGTGCCCGGCCGAGCCGGCGCCGCCGCTGTGGCCGTGGCGGGCCGCCCTGCGCCGGGCCGGGGTGCGGCTCACCGACGGGTCGGCGGTGGAGACGGGCGCGGCCGCGTCGGCCCGGTTCGCCGAGCTCGCCCGGATGAGCGACGCGGTCCTCGCCGCCGGTCCGATGGTGGTCGCGCTGGAGGACCTGCACTGGGCCGACACGGCGTCGCTGGACCTGCTGCGGCACGTGGCGCAGGAGGCGACCGGCACCGGGATCGCCGTGCTCGGCACCGTCCGCTCGCCGGCGCCGGAGGAGGTGGCGCTGCGCCTGGCCGAACTGGGCCGGTACGGCGCGGTCACGCTCCCCCTCGCCCCGTTCACCCCCGACGAGGTCGCCGAGCTGGTCGGTCCCGCGGTCGCGCCCGGCGTCCACGCCGACACCGGGGGCCTGCCGCTGCTCGTCGCGGCGGTCCGCGCCGGGCACGGCGACCTGCCGACGGTGGCGCGTACCCTGCTGGCCGCGCTCACCCCGGACCAGCGCGAGGTGGTGCGGGCCGCCGCGGTGCTCGGCGAGGAGGTCGACGAGCCGCTGCTCACCGTGGTCGTCACCGGGGCCGGCGGCGCACCGGCCGGCGCCGTGCCGGGCGCCCTCACCGCCGCGTGGCACGCCGGGCTGCTCACCGCCGCCGGCGACGCCACGGGGTACCGGTTCGCGCACGCCCTGGTGCGGGCCGAGATCGTGGCCGGGCTGGCACCGGCCGCCCGGCGGCGGCTGGCCCGCCGCGCCGCGCAGGCCCTGGAGGCCGCCGGCGGCGAGCCCGCGGCCCGCATCGCCGCGCACTGGCGGCAGGCCGGCGCCGGCCCCGACGACCGCCGGGCCGCCGCCGCGTGGTCCCGCCGGGCCGCGGCGCAGGCCCAGGCGGCCCACGCGTACGACGACGCGGCCGGCCACCTCGCCGGCGCGCTCACCGACCTGTCCACGGTGGACGTCCCGGCGGCGCAGCGGGCGGAGGTGCTGCTGGAGCTGGCCCGGGCCGAGTACCTCGCCGGCCGGTACGAGCCCTGCCTCGCGCACTGCGACGACGCGGCCGACCTCGCCGCCGGCGCCGGGCGCGGTGACCTCGTCGCGGCCGCCGCGCTGGTGCTGCAGGGGGTGACGTTCCCGCAGGCGGCCAGCGTGCTGACCCGGCTGTGCCAGCGGGCGCTGGCGTACCCGGACCTCGGCGACGCCGCACGGGCCCGGGTCATGGCGCAGCTGGCCGTCATGACCGCCGACGCCGGGCGGGTCGCACAGGCCGAGGGGCCGGCCCGGGAGGCGCTGCGGCTGGCGACGGCGAGCGGCGACCCGCACGCGGAGCTCGACGCGGCCCGCGCCCGGGAGATGACCCTCCTCGACGCCGGCGACACCCCCGAGCGGCTGCGCCTCGGCGACCTGGTGGTCGACCGCGCCGAGGCGCTCGGGCAGCCGCTGTCCGCGCTCATCGGGCACGAGTGGCGGATGCAGACCGGGTACCTCACCGGCCGCCTCGACGTGGTCGAGTCGGCGTCCGCCGCCATCGAGGACCTCGCCGCCCGCACGCCGCTGCCCGTCCTGCAGTGGCACCGGCACCGGATGCTCGCCAGCCGGGCCGCGCTCGCCGGCCGGTTCGCCGAGTCGGTGGCGCACAGCCACCGGGCGACCGCGGTCGCCGAGCGCTGCGGCGACCCGAGCGGGGCGGTGATGCACTTCGCGCACGGGGTGTACCTGGCGGTGCTGCGCGGCGACCCGGCGGCCCTGCCCGACGGCCTGGACGCCGCGTTCGCCGCCGCCCCGCTGGTGCCGCTCGTGGACATCCAGCGGGCCAACGCCCTCGCCCTGACCGGGTCCGTCCACGAGTGCCGCGACGTGTACGACCGGCTCCGCGCCACGCTGCGGGTCCGCACCGACCATCCCGCCTGGGCCGGGGTGCTCGTCCAGCTGACCGGGCTCGTCGAACGGTTCGACGACGCGGCCACCGCCGAGGCCGCGTACCGGCAGCTGCTGCCGTACCGGCCGTACCCGGGCGCGATCGGCACGGCGACGGTGTTCTACTGCGGCACCGTCAGCCGCCACCTCGGCGAGTTCGCCGCGGTCGCCGGCGACACCGCCGGCGCGGTCGAGCTGCTGCGCGAGGCGCTGCAGCGCAACCGGGCGATCGGCGCCCGCCCCGACACCGCGCTGACCCTGCTGAGCCTGGCCCGGGTGCTGCGCGGCCGCACCGAGCTGGCTGAGGCGGCCCGCCTCACCCAGGAGGCCCTGGACGCCGCCGCCCGCCTCGACATGCCGGGCACCGTCGCCGCCGCCGGGCGCCTCGCCGCCGAGATCGCCGCCGAGCGTGACCAGGCCGACCCGCTCACCGGCCGGGAACGCGAGATCGCCGCCCTGCTCGCGCAGGCGCTCACCAACCGGCAGATCGCGACCCGCCTGGTGCTGTCGGAGCGCACCGTCGAGTCGCACGTGCGCAGCATCCTGGCCAAGACCGGCAGCGCCAACCGCACCGAGTTCGTCGCCCGCTGGAGCGGCCCCTGACGCGGGCCCGGCCGGTCCCGGACGGCTGAGCGGTCAGCCGCGGTCGCGGCGCAGCACGCTCAGCGTCGCCGGGCCGGCCGGCTCGACCCGCGTGAACCGGAACCCGGCCGGCGCGGTGAACAGCCGGTCGCCCTCCCCCACCGCCAGCGGGAACGTGATCAGCCGGTACTCGTCGACGACGTCGGCCGCGGCGAGCTGGCGGACCAGGCTCAGGCTGCCGATCACCACCACGTCGCGGTGGTCGCGCTCCGCCGCGGCCCAGGCGACGGGGTCGCCGTCCACGACCGCCGAGTTCGACCAGGCGGCCGGGTCGCAGCCGGTGCGGGTCGCGACCCGCTTCGGCACCCGGTTCATCACCGCGGCGTAGTCGCTGTCGCGGCCGGGCCACAGCCGGGCGAAGTGCTCCCAGGTGCGCCGCCCGTACAGCTGGACGCCCCGCTCCATCCGGTCGCCGAGCTGGAACTTGTCGCCGCTGACGGGGCCGTCGCCGAACCGGAACGCCCAGCCGCCGTGGCCGGTGCCCCACCGCCCGTCGGGGTCGGAGACCACGCCGTCGAGCGTGACGAACTGGATGACGATGATGTCGCCCACGAGGGGTGTCCTTCCGTCGTGGCGGCCGACGTCCGGCCGCCTTCATCCGACATGTACGGGCACCGCCCGCCGGACTCATCGGTCGGCGGGTCGCGCGACGTACGCTCGTCGGCGTGGTGGACGCAGCGGCGCAGCCCGGGTACGAGACGTTCGAGGCCTACCGGGGTGACCTGCTGGCGCACTGCTACCGGATGCTCGGCTCCCTCGACGAGGCCGAGGACCTGGTCCAGGAGACGCTGCTGCGGGCCTGGCGCGCCGCCGGCCGGTACGACCCGCTGCGCGCCTCCCCGCGCACCTGGCTGCACCGCATCGCCACCAACGCCTGCCTCGACGCCTTGGAGGGCCGGGCCCGGCGGCCGCTGCCGAGCGGGCTGGGCCCGGCCGGCGACCCGCATGCGCCGCTGCGGCCGAGCCTGGACGTGCCGTGGCTGCAGCCGTTCCCCGACGCCCGGCTCGGCGACCCGGCCGACGTCGCGCAGCAGCGCGCCGGGCTGCGCCTCGCCCTGATCGCCGCGCTGCAGCTGCTACCGGCCCGGCAGCGGGCGGCGCTGGTGCTGCGCGAGGTGCTGCAGCTGCCGGCCGCCGAGGTCGCGCAGGTCCTCAACAGCAGCGTCGCGTCGGTGAACAGCAGCCTGCAACGGGCCCGCACCACGCTGCGGGCCGCCGGGCCGGTCCTCGACGAGCTGCGCGGGCCCGCCGACCCCGGCGAGCACGCCGTCGTGGAGCGGTACCTCGCCGCGTTCGAGGCGGCCGACGTACCGGCGCTGACCCGGCTGCTCGCCGACGACGTGGCGCTGGAGATGCCCCCGGTCGCGCTGTGGCTGTCCGGCCGCGACGACTACCGGCGGTTCATCGAGCGGGTCTACGTCATGCGCGGCACCGGCTGGCGCCTGGTGCCGGTGCGGGCCAACGGCGGCCCGGCCCTGGCCGCGTACACGGCGGACGGCCGGGCCCACTCGCTCCAGGTGTTCACCGTCGCGGGCGGCCTCGTCCGGCGCTGCGTCACGTTCGCCGACCCGGCCGTGTTCGGCCCGTTCGGCCTGCCGCCGGCCGTGTGAACCGCCGGCCGTGTGAACCGGTGGCCGCCGTGTGAACCGGCGGCCGCGGGAACCGGTGTCCTACGCTGCACCGGTGACCGAGATCGCCGGGACGTTCGAGATCCACCTGACCGCCGGCGGGTCCGGGGCGCAGGACCTCGCGGACCTCGCCGCACGCCACGGCGTGCGGTTCGTGCACATCGTGCTCGACCAGGGGCGGCACCCGTCGCAGCCGATGCTGACGGTGCCCGCCCGCGGCACCCTCGACGAGGTGCGGGCGCTCGCCCGGCAGTGGCGGGAGCGGCTCGTCGCCCGCGGCACACCGGTGACCCGGGTGAAGATCGAGGCGGCGCCGTGGTGCGCCGGGGTACCGCAGGACGACGCCGCCGCGGCCGCCGAGCCGCCCGGGCGGTACTTCGAGCACCACGTGAAGCTGCTGCTGCCGGCCGCCGCCCCGGTCGCCGCGATGCGGGTCGCCGCCGACGCCGGCGCCGCCTACGGCGCCCGGCTGTCCCGCAACGCGCGGCGCCGCGACGGCGAGGGCCGCCAGGAGCGCTTCCTCACCGCCCGCTGCCACGGGGTGGGCCTGGCCACCGCGACGGCGCGCCTCGACGCGTTCGTCGCCACCCTGCGCGGCGCCGGGCTGGAGGTCGTCGAGGTGGAGCAGGAGTACGTGGTGGACGACTCCAACCTCGGCCTGGACCGCGGCTGGCTCGACGGCCGCCCCGACGACCCGGTGGCCGGGCGGCACCCGCCCGCCGCCGGCGAGACCACCGTCGCCGACGAGGACACCGTCGCCGGCGAGGGCACCGGCCGGCGCCGGGCCCGCCGCGCGGCCCTGGAGCACGTGCTCGGCGTGCTCACCCGCAGCCGCTGGGCGGAGCACCTGGTGCTGCGCGGCAGCGTCACGATGGCCGCGTGGGTCGGCGAGGCCGCCCGCGAGCCCGGCGACCTCGACTACGTCGTCACCCCGGCCGGCATCACCGGCGACAGCCCGCAGGCCCGCGAGCTGCTCGCCGGCGTCACCGCCGCGCTCGCCGCCGACCCGGGTGCAGGCCTGCGGCCGCAGCGGACCACGCGCTCGGCGATCCGGACGTACGAGCGCACCGACGGCCACCGCCTCACCGTGCCGTTCCAGGTCCCCGGCGCCCCCGCCGGCGCCGTCCAGATCGACCTGGCCTTCGGCGAGCACCTGCCGCTGGCGCCCGAGCCGCTCACCCTGCCCGGCATCGACCGGCCGGTCCTCGCCGCGCCCGCGCCGCTCGCCCTGGCGTGGAAGCTGCGGTGGCTGTGCACCGAGCGGTGCCCGAAGGGCAAGGACCTGTACGACGCCACGCTGCTGGCCGAGCACACCACGGTCGACCTCGCCCTGGTCCGCGGCCTGCTGCGCGGCGACCTGGGCCCGGACGCGGACACGTTCACCGCCGAGCGCGTGCTGTCGCTGCCGGTCGACTGGCCCGGCCGCACCGACGGGCACCCGGGCGTGGACGGCACCGCCGAGGACTGGCGGTGGCGGCTCGCGCTCGCCCTGGAACGGCACTGGAGCTTGACCGGCCGGCGGGTCGGCCGCCGCGCCCGGCTCAGGCGGCCCGGGCGGTGACGGTGGCGAGGCCGGGGCCCTCCAGGGTGGGGGCGGCGACGGCGGTGCGGCCGGTGAGCAGGAGCAGCAGGGACAGGGCCGGGCCGGCCACCTCGGGGCCGGCGCCCACCGTCCACGGCGTGTCGGTCGCGCGCAGGGTGACGCCCGCCAGGCGGCGCCGGGCGTTGAACGGCCAGCCCATCCGCCACACCCGGTCCAGGCCGCGGGCGGTGTACCCGACCGGCACCGGGCAGGGCCGGCCCAGCGGCGCGCCGATGTCCTGGTAGTGCACGACGACGTCGAAGAGCGCGTTGCGGGTGTCGAGCACCGCCGCCGTACGCCGGTCGCCGGCGTGGCGACGCAGGCCGGCGACGAGCTCGCCGGGCTCCCGTGCCCCGGCGCGGACCGCGGTCAGGGTGTTCATCCGGTTGACGTTGCCGCGGGCGCGCGGCGCGGTGGCGATCAGGTCCCAGGTGGTGATGGTGGGGACCGTGACCAGGTGACCGGCGACGTCGCGGACCCGCCACCCCTCGCACAGCGACGGCGCGTCCCACTCGGCCGGCTCGATCGTCTCCAGCAGGTCGGCGACGCGCAGGCGCATGGCCTGGACCGCGGACCAGTACGACTCGTCCATGACGCCCCCAAATAAAGTCCGAACTTCGGACCACTTTAGTCCGAAGCTCGGACTTCTGCAATCATGGACGCATGGAGGAGCTGAACCTGGGGCTGCTGTTGTTCATCCCGTACCGGGCGATGGAGTCGGCGGTGCTGGCGGCGCTGCGCGAGCACGGGCACGACCTGCCGCTCAACCAGGCCCGGGTGTTCCAGCGCATCGCCCCGGGCGGCTCGCGGCTGGCGGAGCTGGCCGAGGCGGCACAGGTGAGCAAGCAGACCGTCGGCTCCATCGTCGACCAGCTGGAGCGGGCCGGCTACGTCGAGCGGGTCGCCGACCCCGACGACGCGCGGGCCCGCCTGGTCACGCTGACCGCGAAGGGACACGAGATCGTCGAGCTCAGCATCCCGGTCGTGCGCGACATCGAGGCCGCCTGGGAGGCGCACCTCGGCCGGGCCCGCACCCGGCAGCTGCGCGAGACCCTCGCCGAGCTGCGCGAGCTCACCGACCCCTACGCGACCCCGCGCCGGCGCGGCTGACCGGCGCGGCCGACCGGCGCGGCTGACCGGCGCGGCTGACCGGCGCGGCTGACCGGCGCGGCTGACCGGCGCGGCTGACCGGCACCCGCGGGCCGGCGCCGCCGGCCCGCGGCTCACCGCGACGCGGCGGGCGCGGCGGGCGCGGCGGGCGCGAACGCCGGCAGCAGCGTCGCGATGATCACCTTCGGGGCCCGCTCGGCGGTGAGCCGCCCGGCGTTGATCTCCTCGGCGGCGCCGTGGATGACGCCGTAGAAGACGCTCGCCATCCAGGACACCGGCAGGTCGGTCCGGAACACCCCGCTGCGCCGCCCCCGCCTGATCAGCGCCTCGACCCGGCCGAGGGGGCGGTCGTGGTACTCGCGGATCCGGTCGGCGGGCAGCTCCAGCTGGGCGGCGAAGAGCAGCAGCCGGAACTGCTCGACGATCCGCCAGGACGACCTGACCAGCCGGGCGAGGGCGGCGCGCTCGTCACCGGTGAGGTCCACGTCGGCCAGGGCCCGGTCGGCGTCGGCCATGACCCTGGTGAACACGGCGTCCAGCAGCTCGGCCCGGGAGCCGAAGTGGCTGTACAGCGTCACCCGGCCGACCCCGGCGGCGCGGGCGACCTCCTGCATGCTCGCGGTCGGGTCGACCGACAGGCACTCCCGGGCGGCGTCGAGGATCGCACCCACGTTGCGCTGCGCGTCGGCGCGGCTGCCCCGCGGGCGGCCCGCCCCGTCGCCGCCGTCCGCCGCCTTCGTCGTCGCTGCCATCGGCACCTCCGCACGCACCCTACCAGTCCATGAAACCGAACACACATGTTCAGTTTAGGCCGACGACCCGCTACGGTAAACCGTACATCGCTGTACGACATAGGAGTGACGGTCATGCCTCATCATCATCCGGCCGGCACCGGCCGCCGCGGCGGCTGGGGCGTGCTCGCCCTGCTCTGCCTGGCCCAGTTCATGGTCATCCTGGACGTCACGGTCGTGAACGTCGCGCTGCCGCGGCTCGCCACCGACCTACGGCTGGACCGGGCGGCGGCGACCTGGGTGGTCACCGCGTACACCCTGTGCTTCGGCGGGCTGCTCGTGCTGGGCGGCCGCCTCGCCGACGTCCTCGGCCGGCGCGCCGTCTTCCTCACCGGCCTCGCCGTGTTCACCGCGGCGTCGCTGGCGGCCGGGCTGGCCGGCGGCCCGGCGACCCTGCTGGCCGCGCGGGCGGCGCAGGGCGTGGGCGCGGCGCTGCTGTCCCCGGCCGCCCTGGCCGTCGTCAGCACGATGTTCCACGGCCCGCGCCGCCACCGGGCGCTCGCGGTGTGGGGCGCCGTCGGCGGTGCCGGCGCCGCCGCCGGTGTGCTCGTCGGCGGGTTGCTCGTCTCCGGACCCGGCTGGAGCTGGGTGTTCTTCGTCAACGTGCCGATCGGCGTGGCCGTCGGCGGTGCGGTGGCCGTCGTCGTGCCCCGGTCGCCGCGGTACCGCGGCCGCGTCGACGTCCCGGGCGCGCTGCTGCTGACCGGGGCGGCCGCCGCGCTGATCCACGGCCTGACCCGGGCCGGCGGCGCCGGTTGGACGTCCACCGGCACCTGGCTGCCGATCGCGGCCGCCGCCGGGCTCGCCGCCGCGGCCGCCGTGGTGCAGCGCACCGCCCGCACGCCGCTGCTGCCGGTCACGCTGCTGCGGCGGCGGCCGGTCCTTGCCGGCAACGCCGTCATGCTGGCCGCGTCCGGGCTGCTCGTCGCCGGGTTCTTCCTCACCTCGACACTCGCCCAGCACGTGTTCGGGTACTCGGCGCTGCGCACCGGCCTGCTGTTCCTGCCGGTCACCGTGGCCACCGTCGCGGCGGCGCACGCGGCCGCGCACGGCCTGCGCCGCTTCGGTGCCCGCCCGGTCGCGTTCGCCGCCTTCGCCGCCGCGGCGGCCGGCTTCGCCCTCCTCGCCGGGGTGTCGGCGCACGACGACCCGCTGCGGGCGGTGCTGCCCGGGTTCGTCCTGGCCGCCGCCGGCCTCGGCGCCGGCTTCGTCACCGCGTCCACCTCGGTGATGACCGGCGTCGAGGGGCACGCGGCGGGCAGCGCGTCCGGCGTGCTGAACACCGGCCACGAGCTCGGCGCGGCCCTCGGCGTCGCGATCGCGTCGTCGGTCGCCGCCGCCGGCGTGGACCCGGCGGCCGGGCCGGCGGCGGTCGCGGGGTTCACCGACGCGTACACCGTCGCCGCGGTCACCGCCGCGGTCGCCGCGCTGCTGCTGGCGGCGGCGCTGCCCGGCGGCCGCCCGGCGGCCACGGACGCACCGGTGTTCGTGCACTGACCGCGGTCCCGGCGCGGTCCCGGCGCGGTCACCGGTGGTCACCGCACCGGCACGCGGCGGCGGGGGCGGGTCCCGTGGTGGGCCGGGATCGGGCGCCGATCGGTGGAACCGGCGGCGCCCGCGATTGACACCGCGGGGCGCCGGTGCGGACCCTGGGCGGGCGCCAGCCGGGCGCCGTGCCCGAGGAGTCGCCGCCAGTGCCGAACCGTCGCCGGCCGTGGACCGCCGTCCTCGGCGTCGCCGTGCTCCTCGGCGCCGCCGTGGTGCCGCGCGGGGCGCCGCCGGTGGCCGCGCGGGGCGCGCCCGCCGCCGCCCGGGTGGTCACCGGGGTGTCGCTGGTCAACGACGCGACCGGGCGGCCGGTCCTGGGGCTGTCGCCGCTGACCGACGGCACCGTGCTCGACGCCGCCGCGCCGGCCGGCCGCAGCCTGCGCGCCGGGTTCGCACCGGGCGTGCGTCCGGGCGGGGTCACGTACACCATGCGCGGCACCGACGGCGGCGGCACCGCACACACCGCGCCGGCGGCGTCCGGCTTCCGCTGCGACACCACCGGCTGCCCGCTGCTGGCCAGGCCCGGCCGCTACACCCTCAGCGTGCAGGCCGTCACCGGCGCGGGCGACCCGCTCGGCGCCCCGCGCACCGTGCGCCTCACCGTCGCCGCGGCCGCGCCCGCCACGGACCTGGACGTGCTCTTCGTCGGCAACAGCCTGCTCGGCACGGTCAACCGGACCAGCGGCGAGGACACGCCCGCGCTGGTGCGGCGCCTGGCCGCCGCCGCCGGCCGGACGGTCACCGTCACCGAGGTCATCCGCTCCGGGTACACGCTGCGCCGCACCTGGGACGACGGTCTCGTCGCCGCGGCGCTCAGCGGTGCGCGCCGGTACGACGCGATCGTGCTGCAGGAGTACAGCACCCTGCTCGCCACCGACCCGGCGGCCGCCACCGACACGCTGCTGCACCGGTACGCGCCGACGTTCGGGCGGGCGCTGAAGCCCGGCGGGCGGGTGGTGCTGTTCAAGAACTGGGCCCTGGCCGACCCGGCGCCGTTCCCCAGCCGGGCCGCCGCGACGGCCGCGATCGACGCGCACGCCGCGGACCTGTCGGCGGCGCTGGCGGCGGCCCGGGACACGCCGCACCTGTTCGCCCCGATCGGTGACGCGTTCGAGACGGTGATCGCCGCGCGCGGCACGGCGTACCTCATCACCGCCGACGGCAAGCACCCCACCGACACCGCCGTGTACCTGGACGCCGCAGTGCTGTGCGGCGTCCTGCTGCGCGCCTCGCCGCGCGACCTCGACGACCTGTACGTGCCCGCGCCGGCCGCCGCGTACCTGCGCGCCGTCGCCGCCACCGCGACCGGCTGGTGACGGTTCCCGGCCGGGCCGCGGCGGGCACCGCGGGCATCGACGTTGCTCGCCGAGCCGGCGGCGTTCCCGGCCGGGCGTGACGGTGTCGCGACCGGCCGCGACCGGGCGGGGCGCGGCGAGCGGCGCGGGCGGCGGGTCGGTACCGTCAGGGCATGGCCGCGCGATGCCCCACGGTGCGCCGGCGCCGGGCGGCGGGATGACGGCCGCGGGGCGCCGGGAGACGCGCGCGCTGCTGGCCAGGGCGGTCGACGTGCAGGCCGACGCCGAGGCGGTCGCCGGGATCGTCGGCGCCGCCCGGGCCGAGGTCGTCGCCGCGTACGAGGTGGCCAGCGAGCCCCAGGTGTGGGCCGCGCTCGGCACCATGTCGATCGAGACGTTGAAGGACACCGTCGACGGCCGGGCCCGGCTGGACGAGCTGCCCGCGCACGGCATCCGCTCGGTCGCCGACGTGCTGCGGGCCGGCCCGCGACGGCTCACGGCGGTGCCCGGCATCGGCGACGGCACCGCCCGGCGGACCATCCACGCCGCGGAGCAGCTCAAGCGGGCGGCGCGCGACGCGCTGCAGTTCCGCATCGAGTTCGACCCGAAGGACCCGGACATGACCCGCCTCGTGCGGGCCCTCGCCACCTGGGGCGCGGTGTGGCACGCGGCCGGGGCGCACGAGCCGGACGCGACGCGGCTCGCCGGTGACCTGGCCCGGCAGCGGCCGGTGGCCGCGCCGGCCGGGTCGCTGCGCCGGTGGTTCATGCGGGCCGCGGACCGGGCCACCGCCGACGACGCGGCCCGGCGGGTCCGCGCGCTGGTCGACACCGCCGAGTCCGCCGGCCTGCCGGCGGCCGCCCGGGCGGTCCGCGCCGTGCGCCCGCCCGGCGCGAAACCGGCCTGGCGCGACTACGAGCGGCGCTCCGCGGACTACTACGGCCTGCTCAGCCAGGTCGTCGGCCTCGGCGGTGACGTCGCGGCCAGCGAGGGGTTCCTGCCCGCCGACATCGTCGAACGCGTCGGCGCCCAGCAGCTGGACACGTCCCGGCTCAGCGACGGCCTGCGGCTGCGCGGGTACCAGTCCTTCGGTGCCCGGTTCGCCCTGGTGCAGCGGCGGGTCGTGCTCGGCGACGAGATGGGGCTGGGCAAGACGGTCCAGGCGATCGCCGCGATGGCACACCTGGCCGCCCGCGGCGCCACCCACTTCCTGGTCGTCTGCCCGGCCAGCGTACTGATCAACTGGTCACGCGAGATCGCCCGGCACTCGACGATCCCGGTCGTCGCCCTGCACGGCAGCGGCCGGTCCCGGGCGGCGGCCCGGTGGCGGGCCCAGGGCGGCGCCGGGGTGGTCACGTTCGGCTCGCTCGGCGCCCTCGGCGAGCTGCCGCTGCGGCCCGCGATGCTGGTCGTCGACGAGGCGCACTACGTGAAGAACCCCGACGCGAAGCGGTCCCAGGCGGTGAACCGGGCCGCCGCGGGCTCCGAGCGGGTGCTGTTCCTCACCGGCACCCCGATGGAGAACCGCATCGACGAGTTCCGCGCCCTGATCGAGCACCTGCGGCCGGACGTCGCCGCCGGCATGGGCCCGGAGCACGCGGCGATCAGCGTCGAGGCGTTCCGCCGTGCGGCGGCCCCGGTGTACCTGCGCCGCAACCAGCCCGACGTGCTCACCGAGCTGCCCGAGCTGGTGCAGGTCGACGAGTGGGAGCAGTTCAGCGCCGAGGACGGCCGGGCGTACCGCGACGCGGTGCGCGAGGGCAACTTCATGGCGATGCGCCGGGCCGCCTTCGCCGTGCGCCGCCCGCACGACTCGGCGAAGCTGACCCGCCTGCTCGAACTGGCCCGCGAGGCCCTCGCCAACGGCCGCAAGGTCGTCGTCTTCTCCTACTTCCGCGACGTCCTCGCCGTGGTCGGCGCCGCGCTCGGCGCCGACGCCCGCGGCCCGATCACCGGCGCCACCCCGGTCGCCGACCGGCAGCGCATCGTCGACGCGTTCACCGCGGCGGCGCGACCCGCCGTCCTCGTCTGCCAGATCGAGGCCGCCGGCGTCGGCGTCAACATCCAGGCCGCCTCCGTCGTCATCCTGTGCGAGCCCCAGGTCAAGCCGTCGATCGAGGCCCAGGCGATCGCCCGGGCGCACCGCATGGGCCAGGTCCGCACCGTCCAGGTCCACCGGCTGCTCATCGCCGACTCCGTCGACGAGCGGATGATCGAGATCCTCGGCTCGAAGGCGCAGCTCTTCGACGCGTACGTGCGGCACAGCACCATCGCCCAGGCCTCCCCGGGCGCCGTGGACATCTCCGAGGTGCAGCTCGCCCGGATGATCGTCGCCGAGGAGCAGCAGCGCCTCGCCGGCACGCCCGAGCCGCCGCGCCGGCTGACCCGGGCCACCCCCGGCTGAGCCGGCACCGCCGCCGGGGCCAGATCCGTCTTGCGTCTTCGTTAAGTGTGGCTTAGATCGAGGCTCGGCGGTGTCCGCGGCGGTTACGTTGGGGCTGGCCTGCCGGACGTCGCCGCCCCGCCGGGGTGGCCCGGGCAGGTGCCGCCGAGTCGCCGGCCGGGCGCCCGAACGCCGGGCGTGGGCCGGGGAGCCGGGGAACCAACCGGGGTTTCCCATGGGGTGAATCCGCGCCGCGGCGCGGTAGGGCGCGCCTTCTTCTCGCCCGAATCCGTCAGCTAACCCGGTAGGCGGTCGCGGAAGAAGGACTGTGCCGTGTTGAACGGACGCACGACGCTGCGCACGGCGGTCGTCGCGCTGGCGGTGGCGGCGATGATCGCCCCGGCCTGCGCCGCGCACGCGGACCCGACGCCGGAGGAGCTCCAGGCCCGCATCGACCAGGGCAACAAGGAGGTCGAGCTGGTCGTCGAGCAGTACAACAAGGTCAACGGCGACCTGGAGGCCACCCAGGCGGCGATCACGAAGCTGCAGGCGGACCTGCTGCCGCTGCAGGCCAGCATGCAGGCCGCCCGGGACGACGCCGCCACCGTCGCCGTCAACGCCTACAAGACCGGCGGCAACCTCGGCACCTGGTCGCTGATGCTCGGCGCGCGCTCCACCGACGCGTTCACCGACCGGGTCGGCACCCTGCGGCAGATCTCCCGCAGCCAGCAGCGGGACCTGGCCGCGTACGGCACGGCGAAGGACGCCTTCGACGCCGAGCAGCGCCGGCTCAACGACACCCTCGCCACGCAGAGCCAGCAGAAGATCGAGCTGGAGACCCGCCGCAAGAAGATCGAGGGCGACATCGCCCGCCTCGACGAGCTGCAGCGCAAGGCCGAGGCGGCGGCCGCCGCGGCCAAGGCGAAGCCGAAGACGACCACCACGACCGCGAACCCCGGCAAGCCGCCGGCGGTGTCCGGATCGGCGGGCAAGGCCGTCAGCTACGCGTGGGCACAGCTGGGCAAGAAGTACGTGTGGGGCGCCGCCGGACCGAACACCTTCGACTGCTCGGGGCTGACGATGATGGCCTGGAAGGCCGCCGGCGTGTCGCTGCCGCACAACGCCGCCCAGCAGTACCAGAAGGTCCGCCACATCTCCCGCAGCCAGCTCGCCCCGGGCGACCTGGTGTTCTACAACGGCCTCGGGCACGTGGGCATCTACATCGGCAACAACCAGATCATCCACGCGCCGAACAGCCGCACGGTGGTGAAGGTCGCCCCGATCGACATCGACAGCCTGTACGGGTACGGCCGCCCCGGCTGACCGGCTGACCGCGGCTGCCGCCACCCGGGCCGGTGGCGGCAGCCGCGGCGGGTCCCGCCTCAGACCCAGCGGGGCGGGCTGGCGGCGCTCTCGTGCCAGCGGCGGTCGAGGGCGGTGACCACGTACGTGTAGCGGCGGCCCGGTTCGGCGGTCGGGTCGGTGTACGTGGTGCCGCGCACCGTCGCCATGAGGTGCGCGGCGTCGGCGAGGTCGCAGGCGCCCGGCACGGTGGTGCCGTCGAAGCGGTACACGCCGTACGAGGTGACCTCACCGAACGGGCCGGTGCCGGACGCCGTCGGATGCCACCCCAGCTGCACGCCGGTGTCGGTGCGCCGGGCCGTGGTGAGCACCGGGAACAGCAGCGGGCGCGCCGGGCCCCAGGCGGGCGGGAACGCGGGCCGGCTGCGGTGCTCGGCGGTGAGGACCGTCTCCGCGCCGAGGCGGTCCGCGCGGACCTGCACCGCGCTGAAGTGCACGTCGCCGAGGACCTGCGGGTACTGCCGGTTGAACGTCAGGTGGTCGGTCAGCTCGCGCGGGTCGAACCAGTCGGCGGGCTGGCCGGCGGCGGCAACCTTGTAGTCGGCCTGGCCGATGTAGAGCTGGACGTCGGTGCCGGCCACGACGTCGGCCCACCACGGCACGAGCTTGGCGTAGTCGGCGACGGCGAAGCCGATGTGCCAGTACACCTGCGGCACGATGTAGTCGATCCAGCCCTCCTTCACCCACTTGCGGGTGTCGGCGAAGTTGGCGTCGTAGGACTGGGTGCCGTTGGTGTCGGAGCCGAGCGGGTCCGCGGCCTTGTTGCGCCAGATGCCGAACGGGCTGACCCCGAAGCGGACCCACGGCTTGGCGGCGTGGATGCGGCCGTCCAGCTCCTGGATGAGCAGGTCGATGTTGTTGCGCCGCCAGTCGGCCTTGGTGGCGAAGCCGGCGCCGTACTCGGCGAACGTGGCGTCGTCGCCGAAGTCCTGGCCGGCCGCCGGGTACGGGTAGAAGTAGTCGTCGAAGTGGACGCCGTCGATGTCGTACCGGGTGACGGCGTCCATCACGGCGTCCTGCACCCAGGCGCGGGCGGCGGGGATGCCGGGGTTGAGGTAGAGCCGGCCGGCGGCGTTGCCGACCGGGTAGGGCACCGCCCACTCGGGGTGCGTGCGCAGCGGGCTGTTCGCGGGCAGCTTCGCCACGTCGGTGCCGGCGCCGCCGGGTGCGGGCATGCTCGCCCGGTACGGGTTGAACCAGGCGTGGAACTCGAGGTTCTCCTCGTGGGCCCGGCGCACCAGGTAGTCCAGCGGGTCCCAGCCGGGGTCCTGGCCGGCGACGCCGGTGAGGTACTGCGACCACGGCTCCAGCGGCGAGGGCCAGAACGCGTCGGCGTGCGGGCGGACCTGCACGATGACGGCGTTGTAGTTGAGCCGCCGGGCGAGGGCGAGCCAGCCGTCGTACTCGGCCTTGACCTCGGCCTCGCTCCTGCCGGGGGCGCTGGGCCAGTCGATGTTGACGACGCTGGCGATCCACATGGCGCGCAGCTGGTGCTTCGGGGTGGCCGGGTCGGTGACGCAGGTGGCCGGGGCGACGGCGGTGGTGGTCGCGCCCGCCGGCGCGGGATGCGCCGCGAGGGCCAGCAGCGTGGCCGCGGCCGCGGCGGCGGCGAGCGTGGATCGGACTGACATGTGCACCTTCATCCGCGACGGTGGACGGTGGGCGGTGTCCCGGGGTTCGGCCGGGCCGGTGGCGGGGTTCGCCGGGGTTTCACCAGTTGTCGGAGCCGGGCACCCGCGGCCAGCGGGTGCCGGCGGGGGCGATCAGGTAGGCGATGCCGCCGCTGCCGGAGGCGACGGTGCCGTTCGCGCGGTGCCGCTTGGTGCGCAGCCACACCTGCTCGAACTCGGCACGGCGGTACACGTTGCGGACCGCGTCGTTCGACGAGGACGCCGGGTCGTTGACGATCACGTCACCGGTGGCGGTGAAGCCGACGATGACGAACAGGTGCCCGGACGTCGAGTAGTTCGCCCCGGTCAGCTCGCTGGCGAGGAACGACTGCGAGGTGATCACCGGGATGCCGGCGGCGATGAACCGTTCGGCCTCGTCGAGGGAGTGCAGCCGGGTCACGATGCCGGTGAGGCCGTAGGTCGCGGCGTACGCGGTGTTGAACGGCCAGTTGCCGGCGCCCTCGTACGTGGCGTCGTAGGTGCTGCGGGCGGCGTGGTCGACCTGCGGGTCGGCGTAGGACGGGTCGACCCAGGCGAGGTCCTCGGCGCTCGGGCGGTGGCCCCAGTACTCGACGACCATCTCCGTCGACGTCGGCGAGCACCACGCCTCACCGCCGCCGTCGTACTGCGGGTACTCGCCCTCGTGGATGTTCTGCGAGTAGCGCGGCACGGCCAGCTCCCGGCCCCAGGCGATGTGCCCGGCGCTGGCCGGCACGGTGAACCGGTCCGGCACGTTGGACGCCATCGCGCCGACCTGCCGGACGCGGGGCGCCGCGGTGGAGCCGGGCGTGCGGTACAGGGTGACCCGCAGCCGGTAGGAGGCCAGCAGCACCCCGGCCGCGGCGTCGTCGACGGCGAACGTGTCGGTCCAGATCGACGACACGCCGTCGCCCTGCCCGTCCACGGAGGCCCGCCGGATGTCCTGGTCGCCGGCGGCCCAGCGGCCCATCACGTAGCGCGGGGTGGCCCGGCCGTCGGTGTACGTGCCCTCCAGGTCGACCTGCAGCCAGGTGCCGGCCGGGGTGTCGGCGTTCCACGACGCGACGAGCTCGCTGGCGCCGAAGCCGATGTGGTGCACCGGCGAGGTCCAGGTCGCGTACTCCCAGGTGCGGGTCGTGCCGGTGTGCGGGTCGGTGTACTCGGTGGTGCCGGCGGCCCGGCCGATCGTCAGGTACGGCGAACGCCCCGGCACGGCCCGGGTGCCGTCGGCGGTGCCGCTGCGCCACTGCGGGTAGGACCGCCACGCGTGGAAGGCGATCTGCTCGTCGTGCGTGACCGTCCCCGGGTGCGCCGCCGCGGCGGCGGGTGCCGGTGTCACCAGTGCCAGGACGAGGGCGGCGGTGGTGGCGGCGCGTCTCATGACCCCTCCGGTGGCGTGGGCAGGAACGACGGCAGGATCTGCACGTCGTCGAGGTTGACGAACATGACCCGGTGGCCGAACTGGACCTGCGCGTAGCGGGTCTGGCCGCGGATGACGGTCCAGTCGCCGGGGCCGGTGCCGGCGAAGGTGGTGGCCCGGTAGTACTCGCCGGGCACGATGCCGCCGAGGGTGTACCGCTGCCCGGCCGCGAACGTGTACTGCAGCGGGGTGACCGCCTGGACCGGCACGCCCGGCGGGTACGCGGCCGCCTCCGGGTAGGCCCGCCCGTAGACGGGGACGCTGGCGCGGCCGGGTTTCGGGGTGACGACGAGCCCGGTCGACCACTTCGCCGCCGGCTGCCCGGGCGGGTTGTGGAACCAGCCGCGCTGCCCGAGGTACCAGATCGCGGTCCAGTCGCCCTGCCGGCCGGCGACGGCGTACGTCTGCCCGGCGGCGGCGCGGGCGCCGTGGTCGGCGATCTGCATCGTGGCCGGTTCGCCGCCCGGGTGCAGGCCGGGGTCGGTGAGCAGCGGCGCGTCGGCGGACGGCGCGGTGCGCAGCAGCACCGTCGAGGCGCCGTGCGGCGGGCACGGGGTGTCCGGCGTGCCGGTGCAGCCGGTGAACGGCAGCCGGTTGCCGTCGTAGCCGGGGTCGATCGTGACGAGCCCGGTCCGCGGGGTGCCGAGGGTGACGAACGGCGCGTGCAGCAGGTCGAAGTAGTGGTCCCAGTCCCAGTACGGGCCCGGGTCCCAGTGCATGCCCCTCACCGTGGACGGCACGGTGCCGGGGACGTTGTCGTGGCCGAGGACGTGCTGCCGGTCCAGCGGGATCGCCAGGCGCAGCGCCAGGTACCGCACCAGTTTCGCGGAGGCGCGGTACATCGCCTCGGTGTACCAGGCGCCCTGCTGCGCGGCGTACCCCTCGTGCTCCAGGCCGACGGACTTGGCGTTGACGTACCAGTTGCCGGCGTGCCAGGCGACGTCCTTGGTCCGCACGTGCTGGGCGACGTGGCCGTCGGCGGAGCGCAGCGTGTAGTGCCAGCTGACGTACGTCGGGTCCTGCACCAGGTCCAGGGTGGTGGCGTAGCTCGCCTCGGTGTCGTGGATGACGATGTACTCGATGCGCTGGCGCTGCGGCCGTTCGCTGAGGTCGTGGTTGCCGTAGTCGCCGGCGCCGGGGCCGGTCTGCTCGTAGGGTGCCGGGATCCACTCGCAGGACAGGTCCGCGGGGCACTCCAGGCCGTCGGGGCGCGGTGCGGTGGGGCGCAGCCCGAGCCGGTCCAGCCAGCTCGTGACCGGCCGCAGGCCGGGCTGCGCGGGCAGGGTCAGCGGGTGCCCGTCGTCGGTGGTGCGGGCCGCGCCGTCGCGCAGCGTCGCGTACACCTCGTCGGCGAACGCGGCCGCGGCGCCGGTGGTGTCGGCGCCGCTGTACCGGGCGACCGCGCCGTACCAGGCGGCGGGGTCGCTGCCGGCGCCGGCCGGGCCGCCCGCGGCACGCTGGTAGGCGGCGAGCAGCGCGGCGCCGCCGTGGATGTTGGCGGCCGGGTCGGTGCGCAGGACGTCGGCGGCGGTACCGGTGAGCTCGGCGGCGCGCTGGAGCGTCTGCAGCGCCGGCCCGGCGGGCGCCGCGGTCGCGGGCCGGACGGTCCTCGGGGCGCGGGCGTCGTCGCCGCGCGCGTCCTCGCCGTCGGCGTCGCCGCCGCCCGTGTCGCGGGGTGCCGCGGCCGCGGCGAGGGTGGCGGCGTCGGTGAGGTGCATCGGGCCGTAGCCCGCGTCGGTGCTGGGGGCGCCGCCGTTGGTGTCCCACCGGGACTCCAGGTAGGACACGCCGAGCAGGACGCTCTGCGGCACGCCCCAGGTCTGCGCGGCGGCGGCGTAGGCGGCCTGGCGGGCGTCGGGCTCGGCGGCGGCGGCCGGGGCGGCGCCGAGCGCGGTGATCGTGGCGGCGGCGAGCGCGAGGGCCGTCGCGGCGCTGAGGGGGGCGGTCGTGGCGAGGGAGCGGCGTGATCGGCGCATCGAGCCTCCTGACTGCGGGTGGCTCGGCACAGCGTGACGCATAGGAATCTTTGACGTCAATCCCTTGCGCAAAGTTGCCTCGGCTTGTGGGTAACCTACAGGATCTGCGCCCGATTCAGGGGGCTTCGTCGGCATTTGCGCAGGGAGCAGTCGCACCGGGGGACGCTCGCAGGCTTTGCAGAGTCGTTACCACCGACCGGTGACGGCGCGGGTTTCGTAGATTACCTTCACCCTAACGTCGTCCTGCGGCGGTTATCTACAGTCGTTGCCTTCGATCAAGGAGGACGGCGCCGATGAGTGTCGTGCCATTGGACGTCAGTCGGGAGGGCCGGACCGGCCCGCCCGCCGAGGACGGGGGGCCGGGCGGGCCGATCGCCGCCCGGTCGCCCGGGCAGGCCGTGCGCATGCGGCTGCGCCGGGACCGCACCGCCCTGGCCAGCGGTGTCGTGTCGGCGCTGCTCATCGTCGTCGCGCTGACCGCGCCGCTGATCGAGGCGGCGTACGGCACCGGCCCGCAGGACACGTTCAAGGACGACCTGGACCGCTACGGCATGCCGTACGGGGTGGCCGGCGGGGTCTCGGCGCAGCACTGGTTCGGCATCGAGCCCGGCCTCGGCCGCGACGTGTTCATCCAGATGGTCTACGGGATGCGCACCTCGCTCGGCATCGCGTTCGCCGCGGCGGTGACCACCACCGTCCTCGGCGTGCTCACCGGCATCGTCTCGGGCTACCTGGGCGGCTGGGCGGACGCCGTCATCAACTGGATCACCGACGTGGCCCTGGCACTGCCCTTCCTCATCTTCACCCTCGCCCTGATCCGCCCCCTGGAGCTGGCCTTCTACGGCCCGCGGGAGGCGGTGCCGGGCTGGTTCCGGGTGGCCGTGCTCATCGGGCTGTTCGCGCTGTTCGGCTGGACCGCCACCGCGCGGCTGGTCCGCGGGCAGGTGCTGTCGCTGCGGGAGCGCGAGTTCGTCGACGCGGCCCGCGCCACCGGCGCCCGCACCTCACGGATCCTGTTCCGGGAGCTGCTGCCGAACCTGTGGGCGCCGATCATCGTCGTGTTCTCGCTGTCGATCCCGGCGTACATCACCAGCGAGGCGGCGCTGAGCTTCCTCGGCATCGGCATGCTGGAGCCGACCCCGGACTTCGGCCGCATGATCTTCCGCAGCCTGAACTACCTGCAGACCGACCCGGCCTACGTGTGCTTCCCCGGCGTCACGATCTTCGTGCTGGTGCTCGCGTTCAACCTGTTCGGCGACGCGGTCCGCGACGCGCTGGACCCCCGCTCGGCCCGGCCGGCCCGGTAGCGCGCCGTGCTCGCCTTCCTGATCCGCCGGATCCTGCTGGCCGTGCTGACCCTGTTCGCGGTGAGCGTGCTGACGTTCCTGATGTTCTTCGCCCTGCCCCGCGACCCGGCGACCGCGATGTGCCCGAAGAACTGCGACGCGGCCCGCCTCGAGCGGGTCCGCGACGAGCTCGGCCTCAACGACCCCAAGCACGTGCAGTACCTGCACTACGTGCGGGGCATCTTCGCCGGCCGGGACCTCGGCGCGGCCCAGGGCGGGCACTGCGACGCGCCCTGCCTGGGCTGGTCCTACGTCAACGGCGAGCCGGTCACCGCCACCTTCGCCCGGGTCGTGCCGGTGACGCTGAGCATCGTGGTGCCCGCCTCGATCCTGTGGCTCGCCGTCGGCATCGGCCTGGGCATGCTGTCCGCGCTGCGGCTCGGCACCGTCTTCGACCGCCTCGCGATCGGCGCCTCGCTGACCGGGGCGTCGCTGCAGCTGTACTTCGTCGGCGGGGTGCTGCTGCTCGTCTTCGTCTACACGCTGAAGGTGCTGCCGTACCCGCGGTACACCTCGATCCTGGACAACCCGTGGGACTGGGCGACGGCGCTGATCCTGCCGTGGTGCGCCCTCGCCGTGCTGTTCAGCGCCGTCTACGCCCGGCTGTCCCGGGCGCAGATGCTCGAGACGCTGTCGGAGGACTTCGTGCGCACCGCGCAGGCGAAGGGGCTGCCGTACCGCACCGTCGTGCGCCGGCACGCGCTGCGCGCCGCGCTGACGCCGCTGGTCACGACCGCCGGCATCGACGTCGGCGCCGCCCTCGGCGGCACCGTCATCACCGAGACCACGTTCGGGCTGCGCGGCCTCGGCCGGACCGCGATCGACGCGGTCAAGGACGGCGACCTGCCCACGATCATGGGCACCGTCCTGCTCGCGGCCGCGTTCATCGTCGCGGCCAACCTCGTCGTCGACGTGCTCTACACCCTCATCGACCCGCGTGTCCGGTTGCGATGACGACCCACCACCCCCGGAGGACCACATGAGATACCGGCCCGTGACCGCGCTGGTGCTGCTGACGCTCGTCGCCGGCCTCGGCGCGTGCAGCAACAACAAGCGCACCGACGACGACGCCGCACCCGACGCCGGCCGGCAGGCCAGCGGCTCGATCGCGACCGACCCGAAGGACTCCCGCGGCCCCGCCGCCGAGGTCCCCGGCGCGGCGAAGGGCGGCACCGTCACCGTGCTGCGCCAGAGCAAGGTCTCCCACCTCGACCCGCAGCGCGTGTACTCGTTCGTCGGGCTCACCGCGTCGCAGCTGTACGCGCGGCGGCTCACCACGTACAAGGACGACGGCAAGGGCAAGGTGGTCCTCGTCGGCGACCTGGCCGAGACGCCCGGCACCGACGTGACGAAGGACTGCAAGACCTGGGAGTTCAAGATCAAGGAGGGGGTGAAGTTCGAGGACGGCAGCGCGGTCACGTCCAAGGAGATCGCCTACGGCATCGCCCGCTCGTTCGACCTCGCGCTCACCGGCGGCCCCACCTACCTGCAGGAGTGGCTCGCCGACACGCCCCAGTTCGACACGAAGTTCAACTTCACCGCCGACAAGACCGCGCTGCCGCCGGGGCTGAGCACGCCCGACCCGCGCACGCTGCGCTTCACGTTCGCCAAGGCGCACTGCGACCTGCCGTTCGCGGTGTCGCTGCCGGCGACCGCGCCCGTGCCGCCGGCGAAGGACACCGGCACCGACTACGACAAGGCGCCGGTCTCCTCCGGCCCGTACCGGCTGGCGAAGAACGAGGCCGGCACCCGGCTCACGTTCGAGCGCAACCCGCACTGGGACCCGGCCACCGACCCGATGCGCCACCAGTACCCGGACACGTTCGTCTACGAGTTCGGCGCCAACCCCGTCACCCAGACCAACCGGATCATCGCCGACAGCGGCGCCGACGCGTCCGCCGTGTCGTTCAACGGCGTCGACTCCTCCCTGGTGTCCAAGGTGGTCGGTGACCCGGCGCTGAAGTCGCGCACGCTGCAGGAGCCGACGCCCAGCGAGTACACCCTCACCATCAACAACAACCGGGTCACCGACCTGAAGGTCCGCCAGGCCCTCAACTACGCCATCGACCGCGACGGCGTGGTCAAGACCCTCGGCGGGGACACCGTCGCCCGCGGCGTCACCACCCTCATGCCGCCGGCCACCCTCGGCTGGAAGAACTACGACGCGTACCCGGCCGGCCGCACCGGCAACCCCGGCAAGGCCCGCGAGCTGCTCGGCGGCGCCACCCCGGAGCTGGTCCTCGGCTTCCCCGACGACGCGCGCAACCAGGAGCTCAGCACCACCCTCAAGAGCAACCTGGAGAAGGCCGGGTTCCGCATCACGCTGAAGCCGATCGCCGCCGACACGTTCCTGGACGAGACCAAGAAGAAGAACAACCCCTGGGACCTGTACATCGGCTCCTGGGGCGCGGACTGGCCCAGCGGCGCCTCGATCCTGCCGGTCCTGTACGACGGGCGGGCCATCAAGGACGGTGGCAGCAACAACGGCGCGTCGTACCTGAACGCGCCCGCGCTCAACGCCGAGTTCGACCGGATCCTCGCCATGCCCGTCGCCGACCAGCTCGCCGAGTGGGGCCGCCTCGACGAGAAGATCATGCTGGAGTACGCGCCGGTCGTGCCGCTGTACGTCGACGTCATGTTCACCATCCACGGCTCGAAGGTCGGTGGCATCTTCATCGACTCCATCTGGGGCAGCGTCGCCGTCACGAACGCCTACGTCCGCCCGTGACCCCGCTGTTCTTCGAGCCGCCATCCGTGGCGGCCGTGGCACCCGGCCGGATCTCCGTGGTCCTGGGCCGGCCGGGTGCCCCGCCCACCCGCACCCGGCTGCCGGACGCGCCGCACGCCGCGGCCAGCATGATGAAGCTGGCCGTGCTCGTCGCCCTGTACCGGGCCGCGGACGCCGGCACCGCCGACCTGGACGCGCCGGTGCCGGTGGTGAACGACTTCGCCTCGGCGGCCGGCGGCCGGTACACCGCCGAGCGCGGCTACGACAACGAGCACGCCGTCTGGGACCGCCTCGGCGGCAGCGCCCCGGCCCGCTGGCTGGCCCGCCGGATGATCGTCGGGTCGAGCAACCTCGCCACGAACCTGCTCCTCGGCGTGCTCGGCCTGCCCGCGGTCGCCGAGGCGTGGCGGGCGGCCGGCGCGACCGGCAGCGTCACCGGCCGCGGCATCGGCGACCTGGCCGCCGACGCCGCCGGCATCCGCAACACCGTCACCGCCGCCGACCTCGCCCGGCTCCTCGGCGGCGTCGCCACCGCGACCGTCGCCACCCCCGGCGCGTGCGCCGAGATGCTCGACGTCCTGGCCGCCCAGGAGCACCGGGTCGACCTCGCCGCCGGCGTCCCGGCCGGGACGCCCGTGGCGCACAAGAACGGCTGGATCACCGGCGTGCGGCACAGCGCCGGCGTCGTGCTGCCCGGCGACGCGCCGCCGTACGTCCTGGCCGTGTGCACCACCGGCTGCCCCGACGACGACGGCGCCTGCCGGCTGATCGCCCACGTGTCCCGGCTCGCCTACGCCATGCGGGGGTCGCTGTGATCCGGGCCGTTCGCACTGACGGGCCCGCTGTGATCCGCGCCGTCCGCCCGCACGGGCCCGCTGTGGCCCGCACCGTCCACACGCATCGGGGGTCGCCGTGATCCGGGCCGTTCGCACGCACCGGGTGTCGGCGCCGTTCCACACGCCGTTCGTCACCGCGCTGCGCCGCGCCACCACCGCCGAGTCGCTCATCGTGGAGATCGAGGACGCCGACGGCCGCCGCGGCTACGGCGAGGCACCCCAGGTGTGGCAGGTCACCGGCGGCAGCGTCGCCGGCGCCGAGGCCTGCGTCGAGCAGCTGCTCGGCCCGCTGCTCACCGGCCGCGACGCCGACGACGTGGCCGGCGGCGGCCGCCTCGTGCAGCGGGCCGTGCAGCGCAACGAGGGCGCGAAGGCCGCCGTCGACGTCGCCCTGCACGACCTCGCCGCCCGCCGCGCCGGCGTCCCCCTCGTGCGGTTCCTCGGCGGCGTCGCCACCACCGTGCCCACCGACGTCACCCTCCCCGCCGGCAGCCCCGACGCCCTCGCCGCCGCCGCGCACGACCGGGTCCGGGAAGGCTTCCGGGTGCTGAAGGTCAAGGTCGGCGACGCCGGCACCGACCTGGCCCGGGTCCGCGAGATCCGCGCCCGGGTCGGCCCCGACGTGGTACTGCGCCTCGACGCCAACCAGGGCTGGACCCCGCGGCAGGCGGTCCGCGTCATCCGCGGCATCGAGGACGCCGGCCTCGACGTCGAGCTCGTCGAGCAGCCCGTGCCCCGTCACGACCTCGACGGCCTCGCCTGGGTCAGCGACCGCGTCGGCGTGCCGATCCTCGCCGACGAGGCCGTGTTCGGCGCCCGCGACCTCGTCGAGGTGATCCGCCGCCGGGCCGCCGACCTGGTCAACGTGAAGCTGGCCAAGTGCGGCGGGCTCGGCCCGGCCCGGACCCTGCTGGACCTCGCCGCCGCGCACGACATGGGCACCCTGGTCGGTTCGATGATGGAGACCGAGATCGGGGTCGGCGCCGCCGCCAGCCTCGCCGCCGCCTTCGGCACCAGCGCCGTGTCCGACCTGGACGCCGCCTGGTGGCTCGCGTCCTCCCCGGTGCGCGGCGGCATCCGGTACGCCGGCGCCGAGGTCCACCTGCCCGACGCCCCCGGCCTCGGCGTCACGCTGGACGTCGCATGACCAGCACGGAGCGCAGCGGAGGTGACGTCATGACCCCGGCCGCGGTGCGCGTGCCGGTGGCCACCGTCTGGTCGGCACCGTCCGCCGTGCGGCCCAGCGACGCGGCGGCCGTCCGCGACGACCCGGACGTGGCCGCCTGGATCGCCGCCATGACCCCCGACGAGCAGACCTCCAGCGCCGTGGTCACCCAGCTGCTGCTCGGCGACCCGGTCGTCGTCGACGAGGTCCGCCCCGACGGCTGGGCCAGGGTGGTGGCCCCCGCCCAGGCCGCGCCCACGCTGGACCCGCGGGGCTACCCGGGCTGGATGCGCGCCTCGCACCTGGCCGCACCCGTCCCCGCCGGCCCCGGCCCCCTGGTGGTCGACGCGCTGTCGACCACGCTGGTGGACGCCCCGACCGGCCGTCCCGTGCTGCCCGGCGTGGGCCTCGGCACACTGCTGACCCCGGCCGGCCCGGCACTCGGCCCGGCGCCGGGCGGAGCATCGGACGGCGCGCCGGGCGGGGCATTGCACGGCGCGTCGGGCGGGACGTCAGGCGGGACGCCGGGCAGGGCGTCGGGCGGCGCGCGGGGTGGGTGGCTGCCGGTGCACGTCCCCGGCCGGCCGGAGCCGCTCTGGGCCCGCACCGCCGACCTCGCCCCGGCCCCGTCGGCCCCGCCGACCGGCGCCGAGGCCCTCGCCATGGCCCGCCGCCTCCTGGGCGCCGTCTACGTGTGGGGCGGCCTGTCCACCCTCGGCATCGACTGCTCCGGCCTGGTCCACCTCACATGGCGCCGCCTCGGCGTCCGCCTCCCCCGCGACGCCCACGACCAGGCCGCCGCGGCACCTGCCGTGGCCCCGGGCACGGAACGCCCCGGCGACCTGTACTGCTTCGCCCGCCCCGGCCGCCGCGTCCACCACGTCGCCGTCGTGGTCACCCCACCCGACGGCACCACCCCGCCCCGGATCCTGCACGCCTCCACCGGCGCGCACCGCGTCGTCGAGGAACCCATGCCCCCGGACCGCGCCGCCACCCTCACCGGCGCCCACCGCCCCTGACTGTCGGCCCGGCGTCACCGCGCCGGGGTGGACGGGTCCAGGAGCTGGGCGAGGTGGACGGCGGGGCGGTCGCGCAGGTCGGCGACCTGGGTACGGCAGGAGAAGCCGTCGGCGAGCACGACCGCGTCCGGGGCGGCGTCGAGGGCCGGGAGCAGGTGCTGCCCGGCCACGGCGACGGAGACGTCGTAGTGGCCGATCTCGACGCCGAAGTTGCCGGCCAGGCCGCAGCAGCCGGCGAGGCGCCGGACCTTGGCGCCGGTGGCGGCGAGCAGGTCGGCGTCGGTCTTCCAGCCGAGGACGGCGTGGTGGTGGCAGTGGGGCTGGGCGACGACCTCGACGCCGGACAGGTCCGGTGGGGTCCAGCCGGGGGTGGCGGTGAGCAGCTCGGCGAGGGTGCGCACGGCGCCGGCCACGGCGGCCGCGTCCTCGTCGCCGGGGAGCAGCTCGTGGATGTCGGAGCGCAGGACCGCGGTGCAGGACGGTTCGATGCCGACGATGGGCACGCCGGCGTGGGCATCGGGGGCGAGGGCCGCGACGGTGCGGGACAGGATCGTGCGGGCGCTGTCGAGCTGGCCGGTGGTGATCCAGGTCAGGCCGCAGCACACGGCGGACGACGGGAGGCGGGGCTCGTAGCCGGCGGCGCGCAGCACCCGTACCGTCGCCGCCGCGGCGTCCGGGGAGAACGCGTCGGAGAACGAGTCGGCGAACAGGATCACCGGGGTGCCGCCGGGCTCGGGGCGGAAGGTGCGCCGGAACGGGCGGCGGGCGAACGCGGGCACGGTGCGGCGGCGGTCCACGCCCGCGAGCCAGCGCAGCAGGCGGCCGAGGCCGGGCAGGCGCATGCCGAGGTTCGCCAGGCGCGGGGTCCAGCCGGCCAGGCGCGCCCAGCGGGGCAGCATGCCGAGGGTGTAGTGGGAGCGGGGGCGCAGCCGGCCACGGTACGTCTGGTGCAGCACCTCCGACTTGTAGGTGGCCATGTCGATGCCGGTCGGGCAGTCCGACGCGCAGCCCTTGCAGGACAGGCACAGGTCGAGCGCGTCGTGGACGGCCGGGTCGGACCAGGCGAGCTCGCCGCGCACCACCTCCTGCAGCACCCGGGCGCGGCCCCGGGTGGAGTCCTTCTCCTCCCGGGTCGCCAGGTACGACGGGCACATCACCCCGCCGGCGGCCGAGTTGTCGGCGCGGCACTTGCCGACCCCGGTGCAGCGGTGCACGGCCTGGGCGAGGTCGCCGCCGTCGTGCGGATACGCCATGGCCAGGGCCTTGAGCGGGAACCGGCCGGCCGGGCGGACGTCGGCGTCGACCGGGTCGGGGTCGACGAGCACGCCGGGGTTGAGCAGGTTGCCCGGGTCGAACGCGTGCTTGACCGCGGCGAACAGGGCGATCGCGTCGGCGGAGTACATGTGCGGCAGCAGCTCGGAGCGGGCGCGGCCGTCGCCGTGCTCGCCGGACAGCGAACCGCCGAACTCGCCGACGAGCTTCGCGGCGTCGGTGAGGAAGTCGCGCAGGATCTTCGTGCCGCCCGGCTCGTCGAGGGGGAAGTCGAGGCGCACGTGCATGCAGCCGTCGCCGAAGTGCCCGAAGGGCGCGGACGTCAGCTTGTACGCCGCGACGAGCTCGTCGAAGCGGGCCAGGTACGCCCCCAGTCGCTGCGGCGGGACGGCGGCGTCCTCCCAGCCGGGCCACGCGGGCCGGTCCGACGGGGCCCGCCCGGCGAGCCCGGCGCCGTCCTCGCGGATGCGCCACAGCTGCGCCTGGGTGGCCGGGTCGGTGACGACGAGCGTGGCGTCGCTGATGCCGTCGGCGGCGAGCCGGCGGGCGCGGGCCTCGACCTCGCCGGCGTCGTCCCCGGCGAGCTCGACGAACAGCCACGCGCCGCCGCGCGGCAGCGGCGGCACGGCGGCCGGGCCGCGCCGGGCGAGCAGCACGTCGATGAGGCGGGAGTCGAGGCCCTCGCAGGAGGTCGGGCCGTGCGCGACCACCGCGGGGGCGGCCTCGCCGGCGGCGACGATGTCGCGGAAGCCGAGCACGACGACGACCCGCACGGGGGCGTCGACGACGAGCTTCACGGTGGCCCGGGTGATGACGGCCAGGGTGCCCTCGGAGCCGACGAGGGCCTGGGTGAGGTCGAACCGCTCCGGCAGGAGGTGCTGCACGGCGTACCCGGACACCTGGCGGCCGAACCGGTCGAACTCGGTGCGGGCGGTGGCCAGGTGCCGGCCCACGGCCGCCCGGGCCGCGTCGACGGCGGCCGCCGCCCCGCGCGCGAACGGCACGCGGGCGTCGTAGCCGGTGGCGAGGGTCTCGCCGGCGGCGGTCAGCAGCTCCAGTCCCGCCACGTTGTCGCTGGTGCGCCCATAGGCGAGGGACCGCGACCCGCACGCGTTGTTGCCGATCATCCCGCCGATCGTGCACCGCGGGTGGGTGGACGGGTCGGGACCGAACCGCACGCCGTGCGGGGTGACGGCCTTCTGCAGCACCGCGTGCACGGTCCCGGGCTCCACGACCGCGGTGCGGGCCTCGGGGTCGACGGCGAGCACCCGGTTGAGGTGCCGGGAGAAGTCCAGCACGATGCCCCGGCCGACCGCGTTGCCCGCCACGGACGTGCCGGCGCCGCGGGACGTGACCGGCACCCCGGTCTCGCGGGCCACGGCGAGCGCCGCGGCGACCTCGTCCACGTGCCGGGGCCGCACCACCGCGAGGGGCGGGATGCGGTACAGCGAGGCGTCGGAGGCGTACATGCCGCGCGTGCCGGCGTCGGCCCGGACCTCGAGACCGGCCGCCTCCAGCGCCGCCACCACGTCAGTCATGAGTAACATGTTACTCGTGCCGTCGCTTCGCCTGCCGCAGGAGGCCCCCACCCTCGCCGACGCCGTCGCCCAGGCGGTCCGCGACGGCATCGCCGCCGGCGAGCTGCTGCCGGAGCGGACGTATTCGGTGTACCAGCTCGCCGAGCTGCTCGGCGTCTCCCGCAGCCCGGTCCGCGAGGGCATGCTCCGCCTCGCCGAGGCCGGCCTGGTCGTGATCCAGCGCAACCGCGGCTTCCGCGTCCTGCCGCCGCGCGCCCACGACATCGAGGAGATCATCGAGATCCGGCTGGCCCTGGAGGCGCCGGCCGCCGGGAAGGCCGCGGTCGCCGGCACCGCCGAGCAGCACGCCGCCATCCGGGCCGCCCTGGACACGATGGCCCGGGCCGCCGCCGCCGGCGACGAGGCGGCCTTCTGGCCGGCCGACCGCTCGCTGCACGACCTGCTGCTGCGCACCGCCGGCAACACCCGCGCCGCCGCCATCGTCGCCCAGCTGCGGTCGACGACGGCGCTGCTCGGCCCGCCGACCACCGCCGGCGGCAGGACCCTGCACCAGATCCACGCCGAGCACGAGCCGGTGGTGCGGGCGGTCCTGGCCCGGGACGGCCCGGCCGCGCAGGCCGCGATGCGCACCCACCTCGAGGAGACCGGCCGGCTGCTGATGCTGCGGCTGTGCTAGCTGCCGCGCCTCCGGCGCGGCGGCGGGGGTTCCCACCCGCGGCCCCCATGCTCGCTGCGCTCGCACTCCCCAGGCCGGCTGGACTGGGGAGTGCGGGCGCTGCGCTTCCTAGCTGCGTCGTGGTCGGGCTTCCGTCGAGGGCTGGACGGGGCGGAGCCGTGGTGGTCGTCCTCCCCTGGCGGGGCTGGACTGCGGAGATCGGGCGCTGCGCTTCCTAGCTGCGTCGTGGTCGGGCTTCCGTCGAGGGCTGGACGGGGCGGAGCCGTGGTGGTCGCCCTCCCCTGGCGGGGTCAGGCCGTGCCTCGCCGCACGGTCCCGGTCAGCGGACGGCGAAGGCGACCGTGTCGTGGATCAGCCGGTCGCGCGGGACCTCACCGGCCGGCGGCCACCTGGCGCAGTGCCTCGTCGAGGGGCACCACCGGGGTCCAGCCGGTCACCGCCGTGAAGGCGGTCGCGTCGACGACGACGTCGTGCTGGTCGGTGAGGGTCGCGGTCGGCGGCGGCGGTACGGTGCGCACCGGCACCGGCGGGCCGCCCGTGCGCTCCGCGGCGGCCGCGGCGATGCGGGTGAACAGCTCCCGCAGCGGCACCGGCCGCCCGGTGCCCACCACCCACGACCGGCCCGGCGGGCCCGCGATCAGGCCCGCGGCGGGCCCGGCGGACACACCCGCGACAGCACGGCCCGCGGCGATGAGGGCGGGCGCGTGGTCGGCGGCGGCGACGACGGCCGCGGCGGCGTCGGTGGCGTACAGCAGGTCGCGCAGCACGTCGTGCCACAGGGTGAGCGGCTCGCCGGCGAACGCGCGGCGGAACATCGCGGCCACCATGCCGGGGCCGTCGAGTGCGCCGAAGATCGTCGGCAGGCGCAGCGTGACGCCGTGGACGGTGCCGGCGGCGGTCGCGGCGGCCAGAAGGCCCTGCGCGGCGCACTTCTGGTGGTCGTACGGGGTGCGCGGGTCGTCCGGCTCGGTGCCGTCGATCGGCAGGCGGGCCGGTACCCCGGCCTGCGACGTCGACCCGGTGAACACGACCGTGGGCCGGGTGCCGGCCGACCCGGCGGCCCGGAGCACGCAGTCCAGGACGCCGACGTTGACGTGCGCGTTGCCCTCCGCGTCGCGCCAGCCGCCGCGGTGCGCGACGAGGTGCACGACCAGGTCGGCGCCGGCGACCGCGGCGCGCACGGCGGCCGGGTCGGTGAGGTCGGCGGCGACCGGCTCGACCCGCGCCCGCGCGCCGGCCGGCGGCGGCTGGGGGTTGCGCGCGACGGTGCGCAGGTGCAGCGGCCGGGCGGCGAGCAGCCCGGTGACCGCGGTGCCGATGAGCCCGGACGCGCCGAGCACGACCGCGACCGGCCGGGTCACGACGCCGCCCGGGCGTACAGGGCCTGCCAGTAGAAGCTCCACGGCACGGCCCGCTGCGAGGCCAGGCAGTGCCAGTCGCGGCCGGGCCGGTACGCGGCGAGGAACTTGTGCGACTGGGCCGCCACGACCTCGCTGTCGTGGATGTCGATGACGTCGCGCAGCAGCCCCGACCGCAGCGCGAGCGCGACGGTCTCCTCGCCCTGGGCGTGCCCGTCGAGGCTCTTGTCGAGGTACTTGCCGACCGGGTTGCACACGTACAGGTAGCGGCAGGTCCGGTCGATCAGGTCGAGGTACTGGTGCACGGTCGCGGCGTCCATCTCGGCGAACGAGTCGACGTTGAGGCACAGGTCGAACCGCTGCGCCGCGGTGACCCGGTCGACGTCGTCGATGCGGGTGAACGTGACCTTCGCCAGCTGCTCGGGGGTCAGCACGGCGCCCAGGTACGTCCGGGCCAGGCTGAGGGAGTTGTCGAGGTCGATGATGTGGTACGCCTCGATGTCGGCGTTGGACAGCAGCAGGTGGCAGGTGCGGCCGTAGCCGGCGCCGATCTCCAGCACCCGCGCGCCGTCCAGCGGCAGCTGCCCGGCGATGAAGTCCAGCTCGAAGACGGCCTGCAGGTAGTCCAGGCACATGCGCTCGCCCTGGCAGCGCACCGCGATCGGGTCGCCGACGTCGCGGTTCGCCGTGCGGCGCAGCCGGTCCAGGTTCTGCGCCGACAGGTTCATGCCGAGGTGGTGGATGAGGGTCTTGAGGTACCGCACGCCGTTGACCCGCGGGTCCCACAGGGCGAGCTTGAAGTTGACCTCGTTCGCCTTGAACCCGGCGAGGGTGCTCACCGCGTCGGCGGTGATCTGGGTGCGGTTGATCCGTTCCCACTGGGCGCTGCGCCCGTACTTCGCCGGGCCGTCGAGCGACGACTGCATCTGCCAACCCCTTCCAGCACGCTGCCCGGGACCGTGGCCGGTCCGGTGCCGCACACTGTCGCTCCCGCCGGTCGACGGGCTGTCCAGCGGCGGTCGACCACGGCGCCCGCGCCGCGCCGCGGCTCAGGCGAGGCGGGCGTGCCGCCGCACGTTGCCGACGAGCACGTCACGCTGCAGCTCCCGCAGGGTGATCGAGGGCTGGATGCCGAGCTCCTCGTCGAGGGTGCGCTGCAGCCCGCGGTACGTGTCCAGCGCGTCGGCGCGCCGGCCCGCCTCGTGCAGCGCGATCATCAGCTGCTCGTGGATCCACTCGTCGAGCGGGTTCTCCTGGGCTGCCGAGCGCAGCTCCGGGATGAGCGCCCGGTGGTTGCCGAGCTGGGCGTCGGCGAGGATCCGCAGCCGCAGCGCCCGGGTGCGGGCCTCGGTCAGGTGGGTCAGGTGCGGGGTCAGCACCGGGCCGCCCGGCACGTCGGCGAGCACCGGCCCGCGCCACAGGCTCAACGCCTCCCGCAGCCGCCGCGCCGCCTGCTCGGCGTGGCCGGCGGCGAGCAGCGCCTGACCCTCGTCGCTGAGCTTCTCGAACCGGAAGGCGTCGATCTCGTCGGTGTCGACGCGCAGCACATAGCCGGGCGGGCGGGTCTCGATCAGCTCGCCCGAGCCGAGATCTCGAAAATGCCGGTGGAACTTCTTGCGAAGCTGGTAAACGTAGGTCTGTGCCGTTGTCACCGCGCTTCGCGGCGGATTCTCACCCCACAGCTCATCGATGATCGCGGCGCGGTCAACCACCTGATTCGCGCGGAGCAGGAACAGTCCGAGAGTCCATCTGACTTTGTGCGCGGTCGGTGTCTCAAATTGACCGTTGATGATGACTTCCAATGGCCCAAGCACCCGAAAAATCATGCGGATATTGTGCCCAGCCGATAACGCACAGCATAAGGGAGGGCTACGCAAGCCACAGTGCCGGTGGGCCGCGGGGTGCAGCGTCGTGTACCGGACGGCCCACGACGGCTCAACCCCGCGGCGGACCCACCGGTCGCCGCCGCCGGGGTCAGGCGCGGTGCATCGTGCGCAGCAGGTACTCCTCCCTGTGCACCGGGTTGTTGTCGGTGCGGGCCCGGGTGGGTACCTCGCCGGTCACCGGCTGGTACCCACTGAGCTCGGAACTGAAAACCGCCGCGCCGTGCGACAGTCCGGGCAGGTCCTGCTCGACGTCGTGCACGGCGCTGGCCGGCAGGGTGCCGCGCAGGTGGCAGGCCCCGCCGGCACCACCGGCGGTGCCGTCGGCGCCGTCGGCCCCGCTGTCGACGGTGGTCACCGCCCGGGCCCGGGCCAGCCGGGCCAGGACCGCACTGAGGCAGTCGGGCGGGATCTCCAGCTCGAAGCGGTTGACCGGCTCGTGCACCCGGGTCCCGGCCTGGCGCAACGCCTCCATCAGCACCAGCGGGGTGAGCTTGCGGAAGTCCCCGGCGGCGCTGATCGGGCTGAAGTACCCGGTCCGGGTCAGCGTCACGACGCAGTCGGGCACCTCCCAGCCGTACAGGCCCTGGGTGAGCGTGCCGCGCACGGTCTCCTCGATCGCCTTGTGGTACGCGGCCGGCAGCGCCCCGAGCTCGACGGCGAGGTCGAACCGGATCCCGGTGCCGGGCGTGGCCGGCCCGACGCGCAGCCCGACGGTCGCCCAGAACGGGCT
This sequence comes from Dactylosporangium aurantiacum, assembly GCF_000716715.1. Taxonomy (GTDB): domain Bacteria; phylum Actinomycetota; class Actinomycetes; order Mycobacteriales; family Micromonosporaceae; genus Dactylosporangium; species Dactylosporangium aurantiacum. Next base: position 122,696 of record NZ_JNYJ01000002.1, on the reverse strand, counting down.
GCCGCCGGCGCCGATCTCCTCGACCGCCTCGCCGTGGCCGACGACGGTCTCCACGCACACCGGACGGGTCTCGGTGAACTCGACCTGCACGCCGTACGTCTCGGCGAGGGTCGAGGCCAGGATCTCCTTCTGCACCTCGCCGTAGAGCCGCACCGACAGCTCCCCGCCCAGCTCGTCCCGGCGCAGGCTGATGAGCGGGTCCTGCTCGGCGAGGCGCTGCAGGGCGGCGTGCAGCGCGGGCCCGCCGCCGGGGCGGCCCGGGCGCACGATCGTCTCCAGGCTCGGCGGCAGGAAGATCCCGGTCTCCGCCAGCCCGTCGGCGGTGCCGAGCTGGTCGCCGATGCGCACGTCGGTGAGGCCCCACACCTTCGCGATCGCGCCCGCGGTCGCCGGCGTGTCGGTGGTGTCCGTGCCGCGCTCGAACGTGCGCACGGCGGTGAGCTTCGCGGCCCGCTCGACGACGGCGCCGTGCGGCTCGCGGCGGTGGTACGCGACGCGCTCCCGGGCGGCCAGGGTGCCGGCGTGCACCCGCACGTAGGCGATCCGCTCGCGGGCCCGGCCGTGCTCGATCTTGAACACGGTGGCCCGCAGCGGCCCGTCCTGCGCCGCGACCGGCAGCAGCCGGCCCAGGTCGCCGACCAGCCCGGCGACGCCCTCGCCGGTGACGGCGGAGCCGAAGAACACCGGGTGGACCTGGCCGCGGCGGCTCTGCCGGGCGACCTCGGCCCGGTAGGCGTCCTCGGTGAGCGCGGCGTCGTCGTCGAGGTACGCGCGCAGGAACGCGTCACTGTGCTCAGCGAGCAGCTCCGCCACGGCGGTGCCGCGCAGCGCCGCGGGCACGGCCCGGGCGTGCGGGGTGCCGAGGTCCTCGACCGTGGCGACGGGCACGGCGGCCGGGGTGAGCAGCCGCCGGATGTCGTGCAGCAGCTCGTCGTGGCGCGCGCCGCGCCGGTCGATCTTGTTGACGAACAGCAGGACGGGGATGCCCAGCCGGGTCAGCGCGCGCATGAGCACGCGGGTCTGCGCCTGCACACCCTCCACCGCGGACAGCACCAGCACGGCGCCGTCCAGCACCCGCAGCACCCGCTCGACCTCGGCGATGAAGTCGGGGTGCCCCGGCGTGTCGATGAGGTTGACCCGCAGGTCGCCGACGGTGAACGCGACGACCGCCGAGCGGATCGTGATGCCGCGGCGGCGCTCGAGGTCCATCGAGTCGGTCTGGGTGTCGCCGTCGTCGACGCTGCCGACGCGGCCGATGACGCCCGAGTGGAACAGGATCCGCTCGGTCAGGCTCGTTTTACCGGCGTCGACATGCGCGACGATACCGATATTCAACATACGGGTGGACAAGTGTGATCTCCCAGCTGTCAGCCGATCCGGTCATAGCTTCGACACCGACTGACTTTTGGGACATCGCGAACTCCCGTCATTGACAAACGTGGTTGAAAGCACGCCTTTCGCGCGACTTGAGGTTACCACGCTGCGGCACCGTGACCGGCCACGTCATCGACTCGCATTCGAGGCCGCGTCGAAGCGCCCTGCCTAACGTCCGCCACCGGTACCGACGTCGGACAAGGAGAGGCGATGCGGATTCTTTTCGTAACCGCGGCGGGCGCGCACGTGCCGTGGATCGTGCCGTTGAGCTGGGCCAGCCAGCTCGCCGGGCACGAGGTCCGGGTGGCGGTGCGCCCCATGGGTGTCGACGCGGTGCGCGGCACCGGCCTGGTGACCGTGCCGCTCGGCGACGAGGCCACCATCCAGCGGGCGCAGAGCCGCCACCAGGGGCTCGCCTACCGGGGCACCCCGCGCAACCTGCCGGGCAACTGGTTCGCCGACCCGGGCCTGCTGGACAAGGACCTGCGGGTCAACATGGCGCTGCGCCTGCTGGCGGCCGCGGAGGGCGCCGCCGCCGACGCGGTCGCCCTCGCCGAGTCGTGGCGACCGGACCTCGTCGTCTACGACACGGTCGCCTCCGTCGGGCTGGTCGTCGCCGCGGCGGCCGGGGTCCCCGCGGTCGGGCACACGTTCGGCTACTCGTTCGGCTTCGACTACCAGGGCGAGGAGGAGCTGTGGACCGCGTACCGGCGGCTGTTCGAGCCGCACGGCCTCGACCCGGTCTTCCCGCAGTTCCTCGTCGACCCGTGCCCGCCGGCGCTGCGTGACCCGCACCGCATCCCGTGGGCACCGATGCGGCTGATCGCCTACAACGGGCCGGTCGTCGCCGAGGACTGGCTGACCAGGCGCGGCACCGGACCCCGGGTCTGCATCACCTCCGGGATGACCTCGACGCTGCTCGACGGCGTGGTGGCCCGCATCGTCGACGGCGCGGAGAAGCTCGGCGCCGAGGTCGTCCTCGCCGTCGACCACCGCGACCGGGCCACCGTGGCCGAGCGCCCGCCGACGGTGCGCGTCGTCGAGTCCTACCCGTTGAGCGTGCTCGCGCCGACCTGCGACGTGGTCGTGCACCACAGCGGCGTCGGCACCGGCATGATCACCGCGATCAGCGGCGTGCCGCAGGTCGTGCTGCCGCAGAGCACCTCCCAGGACTTCTGGGCCGACAAGGTCGAGCGGGCCGGCGCCGGCGTCGCGGTCCGCGATGTCGAGCACGCCGACCCCGACGTCATCCGCGACGCGGTCGAGACGGTGCTCAACGACGCCTCGTACCGCGAGGGCGCCGAGGCGATCCGCCGCGGCAACGCCGCGATGCCCACCCCCGCCACGATCGTCGGCCTGCTGGAGGACTGCGCGGCCGGCGCGGACGTGCGCTCCAGCCCGCTGCTGCGCACCGCCTGAGCCCGGCCACCCGTCACCGCAGGAAAGGACACCACATGCCCACCGACCGCGACTACGACGTCATCATCATCGGCACCGGCCTGTCCGGCACCATGCTCGGCTCGATCCTGGCCCGCCACGACTTCCGGGTCCTGCTGCTGGACGGCACCCAGCACCCGCGCTTCGCCGTCGGCGAGTCGACGATCGGGCAGACGCTGACCGTGCTGCGGCTGATCTCCGAGCGCTACGACGTGCCCGAGATCGGCCACCTCGCCAGCCTGCAGGGGGTGCTGCGGCACGTCAGCAGCGCGCACGGGCAGAAGAGCAACTTCGGCTTCGCGTTCCACCACGACGGGCAGGAGCCGGACCCGCGCGAGACCAACATGTTCCGCATCCCGTCGTCGATGGGGCAGGCCGCGCACTACTTCCGCCAGGACACCGACGCGTTCATGTTCCACGCCGCCGTCCGGTACGGCTGCGACGCCCGGCAGAACTACCGGGTCGAGAAGCTCGACCTCACCGACGACGGCGCGTCCGTCACCGGCGCCGACGGCAGCACCTACCACGCCCGGTACCTCGTCGACGCCAGCGGCTTCCGCTCGCCGCTGGCCAACCAGCTCGGCCTGCGCGAGCGCCCGAGCCGGCTCAAGCACCACGCCCGCTCGATCTTCACGCACATGGTCGGCGTCCAGCCGGCCGACGAGCACCTCGGTTTCGGCCCGCAGGACCAGCCGCCGGTGCCGTACAACAGCGGCACGATGCACCACATCTTCGAGCGCGGCTGGATGTGGGTCATCCCGTTCGACAACCACGACGCCGCGACCAACCCGCTGTGCAGCATCGGCATCCAGCTCGACCCGCGCCGCTACCCGCTGCGCGCCGACCTGACCGCCGAGGAGGAGTTCTTCGCCCACGTCGACCGGTTCCCGGCGGTGCGCCGCCAGCTCGCCGGCGCGCGCAGCGTCCGCGAGTGGGTCCGCACCGACCGGATGCAGTACTCCTCGTCGGCGACCGTCGGCCCGCGCTGGTGCCTGATGTCGCACGCCGGCGGCTTCATCGACCCGCTGTTCTCCCGCGGCCTGTCCAACACGTGCGAGGTCATCAACGCGCTGTCGTGGCGGCTGATCGAGGCGCTGCGCGAGGACGACTTCACCGCCGAGCGGTTCGCGTACGTGGAGCGGCTCGAGCAGGGCCTGCTGGACTACAACGACCGGCTGGTCAACGCCGCGTTCATCGCGTTCTCCAACTACGACCTGTGGAACTGCCTGTTCCGCACCTGGGCGGCCGGCAGCGTCATCGGCGGCAAGCACGTGCTCAACGCCCTCATCGCCGCCAAGCGCAGCGGCGACGACGGGCCGTGCCGGCGGCTCGACGACACGCGGTACCCGGGGCTGTGGTGCCCGACCGACTTCTACGCCGACCTGTTCGAGGACCTCGTCACCACCTGCGAGGCGGTCGAGGCCGGGCAGGTCGACGCGCAGGCGGCCGCGGACCGCCTCAGCGGACGCATCCGCGACGCCGACTGGATGCTGCCGCCGCTGGACTTCAACCGCCCGGAGGTCCGGTTCATCGACCCGACCGAGGACAAGATGCGGCGCATCTCGGCCTGGGCGCAGCAGCACCCGCGACCGGCGATCCGCGAGCTGCTCGCAGCCGCCGCGCCCACCCACTGACCCGACGCCTCTCGACAAGGACGGTGACCGGATGAACACGACGGACATCGCGGTGGTCGGCTGCGGCCCGGTCGGCGCGCTGCTCGCCGGTGAGCTGCGCCTCGCCGGTGTCGACGCGGTCGTGCTGGAACGCTCCCCCGAGCCGAACGTGCACTCCCGCGCGTTCCGGCTGCAGACCGCGACCCTGGAGCTGCTCGACGCGCGCGGGCTGCTCGAGGACTTCCTCGCCACCGCGGTCAGGATCCCCAAGACACACTTCGCGGGGATCCGGCCGCCGCTGCTGGACCTGGACCGCCTCGACAGCGAGCACCCCTTCACCCTCGGCATCCCCCAGTCGCTGACCGAGGCGCACCTGGAGCGCTGGGCCCGCGGTCTCGGCGCGCGGATCCGCCGCGGGCACGAGGTGCGCGGCGTCGAGCAGGACGGCGACGGCGTGCACCTCGACGTCGACGGCCCCGACGGGCGCTACCGCCTCGACGCCGCGTACGTGGTCGGCTGCGACGGCGGGCGCAGCACCGTGCGCAAGCTCACCGGCATCGGGTTCCCCGGCCGCGAGGGCACGGTCAGCGCGCTGCTCGGCGACGTCGCCCTCGACGACCCGGCCGGTTTCCCGTCCGGCATCCCCGGCACGCTGCGCACCGCGACCGGCCTGGTCATGGCGGTCGCCATGCCCGGCACCGGGGTGCGGGTCTTCACCTGCGAGTTCGACCGCCCGGTGCCGCCCCGCGACCGGCCGGTGACCCTCGACGAGCTGCGCGCCGCGGTCCGCCGGGTGGTCGGCGCCGACGTCGGCATGCGCGAGCCGACGTGGATGGCCAGGTTCACCGACGCGTCGCGGATCGTCGAGGCGTACCGGCAGGGCCGTGTCTTCCTCGCCGGCGACGCGGCGCACGTGCACTTCCCGATCGGCGCGCAGGGGCTCAACCTCGGGCTGCAGGACGCGGTGAACCTCGGCTGGAAGCTCGCCGGGCGGGTGCGCGGCTGGGCGCCCGACACACTGCTGGACACCTACGACCCGGAGCGGCGGCCGGTGGCGGAGCGGGTGGTCCGGGAGACCCGAGCGCAGGTCGCGCTGATGAACCCGGACGAGCGCATCGACCCGCTGCGCGAGCTGTTCCGGGAGCTGCTCGCGATCGGCGACGTCAACCTGCACCTGTCGCGGCTGCTCACCGGCCTCGACGCGCGGTACCCGACCGATGTGGACGCCGGCGCGCACCCCCTCGTCGGGCGGCGGGCGCCGGCGCTGCGCCTGGACGGCGGGGTCCGCGTGGCGCAGCTGCTGCGCCGGGGCCGGCCGGTGCTGCTGAACCTGGAACCGGCCGCGTTCACGCTGCCGGCGGCGGTCCTGCCGCACGTCGACGTCGTCACCGCCCGCGAGGTCGGCACCGGCACGGCGGCGGCGCTGCTCATCCGCCCGGACGGCGCGGTCGCGTGGGTGGCGGGGCCGGACGAGGACCCGCAGGAGGCGGGCAAGCGGCTGCGCGGCACGCTGTCGACGTACTTCGCCGACGCGGGCTGAGCCCGGCGCGCCGAAGGGCGGCCACCCTCCCGGGTGGCCGCCCTTCGCCGTGTGGTGCGGGGCGGCGGCCGGTCGCCGGGCCGCGCGGGCGCAGGCCGGGGTCCTGCGGCGCGCGGCGGCGTCCTACATGTCGACCTCGATGTCGTCGTCGAGGCGGACGTCCTTGAGCAGCAGGCAGCAGACGAACCCGAGCGCCACCACCGGGATCGTCCACAGGAACACGTCGCTGATGGCGTCGGCGAACGCGGTGCGCAGCGCCGCCCGCAGCGCCGGCTCGAGCGCGTCGACCTGGGCCGGGGCGATGGAGCCGTCGCGGGGGACGGTCGCGGCGGTGTCGGCCGGCAGCCGGCGGGTCAGCTCCGCGTCGAGGCGGGTGCTGAAGAACGCGGCGAGCGCGGCGAACCCGACGGACCCGCCGATGCGCTGGCTGAACGTGCCGGTGGCGGTGGCCGCGCCCAGGTCCTCCCGGGGCGCGGTCGCCTGGATCGCCAGCATCAGCGGCTGCATGCACAGGCCGATCGCGATGCCGAACACCGCCATGTACACGACGACCAGCCACGCGCTGGTGTGCGGGGTCATGCCGGCGAACAGCACCAGCGACCCGACGCCCATCGCGGTGCCGAGCACCGGGGCCCACTTGTACCGCCGCCACCGGGTGATGAGCCCACCGCCGACCGCCGAGACCAGCATCAGCGCGGCGATGATCGGCAGCTGCAGCAGGCCGGAGTTGGTCGCGTTGAACCCGATCGCGAACTGCACGAACATCGGCAGGAACGCGCCGATGACGGTGGCCCACGTGTGCACGGCCACGTTGCCGAGGTTGGCGAACGTCACGGTGCGCTCGCGGAACATCCGCAGCGGCACGAGCGGCTCCGGCGCGACCCGCTCCCGCAGCACGAACAGCACGAGCAGCACCGCCGAGGCCACGCCGAGCACCACGATGACGGGTGAGCTCCACGCGTACCGCCCGCCGCCCCACGAGGTGACCAGCGTGATCGTCGCGGTCGCCGCCGCCAGCAGCACGAACCCGGTGTAGTCGACGGGGCCGCCGGCCGCCCGCGGCGGCGGCTTGAGCGCCCGGACGATCGCCACCAGGGCGATCAGGCCGAGCGGCAGGTTGATGTAGAAGATCCAGCGCCACGACAGCTGGTCGGTGAGCACGCCGCCGAGCAGCGGCCCGGCGACCGCGCCGCCGCCGAGCACCGCGCCGAACATGCCCATGAACCGGCCCCGGTCGCGCAGCGGCACGATCTCGCCGATGACCGTCATCGTGAGCACGGTGATGCCGCCGGCGCCGATCCCCTGCACGGCCCGGAACGCGATCAGCTGCGGCATGCTCTGCGCGAGGCCGCTGAGCGCCGAGCCGGCGAGGAACGCGCCGATGGCGAAGATGTACAGCCGGCGGGAGCCGTACAGGTCGGCGAGCTTGCCGTACAGCGGCGTGGTGATGCCCGACACGATGATGTAGACGGTGAACAGCCACGACAGCCATGGCACGCCGTGCAGCTCACCGACGATGGTCGGCGCGGCCGTCGACACGATCGTGAGGTCGAGGGAGCCCAGCGCCGAGCAGAGCATGATGGCCACGACCACCACGCGCAGCTGCCGGCGCTGCATCGGGGGCGCGCCGTCGGCGGTCCCCTGTGTCGTCGATTCGGGTGTGACCATCGGCGCTCTCCTGGACTCGGGTCCGGTCATGGGTCGGCGCGGCCCCGCGCTGCCGTCGCGGGCCGTGCGTCGTGCTGTGTCGCCCGCCGGGGCGGGCCTTGTGCCGGCCGCGGATTCCGGCCGTGGGTCGTGCCGTGCGCCCGCCGGGCGGGCTGGTCCTGCCGCGCCCGCGGGGCGGGCTGGTCCTGCCGCGCCCGCGGGGCGGGCTGGTCCTGCCGCGCCCGCGGGGCGGGCGGTGGGGCGTGTGCGGCCGGGGTGCTACAGGCCGCGTTCGAGCAGGTCGAACATCTCGTCGATGAGGGCCTCGACGGGTGCGGCGCCCTCGACCCAGGAGGCGCGCACGGCGCTGTGCACGACCCCGAACGACGTCGTGACGAGCAGCCCCGGATACACCGCCCGGACCGGGTCGGCGCCGATGCGCTCGGCCACCGCGGCGATGAGCGCGGGGAAGATGTCCTCCTCGGACTCCGGCTGGCCGATGGCGAGCAGGTCGGGGTGGCGCTGCCAGAGCTCCAGCTCCTCCCGCGCCGGCGCGAACGAATCGGCGATCTCCTTGGCGATCGCCCGCATCGACCGCACCGGCGGCTCGTCGGCGGGCCGGGCGGCGAGCAGTGCCAGCAGCTCCTCCGCCGTCCACGACGAGTCCATCGCGAGCGTCTCCTCCTTGGCGGAGAAGTAGTTGAAGAACGAGCGGACGGAGATGTCGGCGGCGGCGCTGATCGCCTCGACGGTGAGCGCGTCCGGTCCGCGCTCCAGCGCGAGGCGCACCGCGGCGAGCTTGATCTCGCGGCGCTTCTGCGCCCGCCGGCGCGCCCGCCGCTCCTGCCCCGCCGTCACGCCCCGACCATACCGCCGCCTTGCACACCGTGCAAGAACTGCACGATGTGCAAGGCGGGGTGGCGGGGCCCGGCCGGGCACGGTCAGTCGACCGGGGAGGCGGCGCTGCGCTCCAGGCGGATCGTCTCCTCGGCGGTGTGCTCGACCTTGCGCATCGCCCAGCGCAGGATCGGCGGCGCCATCACCGAGGTGAGGATGGCGATGAGCACCACGATCGTGTACGTCTCGGCGTTGAGCACGCCGAGCCGCAGGCCGGCCATGGCGACCACGATCTCGACCACGCCGCGGGCGTTCATGCCGGCGCCGAGGGCGAGCGCCTCCCAGCGGTTGAGCCGGCACAGCAGCGCGCCGATGAAGGCGCCGCCGAACTTGCCGGCGACGGCGACGAACAGCAGCAGCGCGGCGACGCCGAGCACGTCCGGGCGGCGCAGCACCGTCAGGTCGACCCGCAGCCCCGCGGTGGCGAAGAACAGCGGGGCGAACACGGCCAGCACCAGCGTCCGCAGCGGCGCGAGTGCCGCCCCGGTCGACAGCACCGGCGCACCGGAACCGCCCGACGGGCCGGCCGCAACCGACGAACCCAGGGCGCCCGGCGGGCCCGGCACGCCCGACGGACCCGAGGCACCGCCCGTGCCGGAGACGCGCGGCGCGCCCGACGGACCCGAGGCACCGCCCGTGCCGGAGACGCGCGGCGCGCCCGAGGCACCGATCAGCGCGCCGGCGAGGAACGCGCCGAAGATCGGCTCCAGGCCGACCGCGAGGGTGCCGGCGGCGCCGCCCAGCATGAGCGCCACCGCCGCGGCGACGACCACCGCGCCGCCGGCCCGCGCGGCCCGGCGCATCACCGCCCGCACCACCAGCCGGCCGGCGGTCAGCGCGACCACGACGACGGCGAGGGTGCTGCCGACCGACCGGCCGACGTCGCCGGCCCGCACGCCGGTCGTCGCGAGCGCCGACACCACCGACAGCATCAGCCAGCCGAACGCGTCGTCGACCGAGCCGGACACCAGGATGAGCTGGCCGATGTTGCGGTGCAGCAGCCGCATGTCGGTGAGCGTCTTGGCGATGACGGGCATGGCGCTCACGCACATGGCGACGCCGAGGAACAGCGCGAAGACGGGCCGCTCGGTGTGCGCGCCGCGCAGCGTCGCGGGCAGCAGCAGCCCGACGCCGATGCCGAGGGCGAGGGGCAGCAGCAGACCGGCGGCGCTGATGCGCACCGCGGTGCCGCCGCGCCGGCGCACCAGGCCCGCGTCGAGCTCGACGCCGGTGAGCCCGACCAGGAGCATGACGCCGATCTGGCCGACCGCGTCGAGCAGGTGGAACTGCCCGGCCTGCCGCGGCAGCAGCCACGCCGACAGGTCACCGGCGACGTGGGCGAGCAGGGTCGGGCCGACGATGATGCCGACGCACAGCTCACCCACGATCGGCGGCAGCCCGACCCGCCGGGCGGCCCGGCCGAGCAGCACCGCCAGCGCGATCAGCAGGGCGGCCTGCAGCAGGAACACCAGCAGCTGGTGCGGCGGGATCATCGGTACGGGCGCGGGCACAGGACACCTCCGGGCATGACGGGCACGGCTCAGCCCTCCGCGGCGAGGGTCAGCGCGATCTCGCGGGCGTCGTCGGTCACCGGCCAGCCGCCGTAGCGCTGCCGCCAGTACATGAGCGGGCCGACCCGGTCGGGGTGCGCGTCGCCGGCCACGATCCCGCCGACGACGATCACGTGGTCGCCGGCGTGCAGCGTCCCGGCGACCTCGCACTCGGCGTGGGCGACGGTGTCGGCCAGCAGCCACGGCACGCCGGTGCGCCGGCCCGGCTGCCACGGCACCGCGGCGAAACGGTCCTCGGCCCGCGAGGCGAACACCGCCGACGTCGCCTCCCGCCGGTCGCGCAGCACGTTGACGATGAACTGGCCGCGGCGCAGGATCGCGTCCAGCACCCGGCTGCGGTCGTTGAGGCATACCAGCAGCAGCGGCGGGCGCTGCGACACGCTGCACGCCGCGCTGCAGGTGAGCCCGACGGGCCGGCCGTCGGGGTCGAGGGTGGTGACGACCGTGACCCCGGACGGCAGCGCCCCCATGACCGCACGGAACGTCGCCTCGTCCACCCAGGACCCGGGCGGCTCCGGTACGTCCAGGCGAAGCTGTCCAGCGGTCATGCCGTCACCTCCGCTGCGCTCCGGCGCCGGCCCGACCTCGACCCTGAGCCGCTGATTCGCAGCCCTCCGCTGCGCTGCGGGCCGCTCATGCCGCCACCTCCGCTGCGCTCCGGCGCCGGCCCGACCTCGACCCTGAGCCGCCGATTCGCAGCCCTCCGCTGCGCTGCGGGCCGCTCATGACACCGGCTCCCCGAACCAGGTGCGCAGCGCGGTCTCCAGGCCGGGCTCGTCGTGCCCGGCGCCGCCGGCCCATGCGACGTAGCCGTCGGGCCGGACCAGGTAGTCCGCGGCGTCCAGCGGCTGCGCCACGGTGCCGGTGACGACGTCGACCCGGTCCTTCCAGCCGCGCAGCAGCTCGCCGCGGTCCGCGCCGGACGTCGCCAGCAGCACGCCCCGCCCGGTGACGCAGCAGGCGCTGAAGCGCCGCGGCCCGCCGCCGGTGGTGACGAGGACGTCGGGCATCGGCCCGCCGGTCGCCGGGTGGGTGCCGCCGAGGTCGTACCGCACGGACAGCGCCGTGTTGTGCCCGGTGAAGTACCGGTTCACCGGCTCCAGGCGCAGCAGCTCGGCGAGGGTCTCGCGCAGCGGCACGAACCGCGGGTCGGGGTCCAGCAGCAGGCACTGCGTCCGGGTGTCACGCAGCACCTGCGCCGCCACCGGATGCCGCTCGGCGTGGTAGGTGTCCAGCAGCGCCCCGCCCCAGCCGTGGACCGCGCCGGCGAGCTTCCAGCCGAGGTTCATCGCGTCCTGCAGCCCCGCGTTGAGGCCGGGCCCGCCGGTCGGGAACACGGTGTGCGCCGCGTCGCCGGCGAGGAACACCCGGCCGCTGCGGTACCGGGCCGCCTGCCGCGACGCGTCGGTGAACCGGGTCAGCCACTGCACGTCGTACATGCCGAAGTCGGTGCCGGCCAGGTCGACGAGGGCGGCGCGCATCTCGTCCTCGGTGACCGGTGCCCGGCGGTCCTCGAACTGCCGGCCGTACCAGAACACCATGACCCGGCACAGGCCCTGCTCCTCCGGCAGCGGGATCGCCGAGAACCAGGCGCGCAGGTCGGGCCGCAGCACGCCGTACCGGCGGAACGGTCCCATCGCCGGGTCGCTCGGCAGCGCGTCGTGGAACCTCGCGTCCGCCATCAGCACCGCGACGCCGGGGCCCTGCCCGGGGAAGTCGATGCCGGCGAGCTTGCGGGTGACGCTGCCGCCGCCGTCGCAGCCGACGAGGTACGCGGCGCGCACGTCGTAGCGGCCCTGCGGGCCCTGCACGGTGGCGACCACGGCGTCGTCGTCCTGCCGCAGGCCGACCAGCTCGTGGCCGCGGCGCACCGGCACGCCCAGCTGCGCGGCGTGCGCCGCGAGCAGCGCCTCGGTCTCCACCTGCTTGCGGTAGACGCCGTACGGGTGCCGGGTGTCCATCGCGCCGTAGTCCAGCGGCACGGGCAGGCTGGCGAAGTGGCCCTTCGGCAGCTTCGGCGCGCCGTCGAGGAAGCGCCCGGCGATGCCGCGCAGCTCGAACATCTCGATCGTGCGCGGGTGGATGCCCAGCGCCTTGGAGTGCGGGAACGGCTCGGTGCGCCGCTCCACCACCAGCGGCCGGAGCCCGGCGAGCCGCAGCTCGCTGGCCAGCCACAGCCCGGTCGGGCCGCCACCGGCCACGAGCACGTCGCAGGTGGCGGCGGCCGGCTCCGCCGACGGGGTGGTCACGACGCCGCCTTGCGGCCGATGACGAAGTGGTCGCGGGTGATGGTGTCGGTCCGGTACGCCTTCTCGACGGTGAAGCCGACCTCCCGCAGGTACCCGGCGCACTCGGTGACCCGGTACGCGCCCATGTCATCGCGGATCATCGCGCTGTTGAGCCGCTGCAGCAGCGCCTCCACGTCGTCGCGGTCGTCGTCGACCATCACGTCGTAGACGACGACGGTGCCGCCGGGGCGCAGCGCGGCGTGGCAGCGGCGCAGCAGCTCGACCCGGCGCGGCTGCGGCCAGTCCGCCAGGACGTGCCCGACGACGATCACGTCGGACTCCGGGATCGGGTCGGCGAAGAAGTCGCCGCCGTGGAACTGGACCTGCCCGGCGGTGCCGAGCTGCGCCATCAGCTCGTCGAACAGCGGCCGCAGCGCCGGCAGGTCCACGACGTGCCCGCGCAGGTGCGGCACCGCCTGGACGATCCGGGCGGCCACGTTGCCGCGGGCGCCGCCGACGTCGGTGACGGTGGTGTACCCGCGCCAGTCCAGCTGCCGGGCGATCTCGTCGGCGGTGAACCCGTTGTGCGCGTCCATGTGCGTCATGACCCGCCGGGCCTGTTCGAGGTCCTCGTAGTAGTTCACGTACGCCTTGGCGCCCTGCGCGGCGACCGCCGACTGGGCCCGGCCCTCGCGCATCGCGTCGGCGAGCTTGCCCCACGCGTGGTAGTGCAGCTTCGCGTGCTGGCGGGCGGTGCCGCCGAGGTACGCCGGGCGGTCCGAGACGAGGAACTCCGCGGCGGTGGCGCTGTTGCCGTACCGGTCGCCGTCGCGTTCCAGCAGGCCCAGGCCGGTCAGCGCGTCGAGGTAGTCGACCGCCAGCCGGTGCCGGATGCCGAGCTTGGCGCAGATGTCGGCGGCCGGCTGCGGGCCACCGTCGAGCAGGTCGAACACGCCCAGCTCGACGGCGCTCTGCAGGACCTTCGCCCGGAAGTACGCCGTGTTGAGCCGGACCACGGCGCGGGCACGGGCGACGGCCCCGTCGGTCGTGGTGTGCGCGGAAACGTCGGTCATCCAGTCCTCCCCTGTCGTCGGGTGCCGCCGAACGGTCGCACCGGCCGGTCGTGACCCGGTCGAGCGCGGCAGGAGCAGCCCGGCGGCCGCCGGCGCCACGGATCCGCGGCGGCCCGCGCCCCGGCGGTCCAGCGCGCGTCAAGGGCGCGTCGAACCGCGCGGACCACGCTCACCCTCCCGGCTCACGCTGCGATGGGAGACATGAATGCCTGAGGGACACGGTGGTCGGCGGGTGGTGGTGACCGGCATCGGCGTGGTCGCCCCCGGCGCTGTCGGCACGAAGCAGTACTGGGAGATGCTGACCGCGGGGCGCACCGCCACCCGGACCATCTCCCGGTTCGACGCCAGCCAGTTCCGCTCCCGGGTCGCCGCCGAGTGCGACTTCGACCCGGTCCGGGCCGGGCTGACCCGGCGGCAGATCCGCCGGTGGGACCGCACCTGCCAGTTCGCGGTCGTCGCGGCCCGCGAGGCGCTCGCCGACAGCGGCGTGCTGGACGGGCTGCGCCCCGAACGCACCGGCGTCATGGTCGGCACCGCGTGCGGGATGACGATCAGCCTCGACCAGGAGTACGCCGTCGTCAGCGACGAGGGCGCCACGTGGCTGGTCGAGGAGGCGCACGCGTCGCCGTACCTGTTCGACTACTTCGTGCCGTCGTCGATGTCGGCGGAGGTCGCCTGGCTGGTCGAGGCGGAGGGCCCGGTCGGCATCGTGTCGACCGGCTGCACGTCCGGCATCGACGTGCTCAGCCACGCCTCGGACCTGATCCGCGACGGCGAGGCCGACGTGATGATCGCCGGCGCGTCCGACGCCGCGATCTCCCCCATCACCGTCGCCTGCTTCGACGCGATCAAGGCGACCACGCCCCGCAACGACCAGCCGGAGACGGCGTCGCGGCCGTTCGACCGGACCCGCGACGGCTTCGCCCTCGGCGAGGGCTCGGCGATCTTCGTGCTGGAGGAGCTCGGCCACGCCCGGCGCCGCGGCGCCCACGTGTACGCGGAGATCGCCGGGTACTCCTCGCGCAGCAACGCCTTCTCGATGACCGGGCTGCGCCCGGACGGCGCCGAGCTGTCCGCCGCGATCGACGACGCGCTGGACAAGGCCCGCGTCGACGTGTCCGGCATCGACTACATCAACGCGCACGGCTCCGCGACGAAGCAGAACGACCTGCACGAGACGAACGCCTACAAGCGCAGCCTCGGCAAGCACGCGTACACGACCCCGGTCAGCTCGATCAAGTCGATGATCGGGCACTCGCTCGGCGCGATCTGCTCCCTGGAGGTCGCCGCCTGCGCGCTGGCCGTCGAGCACGACGTGATCCCGCCGACGGCGAACCTGCACGAACCCGACCCGCAGTGCGACCTGGACTACGTGCCGCTGGTCGCCCGCGAGCAGCGCACCGACGTGGTGCTGAGCGTCGCCAGCGGCTTCGGCGGCTTCCAGAGCGCGATCGTGCTCACCGACCCGGACCGGAGGACGCCGTGACCGCGGCCGTCGTCACCGGCCTCGGCGTCGTCGCCCCCAACGGTCTCGGCGTCGAGGCGTACTGGTCGGCGGTGCTGGCCGGCACCTCCGGCATCGGGCGGATCGCCCGCTTCGACCCGTCCGGGTACTCCGCGCAGCTGGCCGGCGAGGTCACCGCCGACATGACGGCGCTGCTGCCGAGCCGGCTGCTGCCGCAGACCGACCACATGACCCGCCTCGCGCTCGTCGCCGCCGAGGAGGCGCTCGCCGACGCCGGCGTCGACCCGGCGACCCTGCCGCCGTACGCGGCCGGCGTGGTCACCGCCGCGTCGGCGGGCGGCTTCGAGTTCGGCCACCGGGAGCTGGAGGCGCTGTGGAGCAAGGGCGGCGCGTACGTCAGCGCCTACCAGTCCTTCGCCTGGTTCTACCCGGTCAACACCGGCCAGATCTCGATCCGCCACGGCATGCGCGGCCCCGGCAGCGCCCTGGTCGCGGAGCAGGCCGGCGCCCTGGACGCGGTGGCGAAGGCCCGCCGGCACGTGCGCGACGGCACGCACCTCATGCTGACCGGCGGGGTCGACGGGTCGCTGAGCCCGTGGAGCTGGGTGTGCCTGATCCGCTCGAACCGGCTCACCACGTCCACCGACCCGGACCGGGCGTACCTGCCGTTCGACCGGGCCGCCGGCGGGTACGTGCCCGGCGAGGGCGGCGCCCTGCTCGTGCTCGAGGACCCCGTGCGGGCCCGGGCCCGGGGCGCGGCCAAGGTGTACGGCACGGTCGCCGGGCACGCCGCCACCTTCGACCCGCCGCCGTCCAGCGGCCGCGGACCGGCGCTGCGCCGGGCGGTCGAACTGGCCCTGGACCGGGCCCGGGTCGCCGCCGCCGACGTCGACGTCGTGTTCGCCGACGCGGCCGGGCTCGCCGACCTCGACCGGGTCGAGGCGACGGCCCTCGCCGCCGTGTTCGGCCCGCGCGGGGTACCGGTGACGGCGCCGAAGACGCTGACCGGCCGCCTCCTCGCCGGTGGGGCGGCGCTGGACCTGGCGACCGCGCTGCTGGCGATGCGCGACTCGGTGATCCCGCCGACCGCGCACGTCGAGGACCCGGCGTTCGCCGGCCTGATCGACCTGGTCGGGCCGCAGCCCCGGCCGGCCCGGCTGCGCACCGCGCTGGTGATGGCGCGCGGCCACGGCGGCAACAACGCGGCCATGGTGCTGCGCCGCGACTGACCCAGCGCACGAAGGCGCCGGACCGGGAATCCCGGTCCGGCGCACTGCTGTGCCGGCCTCGCGCTCAGCCGACCGTGACCACGAACAGGCCGACCGAACCCCTCGTCCACAGCCGGTACGTGTCGAACCGGGCGGCGAGGGCCGCGTCCAGGTCGCCGAGGGCGTCCTCGGCGTTGTGCATGACCTCGTCGGCGTTGAGCGACTCCAGGGCCTTCGGCGCCATCCGGCCGTGCCGCACGCCCCGGGCCAGCACGGTGCTGCCGAAGATCCGGCCGCCGGGACGCACGTACTGCCGCACGTGGTCGAAGACGGTCGTCTTGTGCCGCATCCCGCCCGGCAGGCAGTGCAGCAGGAAGTTCATGCCGACCGAGTCGAACCGGGCCGCGCCGAGCTCCAGCGGCTGCAGCACGTCCCGCTTGTACAGCGTCGGGTGGTACCGGTGCAGCCGCCCGCCGGTCTTGCGCAGCACCTCCTCGTTGAGGTCGGCGAGGACCAGCTTCGGCGCCGGCGTCGGGAACCGGCACCGGTCCAGGAAGAACCCGGTGCCGGGGCCCAGGTCGAGGTGCTCGGCGCCGACGTGCTCGTCGTACAGGGCCAGCATCTCCCGGCGCGGGCAGTGCCAGATGCGGGAGCAGACGAACCCGAGCACCCAGAGGTCGTAGGCGGCGAGGATCCGCCGGCTGTAGACGGCCGCCCCGGCGAGCACCTCGTCGGCGGCGGGTGGCGACGCGTCGGCGGTCACCAGCCCAGCTCCTCTTCCGCGTACGCCTTGGCCAGCCGCAGGTTGCCCATGCTGTTGGCGCTGAGGACCCGGCGCAGGTACCGGCGGGCCTTCTCCACGGTCGTGCCCTCGCCGAGCAGGTGCATGCCCTCGGGCCGGATCGTGGCGGTGTGCCGGGCGCTGAGGATGAACCCCTCCCGCGCCGGGGTGACCAGCCAGTGCCCGGTGTGCGCGGTCATCGTCTTCGGCGGCTGCGTCTGCTTGTACACGATCTTGTGGTTCTCCAGGCAGATGCGCACCGAGCGGGTCGTGTGCTCGGAGCCGTCCGCGGACTTCGTGTCCATGTCGAAGAACTGCACGTCCGGCGACGGCTGCTCCAGCTTCAGGCCCACGACGTGCGGGATGCGCTCCGGCCACTTGTCGGCCTCGTACAGGTAGGTGTACGCCTTCTCGACCGGCCCGGCGACGTACAGCGGGTCCTCGAAGGCGACCACGAGGTCGGCCAGCTCCTCGCGGTGCTCGGCGGCGTACCGGACCGACGCGAGGAACTCGGCGAGCTCGCCGCGGGCCAGCTCCACCTGCCGCGCCGCCTCCGCCTGGTCGGGCCGGGCCAGGGTGAACTGGTGACGCACCTGGATGACGCTGCCGCCGGCGCCGTCGTCCTGCACCGTCCACTGTTGACGGACGTCGGCGAACGGCGCCGCGGCCGGCTCGTGCACGACGTCGACCCGCCGGCCGCCGTCGGACACGGTGCGCCGCTCCAGCCAGCTGCGCACCGTGGTGCGGCTGGTCACCCACCAGTGCTGCACCAGGTCGCCGTCCTCGCCGCGCTCGCGGACCTCGGCGTGCACCGCCGGGCGGTGCAGCTGGGGCCAGCCGGCGACGTCGTTCAGCACCTGCGCCACGTCGGTCGCGGGTGCGCCGACCGCGCACCGGTCCTCCACGACCTGGGTGTCGACCGTCAACATGGGAGATCCTCTCGTCTCGGACGGACCCGTCGCGTCGCGTCGCGTTGCCGTCGCGTTCTAAGGTCGGCGCCGCCCTTATAGGCCGGGTCAAGCACGGGTCGACCAGACCGCTGCGAGCCGCCCTCCACCGGGCGTCGAACGGGCACCGGCAGCGTTGGCCGGGCCGGCCGGCAGCACGGCCGGTGGCAACCGCGACGACGGGAGAGGCATCGTGACAACGCAGGCGGCGCCGCAGGTGCGGGACATCGGGTTCGACCGGCTCTACATCGAGGTGCAGCAGTTCTACGCCCGGCACATGCAGCTGCTGGACGCCGGCGCGGCCGACGAGTGGGGCGCCACGTTCACCGCGGACGGCAGCTTCGCCGTGCCGACCCTGCCGGAGCCGGTCCACGGCCGGGACAACCTGGTCGCGATGATGCGCCGGACGGCGGCGGAGCTGGCCGCGGCCGGTGATCAGCGCCGGCACTGGCACGGCATGCTGGACGTGCGGCCGCAGCCGGACGGCACGGTGCTGGTGCGCTGCTACGCGCTGGTGTTCTCGACCCTGGAGGGGGGCGAGCCGCGGCTGCACCGCAC
Organism: Dactylosporangium aurantiacum; assembly: GCF_000716715.1. Taxonomy (GTDB): domain Bacteria; phylum Actinomycetota; class Actinomycetes; order Mycobacteriales; family Micromonosporaceae; genus Dactylosporangium; species Dactylosporangium aurantiacum. The sequence goes on along the minus strand of NZ_JNYJ01000002.1, from coordinate 104,357 downwards.
CTGCGTCTGCACCGACGTGCTGGTCCGCGAGGACGGCGAGCTGCGGGTGCGCAGCCGCAGCGTCACCCGCGACGACCTGCGCTGAGCCGGCGACGGACGGCCCGGGGGCGCTTCGCGCCCCCGGGCCGTGGAGGGTCAGGATCGCAGCCCCGGGGCGCACCGCGCCCCCCGAACCGTGGACGGTCAGGATCGCAGCCCCGGGGCGCACCGCGCTCCCGGGGCCGTCGTGTGCGGAGGGTCAGTGCCGCGGGCCGGGTCCGGTCAGCGTGGCGAGCGCCGCACCGAACGTGTCGCGGGCACCGGCGGCGCCGGCCGTGCCGGACGGCAGCAGCGGCACGACCGCGCTGCGCCCGGCGCGCACCGCCGGGTGCCGCCGGGCCAGGGTCGTCAGCAGCTGGCCCGGGCCGGCCTCCACGAGGGTGTACCCGCCGCCGGCCAGCAGCGCGTCCAGGGCCGGCCAGAACAGCACCGGCGCGGCCAGCTGGCCGCCCCAGAACCCGCCGTCGAGCGCCTGCGCCGCGCCGACCACGGCGCCGGTGCGGGTGGACCACACCGGGATGCCCGGCGCCGCCAGGGGCACGTCGGCGAACGCCGCCGCGAACCGGGCCGCCGCGCCGGCCAGGGCCGGGCTGTGGAACGGCTGCCGGGCCGCGACCGGCCGGTGCACGACCCCGTCGGCGCGCAGCCGCCCGGCGACCGCCGACAGCCGCGGCAGCGGCCCGCACAGCACCGTCTGCCGCGGCGCGTTGACGGCGCCGACCACCACCCCGTCCGGGTCGCCGGGCGGGTCCACGTACGGCGCCAGGTCCGCCGCCGCGGCCACGACGGCGAGCATCCCGCCGGGCGGGGCGCCCGCCATCGCGGCCGTGCGGGCCAGGTTCACGTGCGCCGCGCCGGGCAGGTCGAGCACGCCGGCGAGCACGGCCGCGGCCAGCTCGCCGACGCTGTGCCCGAGCAGCGCGGCCGGCCGGACACCACGGTCGTGCAGGGCCCGGCCCAGCGCGTACCCGACCGCGAACAGCAGCGGCTGCGCGGTCGCCGCGTCGTCGAACGCCGCACCCGGCCGGGCCGACAGCCACGCGGCGCGCAGCCGGCGGCCCTCCGCGCCGAGCAGGCCGAGGAACCCGTCCATGGCGTCGGTGAACGCCGGCTCGGCGCCGTACAGCTCCACCGCCATGCCGGGGTGCTGCGATCCCTGCCCGGGCAGCAGCAGCGCGACCGGCCGCCCGCTCATCCGGGCACGGTGGCGGCGATCAGGTGCAGGTACGAGTTCACCGGCCGCACCTCGGTGACCCGCAGGTCGGCCTTCGCCATGAGGTCGAGCAGCCCCTGCCGGGTGTGCTTGCGGCCGCCGACGTTGAGCAGCAGCAGCAGGTCCATCGCGGTGGTGAAGCGCATCTCGGGGCTGCCGTCGATGAGGTTCTCCAGGACCATGACCCGGGCGCCGGGGCGGGCCGCGGCGACGATGCTGCGCAACGTGGCGACGGTGCTGTCGTCGTCCCACTCGAGGATGTTCTTCAGCAGGTACAGGTCGGCGCGCACCGGCACGTCGTGGCGGCAGTCGCCGGCGACCAGCCGGACCCGGCCGGCGAGGGCGCCGCCGGGGCGCAGCGCCGGGTCCGCGGCCGCGACGACCTCCGGCAGGTCGAACAGCACCCCGCGCAGGTGGTCGTGGCGCTCCAGCAGGGTCCGCAGCACGTGCCCCTGCCCGCCGGCGATGTCGGCGACCACCTCGGCGCCGGCGAGGTCGAGCACGTCGGCGATGGCCCGGCCGGACAGCCGGCTGGACTGGGTCATCGCCCGGTTGAACACCTCGGCGGACTGCGGTGCCTCGGCGTGCAGGTATGCGAAGAACTCCTGCCCGTGCAGGTCCTCGAAGACGCTGTGGCCGCTGCGCACGGCCTGCTCCAGGTGCGGCCACAGCTGCCACGTCCACGGCTCGGTCGCCCACAGCACGCTGTGGCGCAGGCCGAGCGGTGCGTCGTCGCGCAGCAGCCGCGACATCGGGGTGTGCGCCCACCGGCCGTCGTCGGTGGCGGTGAACAGGCCGTGGCTGGCGAGGACCCGCAGCAGCCGCAGCGTGGCGGCCGGGTCGGCGCCGACGTCCGCGGCGAGGTCGGCGGCGGTGCGCGGCGCGTCGCCGAGCGCGTCGGCGAGGCCGAGCCGGGCCGCGACCCGCACCGCCGCCGCGCCGGCCGCGCTGAGCGCCAGCTCCCGCAGGTGCCGCACCGCGTCGGGCAGCGCGGTGCCGGTCCCGTCCGCGGCAGTGCCCGCGGTGCCGTCCGTGGCCGTCACCGGGTGGCCCCGGCGGGCGCGTCGTGCGCGTCGGCGCTGTGCTGGGCGCGCAGCGTGTACGGCGCGAAGTCGACCTCGGCGTGCTTGATGACGGTCTGCAGCGGCTGCCGGAAGCCGTCGGTCGCGGTCGCCTGCCGGTGGTGCTCGGCGCTCTCCCACTCGGCGATCTCGACGTACACCTTCGGGTCGCGCTGCGACTGGTAGAACCGGTGCGAGCGGAACCCCGGCTGGGTCGCCATGTGCCGGGAGATCTCGGCGATGACCCGCTCGAACTCGGCGGCGTCGCCGGTGACCGTGAGCCGGTCGATGAACGTGAACATGCTGCACTCCTGTCTGTGGGTGGGTCGGTGGCCTACCGGGTGCGGCGCCGTTCGAGCGCGGCGTCGCGCAACGCCCGGCGCTGCACCTTGCCGGTCGCCGAGCGCGGGATCGCGTCGACCAGCTCGACGTCCTTGAGGTGCGCGTAGTACGGCTGCCGTTCGTTGACGAACGACATGAGCCCGGCGGGGTCCGTGGCCGGGTCGGTGACGACGGCGAGGGCGTGCGCGACCGCGCCGCTGTCCGGGTCGGGGTGGTCGAACACGACACAGTCGGCGACCGCCGGGTGGCTGCGCAGCGTGGCCTCGATCTCGCTCGGCGAGACCAGCCAGTTGTCGCACTTGAACACGTCCTTGATGCGGTCCACGACGTACAGGTAGCCGTCCTCGTCGACCCGGCCGACGTCGCCGGTGGCGAACCAGCCGTCGGCGTCGACGTCGCGGGAGCGGTCCCGGCCCAGGTAGCCGAGCATCAGCTGCGGCCCGCGGACCTGGATCTCGCCGACACCGCCGGGCGGCAGCGGCACGCCGGTGTCGACGTCGACGATGCGGCACTCGGTGCCCGGCACCGGCGGTCCGCACGAGCCGGTGCGGGGCCGCTCCAGGTGGCCCAGGTGCGTCGACGGTGACGTCTCCGCCAGCCCGAAGCCCTGCGTCACCGGCACCGCGAAGTGCCGCTGCAGCGCCTCGGTCACCTCGGGCGGCACCGCGGACCCGCCGGACAGCACGGCCCGCAGCCCCGGGATCCGCAGCCCCGGCAGCCGCTCGTCGCGGGCGAGGCGGATCAGGCGCACCGGCAGGCTGTAGAAGTGGGTGGCGCCGCACCGGGCCGCGCCGCGCACCGCGTCGGCGACGTCCTCGTCCGGCCACAGCACGTGGGTCGCGCCGGCGGCCAGGCCGATCGTCAGGTGCATGAGGTGGAACGTCGGCAGGTAGTTGAACAGCACCGACGTGTCGCTGAGACGGTGGCCGTACGCGGTCTGCGCCGCGTTGACGGTGAGGTTGCGGTGCGACAGGCGCACGGCCCGCGCCGGTCCGGTGGTGCCGCTGGTGAACTGCAGGCACGCCACCGCGTCGGGGTCGGCGTCCCCGGCGGTGCTGCCGGCCGGGCCGGCGCCGGCGGGCGCGCCGTCCATGAGGTCCCACAGCGTCGGTACCGCGTCGGCGGCCGTCTCCGCGTCGCGGTGGGTGAGCACGATCCGCCCCAGCCGCGGCAGCCAGTCGCGGGAGCCGGCGAGGCGGCGGTACATGCGCGGCGTGACGATCGCCGTCGCCGCCTCGCTGAGGGCCAGCACGTGCCGCAGCGCCTCCTCGTGCAGCAGCGGATTGACCTGCGCGCTGACGTGGCCGGCCCGGATCGCGCCGAGGAACCCGACGGCGAAGACGGGGTCGAGCACGCCGGCGACCGCGACCACCGAGCCCGGCGCGGCGAGCCCGCGCAGGACGGCGGCGCACCGGCTGACGGCGTCGTCGAGCCCGGCGAAGGTGTACTGCCGCGCCCCGCACCGCAGCGCGACCCGGTCCGGGTCCCGGTGCGCGGCCCTGGTCAGCAGGTCGGCGACGCCGGGCCCGCCGAGCAGCCCGTCGAGGGTGCCGCGGATCGGTGGGCCGGCGGTCACGTACGCAGCGCTCATCGTGGCTCGTCACTCCCTCTGGTGTCCGGTCCGGTGCCCGCGTCCGGTGCCTGTCGCGGTGCACGACGGACTGTGGCGGCGGGCGCTCGACGGCGGGTCGAGGGCAGGGCGAGCGGGCCGGTGCGCACCCGGCGGCGCCCTCCCCGGGCGGCGTCGCTCCGCCGCTGCTCGACCGGTGGTCGAGGCGCGGTCAGCACAGTGGCCGCACCCGAGACAGGAGAAGCCGATGAACGCAGACGTCGACGTACTGGTCGTGGGCGCCGGGCCGGTCGGGCTGACCGCGGCGCACGAGCTGGCCCGGCGGGGCGTCGCCGTGCGCGTCGTCGACCGCGCGGCCGGACCCGCCGTGACCAGCCGCGCGACCGCGACCCACGCACGCACGATGGAGACCTACGCCCAGATGGGCCTCGCCGAGGAGTTCCTGCGCCGCGGCCAGCGGGTCGAGCACTTCACGATGCACCGGGCGGGCCGCCGGCTCATCCGGCTGGACACCGACTACTCGCACCTGCCGACCCGGTTCCCGTTCACGCTGCAGGTCGACCAGGTCATCGCGGAGGAGATCCTCCGCGACGCCCTGCACCGGCTCGGCGTGGACGTCGAGTGGGGCGTCGGCCTGGTCGACCTCACCAACCACCCGGACCGCGTCGACGTGGTCCTGCAGCGCGCCGACAGCACCGTGCAGCGGCTCACCGTGCCGTGGCTGGTCGGCGCCGACGGCGGGCACAGCACGGTGCGCAAGCGGCTGGACCTGCGCCTGCAGGGCGACTCGACCGAGACGTGGCTCATCGCCGACGCGGTCGTGGACGCGCCGCTGCCGCGCGACAGCCTGCACTGGATGCACACCGGCAACGGCACGATCATGCTGGTGCCGTTCCCCGCCGAGGGCAAGTGGCGGCTGCTGGACACCGTCGACGTCACCGGCGCCGACGACCCCGACGCGGTCGCCGCCCGCTTCGCGCGCAAGATGACCCGGGCGCTGCGCACCCCCGTCCACGTACGGACACCCACGTGGGTGTCGGTGTTCGAGATCCAGCAGCGGATGATCGGGCAGATGCGGGCCGGGCGCTGCTTCGTGGCCGGCGACGCCGCGCACGTGCACAGCCCCGCGTCCGGCCAGGGGCTCAACACCGGCGTCCAGGACGCGTACAACCTGAGCTGGAAGCTCGCCGACGTGATCCGCGGCCACGCCGAGGACACGCTGCTGGACAGCTACTCCGCGGAGCGGGTGCCGATCGGTGAGACGCTGCTCGCCTCCACCCGCACCGCGACCGGCCTGGTCGCGCTGCGCAACGCCGCCGCGCCCGTGGTCCTGCCGGTCGGGCTGGGCATCCTCAACACGGTCAAGCCGCTCAAGCGCAAGGTCGAACGCAAGATCATGGAGGGGATGTCGGGGCTGGCGCTGCACTACGCCGGCAGCCCGCTCAGCGCGCCGGCGACCGGCGGTCCCGGCGTCCGGCCCGGGTACCGGGTCGCCTGCTCCACCGACGAGCAGCGGCGCAGCCCCGGCTGGGCGGCGATGTGCGACGAGCTCGCCGACCCGCGCTGGACGCTGCTCGGGGTGGCCGCGGCGGACCCCGCGGTGGCCGGCGCCCTGCACGACGCGGCGCGGCGCTTCAGCGGGACCGTGTCGGTGCGCACCCTGCTGGACGCGGCCCGCTCCGAGACCTACCCGGGGCCGCTGCCGGACCCGGACCGCGCCGTGCACGAGCGGCTCGGGCTGGGGCCCGGCGACTACGCGCTCGTGCGCCCCGACGGGTACCTCGCCGGCAAGGGCCGGCTGAGCACCGGGCAGGACCTCGCCACGGCGCTGCGCGGGTTCGGCCTGCGCCCCGGCGAGCACGCCACCACCAGGTAAAGGAGCCGGACATGCGCATCATCGACCTGTCGACGCCGGTGGACGCCGGCGTCTGGGAGCCCAACCCGATCGAGCACACCGTCATGTCGCCGGCCGAGGGCGCGCTGCACATGGCGGAGGCCATGCGCACCAAGCACGACCTGGACTTCGACCCGGCGGTGCTGCCCGGCGGCGAGCTGCTGTCGCTGGACTTCCTGCGGCTGACCTCGCACACCGGCACGCACGTGGACGCGCCGTCGCACTACGGCTCGACGGCTGCGTACGGCCGCCCCCGCGACGTCGACGAGCTGCCGCTGGACTGGTTCGTGCGGCCCGGGGTGGTGCTCGACATCAGCGACGCGCCGGTCGGCACCGTCGACAGCGACCGGCTCAAGCTGCAGTTCGACCGCATCGACTACACGCCCCGGCCGATGGACGTGGTGCTGCTGCACACGGGCGCGGCGCGGCTGTCCGGCACCCCGGCGTACTTCACCGACTTCACCGGCCTCGACCGCTCCGCCACCGAGCTGCTGCTGGACCTCGGGGTGCGGGTCATCGGCACCGACGCGTTCAGCCTCGACGCCCCGTTCGGGCACATGATCCGCGAGTACCAGCGCACCGGCGACACCGGCGTGCTGTGGCCGGCGCACTTCCTGGGCCGGGAGCGCGAGTACTGCCAGATCGAGCGGCTCAACCACCTGGAGACGCTGCCCGCCCCGACCGGGTTCACGGTCAGCTGCCTGCCGGTGAAGATCCGCAACGCGGGCGCCGGCTGGGCCCGCGCGGTGGCGATCCTGCCGTCCTGACGGTCCCCCCGTGACGCCGCGGTGCCCGGGCGGGCACCGCGGCGTCGTCGTGTGCTCAGCCGGCGTCGGGCAGCCACTGCGTGGTGTGCCGGCCGTCGCGGAAGCACGGGTCGTCCAGGATCGCCGACAGGTACCCGGCGGTCGTGTGGATCCCGGCGCCGGTCGCCCGGAACTCGTCCAGCGCGGTGCGCATCCGCGCGATCGCCTGCGGCCGGTCCGGGCCCCATACGATCACCTTCGCCAGCAGCGAGTCGTACATGGCGGGGATCCGGTACCCGGGGTGCGCGTGGGTGTCGACCCGCACGAACGGCCCGCCCGGCGCGGTGAACTCGGTCAGCAGCCCCGGCGTGGGCAGGAAGCCGCGCGCCGGGTCCTCCGCGTTGATCCGGCACTCGATGGCCGCGCCGCGCGGCCGGACGTCCTGCTGCGCGATCGACAGCCGCTCGCCGGCGGCGACCAGGATCTGCTCGCGGACCAGGTCCACACCGGCGGCCGCCTCGGTCACCGGGTGCTCGACCTGGATGCGGCAGTTGACCTCCATGAAGGAGAACCCGCCGGCGCCGTCGACGACGAACTCGAACGTCCCGGCGCCCACGTAGCCGACGGCCCGGGCGCCGCGCACCGCGGCCTGCGCGATGCGGCCGGTGAGCTCCGCGGGCAGCCCGGGCGCCGGGGTCTCCTCGATGAGCTTCTGGTGCCGCCGCTGCACGGAGCAGTCCCGCTCCCCCAGGTGGACGCAGCCGCCGTGGCCGTCGGCGAGGATCTGCACCTCGACGTGCCGGGCGCCGGTCACGTACCGCTCCAGGTAGACCCGGCCGTCGCCGAACAGCAGCTGCGCCGCCGCGTGCGTCTCCCGGTAGGCGCCCACCACGTCGGCGGGGTCGGTGACGACGCGCATGCCGCGCCCGCCGCCGCCGGCGACCGCCTTGATGATGACCGGGTACCCGGCGGCCTCGGCCGCGCGGGCGGCGGCGTCGGCGTCGGCGAGCGGCTCGAGCGTGCCCGGCAGCAGCGGCAGGCCCGCCGCGGCCATCGCGGCCCGCGCCGTGGACTTGTCGCCGAGGCGGCGCATCACCGCGGCGGGTGGCCCGATGAACGTCAGCCCGTTCGCCTCGCACGCCTCGACGAAGTCGGCGTCCTCGGACAGGAAGCCGTAGCCGGGGTGGACCGCGTCGGCGCCGGTCTGCAGCGCCGCCTGGATGACGGCGGCGGCGTTGAGGTAGCTGCGGCGCGCCGCCGGCGGGCCGATCACGACGGTCGTGTCGGCGAGCCGGGTGACCGCGGAGTCCCGGTCCGCCTCGGAGCACACGGCGACCACGCCGAGGCCGAGCTCCCGGCAGGTACGGGCGACCCGCACCGCGATCTCGCCGCGGTTGGCGATGAGGACGCGCTTCACAGCGGTGCCACCTCGAACAGCGGCTCGCCGTACTCGACCGGGTCGCCGTCCTGCCGGCACACCCGCACGATCCGGCCGGACAGCTCCGCCTCCACGGGGATCATGAGCTTCATCGCCTCGACGATGGCGACCTGCTGGCCGGCCACCACCGTGCCGTGCTCCTCGACGAACGGCGCACCGCCCGGCGTCGGCGCCCGGTAGAACGTGCCGACGGTCGGTGCGGTCACGTACCGGCCGCCGGTGGGCTCCCGCGGCGCGTCTGCTGCCTGCGACGCGGCGGCGGGTCCGTGGGCCGTGGCGGGGGCGTTCGACGCGGCGGCGGGCGGTGGTGCGGGGGCCGCCGACGGGGCGCCCGGCCAGGCGATGTCGATGGCGACGTCGCCGGCCCGGACCGTCAGTGCCTGAGGACGTGGGCCGGTCCGGTCCAGCAGGGCCCCGACGGCGGCCGCCGCCTCACGCAACGCGTGGACCAGCGATGACGCGCCGTCCTCGGCTGGCCGGCGGTCGGTGGTGTCGGTGGTGCGGCGGCCGTTGGTGTCCGCGGTGGTGGTCATGTCAGCCCCTCCTTCCGGCCGCGGGCGCGGCGGCGGCGACGGTCATCGCGGTGGCGGGTTGCGGTGGCAGGGTGGAGAACCGGCGGAACCGTTCGGCGCGCAGCGCCGGCAGGTCCGCCCGGGGGACCCGGGCCAGCTCGGCGAGCTGGCGGGTCACCGCGTCGCGCAGCAGGTCGGCGGCGGCCTGGTGGTCGGCCTGGGTGCCGCCGGGCGGCTCGGGGATCACCGCGTCGACGACGCCGAGCCGCAGCAGGTCCCGGGCGCCGACCCGCAGCGCGGCCGCGGCCCGGGGCGCCTGCGCCGCGCTGTTCCACAGGATCGCCGCGCAGCCCTCGGGGCTGATCACGGAGTACACGGCGTCGGCGAACATGAGGACCCGGTCGGCGACGCTGAGCGCGAGGGCGCCGCCGCTGCCGCCCTCACCGACGATGACGCTCACCACCGGCACCGGCAGCCGCGCCATGCGCCGCAGGCAGTCGGCGATCGCGAACGCCTGCCCGTCCTGCTCCGCCTCGATGCCCGGGTGCGCGCCGGGGGTGTCGACGATCGTCACGACCGGCACGCCGAGCTTCGCGGCCAGCCGCAGCAGCCGGGCCACCTTGCGGTACCCGGCGGGTGAGGCCATGCCGAAGTTGTGCGCCGCGAGCTCGGCCGCGGTGTGCCCCTTGCGGGTGCCGATGAGCATCACCGTGGTCCGCCCGAGCCGGGCCAGGCCGCCGGTGATCGCGGGGCAGTCCTTGGCCAGCCGGTCGCCGTGCAGCTCCTGGAAGTCGGCGAACGCGCGGGCCGCGAAGTCGGCGACGCCGGGGCGGGCGATGTCGCGGGCCAGCCGGACGCTGTGCCACGGGTCCCGCTCCGGCAGCTCGGCCGGGTCGGTCACCAGCCCGTCCACCCCGGCCGGCCCTGCCGCGCCGTGCGGGGCGGCCGGGCCGGCCGGGCCGGCGGCGGGCAGCGGGCGGGGGTTGCGGCGGGCCGACGGCGGGCCGCCCAGGGTGAGGATGCGCCGCAGCGCCGGGCGCAGCCGGCCGCGCGGGCACACCAGGTCGATCAGGCCGCGGCCGTGCAGGAACTCCGCGGTCTGGAAACCGGCCGGCAGCGGCTGGCGGATCGTCTGCTCGATGACCCGTGGCCCGGCGAAGCCGAGCCGCGCGCCCGGCTCGGCGACGATCACGTCGCCGAGGGTCGCGAACGACGCCGCGACCCCGCCGAACGTCGGGTCGGTGACCAGGCAGACGGTGAGGATCCCGGCGGCGTCGAGGCGGCCCATCGCCTCGCTGGTGCGGGCCAGCTGCATCAGCGACAGCGCGCCCTCCTGCATGCGGGCCCCGCCGGAGCAGGTGACCAGCAGCAGCGGCGTGCGCTCGCGCAGGGCCAGGGCGGCCGCGCCGGCGACGAGGTCACCGACGGCGGCGCCCATGCTGCCGCCCATGAACCCGAAGTCCATGACGGCGGCGACCACGGGCGCGCCCTCGACGGTGCCGGAGACGACGACGGCCGCCTCGGTGAGGCCGGTGCGCCGGCGGGCGTCCTCGCGCCGCCGCGGGTAGGGCAGCGCGTCGGTGAAGCCGAGCGGGTCGGTGTCGGCGACCGCGATGTCGGCCTGGCGCACCGAGCCGGGGTCGAACAGGACGTCCAGCCAGCGCTGGGCCGTCATCGGCAGGTGCCGGGCACAGTCGGGGCAGACCCAGAGGTCGCGCCGCAGCCGGGCGGTGAAGATCAGGGCGCGGCACGCCGGGCACAGCGTCCAGTCCGGGCCCTCGCGCGCGGTCGTCGCCAGCGGTGCTGAACCAGTCATCAACGGTCCTCTCCGTCGTCCGCCGGGCGGCCGCCACGGCCGGCCGGGCGCCCCGGCGGGCCGTGGTGGCGGGCCGGGACGCGACACCGACGGTGCGGCACCGGCATCCACCGCCGCTCAAAGCCGCCTCGACCGGGCTCGGTCAGCGTGGTCGGCACTCCGGGCGCGCGACCTGCCGCGCGCCCCACCGACACGCGAAGGTGGTCACGATGGCCCAGTTCAGCATCGACCAGCTCATCGAACTGCTGCGGGACAGCGCCGGCGAGGACGAGGCGGTCGACCTGACCGGCGACGTGCTGGACGTGCCGTTCGACCAGCTCGGGTACGACTCGCTGGCGCTGCTCAACACCGTCAGCCGCATCGAGCGGGACAACGGCATCCACCTGTCGGACTCGGTCGTCACCGACGCCAAGACGCCCCGGCTGCTGCTCGACGAGGTCAACGCCCGGCTCGGGCGGCGGGCCTGACGGCGCGCGGGCCGGGGACGCGGACATGTGCGGGATCGTGGGGTGGGTCGACTACACCCGTGACCTGTCGGGGCAGCGGGCCGTCGCGGCAGCGATGACGGACACCATGGCGTGCCGCGGCCCCGACGACGAGGGGCTGTGGCTGGACCGGCGGGTCGCGCTCGGGCACCGGCGGCTGGCCATCATCGACCCGCAGGGCAGCCGGCAGCCGATGCGCGTCGAGGTCGACGGCCGGACGGTGGCGGTCCTGACGTTCTGCGGGGAGCTGTACAACTTCGCGGAGCTGCGCGGCGCGCTGGAGGCGCACGGCCACGTGTTCCGCACCCGCGGCGACACGGAGGTGGTGCTGCGCGCCTACCTGCAGTGGGGCGAGCGCCTCGCCGACCGGATGGTGGGCATGTTCGCCCTCGCCGTCTGGGACGTCGCGCGCGAGGAGCTGCTGCTGGTGCGCGACCGGATGGGGGTCAAGCCGCTGTACTACCTGCCCACGCCGGGCGGGGTGCTGTTCGGCTCGGAGCCCAAGGCGATCCTGGCCAACCCGGCGGCGGCCGCCCGGGTCACGGCGGAGGGCCTGTGCGAGGTCCTCGACATGGTGAAGACGCCCGAGCACGCGGTGTTCTCCGGCATGTACGAGGTGCGCCCCGGCCACCTGGTGCGGGTCCGCCGCGGCGGGATCACGAAGCGGCCGTTCTGGTCGCTGGAAGCCCGCCCGCACGCCGACGACCTGCCCACGACCGTCGCCACGGTGCGCGGCCTGCTGCAGGAGGCGGTCGCCGGGCAGCTCGTCGCGGACGTGCCGGTGTGCACGCTGCTGTCGGGCGGCCTGGACTCCTCGGCGGTCACCGCCCTCGCCGGCCGGGCCCTCGCCGCGGCCGGCGACGGGCCGGTGCGCTCGTTCTCGGTCGACTTCGCCGGTGCCGAGGACGTGTTCCGGGCCGACGCGGTGCGCGGCGACGCCGACCGGCCGTACGCCCGGCAGGTCGCCGCGCACGTCGGGTCCCGGCACACCGAGGTGCTGCTGGACAGCGGCCGGCTCGGCGCGCCGGACCTGCGGGCGAAGGTGCTCGCCGCCACCGACCTGCCGCCGGCGTACTGGGGCGACATGTGGCCGTCGCTGTACCTGCTGTTCCAGGCGGTACGGCAGCACTGCACGGTCGCGCTGTCCGGCGAGTCCGCCGACGAGCTGTTCGGCGGCTACCGGTGGTTCCGCAACCCGAACGCGGTCGGCGCCGACACGTTCCCGTGGCTGACGGCCGGATCGGCGCGCTACTTCGGCGGGCTGTCGCTGCTGGACCGCGGGCTGGTCGACAAGCTCGACATCCCCGGCTACCGCGCGGCCCGCTACGCCGAGGCGGTGGCGGAGGTGCCGGAGCTGCCCGGCGAGGACCCGCAGGAGCGGCGGATGCGGCGCATCACGTACCTGAACCTGACCCGCTTCCTGCAGACGCTGCTGGACCGCAAGGACCGCATGAGCATGGCGGTCGGGCTGGAGGCGCGGGTGCCGTTCTGCGACCACCGCCTGGTCGAGTACGTGTTCAACGTCCCGTGGTCGATGAAGTCGTTCGACGGGCGGGAGAAGAGCCTGCTGCGGGCGGCGGTCGCCGACCTGCTGCCGCGCAGCGTCGTGGAGCGGGTCAAGACGCCCTACCCGGCCACGCTCGACCCGGCCTACGAGGCGGCGCTGCGCACCCGGCTGGCGGCGGTCCTCGCCGACCGGGACGCGCCCGTGCGCCCCCTGCTGGACCTGCGGCGCGCCGCCGGGCTGCTGCGGCGCGACGTCGGCGACCGCAGCCGGCCCTACGACCGCGGCGGCCTGGAGATGGCGCTGTGGCTGGACGACTGGCTGCGCGCATACGACGTGACCCTGGATCTGTGAAGCGTCAGAAATCGCTCGGTCAGGGATTTGACATATAGTCGCTTACCGATCATGCGAGCTATAATGACACGGCTTTGAGGGCACCGGGCCGGTAACGTCTGCAATCGCCATGCGACTAGGAATTGCATGGCGCCGTCCCGGCCTGCCCTCACCACCGAATCATCGATGATTCTACCAGGCCTGGAAGCCTGCCCGATATTTTTCGAGCCGACGCAAACGCATGCCTCGGAACGGACGGAGGCCACCATTTCCGGTAGAGCAGAAACGGGGGTATTCGTGAGCTACAACCAAGCGGCTGTCGTGCGGGTGCTGGTCGTCGAGTCGAATCCGGTCTTCCGGTGCGGCCTGGAGGCCCTGCTCAGCGCCGGCGAGGGGCTGCAGGTCGTCGCGGCGGTCCCCGGCGTCGAGCAGATCGGCTCGGTGGTGAGCCAGCACCGGCCCGACGTCGTCGTGCTCGGGCTCAACGACCGCGGCGACGAGGCGGGCGAGGTCGGCGCCCTGCTCAACGAGGTGCTCGGCAGCGGCGCCGCGCTGCGGGTGGTGGTCCTCGCCCACGGCGGCCGCAGCGTGGAGGCCAAGGTCATGCTGCGCGGCGGGGCGCGCGGCTACCTGCCGAAGGACATCTCCAGCGACCACCTCGTCACGGTCGTGCGGGAGGTGTGCCGGGAGGACGAGAAGGTCTTCCTGTCCGCGCCCCGGTCGGTGATCTCCTCGATCATGAGCGACGACCGGGAGCTGCTGTCCGGCCGCGAGCGGGAGGTGATCTCCCTGGTGGCGCAGGCGATGACCAACGCGCAGATCGCGCGCACCCTGCGCATCGCCAAGGGAACCGTCAAACGACACCTGCACAACATTTTCGCGAAATTAAACGCGGTGTCCCGCGTGGACGCCGTGAACAAAGCGCGCGCCGCAATGCTGATCACCGACATCGCGATGGAGGCGCAGCACAAGATGAATTTACTGTAATACGCCGGAACGAGCCGGTCTTGAACCGGGCTCGACCGATCCGGTGAATGATTTCCGGCATCACATCTGTGCGCGAGCTGCGGAGGCGCTGCATTGAAGGCCTTGGTGCTGGCCGGCGGGACCGGAAGCCGATTGCGTCCACTGACTCAAACAATCCCGAAACAATTGCTGCCGATCGCGAACACACCGGTGCTGCGGCACTGCCTGGAACAGCTGCGCACGCTCGGCGTCACCGACGTCGGGGTGGTCGTCGGCCGGTTCGGCGGGCAGATCCGGGCGGCGTTCGGCGACGGCGCCGACCTCGGGCTGCGTGTCAGGTATCTGACACAGGACCGGCCGGCGGGGCTCGCCGACTGCGTGCGGCTGGCCGGCGACTTCCTCGGCGACGACGACTTCGTCATGTACCTCGGCGACAACGTCCTCGTCGGTGACCTGCGCCCGGCGCTGCGGCGCTTCCGCGAGACCCGCTCCGACGCGCACCTGCTGGTCACGGCGGTGCCGGACCCGCGGGCGTACGGGGTGGCCGACCTCGCCGCCGACGGCACCGTGCGGGCGGTGGCCGAGAAGTCCCCGGACCCGCCGAGCGACCTGGCGATCATCGGCGTCTACTGGTTCACCGCCGCCGTGCACCGGGCGGTCCGGCGGATCCGGCCGAGCGCCCGCGGCGAGCTGGAGATCACCGACGCGATCCAGCACCTGATCGACGACGGGCGGCCGGTGACCGCGCAGCGGTTCCACGGCGCCTGGCGCGACGCCGGCAGCGTGACCGCCCTGCTGGACTGCAACCGCCTCCTGCTGTCCGACCTGCGCGGCGCGGCCACCCCGGCCACCACCCCGGACGCCGGCCGGGACACCAGGACGGACGCCGGCCGGGACGCTGGGACGGACGCCGGCCGGGACGCCGGGACGGGCGTCGGACCGGGGACCGTCGTGCACGGCCCGGTGCGGGTCGACCCGGGGGCCAGGGTCGTGCGGTCCCGGCTCGTCGGCCCGGTGGTCGTCGGCGCCGGCAGCGTCGTCGTCGACAGCCTCGTCGGCCCGGATGTCGCCGTCGGCGCCGGCTGCGGCGTCACCGGCGCCGTCGTGCGCGACGCCATCCTGCTGCCCGGCGCCGTCGTCGACGGCGGCGCCCCGGTCGTCGGCGCGGTCGTCGGTCCCGGCCGCCGGGTCACCCCGGGCCGCACCGCGCCCGTGCCGGCCGCCACCGGCCACGCCACCGGGCGGGCCACGGCCGCCGTGCCGCAGCCGACCGCCACGCCGTAACCCCGACCCCCACCCGGCCGGCACCAGCGTGCCGCCGCCGGCGGAGAGGAGCACCGTGTCCTTCACGGCCAAGGAAGTGCAGTACCTGCGGTCCCAGCAGCTGGGGCGGCTGGCGACCGTCGGCGCCGACGGCACCCCGCACAACGTCCCGGTCGGCTACCGGTACAACGCCGACCTCGGCACGATCGACATCACCGGCCGGGACCTGCGCCGCAGCCGCAAGTACCGCGACGTGCAGGCCGGCAGCCGGGTCGCCTTCATCGTCGACGACCTGCCGTCCACGGCGCCGATCGTCGCCCGCGGCCTCGAGGTCCGCGGCACCGCGGAGGCGCTCACCGGCGACGAGGACCTGATCCGGGTCCGCCCCGTGCGGATCGTCACCTGGGGCATCGAGGCGGACTGGCAGGCCGGCCCGACCGGCCGCACCGTGCGGCCGGCGACACCGAGGAGCGCGACATGATCAGAGAACTGCCCGAGTTTCCGTGGTCGGTGCTCGCCCCGGTGCGCGAGCGGGCGCTGCGCCACCCCGGCGGCGTCGTCAACCTCGCCCTCGGCACCCCCGTCGACCCGGTCCCCGACGTCGTGCAACGCGCCGTGCGGGCGTGCACGGACACGCCCGGCCACCCGGCGACCGAGGGCACCCCGCGGCTGCGCGCCGCCGCGGCCGGCTACCTGCGGCGCCGCTTCGGCGTCACGGTCGAGCCGTCCGCGGTGCTGCCGGTGGTCGGCACGAAGGAGGCGATCGCCTGGCTGCCGGCCGCGCTCGGCCTCGGCGCCGGCGACCGCGTCGCCTACCCGGCGCTGTCCTTCCCCACGTACGACGTGAGCGCCCGCCTCGCCGGCGCCGAGTCCGTGCCGGTCGACGTGCACCACGGCCTGCCCGCGCCGGCCCGGCTGCTGTGGCTCAACTCGCCCGGCAACCCCGACGGCCGGGTGCTCGGCGTGGCCCGGCTGCGCGAGCTCGTCGCGTGGGGCCGCGCCAACGACGTCATCGTCGTCAACGACGAGTGCTACCTGGAGCACGCCTGGGACGTCCCCGCCACGTCGATCCTGCACCCGGACGTGTGCGGCGGCTCGCACACCGGCGTGCTCGCCGTGCACTCGCTGTCGAAGCGGTCCAACCTCGCCGGCTACCGGGCCGGCTTCGTCACCGGCGACGAGACCCTCGTGCGGCGGCTGCTGGAGGTGCGCCGGCACGCCGGGCTCATCATGCCGGAGCCGATCGCGGCCGGCACGACCGCGGCCCTGGAGGACGACACGCACGTCGACGAGCAGCGTGGGCGGTACCTGCGCCGCCGCGACAAGCTGCGCGCCGCCCTGGAGGGCGCGGGCCTGCGGGTCGAGCACTCCGAGGCGTCGCTGTTCCTGTGGTGCACCCGCGACGAGCCCTGCTGGGACACCGTCATGTTCCTCGCCGGCCTCGGCATCCTGGTCGCCCCCGGCGTCTTCTACGGCGACCCCGGCCACGCCCACGTCCGCGTCGCGCTCACCGCGACCGACGAACGCGTCGACGCCGCCGTCGAGCGGCTGTCCACCGTGCGGCCCGGCACCCGTCCCGCCGTCCCGCTGAGCGCCGAGGAGGTGACGGCATGACCACACGGGTGTGGGACTACCTGCCGGAGTACCGGACCGAACGCGACGACATCCTCGACGCGGTGCGCACCGTCTTCGAGTCCGGCCAGCTCGTCCTCGGCGACAGCGTGCGCGGCTTCGAGGCGGAGTTCGCCGCGTACCACGGCGTCGGGCACTGCGTCGGCGTCGACAACGGCACCAACGCCGTCGCGCTCGCCCTGCAGGCCGTCGGCGTCGGGCCCGGCGACGAGGTCGTCACCGTGTCGAACACGGCGGCGCCGACCGTGGTGGCCATCGACAGCGTCGGCGCCACCCCGGTCTTCGTCGACGTGCGCGAGTCGGACTACCTGATGGACGTCGGCCAGGTCGCCTCGGTCGTCACCGACCGGACGAAGGTGCTGCTGCCGGTGCACCTGTACGGCCAGTGCGTCGACATGGCGCCGCTGCGGGACCTCGCCGGCGCGCACGGCCTCACCGTCGTGGAGGACTGCGCCCAGGCGCACGGGGCCCGCCACCACGGCCGGCTCGCCGGGACGATGGGCACGGCCGCCGCGTTCTCGTTCTACCCGACGAAGGTGCTCGGCTGCTACGGCGACGGCGGCGCCGTGCTCACCGGCGACGCGCGGGTCGACGCGAACCTGCGGCGGCTGCGGTACTACGGCATGGCCGAGACCTACTACGTGGTGCAGACCCCCGGGCACAACAGCCGCCTCGACGAGGTGCAGGCGGAGATCCTGCGGCGCAAGCTGTCCCGGCTCGACGCGTACGTCGACGCCCGCCGCGCCGTCGCGGCCCGGTACGCCGAAGGGCTCGCCGACCTCGCCGGGCACGGCCTCGTGCTGCCCGCCACCACACCCGGCAACACCCACGTCTACTACGTCTACGTCGTGCGCCACCCGCAACGGGACACGATTCTGGAGCGCCTGCGGGAGCGCGACATCGCCCTGAACATCAGCTACCCGTGGCCGGTGCACACGATGACCGGCTTCGCCCATCTCGGCTACGGCGCCGGTGACCTGCCCGTCACCGAGCGGCTGGCCACCGGGATCTTCTCGCTGCCGATGTACCCCGCGCTCGCGCCGGACCTGCAGGACAAGGTCATTGACGCGCTGCGGGCCGTGATCCTGAGCCTGTGAAGGAGTGAGCATGCAAGCACCGACGGAGACCGACCAGCCGCGCACCGGCACCTGCCGGGTGTGCGCGGGGCAGGTCGTGCAGTTCCTCGACCTCGGCCGGCAGCCGCTGTCCGACCACTTCATCGAGCCCGCCGAGATCGGCACCGAGTTCACCTACGACCTGCTCGTCGGGCAGTGCCGGTCGTGCACCATGGTGCAGCTGCTCGAGGAGGTGCCCCGCGAGCGGATGTTCGCCGACGCGTACCCGTACCGCTCCTCCGGCTCCGCCGTCATGCGCGAGCACTTCGAGCGCACCGCCCGAGACCTGCTCGACGGCCCGCTGCGCGGCCCCGACCCGTTCGTGGTCGAGGTCGGCTGCAACGACGGCGTCATGCTCGGCACGATCAGCGCCGCCGGCGTGCGCCACCTCGGCTTCGAACCGTCCGGGCAGGTCGCCCGGCTCGCCGCGGAGCGCGGCATCACCGTGCGCAACGCGTTCTTCGAGGCCGCCACCGCCGCGGAGACCCGCGCCCAGCACGGCCCCGCCGACGTCGTCTACGCCGCCAACACCATGTGCCACATCCCGTACGTCGAGTCGATCCTCAAGGGCGTCGACGCGCTGCTGGCCCCCGACGGGGTGTTCGTCTTCGAGGACCCGTACCTCGGCGACATCGTGGACAAGACGTCGTTCGACCAGATCTACGACGAGCACTTCTTCCTGTTCTCCGCCGGGTCGGTGCGGGCGATGGCCCGGCACTTCGGCTTCGACCTGGTCGACGTGCGGCGGCTGCCGGTGCACGGCGGCGAGGTGCGTTACACGCTGGCCCGCGCCGGCGTGCGGGAGCCGTCCGCGGCCGTGCGCGACCTGCTCGCCGAGGAGGACGCGCGGGGGCTTTCGGACCTGGCGACGCTGCGCCGCTTCGCGGCGAACGTGACGCGTGTCCGCGACGACCTGACCGCCCTGCTGCGCCGGCTGCGCGCCGAGGGCAAGCGCGTCGTGGCGTACGGCGCCACCGCGAAGAGCGCGACCGTCACGAACTTCTGCGGCGTCGGCCCGGACCTGGTCGAGTTCGTGTGCGACTCGACGCCGGCCAAGCAGCACCGGCTGACGCCGGGCCGGCACATCCCGGTGCGGCCCCCGGAGGCGTTCGCCGCGCCGTACCCGGACTACGCGCTGCTGTTCGCCTGGAACCACGCCGAGGAGATCATGCGCAACGAGCAGGCGTTCCGGCAGGCGGGCGGCGCGTGGATCCTCTACGTGCCCGACGTGCGCGTGGTGTGACGGATGCGGGCGCGCAAACTGGCGATCCCGGGCGCCGTCGAGTTCATCCCGGACGTGTACCCCGACGAGCGCGGGCTGTTCCTGTCACCGCTGGAGGAGTCGGCGTTCGTCGAGGCGGTCGGCCACCCGTTCTTCCACGTGGCGCAGGTCAGCTACAGCGAGTCCCGCGCCGGGGTGGTCCGCGGACCGCACTACACCCGCACCCCGCCCGGCATGGCCAAATACGTCTACTGCCCGCGCGGCGCCGTCATCGACGTGGTGCTCGACACCCGGGTCGGCTCGCCCACCTTCGGGCAGTGGGACGCGGTGCGCCTGGACGGGCGGCACCGGCACGCCGTCTACCTCCCGGTCGGGGTAGCGCACCAATTCATCGTGATCGAGGATAGCGTGATGTGCTACGTGCTGTCGCTGCAGTACCGCGCCGAGAACGAGCTGGCGCTGTCCACGCACGACGACCGGCTCGGCCTTCCGCTCCCCGACGGCGTGACGCCGCTGCTGTCCGCCCGCGACGCGGCGGCACCGACCCTCGCCGAGGCCCTCGCCGCCGGGCTGCTGCCCGGCTACGAGGAGTCCCTGGACCTGGAGAGCCGGCTCGGCCAGCCGCAGGTGACGGCATGAACGACGTTGTCAGGCTGGCCACCCGCAACGACAGCAGCAGCTCGGTCCGGATGTGGCAGTCGGCGGCGATGACCGACGCCGGCGCCGGGCTGCGCACCGCCGACTTCGCCGCCTGGCTGGAGCGGCGCCGGCGCGCGCACCGCTTCCAGGTGCGCCGCATCCCGTTCGCCGACCTCGACGGCTGGGCGTTCGAGGAGGCGACCGGCAACCTGCGCCACCACAGCGGCCGGTTCTTCACCGTCGAGGGGCTGCACGTGGTGCGCGGCGGCCCGCCGGTCGGGCCGTACCAGGCCGCCGAGTGGGAGCAGCCCATCATCGTGCAGCCGGAGGTCGGCATCCTCGGCATCCTCGCCAAGGAGATCGACGGCGTGCTGCACCTGCTGATGCAGGCGAAGATGGAGCCCGGCAACCCCAACCTGGTGCAGCTGTCGCCGACCGTGCAGGCCACGTACAGCAACTACACCGGCGTGCACCGGGGCGCGCCGGTGAAGTACCTCGACTACTTCGTGCGGCCCGGGCGCGGCCGGGTCATCGCCGACGTGCTGCAGTCGGAGCACGGCTCCTGGTTCCTGCAGAAGTCCAACCGCAACATGATCGTCGAGGCGTACGACGACGTGCCGCTGGAGGAGGACTTCTGCTGGCTGACGCTCGGGCAGATCGCCGAGCTGATGCGCCGCGACTACGTGGTGAACATGGACTCCCGCACGGTGCTCGCCTGCTGCCCGGCCGACTACGACGAGGCCGGCGCCCTGTACTCCGACACCGAGGTGCTGTCCTGGTTCACCGCCGAGCGGGCCCGGCACGACCTGCGGGCCTGGCGGATGCCGCTGGACGACGTGGCCGACTGGGTCCGCGACGAGCACCGCATCGCGCACGTGGCGAACCGGTACTTCCGGGTCGTCGCGGTCGCCGTCGAGGGCTCCAGCCGGGAGGTCGCCAGCTGGACCCAGCCGCTGTTCGAGCCGGTCGGGCTGGGGCTCGTCGCCTTCGTGGTGCGCTCCTTCGCCGGGGTGCCGCACCTGCTCGTGCACGCCCGGGTCGAGGGCGGCTTCCTGGACACCGTCGAGCTGGGCGCGACCGTGCAGTGCACGCCCCGCAACTCCGCGCACCTGGACAGCGCCGACCGGCCGCCGTTCCTGGACCTGGTGCTCAACGCGGCACCGCACCAGATCCGGTACCTGGCCCTGCACTCGGAGGAGGGCGGTCGCTTCATGCACGCCAACAACCGGTACGTCATCGTGGAGGCCGACGAGGACAGTGCCCCGGCGGTGCCGCCGCCGGGGTTCCTGTGGGTCACCCCGGGCCAGCTGAGCTTCCTGCTGCGGCACGGCCGTTACGTCAACGTCCAGGCCCGGACCCTGCTGGCGATCCTCAACGCGCGGGCGGTGCAGCTGTGAACGCCACCGTGTCCACCGTGCCCGCCACGTCCGCCACGTCCGCCACGGACGGCGCGGACGGCGCGGACGGGGCGCTGCGCCGGCCGGCCACGGCCGAGGGGCGGCGGCTGCTCGACGCGATCGGCGGCTGCCTCGACGAGGTGCGCGCCGGCGCCCGGGTCAACCACCGCGACGGGCGGTTCCCGACCGCCGTCTTCGACCGGTTCCGCGACCACGGCATCCTCGGCGGCACGGTGCCCGCGGAGCTCGGCGGCCTGGGCGTCGGGCGGCTGCACGACACCGCCGTGGCCCTGGCGGCGCTCGGCGAGGCCGACCCGTCCACCGCGCTCGCGCTGCACGTGCAGTTCAGCCGCGGGTTGACGCTCACGTACGAGTGGCGCCACGGCCGGCCCGCCGTCCGGCCGCTCGCCGAACGGCTGCTGCGGGCCATGGCCCGCGGCGACGCCCTGGTGTGCGGCGCGGTCAAGGACCACCGCGACGCGGTGACCGAGCTGGCCCCGGACGGCGAGGGCGGCTACCTGCTGTCCGGGCGCAAGACGATGGTCAGCATGGGGCCGGTCGCGACGCACTTCGTCGTCTCGGCGCAGCTGCCCGCCGCCGGCGCACCGCCGGACCTCGTCGCGCCCGTCGTGCGCCGCGACACCCCGGGGCTCACCGTCGTCGACGGCTGGGACCCGCTCGGCATGCGCGCCTCCGGCACCGTCGACGTGGTGTTCGACCGGTGCCCGGTGCCGGCCGGCGACGTGTTCGCCCGCGGCCGCGTCGGCGCCCGCGACGACGCGGTGCTGGCCGGACAGACCGTCAGCTCGTGCTCGATGCTCGGCATCTACGTGGGCGCGGCGCAGGCGGCCCGCGACACCGCCGTCGGCCACGTGCGCGACCGGGGCGGCGAGCCACCGGCCGCGGTGTGCACGCTGGTCGCCGACGTCGACGCCCGGCTGTTCGCGGTCCGGGCGACCGTCGCGGCGGCCCTGACCGAGGTCGACCGGGTCTCCGCCGACACGTCGCTGGAGCCGGGCGAGCGGGGACGGCAGATGATGACCGCGTTCCAGTGCGCGAAGATGACGGTCAACAGCCTCGCGCCCGCGCTCGTCGACGACTGCCTCACCGTCGTCGGCGGCGCCGCCTACACCGCCGGGCACCCCCTCGCGCGGCTCGCCCGCGACGTGCGGGCCAGTTGGTTCATGCAGCCGTACACGTACCCGGACGGCGTCGGCTACCTCAGCGGGCAGGCGCTCAAGCTCGACCGGGACAACAACTACGTCAGCACCCGGGCCGGCGGCCACCGTTCCTGAAATGTCCGGGTGCGGGGAAAATGCCCGCACCCGGCATTTCGGTGTCAATCTCCGATCGGTCTTACGGGCAAATCTTCTGTCTATTCTACGATCAGCATCTGCGCCATCATCCCGAGCCAGGAATGCTCCAGGAAATGGCAGTGGAAGACGTACTGGCCGAGAAAGTCCTCGAATGTCGCCTGGACCTGCACGGTGTGCCCGGGCGGCAGCGCGACGGTGTCCTTCAGGCCGGCGTCGTCCAGGGTGATCGGCCCGCCGTTGCGGCTGAGCACCCGGAACTGCGTCATGTGCAGGTGGAAGTTGTGCGGCACCGGGAAGGGGCCGGGCACCGGGTCGGCGTTGCGGACCGTCCACACCTCGGTCGTGCCGCGCCGGACGCGGAAGTCGACCCGTTCGGGGTCGTACGGCTGCCCGTTGACCTGGGCGACCGGCAGCGGGTCGCCGGTGAAGTCGATGTTGAACGCGACCTCCCGGAACACGGTCGGCGCCGGCAGCGGCGGCAGCGGCCGCAGCCGGTCCGGCAGCCGGCTGCCGTCCGGGACCCGCCGCACCACGTCGAAGCGCAGCAGTGGCTGGTCACCGTCGAGCAGCAGGACGTGCCCGCCGATCGGCACCTGGGCGAAGTCGACCACCACCTCGACCCGCTCACCGGCCCACAGCCCGACCTGCGGGCGCGGCACCGGGGCCGGCAGCAGCCCGCCGTCCGACGCGATCTGCGTCATCGACGCGCCCTCCAGGCGCAGGTCGAAGGCGCGTTCGGTGGAGGCGTTGAGCAGCCGGAAGCGGTACTTGCGCGCGGCCACCCGGAAGAACGGCTGGACCTTGCCGTTGACCAGGATCGTCGGCCGGTTGCCGGGGTCGTCGTAGACCAGCTGGTGCTGGTCGTCGAACAGCGCGTCGCGCAGCATGATCGGCACGTCGTACGGGCCGGCGGGCAGCCGCAGGTCGCACTCGGCGTCGTCGTCGATCACGTAGAAGCCGTGCATGCCCCGGTAGACGTGCTCGGCCTCGGTGTGGTGCTCGTGCGCGTGGTACCACAGCGTCGCCCCGCGCTGCCGGTTCAGGTACTCGTACGGCTTGGACCCGCCGGGCTCGATGACGTCCATCGGGTGGCCGTCGCTGTTGGCCGCGGTGTGCCCGCCGTGCAGGTGCACGTTGGCGGCCTCACCGAGCTGGTTGGTGAACACGACACCGACCCGGCGGCCGGCCTTCGCCCTGATCAGCGGGCCCATGAAGGCACCGCCGAAGGACAGCACGTCAGTGGTCGTGCCGGGGAAGATCTCCACCTTCGCCGGCCGGATCGGGATCCGGTACAGGTCGATGCCGCCGGTCGTGGACACCGGCGCCACCGACGGCGGCAACGGCATCGGCGACCGGAACGGCGTCACGACCGGCCCCCCGCCGGTGCGGCGCGCCGGCGTCAGCCGGGGCAGGTGCCCCGTGTGGACGCCGGCGGCGGATGGAGCGGAGGTGGCACTGGATGGAATGAACAGACTCGCGGCCCCGACCGCACCACCGAGCGCCAGGGCTTTCCGTCGGTTGAGCATCCGTCCCCTATCGCCGTGCAGCACCGACCCGGGCACCCACCGCCCACGACCGGAACCGCGAAATTGGGACGAGCGCGGAACGCGTTCTCGCCGAACGTCATAGTAATCGGCGAGCAACTATTTTCAAGGCCGCAAACATCTTGACTGAACTCGATATCACAACATGGCGGAATTCGCCTACCCGCACCGCCGGGCGCGCTCTTCCAACCGCCGGTCGAGACTCACCGCGGCGTTGATCAGCGACAAATGGCTGAACGCCTGCGGGAAGTTGCCGAGCTGCTCACCGGTCAGGCCGATCTCCTCGGAGAACAGCCCGAGCGGGTTGGCGTACGTCTGCATCTTCTGGAACACCAGCTGCGCCTCGGTGAGCCGGCCGGCCCGGGCCAGGGCGTCGACGTACCAGAAGGTGCAGATCGAGAACGTGCCCTCGTCCCCGCGCAGCCCGTCGGGCGAGGCGCTCGGGTTGTACCGGTAGACCAGGCTGTCGGACACCAGCTCCCGCTCGATCGCCGCCAGGGTCGACTCCCACAGCGGGTCGTTCGGGGTGACGAAGCCGGTCAGCGGCATCAGCAGCAGCGCGGCGTCGACCACGTCGGAGCCGTAGTGCTGGGTGAACGTGCCCTTCTCCGCGTTCCAGCCCCGGCTCATGATCTGGCGGTACACGTTGTCCCGCTCGATGGTCCACCGGGCGACGTCGGCCGGCCGGCCGTGCTCCGCCGCGAGCCGCAGCGCCCGGTCCAGCGCCACCCAGCACTGGAACCGGCCGTAGGTGAAGTCCTGCCGGCCGCCGCGGGTCTCCCACACGCCCTCGTCCGGCTGGTCCCAGTGGTCGCACAGCCAGTCGATCACGTCGGTGAGGCCGAGCCACGCCTGGTGGGCGATGCCGATCCCGCCGCGCTCGGCGGAGTACATCGCGTCCAGCGCCTCGCCGTAGATGTCCAGCTGCAGCTGGTCGGCGGCGTCGTTGCCGATGCGCACCGGGCGGGAGCCGCGCCAGCCCTCGAGATGCTCGAGGGTCTCCTCGGTGAGGTCGGAGGAGCCGTCCACCCGGTACATGATCTTCAGCGGGCCGGACGAGGAGCCGGCGCTCTCCATGGTGCGGTCGCGCAGCCACCGGCCGAACGCGGCCGCCTCCTCGGTGTAGCCCAGGCCGAGCAGGGCGTGGATGGAGAACGAGCCGTCGCGGATCCAGGTGTACCGGTAGTCCCAGTTGCGCTCGCCGCCGACCTGCTCCGGCAGCCCCGCGGTCGGCGACGCCACGGGCGCCCCGGTCGGCGCGTAGGTCATCAGCTTCAGCGCGATCGCCGAGCGGGTCACCATCTCCCGCCAGCGCCCCCGGTACGTCGAGGCGTTCACCCAGTCCCGCCAGTACCTGGCGGTGTCCTGGGCCAGGTGCTCCAGCTCCGCCAGGGGCACCCGGTGCGGGCGGCCGCCCATCGACTCCAGCAGCACGCCGGCGGACTCACCCTCGTCCAGGGTCAGCTCGACCAGCAGGTCGTCGCCGTCGCGGTGCACGTCCAGCGCCCGGTGCCCCGAGCCGACCGGGCTGACGGTGAGCTCCATGCCGTCGCCGGCGAACACCGCTCCCTCGTCGAACATCTCCAGCTTGTGCGGGGCCCGGCCGTAGTCGAAGCGGGGCCGCACCTCGAAGGTGAAGCGCATCGTGCCGCGCACCGTGCGCACCATCCGCACCAGGCGGTGCCGGTCGGTGGGCACCGTCCCGGCGACCGGCATGAAGTCGACCACCTCGCCGACGCCGCCCTCCGTCATGAACCGGGTGATCAGCATCGCGGTCTCCGGCAGGTACAGCTGCCGGCTCACCACGTGACCGTCGACCGGGGCGACCCGGCAGTACCCGCCGCGGTCCGCGTCCAGCAGCGAGGCGAACACGCTCGGCGAGTCGAAGCGGGGGCAGCAGAACCAGTCCACCGTCCCGTCGCCGCTGACCAGTGCGGCGGTCTGCAGGTCACCAATCAACCCGTGGTCGCCGATCTCCGGGTAACGCTCCATGGTGACTCCTCCTCCGTGGGGGGTACCTCACCCCTCCACGGTCGCCGTCACCCGCGCCGGTCACCTCGCCCGGCCGGGGTGACGGCCGATGGACGGCTCGGCGTCCAGCACCGACTTGAACCGCTGCAGCTCCTCGCGCGCGCCCCGGTCGACCACCGGGTAGCGCGGGTTGATCCCGATGAGGGTGTCCGCGATGACGGCCGCGGCCGCGATCCGGGCGAACCATTTGTGGTCGGCGGGGATGACGTACCAGGGGGCCCACCGGGTGCTGGTCCGCGCCAGCATGTCGGCGTACGCGTCCTGGTAGGCGTCCCAGTGGCCGCGCTCGGCGACGTCGGCGGCGGAGAACTTCCAGTTCTTGTCGGGCCGGTCGATGCGCTGCAGCAGCCGCTTGCGCTGCTCCTCCTTCGACACGTTGAGGAACAGCTTCACGATGCGGAAGCCGTTGCCGGTGAGGTGCCGCTCCCACGCGTTGATCGCCCGGAACCGGCGCCGCCACAGGTCGCCGCGGCGCGCCTCGACCGGCAGGCGCTGGCGGTCCAGGTGCTCCGGGTGGACCCGCACGACCAGCACCTCCTCGTAGTGCGACCGGTTGAAGATGCCGATCTCGCCGCGGCCCGGCAGGCGCTGCGCGTACCGCCACAGGAAGTCGTGCCCGAGCTCCTCCGTCGACGGGACCTTGAAGCTGTGCACGTGGACGCCCTGCGGGTTGACGCCGCTCATCACGTGCCGGATCGTGCCGTCCTTGCCGGCGGCGTCCAGCGCCTGCAGCACCACCAGCACCCCGTGGGTGCCCTGCGCGGCCAGCCGCGCCTGGTAGTCGGTGAGCAGCGCGACGCCGCGCTGCAGCAGCTCGTCGGTGCCGCCGCCGTGCCGGTGCAGCCCGCCGGTGTACCCCGGGTCGTACTGCCCGGCCAGCCGCAGCTTCGCCCCGGTCGGCACCCGCAGCGGCGCGATGAGCTTCGCGATCCGCTCCGCCTGGACATCCCGCTCGGTCATGCCGTCACCTCCGCTGCGCTCCGGCGCCGGCCTGACCTCGCCGGCCTGACCTGAACCCTGAGCCCATGATTCGCGGCTCCTCGCTCCGCTGCGGCCCGCTCATGCCGCCACCCCCGCTGCGCTCCGGTCCGCGCGCGCCGCCTCCGCCGCGCGGTGGCGCAGCACCAGGGCCCGCAGCTCGGTGACGACCAGCAGCGGCACGGCCGCCACCACGCAGATCAGCCACTGCCGCAGGTCGAGCCCGACGGTGCCGAGGATGCGCTGCGCCACCCCGGCCTCGGCGGCCACCACGATCGCGAGGACGGACAGGCCGGTGGTGGCCACGAACCGCCGGTCGTCGAAGGTGTCCAGGGTGAACACGGAGCGCAGGTCGCAGCGCACCGAGACGGACAGCACCAGGTTGAGGACCGAGAACGTGGTGAGGCCCATCGTGCGGGCCACGCCGAGGCCGTGGGCGCGCTGCGCCCACCAGATGACCGCGAGCGTGGTCGCGCCCATGACCAGGCCGATGACGGTCAGCCCGAGCAGGGTGCGGCCCGGCAGCAGCGGCGCGTCGGCGCGGCGCGGGCGGCGGGACATCAGCCCCTGGTCGGGCTTGCCGGAGCCGAGGCCGACGGCCTGGAACACCTGGGTGGTGAAGTTCACCCACAGCGTCTGCAGCGGCAGCAGCGGCACCCCGGAAGCGACGTTGAGCAGGCTCGCGCCGAGGAACGTGGCGATGAACCCGATGAGCGCGCCCATCTGGAACAGCACGTACTTCTGCAGGTTGTCGTACAGGCCGCGACCGATCGCGACGGCCTTGACGATGGTGGCGAAGTCGTCGTCGGTGAGGATCATCGCCGACGCCTCCTTCGACACCTCGGTGCCGGTGATGCCCATCGCGATGCCGATGTCGGCCCGCTTCAGCGCAGGCGCGTCGTTGACGCCGTCGCCGGTCATCGCGACGATGTGCCCCTTCGCCCGCAGCGTCTCGACCAGACGCACCTTGTGCTCGGGGGTGACCCGCGCGATGACGCCGATGCCGTCGATCTGCTCGGCGAGCTGCTCGTCGCTCATCGCGGCGAACTCGGCGCCGGTGATCGCCCGGCCCTCGATGCCGAGCTGCCCGGCGATCGCCGCGGCGGTCACCGCGTGGTCGCCGGTGATCATGCGGACCTGGATCCCGGCGGCCTTCGCGGTCGCGATGGCCGACTTCGCCTGCGGCCGGGGCGGGTCGACGATGCCGACGAGCGCGAGCAGGGTCAGCCCGTCGAGCAGGCCGAGCAGGTCCGCGCCCGGGTCGAACCCGGCCGCGGGGAAGTCCTTGCGGGCGGTGGCCATGACCCGCAGCCCCTGCCCGGCCAGGCGCGCGTTCTCCGCCAGGTACCGGTCGCGCAGCGGCTCGTCGATGACCACCGGCGGCTGCCCGGGCCGGTCCGGCACGTCGACCGCGGCGGCCCGGGCGAGCAGCTGGTCCGGGGCACCCTTGACGTAGGCACGGACCACGTCGCGGCCGGCGTCGTCGGTGCACCGGTGGAAGGTGGCCATCAGCTTGTACGCGGCGTCGAACGGGACCTCCGCCAGCCGCGGGTACCGCTGCCGAGTGGCCGCGACGTCCAGGTGCCCCTTCTCGGCGAGGACCACGAGGGCACCCTCGGTCGGGTCGCCGACGAGCGCCCCGTCGGCGACGACCGCGTCGCAGGCGAGGGCGAGCGGCAGCAGGTAGGGCTCCAGCGGCACGTCGGGCTCGCCGCCGGTGTGCCGGATGTCGCCGTCGGTGCCGTAGCCGGTGCCGGTCACGGTGTAGTGCCGCCCCGGCAGGGTGAGCTCCACGGCGGTCATCTCGTTGAGGGTCAGCGTGCCGGTCTTGTCGGAGTTGATCGCCGAGGTGGAGCCGAGGGTCTCCGTCGAGCGGAGCCGTTTGACGATCGCGTTGGCCCGGGCGAGGGCCTGCGTGCCCAGCGACAGCATCGTCGTCACCACGGCCGGCAGGCCCGTCGGGATCGCGGACACCGCGAACGCGACCGCGGCCGTGAACACCACCTGGAACGTGTTGCCGCGGGCCAGGTTGACCAGCACCGACACCAGCAGCGCGGCGCCGGCCACGACGAGGATCTGGTCGGTGAGGCGGGCCAGCTGCCGGGTCAGCGGCGTCTCGGCGCCCTCGTCGCGCTGCAGCAGCCCGGAGATGGCGCCGACCTCGGTCGCCATGCCGGTGGCGGTGACGACGACCTCGCCGGTGCCCCGGGTGACGTTGGTGTGCATGTACACCATGTCGACGCGGTCACCGAGGGCGGCGTCGTTGCCCGGTACCGTCGCCGCGTCCTTCACCACGGGAACGCTCTCGCCGGTCAGGGCGGACTCGTCGACCTCGAGGCGGGCCGCGCGCACCAGCCGGCCGTCGGCGGGGACGACGTCACCCGCCTCGACCAGCACCACGTCGCCGGGGACGAGGTCCTCGGCCGGCACCTCGGTGAGCCGGCCGTCGCGGCGCACCCGCGCCTTGACCACCATCATCTGCTGCAGCGCCGCGACGGCGGCCGCCGCCTTACCCTCCTGGCGCAGCCCGAGCACCGCGTTGAACAGGGTCAGGGCGAGCAGCAGCAGACCGGTGCCGAGCTGCTTGAGCGGGTACAGGCTGCCCACGCCGGCGCACAGCAGCACGATCTGCATCGGGTCGGCGTACTGGCGGGCGAACGCGCGCCAGCGGGGCTCCCGGCGCGCCTCGGCGAACCGGTTGGGCCCGTACGCCGCGCGCCGCGCCGCGACCTCGGCCGAGGACAGCCCGTCGTCGCGTTCGACCCGCTCGACCGCCAGGACCTCGGCGATCGACAGCGTGTGGAACCGGGCTTCCGGCTTCGGCAGCGTGCTCGTCACGGTGAGCCTCCAGGGTGGGGCGGCACGGTCCGGCGCCCGGATGTACCCCGTCGCGCGGCGCCGAACCGTCCCCGCCCGGCTCAGCCCTGCCGGAGGGTGAGCCGGGCGGCGTCGAGGCGTTCGGCGGGCGTGTCGGACCAGGCGGCGCCGCGCAGCTGCGCCGGCTCGGTGACGCCGGCCCGGGCCAGCGCGTCGGCGGTGCGCCGCACCACGTCGTCGGCGACGTCGGGGTTGGGCGCCGCGGTCACCGGCTCGCCGTACTGGTCTGACCAGCCGAAGCGGGCCGTGACCCGGTCCGGGGTGACGGCGGCCTCCGCGACCATGTCGCCGCCGGGGCGGCGCAACCGCCAGCGGGCGCTGCTCGCGTACGGGTGCAGCAGCGGCAGCGCCTCCACCCAGGAGCGCAGCAGCGCCCGCAGCTCCTCCAGGGTGCCGTCGAGGGTCTCCGCCGGGGAGTGCGGGTAGGACATCATCCCGAGCAGCGCCCCGGCCTGCGGTGCCTCCACGTCCGGCTCGGTGGTCCACAGCTCGTCCGGTGCCCAGTCGTCCGGCGACATCATCCACTTCTGGTGGTGGTAGATGAGGTTCTCCCGCGCCTCGGTCGGCTCCACCTCCAGGCGCAGCTCGGTGCCCCGCACCAGGGCGAGGGTGAGGGTGGTGCGGGCGCCGCGCCAGCGGGCGAACGGGGCGCGGCCCTCGTCGCCGACGAGCGGCGGATGCCCGAGCACCGCGACCGCCGCGGCGAGGGCCCGCCGGTACGCCGCGGCGGCGCCGTCCGCGTCGACCGGCTGGGTCACGGTCAGCGCGCTGAGCTCGCCGTGGCCGTAGTGGCCGGCGTCCCAGCTGCCGGCCCGCAGCGTCGCGCCGTCGCCGATGCCGAACACCGGCTCCCGGCGGCCGGTCGCCTCGGCGGTCCAGCCGTGCGCCGCGACGAGGCGGTCGAACGCCGCCTGCGACCAGTCGCCGAGCCCGTCGGCGAACACCGCGCACCACTGCCGCCAGCTGGGTGCCGGGTCCGGCAGGAGGGTGGCCGGGTCCGGGTCCGCCGGCCGCTGCCCGGCCTCGGCGGCGACGGTGCGCAGCCGCGGCGCGCGCAGCCCGTCGTTGTTGAACGAGCTGTAGGTCAGCCCGCCCGGGTCGGCGACGCCGTGCACGTCGCGCAGCGTCCGCACGATGAGGTCGGCGAGCCCAGCGGCGGTGTCCGGGTCGACCGGCGCCGGCACCTCCGGCCGGCCGAGGGTCTGCAGCTCGTCCCAGCGGGCCCAGCCGAGCCCGGCCAGCCCTTCGGCGGCCGGCGACCCGGGCTCGACGGCGCTGGTGTGCACGAACACGGCCGGGCCGGTCAGGGTCATGCCGCGGGTGAACCGGATGAACTGCACCCAGACGTCACCGGTGCCGAGGGAGACGGCGTCCTCGGCCCGCAGCGCCGTCAGCGCCCCGGCGAGCTCCTCGGTGACGGCCTCCCAGGCCGGGTGCTGCGTCGTGGACATCGGTCTGCTCCTCCCCCGTCGGCGAACCGCTGCGAGCCTAAGGGGTCGGCGGCGCTCAGATCCGGGCCCCCTTGGCGAGGTTGCACCGGCGGCACAGCAGCTGCAGGTTGCCGACGCTGGTCGCGCCGCCGCGGCTCCACGGGATGACGTGGTCGAACTCGAGGTACTCGGTGGCCTTGCACTCCCGGCACGCGCCGCCGTCGAGCCGCCACACCTCGGCTTTCATGGCGGCCGGGATGGAGCGCGAGTCGCGCTGCGCGGGGACCTGGGCGATCCGCTTGGCGACGCGCAGCACACCGGTGAGGACGGCGGCGACGTGCTCGGCGTCGTCGACCTTGTAGTTGCCGCCCTCTGCGCTGGTGGTCGCCAGCACGACGCGGCCGTTCTCGGGCCGGATCTCCATGACGTTCTTCCATTTGATCTGGGATCCGCCGGTGTCGCTGACGAACCGCAGCTTCGTGTTCGTCACGATCAGCCGGCCGTCCTGCGGACGCGGCCCGTTGGCGTAGAACCTGATGCGGGTGGCCGGCGTGTCCAGGTGCAGGATCTCGCCGGCGTCCAGGGGCAGGGTCGTCCCGGCGATGCGCGGCACGTCGCCGGCGGAGATCAGGCCGAGGTCGTACCCGCGCTGCAACCGGCGGCGCATGTCGGTGATCGCGGGGTCGGTGACGCCGATGCGGCGTACCGCGTCGTCGAAGCCCTCGATCTCGTGCCGCTCGATGAGATCGTCGGCGAACGCGAACGCCACCACCTGCTGCAGGTGCTGCAGGGCGGCGGGGCGCAGCGCCTCCCGGCCACGGGGTGAGTCGATGCGGTGGTAGCGCAGCTCCTGCCACAGCGCGTCCCACTCCGGGCCCTGCGGACCCGACGCCTCGAGGACCTTGGCCGCCTTGGTCCGCCAGCTGCTCAGCAGGCCCGCGATCTCCGTGTCGCACCGGGCGCACGACGGCCGGCCGCCGGCGGGCGCGCCGGATTTCGCGCCGCCGCACCGCCCGCAGGTGGTCGGCGTCTCCTGGCACCGCGGCACCGTCTGCATGCTCCACTCGGTGCCGGTCCACCAGCGCAGGGTCGCCGGGTCGTCCGGCAGCGGGTGCCAGTCGGGCCGCGGCTGCCGCGGGGCGGGCGGCTGCGCGGGGGCGTCGTCGTCCACGGTGACGCCGTAGTGGGTGACGAGTCCGGCCAGGCCCGAGTCGAAGCCCTGGCCGACGGCGCGGAACTTCCACTGCCCGTCGCGCCGGTACAGCTCGCCGAAGATCATCGCGTCGACCCGTTCGACACCGGTGACCGGGAACCTGGCGAGGATCCGTCCGTGCCGGCCGTTGACGGTGAGCTCCAGGCCGGGCACGGCGTCGAAGGTGCCGGTGTCCATCGAGCCGGCGATGACGACCTTGTCCACGGCGGCCGGGAGCCGCCCCAGCCGCACGGCGAGGCTCGCGCCGCCGTCCTCGCGCACGGTCAGCTCGACCGCGCCGGACGTGTCGCGGGGCTGGTTGTAGAAGACGAAGTCGTCGTCGCCGCGGACCTTGTCCTGCGCGGTGACGAGCAGTGCGCACGGGTCGACCGGCGAGCCCGCCCGCCAGGCGATCGCCACCTGCACTGCCGGGTCGTCGATCGTGGTGTTCGCACCGCGTACGAGCGCGACGGTTGTCATTGCCGGGCCACCTCCGGCGTGATCCTAACGACCGTCGATCACCCGCAGCGATCATCCCGTCACGAATATGGACAACCGTCCATCATGATCCGCCGGCCTGCCACACTCCTGCCGACGATGCGTGGCCGGGCGGTGACCGAACGGCCGGGCGATCCGGCCGGCGGGCTCATGACAGGTTCGGCAGGAACAGCGACAGCGTCTCCACGGTCCCCCACAGGCACGCGAGGAGGACCGGCCCGCCGACGAACCAGGCCTGCGGGCCGCCCCAGCGCTGCCGGGCCCACGTCGTGCCCAGCGCCGCGAACACGAACAGCTGCAGCCAGAACACCAGCGGCACGAGGGCGTCCGGGTCGGCCTGCAGCGCCTTCTCCGCCACCGTCACCGTGGCCGGCCGGCCGGGCAGCCCCGGCTGGAGGTCCCCGCCGCGCAGCGTCGCGTCGACGTACACCACCCGGTCCGGCGCCCAGCCGCTGCGCCAGCCGTCGGCCTCCGCCGTGACCAGGGTCAGCCGGGCACCGCCGGCGGTCAGGGGGGCCGGCAGCGGGTCACGCTCCCGGCGCAGGCCGGTGACCTCGTACCGCATGATCCCCAGACCGCCGGTGACCGTGATCTCGTCGCCGGGCCGCAGCTCGGTGACCCGGCGGAACGGGCCGCCGAACGCGGCCGCGTGGCCGTAGAGGACCGCCGTGCCGGGCTGCCCGGGCAGCGCGGTGTCCCGGCGGTGGCCCGGGCCGGCGCGCATGACCCCGGAGCTGGTGCCCTCCACGACGACCTGGCGCAGGCCGATCGCCGGCGCCTCGATCACCGCGACCGGGGTGCCGGGGTCGATGTCGCCACCGATCGGCGCGGTGGCCAGGGCCACCTTCTCCCGCAGCTCGCCGTACAGCTCGTGCTGTGTGCGGGCCTGCTGCACGGCGCTGACCCACAGCGCGTACGCGACGAGCCAGCCGGCCAGCAGCGCCAGCGTCAACAGCGACCGCACGACCACCGCGACCGGGGCCGGCACCGGAATCCTCGTCAGCCGGACCGGCTCCGGGTCGGCGAAGTCGTCCAGGTCGTCGAAGCCGTCCGGGCCGTCGGGGCCGTCCGGATCGTCCGGGTCGACGAGGTCGTCGAGGTCGTCGAGCTCGTCGCCGGCCAGGTGCCGCGGGCCGGGCTTCACCGATGCGGTCATGTCGCCTTCCACCAGGTCACGACGAACGTCACCACCCGGGTGACCGAGCCGATCAGCAGGGCCGCCAGCGCGATCATCACGGCGACCGGCAGCGCCCACGCCGCCAGGGCCGAGGACAGCCCGGCGGTGAACCCGGCCGGACGCTGCGCCGCCGGGGGCGCCGCGGAGGCCGGCGTCGACGGCGCCGCGCCGGACGGCCGCGAGCCGGTGGCCGGCACGGTGGCACCACCGCCGCCGGTGCCGCTGCCGGAGCCGGAGCCGGAGCCGGAGCCGCCGGACGTGCCGCCCGTCGTCGGGGTCGGCGTCGGGGCCGCATTGCCGCCGCCGATCAGCGGCACGGTGCCGGCCTGCGCCTGCACCGCGTCGGCGGCGCGCAGCGTGTAGGCGACGAAGTCACCCAGCCCGTTGCCGGCGGTCATCGGCAGGTACCCGGGCGGCAGCTGGCCGTTGCCGAGCCCCTGGACCTGCCCGTCGCCGGCGGCGAAGCGCAGCAGCTGGGCGAGCTTCGCGCCGTCCTGCGCGCCGATGTCCCTGGTCGGGATCGTGGCGTAGACGGGCAGCGTGCCCGGGTAGGCGCCCGCGGCGTCGGCGCCGACCAGCTTGTCGTACTGCATCAGCCAGGTGTTCGTCGCCGCGTCCTGCTTGGCGAACGTCATCGCCAGCCGCATCGAGTCCTCGGTCGGCTCGACGAACGTGCGCCCCTGCCGCCCGGTGAACCGCTCACCCGCCGGCACCGTCGAGCGCGACTGCAGGGCGGCCGTGTTGAGCTGGAAGAACTCCGCGTCGGCGAGGCTGGTCACGCCGAGCATGAAGCGGCCGCGGAACTCCTGCCGGCCGATCGCGCCCATGTTGACGCCGATCGGCAGGCCGCCCTCGTCGCGCAGCAGCACGCAGTTGACGTGGGCGTTGGACAGGGCGTACTGCACCCGCTGGGCGATGTTGCCCAGGTCCTGCACCGGCGCGGACAGCAGCGGCAGGTACGGGATCTGCGCCAGGCCGTCGGTGAACTCCGGCTCCGAGCAGCCGGTGTAGGGGGTGAAGTCCTCGGAGACGAAGGAGTCCAGCAGCGGCCAGCTCGTCCTCGGCAGCTGGATGCCCTTGTACCGCGGGTTCACCACCATCTTCCACGGGTCCGGCGTGCCGTCGAGGAAGGCCCGCGCCTCCGGGTCGGCGTTGATGTAGGCCGACAGCGCGTACATGACGTCGGAGTTGCCGGACAGCGCCAGCAGCGCCGAGGAGCTCAGCACGCTGGCGAACGCGTCGCCGACGGCCGGGTTGAGCGCCTTGAACTCCGGATCCAGCGACACCGTCAGCGGATTGCCGGCCAGCGCCCGGTACGGGTCGTTGTCCGGTGCCGTGCCGTAGGCGCCGCGCAGGTCGCTCTTCGTCGGGTACGACTCGCTGAGCATCTTCGCCAGCAGCCGCGCGTTGAGCTTGAGGTCCTTGTACTCGTTGCCCTGCGCGTCGTCCATGACGTAGCTGATCGCGAAGCCGGTCACGGCGATCGGCGCGCTCACCGTCGGTATCGGGTACGGCTCGGCCGGCGGGCTGCTGACCAGCGCCGCCTTGGCGCCGCTGGCGACCAGCGCGGACTTGGCCTGCGGCTCGCCGAGCCGCACGTGGCGGAACTTGAAGCGGCTCGGGTCGGTGCAGAACGCCGTCGACCACTGGTCGGTCGCCTGGATCATCAGCTCCGAGCCGAACAGGTCCACCGGCGTGCTGGCGTCGGCGAGGTCGCACAGGTTCCCCGGCGGCCCGAAGCTCAGCGGCACCGTGATCCGGTTGCGCCAGTTGGACGCACTCCACCAGAACTTCGCGGTCACCGCCACGTCGACCTGGTCGGGGTCGTTGTTGTCGTAGAACTCCCCCACGCCCTTGCGGCCGGACTTCCTGCACTTCTCCCCGGAGAACCGCACGTCCACGGGCGTCGGCCGGTCGGCGGCGGGCAGGCCGGCCGCCTGCAGGTCGCAGCTGATGCCGATGACGGGCAGCACGACCAGGGAGCACACGACGGTCATCGAGCAGCCCAACGACTGGTTGTACTCGTCGGTGGTGACCACGAACTTGATGCTGCCGGCGCCGTCCTTGTTGCTGGCGGCGAAGGTGGTGTTGCTCGGGGTGGCGTCCTTGTCCTCGACGTTGACCATGTCGGGGGCGAGGACCGGGCCGCAGGACACGTTCTCCCGCCGGTTCAGCGGGTAGTACACGACGTGCTGCGGCGGTGGCCCGGTGAACGGCACGAACCGCGACGGCAGCGTGACGTCGGACAGGTCGCAGGTCTGCGGCACCGACGCCGGTACGCCGACGCTCGCCCTGCGGTTGGCCGGGCTCTCGTACAGGTCGAGCCGCCACGGCGGGAACTGCAGCGTCGGGTCGGTGTAGCGGCGCTCC
This sequence comes from Dactylosporangium aurantiacum, assembly GCF_000716715.1. Taxonomy (GTDB): domain Bacteria; phylum Actinomycetota; class Actinomycetes; order Mycobacteriales; family Micromonosporaceae; genus Dactylosporangium; species Dactylosporangium aurantiacum. Next base: position 67,757 of record NZ_JNYJ01000002.1, on the reverse strand, counting down.
TCGACGCTCTGCGTCCAGCAGGTCGCGGGGTCCAGCGGCTGCTCGGCGGTGTCGGCGCCCCGGCACTGCATGACGACGACCGGGTACTCCTGCAGCGGGGCCTGGACGCTGTTGGGGTTGCTGGAGGTGGCGAGCGTCGGGTGCGCGCCGGTCCAGCTCACCCGGATCTGCTGCCGGTTGCGCAGGTTGCTGGTCTGGCTGACGGTCGCGGTGACGGTGCGCTGGTCCACGGTGGTCCGTGTGCCGTCGGCGTCCACGTGCGTGCGGGCCATCGTCCTGGACCCGGTGAACTCGGGCTCCGGCTCGTCGGACGGCGCCGAGAACCCGGACCCGGGCACGACCAGCCCGGCGCAGACGAGGACCACGACGAAGGCGGCGACCCGGCGGCGGTTCACGCCGCCACCTCCGCTGCGCTCCGGCGCCGGCGTGAACCCCACCCTGAGCCAATGGTTCGCAGCCCTCCGCTACGCTCCGGCCCGCTCACGACTCCTCCCGGCGGCGGCGCAGCCAGCGACCGAAGAGCGCGGGGCCGAACACGACGAACAGCACCAGCAGGGCCGCGGCCGGGCCGAGCACCTTCATGTGCTTGCCCGTCCGGAACGCCGCCAGGTCGTTGGGGACGCCGACGGCGTTGACGTCGCCGCCCGCGCCGCCGCCGGCGCCGCCGCTGACGACCTCGCCGGTGTCGGGGTCGATCTGCGCACCGGCCGTCGCGGCGCCGGACGCCGAGGGGTTGGCCGCGGTGCCGCCGGTGGTGCCGCCGGTGGTGCCACCGGAGCCGGTGCCGCCGCCGGAGCCGGAGCCGGTGCCGCCGGAGCCGCCGGAGCCGGTCGGGGAGCCGTTGCCCGTGCACGGGCCGTTGCCCCGCTTCGCGCACTCCGGCGGGTTCGGCGCGATCTCCGCCAGCCGGTTGCGGCTCGGGTCGCTGGCGATGAAGGTCGGGTTGTTGCACGTGGTGACCGGCTGCGCGGAGAAGGTGACCGCCGGGTCGATGTCCTTGAGCTTCTTCAGCTGCTCGAAGCCCGCCTGCACCAGGTTGAGCGGCAGCGGCGAGTAGCCGGCGACGCCCATCGAGGCCTGCCCGGTGCAGATCGAGTAGGACATGAAGTCGAGCAGCGTCTGGCGCTTCTCGCTGTTCATCTTCGCGTCGTTGCCGACCGGCAGGATCATGTACGAGTAGGACGACATCGCGTACGTGCGCTTGTCCGGGTTCACGTACACCTTGTCGAGCTTCTGCAGCAGGTAGGTCAGCGGGTCGGACCTGTCCAGGTTGATCTCGGCGGCGCGCAGCGCGACGGCGACGTTGAAGTCGGTCGGCTTGGTGAAGTAGCCGGCCTGGTTCTCCAGCTCCACGACCGGGTAGCCGGCGCCGAGGGCGTAGGAGTACTCGTCGTAGCCGATGGCGCCGTTGCTGGAGCCGGCCGTGACGGTGTTGATGACCGAGTCGGAGCCGTTGACCGAGACGACCGGCTTGCGACTGCCGCTGCGGGGCGTGGCCGGGAAGTACTCCGTGAACTCCGACGAGCCGCTGTAGGTGCGCCACAGGTCCGGGTACTGCCTGGCGAGGTACGAGGTGAACTGCGCGGTGGAGCCGGAGCCTTCGGAGTGCACCACCACGATGATCGGCAGCGACGGCAGCTTCCGGCCGTTGTTGTCGGCGGTGATCTGCGCGTCGCTCCAGTCGGTGATCTGGCCGAGGAAGATCTTGGCGAGGGTGAGCCCGGACAGCCGCAGGTTGCGCACCAGCTGGCCGCCGACGCGGACCTGGTAGACGAACGAGGTGCCGCCGGCGACGATCGGCAGGTAGGCGAACGCCCGGCCCTGCGCGTCGTCGCGCTGCCCGGTCGTCGGGTCCTTGCCGCGGAAGCCGATGTCGGAGACGGCGAAGTCGTTGGCGACCGCGGCGAAGTCCTTGCGGCCGGTCGCCGAGCCGGTCGCGGTGAAGTCGACCTGCAGGTTCTGCTTGCGCACGTCGGCCACCCACTGGGTGATGGCGTTGGCGCTCCAGGACGACCCGGTGCCGGTGATGCGGGCGTGGCCGGCGGCCGCGGCCGGGCCCGCCGGCGCGACCAGGCTCAGGACCAGCGCCAGCACGGCCACGACGGCGGTCCGCCGGCCGGCGGTGGCGGGAGTCTGCACGATGGTTCCTCGTCCAATTCTGTGACGTTGTACGTGGCGTTCGGTGGTCGGTCGCATCGGGCTCACACCTTCGGCCGGGCGAGCCAGCGGGCCAGGGCGAAGAGGATGAGCACCACCAGGAGCAGGACGGCCGCGGCGCCGAACCCGCGGTCGATGAACGCCGGCTGGCCGCTGCGGACACCGACGAAGATGTACAGCGGCAGCGAGTTCATGGTGTTCTCGACGGGGTTGAAGTTGAGGAACGTCGAGGCGCCCGAGACGATCAGCACCGGCGCCGTCTCGCCGATGCCGCGGGCGACGCCGAGGATGACGGCGGTGGCCAGGCCCGGGCGGGCCGTCGGCAGCACGACGTGCCGGACCACCTGCCACTGCGACGCCCCCAGCGCCAGACCCGCCTCACGCAGACCGCCGGGGACCACCCGCAGCACCACGTCGGAGGTCCGGGCGATGATCGGCACCATGGTCACCGCGATCGCCAGGCCCGCCGCGAGGCCGGACTTCGGGAACCCGAAGGCGACCACGAGCGTGGTGTAGACGAACAGGCCGGCGAGGATGTCGGGGACCGCGGTCATCGCCTCGATGACCGTCCGCACGAACCGCGACAGCCGGCCGCCGACCTCGACCATGTAGACCGCGGTCACCAGGCCCAGCGGCAGCGAGATCACCAGCGCGATGCCGACCTCGATGAGCGAGCCGACGAGCGCGTGCAGGATGCCGCCCTCGTCCAGCGGCGCGGTCGGCCGCACGCCGCTCATGTCCGTGGTCAGGAAGTTCAGGTGGAACGCCACCGGCACGCCGCGGATGAACGTGTAGAGCACGGTGGACAGCAGCGCCACGGCGACGACCGCCGCGCCCGCCTGCACCATGGCGCCGGCCAGCCGGTCCACGACCACGGGTCGCGGGCTCGACATGCTGGTGACCGTCGCGTACATCAGCAGGAACACGACGTACCAGACGATGACGAAGCCGAGGAGCCCCGAGAACGGCAGGAGCTTGCCGTACAGGACCCAGGTCAGCGCGAGCGACCCGGCGGCGGCGCCGAAGAGGCTGAGCTTGTCGTCGAGCGTGCGCGCCCGCAGCCGGCGGGGGCGCTCGACGGCGGGCCGCTCCGGCGCCGGCCGGACCGGCGTGGGGCGCACGGCGGTGGTGCCCTTCATGGTCACACTCCCCTCCTGCGGGTCAGATCTCGGTGGCCGCGCCGCTGCGGCCGCGGCTGACGATAACCGCGGCGATCGTGTTGACGACCACGGTGATGACGAACAGGACGAAACCCGCCGCGAGCAGCGCCGCGAGCTGGGCCGAGGTCGCCTCGCCGAAGCGGTTGGCGATGAGGGACGACACGGTGATCGTGCCGTTCTCCAGCACCCGGACCTTGAGGTCGAACGCGAAGCTGATGGTCATCAGCACGGCGACGGTCTCGCCGAGCGCCCGGCCGAGGCCGAGCATCGTGCCGCCGACGATCCCGCCCCGGCCGAACGGCAGCACGACGGTGCGGATCATGCCCCAGCGGGTCGCGCCGAGCGCGAGGGCCGCCTCCCGCTCCCCGACCGGCGCCTGCGCGAACACGTCCTGCATCACCGCGGACGCGATCGGGATGACCATCATCGCCACGACCAGCCCGGCGGTGAACGCCGACTGGGTGTACTGCGACTGCGCCCAGACCGGCGCGTCCGGGTCGGTGCGCACCTCGAAGAACGGGATGAACCCGAGGTTCTGGTGCAGCCAGTGGGCGACCGGGATCAGCCGCGGGCCGAACAGGAAGACGCCCCACAGCCCGTAGATGATGCTCGGCACCGCCGCCATCAGGTCGACCATCGCCACCAGCGACTTGCGCAGGCCCGGCGTGGCGTACTCGGTGATGTACAGCGCGCACGACAGGGCGAGCGGGAACGCGGTGAATATCGCGATGAGGCTGACCAGGAGCGTGCCGAGCAGGACCGCGGACATGCCGACGGTGTCGCGCTCCGGCAGCCAGTCGTTCTCGGTGAAGAACGCCCACCCGTAGTGCTCCAGCGTCGGCACCGCCTGCAGCGCCAGGAAGAAGCCGATCGCGCCGAAGATGACGGTGACCAGGACGGCGACGCCCCGCGACCCGCCCCGGAAGATCCGGTCCGGCAGCGAGCGGGCGGAGGCGAGCGGGCGCGGCCGGTCCCCGTCGACGGCGGGCAGCGGGACGGTGCTCATCCGAACCGCCCGTTGACGTAGTCGGCGGTGCGCTGGTCGACGGGGGCACCGAACATCTGCCCGGTGTCGCCGCTCTCCACGATCGCGCCGGGCGCGCCGTTCTCCGCGAGGAAGAACGCGCACTGCTGCGAGACGCGGTGCGCCTGCTGCATGTTGTGGGTGACGATGACGATCGTGACCTCGGCGGCGAGCTCGGCGATCGTCTCCTCGATGACCCGGGTGGAGGTCGGGTCCAGCGCGGAGCACGGCTCGTCCATGAGCAGCACCCGCGGCCGGATCGCGAGGGACCGGGCGATGCACAGCCGCTGCTGCTGGCCGCCGGACAGCGCGCCGCCGGGCGAGCGCAGCCGGTCCTTGACCTCCCGCCACAGGCCGCCCTTGATGAGGCACTCCTCGACCAGGGCGTCCTTGTCCGCGCGGCGGATCTTCACGCCGGTGAGCCTCAGCCCGGCGACCACGTTGTCGTAGATGCTCATGGTCGGGAACGGGTTCGGCTTCTGGAACACCATGCCGATCTGCCGGCGGGCGTCGGTGAGCCGGCGGCCGGTGTCGTAGATGTCGACGCCGTCGAGCAGCACCTCACCGGCCAGCTGCGCCGAGGGCACCAGCTCGTGCATCCGGTTGAGGATCCGCAGGAACGTCGACTTGCCGCAGCCGGACGGCCCGATGAGCGCGGTGACCCGGCCCGCCCGCATGGTCAGCGACACCCGGTCGAGCACCTTGCGGGTGCCGAACCAGGCGGAGATCGCCCGCGCGTCGAGCGTCGCGAGCGGCGCCGCGCCCGGCGCCGCCGTCGTCTCGTCGGTCCAGGTGGCGGTCATGCCCGCACCGCCCTGCGGCGGCGGCCGAGCACGACCGCGGTGACGCCGGCGGCGACCAGCAGCGCCCCGGCGCCGGCGAGGGTCGTCACGTCGGTGCCGGTGCGCGGCAGGGGGCCGCCACCGCCGCCGGCCGGGGACGGGGCCGGGCTGCCGTCGACGCGTACCTCGATCGGCACGTCGGCGCCGCCCTCCCGCAGCGTCATCGCCGCCGCGCCGAGGGCGCCGGCCCGGCCGGCGCGCACGACCGTCCACCGGTCACCGCTGACCCTGATGTCGGCGGTCGCGTAGCTCGACGTCAGGGTCGCCTCACCGGGGACGCCGAGGTAGATGCGCAGTTGCACGAGGCCGTCCCACTGGGTCGGGTACACGTCGAGGAACTCGCCGAGGGACCCGGCGCCGTCCGGCGCGACGACCGTCGGGTGCGCGGGGTCCGGGTAGGCGCTGGCGCCGGTCAGGAACCGGCCGTGCCACTGCGTGGGGTCGGCGTCCTGGCGCGGCAGGAACGCCAGCAGCGTCGCCTTGCGGCCGTCGCGGTCGTACGGGTCCGGGGCCTTGGCCTGGCCGACCGCCTTCGCGACGAACGGCCGGTCGTTCGTCCTGCCGGAGGTGACGGCCGTGCCGTCCTTGTCGTACAGCACGATGCCCCCGGTCGAACGGCTGTCGGTGTACGGCACCGCGGACGCGGGACCGGTCGTGCAGGCGGTGGCCGCGGCCAGCACGATCGCGGCCAGCACCGCCGCGGCCAGGACCTGCCCGGCCAGGGACGGCGCGCCCGGCGCGACGGTGCTCGGGTGACGGCTCATGCCGCCGCCCCGGCCTTCGCCGCCTTGCGGGCGCGGCGGCGCTCCAGGGCGGCGGCCTCGGCGCGGGCCAGGCGGCGGCGCAGCAGCCGGCGGCGGACTCCGAAGCCGGCGCCGGTGCCGAGGATGAGCAGCGCGAGGAGCAGCAGCCACGGCCAGGCCCAGATGGTGGTGTGCCCCTCGGTCTTCGGCACGGCCTGGCCGACGGGCTGCTCGGGGTCGCCGAACGGCACCAGCTCGACGCGCACGGTCAGCGGTCCGGCCGGGAACACCCCGCCGATCTCGGTCTGGTGCGGCACCCGCTGGCCGGGCAGCAGCTCCGGCAGGTCGGGCAGCCGCCGCTCGGCGAGGGTGATGCCGGTCAGGGCGGAGGTGACGACCAGCTTCGGGTGGCTCCGCAGGCGGATGTTGCCGGTGTTCTCCGTCGTGTACGACACGCTGACGCTGCCGGAGCCGAAGGGGTTGCCGACCCCGGTGTAGTCGGCCTCGACCTTCGTCGCGGCGAGGACCGGACGCAGCAGCCCGGCGATCCTGAGGTACACCCGGACCGCGACCCGGGTGTCGACCTTGACGTCGGTGCCGGTGGCCAGGGACACCACGACCCCGCCGGCGTGGTCGCCGGGGGTCGCGTTCGCGGGCACGATGACCTTGAACGGCACGGCGACGGTGGCGCCGGCGTCGATGGTGACCGTCGAGGCGGGGAACTGCATCCAGGTGCCGATGTCGGTGGGCTTCTGCGCGGCGGGCAGCAGGTCGAAGGCGCCGGTCGCGGTGTTGAACGCGTCGGTGCCGTAGATGACGAACGATGCGGAGACCTTGCTGCTGTTGGTGACGAGAACCTGCTCCTCCACCGCCGCGCCGGGGACACCCTGCAGCGTGTAGTGGGTGCGCTTGTCCGGCTTGCCGTCCGGTGTGCCGGGCCGCAGCGACCAGGCGCGGTTGCCGTCGTCGGCGGGCTCGGCGTGCGCGGCCGCGGGGGTCAGCACCGCGGCGGCGGCAAGCGCCGCGACCAGTGCGAAAAGGCGTCTCATTGCAGGTTTCCCGTCCGTCGGTGGTGCGACAGTTGGCACAGGCCGGCCCGGGGCAGCCCGGGCCGACCTGGCGGTTTGCTCAGGGCACCGTCAGGGGCTGACCAGGGTCAGCGTGAGGGTGCTGGTGTACAGACCCGTCGGCGACGTGTCCGGAATCCGCAGCTCCAGGGCGGAGCTGAGGTTCTTCGTGCCGAGCCCGTTGCCCGGGGCGGCCTTGGCGAACTGGCTGCTCGTCTGCAGACCGTTGCTGGTGGCCGTCTTGAGCTTCGAGTCGACCGCCACGCCGGCGGCCACCGTGCCCTCGGCGTCGCCGCCGCTGGTCGCCGGGACCCAGCCGAGGTTGGCCGCCGGCACCACGGTCTGGCCGTTGCGGAAGTCCGCGGCCTGGCCGTTGAGCGTCCAGCCGTCCTGGGTGGGCCGGGTGTCGTTGACCGAGACACCGGTCAAGTTGCCCGTGAACACCCAGGCGTGCCGGTGACCCGTCGGGTCGGTCGCCTGCGCCGGGTGGCCGTTCGGGTCGTTCACCGGCACCTGCGTCAGGTGCACGGCGGTGCCCGCCGCGACCTGGAGCACCAGCGCACCGGCGAACGGGTCGGTGTCGTTCTGCGCGTCGAGCGGCACGGCCGCCGAGTTCGCACCGACCACCGCGTAGTTCAGGATCGACGAGGACGACGACTGGAAGCCGCCGACGCTCGGCGTGAACGTCGCGATGAGCAGGTGGTTGCCCGTCGCCAGGGCCTTCACGAGCGTCGCCACACCGGTGGCGGCGTCGTAGGTGCCCGTGCCCAGGTCCGTGGCGCCGTCGAAGAAGCGGACCGAGCCGGCGGTGCCGGCCGGGGCCACGCTCGCCGAGAGCGTCACGTCGAGGGTGCCGCCGGAGCCGGCCGCGGTCCCGCTGGGCGGGGTCGCGGACAGCGTGGTGGTGGTCGGCGTGCCCGGGGCGTTCACGGTGAAGGGCAGCGCCGTGGAGGTGGAGCCGGAGAAGGCGGAGGTGTCACTCGGCGTGAACTGCGCGGTGAGCGAGTGACTGCCGACCGACGGCGTGACGCTGATGGTCGCGTTGCCCGTGGCCGGGTTGTACGTGCCGGCACCGAGGTCCGTCGCACCGTCGAAGAAGTGCACCGAACCGGCGGTGTTGGCCGGGGTGACGTGCGCGGTCAGGGTGACCGCGGTGCCGCTGCCGACCGGGCCGGCCGGGTTCGCGGACAGCGTGGTGGTGGTGGCCGTCGCCGACGCCGGGTGGACGACCGTCCACGTGCCGGCGGTGGTGTCGACCTGGACGTCCACGCGGAAGTAGTTCACGTCGGGGGACTGGCCCGCGGCGGTCGTGATCAGGCGGAGCTGGTAGATGTTCGCCAGGTTCGCGGCCGTCTCGGTGTTGGGCTTGCTCGCGATGTACGCGCCCAGGGAGGTGCCGGCCGTGGCGCTGACGAGCGGGGTCGTCAGGGCGTTGAGCGGCGCCGGCGCGGTGGGGTTCGGGAAGTTGCTGGTGTTGGTGACGACCGCCGACTCGAACTGGTCGGTCGGCGTGGCCGCCTTCGGGGTGGCTACCCGGAGGAAGGCCCTCGTGTCCCCGGCCCGGCCCGCGCCGCTGGCCGCAGCGAACGCCACCATCGGGCTGTCGCTGAGGTTGCCGCCGGTGATGACGGCGCCGCTGGCGTTGTACAGGGTGATGCCGCCGATCGCGTTGGGGTCGGGCTCGAAGCCCGGGGTCACCGCCGCGTGGGCGACACCTCCCCCCACCAGAACGCTGGCCACGACCGCCAGGGCTGCCGCCCCGACCGTCAGGGACCTTGAGCGAATCTTCAACTGGGACTCCGTTTCGAAGGAATGGTGTGCGGGACCGCGGTTACGCGGTGTGGCACAGGCCCGCGTCGGCGTACTGGTACGTGAAACCGGCCGAGTCCTCGATCAGGGGCTGCGCGAGGAAGGACTGCGACAGGAACCCGTTCGGCGCGAACAGCGCCTTGTTCCAGGAGGTGTTGATCTCGCTGTTGCGGACGATGAAGTACACCGGGCGGGTCACGTCGAACGCCGAGCCGCCGGACAGCAGCGTGATCGGGTCCTGCGCGGCGCCGGCGTTGAAGTACCCGTTGTGGATCATGACCAGCCGGGCGGTCGAGAACGGCGCGATGGCGTTCGCGTTGCTCTGGATGACCGACGCGTCGTGCTCCTCGGCCCGGACCAGGCCCTCAGCGGTGGTGCGCAGCTGAGCCTCGGTCAGGCCGATCTGGGCGATGAAGAACTGCTCGGTGCCGGAGGTCGCGGGCGGCAGGATCGGCACGATCGTGGCGCCCGGGTTCGGCCCGTTGTACCCGGTGACCTGACCCCAGGTGGTGATCTGCGGCGGGCTGCTGTAGATCTTCTTGAGGTCGGCGGTGCTGATGCCGGCGGTGCCGGCGTTCGAGGCGACCGTCTTGGACACGGCGATCTTCAGACCGTCGAGGCCGAGCTGGTAGCAGCGCAGGCCGCCCCAGCCGTTGGCGACCGCGCGGTCGTCCTCGGCCTTGGTGGGCTTGCGGGAGCTGCGCACGAACTGCACCTTGTGCACCGCGCCGGTGTCGGTCTGCGTGAGATACGTCAGACCACCGCCGGAGCCGTTCGGCCGGGTGACCGGGAAGTTGCCGCCGCGCAGCACGACGGTGGCACCCGCCGTGAGCTTGCCACTGGCGTCACCGGTCGCGTCGAAGTTGAACACCCGGCCGCCCGCGGCGTTGAAACCCGGGTTGCCCTGGTAGTCGCCGTCGGCCAGGAAGTCGGCGGCGTACTGGATGGTGTCGGACCCGATGCCGACGATGTCGTTGCCCTGTGCCGCGACATCCGCGTGAGCGGCGGTGGCCTGGGAGAACAGGAGCACCGCTACCCCCGCCACCCCCAGCCCGACCTTACTGATGTGTCGCATTCCATGACCTTTCCGCCCTGCACTCGAAGTTGAATGCGAGTGGGACCTTCGCAGTGCAGGACCACCGCCGAGTGCTGCGTCAATGAACGACGAATGAATCTGCATACCGCGGGTGTGCGTTTGATTCTCAGATCGGGGACATTGCGAAATCGTGAGCCTTTTCCGGTCGCATGAATCGCCGCGTCAAGAAAGGCCTGCGCCGGACATGCGGCAGATGAACAGCGCCTCGCGTCCGGACCCATCCGGACCGTCCGCGCCAAACGGTGCGGGGGTGGCAGAACGGGTGAGAGCGACCGCCGCGACGGCCGGGCGGGCGGCCCCCGGCGGCTAGAATCGCCGCAGCCCTGCCAGCCTGGAGGCCTCGTGGTCACTGCGCCGCGGATCCGTGGTTACCGCGACCTCACGCTGATCAGCGCGCGCGGTGGCCAGGCCCACGTGTTCCGGGCGCACAAGGCGACGATGGACGGCTCCCCCGTCGCGATCAAGGTGTACAAGCAGGACCTCGACGACGCCGACCAGCGGCGCTTCCTGCGTGAGGTCGAGGCGTTGCGGGCGCTGCGCGGCCGGCCGCACGTGGTGCGGCTGCTGGAGGCGGACCTCACCGCCGACGGCGCCGGGTACGTGGTCATGGACCTGTACGCCGCCTCGGTCGCCGACCGGCTGGCCGACGGGCGGACGCTGCCGGTCGCCGACGTGCTGCGCATCGGCGCGCAGGTGGCCGAGGCGCTCATGTACGCGCACGAGGCACCGACGCGCATCCTGCACCGCGACATCAAGCCCAGCAACATCCTGCTCGCCGACGACGGCAGCGCGGTGCTGACCGACTTCGGCATCTCCGCGATCTGGCGGACCGACGGCGCGTACACCGCGACGGCCAGGATCGGCACGCGCGGCTACATGGCGCCGGAGATCCACGCCGGGCACGCCGACAGCGTCGCGTCGGACCTGTACTCGCTCGGCGCCACCCTGCACACGCTGCTGCTCGGCGAGCCGCCGTCGGCGCTCGCGCCGGCCGCGCAGCTGCCCACGGTGCCGGAGCCGCTCGCCGCCGTGCTGTGCCGGGCGCTGTCGCCGGACCCGGCGCAGCGACCGGAGTCGGCCCGCCGGCTGCGCGAGGACCTGCTGCAGGCGACGGCGCGGGAGACCGGCGCGTTCGCCGCGGCGCCGCCGGCCGCCACCAGGGTCATGCCGGAGCGGCCCGCGGCCCCGGCCCGGGTCCACCCGCGACTGCTGGAGACCCCGGTCGCCGACCCGGACCTCGGCCGCAACATCGGCGTGGGGCTGGCCGCGCTGCTCGGCGCGCTGGGGCTGCTGACCCTGCTCGACTGGGTCTGGTGGGCCGGCGCGCTGCTGGTCGCGGTGCCGATCGGCGCGGCCGTGGCGCTGCGGGCGGCGCTGCACGCCCGGCGGCTGGCCGGGCCCGCCGCGGCGGCGTCGCTGGCCTGTTACGCGGTGCCGGTCGTGACCTACGCGGCGCGCCTGGGCGAGCACCCGTTCGTCAACCTCGGGATGCTGGCGCTCGTGCTGGTCGCGTTCGGCGGCCAGGTCACCGCGATCCACGAGATCGAGCGGTACGTGCGGCAGGACCTCGCCCAGGCGGAGGTCGCCCGGGCGAACGAGGAGCGCCGGCAGCTGTTCGAGTCCTCCGCCGGCCGGTACTGGCTGGACGGCGCCGACCCGCCGCCGTGGCTGGACGACGTGCTGGGCGCGCTGCCGGCGGCCCGGGCCATGCCGTGGCGGGACGGGCTGGTGCGGCACGCGGTGGTGTGCGACCGCAGCGTGGTGCTCGTGACGGTGCTGGACGGCGCGCGCCCCGGCTCGTACGACCTCGACCCGGCCGGCGGGCACCCCTGCCGGGTGTTCGCCGACGGCCGCCCCAACACCTCCGTCGACACGAGGCTGCGCGAGCTCGCCCGCCGGGTCGACGGCGTCGGCTGGGGCGCGGCCGGCGTGAGCGCCGGCTGTGTCGTGGTGCTCACCACGGACGGCACCCGGTCCGACGGGATCCGTCTCGCGCCGGCCCAGTTCGACTCGACCAGCCTGACGGTGGTCGTCGCCCCGGACGTCGCGACCGCCGTGATCCGGCTGCTGGCCGGCGCCGAACGCCTGGTCATCGACCCCGTGCTGCTGCGCGCGGTGTGGGAGCGGGCGGCGCGGGCCTGACCCTCGCGGGTGCCGCCGTCCCGGCGGTTCAGCGATCCGATCGACCGATGTAACGCAACCCACACGGATCGACTGCGCCCCGCAACCTTGACAGCCCGCGTCGCGCAACTATTCTATTCCTACCTACTAACTAGAGAAGTAGGAAAGATAGGAAAGCTAGGGATTGCCGCTCGAGCCGGAACGGAGACAGGCAGCGTGCACAGGTGTTGTCGCCGACCACAGGCGAGCTGATCGGAGCACAGCGACGTGCACATCTCCGTCCGCGCCGACTACGCGATCAGAGCCATGCTCGCCATCGCCGCGGCCGACCCGGGCCGCGTCACGGCGGCACAGCTGGCCCAGCACGAGCAGATGTCCATCGGCTCGCTGCAGACGGTCCTGCTCGAACTGCGCCGCGTCGGGCTCGTGCTCAGCCACCGCGGCACCGAGCGGGGCTACGGCCTGGCCCGGCCGGCGTCGGCCATCACGGTCGGCGAGATCCTCCGCGCCATGAACGGGGCGCTGACCACGGTGCGTGGCCTGCCCACCGGCCAGGCCACCTACGACGGGGTCGGCCGCGGGCTGCGCAGGGTCTGGCTGTCGGTCGACACCGCGGTCAACGCGATCGTCGACCAGGCCACCCTCGCCGACCTGCTGGCCGAGGACCGCACCGAGGAACGCACCGAGGAACACGTACGGCACCGCACGACCCCCATATGAGCACCGCCTACCCAGGAGGACAGGTTCCCCATGAAGCACCCGATCAGAGCGACTGCCACGCTCATGCTCGCCGCCGGCTTACTGCTGTCGGCGTGCGCGGGGACCACCAGGAAGGCCGACGCCGGCACCGGTGGCGAGTCCACCACGCTCAACATCGTCGGCTTCGCGGTGCCTGAGGCCGCGAACAAGGCGATCGCCGCGGAGTGGAACAAGACCCCGGCGGGCAAGGGCGTCAAGTTCCAGACCTCCTACGGCGCCTCCGGCGACCAGAGCCGCGCGGTCGTGGCCGGCCTCAAGGCCGACTACGTGCACTTCTCGGTCTCCAGCGACGTGACCCGCCTGGTCGACGCCAAGCTGGTCGACCCGACCTGGAACCAGGGCCCGACCAAGGGCATCGTCTCCTCCTCGGTCGTGGTCCTCGCGGTCCGCCCGGGCAACCCGAAGCACATCAACGGCTGGGACGACCTGGTCAAGCCCGGCATCGGCATCGTCACGCCGAACCCGGCCTCCTCCGGCGCGGCCCGCTGGAACGCCCTGGCGGCGTGGGGTCACGTCACCGCCAACGGCGGCACCGACGCGCAGGCCGGCGAGTTCCTCACCAAGCTCTTCGCCAACGTCGTCGCGCTGCCCGGCAGCGGCCGCGACGCCACCACCGCCTTCCTCGGCGGCACCGGCGACGTGCTGCTCGCCTACGAGAACGAGGCCATCCTGGCCCGGCAGAGCGGCGAGAAGCTCGACTGGGTCTACCCCGACACCACGATCCTCATCGAGAACCCGGGCGCGATCCTCACCAACGCCAACCCGAAGGCGAAGGAGTGGCTCGACTTCGTGCTGAGCCCCGCCGGTCAGCGCCAGTTCGTGCTCAAGGGCTTCCGGCCGGTCATCTCCGGCGTCGACGCCAAGGGTGTCGAGGGCGCCATCGACCCGAACGACCCCTTCCCGACCCCGAAGAAGCTGCTCACCGTCGACAAGGACTTCGAGAGCTGGTCGAAGCTGTCGAAGAAGTACTTCGACGAGAAAGAGGGCCTGATCGTCAAGATCATCGCCGCGTCGGGCAAAGCCAAGTGACCACCGCGACCTCGACGCCTGACGTCGACCAGAGCCGGCCGGCGGGCAACCGCCGGCCGGCTCCGGCCGGTCAGCCCCTCACCCGCGTCTCCGGCCTCGGGCTCGGGGTCGCGATGCTGTGGTTCAGCCTGCTGGTGCTCATCCCGCTCGCCGCGGTCGTCGCCGTCGCCGGCTCGGAGGGCTGGGGCGGCTTCTGGGACGCGATCACCGCCGAGCAGACCCTCGCCTCGATCGAGCTCACCATCTTCACCTCGATCGGGGTGACGCTGGTCAACGTGGTGATGGGCACGCTCATCGCGTGGGTGCTGGTCCGGGACCGGTTCTTCGGCAAGCGCGTGCTGGAGGTGCTCGTCGACATCCCGTTCGCGCTGCCGACGATCGTCGCGGGCCTGGTGCTGCTGTCGCTGTACGGCCCGGCCAGCCCCATCGGCGTCGACATCGCCAACACCAGGGTCGCGGTGTTCGTCGCGTTCCTGTTCGTGACGCTGCCGTTCATCGTGCGCACGGTGCAGCCGGTGCTCGCCGAGATCGACCAGGACGTCGAGGAGGCCGCCGCCTCGCTCGGCGCCAGCCGGTTCACCATCTTCCGGCGGGTCATCCTGCCCAGCCTCACCCCGGCGATCACCGCCGGGGCCGCGCTGTCCTTCGCCCGCGGCGTCAGCGAGTACGGCTCGCTGGTCCTGCTGTCGGGCAACCTGCCGATGCGCACCGAGGTCACCTCCGTGCGCATCTTCAGCAGCATCGAGAACGACCACCTGGAGAACGCGGCGGCCGTCGCCACCGTGCTGCTGGTGATCTCGTTCGCCGTCATCGTCATCCTCGACGTGATCCAGCGAAGGACGGTGCGCCGTGGCTGACACCATCACCGAACCCGCGCCGGCACCGGCGCCGCGCAGGCGCACCGGCAAGGCCTGGACCCGCCGCCGCGGCCCGGTCACCCACCTGGTCCGACTCGTCGTCGTCACGTACCTGTTCTTCCTGGTCGCGTGGCCGGTGTACCTGGTGGGCCAGAACACCTTCCGCAAGGGCTTCGACGACCTGCGGGCGATCCTCACCGACCCCGACATCGTGCACGCCCTGCACCTGTCGGTGGAGATCGCGATCATCTCGGTGGTCATCAACACCGTCTTCAGCGTCCTCGTGTCGATCCTGCTGGTGCGGTACCGCTTCCCCGGCAAGCGGCTGCTCAACGCGCTGCTGGACATGCCGCTGTCGGTGTCGCCGGTGGTCGTGGGCCTGTCGCTGGTGCTCGTCTACGGCGGGCGCAACGGCTGGTTCGGCCCGACCCTGGAGAGCTGGGGCCTGCAGATCATCTTCGCCGAGGCCGGCATGGTCATGGCGACCGTCTTCGTCGCCCTGCCGCTGGTCATCCGCGAGGTCGTGCCGGTGCTGCAGGAGATCGGCGACGAGCAGGAGCAGGCCGCCCGCAGCCTGGGCGCCAACGCCCTGCAGACCTTCGTCCGGATCACGCTGCCGTCCATCAAGTGGGGCATCATCTACGGCGTCGTGCTGAGCCTCGCCCGCTCGCTCGGCGAGTTCGGCGCCGTGAAGATCGTGTCCGGCAACGTGCTGGGCCTCACCCGCACCGCACCGCTCGTGGTCGAGGAGAAGTACCTCAACTTCGACAAGGGCGGCGCCTACGCCACCGCCTTCCTCCTCGCCCTCGTGGCCGTGGCCAGCATCATCGTCGTATCCGTCCTCCGGCCGAAGGAAGAACGTTGAGCATCGAGATCGCAGGGGTCGGCAAGCGCTTCGGGGACTTCGTCGCGCTCGACAACGTATCGGTGAGCATCCCGTCGGGCCGGCTCACGGCGCTGCTGGGCCCGTCCGGCGGCGGCAAGTCCACGCTGCTGCGCATCATCGCCGGCCTGGAGCGCGCCGACACGGGCCGGGTCGAGATCGAGGGCGTCGACGCGACGGACCTGCCGCCGCAGAAGCGCAACGTCGGCTTCGTCTTCCAGCACTACGCCGCGTTCAAGCACATGTCGGTGCGCCGCAACGTCGCCTTCGGCCTGCAGATCCGCAAGCGGCCGAAGGCGGAGATCGCCGCGCGGGTCGACGAACTGCTGCACCTGGTGCACCTGGAGCAGTTCGCCGACCGGCTGCCCGCGCAGCTGTCCGGCGGCCAGCGCCAGCGCATGGCCCTGGCCCGGGCCCTCGCGGTGAAGCCCACGGTCCTGCTGCTCGACGAGCCGTTCGGCGCGCTGGACGCCAAGGTCCGCAAGGAGCTGCGCGACTGGCTGCGCCGGCTGCACGACGAGGTCGAGGTGACCACGGTGTTCGTCACCCACGACCAGGAGGAGGCCCTCGAGGTCGCCGACGAGATCGTCGTCATCAACGACGGGCGCATCGAGCAGATCGGCTCCCCCGACGACCTGTACGACCGCCCGGCCAACGACTTCGTCATGCGCTTCCTCGGCCCGGTCACCCAGCTCGGCGACCACCTGGTGCGCCCGCACGACCTGCAGATCAGCACGACCCCGACCGGCCCGGACGACGTGACCGGCACGGTCACGCGGATCACCCGGATCGGCTTCGAGATCCGCATCGACGTCACCACCACGACCGGCCAGCCGGTCATCGTGACCGTGACCCGCAACGAGTTCCTCGCCCTCGGCCTGGACACCGGCGCGACCGTGCACCTGCGCATCGCCCCCGGCAGCCCCACCACCGCCGCCGCGCCCGCCGCACCCGCCACGGCCGGCGCCGACCACGACCTCGCGGCGAGCAGCATCTGACCGGCCGGGGCGCTTCGCCCCGCTGTCCACAGAGGAGACGCGGGACGGCGCGGGCCGTCCCGCTCCCGGACACCGGACCGGGTCTTCGTCGACGCCGCCGGCAACGCGCCGGTCGGGGCGTGGAAGGACGGCGCGGCAAGCGGGAGCGGCGGCACCTGCACGGCGTGGTGTCCTACACCTACCAGGTCGGCGACGCCGACCCGGTGACGGTCACCGCCGCCGCCGACGGCACCGTCACCTGGACGCCAGGCTCCCCCGTGCGGGCACAGCCTGTCCGTGCGCAGCCGCACCGCGGGCGGGCCGGCCTGCGGGTACACGTCCACCGGCGGGTGGGTGAGCTCGCCGCGGCCGGGCCGTCACCAGGTGTCGGGGTGCTCCAGGTCCTCGACGGGCCGGTAGCCGCCCAGGACCCGCAGGCCGTCCTGCTCGGTGTAGCCGCTGCCCCGGCCAGTGAGGAACAGGTCGACCAGGCACGGCTGCACGAGCATCTCCAGCAGCCCGTCGCCGGTGCGCGCCACCCGGTAGGGGCCGGCGGTCAGCTCGCCGGTGACGGTCTCCATGCCCGGCGGGGTGCGCTCGGCGCGGACCGTGAGCCAGCGGGCGGTGCCGTCGCCGGCGACGAGGGCGCCCTCGGCGAAGCCGCCGCGCTCCGGGGTGCCGAGGACCACCGAGCAGTGCAGCACCCGCGCGCCGGCGGGCAGCGCCGTCAGGCCGAACGGCACCACGCAGCGGCGGGCCTCGTCGAAGGTCACCCGGGCCGCCGCCGCGACCGCCTCGTCCCGGTCCGCGGCGTACATGTCGAGCTGCGCCCACAGGCCGTCGCCCGGCTGCCAGCGCACCGACCACAGCCGGCGGGTGCCGTCCGGGGCCCAGGAACTCGACGCTCTCGGTGCCGTACCCGGCGCTCCAGGTGGCGTAGTCGGCGCCGGCGGCCAGACCGTCGGCGGCGAAGTGCAGCACCCGCGGGTCGGCGCCGACGGCGTCGGGGCGCCGGTGCGGCGCGGAGCGTGTCGAGGGCACGTTTCGCATGGGTCCGCACGGTGCCGGTGGAGCAGTCCAGGATCTCCGCGATCCGCGCGTCGTCCATGTCCTCGTAGTAGCGCAGCACGATGACGGCGCGTTGCCGGGCGGGCAGCGCGCGGACCAGCCGCCACAGCGCGTCGCGCTCGGCGATGTCGGCGGCCTCGTCGGCGGTGCCGGGCGGCTCGGCGACCGCCTCGACGGTCACCTCCCGGCTGCTGCGCCGCCGCCACCACGAGCGGTGGGCGTTGACCATCATCCGGCGCACGTAGACGTCCGGGCGCTCGGTGCCCGCGATGCGCCCCCAGCGGCTGTAGGCCCTGGCCAGGACGTCCTGCACGAGGTCCTCGGCGCGGTGGTCGTCGCCGGTGAGCAGCCTGGCGAAGCGGAACAGCGCCGGGGTCCGGGCGAACGCGTACTCCTCGAACGTCACGTCCCTACACACGCGGCGGGCCGCCCGTGCCGTGGACACGGGCGGCCGGCTCTTCTACGTCTGGCGGATCGTGACGTTGTCGACGCCCGCCTCCACCAGGCTCGCGGTCGAGGCGTCCGCCGCCTCGACCAGGATCCGGACGGTCTGCCCCGCGTACGGGGTGAGGTTGGCGCTGGCGGTCGCCCACGACGCGTCCCGGTCGGTGGCCGCGCCGGCGGCCGTGAACAGCACCGTGGTGCCGCTGCCGGTGACCACGCTGACCCGCAGGAAGTCCGCCGACGACGCGTTGCTGCCGTGGCCGAGGTACCACGACCAGGTCAGCGTCAGCGTGCCGGTCGACGGCAGCGTGACGCTCGGCGAGCGCACGCTGGTGGTGCCGCCGTCGACGTCGTTGGCGCCGGCGCTGGCGCCGGCCAGGCGCGCCGTCACCAGGTCGTTGCTGCCGCTGACCGTGGTGCCGAGCTGCTTCGGGCCGCTGGAGTCGGTGGCCTCGGGGTCGCCGCGCTCCCAGGCGCCGCTGGTCGCGGTGTCCGTGCCGGACGGGTTGACCGTCCAGCCGAGGTTGGACTCGAAGTCGTCGGACCACACGGTGGTGCCCTGGCCCGCGCCGCAGTACTGCGCCTCCTTGCCGATCACCCGGTACGGGCAGTCGGCGTACTCGGCGATCTGCAGGCTCGCCTCCCGGTTCAGGGCGGTCTGCGCCGCGATCACCTCGTCGGGCGGGTAGAAGCCGCCGCCGCCGGAGCTGCCCGGGTACATCTCGAACGTGTACGACCAGATCCGCTGGTCGCCCCACATCCAGTCGTCGATGGACCCGTCGGTGATGTACAGGTCGCTGGCCTGCTCGGGGGTGTAGCCGTTGGTGCCGGCCAGCTGCACGCCGAGGGTGCGGAACGTCGCCTCCTGGTCGGCGTCCAGGCCGGGCGCGGTGTTCGCGGTCGTATAGCCGAACGGCCACAGCACGAGCTTGCCGTAGGTGTGGAAGTCGATGTGCGTTCTGATCTGCTGCACCCCGCCGACGCGCCGGCTGAGCACGAAGTCGCGGACCCGAGACGTCTCCGGCGCGGAGAACGCCGACGGCCCGCGGTACGTCTCGGAGCTGGTCGTGCCCGATGAGCCGCCGCAGCAGCCGAAGTTGTACGCCCAGTTGCGGTTGAGGTCGGTGCCGACGTTGCTGCTGCCGCTGTTCGGCTGGCGGTTCTTGCGCCACGACCGGTAGGAGCCGGTCGCGATGTCGTACTCGCCGCCGTCGGGGTTCATGTCCGGCACGATCCAGATCTCGCGCGAGTCGACGACGGCGGTGATCCGCGGGTCGGTGCCGTAGTTGTCGGTGAGCTGCTTGATCAGGTACAGCGCCATCTCGACGGTGAGGTGCTCCCGGGCGTGCTGGTGGGCGGTGTAGATGACCTCGGGCTCGTTCTCGTCGACGCCGACGTTGTCGGAGATCTTGATGACCGGGATGCTGCGGCCCTCGTACGAGGTGCCGAGGCTCGTCCTGCTCAGGATCGCCGGGTGGTCGGCGACGGCCTGGTCGAGCTCGGCGGTCAGCTCCGCGTAGTTGTGGTACGCCGAGTCCGCGGACGGGAAGTCCTGGACGGTGGCCGGCCCGCCGGGGGTGGCGGGGCGCAGCGCCCGGGTGACGGTGAAGCCCTGCTGCCGCAGGCTCGCCACCTCCGACGGGGTCGCGGTGATGTCGGCGACGCCGTGCTCGACGCCGTCCAGCGACGCGCCGCTGGCCGCGATCCGGTTGCGCTGCTCGAGCGTGGTGACGTCGCTGACCAGGTACGGCGCGGACGTCTCGGCGGCGACCAGGTCGGTCGGGGCCGCGCCGGCCGGGGCCGCGGCCGGGCTGATGGCGGCGACCAGGAGGGTGCCGGTCGCGGCGACGGTGAGGGGGATGGAGCGCCAACGGGAATGGCTCATCAAGCCTCCTTGGGTGTGGAGGTGCACCGGAGTTACCAGGTGACCACCCGGGAGACGTCAAGACAACATCCGTCTTCGTCAATAACGCCGGCCGCTGTGCGCGGCCGGCGTCATCGGTCGCTACTTGCCGCGCAGGCCGACCGGGTTGCCGTCGGGGTCCTGCAGCACGCAGACCCGCGAGCCGGGCGCGACCTCCCGCGGCGCGCTGCGTTCGGTGGCGCCGGCGGCGAGCAGCGCGGCGTGGGCGGCGTCGAGGTCGTCGACGTCGACGTAGGCCACGGGCCCGCCGGCGACGTCGCCCTGCGGCGCCAGGCTGACCTCGAAGCCGTTGGCGTTGAAGCCGACGTAGTAGGGCTGGTCGGTGTGGGGCGCGCCGAACAGCGCCGTGTAGACCGCCTTGGCGGCGGCCAGGTCGGTCACGGGCACGACCACGCTGCGGATCGTCGGGTTCATCTGCGGGTTCCTCTCCGGTTCGGGGGCGGCTGGCTGTCGCATCCACAACCGCCGGTTCCCCGGGGACGTTACGGACCGCGGGGCGTGCGAGTGGCCACATTGGACGAAACGGTGCGTCCTATGGTTGCCGCATGGACCGTGACCGCAGGCCGATCACCGCCGCCGTGGCCACCGCGGCCGTCTCGTGCGGGCTGCTCGCGGCCGCGCTGCGGTGGGGCTGGCTCGGCCCCGACGCGGGGCGCGGCGCCGAGTTCTGCGAGGCCGGCCGCGACTGGGTGGTGCGGCAGCCGGCGAACACCTTCAGCAACGCCGGGTTCGTCGCGGCCGGGCTGCTCATCGCCTGGCACGCCGGGGCGCGTCCCGACCCAGGTGCCGGGGCCGGTCCGCGGCGGCGGGCGACCGCCCTGGCGTGTCTCGTGGTGCTGCTCGGGCCGGGCAGCGCGGCGATGCACGCCACCCAGTCCGTGCTCGGCGGGCACCTGGACCTGCTGAGCATGTACCTCATCGCCGCGTTCGCCGCCGCCTCCGCGACGACGCGGTGGCTGCGGGCCGGCACCGCGGTGCTCGCCGGGGTCTTCGCGGGCGCCGTGGCCGCCTGCGAGGCCGCCGGCGCGTGGGACGTGCGGGTGCCGGTGGTGCTGCACCCCGGCAACGCCGCGTTCGGCCTGCTGCTGCTCACCGCGGCCGCCCTGGAGATCGCGATCATCCGCCGGGACCGCACCGCGCCGGGCGCCGGTTTCGCGTACGCCGCGATCGCCGTGCTCCTGGTCGCGTTCGCGGTGTGGAACGCCGCGCAGGCGTGGCTGTGCGACCCGCGCTCGCCGCTGCAGGGCCACGCCGCCTGGCACCTGCTGTGCGCGGTGTCGGCGTACCTGCTGTACCGCTACTACGCCGCCACCGATCTTGTGGTGCGCCGGGCGGACGCCTATGGTGCGTGAGGGAAACACTGTTTCCCAATCGAGGAGGCGCCCGTGGCAGGCACCGACCGTGGCGGCACCGTGCTGGTGGACGCCTTCGCCGGACGGCCGCCGGTGCCGGTGCGCCCCGGCGCGACCGCGCCCCTGGGCTGGTGGCCGGCGATCTGCGTGGCCCTCGTCGCGTTCGTCGACCGGGTCGAGTACAACCTGCTGGCCGGGGTCGTGCCGCAGCTCCAGGAGGAGTTCGGGCTCAGCGACAAGGCGGTCGGCGCGATCCCGACCGCCGGCGCGATCGCCGGGGTGGTGCTGCTGCTGCCGGCGGGCCGGCTCGCCGACACCAGCCGGCGCAACTGGATCATCGCCGCCGTGGTCGGCGCGTGGGCGGTGCTGACCCTCGGCACGGGCCTGGCCGGGTCCTACGCCGTGCTCTTCGGCATCCGGGTGCTGCTCGGCGCGGCCGGGCAGCTGTACAACCCGCCGGCGTCCAGCCTGCTCGCCGACTACTTCCCGCCCGGCGGCCGGGCCCGCGCCTACGGCCTGGAGCGCCTCGGCTACTTCGTCGGCCTGCCGGTCGGCGTCCTGGTCGGCGGGGCCCTCGCCCAGGCGGTCGGGTGGCGGCAGGCGTTCCTGGTCGTCGCGGTGCCGGGCGCCGTCATCGCCCTGCTGTGCCTCACCATCCGCGAGCCGCTGCGCGGGCTCGGCGACCGGATCGGCGCCCTGGCCGCGGCGGCGCGGGTGCCGGCGCCGGCGACGCCACCGCCGCCGGCCGGGCCGGGCCCGGCGGTGCCGATGCTGCGGCAGCTGCGGGACCTGGTGCGGATCCCGACGCTGCGGTCGGTCGTGGCCGGGCTGACCATCATGTTCTTCGGCCTGGGCGGCCTGTTCTTCTGGATGCCGACGTTCTACCAGCGGCAGTTCGGCCTGGACGAGGCCGCCGCGACCGGGATCGCCGGCGGGGTCGGCGGGATGGGCATCGTGCTCGGTGTCGTCGTCGGCAGCCGGTACGGCGACCGCTTCCACGGCCGGCGCCCCGGCTGGCGGATGGTCCTGGCCGGCACGGCCCTGTTCGCCGGCGCGCTCGGGCTGGCGGTCGCGGCGCTGGCGCCGGTGCTGGCGGTGCAGATCGCCGGGTACTTCGTCGCCAACGCCGGCTTCTCCGCCGCGATCCCGAACCTGACCGCGGCGAACGCCGACGTCGTCCCCGCCCACCGGCGCGGCCTGGGTTTCGCGGTGCTCAACGCGGTCGTCACCCTCGGCGGCGCGGCCGGGCCGTTCCTCGTCGGGGTCGCCTCCGACGCCCTCGCGGGCGGCAGCGGCCCGGGCTCGCTGCGCGGCGCGTTCACCGTGCTGCTGCTGCCACTCGGCGCCGGCGCCTGGATCATCCTGCGCGGCGGCCGGACCTTCGACGCCGACATCGCCCGCGCCACCGGCGGCGACCCTGCGGCGCCCGCCGCCACCGACCCGACCGCCGCCACCGACCCGAGCGCCGCCACCGACCCGAGCGCCACGACGGACCCGGCCCACTGACGCCCCGACCCGTTGACGTCCCGGCCCCTGACGGACCAGACCCCTGGCAGAGGCGTCCCTCGCCGCGGCGCGGTGTCGGGCGGTCGCGGGGCAGGTCCTGACCGGCGGGCGGACAGCGGGCGGGCCCGGCGTCGGCGACAGTGGGAGGCGCACCGGGGCACCCGGCCCCCGGCAGGCGGGCCGTGCGAGGCACACCTGCCGGAGGCCGGGCCCGGCTCAGCGCTGGACGCGGGCGCCGCCGCCGCGGACCAGGGACTCGACCTCGGCGAGGCTCGCCATCGACGTGTCGCCGGGGGTGGTCATCGCCAGGGCGCCGTGGGCCGCGCCGTACTCGACCGCGGTGGCGATCCCGCCGTCGCGCTCCAGCAGGGCGAAGATGAGGCCGGAGGCGAAACTGTCGCCGCCGCCGACCCGGTCCAGGATCTCCAGGCCGGGCCGGTGCGTCGCCTCGGCGAAGTCGCCGCCGGCCCACGCGACCGCGCCCCAGTCGTTGACGGTGGCGCTGCGCACGGCGCGCAGCGTGGTGGCGACGACCTTGAAGTTCGGGTACTCCTCGACGACCGCCTTGATCATCGTCTTGAAGTTGCCGGCGTCAAGCGCGCCGGCGTGGATGTCGGTGTCCGGCACGGCGAAGCCGAGGCAGGCCGTGAAGTCCTCCTCGTTGCCGATCATGACGTCGACCAGGCCGGCGAGGCGGCGGTTGACCTCCTGGGCGCGGGCCTGCCCGCCGACGGCCTTCCACAGGCTGGGCCGGTAGTTGAGGTCGTAGGACACGATCGTGCCGTGCCGGCGCGCGGCGGTCATCGCCGCCTCGACGGTCTCCGGGGCGGTCTCCGACAGCGCCGCGTAGATGCCGCCGGTGTGCAGCCACCGGACCCCGAGCGTGCCGAACAGGTGCTCCCAGTCGACGTCGTCGGGGCGCAGCTGGCTGGCGGCGGTGTGCCCGCGGTCGGACGTGCCGACGGCGCCGCGCACGCCGAAGCCGCGCTCGGTGAAGTTGAGCCCGTTGCGGGCGGCGCGGCCGATGCCGTCGTAGGGCACCCAGCGGATGAAGGCGGTGTCGACGCCACCCTGCAGGATGAGGTCCTCCAGCAGCCGCCCCACCTCGTTGTCGGCGAACGCGGTCACGATCGCCGTGCGCAGCCCGAAGCAGCGGCGCAGGCCGCGGGCGACGTTGTACTCCCCGCCGCCCTCCCACGCCTGGAAGCTGCGGGCGGTGCGGACCCGGCCGGCGCCGGGGTCGAGGCGCAGCATCACCTCGCCGAGGGAGACGAGGTCGTAGCGGCACTCCTCCTTGGGGCGCGGGGTGAGCGTCATTTCGCCGCCACCTCCACCGCGGCCGCGGCGCGGCTGGTGACCTCGTCCCAGCGCCCGGCGGCGAGCAGGTCGGGGGCGACGATCCAGCTCGCGCCGACCGCCTGGACGGCGGGCAGGGCCAGGTAGTCGGGCATCACGGCGGGGGTGATGCCACCGGTCGGGATGAACCGGACCCCGCGGAACGGCGCGGCCAGGGCCTTGATCATCGCGGCGCCGCCGAGCTGCTCGGCGGGGAAGAACTTGACGAGGTCCAGGCCGGCGTCGAGGGCCATCTGGATCTCGGTGGCGGTCGCCGCGCCGGGCACGACCAGCACGCCGGCGTCCTGGCAGGCGGCGACGACGGCCGGGGCGAACCCGGGCGTCACCACGAACCGGGCGCCGGCGGCGATGGCCCGCTCGGCCTGCTGGGCGGTCAGCACGGTGCCGGCGCCGACGACCAGGTCGTCGCGGCCGGCGAGGGCCTCGATCGCATCCAGGCCGGCGGCGGTGCGCAGGGTGATCTCGGCCGCCGTCAGGCCGCCCTTGACCAGGGCGTCGCCGAGCGCGCCGGCGTGCCGGGCGTCCTCCAGGACGACCACCGGCACCACGCGGCCGATGGCAAGCTGTTCACGATTCTGAACGTCAGTCACGAGTGTGAACATAGTGGAAGCCGCGCCGGTTCGCTACAGTGGCGCCGTGCAGCAGGAGCTCCAGGACTTCCAGCCGGTCAAGTCCGCCGGGCGCACGCTCGACGTGCTCGAGGTCCTCGCCGGCCAGCCGCGCGCCTGGACCCTGGTCGACCTCGCCCGCGAGCTGGGCATCCCGAAGAGCAGCCTGCACGGGCTCATGCGCACCATGACCGCCCGCGGCTGGGTGCGCGCCGACGAGACCGGCACCCGGTTCCGGCTGGGCATGCGCGCCCTGCAGGTCGGCGCCGCCTACCTCGACGGCGACGACAGCGTCGCGGTGGTCTCCGGGGTGCTGGACGAGCTGTCCCGGCGGCTCGGCGAGACCGTGCACCTCGGCCGGATCGACGGCGACCAGATCGTGTATCTCGCCAAGCGCGACTCGACGCACCGGCTGCGGCTGTACAGCGCCGTGGGCCGCCGGCTGCCCGCGCACGCGACCGCGCTGGGCAAGGCGCTGCTGGCGCAGCACCCCGACGCCGACGTCGACCGGATGCTCACGTTCCCGCTGCAGCGGCTCACCGCGGGCACCGTCACCCAGCGCGGCGAGCTGCACCGGGCCCTCGCCGAGGTCCGCGCCGCCGGCTATGCGGTGGACCGGGAGGAGAACGCGGAGGGCATCGTCTGCGTCGCGATGGCGGTGCCGCTGACCGACCCGGCCACCGACGCGGTGTCCGTGTCCGTGCCGACGACCCGGATGGGCGCCGACGTCGAGCGCCGCATCGTCGACGCGCTGACCGACCTGATCCAGCCGCTCGGGCAGGCCCGCAGCATGCTGTCCGCCTGACCGGACGCTGACCCGGGCCGCCCCCGGCCGGCCCGGCGCGCCGGACGCGGCCGGCGGTGCGGGCCCCGCGCCGTCAGCCCCGCATCCCGTAGGCGGCCAGCACCGCCGACGTGACCGCCGCGACCGTGACGCCCGGCAGCGCGTCCTCCAGGGCGCCGACGGCCGCCGGGTCCAGGTCGTAGCCGAGCGCGGCGTAGGCGGCGCGCAGCGGCGCGCGGAGCGCGGCCGCGCCGGTCACCTGGATGATCGAGCTGAACAGCCAGCCGTCGCGGGTGACCCGCTGGGCGGAGCCGACGACCTTGCGGGTGCCGCCGAGGTTGACGCTGTACTCGCCGGGACAGTACTCGCCGGGGACGGCCCCGACCCGGGCGTCGGCGCCGAGCGCGGTGAGCACGCCGGCGTGCAGGGCGGCGAACCGGCGGAACCGCGCGACCGTGTCCCGCGAGGCGTCCGGGGTGCGGTACACGTGGTCGACGACGACGCTGCCCTGGTGGTACACGGCGAGGCGGCCACCCTGCGGGCGCACCACCGGCGTCCAGCCGAGCCGGCGCACCGCCCCGGCCGCGGCCGGGTAGCCGGGGCGCAGCGTGTCGCGGCGGCTGAACGCGGCCGTGGGCGACGGCGAGTACACCCGCAGGAACTGCCGCCCGTCGCGCAGACCGGGCAGATCTTCCGGCAGATCGTCCGGCAGGTCGTCCGGCAGGTCGCCGCGCAGCAGCTCCTGGCCGAGGGTGACGTCCCGCGCCGGGCCGCCGGGCAGCGGGTGCCCGGCGAGCAGCACGGCGGCCGGCACGGCGGTCACAGCCTGGCGATGGCCGACGCGGGGTCCTCGATGGCGTCGGCGACGCTGCGCATGAACCCGGCGGCGGTGCCGCCGTCGCACACGCGGTGGTCGAACACGAAGCTCATCTGCGTGATCTTACGGACGCACAGCTGGCCGTCCACGACCCACGGCCGGTCGATGATCCGGCCGAGGCCGAGGATCGCCACCTGCGGGTGGTTGATGATCGCGGCGCTGCCGTCGACCCGGAACGCGCCGTAGTTGTTGAGGGTGAACGTCCCCGCCGACAGCTCCCGCGCCGTGCTGCGGCCCTCGCGGGCGGTCGCGGTGAGCCGGCGGATCTCGGTGTCCAGCTGCGCGGTGGTCATGGCGTCGGCGCCGATGACGGCCGGCACGACGAGCCCGCGCTCGCCCTGCACCGCGATGCCGAGGTCCACCCGGTCGAACTCCACGATCTCCTGGCGCTGCGTGTCGAGCCGCGCGTTGAACACCGGGTACTCGCGCAGCGCCGCGACCACGAACCGGGCCACGTACGCGATCAGGCCCGGCCCGCCGGGGGTGCGCTCGCGCAGCTGCCACAGCCGGGTCGCGTCGACGTCGACCCAGACGGTCGCCTCGGGGATCTCGGCGCGGCTGCGGCTCAGCGCGGCGGACACCGTCTTGCGGAACCCGTTCAGCGGCACCCGCCGCTCCCCCGCCGCCACCGGCGCGGGCGGAGCCGCGGGCGACGACGCGGGCGACGACGCGGCCGCGGTGAGGGCGCGCTCCACGTCGGACCGGGTGATGACGCCGCCCTCGCCGGTGCCCTCGAGGGTGCGCAGGTCCAGACCGTTGGCCCGGGCGAGGTTGCGCACGATGGGCGAGACGACCAGCGGCACCGGCCGCGGCGTCCCGGCGCCCCCCGCGGCACCCCGGGTGCCGGACACGCCCGGCCGCACGCCGCCCCGCGGGCGGCGCCGGCGACCGGAGGTGGTGCCGCCGGAGGTGCCGTAGCCGATGAGGACGTTGCCCGACCCGGCCTGCTCCTCCTCCCGGTAGGTGGCCGCCGCCGCGGCCGCCGCCGGCGATGCGGCCGGTGCCGCGGCGGGTGCTGCCGAAGGTGCGCCCACGGTGGCGGGCTCCCGGTCCAGGGCGGCCACCGTGATGAGCGGCCGGCCCACCTCGACCGTCGCCCCGGGCGCCGCGTGCAGGGTCTCGACCCGGCCCGCGTACGGCGACGGCACCTCCACCACCGACTTGGCGGTCTCCACTTCGACGATGCTCTGGTCCACGGCGACCACGTCACCCTCGGCGACGAGCCACCGCACGATCTCCGCCTCGGTGAGCCCCTCACCGAGGTCCGGCAGCAGGAACGTGCGCGCCGCCATCACTGCTCCCACTGCAGGTCGTCGACGGCGTCCAGGACCCGGTCCACGCCGGGCAGCTGGAAGTGCTCGAGCTTCGGCGGCGGGTACGGGATGTCGAGCCCGGTGACCCGGCGGACCGGCGCGGCGAGGGCGTTGAAGCAGCGCTCCGTGACCCGGGCGACGATCTCGGCGGAGACGCCGGCGAACCCGGCGGACTCGGTGACGACCACGGCCCGGCCGGTCGAGCGGACCGCGGCGCACACGGTCTCGTCGTCGAACGGCACGATCGAGCGCAGGTCGACGACCTGCAGGCTGCGCCCCTCCCGCGCGGCGGCCTCGGCGGCCTGCAGCGCGACCGGCACGGACGGCCCGTAGGCGATGAGGGTGGCGTCGGTGCCGTGCCGGCGCACCACGGCGGTGCCGATGCCCGGGGCCCGCGACGGCAGCTCGACCTCGCCCTTGCTCCAGTACAGCTTCTTCGGCTCGAGGAAGACGACCGGGTCCGGCGAGGCGACCGCGGCGCGCAGCAGCGCGTAGGCGTCGGCGGGCGTGGCCGGGGCGAGCACGTGCAGGCCCGGGGTGTGCGCGTAGTAGGCCTCGGAGGAGTCGCAGTGGTGCTCGACGCCGCCGATGCCGCCCGCGTACGGCACCCGGATCACCATCGGCAGCGCGACCCGGCCCCGGGTGCGGTTGCGCATCTTCGCGACGTGGCTGACGATCTGCTCGAACGCCGGGTAGGCGAACGCGTCGAACTGCATCTCCACCACCGGCCGCATGCCGTTCATCGCCATGCCCACGGCCATGCCGACGATGCCGGACTCGGCCAGGGGCGTGTCGAAGCAGCGGACCTCGCCGAACTCGGCGGTGAGGCCGTCGGTGATGCGGAAGACGCCGCCGAGCGCGCCGACGTCCTCACCGAACACGACGACCGACGGGTCCTCGGCCAGCGCGTCGCGCAGGGCCCGGTTGAGCGCCTGCGCCATCGACAGGGTGACGGTCCCGGCGGCCGGCCGCACCGGCCCGGCCGGGGCCGCCGGGGGCGCCTGCGGCGCGGTGGTCATGGGTTCGGCGACGGCGGTCATCGGGCTGCTCCTTCCGGGCTGCGCCGGTCGGCTGCGTGGTCGGGGGCGCCGAGCTCCCGGCTGAGCTCGTCGGCGACGAGTGCCGCCTGCTCCCGCAGCTGCGGGGTGGGGGTGGCGTACACGTGGGCGAACAGGTCCGCGGGGTCGGGTTCGACGTCCCGGTTGAGCCCGTCGCGCAGGTGCGCCGCGACCCGCTCGGCCTCGGCGGTGAAGGCGGCCAGCTGCTCGTCGCCGAGCACGCCGCGCTCGCGCAGGTGGGTGGTGAGCCGGGTGATCGGGTCGCGCTCGACCCACGCCGCGACCTCGGCGTCGTCGCGGTACCGGGTGGCGTCGTCGGCGTTGGTGTGCGCCTGCATCCGGTACGTGTGCGCCTCCACCAGCTGCGGGCCGCCGCCGGCGCGGGCCCGGGCCACGGCGGCGCCGAGCACCGCGAGCAGGGCGGCCATGTCGTTGCCGTCGACCCGCTCGCCGGGCACGCCGTAGCCGATGCCCTTGTGCGCCAGGGACGGCGCGGCGCTCTGCCGGGACAGCGGCACGCTGATCGCGTACTCGTTGTTCTGCACGAAGAACACGACGGGGGCGTGGAAGACGGCGGCGAAGTTGAGCGCCTCGTGGAAGTCGCCCTCGCTGGTGCCGCCGTCGCCGCACATGGCCATGACGACGGTCGGCTCGCCGCGCAGCGTGGCCGCGTGCGCGACCCCGACCGCGTGCGGCAGCTGGGTCGCGAGGGGGGTGGCGTGCGGGGCGACGTGGTGCTCGTACGGGTCGTACCCGCAGTGCCAGTCGCCCTTGAGCAGGCTCAGCGCCTCGACCGGGTCGACGCCGCGGCCGACGGCGGCGACGGTGTCACGGTAGGTGGGGAACAGCCAGTCGCCGTCGTCGAGGACCTGGGCCGCGGCGACCTGGCACGCTTCCTGCCCGTGCGAGGACGGGTACACGGCGAGGCGCCCCTGTCGCACGAGGGCGTACGCCTGGTCGTTGAGCCGGCGCGCGGTGAGCAGCGCACCGAGCGCCCGCAGCAGGGCGGCGTCGTCCGGGGCGGGGTACGGCGCACCCCCGACGGCCCGGCCGCGCGCGTCGATGAGGCTGACGGGCTCCGCGGAGGGCAGCAGGTGACTCGGGTCACGTGACATGCGGCAATACTGGGCCTCATGCCATTCGCGTTCCACTGCCCGGCCGGAAACGAGAAGATGGAGCCCGGGACCGGCCCGGACCGGGCCAAACGTCCAAACCTAGGGCTCGTTCAGCAACGGTGGTGAGACAGGTGGCCAGCCCGCTCGACGACATCGACCGGCGTATCCTCGCCGAGCTCAGCCGCGACGGACGCATGTCGATGCGCACCCTCGCCGAGCACCTGCACATCTCGCGCGCCAACGCCTACGCCCGCGTCCAGCGGCTGCGCGACACGAACGTCATCCGCGGCTTCCGCGCCGACGTCGACCACGCCGCCGCCGGCATGGGCACCTCGGCGTACCTGACGGTCAACCTGCGTCAGGCGGAGTGGCGGGTGGTCGGCGAGCAGCTGCGCGCCCTGCCGGGCGTCGTGCACATCGCCCTCGTCGGCGGCGAGTTCGACGTGATCCTGCTGGTGCGCGCCAAGGACAACGCCGACCTGCGCCGCCTCGTCCTCGACGTCATCCAGGGCATGCCGGGCGTGGTGAGCACCCGCACCCTGCTGGTCTTCGAGGAGTTCGAGCCGCCGACGGCCGCGTCGATGTGGGAGGCCCGCTGACGCCGGCGCCCCCGCGGCGACCTGCGGGTGAACTTCAACGTGACCCCGGTCACTAGGAACCTCAGGGTTGGCCCGAATCTCTTTTGTGGGATCCTTACAACACGACGGCACCGGTATGCGTGATCCGGCACATTGGCGTACTCGGCGGTAATCACGCAGGGTGTAGCAAGGTGCAGGCGGCGCTCCGGAACCCGGACGTCGCCTGCTGCATGTGGGGTTCATGGGAGGCTCAACCGGTGTTCAGTCGTGTCGCCATCGTCAACCGCGGAGAGGCCGCGATGCGGCTCATCCACGCCGTCCGGGACCTGTCGGCCGAAACCGGGGAGCGGATCGAGACGGTCGCTCTCTACACCGACGCCGACCGGACCGCGACGTTCGTGCGGGAGGCGGACATCGCCTACCCGCTCGGCCCCGCCTCGGCCCGGCCGTACCTCGACCACGCCGCGCTGGAGCGGGCCCTGGTGGAGACCCGGGCCGACGCCGCCTGGGTCGGCTGGGGGTTCGTCGCGGAGGACCCGGCGTTCGCGGAGCTGTGCGAGAAGCTCGGGGTGACGTTCATCGGGCCCAGCCCGGAGGCGATGCGCCGGCTCGGCGACAAGATCGGCTCGAAGCTCGTCGCCGAGGAGGTCGGGGTCCCGGTCGCGCCGTGGAGCCGCGGCGCGGTGTCCACCCTCGACGAGGCGCTGCGCGCCGGCGCCGAGATCGGCTACCCGCTGATGCTCAAGGCGACCGCCGGCGGCGGCGGGCGCGGCATCCGCAAGGTCACCTCGGCCGAGGACCTCACCGACGCCTACGAGCGCACCAGCCAGGAGGCGCTGCGCGCGTTCGGCTCCGGCGTGGTGTTCCTGGAGCGCCTGGTCACCGGCGCCCGGCACGTCGAGGTGCAGGTCATCGCCGATGGGCAGGGCACCGCGTGGGCGCTGGGTGTGCGGGACTGCTCGGTGCAGCGGCGCAACCAGAAGATCATCGAGGAGTCCGCGTCGCCGGTCCTCGCCCCGGAGCAGTCCGCCGAGCTGAAGGCGTCCGCCGAGCGGCTCGCCATCGCCGTCGGGTACCGCGGCGCCTGCACCGTCGAGTTCCTGTACCACCCCGGTGAGCGGCTGTTCGCGTTCCTGGAGGTCAACACCCGCCTGCAGGTGGAGCACCCGATCACCGAGATCACCACCGGCACGGACCTGGTCCGGCTGCAGCTGCACGTCGCCGCCGGCGGCCGCCTGGAGGGCCCGCCGCCGCAGGAGACCGGGCACGCCGTCGAGGCGCGGCTCAACGCCGAGGACCCCGACCGCGACTTCGCCCCCTCCCCCGGCCGCATCGCCCGGCTGGTCCTGCCCGCCGGCCCCGGCATCCGCGTCGACACCGGCGTCAGCGAGGGCGACACCATCCCCGCCGACTTCGACTCGATGATCGCGAAGATCATCGCGTACGGCCGGGACCGCGACGAGGCGCTCGGGCGGCTGCGCCGCGCGATGGCCGAGACCACCGTCATCATCGAGGGCGGCACCACCAACAAGAGCTTCGTGCTCGACCTGCTCGACCAGCCCGAGGTCATCGACGCCAGCGCCGACACCGGCTGGATCGACCGGGTCCGCGCCGAGGGCCGGCTCGTCACCCACCGGCACTCCGCGGTCGCCCTGGCCGCCGCCGCGATCGAGGCCTACCAGGACGAGGAGGACCTCAGCCGGCAGCGGCTGCTGGCCACCGCGCACGGCGGCCGGCCGCAGGTGCAGCACGAGACCGGCCGCCCGCTGGACCTGAAGCTGCGCGGCGTCGGCTACCGGGTGAGCGTCGCGCGGGTCGGGCAGAAGCGGTTCCGCGTCGGCGTCTCCGGCGGCGGCGACGTGCACCCGGTGGACGTGGAGATCGAGCGGTTCGACGCGCACAGCGGCCGGATCGTGGTCAACGGCCACCGGTTCCGCCTCGTCACCGCCACCCACGGCCCGATCCACCTGGTCGAGGTCGACGGCACCACCCACCGGATCAGCCGCGACGAGGGCGGCGTGGTGCGCTCGCCGGCGCCGGCGCTGGTCGTGGCGACCCCCCTCGCCGTCGGCGACGAGGTCGAGTCCGGCGCGCCGATCCTCGTGCTGGAGAGCATGAAGATGGAGACGGTGCTGCGCGCGCCGTTCCGCGCCCGGGTCCGCGAGTGCCCGGTGTCCGTCGGCAGCCAGGTCGAGACCGGCGCGCCGCTGATGCGCCTGGAGCCGCTCGCCGACGGCGACGCCGCCGAGGACGCCGCCGGCGGCACCGAGGTCGCCGAGATCGAGCTGCCCGCCGAGCCCGACGGGGTGTCCGCGGCCGAGCGGGTCGAGCGCGGCCTGCAGGACCTGTGCAGCCTGCTGCTCGGCTTCGACGTCGACCCGCAGGACGGCCGGCGGCTGCTGTCGGGGTACGTGGCCGCCCGTGCCGAGCTCGGCGGTGGCCGGCCGCTGCCGGGCGAGCTGGACCTGCTGACCGTGTTCGCGGACCTGTCGGAGCTCAGCCGCAACAAGCCGGGCGGCGACTTCGACGAGGAGCCGGGCAGCCCCGTGCACAGCCCGCGCGAGTTCTTCCACAGCTACCTGCAGAGCCTCGACGTGGAGCGGGCCGGCCTGCCCGAGAGCTTCCGGGCGAAGCTGCGCACCGCGCTGCGGCACTACGGCGTCACCGAGCTGGACCGCACGCCGGAGCTGGAGGCCGCGGTCTTCCGCATCTTCCTGGCCCAGCAGCGCATGTCCGCCGACGTCGCGGTCGTGTCGGAGCTGCTGCGGCAGTGGCTGGCCGGGATGCCGCCGGTCGAGTCGCTCAGCGAGCGCGCCGGGCTCGTCCTGGAGCACCTCGTCGAGGCCACCCAGGTGCGCTTCCCCGCCGTGTCGGACCTGGCCCGGGGCGTGGTGTTCCGCTGGTTCGCCCAGCCGCTGCTGCGCCGCAACCGGGCCAAGGTGTACGCCGCGGTCCGCGAGGACCTGCAGCACCTGGACCGCAACCCGGACGCCCCGGACCGCGCCGAGCGCATCCAGGCCATGGTCGCCAGCGCCGAGCCGCTGGTGCGGCTGCTCGGGCAGCGCATCGGCCGCCCCGGCCGCGACCACGCGCCGCTGCTGGAGGTGCTGACCCGCCGGTACTACGGCAACCGGGCGCTGTCCGGGGTCACCGTGCGGGAGGCGGCCGGCTGCCGGTTCGTCACCGCCGAGCGCACCGACAGCTCCGGCGTGGTCCGCATCGTCACCACCGCCGTCGACATCGCCGCCCTGAAGCAGGCGATCGGCGCGGTCACCGAGCTCGCCGCCGGTGTCGCCGACGACGGGCTCGTCGCCGACCTGTACGTCACCTGGGAGGACCAGCCGGACGCCGACGCGATGGCGGTCCGCCTCGGCGAGCTGCTCGCCGGGCAGCCGCTGCCCCGGGCGGTGCGCCGGATCACCACCACCGTCGCCGGCACCAGCGGCGCCGTGATGCACCACCACTTCACGTTCCGCCCCGACGCCGCCGGCAGCGGCGCGTTCACGGAGGACCGGCTCATCCGCGGCCTGCACCCGCAGATCGCGCAGCGGTTGCAGCTGCACCGGCTGCGCGAGTTCGACCTCACCCGGCT
Organism: Dactylosporangium aurantiacum; assembly: GCF_000716715.1. Taxonomy (GTDB): domain Bacteria; phylum Actinomycetota; class Actinomycetes; order Mycobacteriales; family Micromonosporaceae; genus Dactylosporangium; species Dactylosporangium aurantiacum. Next base: position 33,658 of record NZ_JNYJ01000002.1, on the reverse strand, counting down.
GCCGTCCGCGGACGAGGAGATCTACCTGTTCAAGGCCGTCGCGCGCAGCAACCCGGCCGACGAGCGGCTCATCGCGATGGGCCAGGTCCGCGACCTGACGCCGCTGCGGGAGGCCGACGGCCGGCTCGTCGCGCTGCCCGCCGTCGAGGACGCGATCACCGCCGGTCTCGACGCGATCCGCAACATCCAGGCGCAGCGGCCGCAGAACAAGCGCTTCGACACCAACCGGATCATGATGTACGTCTGGCCGTCGACCGAGCTGACCGGCGACGAGCTCAACGCCCTGGTCCAGCGCATCCTGCCGACCACCGCCGGAGCCGGCCTGGAAGAGGTCCAGTTCATCGCCCGGCAGCGCAACTCCGCCGGGGACCTCAGCGAGGTCGCGGTGCGCATCACCCTCGACCACGGCCAGAGCGTGCGGGTGTCGGTCGACAAGCCGTCGACGGAGCCGCTGCAGCCCCTCGACGACTACCGGCAGAAGGTGCTGCGCGCCGCCCGCCGCGGCAACGTGTACCCCTACGAGCTGACCGACCTGCTCGCCGGCGCCGACGGCAGCTTCGTCGAGCACGACCTCGACGAGCAGGGTGTGCTCGTACCGGTGCAGCGGGCGAAGGGCAGGAACAGCGCGGCGATCGTCGCCGGGGTCGTCACCACCCCCACCGAACGGCACCCCGAGGGCGTCACCCGGGTCGTGCTGCTCGGCGACCCCACGAAGGCGCTCGGTGCCCTGTCGGAGCCGGAGTGCTCGCGGGTCATCGCCGCGCTCGACCTGGCCGAGCGGATGCGGGTGCCCCTCGAATGGTTCGCGCTGTCCGCCGGCGCCCGGATCTCGATGAGCTCCGGCACCGAGAACATGGACTGGGTCGCCGCCGCGCTCAAGCGGATCGTCACGTTCACCCAGGCCGGCGGTGAGATCAACATCGTGGTCGCGGGGATCAACGTCGGCGCGCAGCCGTACTGGAACGCCGAGGCGACGATGCTCATGCACACCAAGGGCATCCTGGTCATGACCCCGGACTCGGCGATGGTGCTGACCGGCAAGCAGTCGCTGGACTTCTCCGGCGGCGTCTCCGCCGAGGACAACTACGGCATCGGCGGCTACGACCGGGTCATGGGCCCCAACGGCCAGGCGCAGTACTGGGCGCCGCACCTGCCGGCCGCCCGGGACATCCTCATGGCGCACTACGACCACACGTACGTGGTGCCGGGCGAGACCGGCCCGCGGCGCGCCGTGACCAGCGACCCCGTCGACCGGGACGTCTCGGACTTCCCGCACGCGATCGTCGGCAGCGACTTCACCACCGTCGGGCAGATCTTCTCGGTCGCGCACAACCCCGACCGCAAGAAGCCCTTCGACATCCGCACCGTCATGCGGGCCCTGTCCGACCAGGACCACCCGGTGCTGGAACGCTGGGCCGGCATGGCCGACGCCGAGACGTCCGCGGTGCAGGACGTGCACATCGGCGGCTGGCCCGTGTGCCTCATCGGCATCGAGTCCCGCTCCGTGCCGCGGCGCGGTTTCCCGCCCACCGACGGGCCCGACACGTACACCGCGGGCACCCTCTTCCCGCGCTCGTCCAAGAAGACCGCCCGGGCCATCAACGCCGCCTCCGGCAACCGCCCGCTCGTGGTCCTCGCCAACCTGTCCGGCTTCGACGGCTCCCCCGAGTCGATGCGCAAGCTGCAGCTGGAGTACGGCGCCGAGATCGGCCGGGCCATCGTCAACTTCGAGGGCCCGATCGTCTTCTGCGTCATCTCCCGCTACCACGGCGGCGCGTTCGTGGTGTTCTCCAAGGCCCTCAACCCGAACATGACCGTCCTGGCACTGGAGGGCTCGTTCGCCTCCGTGCTCGGCGGCGCCCCCGCCGCCGCGGTCGTGTTCACCGGCGAGGTCAACAACCGCACCGCGACCGACCCGCGGGTCACCGACCTGCAGGCGCGCATCTCCGGGGCCACCGGCGCCGAGCGGGCCGCCCTCAACGCGCAGCTCGCCGAGGTCCACTCCGCCGTGCGTGCGGAGAAGCTCGGCGAGGTCGCCGCCGAGTTCGACCGCGTCCACAACATCCAGCGCGCCGTGGCCGTCGGCTCCGTCGACGCCATCATCAGCGCCGCCGAGCTGCGCCCCCGCATCATCGAGGCGATCGAGCACGGCATGAAGCGCTGACCCGCGGTGGGGCACGCCGGACCGGATGCTACGGTCCGGCGTGCCTGTGCGCGTCATGCCCGGCAGACAGCCCCTGCCGGTCGCCTCCCCCGAGGACGTCGCCGTCCTGGTCGCCGCGCTGGCGCGGCCCGGCGCGGACACCCGCGTCCTGGCCGACCATTTCTCGCTGCTCGCCGGTACGCACCCCGAGTGGCTGCGGCCGCACCAGGAGCACGTCATCGCCGCGCTGCTGGAGCCCTTCGACGTCGGCTTCGACGACCTCTGCGTACTGCTCGCCGGTGCCCCGGACCGCTGCGTCGAGCTGCTCGCCCGCCGGCTGCGGGACCGATGGCACTTCCGCGACGCGTGGGCCCTCGCCGCCATCGGCACCGACGCCGCCCTGGCCGCGGTCGCCGCCGACGTCCGCGCCGGCACCGCACGCGAGGAGTACGAGACCCTGGGCGTCGAGGTGCCCGCTCACGGCCCCGCCCGGCACCGCTTCACCGCGCGGCGCCGCGCGGCCCGGCTGCGCCCTGTCGCCCGCCACGAGGACCTCGCCGCCGAGCGCCACCCGGTCGGCCTGCGCGTCGAGGACGTCGCCGCACTGCCCGTCCCGCGGCCGGCTGATGTTCCACGTCGCCACGCTGCCCGCGCGCGTCCGCGAGTACGGCGACGGCTGGCGCACCCTGTCGTTGTGTGAGGACTGCGGCCGGGTCGCCTGCACCGCCACCCCCTGGAACTGACCGGCGGCCGGGCCGCGGGGGCGGTGCGGCGGTACTAGCCTCTGAGGATGACCACGCACCGGTTGTCCCCTGCCGACGCGCGCCGGATCGCGGTGCGGGCGCAGCTGCTGGAGGCGGGCCGGCCCGCGGGGCTGCTGGAGCTGGTGCGGCACCTGACGTTGCTGCAGCTCGACCCGACGGCGGCGGTCGCGCCGAGTGCCGATCTCGTGGCGTGGAGCCGGCTCGGGGGCGCGTACGAGCCCGCGGACCTGGCCGGTGCGCTGGGGCGGCGGGACCTGGTCGAGCTGGCGGCGACGGTGCGGCCGGCGGAGGACATCGCGCTGTACCGGGCGGAGATGTCGCTGCGCCGCGAGGAGGCGCCCGGGGCGTGGAAGTACCAGCGGCACCTGGACTGGATCCGGGCCAACGACGCGTGCCGGCGCGACATCCTCGCCCGGCTCGCCGCGGAGGGGCCACTGCCGTCGCGGGTCATCCCCGACACGTGCGTGGTGCCGTGGGCGTCGACCGGCTGGACCAACGACCAGAACGTGATCCGGCTGCTGGACCTGATGGCGGCCCGCGGGGAGGTCGCGGTCGCCGGGCGGCAGGGGCGGGACCGGCTGTGGGACCTGGCGGAGCGGGTGTACCCGGACGAGACGCCGGTGCCCGCGCAGGACGCACCGCGGTGCCGAAGCGAGCGGCGGCTGCGGGCGCTCGGCATCGCGCGGGCGAAGACGACCGAGGTGCCGATCGAGCCGTGGGGCGTCGGCGACGTCGGGGAGCCGGCGACCGTCGACGGGGTCAAGGGCACCTGGCGGGTCGACCCGGAGCAGCTCGGCCGGCTCGGCGAGCCACTGGACGGGCGGGTGGCGCTGCTGTCGCCGTTCGACCGGCTCATCCACGACCGGAAGCGGGCCGTGGAGCTGTTCGGCTTCGACTACGGCCTGGAGATGTACAAGCCGGCCGCGAACCGCCGCTGGGGCTACTACGCGCTGCCGATCCTGCACGGCGACCGCCTGGTGGGCAAGCTCGACGCGGCCGCGGACCGCAAGGCCGGGGTGCTGCGGGTGCGCGCCGTCCACGAGGACGAGCCGTTCGACGCGGCGACGGCCGCCGCGGTCGACGCCGAGATCGCCGGCCTGGCCGCCTGGCTGCGGCTCGAGGTGGCGCGCTAGATCCGGGCGCCCTTGGCGAGGTTGCACCGGCGGCACAGCAGCTGCAGGTTGCCGACGCTGGTCGCGCCGCCGCGGCTCCACGGGATGACGTGGTCGAACTCCAGGTACTCGGTGGCCTGGCACTCCACGCACGCCCCGCCGTCGCGGCGCCACACCTCGGCCCGGATCGCCGGCGGCACCGAGCGGGAGTCGCGCTGGCCGGGCACGGTCGCGATCCGCTTCGCGACCTTCAGCACGCCGGTGAGGACGGCGGCCACGTACTCGGGGTCGCCGACCTCGTAGGTGCCGCCGCCGCGGGAGGTGGTGGCGGCGACGACCACGGTGCCGTACTCGGGGCGGGCCTCGATCACCTTCGACCAGGCGAGGTCGGCGCCGGCACCCTCGCCGACGAAGCGCAGCTTGGTGTTGGTGACGATGAGCCGGCCGCTGTTGCGGCGGGTGCCGCTGGCCAGCTGCCGCACCCGCGTCGCGGGCACGTCCAGGTGCAGGATCTCGTCCGCGTCCAGGTGCAGGGTGCTGGAGGTGGCCCGGGGCACGTCGCCGCCGCTGATCAGGCCCAGCTCCAGGCCGCGCCGCAGCCGGCGGCGCAGCTGGCTGATCGCGGGGTCGACGACGCCGAGGGCGCGGACCGCGTCGTCGAAGGCGTCCATCTCGTGCTGCTCGATCACCCCGTCGGCGAACGCGAACGTCAGCAGCTGGTGCAGGTGGTGCAGGGCGGCCGGGCGCAGCGCCTCCCGGCCGGCCTCCTCACGCACCCGGTGGTAGCGCAGCTCGGCCCACAGCTGCGACCAGGCGGGCTCGGCGGTGCCGGTGGCGGCGAGGACCCTGGCGGCCCGGGTCCGCCACACGTTGAGCACGTTCGCGATCTCCGGCTCGCACCGGCGGCAGGCGGACGGCACACCGGCGTAGCTGCGGTACTTCGGGCCGCCGCACCGGCCGCAGACCGTCGGCGTGTCGTGGATGAGCGGCACCGTCTGCACGCTCCACTCGGTGCCGTTCCACCAGCGCAGCAGCGACGGGTTGTCCGGTGCCACGTACCAGTCGGCGCGCACCGCGGGGGTGGCGGCGGGCGCCGCGGCGTCCTCGGCCGGGTCGGCCTCGACCGTGACGCCGTAGGCCGTGGCCAGGCCCTCCAGGCCCGAGTCCCAGCCCTGCCCGATGGCCCGGAACTTCCACCGGCCCTGCCGCCGGTAGAACTCGCCGAACACCACCGCGGTGACCGGCTCCACGTCGCGGAGGGGGAACCTGGCGACGACCTGCCCGCGCCGGCCCTTGACGGTGACCTCGAGGCCCGGCACCCCGTCGAACGTGCCGGTGTCCATCGACCCGGCGACGACGACGCTGCTGACGTCGGCCGGGACCCGGGCCAGGTCGACGGCGAGGGTCGCCGCGCCGACGCCGTCGGTGCTCAGCCGGACCGCGCCGGAGCCGTCCTGCGGCTGGTTGTAGAACACGAAGTCGGCGTCGCCGCGCACCTTGCCGCCCTCGCCGACCAGCAGCGCGCACGCGTCGACCGTTGCGCCGGAGCGCCAGGCGACGAGCGCCGTGACCGCCGTCTCGTCGATCGTGGTGTTCGCACCGCGGGCGAGTGCTGCGGTCGTCAAAGGACACCTCCGGGCCGTGAGCGTAACGACACCGTATCTCGGAGTCGATCATCGCGTCACGCCCCGGACTGTCCACTATGGAGCACAACCGCGCCCGGTCTCCCGCCGCGGACCATGTGCAGCTTCGTTGCGGGAAACGGCGGTCTTGTAGGCTGCCGGGGTGCCGTTCGCGCTGCCGCCGTGCGAGCCGGGCGGGACGGACCCGGCCGACGTCGCCGCGTCCATCCACGACTGGGCCACCTCCCCCGCCATGCGCGGTCTCGTCGCGCACTTCGCCGGCGAGGTGGCCGGCGGGCCCACCGGCGAGGTCCTGGACCGGCTCGCGGCGTTCAGCGCGGTCTGGGACTTCCGGGCCGGGACGAAGGAGCGGTTCGACACCGCCCGCGTCGGCTACGGGCCGCTCGACGACGAGCTCCGCGCGCTGATCCACGAACTCGGCCTGGGTGGCACCGCGCCCCGGCACCGGCGCTACGACCACGTCGTCATCCTCGGCGGCGGCATCCGGGTCACCCTCGGCCGGGTCGACTACACCGCGCGGCTGCTGCGCCGCGGCGTCGAGGCCGGCACGGTCGCCGGGCTGGGCAGCCTGCGGCACCGCGACGACCGGGAGCACCGGGAAGGGATCCGCCTCGGCCTCGGCGAGCTGGAGACCGAGGCCGACATGATGACGGCCGCGCTGCGCCGGTTCCTCGGCCTGCCCGAGCCCGCGAAGACGCACGGCGGCGACGGCTGGTGGCATCGGCAGTGGCCGGAGGGTGACGTCCACGTCCTGGCCGCCGCCTCGACCCGGCCGCCGCTGCGGGCCAGCACCGCCTGCACCCTGCTCGGCTGGGCCGAGCACATTCACACGCCGACCGGGACCGACCGGGTGCTGCTGGTGACCAACGACCCCTACGTGCGGCACCAGCACTGCGACGCCGTGCGGCTGCTGGGCCGGCCGTACCGCTGCGGCATCGAGACCGTCGGCATGGACGAGCTGGCGACGGCCGAGTGGGGGCGCCCCCTGGCGACCACCGAGCTGCTCCAGGAAGTGCGGTCATCCATCCTCGCGACGCGCAACCTGCACACCGCCACCCAGAAATAAGTCCCGTACTAAGGCGCCGTTAAGCCTTACCCTTGCGCACCCTCGTCGATGGCCGCTATACATCTAGGACACTTTACTGTTAACTTTATTAACGGTTGGCGAGGGGTTCCATGCGACGACGCGCCCTGCACCTCCTGTCCGCCGCGACGGCCGCCCTGGTGGCCGCCTCCGCGGCCTTCTTCGTGACCACCGCCAGCGCGGAGGTCGACCACGCGGCCTGCCGGCCGGACGGGCTCTACCCGACGCCTGGCGTGACGGTGCCGTACTGCACCGTGTACGACACCAACGGCCGGGAGAACCTCGGCGCCGACCACGGCCGCCGCATCATCGGCTACTTCACCAGCTGGCGGACCGGCAAGAACGGCGCGCCCGCGTACCTGGCCAGCCAGATCCCGTGGGACAAGGTCACCCACATCAACTACGCGTTCGCGCACGTCGACGGCGCCAACAAGATCTCCGTCGGCACCCCGACGGCGGCGAACAACGCCGCGACGAACATGACCTGGCCCGGCACCGCCGGCGCGGAGATGGACCCGGCGTACTCGTACACCGGCCACTTCAACCTGCTCAACAAGTTCAAGAAGCAGCACCCGGCGGTGAAGACGCTGATCAGCGTCGGTGGTTGGGCCGAGACCGGCGGCTACTTCGGCGACAACGGCGAGCGCGTGGACTCCGGCGGCTTCTACCGGATGACCACGAACGCCGACAACAGCGTCAACGTCGCCGGCATCAACACCTTCGCCGACTCGGTGGTGGCGTTCCTGCGCACGTACGGCTTCGACGGCGTCGACATCGACTACGAGTACCCGACCTCCAACGCCAAGGCCGGCAACCCCCTCGACTTCGCACAGGCCGACGCGAAGCGGGCCGGGCTCAACGCCTCCTACCACCTGCTGATGAAGACGCTGCGGGAGAAGCTCGACGCCGCCGCGGCCGCCGACGGCAAGTACTACATGGTGACCGTCGCCGCGCCCGCGTCCGGCTGGCTGCTGCGCGGCCTGGAGTCCTACCAGGCGCTGCAGTACCTCGACTACGTCAACATCATGTCGTACGACCTGCACGGCTCGTGGAACCACTTCGTCGGGCCGAACGCGGCGCTGTACGACAACGGCGACGACGCGGAGCTGTCGCAGGGCGGCGTGTACGGCGCCTACTCCAACATCGGCTACCTCAACACCGACTGGGCGTACCACTACTTCCGCGGCGCGATGCAGTCCGGCCGGATCAACATCGGCGTGCCGTACTACACCCGCGGCTGGCGCGGCGTCACCGGCGGCACCAACGGCCTGTGGGGGCGCGCGGCGCTGCCGGACCAGACGAAGTGCCCGGCCGGCACCGGCGGGGCGATCGGCTCGACGACCCCGTGCGGCAACGGCGCGGTCGGCATCGACAACCTGTGGCACGACGAGGAGCTCAACGCCGAGGTGCCGGCGGGCGCCAACCCGATGTGGCACGCGAAGAACCTGCAGGACGGGCGGGCCGGCAGCTACCTGGAGGCGTACGGGCTGACCCCGGCGACCGACCCGGAGGACCGCGTCAGCGGCACCTACACCCGCAACTACTCCAGCGCCCTGGTGGCGCCGTGGCTGTGGAACGCGCAGAAGGGTGTGTTCCTGTCCACCGAGGACGACCAGTCGCTCGGCGTGAAGGCCGACTACGTGGTGAACAAGGGCATCGGCGGCGTCATGATCTGGGAGCTCGCCGGTGACTACGCGTGGAACGCCACCCGCAACGAGTACTACATCGGCAACACCCTGACGAACCTGCTCTACGACAAGTTCAAGACGGCGGCGCCGTACGGGGCGAAGAAGGCGAACATCACGCTGCCGACGCAGACGCTCAACGTCGGGGTGCAGATGGGCGGGTTCGCCCTCGGCGACAACAACTACCCGATCAACCCGGAGCTGCGCCTGGTCAACAACACCGGCGCGCCGATCCCGGCCGGGGCGCAGTTGGAGTTCGACTACCCGACGACCGCGCCGGGCAACCTCAGCCAGCAGTCCGGCTGGGCGCTGACCACCGTGTCGACCGGGCACACCGGCAGCAACGTCGGCGGCCTCAAGGGCGACTTCCACCGGGTGCGGCTGACCGTGCCGGCGATCGCGGCGGGCTCGTACGCCGAGGTCACCCTCAACTACCAGCTGCCGATCTCGGGCCCGTCGAACTTCACCCTCACCTTCGGCGGCCAGACCTACGCCCTCGCGGCCGACTACGCCCGCGGCGGCACCGTGCCGACCGTCTCGCCGACCGTGTCGGGCAACCCGTCGACCGGCACCTGCACCGCGCCGGCGTGGTCGGCGTCCACCGTGTACACCGGCGGCAACCTGGTCTCCCACAACGGCCACACGTGGAAGGCGCAGTGGTGGACGCAGGGTGACACCCCCGGCGGCAACGCGGTCTGGGTCGACCAGGGCGTCTGCTCCGGCACGTCACCGTCGGCGTCGGTCTCGCCGTCGGTGTCGCCGTCGGTCTCGGTCTCGGTCTCGACCTCGCCGAGCCGGTCCACCTCGCCGAGCGCGTCCACGGGCACCGGCTGCACCGGGCTGCCGGTGTGGAACGCGGCCACCGCGTACGCCGGGAACACGGTCGTGCAGTACAACGGCCGCAGGTACCGCGCGAAGTGGTGGACGCAGGGCGAGAACCCGACGACCACCGGGCAGTGGGGCGTCTGGGAGGACCAGGGCGCCTGCTGAGTCCGGGGCGTGCCGGGCCCTTCGGTAAGGCCCGGCACGCCCCCTGCAGCGGGTGACGCGCGGCGGCGCCGCACGGCGGTGCGGCGCCGGTCTCAGGCCAGCAGCAGCATCGGCAGCGCCAGGCCCGCGGCCGCGACGGCCGACGCCGCGCCGGCCGCCACGGTGGTGGTGACGCGGGCGTTGACCAGCGGGCCCATGAGCGCCCGGTCGCGGCAGCAGTGGATGAGCAGGAACAGCGCGACGGGCACGCCGAGGGAGATGACCACCTGGCTCGCGACCAGCAGCGTGGTCAGCGACGTGCCGGCGGTCAGCAGCACGACCGACGGCGCCATGGTGACGAGGCGGCGCAGGTACACGGGGACGCCGCGGCCGAGGAAGCCGGCCATGACGACGTCGCCGGCGAGGGTGCCGACGCCGGACGACGCGAAGCCCGACGACAGCAGCGCCACCGCGAACGCGAGGGCCGCCACGCCGCCGGCCCGCTCGGCGAGGACGGTGTGCGCGTCGAACAGGTCGCCGGTCCAGGTGCCGCCGGTCAGCGCGGCGAGCCCGGCGCCGAGCGCGATCATCGACACGTTGACCACGGCGGCGGCGCTCAGCGCGATGCCGCAGTCCAGCCGCAGCGCGCGCCGCACGTCGCGGGGCTCGGCGGCGAGCGGGCCGACGGGGCGGGCGCCGGGGCCGGTCAGGGCGGAGTGCAGGTACACGGCGTGCGGCATGACGGTCGCGCCGACGATCCCCATCGCCAGCAGCACCTGGCCGGCGCCGTCGAGGCGGGGCACGAGCCCGGCGGCGAAACCGGACGCGGACTGGTGCCCGGCGGCGAACAGGTCGTAGCCGGTGCCGGCGCCGATGAGCAGCAGCGCCGCCGCGGTCGCGCACTCGAAGCGCCGGGCGCGGCCGTTGCGGCGCAGGGCCAGCAGCAGCAGCGACACGGTCGCGGTGACGGCCGCGGACACCGCGACCGGCATGCCGGACAGCAGCCGCAGGCCGATGGCGGCGCCGACGAACCCGGCGAGGTCGGTGGCGAGGACGACGAGCTCGGCCTGCAGCCACAGGATCCGCCGGCCCCAGCGCGGGAACCGTTCCCGGCACAGCTCCGGCAGGCTCCGCCCGGTCGCCATGCCCAGCTTCGCCGCCTGGTACTGCACGAGGACCGCCACGAGGCCGGCCGCGACGACCACCCAGACCAGCCGGTACCCGGACGTGGCGCCGGCGGTCAGGTTCGTGGCGACGTCGCCGGGGTCGACGTACGCGACGGCGGCGACCACTGCCGGTCCCATCATCGGGGTCAGCCGCGCCGGCCGCGCCGGTCCGGCCGGTGGCCGCTCGGTGGCCACGACGCGCGCGGTGTCCGCCATGAGGTCGAGCGTGTCGCGGGGCCGGCGGGCCGGCCTCACGCCACCGGCATGAACCGCGGCGGCGGTCCGCCGGGACGGCGCGGGCGCCGGACCCGCGAGCGGGTCCGGCGCCCGGAGGCGGGGAGGTCAGGCGTGCGACATCGCGGTGGCGCCGGCGAACTCCAGCATCGCCCGGGTCACCTCGGTGGCGTGGGTCCACGGGATGCCGTGCGGCGCGCCGGCGAGGGTGACCAGCCGCGCGTCGGGCAGCATCGGCTGCAGCCGCCGGCCGGTCTTCTCGTACGGCAGCACGTTGTCCTGGTCGCCCTGCACGATGAGCACCGGCACGTCGATGCGCGGCAGGTCGCCGCGGAAGTCGGTCAGCCACGCGCTGACGCAGTCGTGGGTGCCCTTCGCCGAGCCGCGGGCGCCGATCTCCCAGTGCGCCCGGAACGCCTCCTCGCTGACCAGGTCACCCCTGGTCTCGTCCCAGTTGAAGAACGCCTCGCAGAACTGGGTGAGGTAGGCGAATCGGTCGGCGAGGATCGCCGCCTGGAACCCGCGGAACAGGCCGCCGTCCACGCCCTCGGGATTGTCGGCGGTCTTGAGCAGGAACGGCGCGAGCGGCGCCAGGAGCACCGCGCGCGCCACCCGCCGGGAGCCGTAGGCGCCGAGGTAGCGGGTCACCTCGCCGGTGCCCATGGAGTGCCCGGCCAGGATCACGTCGCGCAGGTCGAGCTTGTTCATCAGCGTGTCGAGGTCGGCGGCGAGCGTGTCGTAGTCGTAGCCGGTCGACGGCTGGGAGGAGTTGCCGAAGCCGCGCCGGTCGTAGGTGATCACCCGGTACCCGGCGGCGAGCAGCGGCGTGGACACCTTCTCCCAGGTGGCGCCGTTGAACGGGAAACCGTGGATCAGCACGACCGGCTGGCCCGCGCCGTGGTCCTCGTAGTACAGGTCGATGGGGCCGGAGTTCTCGGCACCGACGGTGATGTAGGGCATGGCGGCCTCCTTCGGCGGGACGTTGCTCCGGGCCGTCACTGCCCCGCCGGGCCCTGATTACGCCACCGGCTGCCCCGCGGCCGCGGTCACCACGAACGCCTCCATCTCGTGCAGCAGCGCCCGCAGGTCCGGCAGCGGCAGGTGCCGGGTGTCGACGTCCACGCTGAGGCGCACCACGTCCGGCACGTCCTCGACGACGACCATGAGCTTCGGCCCGAGGGACGGCAGCGGCTCCTCGGACAGCACCGCCGTGTGCTCCGGCACGGGGGCCGCGGCGCCGGCGGGGCGCCCGGTGCGGCGGTCGTTGTAGATCAGGGTGAGGTCGAGGTGCTCGCCGCGCTCCCGGCTGATCCGTTCGGTGAGCGCCGCGCGGGCCGCCGGGTCGTAGTAGGCGTGCTTCGACGCGCTCATCGACGCGGTGCGGGCCCGGGAGATCGCCTCCTCGGCGCTCACCCCGGCGACGTCCAGCACGCACAGCCCGTCCTGGGTGATGGGGCTGACCACGTCGCGCAGCGCCGGGCGGAACCGGTTGCTGATGATGTTGATGGCGACGAACGGGCCGCGCCCCGGCCGCAGCCGCTCCAGCCCGGCCGCGAACGCGGCGAGCAGCACCCACGCGGGGTCCGCGCCGAGCCGGTCGGACACCACGCCGGAGGCCACGTGCATCGCGCGGGACTGCCACCGCAGCCGGCAGTACACCGGCGTGCCCGCCGGGGTCGCCCGGCCGGTGGGAGGGTCGAACAGCGACGCCGGGATGGTGCGCAGGTGCGACTCCCAGTAGCGCATCGCCGCGGCGGTCTGCCGGGTCATCACCGGCTCCTGCTGCAGGCGGACCAGGTCGAGCGGCTGCGGCGCCTCGTACGGCCCGGCGGGCGCGCCGGTGACCGGGTCCCGCTCGGCCAGCTCGCGCATCATCACCGCGACCCCGCCGAGGTCGGCGGCGATGTGGCACATCAGCGCCACGACGTGGGTGACGGCGCCGCGGTGGCGGACCACGCCCATGCGCAGCGGCCACTCCGTGGCGTAGTCGAACTTGCGCTGCCGCCACTCGGTGGCGAGGGCCTCGGCGCGCGCGGCCGGGTCCTCGTCGTCGGCGGCGTCGAGGACCACCAGCGCGGTCTCGCCGGAGCCGAACACCTCCTGGGTCACCGTGCCGTCGCCGCCGAAGCGCAGCAGGGTCCGCATCGCCGCGTACCGGCACATGAAGAACCGCAGCTCGGCGGCGTAGTCCTGCACGGTGCGCCCGTCGGTGGCGGGCATCGCGCCGCCCATGCTCATCGACGAGTCGATCTCGACCATCGCGGCCCACACCTGCTGCTGTCCCCATGCCAGGGGCCCGGCACCGGCGCCGGGCCCCTCGAACGGGACGATGATCCGCTCCACCAATTCGGTCCACTCCCAGCGTGCTCGGCATTCGCTGGCGTGGATGCTCGCACAGACCCCCGGCGGTGGAAACCGCCGTTCGGTGACTGTTGCCCGGCCGTCGGTTACAGCGTCTCGCGCTCGGCCTGCGCGATGAGCTCGAGGGAGTCCTCGCGGCCGAGCCGCTGCTCGCACAGGTAGCCGAACACCGACCACGTGGTGTCGATCACGACCTGCGGCGGGAACGCCGCCAGCGGGTCGGTCTCCGGGTCTTCCGGCCCGAGCTGCGCCTGGATGAGCGCGACGGCCGCGTCCTGGTCGACCTCGACGTCGCGGGCCATCACCGCGACCGCCTCGGCGATCGCCTCGACCGGGGTGTCCTCGTCGAACAGGCTGCGCACGGCGAGCCGGATCGCGGCCGCCAGGACCAGCGGGTCCTTGTCGTCGCGCGGCTCCTCGGCCACCTGCTCGGCCGCGTCCTGGTCCCCCACGAGCAGCGCCGCCACCACCGCGCCGACCCGCGAGCGCGGCTCCCAGCCGCCGTCCTGCGCGCCGGTGCCCGTCCCCGTGCCGGTGTCCGTCCCCGTGCCGGTGTCCGTGCCGGCATCGATGCCGGTGTCGGTGCCGCTGTCCGTCCCCATGTCGGTCCCCATGTGATGACTGTAGCCAGCCGGTGCTCACGCGGCGGTCACCCCGGACGCGGCCGGGACTGACCGCGTTCCGTCATACGGGAGGATGTTCTACAGGACAGTACCGGTTGAGGGGCAACGGGGCGTGCTGGAGTCGGACCGCCGGCACGTAGGCCAGCAGCTGCGCCACGCCGGAGGTGCGCCCGGCTCAGGTCGCCGACCGTGGCGCGGCGCTCGTCCAGCAGGGGCTCGACCGCCTGGACGAAGGCCGCGGTGGCGGCGTCGTCGTTGATCTTCGTGCCTTTGTCGCCGGCCTGCTTGCTCCGGATTCCTCGCGCGGGCGGTATGTTGTTCCGATAGGCGGAACATTATCCTGTCATACGGAATGCACGACACCCGAAGTATGGAGGACGTCGAATGGAGATCCGCCACGCGACGGCCCCGGACGAGGTGCGCGGCATGGACACCGCGGCCCTGCGCGGGCGCTTCCTCGCCGAGGACCTGCTGGCCGAGGCGTCGGTGCGGCTGGTGTACTCGCACCACGACCGCCTGGTCATCGGCGGGGTGCGGCCCGGCGACGCGACGGTGCCGCTGCCGGACCCGCCCGGGCTGCGCTCGGAGTTCTTCCTGCAGCGCCGCGAGCTCGGCGTGGTCAACGTGGGCGCGGCGCCCGGCCGGGTCGTCGTGGACGGCACCGCCTACGAGGTCGCGCCGAAGGAGTGCCTGTACGTCGGAGCCGGCGCCCGCGAGGTCACCTTCGCCGGCCCGGCCGCGGCGTTCTACCTCGTCTCCACCGCCGCGCACACCGCGCACCCGACGCGGCTGAGCCGGCTCGCCGACGCGGAGCCGGTGCACCTGGGCGGCGCCGAGGGCGCCAACGAGCGCACCATCGTCAAGCACGTCCACGCGGCCGGCATCCGCAGCTGCGAGCTGGTGCTGGGCGTCACCGTGCTCGCCCCGGGCAGCATGTGGAACACGATGCCGTGCCACACCCACGACCGGCGGACCGAGGTCTACTTCTACTTCGACCTGGAGCCCGGCCACCGGGTCGTGCACCTCATGGGCCGCCCCGACGAGACCCGTCACCTCGTCGTCGCCGGCGACCAGGCGGTCATCTCCCCGCCGTGGTCGGTGCACTGCGGCTTCGGCACCCGCAGCTACGCGTTCGTGTGGGCGATGGGCGGGGAGAACCAGGCGTACGACGACGTCGAGGTGGTCGCCCTCGAGGACATGCGGTGACCATGCCTGCGCAGTTCGACCTGACCGGGCAGACGGCGCTGGTCACCGGGGCGGGCAGGGGCATCGGCCGGGCCGTCGCGGTCGCGCTCGCCGCGGCCGGCGCCGACGTGGTGCTGCACGCCCGCCGCGCCGCCGACCTCGACGACGTCGCGCGGGAGGTGACCGCGGCCGGGCGCACCGCGGCCCGCTGGATCCTCGACCTGTCCGACCCGGCGCGGGTCGCCGACGCCGCGGCCGGCATCGGGCCGATCGACATCCTGGTCAACAACGCCGGGCTGATCCGCCGCGGGCCGAGCGCCGAGCAGTCCCTCACCGAGTGGCGGAAGGTGCTGGACACCAACCTCGACGCGGTGTTCGTGCTGACCCGCACCCTCGGCTCGGGCATGCTGCGCCGCGGCCACGGCCGGGTCGTCATGATCGCCTCGCTGCTGTCCTTCCAGGGCGGGTTCAACGTCGCCGCGTACACCGCCAGCAAGCACGCCGTCGCGGGGCTCACCAAGGCCCTCGCCAACGAGTGGACCGAGCGGGGCGTGCTGGTCAACGCGATCGCCCCCGGGTACATCGCGACCGCCAACACCCGACCCCTGCGCGAGGACGCGGAGCGCGAGCTGGCGATCCGCCGCCGCATCCCCGCGGGCCGGTGGGGGCGGCCCGAGGACGTCGCCGGGGCCGCGGTGTTCCTCGCCTCGCCCGCGGCCGGGTACGTGGCCGGGCACGTGCTCGCCGTCGACGGTGGCTGGCTCGCCCGTTGAGGCTGCCGCGGCGGGCCTGGCGGTAGGGTGTCAGGCGTGGCGGTCGGAGCGGCGAACGGTTCCATCGACAAGGCGCTCATGGTGCTCGAGTCGCTCGCCCAGCACAGCCGCGTCACCGACATCGCGGCGGCGACCGGCCTGCCCAAGTCCACGGTGCACCGCATCCTGCAGTCGCTGCTCGCGTGGGAGTTCGCCCGCGCCGACGGCGGCGGCGGCTACCTGCCTGGCCCCCGGATCCTCGCCCTCGCCGGCAAGGTCATGACCCGGTTCGACCCGGCGCAGCACGCCCGCGCCGCGCTGCGCGACCTGCGCGACCGGACCGGCTTCACCGTCCACTTCGCCATCCGCAGCGGCGACGAGGTGGTCTACGTCGAGAAGCTGGAGGGCCGCCAGCCCTACGACATGAAGTCCCGCGTCGGCAACAGCGTGCCGCTGCACACCACCGGCATCGGCAAGGCCGTCATGGCCAACCTGCCGGCGCAGGAGACGGACCGGATCATCGCCCGGGCCGGCCTGGTCGCGGTCACCGCCCGGTCCATCACCGACCCGCGGGTCCTGCACGACCAGCTCGCCGAGGTGGCCCGCCGCGGCTACGCCGTCGACGACGGCGAGAACGACCCCGGCATCCGCTGCGTCGCCGCCCCCGTCTTCGACCACACCGGCGCCGTCATGGGCGGCGTCTCGATCGCCGCGCTCACGTTCGACCTGGAGCTCGCCGACGAGGTCCTGGCCGGCCAGGTGATGACGACGGCCGCGGCGGTGTCGGCCGCCCTGGGCGCCCCCGCCCAGCGCCCCGCCGCCCAGCTGTCCTGACCGGCCACCCGCGTCCCGCCCGGCCACCGCGACCGTCCCGCGTCCACCGCGGCGGCGCCCACCGGCGCCTCGGAAGCGCCGCGCGGATCAGTGCGAGCGTCGGGCGTGGGCCCGGCGCGGCGGACCGTCCGGGCACCGCGCCGCCGCCTTGGTGTCCCCGCGGGGCGTCGTGCGGGCGGGCCCCGCCGGCGGGCCGACCCCACAGCGTGCCGCCCGGCCGGGACCGCCCGGCGGCGCCGCATCGCAGCGGGCGCCGCAGGCGGCCACCACCAGGCACACCACCAACGCCGCCGCGCTCACCAGCAGCAGCGCCCGCGGGGCCTCCCGACCGTGCGGCACGTGGGGCTCCATTTCCACCTCGTCGTAGGGACTGCGGCAGCACACCAGGCCGGTGACCCGGGTCGCCAGGGTCCGGCGTCCCGGATGGCCCGGGACGGTGACCCGGACCGGCGGGGACCGCCCGTGAACCGCCCCGTCACCAGCCGGCGTTCGGCGGCGAAACCGACAGACAGTCGACAGGAACCTTGATCACGTCCACGGCGCGCCGCGAGAATGCCGGCCGTGGAGGAGACTCAGGACCAGCAGCAACAGCGGTCGCGGTGGTGGGACGGGTGCGACGTCGGCGGGTGCGACGTGCCGGGCTGCGACGGCTGCGACGGCTGTGACATCGGCGGATGCGACTGCAACTTCATGCTGGGCACGATGCTGCTCGGCACGATGGCGCTCAGCGCGCCCGGCAGGCCGCCCCGCAGCCGGGCCAGCGGCCCCGGCCGGGCCGGGATGGCGGCGATCCGCGGGTACCAGCGCTGGCTGTCGCCACACCTGCCGACCCGGTGCCGGCAGATCCCGACGTGCAGCAACTACGGCCTCGAGGCGGTGCGCCGCTACGGCCTCGTCACCGGCTCGCGGCTGACCGCGGCGCGGATCCGGCGGTGCAACGCGTCGACGCCGAGGGGCACCCGCGACCTGGTCCCGTAGCGCGCGGTCGTGTTCGCGCTCACATGAAGGCCGTCGGCAGACGTTGACAAGCGGGAATGTGAGCGCAAACATGACGTACCCCCGCCGCCACGAGGAGCCCTCATGCGCAGACGCCTGACCGCCGCGCTCACCACCCTGGCCGCCCTGGCCGCCGCCGCCGTCGCACTCGTGCTGACGCCGGCCGCGGCCGCCGCGTCGCCCGCCGTGCAGTACACGAACCCCCTGGTCAACCAGCGCGCCGACAGCCAGATCGTGCGGCACACCGACGGTTACTACTACTTCACCGCGACCGTCCCCGAGTACGACCGCATCGTGCTGCGCCGCGCCACGACGCTGCAGGGCCTGGCCACGGCGGCGGAGACCGTCATCTGGCGCAAGCACGCCAGCGGGGTCATGGGCGCGCACATCTGGGCGCCGGAGATCCACTACATCGACGGCAAGTGGTACGTGTACTTCGCCGCCGGCGCCACCGACAACGTGTGGGCGATCCGCATGTACGTCCTGGAGGGCACCGGCGCGAACCCGCTGACCGCGACCTGGACCGAGAAGGGCCGCATCACCACCGCCTGGGACACGTTCGCGCTGGACGCCTCCACGTTCGTCGCCGGTGGCGTGCGGTACCTCGTCTGGGCCCAGTCGGAGCCCGGCATCGCCACCAACTCCAACGTGTACATCGCCGGCATGGCGAACCCGTGGACCATCACCGGCACCCCGGTGCGGATCGCGACACCGACCCTGGACTGGGAGAGGCGCGGCTACGCCGTCAACGAGGGACCCACGGTCATCCAGCGCAACGGGCGGATCTTCCTCACGTACTCCGCGAGCGCCACCGACGCGAACTACTGCCTCGG
This sequence comes from Dactylosporangium aurantiacum, assembly GCF_000716715.1. Lineage (GTDB taxonomy): Bacteria > Actinomycetota > Actinomycetes > Mycobacteriales > Micromonosporaceae > Dactylosporangium > Dactylosporangium aurantiacum. The sequence goes on along the minus strand of NZ_JNYJ01000002.1, from coordinate 15,274 downwards.
CCTGCTCACCGCTTCGGCGTCGGCGAACCTGCTCAGCGCCGCGTCGTGGGTGAAGAGCCCCAACCCGGTGTTCGTCAGCAACGCCGCGACCGGCCAGTACGGCCCGGGCCACAACTCGTTCACCGTGTCCGAGGACGGGCAGAGCGACATCCTCGTCTACCACGACCGCAGCTACCGCGACATCAGCGGCGACCCGCTCAACGACCCGAACCGGCGCACCCGCGTGCAGAAGCTGTACTGGAACGCCGACGGCACCCCCAACTTCGGCATTCCGGTGCCGGACGGGATCACGCCGGTGCGGCTGCAGTCGTACAGCGTCCCGGGCGGCTTCGTGCGGCACTACAACTACCGCGGCCGCGTCGAGGCCAACGTCAGCCCGCTCGCCGACGCGCAGTTCCGCATCGTCACCGGGCTCGGCGGCGGCGGCACCGTGTCGCTGGAGTCGACCAACTTCCCCGGGTACTACCTGCGGCACCGCAACTTCGAGGTGTGGGTCGAGCGCAACGACGGCTCGGCCGGGTTCAAGGCCGACGCCAGCTTCTTCCGCCGGGCCGGCCTGGCCAGCGGCACCGCGGTGTCGTTCGAGTCGCAGAACTACCCCGGCCGGTACGTGCGCACCAGCGGCGGCCTGCTGTACGTGCAGGCGGTCAGCGACGCCGCCGGCCGCGCCGACGCCACGTTCACTCTCGACTGACCGTCCGACGCGCCGTCGCGGGGCGGCCGGCCGGTGGCTTCCCGGCCGGCCGCCCGGGTGCCATACTCTGCGCGCACCAGCACCTGCGCCCGGACGGGAGCCACGGCGATGAAGGCCCTCATCAGCGGATTCATCTGGATCGCCAACTCGGTGAAGGCGACCGTGGCGGTGTACGTCGGACTGATCATCGTCGGCGGGACGCTGTACAGCGCGTTCGAGGACAAGAGCTTCGGCGACTCGTTCTGGTGGGCGGTCGTCACCGCCTCGACCGTCGGCTACGGCGACACGTACCCGACGACGACCGCCGGCCGGATCGTCGCCGGGCTGCTCATCTCCATCATGGTGCTGGTGGTGATCCCGCTCATCACCGCCCACTTCGCCAGCAAGCTCATCGTGGACAACGACGCGTTCCGGCACGAGGAGCAGGAGGAGATCAAGGAGCACCTGCGGGCGATCCGGGAGCTGCTGGAGCGGCGCGAGCAGGGCTGACCCACGCGCCGCAAAACCGGTTGCCGCACCGGCCGCGATCGGTGATCGTGGACGGCATGACGCTCTGACGGACGACCCAGCCGCCCTGACTCTTTTCCGATCCGCGAAATGAAGCGAGCGTCCGTGCCCCACCACCAGACCGTCCACTCCACCGTGCCGGCCACCGTCACCGTGTTCGCCGGCCCCACCAGCTGGATCGAGTCCGACGCCGTCGCGCAGTGCCACCAGGTGGCCGCGCTCGACGGCATGCGCCACGTCGCCGGCATGCCCGACCTGCACCCCGGCAAGGGCGCCCCGATCGGCGCGGCGATGCTCTCGACCGTGCTGTACCCGCTGCTCGTCGGCTCCGACATCGGCTGCGGCATCGCCGTGTTCCCGATCAGCCTCAAGCGGCCCGTGCCGGAGCGGCTCGCCGCCCGGTTCCCCGACCTCGACGTGCCCCTCGTCCCCGGCGACGGCGACCCGGCCTGGGCGGCGCTCAGCGGCGACGGACCCGACGACGGGAACAGCGACGTCCCGGGCGGCCACACCGAGGGTCTCGGCACCGTCGGGCGCGGCAACCACTTCGTCGAGCTGGCCCGGGTCGGCACCGTGCTGGACGCGGCCCACGCCGCCCGGATCGGGCTCGCCGCCGGCGACCTCGTGCTCGTCGTGCACAGCGGCTCGCGCGGCTTCGGCGAGCGGATCCTGCGGGCGCACACGGAGCTCCACGGCGCCGGTCCCGCGCCCGACCCGGCCGCGTACCTGGCCGCGCACGACGACGCGGTGCGCTGGGGGTCGCTCAACCGGCGGCTCCTCGCCGCCCGGGTCGCGCACGCGCTCGGGGCGCAGCCGACCGAGCCGGTCGTCGACCAGTGCCACAACCTCGTCGAGGTCCGCGACGGCGGTTACCTGCACCGCAAGGGCGCCGCGCCGGGCGACGGCCGGGACGTGCTGGTCGCCGGCACCCGCGGCACCCCGTCGTACCTGGTCGCCGCGCACGCCGGGGCGGAGGCCAACCACTCGGTGGCGCACGGCGCGGGCCGCAAGATGTCCCGCGCCGACGCGCTGCGCCGCGGCAAGGCCAAGCACACGGTGGAGGAGCTGCGCCGCACCCCGGTCGGGTCGCTGGTCGTGTGCGGCGACCGGCAGCTGCTGTTCGAGGAGGCGCCGACCGCGTACAAGCGCATCGAACAGGTCATCGGTGACCTTGTGGAGCACCGCCTGGCCACGCCTGTGGCCACCACGGTGCCGCTGGTCACCTACAAGACGGCCGACGCCGGGCAGCCGCGGGAACGCGCGGGCCGCCCGGATCGCCGGCGCGGGCGGCTCAGCAGGTGATGCCCTGCTTGGCGAGCTCGGCGACCAGCGCCGACGCGGTGAGGTTGGTGAAGTTGACGTCCTTGCCGGCGGCGGTCTCGATCACGTAGTCGTCGTCGCCGGAGTCCTGCTCGATCTCCACGTCGCAGTTGCCGGCCTTCGCCTCGGCCTCGTAGTCGTCGAGCTTCTTCTCGTTCTTCTTCTTTTTCTTGTTGTAGACCTGGTCGTAGTCGGCCTCGGCGGACACGTTGGTGTAGCCGGCCTTCTGCAGCTGCTTCTCCAGGTCGTCCGCCTGGGAGGAGCAACCGGCGAGCCCAGCGCCGAGCAGCAGCATGGTCGTGGCGGCAATGATGGTTCGGGTGGCTCGCATGGTCGTGGCGCTTCTTTCGGGTCAGGGGGATGGTCCCGTTCCGGGGGTGGAGCCACCATTCTGGATCATCCAGCCGGCGACGCTGTCGGGATTTCGATGGCGGTTGTGTCGGCAAAGGGCAGGGCGCCGGTGCGGCGCGCGTCGTAGTGCGGGTCGAGCGTGCCGAACAGCCGGTCCCACACGGTCGTGTAGAAGCCGAGGTTGTACCGCGGCGCCGCGTGGTGCCCGGCGTGCATCGCGGGCGTGGCCACCCACTTGAACACGGCGCCGGCGCGCACCCGCCGCGGCAGCGGCTCCACCCCCAGGTGGCCGAGGATGCCGAAGAGCAGGTTGACCGCGGTGTACGCGCCCAGCGCCCAGACCGAGAACGGGTGCACCGCGAGGACGGCGAGCCACGCCCCGCCGAAGCCGAGGACCTCGACCGGGTGCAGCGCGAACAGCGTGACCGGCCGGGCGTCGGCGAACACGTGGTGCAGCCGGTGCGCGTACGGGAACAGCCACCGCACGTGCGCGGCGGCGTGCCCCACGTACAGCAGCACGTCCATGACCACGATCAGCACCGCGAGGTCGGTCAGCGCCCACCAGTCCAGCGGCAGCGTCAGCGTGATGGCCCCGGCCCGCCACAGCCACCAGCCGGCCACGGTGACCGCCGCGTTGAGCACCGTCGCGCCCGCGACCAGACCCAGCTCCAGCCGGCTGACCGGGCCCGGCGGCGCGGTCACCCGGTGCGCGCCGGGCAGCCGCAGCACCCAGTGCCCGAGCAGCGCGGTCACCCCGACCAGCGCCGCGTTCTCGGCCAGGGCGAGCAGCGCGAACCAGCCGGGAGCCAGGTCGCGCAGCCAGGTGACGGTCGCGTGCACACCCCGCACTGTGCCACCCTCCCGCAACGGCGCGGGTCGCAGCGACGACCGTACGGACCGGTACGTCTCTAAGCTGTGGCGGTGACGAGCCGGCGCGTGCGACGCACGTATCTCGCCCTGGTACTGCTGCACACCCTCGCCGTCACGTGCATCTGGGCCATCAACTCGCTGCTGCTGTTCGAGGCGGGGCTCAGCAACACCGAGGCGCTGCTGGCCAACGCCTGCTTCACGCTCGGCTACGCGGTGTTCGAGATCCCGACCGGCTCCGTCGCCGACACGTGGGGCCGGCGGGTGTCGTACCTGCTGGGCAGCGGCACCCTGACGGTCACGACGCTGCTGTACTGGCTGGCGTGGCGCCTGCACGCCGACGTGTGGGCGTGGGCGGCGGTGTCGCTGGCGCTCGCGGCCGGGTTCACGTTCTTCTCCGGCGCGACCGAGGCGTGGCTGGTCGACGCCCTGCACCACCTGCGCGACGACGCCCCGCTGGAGCGGGTCTTCGCCCGGGGGCAGGTGGTGGCCGGGGTCGGCTCGCTCGCCGGGTCGCTCGGCGGCGCCTACGTGGCGCAGGCGACCGACGTCGGCGTGCCGTTCCTGATCCGGGCCGGGCTGCTGCTGGCCCTCACCGCGGTGGCCTGGCGGGTGATGCACGACGTGGGGTTCACGCCCCGCCGGACCGGCGGCCCGGTGCGTGAGGTCCGCCGGGTCCTCGCCGCGTCGGTGCGGCACGGCTGGGGCCGGCCCGCGGTGCGCTGGATGATGCTCGGCGCGGCCGTCGCCGCCGGGGTGGGCTACTACGTCGCGTTCACGATGAAGCCGTACCTGCTGCAGCTGGCGGGCGACCGGCGCGCCTACGGGCTGCTCGGGGTCGCGGCCGCGCTCAACGCGGCGGCGCAGACGGCCGGCGGGGCCCTCGCCATGACGTTCCGGTCGCTGTTTCGCCGCCGCATGTCCGTGGTCATCGCCGGGGTGGTGCTCAACGGCACCCTGCTGGCCGGGCTGGGCATGGCCGGGCTGGGGCTGGCCGGGTTCCGGCCGGCCGGTTCGGTGCCGGTGGCGATGGCGCTGCTGGCCGCGTCGAGCCTGGTGTCCGCGGCGGTCCTGCCGTCGCGGCAGGCGTACCTGAACAGCCTGGTGCCGTCGGGGCAGCGCGCGACGGTGCTGTCGTTCGACTCGCTGGTCTCCTCCGCCGGCGCCGTGGTGACGCAGCCGGGCCTGGGCCGGGCCGCGGACCTGTGCGGCTACCCGGCCTCGTACGTCGCCGGCGGGGCGTTGCAGGTGCTGGCGCTGCCGGTGCTGCTGCTGGCCCGCCGCCACGAACGCGTCGCGGCCGCCGCCCCGGCGGAGCCGGTGACCGCCTGGGCGCCCCGGTCGTGAACGCCGCGCGGCCCGTCCCGGCGGAGCCGGTGACCGCCTGGGCGCCCCGGTCGTGAACGCCGCGCGGCCCGTCCCGGCCGGCTACCGCGCCGCGGCCGCCCGCCCGGACCCCGGGGCCACGACGCGGTGCACGTACTCCTCGAACCGGTGCACCGAGTCGCCGACCCACACCATGCCGTGCTCGCGGATGATGAACCAGTCGGTCCGCTTCTGGCGCAGCTCCCGGAAGAACAGCCGGCCGGCGGAGAAGTGCCCGCCCTCGATCCTCGCGTCGGTGACGAGATTGCGGAAGCGGGGGCCGCGGGTCAGCTCCCGGTGGTGGAAGTGCACGATGAGCCGCGGCCGGCGGCCGTGCATGCTCAGCAGGCTGCTGAGCATGAGGAACTCCGGCGCGTCGGACGTCGGCAGCCGCTCGCCGGTGTAGGTGAGGCTGCGGGTGCCCTCGTCGAACGAGGTGATGAGGTCGAAGTCGCCGGAGGTCATCCGCGACTTGTCGGTGAGGGTCTGCGAGGCGAACCAGTACCCGTCGTGGGTGAACATGACCGAGCCGTCGGTGTACGGCTTGCGCTGCCACAGGTGGTGCTCGCGGTGGACCCGGGCCAGCTCGGCGACCTCGTCGGCGTGCGTGTGGCGCAGCCGCTGCAGCACGGCCCGGTCGCCCGGGTCGACGCTCTCCGTCGGCTGGTACTTGACCCGGATCGTCTCGCCGATCGCGTTGACGTAGACGTCCTGCCACGTGTTGGTGCGGATGCCCCGGGAGAGGTCCAGGGCGTCGGGGAAGATCGCGTTGATGTCGAGCAGGTCGCACAGCCGCGGCACCACGCTGCTCGCGGCGGCGTAGTCCGGCCGGTCCTCGTTGGTCTCCGTCAGCGGGTACGCCGAGATGATGTTCGTGCGGGCACCGGCGGCGGCGAGCGCCGCGAGGTACGCCTGCTCCCGCGGCGGCATCGTGAGCGGGTTCGTCGGGCCGTACACCACGTAGGTGACGCCGCCGGGGCGGACCTCGGGCAGGTCACCGTAGGCGAGCGGCTCGACCGTCACCCCGTAGTCGGCGTGCAGCGCCCGCGCGGCCGGCAGGATGATCTCCCCCAGCGCCCACGCGCCGTGCGGCGAAGCCGGGTTGACGACGTAGAAGTAGCGCAGGTCCGCGACGTCACGCTTGTACCGGTAGTCGTAGACCTGCACGTGTGCCGTGGAAGCCGTCGAGGTGACCACCCCGGGGACTGTACCGCCGCGTCCCGCGCCCCGCTGGCCTGCGGACGGTCACTCCCGCCAGCCGGACATTTGGACGCCTTTGGCGGTGTCGACGCGGTACCCGAGCCGGATCGTCTGCGTCTGGCCCTCCGCGATGACGAGCCGCCAGGTGAGCACGCCCAGGTCGGTGCGTTCGGCCGGCGGCGGCTCCAGCAGCGCCTCCTTCACCGTGATCGTGTCGTGCCGGCTGACCGGCAGCTGGTCCAGCACCGTGATGCGCACCGGGCGGCCGGTGTAGTTGCCGACCGTGGTGCGGTACTCGACCTCGCGGCGGCGGCTGGAGCCCAGCGTGGCGCGGGTGGCGGTGCGGCGGGTCAGCTCCCGCTCGACGCGGACCCGGTCGTCCAGGCCCAGCGCCAGCTCCAGCTCCTCACCGGGCGCCCACGCCGACAGGGCCGTCTTGCTGACGAAGTCCGCCTCGTGGAACACCGCGGCCGAGCCGGGCGGCAGCGTGTGCTGCGACGTGTTGGTCACCACCGCCCGCAGGTGCACGTCGGTGGAGCGGGCCGGCGCCGCCACGTGGTCCAGCTGGGCGGCCAGGTCCAGCACGAGCACCGTCGCCCGGGACGTCGTGCCGTCGGCGGGCACGGCCACGACCCGGGCCGGCCGGTACGTCGCCGCGACCGGGCCCTCCTGGACCGTCGCCTGCGCCACCTCGATCGGGGAGAACCCGTCGAACTCCTCGTCGTGCAGCATCCGTCCCCGCGCCACCGGCTGCGGCATCGCGGCCGCGGGTGCCGGGGCGCCGGGCGCGCCGCCGTACGCGGCGAACGCCTGCATCGGCGGCGGTGGCGGCATCAGCAGGTCCAGGTACCAGGGGTCCAGCTCCGGGATCGCGACCACCCCCGACGGGCGGGCCGTGGACAGCGCCAGCTCGCACTCCGGCCAGTCCTCGCCGGTGCGCTGCTCGACCAGGCCGAACCAGGTCAGGCGCAGCGTCTCGCCGGTGAGCCGCACGTCGTACGTGGAGCGCCAGCCGGCGTCCGGCACCTGGTACGACACGTCCAGCTCGACCTGCCCGGGCGCCGACACGGCGAGCGCGACGACCGCGTAGCGCGCGTCGGGCTCCCGCAGCTCGCCCACGTCGGCCAGCTGCCGGTCCAGCGCCGAGATCCGGTCCGTGACCTGGGTGCGGCGGTGCTGCAGCTGCCGGATGCCGGCCAGGACCGAGGTCAGCTCGCCGCCGATGGTGGTGGTGAACGCGGCGACGGTGTCCGGCGCCGCCTCACCGGTCGCGAGGGCCCGCGCGTACGTGCCGCCGGCCCGCTCAGCGAGCGCCGTCAGGAACGCCTGCCGCTGCCGCAGCACCGTCTCCGTGTCGCCGATCTCGGCCAGCTCGTCGGTGAGCGCCCGCCGCTCCTGCTGGACCGTGGTCACCGTGCCGTCCGACGGGACCGCGTGGCGGCGCAGCACCACGTCGACACCGAGGACCGTCGCCGGCCCGCGCCCGCTGACCCGGATCGAGTCGGGGTCCATGCTCAGCGGCAGCGGCCCCACCTCGACCGTCTGCTCACCGGCCGCGAGGGTGTCACGGCCGCGGCGGGTGACCCGCGCCTGGGTGGGGTAGACGGTGACGGCGACGATCGAGTTCTCCACGACCGGCACCGTAACGCATGCCGTCACCCCCGCCACGGCCGTTCGGGTGAGGCCGGCCGACCGTTGCGGCCACTGTCGTGTGCCGATCGGCGGGTTGCCGCGGCCGCCCGCGTTTCGCGGCCGGGTCGCGCGGCCGCTGCCCGGACAATCGCACGGTTCCGCCCGCCCCGTCGCCCCCGGAGGCAGCCCGCCGTGACGTCCGCCGCCCTGACCCCTCTGCCCGCCAGCGCCTCGACGCGGTACCCGCTGCGGTACGCGGTCGTGGACGTGGAGACCACGGGGCTGCACGCGCCCAGCGACCGGGTGCTGCAGATCGCCGTCGCGCAGCTGGAGCCCGACGGCACGCCCGGGCGGACCTGGTCGACGCTCGTCGACCCCGGCTGCGACCCGGGGCCGGTGCACGTCCACGGGATCACCCGCGCGCGGCTGTCCGGCGCGCCCCGCTTCGACGAGGTCGTCGCGCACCTGGCCGAGCTGCTGGACGGGCGGGTCCTCGTCGCGCACAACGCCGGGTTCGACTGGAAGTTCCTCGCCGCGGAGGCGCACCGCGCCGCGCACCCGCTGCCGGTCAGCACCCGGCTGTGCACCGTCGCGCTCAGCCGCCGGCTGGACCTGCCGACGCCGAGCCTGTCCCTCGCGGCGCTCGCCGCGCACTGGGGTGTCACGCAGGCCCGCCCGCACGACGCCGAGGACGACACCCGGGTCCTCACCGAGATCCTGCGCCACAGCCTCGCCTTCGCCGACACCCTCGCCGTCGAGCTGCCGCTGAGCGCCTGCGACGCCGCCGACACCGACCGGGTGTACCCGGCGCGGCTGCCCCGGCCGGTGTGCCCGTGGGCGTGGCCGGGCCGGTGGACCCCGGGCCGGCGCCTCGTCCAGGGCACGAAGGTCGCCATCACCGGCAGCACCGCCACGGCCCGCGCCGCGCTCGCGGCCCGCGCGACCGCGGCGGGGCTGGACGTGATGAACACCGTCAGCGCCAGGACCGGCATGCTGGTCACCAACGACCCGGCGGCCGGCACCTCGAAGCTGCGCGCCGCCGCCATGTACGCCGTCCCCGTCGTCGACGAGGCCACCTTCACCGCGCTGCTCGAACACGTCGAGCCCGGCACCCCCAGGCCGGATTCGAAGCCCGCCGCCGGGCCGGTCGCCGGGCCGGTGGTGCCGGTGCCACGCGCGGCCGCCCGGGCCGCGGCGGTGCCGGCCGGGCCGCTGACCGGGCGGTGCCTGCTGGTCCTCGGCGGCACCCACGCCGAGGCCGCCGAGGTGCGCGACCGGATCGCTGGCCTGGGCGGGATCGCGGCGGTCAACCTCACCGCCCGGGTCACCGACGTCGTCGCGCTCCCCGGTGCCGGCGACGACCGCCGCTGGGCCACCGTGGCCGCCCTCGGCCTGCCGGTGCGCACCCCCGAGGCGCTCGAAGTGCCCGCCCCCACGGCCGCCGCCCCGACCGCGACCCCGACCGCGGACCCGACCCCGGCACCGACCCCGGAAACGGCTCCGGAAACGGCTCCCGACGCGGCTCCCGACGGCGCGCCCGTGTCGGCGGCGGGTGTCGCCGCGCCGGTGCCGGCGCCGGTGACTGCGCCGGTGCCGGTGACTGCGCCGGTGCCGGTGACGGTCCTGTCCCGGGGCGCGGTCACCGACCTGCCCGCCGGCGTCGACGACTGGACGGTCTCGGTCACCTGGCCGACCGGCACCGGCGCCGAGGTGGACGTCGTCGCGTTCCTCACCGACGCCGACGACCTCGTCCGCGCCGACGCCGACTTCGTCTTCTACAACCAGCCCGCCGCCGCCGACGGCTGCGTCGAGCTGACCCTCGACGTGCCGCACGAGGCGCTCGTCGACGTCCGGCTCGACCGGATCCCCGGCGACGTCAGCCGCGTCGTCATCGCCGCCGCCCTCGCCGGCGCCGGCACGTTCGGCGACCTCGGCCCGGTGGAGTTCGTCGCGCGCACCGGGGACGGCAGCCCCCGGCTCCGGGCCACCCTGGACGCGGCGACCACCGAACGCACCCTGCTGCTCGCCCACGTCTACCGGCGCGGCGGCCGCTGGCGGCTGCGCGCCGTCGGCCAGGGCTACGACCACGGCCTCGCCGAGCTCGCCACCCTGCACGGCGTCACCGTCGACGACGACTGACCCGGCAGCCGGCCGGGCGCAGACCCAGAGGCCGGCGGTGAACGCGGTGTCGGTCGGCAGCCCGCGCGGCGGGCTGTGCGCGGTGATGACGGCCGCGGCGAGCGGATGCTGCGTGCCCAGATCGCCCTCGCCTCGGCGACCGGGAGGAGCTGACGGGGCCGCTGCGCGACCTGTTCACCGCTGCTGCGGCCCGGACCCTCAGGACGCCGCGGCCCGCGCTCACGTGGCGCCGGACAGGCGGCGCTCCAGGCGGGCGGCGAACCTCGGGTACCAGCGCGGCGCCAGCCGCACGAGCACGTCCACGGCCCGGGCGTCACCGCCGACGAGGATGCGGGGCCGGCCCGCCTCGACCCCGCCGACGATGATGCGCGCGGCCCGCTCGGCGGGCATCTTCAGCAGCTTCTCGTTGTAGAGCCGGGTGCGCGCCTCGTCGCGGGCGGTCACCTCGGCGCCGTCGCGGCGGGCGCGTTCCAGCGCGGCGGTCGCGATGTTCGTGCGTACCCCGCCCGGGTGCACGACGCTGACCTTGACCGGGTGCCCGGCGGCGAGCAGCTCGCCGCGCAGCGCCTCGGTGAAGCCGCGCACGCCGAACTTCGCCGCGCAGTAGTCGCTGAGCGCCGGCTGGCCCATGATCCCGTTGAGGCTCGACACGTTGACGACGTGGCCGTCGCCGGACGCGACGAGGTGCGGCAGGAACGCCTTCGTGCCGTGGATGACGCCGAACAGGTTGACGGCCAGGGTCCGCTCGTACGCCGCCCAGTCGGTGTCCAGCACGCCGCGCCCGGCACCGGCGACGCCGGCGTTGTTGTACACCTGGTGCACGACGCCGAAGTGCCCGGCGACGGCGGCCGCGTACGCCTCGACGGCGGGCCGGTCGCTGACGTCGAGCCGGTCCGCGCGCACCTCGGCGCCCAGGGCCTTCACCTGCTCGGCGGTCGCGGCGAGCCCGGCCTCGTCGATGTCGCTGACGGCGAGCCGGGCGCCGCGGCGGGCCAGCTCGGCGGCGAGCTGCCGGCCGATGCCGGAGCCGGCGCCGGTGACCACGGCGACCTTGCCGCGCACGCCGCTCATGCCGTCACCTCCGCTACGCTCCGGCGCCGGCCTGAGCCACAAACTGCCACATGACGAGCGCCCGAGACGCTCCGCTGGCCGCTCACGCCAACACCTCCGCTACGCTCCGGCGCCGGCCTGAGCCACAAGCTGCCACATGATGAGCGGCCCGAGACGCTCCGCTGGCCGCTCATTCGCGGACCCCCGTCACGCTGGTGATGTGGCCGGCGGTCAGCTCGACGAGCCGGTCGACGACGCCCGGCGCGAGGTGGTGGCGCATGCCGGCGATCTCGACGTGCCGGGCGCCGGGGATCGCGGCGGCGGTGGCCCGCCCGCCGCTGGGGTGGACCATGCGGTCGGCGTCGCCGTGGATGACGAGGGTCGGCGCGGTGATCGCGCGCAGTCGCGCGGTGCGGTCCCCGGACGCCTGGATGGCGCCGATCTGGCGGGCGACGTTGGCGCCGTTGGGCCGGCCCTCGGCGCGCGCCCACAGCTGCTCGACCCAGGCGCGCTCCTGCGCCTCGTCCGGCGGGAAGTGCGCCGAGCCGATGTGCCGCAGCAGCGCCAGGTGCCGCACCACGCCCTCCTCGACGGTGGCCGCGGGCCGTTTCGCCATGCGCAGCAGCGTGGAGCGGGCCGGCTGGCCGACGCGCCGGTCGCCGGTGGTGGAGAAGATCGAGGTGAGGGTGGCGACCCGGTCGGGGTGCGCGGCGGCGAGCGTCTGCGCGATCATGCCGCCCATCGACATGCCGGCCAGGTGCACCCGGCCGACGCCGAGGTGCTCCAGCAGGCCGTGCGCGTCCGCGGCCATGTCGCCGAGGTCGTACGCGCCCGGCACCGGCCTCGCCAGGAGCTGCTGCAGCATGGTGGGCGGCTTCGCGGCGACGCGGGTGGAGCGGCCGGCGTCGCGGTTGTCGAGGCGGATGACCCGCAGGCCGCGGCCGGTGAACCCGTCGATCATGCGCTGCGGCCACGACGTGAGGTCCAGGCCGAGCCCGGCGATGAGCAGCAGCGGCGGGCCGTCGGCGGGACCGTCGACGCGGTAGCAGATGGTGACGCCGCCGGGCAGCGCCACGAACCGGTCGCCGGGCGGGGTTTCCGTCATGCGGTCACCGCCGCGGCGGCGCGCTCGAAACGCAGCTCCGGGTCGTCGACCCGGCCGGTGCGCAGCAGCCGGACGTCGGAGTGGTAGTCCATCGACGTGAGCCAGGGCATCCGGTCTCCTTGCCTGGGCAGCTGGTCGACGACGCGCTGGATGTACCCGGCGGCGAAGTCGAGGAACGGGCGGGTCGGCATCGCGGGGTCGCGCGGCTCTGGGCGGCAGATGTCGGCGCCGGTCGCGTCCATGTGCGCGAGGAGCCGGCAGAAGTGCTCGCAGAGCAGCCCGATCTTCAGCGTCCACGACGAGTTGGTGTAGCCGATCGCGAAGGCGAGGTTCGGCACCCCGGACAGCATCATGCCCTTGTACGCGACGGTGTCCGGCAGGTGCACCGGCCTGCCGTCGACGGTGAGGGTGAGCCCGGCCATGGCCTGGACGTTGAGGCCGGTGGCGGTGACGATGACGTCCGCCGCCAGTTCCCGGCCGGAGGCGAGCAGCACGCCGCGTTCGGTGAAGGTCTCGATCCGGTCGGTGACGACGGAGGCGGTGCCGTTGCGGATGGCCCGGAACAGGTCGCCGTCCGGCACCGCGCACAGCCGCTGGTCCCACGGTCCATAGGGCGGGTTGAAGTGCTCGTCGACGGGGTACCCGGCCGGCAGCTGCTTCGTGTTCACCCAGCGGATGAGCCGGCGCGCCGCGTTCGGGAACCGCCGGCAGAACCGCCAGATCGCCCGCTGCTGGGCGATGTTCTTGCGCCGGGTCGCCCGGTACCCGCGCTCCTCGCCGAGCCACCGCCGCAGCACGCCCGCCACCGGGTCCTTCTTCGCCACCGGCAGCACGTACGTCGGGGTGCGCTGCAGCATCGTCACGTGCGCGGCGGTGCCGGCGAGGGCCGGCACGAGGGTGACCGCGGTGGCGCCGCTGCCGATGACCAGGACCCGCCGGCCGGTGCAGTCGAGGTCCTCGGGCCACTGCTGCGGGTGCACGACCGGGCCGGCGAAACGGTCCCGGCCCGCGAAGTGCGGGGTGTGGCCCTCGTCGTAGCGGTAGTAGCCGCCGGCGCAGAAGAGCCAGCCGGCGCTCAGCCGCAGCCGCTCGCCGGTGTCGGCGCGCTCGACCTCGACGCTCCAGCGGGCTTCGGCGCTGGACCACGACGCGGACACGACCCGGTGGTGGTAACGGATGTGGGCGTCGAGGCCGTTCTCGGTCGCGGTCTCCCGCAGGTACACGAGGATCCGCGGCGCGGTGGCGATCGACTCCTCGTCGCGCCACGGCTTGAACTCGTAGCCGAACGTGTGCAGGTCCGAGTCCGAGCGGATCCCGGGGTAGCGGAACAGGTCCCAGGTGCCGCCGGACGCGGCGCGGGCCTCCAGGATCGCGAACGACGTGCCCGGCAGCTGCGTGCGCAGGTAGCGGCCGGCCCCGATGCCGGAGATGCCGGCACCGACGATCAGGACGTCGAGGTGCTCGACGGCGCTCGGCGCTGTGCTCATGTGCTCGACGATGCGCCACCGTGGCCGCCTTGCGCTAGCGCAACATGCACCGAAATACTCGCCACATGGTGCATGATGCTGCGACGGTACGGTGGCCGCGGCTGTCACCCGAGGTCGCCGAGCTGTTCCGGCGGGGCGCCGAGGCCGCCCTCGACCCGCGCGCGGAGTGGATCGAGGAGCTGCACGCGGCGGCCCTCGGCGGGGACCGGATGCGGCCGGTGGCGGCGGACCCGGTGCTCGCGGAGGCGACGAAGCGCGCCAACCTCGCCAACCTGCTGCACTGGGCGGCGCAGAACGTGCGCCACCCGGGCCGGCGGGTGCCGGCCAACACCGGCCCGGAGGCCCTGGACGCGGCCCGCGACATGGTCCGCCGCGGCCTGGACGAGCGCGGCCTGGACGCGTACCGCACGGCACAGAGCGTCGCGTGGCGGCGCTGGATGGAGATCTGCTTCGAGCTGACCTCGGACCCGGTGCTGCTGCGGGAGCTGCTGGACGCCTCCGCGCTGTCGATCTCCACGTTCATCGACGACACGGTCGCGGCGGTGTCGCGGCGGATGGAGGCGGAGCGCGCCGAGCTGACCCGCGGCGCGTCGGCCGAGCGCCGGGCGGCGGTCACGCTGCTGCTGGAGGGCGCGCCGATCGGCCGGGCGAGGGCCGAGGCGCAGCTCGGGTACGGCCTGGCCGGCCCGCACACCGCGGCGATCGTGTGGAGCGTGGCCGGCGGCGCGTTCGAGCGGCTGGAGGCGGCCGCGGAGACGGTCATGCGGGCGGCCGGGGCGACGCACCGGCTGACGGTCGTGGCGGGCGCCGCCGCGCTGTGGGTGTGGTTCCCGACCGGGACCGCGCCGCGCGAAGGGCACCTCACCCAGCTGCTCGCCGCGCACCCGGACGTGCGGGTCGCGGTCGGCCGCCCCGGCACCGACGTCGACGGCTTCCGCCGCAGCCACCTCGACGCGGCCGCGGCGCAGCGGATGCTGACCAGGCTCACGTCGCCGCAGCAGGTCGCCCGGTACGAGGACGTGCAGCTGGTCGCGCTGCTCACCGCCGAGCCGACCCAGGCGGAGGAGTTCCTCGCCGACACGCTCGGCGGCCTGCTGCACGCCGACGCCGCGACGCAGGAGACCGTCCTGACCTACGTGCGCGAGCAGTGCAGCACGACGCGGACGGCGCAGCGGCTGTACACCCACCGCAACACCGTGCTGCGCCGCCTGGCCCGCGCCGACGAGCTGCTGCCCCGGCCGCTGCCGGAGAACGTGGTCAGTGTCGGCGCGGCCCTGGAGGTGCTGCGGTGGCGGCGGACCTGACCCCCGCCACCGCAGGCCCGTCTACCTACGCCACTTCTGGTTGCTGGCGCCGTTGCAGGTCCAGATGTGCAGCTTCGAGCCGTTGGCGGTGGCCACGTTCTGCACGTCGACGCACTTGTTCGCCTGGATGTTCACCAGGTCGCCCGCCGGGCTGAGGGTGAACTTCTGGGCGCCGGTGCCGTTGCAGGTCCACAGCTGCACGACCGCGCCGTCGGCGGTGGAGCCGCCGGACACGTCCATGCACTTGCCGAGC
>NZ_JNYJ01000001.1 GCF_000716715.1 Dactylosporangium aurantiacum | reverse complement strand
GAATCCTCGGACACGACAAGCGTGTCACGGGGTCAATCAATTGGCACTGGCTTAACAAGCACCCTGTTGAGTTCTCAAACAACCAACACACACCGCTGAGCATCACTGTTGCCAGTTCCGCTCACCCGGGGCATTTTGTCCCTCTTAAGTCTAGCTGCTCCGCTTTGCGGTGTCAAGTCCGGCTCGCCGTACTTTGTCCCGTTTCACGGACACACGAGGACTCTTCCGGTACCCCGGTCGAGTGTCGTATGGTTTGGCAGGACGTCCGCTGCGGCTCGTTGTTGCGACCCGCGTGCCTCGTCCGTGTCCCTGCCGGCTGTAAACCTTACCCGCTCCGCGGCCCGCATCCAAATCGACGCTGTCGACTTGCTGCTGCCCGCCTCGAGGGCATGACCTTCGGCCGGTCACCCGGTCTCTGGTCGTTTGGCTGCTTGGCAGGACGTCCGGCGGATGCCGTCCGTTTCCCTGCCGACCATCTACGTTACCCGCCTTCCCGATCTCCACCAAATCGATCACTCGCTTGGTGGAGGCCGTGAAGCCTGGTCGCGCAGAGCGCCACCGGGCAGGTGCCCCGTGGCGCTCGCAAAAGCTACGTGGATGGCGGCGACAGAGTCAAATCGCGCTGAGCTCGACCCCCGCGAAGGTGCGCTTGCCCTTGCGGAGCACCAGCAGGCCGCCGGCGAGGGCACGCTCCGCGGCGATGCTCTCCTCCGCGTCGCTGACCCGCTCGTTGTTCACGTACGCGCCGCCCTCCGCGACCGTGCGCCGGGCCTCGTTGCGGCTGCTGACGAGTCCCGCCGCGATGAACAGGTCGGCGACGGAGGTGCCGGGCGCCGCGCGTACCAGACCTGCTTCCGACAACGCGGCGCGCAGTGTCGACGCGGACAGCGCCGCCAGCTCGCCACGGCCGAAGAGCGCCTGCGACGCCGCGATCACCTGCTCGGTCTCGTGCGCACCGTGCACGATCCGGGTGATCTCCTCAGCGAGCCGGCGCTGCCCGATCCGGGCCGCGGGCCGCTCCGCCGTCTCCTTCTCCAGGGCCTCGATCTCCTCCCTGGACAGGAACGTCAGCTTCCGCAACAGCCCTCCGACCAGGTCGTCCTCGAGGTTCACGAAGTACTGGTACAGCGAGTACGGCGAGGTCATGGTCGCGTCCATCCACAGGCTGCCGCCGCCGGTGGACTTGCCGAGCTTCTCCCCCGCGCTGTTGACCAGCAGCGGCGTGGCCAGCAGGTGCACGGACTCCCCCGCGACCCGTCGGATCAGGTCGGTGCCGGCGGTCAGGTTGCCCCACTGGTCACTGCCTCCGGTCTGCAGGCGGCACCCGTACCGGCGGAACAACTCCAGGAAATCCATTCCCTGCAGGATCTGGTAGCTGAACTCGGTGTAGCTGATGCCCGCGTCGGAGTTGAGGCGCGCGCTCACCGCATCCTTGGTCAGCATCTTGTTGACCCTGAAGTGCTTGCCGATGTCGCGCAAAAAGTCGATCGCCGACATCGGTGCGGTCCAGTCCAGGTTGTTGACCATCCGGGCCGCGTTGTCGCCGGTGAAGTCGAGGAACGGCTCGATCTGCGCACGGATCCGCTCGACCCACTCGGCCACCGTGTCCGCCGAGTTGAGCTGGCGCTCGGCGGTCGGGCGGGGGTCGCCGATCAGGCCGGTCGCGCCGCCGACCAGCGCCAGCGGCCGGTGCCCGGCCAGTTGCAGCCGCCGCACCGTCATGATCTGCAGGAAGTTGCCGATGTGCAGGCTCGGCGCCGTCGGGTCGAAACCGCAGTAATACGTCAGCGGTCCCTTCGCCATCTCGGCGCGCAACTCGTCGAGGTCCGTCGAGAGGGCGATCAAGCCCCGCCACTGCAGATCATCAAGCACATCGGTCACGCGGCGATTCTCGCACCCGCCACCGGCGGCGTCCCAGCGCATTGCGGTCCTGTCCGCGGCAGCTGTACCCCCACCGCGCGCACCCCCATCACGCTCATCCGCGGCGGGGCGGAACTGTCGTAGGTGACCGCTAGGGTTGGGGCATGGCGGTTGTGAAGATCAACGCGATCGAGGTCCCCGAGGGCGCCGGCCCCGAGCTGGAGCGCCGGTTCGGTGCCAGGCACGGTGCCGTGGAGGGGTCGAAGGGGTTCCTGGGGTTCGAGCTGCTGCGCCCCGTGGCCGGCGAGACCCGCTACTTCGTCTACACCAAGTGGGAGTCCGAGGAGGATTTCCAGGCGTGGGCGAAGGGGCCCGCGATGGAGGCGCACTCCGGTGAGCGGGCCAAGCCGGTCGCTTCCGGGTCCAGCCTGCTCGAGTTCGAGGTCGTGCAGCAGGCCGGGCCGGCGCCCGCCGAGGGCTGAGCGGTGGAGCGCTTCGTCCTCTTCCCCGGCCGCCACCACCTGCTGACCAGGTTCCAGGCGGACTACCTGCGCGGGCTCGCCGGCGAGGGCCGGCGCACCGTCGTGTGGGCGGTGACGAGCGCCAACCATCAGAACACGAAACGCAACCCCGTCGGCTACGACCGGCGGCAGGCGGCGATCGAACGGTTCAGCGTCCAGGAAGGGCTGCGGTCGCTGGTCGTGCCGGTGTTCGACACCGCGCACACCGACCGGTTCGCCGAGGTCACCCTCAAGAGCGTCGAGTCGGTCCTCGGGCAGACGCTGACCCCGCACGACACGATCCTGGCGTGCTCCACGCCCGAGGTCGCGGCGATGTATGCCGAGCTCGGGTTCGAGATCGCCGGTGTGGAGGCCGAGCACGACCCGGTCCCCGACCGGCCGTGGGACGTGCTGCTGCGGCTCGCCGCCGGCGACCCGGCGTGGCGGGACCTGGCGCACCCGGCGAGCCTCGACGTCTACGACCGTTACCGGCTCGAGGAGCAGGTCGCGCAGGTGGTCAACGACCCCGTCGTCGGCGAGGAGGGCGGGCTCACCACGACCCGCGACTACCGCACCTACGCCGAGGCGTTCGAGGCGAGCGCCGAGCGCAAGTGGGACCTGGTGCGCCGGCACGTGCGGCCCGGGCGGATCGTCGACGTCGGCTGCGGCGCCGGTGCGGTCCTCGCCCTCGCCGACCGGGAGCCGGCGCTGCGGGAGAGCGACCTGATCGGGGTCGAGGTCGCCCGGCACCTGTTCGAGGAGTGCGTGCACCGCAAGGCGCAGGGCTGGTTCACCAACCCCAACGTCTACTTCTACTGCCGCAACGTGCTCGGCGGCGCCGTGTTCCCGCCGCGGTCGGTCGACACGACGCTGACGTTCGCGCTGACGCACGAGATCTGGTCCTACGGGCAGCGGATGGACTCGCTGCGCCGCTTCGCCCAGGCCATCTACGACCACACGGTGCCCGGCGGCGTCTGGCTCAACTCCGACGTGTGCGGCCCCGACAACCGCGGCCGGCGGGTGCGGCTCGCGTTGCAGGGCGCCGCCCCGGCCGGACCGCCGGCGGACCTGACCGGGCTGTCGCGGGAGGAGATCGCCGCCCTCGTCGACGGGTTACCGGCCCGCGCGCGGCTGGACCGGTTCGCCGCCGACTTCCACTTCCCGCTGCCGTTCGACGCCCTGCCCGACGGCACCGTCGACATCGCCCTGGGCGACGCGATGGAGTTCCTCACCCACAAGGACTATCCCGACAACTGGCTGTCGGAGGCGCACGAGCAGTTCTGCGGCCTGGAGTTCGCCGACTGGAAGGCGCTGCTGACCGACATCGGCTTCGAGATCGACGACGCCTCCCACGCGTGGCGCAACGACTGGATCGTCGAGCACCGGCTCGACCCGGTCGCGCGGCTGTCGGCGGAGGACGGCACGCCGCTGCCATGGCCTGACACGCACGTGCTGCTGGTCGCCCGCCGGCCGCTCAACACCTGACCGCTGGGGAGCCCTGTCCCGGGCCGATGGTGGCTGCCGGGCGCCGCATGGGCAACGCCGGGCCGGCATGGGCAACGCCGCGCCGGCATGGGCAACGCCGCGCCGGCATGGGGCGCAGCCGGGCGCGGCATCGGCGCGGCCGGGCACATGGGCAACGCCGGGCGCATCGGCGCTGCCGGGCACATGCGCGCTGCCGGGCGCACGGGGTGGGCTTGCGGGTCGATGCTGCCCGTCGGGCGGCACGCCTGGGCCGGGGCGGCGCGTGTGGCGGCCGCGACGTCCCCGACCGCGACTGGCTGGTGATCGTGTCTGGGGTCGGGCGGGCGTCGGCGACTTCACCCATCCGGTAGCGGCCCGGGGTAGGTGCGTGGGAAGGTCGGCGCAGTCGGCCACGTGCAGGTCCGCACAGTGCAAGAGCGCGCCCTGCCGGGCCGTGGGCATCACGCGGGCACGCACACGTCGATCTGCTCGCGTCGTTCGGGATGGCGGCCGGCCTCGACGGCAGACCCGGCGCGATCCCGGGCGGCCGTCACTTCCCGCCCGGCATGCGACGCCCGGGTGGCGCGTTGGGATTATGGGTCGGTGCGCCTGTTCCGGGTCGGTGTGCCGGGGTAGCGGGTCGGCGCGCCGGATTTGCTCGCCGTTCGGTTCGGGAGTGGCTCGGAGTCAGCCGCTTCGCCCGGTCGGTTCGGTCGGCTCTGTTTCGTTCACCATCGGAGGTGGCTCACGTGAAAGCGCTGCAGTATTCCGAGTACGGCCCGTCGAGCGTCCTGCACGTCGTCGACGTCGACGAGCCGCAGCCGGGGCCGGGGCAGGTCCGGGTGCGGGTGCGGGCCGTCGGGATCAACCCGTTCGACTGGAAGGTCCGCAGCGGCGCGTTCGGTGATACGACCCCGACCCGGCTGCCGGTGATCCCGCACGGTGACGTCTCGGGCGTGGTCGACGCCGTCGGGCCCGCCGCGGCCGGCGCCGGCGAGGGCGTGGCGCCGAAGGTCGGCGAGGAGGTGTTCGGGGTGGCGGCCGGTGGTGGGGCCGCCGAGTTCGCGGTGCTGAAGTTCTGGGTGGCCAAGCCGGCCGGGATGTCGTTCGAGGAGGCGGCCGGCCTGCCCGGCGTCGTCGAGGCGGCCGGCCGGTCGCTCACGCTGCTCGGCCTCGACAAGGGTCAGACGATCGTCGTCAACGGCGCCGCCGGTGGTGTCGGCATCGCCGCGACGCAGCTCGCGGTCGCCCGCGGCGCGACGGTCATCGGCACCGCGAGCGAGCGCAACCACGAGTTCCTGCGCTCGCTCGGCGCCGTGCCCGTCACGTACGGCGAAGGCCTCGTCGACCGGGTCCGCGCCGTTGCGCCGCAGGGCGTCGACCTCGCCCTCGACACCGCGGGGCGCGGCGCCGTCGCCGACCTGATCACGCTGACCGGCGTCCCCGCGAACGTGGTCAGCCTCGTCGACTTCGACGCGCCGAAGCTCGGGGCCCGCGTCACCGACGGCTCGGAGGGTCGCGCCTGGGACACGCTGCGGGAGGCCGCCGACCTGTACCACCAGGGCCGCTTCACCATGCCGGTCGAGCGGGTCTTCCCGTTCGCGGACGCGGCCGCGGCCCACGACCTGAGCCAGTCCGGCCACGTCCGGGGCAAGGTGATCCTCGTCCCCTGACGGCGGCGCGCCGCCGTTCAGGCACCGGAGACCGGCAACGGGACGGGACGTTTCGGGGACCGGTCGTCGCCCGACGACCGGCCGCGGACGTGACGGCCGAGCCACGGCAGGAGGTGCCGGCGGACCCACGCCAGCTCCGCGCGCAGCACCTCGTGCCGGCGGCGGACCGGGGCGGCCGGTAGCGGCAGCGTCCACGTGTCGTCGGTGCCGGGCAGGCCGACGGCGTGGGCGAGCGCGGCGGCGATGCGTTCGTGGCCGGCGCTGTTGGCGTGCAGGCGGTCGTCGCTCCACAGCCGCGGGTCGGACGCGACCGGGTACGCGCCGAGGTCCAGAAGTACCGCGCCGCTGTCCGCGCACGCCTTGCGGATCGCGGCGTTGAGGGCGACGACCCGGCCGCGCAGTGGCTTCGCGATCGGCATCACGGGCACCGGGTCGGGCAGCGTGAACGTCAGTACCGTCGCACCCTGCGCGATCAGGGCCCGCTGCATGGCGAGGAGGTCACCGGCGACGGCGGCGACGTCGAACGAGCCGCGCAGGATGTCGTTCATGCCGGCGACGACGGTGGCGAGGTCCGGGGCCAGGTCGACGGCCGGCTGCAGCTGCTCGGCGCGGATCCGGGCGGTGGTGCGGCCGCGGATGGCGAGGTTCGCGTACTCGAGCGGCTGACCGGGCTGCGCGTGGGCGACGTGCGCGGCGAACCGGTCCGCCCAGCCGCGGTAGCCGCCGGCGCCGTCGGGATCGTCCATGCCCTCGGTGGTGCTGTCGCCGATCGCCACGTACCGGTGGAACATCAGGCACTCCGTCGCGCGTAGTCGTCGCGGGCGTCGAGGACCGCGCCGAGGTGTTCGGCGGCCCAGGCACGGCAGGCGTCCATGGCGGGGAACAGTGTCCGGCCCAGCGGGGTGAGCGCGTACTCGACGCGGGGCGGGACCTCGTCGTGGACGGTGCGGGTGACCATGCCGTCGCGTTCGAGGGCGCGCAGCGTCTCGGTGAGGACCTTCGCGGAGACGCGGTGCATCGGCACCCGCAGCTCGGTGAAGCGGCGCGGCCCGTCGCGGAGGCAGACCAGCACCATCCCGGCCCACTTGTCGCCGATCTGGAACGGTGTGGCGTTCGACGGGCACGCGGGGTCGAACAGGTCGCGCGGCAGTGGTTCGCTCACGCAGCCGAACGTAGCGCACGCCCCGGTTACCTTGCAGTTACCGACGTCTCGGGCTCTACGGTGCCCGGCATGACTGCTGTGGTGGTGTTCGGAGCGGGTGGACGGGCCGGTCGGCGGATCGTGGCCGGGGCGCGTGAGCGGGGGTTGCGGGTGACGCCGGTCGTGCGGGACCCGGGGCGGCACGGGGACGTGGCGGGTGCGGTCGCCGGTGACGTGACGGACGCGGCGTCGGTCGCGGCCGTCGCCGCCGGCCACGACGTGGCGGTGAGCGCCGTCTACACCGCGGACGTCGACCCGGCGCGGCTGTACGGCGACGGCACCCGGTCGCTGCTCGACGGCCTGGCCCGCGCCGGGGTCGGCCGGTTGCTGGTCGTGGGGCTGGCCACGACGCTCGAAGGTCCGGACGGCGGGAAGGTGTACGAGGGCGCCGACTTCCCCGCCGAGTACCGCCCGTTCTCGCTGGGCCGTATGGCGGAGCTGGCCGCGCTGGAGGCCGGGCCGGTCGACTGGGTGCTGTTCACCCCGACGATGCGGCTCGTCGACGAGCCGGGCAGCGGCGCCTACGAGGTGTTCGACGACCGCCGCCTCGTGGACGGCACGACGACCTACGCCGACCTCGCGGCGGCGATGCTGGACGAGGTGGTGTACCCGGCGCACCACCGCGCCCAGCTCACCGTCCGGAGCCGGCACCACGGGCAGACCACTGGCGACGGGGCCGGCTGACCCGCGCCCGGCCCGGGTAGCGGGGGACGGCCGGCGTGCGTCACGAGTGGGCGAACGCCTCGAACCGCTCCGCCACGCCGGCCAGGTCGTCCTGCACCGACTCGTCCCGCTCGTCGCCGACCACGGTCTCCACCCGCCAGCGACGCTGCTCGGGCACGAACGAAACACGGATCGACGAGCCGTCGACGCGCCACAGCACCGCCGACGGGTTGGCGGCGTCGAGCCTGCCGAGGAAATCCCGGATGTCCTCGCCGGTTGGATGGTGTGCGAGCGAGCCGTCCTCGGTCGCCAGCCGCGGCACCGGTACGCTCAGCAGCCGGCGTGGCTGCCACAGCGCGGCGGGCTGGTGCCGGCCGGGCCGCTGGAAGCAGAGCAGCTCGCAGTCGTCGGCGAGCTTGTGCACCAGGTGCAGCAGCGCTCCCGGTGTGTCCGGCTGGAGGCTGAGCAGCACGTGCGTGTCCGCCGCGACGACCGGTCCGGCCCACCACGCGGCGTCGATCCCGGCGAGCACCTCGCGATGGAACCGCTCGATCCCCGGGTCCGCCGCGGCCCAGCCCGCGTCACCGCGGCGCAGCGCCTCGAACCGGTCGACGCCCTGCTCAACGGTGATCGGCCGGGCCTCGAACCAGACACCGACCTCGATCAGTTCTGCCATGGGAGACCACCGTACGGAAGCGTCAGAAACCGGCGCAACTCAACCACTCAGCGTCTCTGGTCGATCACCCGGTCGTTGGGTCCGTCGATCCGGGTGCGGTGGCGGTCCGCAGCGCGACCAGGTCGGCGAGCCCGGAGGCGTCCGGCGTGGCGAACGGCAGCACCCCGCCTCCGTGCAGCAGCACCTCGATGACGTCGAACGGCAGCACGCCGACCCGGCCCCAGCCGGTGACCCGGGTCGGTCCGGCCCGCCGCACCGTCGCGATGTCCGTCCACGAGACGAGGACCGGCGCCCGACCCGGACCGCCTTCCGGCTCGCCGCCCCGACCGTGACCGGCGGCGCCCCGCACCGCCGCGTGGCCGGACGTGGGCCGCGTCGACGCCCGCACCGCCCGGTGCCGGGCCACGACCTGGTGCAGTCGTGACCGGCGCCGCTCGACCAGGAGCCCGAGCGGCCGCGGCGTGAGGCGCACCGGTACACCCGCGCCGAACAGGAAGGCCGCGCCGACCCCGACGTCCCACAGCACGACGGCGCTGTCCAGCGCCAGGTGCCCGGCCCACACCTGCGCCCCGCTCGCATGCGCCACCCGCTGCCGGTGGCGGCTCCACCACTGCCCGGCCAGCATCGGCGTAACCACGCCGGCACACACGGCGACGAACAGCGCGATCGCCTTCCACAACCCGGCGAGGAGCAACGCCACCGGGACCGCCAGGACGAGAGCGGCCCACCACGGACGCCCCCGGTCCTCCACCCCGCCATGGTGGCGCACGCCGGGCCCCCTCTGGCCTCGGCGAACGCTCCCGCCCCGGCCGACTCACGCCAAATACCGCCCGGGTTTTGTGATCAAGCAGGTGGAGCGTGAGGATGGGCCATGCCTTCGACCCTGATCACGCAGCGTGCGGCAGCGCCCGCCACCGTGCCGGCGCGGTTCGTGCTCAGCGCCGTGGTCGCATGCCTCACCGCACTGGTCCTGACCGGGTGTGGGTCCCAGGACCACGGCACCGCAGAGGCCGCCCGGCCCTCCCCATCGGGCGGCGGCACCGTCGGCAGCCCTTCGCCGGGACCCTCCGCGTCTTCCCCGGCGGCCGGCCCCTCACCGTCGGTTGCGGCGACGGTCGCCGTGCCGGCCGGGGTCACGGCCGGGATCGTGATCTTCGACCGGCGGCAGGGGACATTCGTGGTAGCGCAGAAGGCCAGCTGGCGGTTCAGGTCGGCGTCGCTGGTGAAGCTGCTGATCGCGTTGGACTACTTCTGGGACCGGGGCCCGTCCTACACGGCACCGGCGGCGGACCGGCCGAAGCTCGACATCATGCTGCGCAGCAGCGACGACACTGCCGCGACCGGGCTGTGGAAGGCACGCGGGCAGCGGGACATCGTGACCCGGATGGTGCAGCGGCTGGGGCTGCAGGACACCGCGCCTCCACCGGCGAGCCAGCCCGGCTACTGGGGGTACACCGCCGTGAGCGCGGGTGACCTGGTACGGGTGTACCGATACATCCTCGACGAGGCGCCGGCGCCGGTACGCGACGTCATCATGGGCGACCTGCACCAGTCGACGAAGTGCGGAACGGACCGGTACGACCAGTCGTTCGGCATCCCGAGCTCGTTCCGGAAACCGTGGTCGGCGAAGCAGGGCTGGTCCGGGTTCGGCGATGATCCGGCGACGCCATGCGTGACCGACGCGTCCCTGCCCCGCGGTGGTGGGCCGGGACGGTTCGTGGACGCCGCCGCGCCCAACCAGCCGGACATGAGCGGCGAGGTCCTGCACACCACGGGCACGGTCGGTGACGGCGACCGGTACGTCGTGGCGGTGCTGTCGGTGCATCCGAACGGCACCCAGTTCGCGAAGGCTGCCGCGGCGTTGACCAAGTTGACCGGGTCGCTGCCGCTGCCCGCCGCGGTCAAGGTCGCCTGAGCCGGCCGCGGCCCCGTGACACACCGCGTCAGGGGCGCGTGTCGAGCGGCGTCCGCCGGCGCCGACCTGTCACCGAGAAGACCCACCGACACAGAAGGAGCGGCCTGCCGTGAAGTACCTGCTGCTGATCCACATGAATCCGGACGTCTGGACGACGCTGACGCAGGCCGACGTGGACGAGGTGATGGCCGGGCACGAGCGGTTCATCACGACGATCACCGAATCGGGCGAGATGGTGAGCACCCACGCGCTGGCCGATCCGAAGGAGAGCGCGGTGGTCCGGGTCAGGGCCGGTGCGCAGACGGTGACCGACGGGCCGTACGTGGAGGCCAAGGAGTTCCTCGCCGGCTTCTACCTGGTCGAGTGCGAGTCGAAGGAGCGGGCGGTGCAGCTCGCCGCGATGATTCCCGACACGAAGTGGAACGCCGTCGAGGTACGCCCGATCGTGTTCAGCCAGTAGCCGGTTCATTCACCGAACGTCACGGCGGCGGTTCTTGTCGGTCACCGCTCGTAGAATCGCCGCGTGGACAGCGTTGGTGTTGAGACGGCCGGGCCGGCGATCGAGGTCCTGCGCCGGGTGTTCGGCTATGACACGTTCCGGGGCAGCCAACAGGAGATCATCGAGCACGTCATCGGCGGTGGCGACGCGCTGGTGCTGATGCCGACCGGCGGCGGCAAGTCGCTGTGCTACCAGATCCCGGCGCTGGTCCGCGAGGGCACCGCGGTGGTGATCTCGCCGCTGATCGCGCTGATGCAGGACCAGGTCGACGCACTGACGGCGCTCGGTGTGCGGGCCGGGTTCGTCAACTCGACGCTCGACTTCGACAGCCGGCGCGCGGCCGAGGCGGCGTTCGTCGGCGGCGAGCTCGACCTGCTGTATCTCGCGCCGGAGGCGCTCGCGTCCCCGCAGACGATGCGCCTGCTGGAGCGGGGACGGATCGGGCTGTTCGCGATCGACGAGGCGCACTGCGTGTCGCAATGGGGCCACGACTTCAGGCCCGACTATCTCAACCTGTCGATGTTGCACGAGCGGTGGCCGGACGTGCCGCGGATCGCGCTGACGGCGACCGCGACGGCGGCCACCCACAAGGAGATCGCCACCCGGCTGGGGCTGACCGAGGCGCGGCACTTCGTGTCGAGCTTCGACCGGCCCAACATCCAGTATCGGATCGTGCCGAAGCAGGAGCCGCGGCGGCAGCTGCTGGAGCTGCTGCGCACCGAGCACCGCGGCGACGCCGGCATCGTCTACTGCCTGTCACGCTCCAGCGTGGAGAAGACCGCGGAGTTCCTCAAGGACAACGGCGTGCCCGCGCTGCCCTATCACGCGGGGCTCGACGCGCAGGTCCGGGCGCACAACCAGGCGCGGTTCCTGCGGGAGGACGGCCTCGTCATGGTCGCGACGATCGCGTTCGGGATGGGCATCGACAAGCCCGACGTGCGCTTCGTCGCGCACCTGGACCTGCCGAAGTCGGTGGAGGGCTACTACCAGGAGACGGGCCGGGCCGGGCGGGACGGCCTGCCGTCCAACGCGTGGTTGGCCTACGGGCTGCAGGACGTGGTCCAGCAGCGCAAGATGATCGACCAGTCCGAGGGTGACGCCGCGCACCGGCGGAATCTCGGGCGGCACCTCGACGCGATGCTGGCGCTGTGCGAGACGGTGGAGTGCCGGCGGGTGCAGCTGCTGGCATACTTCGGACAGCAGAGCGGTCCGTGCGGCAACTGCGACACGTGCCTGAGCCCGCCGGAGTCCTGGGACGGCACCGTGGCGGCGCAGAAGCTGCTGTCGACGGTGTTCCGGCTGCAGAAGGAGCGCAACCAGAAGTTCGGCGCGGGGCAGTGCATCGACATCCTGCTGGGGAAGAAGACCGACAAGGTCGTGCAGTGGCACCACGACGAGCTGACGGTGTTCGGGATCGGCGCCGACCTGCGGGAGGCCGAGTGGCGGGCGGTGGTGCGGCAGCTGCTCGCGCAGGGGCTGCTCGCGGTCGAGGGCGACTACGGCACGCTGGTGCTCACCGACGGCAGCGCGGAGGTTCTCGGCCGGCGGCGGCAGGTGATGCTGCGCCGCGAGCCGGAGCGGCCGGTGTCGGCGGCGAAGGTCCTCAAGCAGCGCGGCGCGGCCGCGGCGGCGGACCTGCCGGCACAGGCGGCACCGATGTTCGAGCGACTCCGCGCGTGGCGTTCGGCGACGGCGAAGGAGCAGGGTGTCCCGGCGTATGTGATCTTCCACGACGCGACGCTGCGGCAGATCGCCACGCAGGCGCCGACGACGCTCGCGCAGCTGTCGACGATCAGCGGTGTCGGGGAGAACAAGCTCGCCAAGTTCGGCCAGCAGGTCCTCGACGCCCTCGGCGAGCCGTAGCCGCCGCGATCGGCGGGGCCGCGCCCGGCTCTCCCGCGGACGGCATCTGATCGACCGCGGGAGGTCTGGCCGGGCGGGGCCCGTGGCCGGTCCACGGGCAGGCCCAGCCCGCGGACCGGCGAGGTCCACGGGCGGGACCAGCGGGCGGACGGCGGGCGGACCGGCGAGGTCCACGGGCTGGACCAGCGGGCGGACGGCGGGCGGACCAGCGGGCGGACCAGCGGGCGGACCAGCGGGCGGACCAGCGGGCGGACCAGCGGGCGGACCAGCGGGCGGACCAGCGAACGGTCCACGGGCAGGTCCAGCCGGCGGGCCGGTGGGCCGTCTACAGGCCGTCCAGCGGCAGGGCGGGCCGGGCGGGCCGTGGACCAGCGCACCGAGCGGAATTCGACAGTGGCTCGATGCGCGGTGACACCGCCAGCCCGCCAGGGACCCGCAGCCACTGGGACTGTGCCGTTCACGTCCGGTTCCACGGCGTGCGGGAGGCGGCCGCCAGGAGGAGCGTTCCCCGGCGACCCGCGGTCACCAGGCGCCGGCGGCACGCGCACGGTCAAGCAACGCGTCGACGCGCACACCCGAACAGGCGCACCCGAACAGGCGCACCCGAACAGGCGCACCCGAACAGGCGCACCCGAACAGGCGCACCCGAACAGGCGCACCCGAGCGAGCGCACGTTGTCACGGTGATGGACGGTGGCGGGTGTCAGCCGGCGACCACGGGACGAGGGCGTCGCTCGGGCGGCACCGGCACGATCGAGCCGTCGACGAAGATGCTGTGCCACAGGCAGAACGTCAGCAGGATCCACAGCTTCCGGGCATTGTCGGCGTCGCCGCGTTCGTGCTGCTGCAGCAGCTCGTGCGCGTAGTCGAGGTCGATGAGGTGCCCGGCTCCCGACGTGGACAGCACGTGGTGGGCCCACTCCGCCAGCTCCGTGCGCAGCCAGCGCGGGGTCGGCGTCGGGAAGGCGAGCTTCGGGCGGTCGGTGATGAAGTCCGGCACGATGCCCGCCAGTGCCCGGCGCAGCGCGTACTTGGTGGTCCGGCTTCGGGCCGGCACCTTCAGCCGGTCGGGCAGCCGCGACAGGACCTCGAACACGCCCTTGTCCAGGAACGGCACCCGCAGCTCCAGCGAGTGCGCCATCGACATGCGGTCGGCCTTGGTCAGGATGTCGCCGGTCAGCCACGTGTTGACGTCGATGTGCTGCATGGTGGTGACGTCGTCGAGGTCGACCGCCTCGGCGTAGAGCGCCGCGGTCACGTGCGGGTGGCCCACTCCCGGCTCGCCGCCGAGAAGGATCCGTGCCTTCTGCTCGTCATCGAGGACGCGGGCGTTGCCGAAGTACCGCGTCTCGATCGGTGTCGTGGCCCGCAGCAGGTAGCTTCGGCCCTTGACGCCTTCGGGGACCGCCCGGGCCACGGCACGCAGGGCGCGCTGGATGGGCTTGCCGAGGCGGCTCACCGGCTTGAGGGAACGCGGCTCCCGGTAGATGGTGTAGCCGCCGGCGAGCTCGTCCGCGCCCTCGCCCGACAGCACCACCGTGACGTGTTCGGCCGCCGTCTGCGCCAGAAAGTACAGCGGCACGATCGACGGGTCGGCGACCGGATCGCCCAGGTGCCAGACGATGCGTGGCAGCGCCTCCATCACCTGCTCCGCCTTGACGATGGCGGGCACCAGGTCGACGCCGAGGTGCCGGGCCGAGCGCTCGGCCACCTCGATCTCGGAGATCGCGGTGGGGGTGTCGAAGCCGACGGTGAAGGCGCGCAGGTGGGGGTGGACCTCGGCGGCGAGCGCGACGATGGCGGTCGAGTCGATCCCACTGGACAGGAACGCGCCGACCGGGACGTCCGCGCGCAGATGGCATCGCACGCTCTCCCGCAGCGCGTCGCGCAGCTCGTCCACGATGGACGCCTCCGAGACCGTCGGGTCCGGCCGGAACGTGGGCCTGCCGTGCCGCCGGACCACCGGCGCGCGGCCGAGCGCCCGGGTGAGCAGCCCGCCGCTGGGCAGCCGCGCGATCTGCCGGTGCAGGGTGTACGGCTCCGGCACGTACTGCATCGTCAGGTAGAGCGACAGCGCGGTCGGGTTGAGCTCACCGTCGGCGATCCCGAGCAGCGGCGGCTTCTCGCTCGACAGCCACAGCCCGTCGGGCGTGGGCAGGTAGTACAGCGGTTTGATGCCGAACTGGTCCCGCGCCGCGTGCACCGTCTCCGTGGCCTCGTCCCAGATCGCGAACGCGAACATGCCGCGGAACCGCTCGAGCGCCGCCTCGCCCCAGTAGTGGTAGGCGGCGGCGACCACCTCGCTGTCGCCGTCGGTGGCGAACTGCGCGCCGTGAACGCGGATCAGTTCCTCGCGCAGCGCCTCGAAGTTGTAGATCTCGCCGTTGAAGACCAACGTCCACCGGCCCGCGTCCGGCCCGCTCGGCGGGTACCGCAACGGCTGCCGGCTGCCGGGCACGTCGATGATGGCGAGCCGTTTGAAGCCGGCCGCCACGCATTGTCCGGCCCGTTCCAGGGCCATGTCGTCGGGGCCGCGGTGGTCGAGCAACTCCAGTTGCCGTTCCACCCGTCCAAGGGTCTCTGGGGAGACGGGGAAGTCCCCCACGTACATCAGGAAGCCGCACACGGCGTCGTTTCCCTTCGGTCGCCTCGCGTGGCAGCGGTGCCGGGTCGCAGACCGCCCTGTCGGCGGTCGCTGGTGGGCCGGCGCCGTCGAGCTGCCGCCGGTGCGGGCGGAGCCCTCATGCGCACGGCCACCGTGCGCCGCGCCCTCCAGCCGAACAGAGCTCGCCGGAGCCGGACATCCGATTGCCGGGCCGTCATCCAATCCCTCGCCACCAGGGGATCGCCGGCTCGCGGGCGGGCTAGCCCGTTCCCGGGGTGACGATCCGGGCGGCCGGTGCCCTCCGCCGTTTGGCCCCGCAGGGCCCGGGTAACGGCGCGCCGGTCACATCGGTCCTTCTCGGATCGGCGGCAAGCGAACCACCCGTTGTCTGATGGGGAGAAGTCAATGCGCCTCGTCCGCGCCCGAAGCCGGTCCGAGCACAGCGACGGCGCCGAAGATGCGGCAGTCGAGGCGCCGGGGCGCGCATCGCGCTGGTTGCGGGGCCTCGGCCGGCTCCTGCTGTGCGGCGTCATCTCAGGCCTGGTCGTGGCCGTCGGCGTCCTGCCGCTCGCCCTCATCGGCGGCTCCACGGTGAACGCCGGCCGGGACGTCTGGCGGAACCTCCCCTCGGACCTGGCGCTGCCACCGCCGCCCCAGGCCACCTACGTCTACGCCAACGACGGCAGGACGCTCATCACCACGTTCTACGACGAGAACCGCAGGGACGTGCCGCTGGCGCAGATCGCACCGGTGCTCCAGCAGGCCGTCGTCGCGGCCGAGGACACCCGCTTCTACCAGCACCGCGGCGTCGACGGCAAGAGCGTGCTGCGCGCGCTGGTGTCCAACGGTCGCGGCGGCGCCCAGCAGGGCGCCTCGACGCTGACGATGCAGTACGTCCGCAACGTGCTGAAGAACGACCCGAGCCTGTCGCCGCAGCAGCGGGTCGACGCGGTCGCCGACACGCCCGCCCGCAAGGTGCGCGAGATGCGCTACGCGACGAAGCTGGAACAGCACCTGAGCAAACAGGACATCCTGCAGGGGTACCTGAACATCGCCTACTTCGGCGCCGGCGCCTACGGCGTCTACGCCGCCAGCCAGACGTACTTCGGCAAGTCGGCCCTGGACCTGACCCTGCCGGAAGCGGCGCTGCTCGCCGGGCTGCTGCAGTCACCGGACGGCGACAACCCGATCAGCGGCGACCGCGACGCGGCCCTGCGGCGGCGCGCCTACACGCTCGACGCGATGACGAAGATGGGCGTGATCAGCGCCGCCGACGCCGCCGCGGCGCAGGCACAGGACCTGAAGCTCAACCCGCGCGGCCTGCCCAACAACTGCGTGTCCGTCGCACCGGCACACAACGACTGGGGCTTCTTCTGCGACTACTTCCGCCAGTGGTGGGGCAGCCAGCCGGAGTTCGGCGCCACGCCCGCCGACCGCGACGAGACGCTGCGCACCGGCGGCTACACGGTGGTCACCTCGCTCGACCCGGGGATCCAGGCGCTCGCGCTCAACCAGTCCCTGAGCGTCTACGGCTACGGCAGCGCCCGGTCGATGCCGCTGGCCGTCGTCACCCCGGGCAGCGGCCGGGTCCTCGCGCTGGCCGTCAACCGCCACTACAGCCTGGATCCCAATCCGCCGCAGCATCCGCGGTACCCGAACACCGTCAACCAGCTCGTCGCGGGCGGCGGTGGCGTCGCCGGGTACCAGGCGGGCTCGACGTTCAAGATGTTCACGATGCTCGCCGCGCTCGACGCGGGCATGCCGTTGAACACGAAGTTCAAGGCACCGAGCCGGCTGGCGAGCCAGTGGCCCGCCAGCGGCCCGGGCAGCTGCGGCGGTCGGTGGTGCCCGGCGAACGACTCCCCGAGCTGGATGGACGGGGACCGCACGATGTGGAACGGCTTCGGCCGGTCGGTCAACACCTACTTCGTCTGGCTCGAACAGCAGGTCGGCGCGCGCCGCGTGGTCGAGATGGCGCAACGGCTCGGTATCACCTTCCGCTCCGGCGCGGACACGGCGATGGCGGCCAAGGCCGACCAGTGGGGATCCTTCACCCTCGGCGTCGCCTCGACCACACCGCTCGACCTCGCCAACGCCTACGCCTCGATCGCCGCCGGTGGCGTGTACTGCCAGCCGCTGCCGGTGGTGTCGATCACCGACAACGACGGCAAACCGGTCGACGCCGCCATGCCGAAATGCCGGCAGGCGGTCAACGCCGACGTGGCGGCCGCCGCGACCGACGCGGCGCGGTGCCCGGTCGGCCGGTCCTCGGCGTACAACAAATGCGACGGCGGCACGGCCGAGAACGTGTCCGGCATCCTGGGCGGCCGCCCGGTCGCCGGCAAGACCGGCAGCTCCGAACACAACTCGACCGAGACGTTCGCCGGCTTCACCCCGCAGATCGCGGCGGCCGGCATCGCGGTGAACCCGGACAGCCCGAACGACCACGTGGGCAGCGGGATCGCCGGCGCGGTCAACGCCGCCGT
This sequence comes from Dactylosporangium aurantiacum, assembly GCF_000716715.1. Classification (GTDB taxonomy): domain Bacteria; phylum Actinomycetota; class Actinomycetes; order Mycobacteriales; family Micromonosporaceae; genus Dactylosporangium; species Dactylosporangium aurantiacum. Next base: position 511,360 of record NZ_JNYJ01000001.1, on the reverse strand, counting down.
CGCGCGGACCATGGCGGGCGCCCTGCGGGGCATGCCGGTCATGGAGTTCCGGCCGCCCAGCACGCGGCGGGCACTGGGCCGCTGACCGCGGCGCGTCAGGCGGAGTATCCGCGCAGGGCGGTCCAGTGCGCGAGTTTGGCCGTTGTCAGCGTGTAGTGCCCGACACCCAGGGCGTCGGCGGGATCGGCGATCTTCACCGTCCTGCCGCCGTTGCTGTACCCCACCACCGTGAGGTAGTGGCCGCCCGGGTACGAGTGCGCGCCGCCCTTGTCGTCCACGGTGGAGCCGGCGATGTTGGCGACCACGGCGTAGCCGTTGGTGATCGCGTTGACGATGTCGGACTGCATCCGGTCGATCTCCGCCTGCGTGGCCGACTGACCGGTGATGTAGTGCGACTTGTAGAAGGAGCTCTTCGTGTACGCGTTGAGCGACCGCGTGGTGTCGTCGGCGGAGTCGGTGCCGTTGACGGTGGTGCGCAGGCTCTGGGCGACCTCGGACTGCGACGGGTACAACGACCGCGCGGTCAGTGCGATCCGGGTCGCCGCCGGGCCGCAGAAGTAGTAGTTCTCCTGCCAGGCGAACCGGTACGCGAGCTCCTTCGCGGCCGGGGCGGCCGGGGCGGTGGCGCTGGCCGTGGCGGCGGGCGGGGCGGCGGGCGCGGCGGTCGTGGACGGCGCCGCACCGGCGGCGGCCTTCGACGGGGTGGCCGCGGCGTCAGGCGCCGCCTGCGTCCGGTGCCGCTCACGCGCGGCCGGGCCGGCGCCGGACCGGGCCGGCTCCGCGGAAGCCAACGACTGCGCGTCGGCCAGCAGTGCGGGGACTGAGGCGTGCACGGCCACGCCGACGGCCACCGTCACCGCGAGGACCGCCGCGGCGGCCGCGATCGGCACCGCGCGGAAACGCGACGGGACGGCACTGTGGTGCCTGGATTTGTACAGGTAGCGCACGGGAACCTCGACAGACGTGCTCGATGACGGCGGCTGTTGCCGGTGTCGGACGTGATCCGGACGGCGGGCCTGCATGCCGGCCGCCGACGGGCGTGGTGAGGTCCGGTGGCTACCGGGCCGGGACGCGGGTCGAGGTGCCGCGACACGGGTGGTGCCGGGTCAGTGGCTGCACGGAGTGCTCCTTCCGGTGCCGCCTACCGGGTTAGCTGACGGGTTCGGGCGGGAAGATCGCCCTACCGCGAGGCGCAGGCCCCGCGGATTCACCCCGGTGGTGCTCGGTTCCCCGGCTCGCGCGGACGCGACTCAGCGGATCCGCCGCGGTGTCATCCGAGGTGGGTGACGGCAGGCCGGGCGGATGGGGGGACCCTACCGGGCGGCGGGAACGGCACCGGCACCGCCGCGCTGCGCGGCTACCGGGCGGGCCGCCGGTGCGGCGAACGCCCGGATGCACCCTGCGGGCGCGCGGGTCGCCTGCCGGTGCCGTGCGCCGTGCCGCGGTGCACCGCACGACCGGACACCCTGGCGGTGTGCGGCACCCCCGATGTCCGGCCGGCCCGGTCCGTACATCCGCGGCGGCCCAGGATCCGGGCCGCCTAGGCTCGCCGGATGCTCCCGGGCACCGACAATGACCAGCCGCTCAGCGGTGGACGCGCGCGCGGTCCCCGCCATCTGCGTCGCTGCTCCCGCGGGCGGCACGCATCCCGTTCGCGGCCGTACGCGGCCGTGCCCGCCGCGCTGCGCCGGTACGCCATGGTCATCGTCGCGGTCACGGGAATCGGCCTGTCCACGACGCTGTCGTCGTCGGCCGGACCCGGCGCCGCACCGGCGGACAGCGCGGCGCTCGCCGTCGAGGCCGGACGCTCGGCGGCCGACGGGCCGGCCTCACGCGGCCGCGCCCGGAAACCCGCCGACGCCGCCGTCACGCCGCCGTCGACGAAGGCCGCCCCGACGCCGACGACGGCCGCCCCGACGCCGGCCGCCGAACCAGCGGCGTCGCCGTCGCCGTCCGTGCCCGCGCCCGTCGGCGGGCTGACCCAGGCCGAGATGAACAACGCCGTCGCCATCATCGACGTCGCCCGGCAGCTGAACCTGCCGCGGCGGGCGGCCGTCGTGGGGATCGCCACCGCCCTGCAGGAAAGCCACCTGCGCAACCTCGCGAACCCGAACCTGCCGCAGTCGCTGCAGCGCCCGAACGAGGGCGTGGGGTACGACTACGACTCGGTCGGCCTCTTCCAGCAGCGACCGAGCTGGGGGACGGTCGACCAGCTGATGGATCCGCGTGAGTCCGCGCGCAGGTTCTACGCGGCCCTGAGCCGGGTCGAAGGCTGGGAGCAGCTGGCCGTCACCGTCGCGGCGCAAACGGTGCAACGGTCGGCCTTCCCGGACGCCTACGCGAAATGGGAAGGGCTCGCGCAGCAGATCGTGGACGCCGTCATGTAGGGACCGCGCCGCGCGCCCCGAGGTCCCTCGCATTGCCACCCCCTTTACCGTCCCGGCCTCGTCCCCACGGACATGAGGATGACCCCATGTCCATGCACAGGCACAGGCACAGCACATGAGGGGGCCCAGCCGGACCGCGGTGGCGCTGGTCGCGCTCGCCGTGGCGGCACAGTTGGGCCTGTCGGGGTGTCACAGTTCGAAGAAGCCCACGGCGGTGAAGTGGAGCGCTCCCCCGCCGCCACCGGTCGGACTGGCCCTCACCCCGGCGGCGGGCGAGTCGGGGGTGGCGATCAGCACCGAGATCGGCACGAGGGTGAACGACGGGAAGATCACCGACGTCGCCCTGACGGACGCGGCGGGCCAGCGGGTCGCCGGTGAGTTCCGCGACGACGGCTCCTCCTGGGTGCCGGCCGCCGCGCTGCGCTACGGCACGACCTACACCGCGAAGGTCACCGCCGTCGGCGCCGACAACAAGCCCGTGACCCGGGAGACGGCCTTCACCACGGCGGCGAGGCCCAGCGGCCCGGTCGTCACGTCAGACCTGATGTTGACCAACGGCGGGACCTACGGCGTCGGCATGCCGATCGTCGTGCAGTTCGGCTCCGACGTCCCGCAGGAGTCGCGCGCCGCCGTGCAGCAGCGCCTCTTCGTGAAGAGCGATCCGCCGCAGGCCGGCGCGTGGCACTGGTTCGGCGGCCGGCAGGTGATGTACCGGCCGGAGCGGTACTGGCAGCCGGGTACGAAGATCACCGCGCGGAAGGCGCTCAACGGCGTACGGATCGGCAACGGCCACGCCGACGAGGACTTCGCGGCGACGGTCACGATCGGCCGGAAGCTGACCATCGACATCGACAACGCGACGAAGCAGATGAACGTCTACCAGAACGACGCGCTCGTGCGGACCATGCCGGTGAGTCTCGGCAAGCCGTCCACGCCCACGTCGAGCGGCACGACGGTGATCATGTCGCGGGAGGCCGCGACAGTGTTCCGCACCCCGGAGTACACCGTCGCGGTGCAGTACGCCATGCGGCTGACGTGGGGCGGCCAGTACATCCACGCCGCACCGTGGTCGGTCGGCGACCAGGGCCGGCGCAACGTCTCCCACGGCTGCACCAACGTCTCGACCGCTGACGCGAAGTGGCTGTACGAGCAGACCCTCGTCGGCGACCCGGTCGTCACGCGCAACACGGGGGTGCCGCTGGACCCCGGCGACGGCTGGACCGCATGGGACCTGTCCTGGGCCGACTACCAGGCCTGACCCGCCGGCCGGGCGGCGAGGCCGTCCGTGCCGGGCGGGGCGCGCATCAGAGTTCACATCAGAGAGGAAGATCCATGCAAGTCGTCCGTACCCCGAGCCAAGGCCGGCAGGCCCCGCAGCAGTGCTATTCCGGTGTCGTGTGGATCGACCGGGACGTGACCGGTCTGGAGCCCTCCCGCCTGCAGACGTTCCACGCGCAGTTCAGCCCCGGCACACGGACGGCCTGGCACCGTTGCCGGTACGGGCAGGTCCTGACCGTCCTGCACGGCGTGGGCCGGGTCCAGCGCCGGGGCGGACCCATCCATGAGGTGCGCGCCGGGGACACCGTCGTCGTCGAGGCGGGTGAGTGGCATTGGCACGGCGCCGCGCCGAACACGTTCATGGTGGTGATGTCGGCCCACGAGACCGGACCGGACGGCACCGGCACGGAATGGGGCGAGCACGTGAGCGACGCGGAGTACCGGCTGCCACCGATCACCGCGACGATCCGCCGGCCGGACGCGGACCGGACGCCGCAGCGCGAGGCGTGCTGGTAGCGGTTCCTGCCGCTGGCAGGACCGCGTCGGCGCGCAGGGTTCTGGACATGTTCGGCACACGCACGTAACACTGTCGTCATGATTTCTGCACGAGGCGTGCTGAAAGACGGATGACCCGTGGACACCCGGCAGATCAGGTACTTCCTCGCCGTGGTGGAGCACGGTGGGTTCGGCAGGGCGGCGACGGCGCTCAACGTCGCCCAGCCGACCATGTCGCAGTCGGTGAAGGCCCTGGAGCGCGACCTCGGCACGGCGCTGTTCCACCGCGCGTCGCACGGGGTGACGCTGTCCGCGGCCGGGCGGGCGTTCCTCGGACCTGCCCGGGTGCTGATCCGCGACGTCGCCATGGCCGGCGAGGCCGCCGGCGGGCGGCCCGAGCAGCACAGCCTCGAGATCGTGGCGTCGGCGCCGCTCGGCGCGCACCCGGGCGCCCGGCTGGTCGGCGGCTTCCTGCGGGAGCGCCCGGGCGTGTCGGTCACCCTGGACCGCGACACCGACGAGGCGCTGCTGGCCAGGGTCCGCGACGGGGTGAGCGCGCTCGGCCTGGTCCACCTGCCGGCGGCCCGGCTGGGACTGTGCGAGGTGGAGCTCGGCGCGCACGACCTCGTGCTCGTGTTCCCGCCGCCGTGCGGCACCCGCGTCCCACCGCCCGCCGCCGGCGTGGAGGCTGAGGCTGTGCGGCTGGCGGACCTGGCGGGGGTGGAGCTGATCGGGGTGCCCCGGGGCAGCGCGTCCCGGCTGCTCGTCGAGTCCGCGCTGCGCGCGGCCGGGGTCAGGACCCGGGTCGTCGTCGAGAGCGGCCAGCGTGACCTCATCACCGACCTGGTCATCGCGGGGGTCGGGGCGGCGTTCATGCCCGACGTCGCGGCCCACGAGGCCGCCGCGCGGGGGGCGGTGGTCATGCGGGTGGCGCCGGCGTTGCGGTTGCCGTACGGGCTGGTCCACCGCCCCGGTGAGCTGTCCGGCACGGCCAGGGCGTTCATCGACCACGCGCTGCGCGGGCGGTGAACCGGCGTGGACCTGCGCAGGCTGGAGTACTTCGTGGCGGTCGCCGAGCACGGCAGCGTCACCGCGGCGGCGGCCGCGTTGCACGTGGCGCAGCCGTCGCTGTCGCAGTCGATCCGGGCCCTGGAACGGGAGATGGCCGTCGAGCTGTTCGACCGGCGGCAGCGGCCGCTGGCGTTGACGGCGGCGGGCAAGGCGCTGCTCGACCCGGCGCGCAAGGTGCTGACCGACCTGGCCGACGCGCGGGCCGCGGTCGGGTGCGTGGTGGGGCTCGCCGCCGGCTGGCTCGACGTGGCGGTGCTGGACCCCCTCGCGGTGGACGTGGCGCCGGCGATCGCGGCGTTCCGGCGGCAGCACCCGGGGGTGCCGGTCCGGGTGCACGGGCCACGGGACGAGGACGACCTGGTGCGGCACGTGGTCGACGGGCGGTGCGAGCTCGGGGTCACGTACCTGCCGGTCGAGCACCCCGCGGTGCGGGTCGAGCCGATCGGCCGGCAGGAGCGGTACCGCATCCACGGCAGCGACATCCGGACCCGCCACAGCGAGGCGGTCGTGCCGCTGCTGCTCGCCGGGGGCGGGGCGGTCGTCGCGGGCGGGTACGCGCGGCGGGCCGCGGCGGCCGGGGCGGTCCTGCGCCGGTTCGACCCGCCGGTCTGCGTGCAGGTCGGCGTGGTCAGCCAGCCGCAGCACCTGTCGCCGGCGGCGCGGCGGCTCGAGACGATGCTGCGCGCCTATGGGGTCGATGACTTTTCGTCTTTGCAATCCCGCTGACCGCGCACTGTTATCAAGCGATGCCCGAGCCTGATCAGCGCCGCCGCCCCCTGTACTGGCTGCTGGTGGTCCCGACCGTCGCGCCGTTGGCCGTGCCCCTGTACAACCGGCTCGAGCCGCAGCTGTTCGGGGTGCCGTTCTTCTACTGGTACCAGCTGGCCTGCGCGGGGCTGGCGACCGTGGTCATCTCGATCGTGTACATCGGGGTGCGGCGATGAGCGACCGGGACGTGGAGATCGCGGTGTTCGCGCTGCTCATGGGCGTGATGATGGTGCTCGGCTTCGCCGCGGCGCGGTGGCGGCAGCCGCAGAGCATCCACAGCCTGGAGGAGTGGGGCGTCGGCGGGCGGGCGTTCGGCAGCTGGGTCACCTGGTTCCTGCTGGGCGGCAGCATGTACACCGCCTACACGTTCGTCGCCGTGCCCGCCCTGACCTACGGCGTCGGGGCGCTGGGCTTCTTCGCGGTGCCGTTCGCGATCGCGACGACCCCGATCGCGTTCGTCATGTCGGCCCGCGCCTGGTCGGTGTCGCACCGGCACGGGTTCGTGACGCCGGGTGAGATGGCCGGGGCGCGCTTCGGCTCGCCGGGGCTGTCGGCGCTGGTCGCCGTCACCGGGATCGTGGCGACGATGCCGTACGTGTCGGTGCAGCTGCTGTCGCTGCAGGCGGTGTTCAAGACCCTCGGCGTGGCCGGCGAGTGGCCGCTGCTCGTCGCCGTCGGCCTCGTCTCGGTCAGCACGTTCCGCTCCGGGCTGCGCGCGCCGGCGCTGCTGTCGATCGCCAAGGACATCCTGCTCGTGTGGGTCGTCGTGTCGGGTGTCCTGATCGTCGCGATGTCCGGCGGCTGGGGCACCACGTTCCGGCTGGCGGCCGACCATTTCGCCCGCACGCCGTCGCCGGCGGACGGGCTGCTGCTCACCGACGCCGGCCAGGTCGGCTACCTCACGATGGTGGTCGGCTCGGCCCTGTCCATCTTCGCGTACCCGCACGCGGTGATCGCGATCATCGCCGCCCGGGACCGCTCGACGGTGCAGCGCAACACGGCCGCCCTGCCCGTGTACTGCCTGGCCCTGGGCCTGATGGGGATGCTCGGGCTGTTCGCCGTCGCCAACGGGGTCGTGCCGGTCGGCCGGGACCTCAACACCGTGACCCCGCAGCTGTTCCACAACCTGCTGCCGGGCTGGTCGGCGGGCATCGCCTACGCCACCCTCGGCGTCGCCGCCCTCATCCCGGCCGCGGTCATGTCGATCGCGGCGGCGAACGCGTTCACCCGCTCCATCTACCGGCAGTACCTGCGCCCCGACGCCGGCCCCGCCGAGGAGGCCCGGGTCAGCCGGTGGGCGTCGCTGGTGGTGAAGTTCGGCGCGGTCGCGGTGATCCTGCTGCTGGACCCGGCGTACTCGGCGGAGCTGCAGCTCATCGGCGGCGCCGTGATACTGCAGACGATCCCGGCGGTGCTGTTCGGCCTGACGACCGCCTGGTTCCACCGCGCCGCCCTCATCGCCGGCCTGGTCACCGGCCTGGTCGTCGCGGTCGCCCTGCTCTACCGCATCCCCCAGCTCGGCCCCGGCGGGGTCGTGGTCAAGGCGCACTTCGGCGGGTCCACCTACTCGTTCGGCGGCGGCGTCATGGTGTACGTCGGCCTCCTCGCCCTCCTGGCGAACCTGCTCGTGACGGTGGTCGGCACGGTGGTCCTCCGGCTGGCGAAGGTCCCGGCGGGCGTCGACCAGACCCGCCCCGAGGACTACACCGCCGACGTCGACGACCCGATGGTGAAGCGCCTCGACGACCTCCTCGACGGCCTGCCCCGCAACCCGGGCGGCGCGCACACCCGCCCCGCGGTGCGGCCGTTGCCACCCCAGCCCCGCGTCGGCACCGTGTACCGCCGCTCCCGCCCCTGACCGGCCGCACGAGCACCGGCCGTACCAAAGCACCAGAACCGGCCGTGCGCAAGCACGGAAACGACCGGCCGTACCAAAGCACCAGAACCGGCCGTGCGGAAGGACGGAAACGACCGGCTGCCGGCCGCCCCTCGTCCGGGGCGACCGGCAGCCGGGCACCGTCAGGCGCCGTACACCTTGAACTCCCACAACGAGTTGCCGTACTCCGTGCCGCGCTGCGCGGTGACCAGTCGCACGTAGCGTCCGGCGCCGTCGACGGCGAGCACCTGCGTGCCGCCGGCACCGCTGGCCGTCGAGAAGATCGTCGTCCAGGTGGTGCCGTCGGCCGACGTCTGGAGCTCGAACCTCTGGGAGTACGCCGCCTCCCACTCCAGGACGACCCGTCGCACGGACTGCACGCCGCCGAGGTCGACCTGCAGCCACTCCTGGTCGGTGTACCTGCTCGACCAGCGGGTGGTGCTGTCGCCGTCGAAGGCGTACCGGGCGTCGAACCCGGCGTGCTCCACCTCGACCGAGGAGCTCGTCGCCGGGCGCCCCTGCGACAGCGGGCTGGACCGGTGCAGGATGTCGCTCACCGCCCGCAGCTCGGCGAGGATCGCCTCGACCTGGGGCGAGCCCTCGACGTACGCGCCGTCCGCCAGCTCCTTCGAGTGCCGGGCGTACTGGGCCGCGAGCAGGTCGGCCCGCGGCTGCCGGTACCCGGCGAGGCAGTTGGCGACGTGCTCGCCGACCGGGTCCGCCACCGGGCAGTCGACGTCGAACGGCGCCGCCTGGTCGACCTTCACGTCGGGCGTGAAGCCCTCCGTGCACGGCCGCCCCATCCCGGTGGGCTGGCAGCCGGCGAAGGCGGCCAGTGCCCGGCCGAACGCGTCCGACAGGCCGGGGAGCCTGACCGCGTCGGGCCGGCTGGGCAGCGACACCACCTGGTCGCCGATCAGCCGCTGGTTGCCGTAGAGCAGCGCGTTGAGCGTCGCGTTGCCTTCGAGGGCCTTCGGGAAGGCCAGCTCGGTGTACGTCTGGATCAGCCCGATGGTCTCGGTGAGCTTGCGGTTGGCCCGGCTCAGCACCGTGTCACCGGCGAGCTCGGCCCCCACGACCTGGTAGTAGTGCAGCTGCTTGCCGTAGAGCGCCCGTGTCACCCGCATCCGCGCGTCGAAGAGCACCGCCTTGTCGACGGTGACCGTCGCGTTCTGCTCCATGAACGGCTTGTAGGTGGACGTCCAGGCGTTCTGCACCTCGGTCCGCGGCACCTTGCACTTCTGCCCGGTCCTGGTGCTGTAGGTGCAGATCTGTCCGAAGTACCGCTTGGCCGTCACCGTCCGGATGTCCTGCGGCCCCTCACCGGGCCACGCGACGCGGTTGACGAACGTGATCTGCACGCTGCCCGACATCGCCTCCAGCGGGTCGCCGTCGGTGTCGACCCAGGACGCGGTCCAGCAGCTGGAGTACGTCGGCTTGCCGTCGTCGGGCAGGGCCAGCGCCGCGACCTGGTACGGGTTGGGCAGCGACGCGTTGGCCGCGTTGGCGGGCGCGTTCAGCGCCGTCCCCGTCCCCGTGCAGACGGGCACCGTCGCGTCGGGGACGCGGGTGCCCGGCGTCTGGTCGGGCCCGCCGAACGGGCTGTAGGCGGTGCTGGAGACCCGGTTGCGGACGTCCAGCAACGCGTCGGACACCGCACCGGAGTAGGTCCTGTAGTTGGCGACCAGCCCGCTGAACGTCTTGTTCGTCGCGCCCCCGTCGGCCGGGGCGCTCAACGCCCGGGTGGCCCTGAGGTACTCGGTGCCGATGGCCTGCAGCTCGGTGGAGCGGTACGCCGACAGCTGACCGGCGTAGGCCGGGTTCTGCAGCTGCAGGGCCATGTAGGCGCGGGCGGCGAGCTGGAACACGCTGGCGCTCGGCACCGTCCTGGCCGGCGTGGGCACCCCCGTGCCGTACCGGAAGTTGGCCAGCCAGGTGAGGTACGACACCGAGCCGCTCGGGCCGAACTGGCCGATCGTCGTCACCGGGTCGATCTGCTCGCCGGCGGTGGTCTGCACGAAGGGCACGTCCCAGGACTTGATCGTCCCGGCGGTGTGGAAGGTGTTCTCCACGGCGGCGTACTTCTCGTAGCCCGGGAACGGGGTGGTCGTGCGCTTCTCGTAGTTGATGTAGCCGTTGACCTCGGTCTTCAGCTGGTCGAGGCTCGCCTGCTGCAGCGAGTGCGCGGTGAACAGCGCCAGCGTGTCGACCTTCGAGTCGAGCGCCAGCAACGTGCGCTGGATGTCGCCGAGCTGCGCCCGGACCTCCTGGACCGATCCCTCCAGGCGGGTCAGCTGGGTGGTGATGTCGCGGTACACGATGGTGAGCGCCTGTTCGATCGCGTCGAACCGCTCGTTCATCTGGTCGCGCAGGTTGGCGATGTCCATCCGCAGCTCTTTGATCTGCTGCAGGATGACCTGGTTCGGGTCGGGGCCGGAGGCGAACATCGGCAGGAGGCTCATCACCGCGCCGAGGATGTTGCCGGTGAGCGTCATCGTGCTCAGCGACGACAGCGCCTGGCCGACGGACAGGCCGGCGATCGTCGGCAGGTAGTTGTTGACCGCCGTGGCGATCGACAGTCCGGCCTTGCCGATCGTGGCGATGTCGGCGCCGAGCTCCGGGTCGACGAAACCGGCCAGCGTGGAGAGCACGAAGAGGCCGGAGCCCATCGCGTCCAGGGCCACCTGCCGCTCGGCGGCCTGGGCGCGCGCCTGGGTGTACGCCTCGGGCGTCGGCTTCGGACCGGGTCCGACCGGGTACTGCAGCGAGGCGGCCCGCAGCTGCGCGACGATCTGGTCGTTCTTCGCGCTCAGCGTGGTCAGCGTCGCCTCCACCTGGCGGCGGATCTCCTGCAGGTAGGCGCTCTGGTCCTGCTGCCGCGTCAGGATCGACTCGACGTTGACGTACGTCGCCAGCAGCGGGTCGGCGAGCAGCTGTTCCGTGCTCGCGTCGAGCACCACGCCGTTGCGGCCGCCGACGATGCCGTTCCAGGCGGCGGTGAAGGACGGGTCCTGCTGGCCGAGCCGGGTGACCTGGCCCCAGCCGGTGTCCTGCACCGCGTACAGCTGGCTCAGGTACATGTTCGTCTGGTAGGCGCCGGTGACCTGGTTCTCGATCAGCGCGGTCTGCGAGAGGTTGTCGCCGACCGTGCTCTCCAGCAGGGCCTTGAGCCCGGGGGTGGCGATGTTGATGCCGGGTACGCCGGACGCCGCGTCGATGAGCTTCACGAACGCCGCGTAGGCGCCGCTGCCGTAGACGTCGGCGATGTACTGGGCGTCGACGGCGGCCTTGACGCGGGACATGTGCCGGATGATGTCGTCCGTCGTGGCGTTCGGGTTCGCCATCCGCCAGTCCATCGCCGCGACCGACAGGACGAGGTCCTTGAGTCCCTGCAGACCGGTGTCGTGCGCCCGCATGTGGGCCGAGAACAGCCGGTCGCGGAACTGCTGCTCCTGCCAGTTGACCTGCGCGGCGGCCGGCACCGCCGGGGCCAGGCCGGCGCACAGGGTGAGGACGAGCAGGCCGGCGAGCCATCGCAGCCGCCGCAACGTCGTGCGGCCCGGGGATCGCCAGTGTGGGACGGTGCTCACGTGACCTCCTTCGCCGCCCGCGAGGGTGCGGGCGGGCCGGGCCAGTGTCGGCACCGCCACTGGGAATCGATTGGAATCGCTGCTCAGGCCGGCGTCCGGTGCCGCTCCGGGCCCCCGTCGACCGTCACGGCCGACGGTCCTACGAGCGCGCACCGATGCGATGCCCGGCGATGGACAGCGGGGCCGGCCCACGACGCCGATGTCGGCATCCCGACGCAACCCGCTTGCCGGCTCGTGTCCGCGCAGCTCAGCCGGCCGGAGCGCGACATCGGGCGGCTTGCGCCCGCTGGCTAGCGTGCGACCGCATGCGGGGGGTTCCTGCCTCCGTATCCGGATTGACGAAGGATGTGATGGTATGCGCAGACCAATACGGGCGGCGCTGGCGACCGCCTTGCTGAGCGCGGCCGCGCTCGTGCCGGCGTCGGCGGCCCACGCGGTCAGCCGCTGCGACGACCCGGTGCCGCCGCCGTCGTGCGTCGGCGACCCGCCGGAGAGCACCGACGACGCCCCCGCCGGCACGGTGACGTTCACCGACCTCGGCAGTGCGGTGCGGGCCACCGGCTGGGCGCTCGACCCCGACGGCGGGCCGCTGCAGGTGCGGGTCGCCATCGACGGCACCATCGTCGGCGCCACCACGGCCAACCTGCCCAACGGCACCAGGTACAACGGGTACGACATCACCGTCGCCCTGCCCGCGATGCCGGGCGACCACCGCGTCGTGGTGTCGGCGGTCAACTGGCCGGACGGGACCGCACCGGTCGCGACGAACCGGGTCCTGGGCTTCACCGACGTGCGGGTGGCGCTGCCGGGGCCGACCGACCTGCAGCTGTCGGCCGGCGCGCACCAGCTCTGGTTCAACTGGACCGACAACGCGACCACGGAGACCGGCTTCTACCTGTCGATCAGCTACGACCTGATCGTCTGGAACGACCAGGGCCAGCCGAGCCGGGTGCCGAAGGGCTACACCTGGTGGCTGCCGGCCAACCCCGGCACCGGGCCGATGTCGTACTCGGTCGACGGGTTCCCCGCCAACACGTACTACCTGGTGAGCGTCTACGCGGTGCAGGACGGCGGCGTGCACTCGCGGGCCGCCACCGGCAACGTGCGCACCGCCGAGTACTGACGGCACGACGACGGCGGCACCCTGGCCGACCGGCCGGGTGCCGCCGTCAGGGGCCGGTCCGCGCGGCGGCCCCTTTCGGCACGTGGCGGCGGTAGGCGCTGACCGTCGGGTCGCCGGTGACCCAGAAGCGCCACGGCACGTCGTGGGCGCCGGTGACGCCGACCCGCGGCCCGGCCGACACCGCGGCCGGCGCCCCGGCCGCCGGCGGGCGCAGCAGGGGCGGGTCGCCGAGCAGGTACGTGCCGTAGAAGGACCGCTCGATGCCGAGCGCCGCGCACAGCCGGGCCGGGCCGCGGGCCAGCTCCGCGTCGGTGCGGGCGGCCGGGCGGCGGGCCCGGGCGGCCGGCAGCCCGTCGACGACCTCGCCGGCGCGCAGCAGCACCGCCGAGGCCACCCCGTCGACGCCGGTGACGACGTTGACGCAGTAGTGCATGCCGTAGGTGAAGTAGACGTACGCGTAGCCGGCCGGGCCGAACATGATCGCGTTGCGCGGGGTGCGGCCCCGGTGGGCGTGGGAGGCGGGGTCCTCGCCGGTGCCGGAGTACGCCTCGACCTCGGTGAGGCGGACGGTCACCCCGCCGGCGGTGAGGGTGCAGCCGAGCAGGGCGCGGGCGGCCACGTCGACCGGGCCGGCGAGCGCGGTCGCGAGGTCGGCCGTCATGCGGTGATCCGCCCGACCCGCAGGACGAGGGCATCGACGGTCTCGGAGAACGGCGGCCACGGGAAGCCGGGCACGAACTGGCGCATCATGACCGCGCCGTGCAGCGACGTCCACAGGATGGTGGCGTCGGTGAACGGGTCGGTGCTGGCGGAGCGGCCGGCGGCGGCGCACGCGGCGAGGCCGTCGACGAGGACCTCGAACGCCTGCAGGCGGTTGCGCCAGCGGGGTGGTACGTCCTCCAGCCGCAGCGGCATCTTCAGCTCCGGCCGGCCCTCGCGGAGGCGGCCGAAGAGGACCCGGTAGCGGGCGGGCTCGCGGACGGCGAAGTCGACGTACGCGTGGCAGCCGGCCAGCAGCGACGCGACCGGGTCGTCGGGCAGGGCGCAGGTGGTCTCGACGATGCGCTGCCGCAGCCGCTCGAACGCGATGTCCAGGACGGTCTCGATGATGGCGTCGCGGTCGGCGAAGTGGGCGTAGATCGACGGGGCGGCGATGCCGGCCTCGCGCGCGACGGACCGCAGCGTGATCGCGGCCTCGTCGCCTTCGCGCTCGAGGATGCGTTCGGCGGCGGCGACGATCTCGTCGCGCAGGAGGCCGCCCTCGCCCCTGCGGTTGCGAGTGCGGCCTCCCGAGGTGCTCATCGGTCCATCATGCCGGTTGCGGCACGAGCGCCGCCTCCGCGGGCGCGCGCTGCGGGGTCGCCGCCGCGGCGGGGCGGATCACCGCGACCGCGACCGCCATGAGCAATGCGATCCCGGCGGCGACCAGCGCACCGCGGTCCATCGCCGCGGTGAACGCGGCGTCGGCGGCGGACAGGACCCGCTGCGCGTCGGCCGGCGGCATCGCGGCCGCGGCGGCGTGCGCGGCCGGCAGGTCGGCGTCCATGACCAGGCCGGGGTCGCCGCGGTACGCCGAGGACACGACGGTGCCGAGGACCGCGATGCCGAGCACGCCGCCGAGCTCGCGGATGACGCTGTTGAGGGCGCCGGCCATGGAGCCGTACTCGGCCGGGACGGAGCCGCTGATCTGCAGGCTGGCCGGGGCCATCATCATGCCCATGCCCAGACCGATGACCGCGGTGCCTGCCGCGACCTGCCAGAACGCGGTGTCCACGGCGGTGGTGGACAGCGACAGCAGGCCGGCGACGGCCAGGGACAGGCCGAGCACCAGGGTCCAGCGCACCCCGAGCCGCTTCGACAGCAGCGCCGAGGTCGCCGACGTGGTCGCCATGGCCACCGCGAACGGCATGGCGCCCAGCCCGGCGACGAGCGGGCTGTACCCGTGCACGAGCTGCAGGTACTGCGACAGCTCGAACAGCGTGCCGAACAGCACGAAGAACACCACGGCCAGGGACAGGGCGGCGAGCAGGAATGTGCGGTTGGCGAACAGGTCCAGCCGGACCAGCGGCGAGGAGGCCCGCAGCTGCCACGCCACGAACACGGCCGACAGCGCCACCGCCGCGCCCAGCTCGGCGAGGCCCGCGGCGGCGGTCCAGCCGCGGGTGGGTGCCTGGATCACGAAGTCGACCAGCAGGGCGACCGCGGCGGTGGACAGCAGCGCGCCGGGCACGTCGAGCCGGCCGGTGCGCACCACCGGCACCGCCGGCACCAGGTAGAGCACGGCGACCAGGGCGCCGGCGACGAGCGGCACGTTGATCCAGAAGGCGCTGCTCCACGAGTAGTGCTCCAGCAGCGCCCCGCCGGTGACGGGGCCGACGAGCACGCCGATGCCGGCCGCCGCGGACCAGGCCGCGAACGCCTTCGGCCGCTCCGCCGGCGGGAAGATCCGGGTGATGATCGCGAGGGTGGCCGGCATGACGAACGCGGCGCCGAGCCCCATCACCGCCCGCCACGCGATGAGCTGCCCCGGCGTGTCGGACAGCGCGGCGACCGCCGACCCGCCGCCGAAGACGAGCAGGCCGCCGACGAGCGCGCGGCGGGAGCCGAGCCGGGCGCCGAGGCTGCCGGCGAGGATCAGCGCCGAGGCGAAGACCAGCGTGTACGCGTCGGTGATCCACTGCAGGTCCGACGTGGTGGCGTGCAGCCCGTGCGCGAGCGACGGCAGGGCGGTGTTCAGCACGGAGTTGTCGAGGGTGACGGCGACGAGGGTGAGGCTGAGCACCGCGAGCGCGGCCCACCGGCGCGGATGGTCGGACATGGAGACACCCCTTACGGACGTTTGTTTACGCCCGTAAGGTTAACCACGTCAGCTAACGCCTGTAAAGTTACTTGAGCGGGATCCAGGACGTGGCCGTCGTCACCTCCGCCAGGACGTCCGGGACGGGCGTGACGCCGATGCCGGGGCCCTGCGGCACCGCCACGTGCCCCTCGGCCAGCACGAACGGCGCGGTGATGTCGCGGGCGTAGTACCGGTCGGAGGCGGACGTGTCGCCGGGCAGCGTGAACCCGGGCAGCGCGGCGAGGGTCACGTTCGCGGCCCGGCCCAGGCCGGTCTCCAGCATCCCGCCGGCCCACACCGCGACGCCGTTGGCGACGCAGACGTCGTGCACCCGCCGCGCCTCCAGGTAGCCGCCCACCCGGCCCGGCTTGATGTTGACGATCGAGCAGGCGCCGAGCGCGATCGCGTCGGCGGCGGCGCGGGCACTGACGATCGACTCGTCCAGGCAGATCGGGGTGCGGATCAGCCGGGCCAGGGCCGCGTGGCCGCGCACGTCGTCCTCGGCCAGGGGCTGCTCGATGAGCAGCAGGTCGAACGGGTCGAGCCGGGCCAGCTGCCGCGCGTCGCCGAGGCTGTACGCGGTGTTCGCGTCCACCTGCAGCAGCACCGCGTCGCCGAAGCGCTCCCGGACCGCCCGGACCGGCCCGACGTCCCAGCCGGGCTCGATCTTGAGCTTGATCCGCAGGTAGCCGGCGTCGAGGTAGCCGGCCACGGCGTCCAGCAGCGCCGGCACCGAGTCCATGATGCCGACCGAGACGCCCGCCGGGACCCGGTCGCGGACCGCGCCGAGGAACCCGCCGAGCGGCATCCCGGCGGCGCGCAGCACCGCGTCGAGCACGGCCGTCTCCACCGCCGCCTTCGCCATCGGGTGCCCCTTGAACGGCGCGAACGCCGTCCCGGCCGTCCACGCGTCCACCCCGCCCGCCGCGGCGGCCGCGAGGGCCGGGGCCAGGTACCGGCGGATCACCTCGGCGGCGCCGTCGACGTGCTCGGAGGAGTACAGCGGCGCCGCCATCGCGACGCACTCGCCCCACCCCTCGGCGTCCTGCCCGACGGCCCGCACCAGCAGCACGTCCCGCTCCCGTTCGGTGCCGAACGAGGTGCGGAAGGGCGCGACCAGCGGCATCGCGATCCGCCGCAGCTCCAGGCCTTCCAGCCGCATCTATGCCTCCGTGGTGAGCAGGTAGAAGCCGTCGCGGGTGACGCCCGCGACCCGCCAGCCGGCGGCGAGGCGCCCGGCCATCGCCTCGCGCACCGCGAGCCGCCACGCGACGGCCGCCGCCGGGTCGCGCGGGCGCAGGTCCTCCACGTCGGTGGGCACCGCCACGAGCAGCCGGGCCGCCGGTCCGTCCGCCACGCCCGGCGCCGGCACCGGGGCGCCGTCCGCGTCGCGGTCCAGCAGCGTCGCCGTACCGGCGACGTCGACGGCGACCGGGGTGCCGTGGGCGGCCGCGACGGCCTCCGGCGCGTCGAGCCGCCACACGAGCAGCAGCCGGTCGCTGAGGTCGCCGCTGTTGATGCCGTCGGCCATCGCGCCGTAGAACTCCGGCAGGTAGCGCACCACCCGGCCGCCGAGCTTGGCGAGGTTGAAGTACGCGTTGCGGCGCACCAGCGGGTCGTAGGTCCAGCGCACCTCCGGCACGTCCCGGGCCAGGCTCCACGCCCGCTGGTGCTGCTTGAGGGCGAAGCCGACGCCCTGGCCGAGGCCGCCGGGCTCCACCCCGGCGACGAAGGAGTGCAGGTGCGGCGCGCCGCCGCGGTCCCGGCCGAAGAAGCCGACGGCGGCCCCCACGAGCCGCCCGCCCCGGTACGCGCCGGCGACGTAGTTGCCCGAGTGCGCGTACGTGCGCAGCAGGCCGGGCGAGGCGATCTCGGCCGGGTGGTCGGCCCGCCACACCCGCTGCAGCAGCAGCGACGTGTCCTCGTAGGCGGCCGCGTGCCCGGCGCCGGCGGCCGCGGCGGTCTCGACGACCTCGACCCCGGCCCGCTGCCCGGCGGCCTCGGCGCACGCCCACGCGTCCGCGGCGAGGGACCCGCCCACCGCCGCGCCGGTGGGCGGTGTCACGGCTCCCGGCCGATCGCGGCGACCAGCCCCGCGACCAGGGCGGCCCGCTCCGGCATGCTCGCCAGGTCGGCCCACTCCCCCTCGGCGTGCGCGTTGCCGCCGATGACACCGAGCCCGTCGAGGGTCGGCACGCCGATCCCGGCGGTGAGGTTGCCGTCGGAGCCGCCGCCGACTGCCTCACCGGTCAGCGGCGGCAGGCCCAGCGCCGCCGCGACCCGCTGGGCCAGGGCGAACGTCGAGGCCGACGCCGACTCCGGCATCGCCGGGCGGGACGGGCCGAACTCGACCCGCACCTGCGCGTCCGGCAGCACCGGCCGCAGGCCGCGCAGGGCCTCGTCGACCCGGGCCAGCTCCGCCGGGTCGAACGCGCGCACGTCGATGCTGAGCCGCGCCGCGGCGGGCACGGTGTTGCTGGTCGTGCCGACGGTCGAGTCGGTCGGGGTCACGGTCGTGCCGGGCGGGGCACCGAGCTGCGCGATGCGCAGCACCTGGTGCGCCAGCTCGATCCCGGCGTTGACGCCGAGGTGCGGGGCGACCCCGGCGTGCGACGCCCGGCCGGTGACGTGCAGCGAGTAGTGCGCGATGCCCTTCCGGGCGATCTTCAGCCGGCCCTCGGCGCTGCCCTCCAGGATGAGCGCGCCGGCCGCGCCGGCGGCGGTGTCCTCGATGAGCGCCTGGGAGGCGGGCGAGCCGATCTCCTCGTCGCTGTTGCACACGACCGCGACGCCGTCGAGGTCGCCGGCCTCGGCGAGGGCGGTGAGGGCGTGGAACAGCACGACGAGGCCGCCCTTCATGTCGACCACGCCGGGGCCGGTGCACCGGTCGCCGTCGACGGCGAACGGCCACCGGGCGAGGGTGCCGACCGGCCACACCGTGTCGAAGTGCCCGATCAGCACGACCCGGACCGGCCCGCCGCCGAAGCGCCACCGCAGCTGCGGCCGGTCGGCCACGACCACCCGCTCCGGGGCCAGGCCGGTGCACCGCCGGCCGAGCTCGGCGACGACGTCGGCACACCTGGCCAGGGCCTCGAGGTCGGCCGACGGCGACTCGACGGCGACGAGACCGGCGAGGTCATCACGCATGACGGGCGCGGCGGCCCGGAGTCTCTCCAACGCGCTCATCGCACCAACCTATCCGGATCTTCGGCCCGGGGCCCGCCGGCAGATCGCGCCGGCGGTCAGGGGGTGGCGCGGCGCAGCGCGGCCCAGGACAGCGCGGCGAGGGCGGCGACGGCGATCGACGGCCAGCCGGCCAGCAGCGACAGCGCGCTCTGCCGCAGCAGCCAGTCGCCGATCGCGGGCCAGCTGCCGTACTTCGTGACCAGGACCGCGGCCAGCCCTGCGGCGAGCAGGACGCCGCACACGGCGGCGAGGACGCCGTTGGTGCGCCAGCGCACGTACACCGCCCCCAGGGCGACGCCGGTGAGGGTCATCAGCAGCAGCGGCACCGCGTAGATGAGCAGCTGGGCGGCGACGCCCTCGCGGTCGAGGAAGCCGGCGCCGAAGAACCGCAGCCGCATGCCCCAGCCGCCGGTCGCATCCTCGACGGCCTGCAGGACGACCAGCAGCACCGCGTAGGCGGCGGTCTGGGCGACGGTGAACAGGCCGAGCGCGGCGGCGAACTCGCGCCGGGTGACGCTCATGCCGAGCGCGAACGGGAACTGCTGGGCGATCGCGACGGCGCCGAACGCGAGCGCGGTGAGGTAGACGCTGGCGAGGCCGCCGGTGACCGGGCGGTCGCCGAGATCGTCGCCCATGGCGCCGAAGACGAGCAGGTTGACGGCGAAGGCGACGCCGAGGACGGCGAGCGGCCACACCAGCCCGTCGCGGCGGCCGGCGGCGTGCAGGCGGGCGATGGCGACGATGCGGTTCATGACACGGCCTCCCGGGCGGTGATGCGCACGACGAGCTGCTGCAGGCTGACGGGTTCGAGCTGGACGCCGGCCTCGCGGGCGTGCCCGGCGGACACGGCGCCGCGCACGGTGGCGCGGGTCAGCGGACCGAGGTGCTCGCGGTGCAGCTCGTCGGCGTTGGCGGTGAGCCGGTCCACGGCCTGCGCCGGGCCGGTGACGGTGACGACCTGGCCGCGCAGGCTGTCGGCGGCCTCGTCCAGCACGAGCCGGCCGCGCTCGAGGAGCAGCACGTGCTCGATGAGGTCGCTGACCTCGTCGATGAGGTGGGTGGACAGCACCACCGTGCGCGGGTGCTCGGCGTAGTCGGCCAGCAGCCGGTCGTAGAACAGCTGGCGGGCCACCGCGTCCAGGCCCAGGTACGGCTCGTCGAAGAACGTGATCGGGGCGCGGGACGCGAGCCCGACGGTGACGCCGAGCGCGGACAGCATGCCCCGGGACAGCTTCTTCACCGGCCGGGACACCGGCAGCTCGAAATCCGCGACGAGCGAGCGGGCGAACGCCTCGTCCCAGCCGGGGAAGAGCAGCCGCCCGGCGAGCAGCACGTGCCGGACCTTGTACGTCTCCGGGTAGCGCTGGCTCTCCTTGACGAAGCTCACCTGCCGCAGGACCCGCTCGTTCTCGGCCGGGTCGGCGCCCAGGACCCGCACGGTGCCGGCGGTGGCGAACTGCTGGCCGGTGAGCAGCTGCATGAGCGTGGTCTTGCCGGCGCCGTTGCGGCCGAGCAGGCCGTAGATGCCGTTGCGGCGCAGCTCGAAGCTGACACCGTCGACGGCGGCGACGGCGCCGTACCGCTTCGACAGGTCCTGCACGGACACGACGGGGGTCATCGCGGCTCCTCGTAACGGTCGATCATCGTCTTGAGCTCGGTGTGGTCGATGCCGAGCCGGGCCGCCTCGGCCAGCAGCGGGCGCAGGTACTGCTCGCCGAACCGGTCCCGGCGGCGCTGCCGGAGCTTGGCCCGGGCGCCCGGCGAGACGAACATGCCGATGCCCCGCCGCTTGTGCAGCACTCCGTCGTCGACGAGCTGGTTGACGCCCTTGGCGGCGGTGGCGGGGTTGATCCGGTGGAACGCGGCGAGCTCGTTCGTCGACGGGACCTGCGTGTCCTCCGGCAGCGAACCGTCGATGATCGCGGCCTCGATCTGCTCCGCGATCTGCAGGAAGATCGGCCGTCCGTCATCCATGGTTCGTCGGTTCATTACTCATGTAATGAACCATGCAACCTCGGCGCCGGGAAGTCAACGGGTAGCGTCGAGGGGGTGCAGAAGATGGCATGGCTGGCCGTCCGCGACCGGGACCCGGCACCGGCGCTCGGGCTCACCGAGCTCGGCGAGACCGACTGGCGCTCCGGCGTGGACCTGGCGTACTTCACCGACGACCGGGTGATCGTCACGCCGCCGGTCGACGGATGGGTCCTGGTCCTGGGCATGGCGTTGATGAAGGACCGGCCCGACGTCACGGGGCTGTCCGCGGCCCTGGCGACCGAGGTGCAGTTCTTCTCGTCACATCGAGGGCTGCAGGTGTACCGGTGGCAGCGCGCCCGCGACGGGGACCTGCTGCGCTCGTTCGCCGCCGCCGACGGCGAGATCGACGAGCTCGGCGAGCGCTCGGATCTGGAGCGCTCGTTCGGCGAGCTGGTCGACGACGGTGACGTGCACCGCGTCGCGGCGCAGTGGAGCGTGGACCCGGGCACGTTGAACGTCCCGGTGCGGGTGTTCACCAGGAGGACATAGGGTCGGCCGCCCTCGGGCGCGACGTGGCACTCCCCCGACCACTCCGTGAACTTCTACCGGCGCCGAGCGGCCCGGCGCGCCCCGGACCCCGGCGGGCCCGGGGCGTCGTCAGCTGCCGCCGCGCCGCCCGCGGCTGCGCCACGAGAACGGGCCGGGCAGGTCGTAGCGGTGCGCCCTGGTCTTCGAGTTCCACGACCAGCGGCCGATCTTCAGACCCCACGAGGACAGGCCCTTCGGGGTGAAGTTCAGCACGAGCGGGCCGAACCGCATCGCCTTGCGGAACAGGATCGGCACGGGTCCTCCTCGGGGTGTGTGCCGTCCAGGATGACCCATGCACGCCAGCGCCGGGGTTGAGGGGTCCGTCTACGTTGGACGCATGGCTCAACAGGTGAAGTACGACCGCCGCGAACAGTACGAGCAGATCGTGTCCGGGCTGCTGCCCGGCGAGACGATCATCGCCGTCTACGACGCGGTCGGCATCGGCACCGGGTTCATCGGCCTCACCGACCGCCGCGTGATCCTGCAGGACCGCTCGTTCGTCGGCAAGCGGCTCGCCCTCACGTCGATCCCCTACGCGAAGGTGACCGCGGTGTCGATCGTGAGCAACAAGTCGTGGGCCGGCAGCTTCTTCAGCAGCGGCAACATCGCCGTGCACGTGGGCGCCCACACGTACGAGATCGAGGTCCGCGGGGTCGAGAAGACCCAGCACATCCACAACGTGATCCTGCACTACGCCGTGTCCCACTAGGGGACGAGGACCAGCTTCCCGGTGGTGTGCCCGCGCTCGCCGAGCCGGTGCGCCTCGGCGACCCGGTCCAGGGGGAAGACCCGGTCGACGTGGACCGTGAGCCGGCCCTCCAGGACCAGCGCCGCGAGGGACTCCAGGCCGGCCCGGTCGGGCTCGGCGAGCAGGAACACGCCACCGGCGTCGACGGCGGCGGCCTCGTCGGCGCCGTTGAGGGCGATGAGCGCCCCCTGCGGCGCGAGGGTCGCCGCGAGCCGCGGGACCTGCCCGGCGACGGTGGCGACGGCCACGTCGACGTCCTTCACCGCCGCGTAGACGTCCGCCTGGCCCTCGGCGCCGTGGTCGTGCACCTCGTCGGCGCCGAGGGACCGCACGAAGTCGTGCTTCGGCGCGGACGCGGTGCCGATGACGTACGCGCCGCGCGCCTTCGCGATCTGCACCGCGAGGTGACCGACGCCGCCGGCCGCGGCCGGGATCAGCACCCGCTGCCCGGGCAGCACGCCGGCGGTCTCGGCGAGGACCTGCCAGGCGGTGAGCCCGGCGAGGGCGAGGCCACCGGCCTGCTCGTGGCTCAGGTTCGGCGGTTTCAGCGCGAAGTGCCGGGCGGGCCCGGTGACGTACTCGGCGTACGCGGCGGCCTGTGCCGGGAAGCGCGGCATGCCGAACACCTCGTCGCCGACGGCGAACCGCGTGACGCCGGCACCGGTGGCGGCCACCACCCCGGACAGCTCCCAGCCGACGCTGAACGGCGGGGTGCCCAGGATGCCGCCGCCGGTGCGGACCTTCCAGTCGACCGGGTTGACGCCGGCCGCGCGCATCTCGACGAGGATCTCGGTCGGCCCGGGCACCGGGACCGCGACCTCGGCGACGCGCAGCACCGACGCGTCGCCGAGGGTGTCCTGTGTCACACGTCGCATCACTGCGACGGTAGCACCGGCTCCGCGGACCAGGACCGCCAACGCTCGAGCTTGTCGGCGGCGACGGCGAGCTGGTCGGCGACCGGCCCGGGGCCCGTCGAGCCGGGGGTGGTGCGCGCCGCCAGGGCGCCCGGGACGGAGAACACGGTCCGCACGTCCGGCGTCAGGTGCGGGCTGACCGCCTGCAGGTCCGCGTCGGACACCTCGTCGAGGCCGACGTCGCGGGACGCGGCGAGCACGACGAGCTTGCCGGTGATCTCGTGCGCGTCGCGGAACGCCACCCCCTGCCGGACCAGCCACTCCGCGACCTCGGTGGCGAGGGTGTAGCCGACGGGCGCCTGCTCGGCGAGCCGGTCGACGCGCACCGTCATCGTGGAGATCATGCCGGCGAGCGCGGGCAGGACCAGCTCGAGGGTGTCGACGGCGTCGAACACGGGCTCCTTGTCCTCCTGCAGGTCCCGGTCGTACGCCAGGGGCAGCCCCTTGAGCATCGCCAGGACACCGGTCAGGTGGCCGATGAGCCGGCCGGACTTGCCGCGGGCGAGCTCACCGATGTCGGGGTTCTTCTTCTGCGGCATGATCGACGACCCGGTCGCGAACGCGTCGTCGAGCTGCACCCAACCGAACGCGGGGGTCGTCCACAGCACGACCTCCTCACCGAGCCGCGACAGGTGCACGCCGGTGAGGGCGGCGGCGAACAGGAACTCCGCGACGAAGTCCCGGTCGGACACGGCGTCGATGGAGTTGGCCGCGGCGGAGGCGAACCCGAGCTCCTTCGCCACCTGCGTCGGGTCCAGCGGCAGCGACGACCCGGCGAGCGCACCGGCGCCGAGCGGGCTGACCGCGGTGCGCGCGTCCCAGTCCCGCAGCCGCTCCAGGTCCCGCAGCAGCGCCTGGACGTGCGCGAGCAGCTGGTGGCCGAACGCGATCGGCTGCGCCGGCTGCAGGTGCGTGAACCCGGGCGCGGGCGTGTCGATGTGCCGGGCGGCCTGCTCGACGAGGGCGTCGGCGAGCTCCACGATCCGGGCGGCGACGCCGCGGGCGTGGTCGCGCAGGTACAGCCGCAGGTCGGTGGCGACCTGGTCGTTGCGGGACCGGCCGGCGCGCAGCTTCCCGCCGAGCGCGCCGAGCCGCTCCAGCAGCCCCCGCTCCAGGGCGGTGTGCACGTCCTCGTCGTCGACGGTCGGCCGGAACTCACCGGTCGCGCACGCGGACTCCAGGTCGTCGAGCGCGGCGAGCATCCGGCCCAGCTCGTCGGCGTCGAGCAGCCCGGCGCGGGCCAGGACCCGCGCGTGCGCCCGCGACCCGGCCAGGTCGTAGGGCGCGAGCCGCCAGTCGAACTGGACGCTCACGGAGAGCCTGGCGAGGGCTTCGGCGGGCCCGCCGGCGAAGCGACCGCCCCAGAGCCGGGTCGGGGACTCAGAAGACGAAGTTGCCACGCCACGATCCTTCCATAGTGCAAGATCGCCACGGTCGGCCAGTGCCGCCGCGGCCGGTCCGGGTCACTTCGACGTGCCGTCGAGGTGCGCCCATTCGGTGAGCTTCGCCGCGAGGACCTCCCCGGCCGACGGCGGCCCGTGCGGGTCCGGCGCCTGCCGGGCGACGACCATGATGGTGTCGTCGCCGGCGATGGTGCCGACGATGTCCGGCAGGCCGGTGCGGTCGATGGCGCTGGCCAGGAACTGCGCGGCGCCGGGCGGGGTGCGCAGCACGACGAGGTTGCCGGAGCAGTCCACGCCGGTCAGCAGCTCCCGCAGCAGCCGGATCAGCCGGGTCGGGGCCTCCTCGGCGGGGCGCAGCGCCCGTTCGCCGTCCTCCGGGATGAGGTACTCGCCGCGGACCTTGACGGCCCGCAGCTCCTCCAGGTCCCGGGACAGCGTCGCCTGCGTGACCTGGATCCCGTCGCCGGCGAGCAGCTCGGCGAGCTCCGTCTGGGAGCGCACCGCCGACCCGCGGATCAGCGCCGCGATCCGGTCGTGCCGCGCCGCCTTCGAGACCGGTGTGCCCACCCGCTCCGACGTGCTCACTCCTGCCCCAGCAGCCAGGCCAGCAGCGCCTTCTGCGCGTGCAGCCGGTTCTCCGCCTCGTCCCAGACCGCGCTGCGCGGCCCGTCCAGCACCTCCGAGGTGATCTCGTGCCCGCGGTGCGCGGGCAGGCAGTGCAGCACGATCGCGTCCGGACCGGCGTCCTCCAGCAGCGCGGCGTTGATCTGGTACGGCTGGAACGGCGTGATCCGGTCGAGCCCGTCGCCCTCCTGCCCCATCGACGTCCACGTGTCGGTGACGACGACGTCGGCGTCCTTGACCGCCTCGGCCGGGTCGCGGACCCAGTCGACGCTGCCCCGGGACCGCGCGGCGTCCAGCACCGCCGGGTCCGGTTCGAAGCCGGGCGGGCCGCTCAGCCGCACCCGCATGCCGGCGGTCACGCCCGCCAGGGCGTAGGAGTTGGCCATGTTGTTGGCGGTGTCGCCGAGGTACGCCAGCACCCGCCCCTGCGTGGAGCCGAGCCGCTCCCGGACGGTGAGCAGGTCGGCGAGGAGCTGGCACGGGTGGAAGCCGTCGGTGAGGGCGTTGACGACCGGCACGGTCGCGTGCCGGGCCAGCTCCGCGACCCGGGCGTCCACATTGGACCGGATGACGATCGCGGACACGTACCGGGACAGGACCCTCGCCGCGTCGCCGATCTCCTCGCCGCGCCCGAAGTGGGTGCTGAGCGCGTCGATGATGACCGGGGTGCCGCCGAGCTCGGCGATGCCGACCTCGAACGACACCCGGGTGCGCAGCGACTGCTTCTCGAAGATGACCGCGACGGCCTTCGGCCCGGCGAGGGGCTTGAACCCGTGCCGGTCGGCCTTCATCGCCGCGGCCAGGTCCAGGATCTCGGCCTGCTCGGCCGGGGTCAGGTCGTCGTCCCTGAGCAGGTGCCGGGGCATCAGGCCCGCACCGCGTTCAGCGCCGGGCCGAGCGCCGCGACGAACGCGTCGGCCTGCCCGTCGGTGAGGATCAGCGGCGGCGCGATGCGCAGCACGTCCGGCTGCGCCGCCTGGGCCAGGAACCCGGCGTCGCGCAGCACCGCCGCGAGCGCGCCCGCGGCCGGCCCCTGCAGCACGATCCCGAGCAGCAGGCCCGCGCCGCGGACCCCGGCGACGAGCGGGTGCTCGAGGGCCTCGACGCCGCGGCGGATCCGCTCGCCGAGCTGCTTCACCCGGTCCAGCAGGTGCTCGGACTCGATGGTGTCGAGCACCGCGAGGGCCGCGGCGCAGCAGACCGGGTTGCCGCCGAACGTGGAGGCGTGCATGCCGGGGCCGAGCAGGCCCGCGGCGTCGTCGAAGGCGATCATCGCGCCGAGCGGCAGCCCGCCGCCGAGGCCCTTGGCCAGGGTGACGACGTCGGGGCGGACGCCCTCGGCCTGGTGGGCGAACCAGTACCCGGTCCGGCCGATGCCGGTCTGCACCTCGTCGAGGGCGAGCAGCGCGCCGTGCCGGGCGGTGATCTCCCGGGCCGCGGTCAGGTAGCCGGCCGGCGGGACGACGACCCCGGACTCGCCCTGGATCGGCTCCAGCAGCACCATCGCGGTCGTGCCGTCGACGGCGGCCTCGAGCGCGGCGACGTCACCGTACGGCACGTGCACGACCTCACCGGGCAACGGCCGGAACGGGTCCTGCTTCGCCGGCTGGCCGGTGAGCGCGAGGGCGCCCATGGTGCGGCCGTGGAACCCGGCCTGCGCGGCCACGATCCTCGTGCGGCCGGTGCGCCGGGACAGCTTGAACGCCGCCTCGTTCGCCTCCGCGCCGGAGTTGCCGAAGAACACCGAACCGGGCCGGCCCGCCAGGTCCAGCAGCCGCTCGGCGAGCGCGACGACCGGCGGGGACGCGAACAGGTTCGACACGTGCCCCAGCGTCGAGATCTGCGTCGTGACCGCCTCGACGACCGCCGGGTGGGCGTGGCCGAGCAGGTTCACCGCGATCCCGCCGAGCAGGTCGACGTAGGAGCGTCCGGCCTCGTCGACGACGACGGCGCCGCTGCCGCTGACCAGCCCGAGGGAGGGCGACCCGTACGTGTTCATCACCGACGTCTCGAACCGTTCGACGAGCGTCATGCCGCCACCACCATGGTCCCGAATCCCTCCGACGTGAAGACTTCCAGCAGCAGCGAGTGCGGCACGCGGCCGTCCACGACGTGCGCCGCCGGCACGCCGCCCTTGACGGCGCGCAGGCACGCCTCCATCTTCGGCACCATTCCCGACTCCAGTGTCGGCAGCAGCGCGGCGAGCTCGTCCGTGGTCAGCTGCGAGATGAGCGACTCCGGGTCCGGGTAGCGGGCGTACAGGCCCTCCACGTCGGTCAGCACGACGAGCTTGCGGGCCTTGAGCGCGATCGCCAGGGCCCCGGCGGCGGTGTCGGCGTTGAGGTTGTGCAGGACCCCGTCGGCGTCCGGCGCGACCGTCGACACCACCGGGATCCGGCCGGCCGCGATGAGGTCCGCGACCGCGGACACGTTGACGTGCTCGACGTCGCCGACCTGCCCGATGTCGACCGGTGAGCCGTCGACGATCGCGGGCCGGCGCACGGCGGTGAACAGCCCCGCGTCCTCGCCGGACATGCCGACGGCGTGCGGGCCGTGCTCGTTGATGAGCCCGACGAGCTCCCGGCCGACCTGCCCGACGAGCACCATCCGGACCACGTCCGCGGTCTCCGGGGTGGTGACCCGCAGGCCGCCCTTGAACTCGCTGGCGATGCCGAGCCGCTTGAGCATCGAGGAGATCTGCGGGCCGCCGCCGTGCACGACGACCGGTTTGATCCCGACGTGCCGCAGGAACACCATGTCCGCGGCGAACGCCCGCTTCAGCTCGTTGTCGAGCATCGCGTTGCCGCCGTACTTGACGACGATCGTCGAGCCGGAGAACCGCTCCAGCCACGGCAGCGCCTCGATCAGCGTGTTCGCCTTGCCCAGCGCGATCCCGAGATTGCGTCCGTTCACGACGAGTACGCCGAGTTCTCGTGCACGTAGCCCATGGACAGGTCGTTGGTGAGGACCGTGGCCGTGGCGGGGCCGGCGTGCAGGTCGACGGTGACGGCGACCGCGCGGGCGCTCAGGTCCACCTTCGAGCGGTCCTCGCCCGCCGCGCCGCCCTTGCAGATCCACACGCCGTTGATCGCGACGTCGACCCCGTCGGGCTCGAACGCGGCGCCCGTGGTGCCGATCGCGGCGAGGATCCGGCCCCAGTTCGGGTCGTTGCCGAAGAACGCGGTCTTCACCAGGTTGTTGCGGGCGATCGCCCGGCCGACCTCGACCGCGTCGTCCTCGCTCGCCGCGCCGGTGACCTCGATCGCGATCTCCTTCGTGGCGCCCTCCGCGTCGGCGACCAGCCGCGCGGCCAGGTCGGCGCAGACGGCCGTGACGGCCTCGGTGAGCTCCTCGACGGTCGGCTGGATCCCGGCCGCGCCGCTGGCCATGAGCAGCACCGTGTCGTTGGTCGACATGCAGCCGTCGGAGTCGATCCGGTCGAACGTGACCCGGGTCGCCGCGCGCAGCGCCGCGTCCAGCACGGACGCGTCGGCGACCGCGTCGGTGGTCACCACGACCAGCATCGTGGCCAGGCCCGGCGCGAGCATGCCGGCGCCCTTCGCCATCCCGCCGACGGTGAACCCCTGCCCGCCGTACACGGCCGTCTTCGGCACCGTGTCGGTGGTCATGATCGCGGTCGCGGCGCTGGCACCACCGTCGCGGGAGAGCCCGCGGGCGGCGGCGTCGACGCCGGACAGCAGCTTCTTCAGCGGCAGCCGCTCACCGATCAGCCCGGTCGAGCACACGGCCACGTCACCGGCGCCGACCGGGAAGCGCGACGCCCGCCCGGACAGCACCGCCGCGGCGTGCTCGGCGGTCGCGTGCGTGTCCTGGAAGCCCGCCGGCCCGGTGCACGCGTTGGCACCGCCGGAGTTGATGACGACGGCCCGCACGATGCCGGCCCGCAGCACCTGCTGGCTCCACAGCACCGGCGCGGCCTTGATCCGGTTGCCGGTGAAGACGGCGGCCGCGGTCCAGTCGGGCCCGTCGTTGACGACCAGCGCCACGTCGAGCGCGCCGGCGGTGGCCTTCAACCCGGCGGCGACGCCGGCGGCCCTGAACCCCTTCGGGGCGGTGACAGTCATGGTGCGATCCCGTCGGCGGTGAGCCCGGCGGCCTCCGGCAGCCCGAGCATGAGGTTGGCGTTCTGCACCGCCTGCCCCGCGGCGCCCTTGACCAGGTTGTCGATCGCGGAGACCACGACGATCCGGCCGCTGTCGACGTCGACGGTCGCCTGCAGGTGCGCGGCGTTCGCGCCGAACGTGGACGCGGTGTGCGGCCACTGCCCCTCCGGCAGGACCTGCACGAACGGCTCCCCGTCGTACGCCGCGGCGAGGACCTCCCGCGGGTCGGCGCCGGTGAGCGGCCGGGCCGTCACCGTGGCGAGGATGCCCCGCGGCATCGGCGCCAGCACCGGCGTCATCGACAGCGACGTCGCCCCCGTCGCCTGCTTGATCTCCGGCACGTGCTGGTGGGCGCCCACCTTGTACGGCGACAGCGACCCCATCACCTCCGACGCCAGCAGGTGCACCTTCGCGGCGCGGCCGGCGCCGGACGTGCCGGACGCCGCGACGACCACGACGTCCTCGGGATCGGCGACCCCGGCGGCGATGAGCGGCGCCAGCGCGAGGGTCACCGACACCGCGTAGCAGCCGGTGTTGGCGACCCGGTCCGACGCCGCGATCCGCTCCCGCTGCCCGGGCAGCTCCGGCAGCCCGTAGGTCCACGTGCCGGCGTGCGGGCCGGGGTAGTACCGCGTCCAGTCGGCGGCCGCCTTGAGCCGGAAGTCGGCGCCGATGTCGACGACCTTCACCGACTCGGGCAGCTGCGCGGCGAGCGCCGCGGACTCCCCGTGCGGCAGTGCCAGGAACACCAGGTCGGCGTCGGCGAGCACCCCGGGCGCGGTGGGCGCCAGGACCACGTCGCGCAGGGAGCGCACGTGCGGGTGCACCGCGCCGATCTTCGACCCGGCCTGCGCGAACCCGGTGGCGACGGCCAGCTCGAGGTGCGGGTGCCCGGCGATCAACCGGAGCAGCTCACCCCCCGCGTACCCGGACGCGCCGGCGACAGCGACTCGTATTCCCATGCGCTGAACTGTATCGCTATGCATCTCGACGTTTCAAGCTGATTGCGGCCAGGATCACCCCGACCCACCCTGACCTCACCCCATGACGGAACGCGCCCGGCACGTGACGGTGCGGGGCGGATGCGGTGGTGCGGAGGGACCGCGGCTACTCGGCGTCCAGGACCCGCGCCAGCTGCGCGCGGTTGCGGACGTTCAGCCGCCGGTACAGGCGGGTCAGGTTCGCCTCGACCGCCTTGATCGACAGGAACAGGGCGCGGGCGATCTCGCGGTTCGTGGCACCCGCGCGGACCAGCTCCACGATGCGGCGCTCGGTCTCGGACAGGCCGGCGCCGCGGCCGCCGTCGAGCCGGGCGAGGTCCGCGGCGGCGACCTCGCGCCACGGGTGGGCCTCGGCGGCGGCGTAGCGGCGCACCGCCTCCGACAGCGCCGCCCGGGCCGCGCCGCGGCGGTGGGCGCGGCGCTCCAGGCCGCCGAGCGTGTAGTAGGCCCGGGCGACCTCGAGCGGGTACGGGTGGTCCTGCCACTCCTCGATCGCCCGCTGCAGCGCCTCGGCACCCTCCCGGGCCTCGCCGGTCGCGGCGGTCAGCACCGCGCGGGCCCGGGCGAGGCCGAGGAACACGATCGTGCGGTCCAGGTGCCGGGCGCACTTGGTGACCTCGTCGAGGACCTCGGCGGCCTCCGCACGGGCACCGGCGCCGACGAGCGCCTCGATGAAGTCGGCGTGCCACGGCAGGATGCCCGGGTCGAGCCGGCCGAGCCGCTGGTCGAGGGCGTACGCCTCGCGCATCGCCTCCGCCGCCGCGACCGGGTCGCCGCGCAGCATGTGCACCAGGCCCGAGGAGGCGTAGGCGAGCTTGATCCAGTCCTCGTCGCCGGCGGCGAGGCAGGCGGCGAGGCCGCGTTCGGCGTAACCGGCGGCGGCGGTCGCGCTGCCGCCGCCGCTCTCGGCGAGGGCGGCGACCAGGTAGCCGGGGCCGGGGGTGGTCTCGACGTCGACGTAGAGCCGCACGCACTCGCGGCCGGCGGCGACCGCGTCGGCGCAGCGGCCGGCCCGCCAGTACACGCCGGCCACGGAGACGAGGACGGAGGCGAGGTCGCGCACGGTGCCGGCCCGCTCCACGGCGATGCGCAGCGCCTCGATGCGCCGCACCGCCTCGGCGGTCTCCCCCTTGAACAGCCGGCTCATCGCGGCGACCTGCCGGGCGGCGACCGTCGCCGGGGTCAGCGACAGCCCGCGGGCGAGCTTGCCGGCGCGCTCCAGGTACTCATCGCCCTGGGTGCCGAGCAGGATGTTGCCCTTCCAGCTGAGGACCTCGACGAGGCGCTCCATGTCACCGCACTGCTCGGCGGCCTCCTCGGCGCGCTTGAGCTCGGCCAGGGCACCCTCGCCGTCGCCGTCGTAGTAGGCCTTGACCCCCTTGTACAGGCGCACGTGGGCGAGCAGGTCGGGGGTGTCGACGGCCTCGACGAACGCGGCGTCCAGCAGCGGGCCGGAGTTGGAGTGGTCCTCGCCGGACATCTCCACCAGCAGCAGCCGCGCGCCGATGCGGGTGCGCCGGTCGGCGGCGTCGCGCAGCGCGGCGGTCGCGTGCCGGCGCGCGTCGGCGGGTGAGCCGGCCGCGTAGGCGTACTGGGCGGCGCTGAGCCGGCGCACGGCGGCGACGCCGGGGGTGTCGCGCGGGGTGCGCTCGGCGGCGAGGGCGGCCAGGTCGGCGGCCATCGCGGGGGCGCCGCGCAGCCGGGCCGCGGACGCCGCGTCGGCGAGGCACTCGGCGAGCGCCTCGTCCGGCTCGGGACGGGCGGCGGCGAGGTGCCGGGCCCGGTCGACGGGGTCGGAGACGGTGTCGGCGAGCCGTTCGTGGGCCTCGCGGCGGGCGGCGACCGTCGCGTCGGCATACACCATCTCCCGCAGCAGCGGGTGGCTGAAGCGGATCGCGCCGTCGCTGTCGACGGTCAGCACCGACGAGGCGAGGGCCGCGTCGAGGTGCTGCTCGGACAGACCGCACTGGCGCAGCAGCGCCAGGCTGGGCCGGGCGGCGGCGGCCACGACCAGCAGCGCCGGCCAGTCGGGCGCCGGCAGCACGGCCAGCCGCGCGGCGAGCAGCTCGCGGAGCCGGTCGGGCACGGGCAGCGGGTCGGTGGTCGGGAACGACGTGCCCCGCAGCGCCCGGCCGAGCTCGACGGCGTAGAGGGGGTTGCCGGCGCTGGCCTCGTAGATGCGGTGCAGGTGCGCCCGGCCCGCCTCGGCGCCGAACCGGGCCCGCAGCAGGTCCGCGACGTCGCTCTCCGGCAGCGGTGGTACGGGCAGCAGCGTGCCCGGCGGCGGGCACAGGTCCAGGCGGGTCGCGGCGGCGCCGTCGGGGACGCGCTCGGCGGCGAGGATGCGCACCGGCGCCTCGCCGAGCCGGCGGGCCACGAACCGCAGCACCTCGGCGCTCGGCTCGTCGATCCACTGCACGTCGTCCAGGACGAGCAGCACGGTGCGCTCCGCGGCGAGGGCGCGCAGCAGCTCCAGCACGGCGAGGCGCACCGCGAGCTGGTCGTGCGGGGTCGCCGGCAGCGCGCTGCGCAGCAGGGCGCCGTCGAGGGCGGCCCGCAGGTGCGGCGGCAGGTGGTCGGCGGCGTCGGGAGCGCCGTCGAAGAGGTCGACGAGCGCCAGATACGGCAGGTCGGCCTCGGCCTCGGCGGCCGCGGCGCGCAGCACGAGCGCGTCGGTCTCGGCACCGGCGACGGCGTCGAGGATGGTGGACTTGCCGATGCCGGCGGGGCCGCAGAGCAGCACGCCGCCGCCGCCCGTGAGCCGCTCGCGGGCGTGAGCCAGGAGATCGGCGCGGCCGAACGGCGCGGCCGGCCAGGTGCTCACCACCACTGTTCCACCACGAAGCCGAGTCTCTCCCGAACGCCACCGCGCCGCAACGCCTGCCCAACGGCCGCGGACCGTCCGGCGACGCGATGTTGAACACTGTCAGCGCAGCCGGTCGCAGGGCAGGACCGCCTCCCAGCCGAGCACCGGCCACTGTGCGGTATGGACCGTCACGCTCCGCAAACGGGGCTGCGCCTGGCATTGCGCGCGGGCCGCCGCGACGGTCGCGTCCCAGCGCGGCAGGCCGTCGGTGTAGCTGCCCGGTCGCAGGTTGGCCACGCACACCGCGGCCACGAGTGTCGCCAACGCGACAAACGGGGCGGTGCCGGTCCACCGGTCCCCGACGTCCTGCCGGGTGCGGCGCGGGGCCGTGAGGGCGACCGCGGCCGCGATGTTCGGCAGCGTGATCAGCACCAGGTACCGGCCCTCCGGGGCGCCGTGCACGGCGAGCTGGAACGCCCCGGCGAGGGCGGCGAACCCGGCCAGCTGCCCGGCGAGCCCCCACCGCGGGCGGGTGCGGCCGAGCAGGGCGGCGGCGACGAGCGCGGCGGGGACGGCGAGGCCGAGCAGCACCAGGGCGCGGTGCGCGGCGGGGTCGGCGACCGGCGGGGCGAGCCACGCGTCGCCGAGGAACGAGCGCGGCACCCCCCAGCGCAGGTACGTCCCGGCCACGGAGACGGGGTCGAGGTCGGGCCGCTCCCCCACCGCGCGCCGGGACCGGCCCAGCAGCAGCGGCACCAACTGCAATGCGGCGCCCGGCAGCAGGACGAGGACCCGCCATCCGGCGTCGGGGTCGCGGCGGCGGGCCAGCCGCAGCAGCGCGACCGGCGCGAGCAGCAGCCCGAGGATCGAGTTGAGCACCGCGAGGGCGGGCAGGCCGACCGCGACGGCCCGGGCCGGGCGGCCCCGCGGCGACCACAGCAGCATCCACAGCGCCGCGTACACGAGGGGGAACTGCAGCTGGGCGAGGGTGTTCGGCACGTACCCCATCGGCACGGCGGCGCTGCCGCCGACGACGAGCGCGGCGGCGGTGCCGAGCCGGTCCCGGGCGGCGGCGGTCACCGCCCAGGCGAGCAGCGCCGTCAGCACCGCGGCCGTGCCGGCGTTCAGCGCGGCCGCCCAGGTGAGCGGGAACAGCGCGATGACGGCGAAGCAGGCCCGGGCGACGGTGTGGAAGTAGCCGTTGAACGGCGTGCCGAACGGCTCGTACCAGGGCAGGTTGAGCGCGTCGGTGAGGAACTCCTGCCCGTCCTCGGCCCAGACGCTGTTCAGCGGGCCCGGCGGCCGGCCCCGAGCGGGCTCGGTAGCGGGCTCG
This sequence comes from Dactylosporangium aurantiacum, assembly GCF_000716715.1. Lineage (GTDB taxonomy): Bacteria > Actinomycetota > Actinomycetes > Mycobacteriales > Micromonosporaceae > Dactylosporangium > Dactylosporangium aurantiacum. The sequence goes on along the minus strand of NZ_JNYJ01000001.1, from coordinate 477,232 downwards.
GTAGCGGGCTCGGTAGCGGGCTCGGTAGCGGGCTCGGTAGCGGGCTCGGTAGCGGGCTCGGTAGCGGGCTCGGCGGTGTCCGGTCGCGTGGCGGTCACACCGGGTCAAACGAACGGGCGCCCCGCACCGCGGTGCGAGGCGCCCGGATCAGCGTGCCGGCCGGCGTCGGCTCAGAGCTTGCCGTCCTTGACCGCCTGGGTCACCCACGGGATGACCTCGTCGAGCATCTCGTCGAGCGACGTGGTCGCCTCGTAGCCGAGGACCTCCTTGGCCTTCGACACGTCCGGGACGCGCTTCTGCACGTCGTACTCGTACGGGTCGTCGGACACGACGCTGAACGGCACGTCGGGGCCCTTGATCTTCTTCCAGATCACCTCGGCCAGCTCGAGCACCGTGGTCGACTCGGCGGTGGAGATGTTGAAGTCCTGGTTGAACGCGTCCTCGTGCTCCATCGCGGCGATGATGCCCTTGGCCAGGTCACCGCCGTAGGTGTAGTGGCGCACCTGCTCGCCGGTGCCGAGGATGTGCAGCGGGTCCTGACCCTTGACGATCTTCTGCACCAGGTCCGGCACCACGTGCGACATCGCGAGCTTCACGTTGCCGGACAGCACCTCGACCTCGCCGAGCGCGCGGCCCTCGCCGACGCCGACGCAGTTGAACGGGCGCACGATCGTGTAGGGCAGCTTGTACTGGTCCCAGGCGGCCTTCGCGTAGTACTCGACGGCGAGCTTCTGGAAGCCGTACGACGACAGCGGCGGCGGCACGAGCCGCTCGTCGCCCTCCTTGGACGGCCAGTGCGTGGTCGACTCGAACACCATCGACGACGACAGGTAGGTCATCTTCTTGAGGGTGCCGTCGCGGTGCGCCTTGATCGCCGCGTCGCAGGACGAGGCCATGATCCGCTCGTTGGTGGCGAGCAGGTCGTAGGCGTAGGCGTGGAAGTAGGAGATGCCACCGATCATCGCCGCGCCGGCGATGAAGTGGTCGCAGCCGTCGAGCAGCTCGGTGACCAGGTCGACGTCGCGGGCGTCGCCCTCGACGAACCGGTAGTCGGGGTGCGAGTCGTAGCTGCGGGTGACCGGGCCGTACTTCGAGTAGTTGTCCAGGCCGACCACCTGGTAGCCGCGGGACAGCAGCTCCTCGACGACATATCCACCGATGAAGCCGGCCGAGCCGGTGACCAGGACCTTTGCCACAAACACTCCTTAGTTCTGAACTGCTTCGTGATTGCTGGACAAGTTGGCGCGGGCCGCCTGCGCGTCGTCGCGGGCCGCCGAGGACGCGGGCCGCTTCGCGACCTGCTCCATGCTGAGCCGGCGGCCGAACGCGAACCGGTACCACTTCAGGTAGCTCGGCAGGAACCGGCCGACGTCGAACCGGGACTCGCCGAGCTGCCGGTCGAGCCAGATCGTCGGGATCTCCGCGACGGGCAGCCGCAGCCGGGCCGCCTTCGCGGTCAGCTCGATGCCGATCTCGAAACCGGTCTTGCTCTCGATGCCGACCTGCCGGACGAACGCCGTCGAGTACGCCTTGAAACTGTTGGTCGCGTCGCGGGTGCCGACCCGGGCGAACATGTACAGGGTCCGGCCCGCGGTGCGCGACAGGAACCGCTTGAACCGGGGACCGCCGACCTGCTGGCCGCCCGGCATGTACCGCGACGCCGCCGCGACGACCACGCCGCGCTCCACGAGCCGGGCGAGGTCCTCGATCTGGCGCGGGTCGTCGGAGCCGTCGGCCATCGTGACCACGGCGACGGGCGCCCGCGCCACGTCGATGCCGAACCGGATCGCGTTCGCCGGGCCGCGGCCGTACGTGTTGAGCACGGTGCGCACCCGCGGGTCACGGGCGGCGACGCCGTGCGCGAAGGGCACCGTGGTGTCCTCCGGCATGTCGTGCACGACGAGGACCTCGGCCGGCATCAGCACCGCCCGCAGGATCCGCTCCAGGCAGGGCACGATCGCCTCGCCCTCGTTGTACACGGGGATCACCACGGAAACCTGCGGCACGAGGGTCATACACGGACCCCCTTGTTGGTCACGCCCCACATGTCGGCGACCGGGATGTCGGTCCGCAGGTCACGGTACTCGTCGTGCGGCGCGGCCACGATCAGCAGGTCGGCACGGGTCAGCACCTCGTCCAGGGACACGAACCGGTCGTCCTTGACGTACGGGTCGGTGCAGAGGGTCTCCTTGGCCTTGAGCATGACGACCTTGCGCAGCTTGTAGGCCAGGGACTCGCGGATGTCGTCGCTGCCGCCCTTGAACGCCATGCCGAGGATGCCGACCGTCATCTCCGACAGGTCGTAGCGCTCCTGCAGCTTCGACACGACGTACAGCGGCAGGCCCTCGTTGATGAGCATGGCGCTGTGGCCGAGCACGAACGTGTTGTTGGTGAAGGCCGCCAGCTGCATCGTGTCCTTGAGCAGGCACGGGCCGGCGGCGAACCCGGCGCCGGGCATGTCGGCGGCGCGCGGGTACTGGAAGCGGATGGCGTGCCGGATCCGCTCGAAGTCCAGGCCGAAGTCGTTGGACATCATCCAGAACTGGTTGGCGGCGGCGAACTTGATGTACCGCCACGTGTTGGTGAACAGCTTCGCGAGCTCGGCCTCTTCGGGCTCCAGGCGCACGATCTGGCTCGCCAGGTTGCGGAACAGCTTCTCAGCCCGCTCGGCCGCCTCCGGGTTGCGCGCGGCGACGATCTGCGGCAGCTCGAACAGCTCCGTCATCGCCTTGCCCTCGGCGATGCGCTCGGGGCAGAACGCGACGTCGACCTTCACGCCGAGCCGCTTGATCAGCTTCTCGGTGAGCGCGGTGACGCCGGGGTGCACGGTGCTGCGCAGGACGATGAGCTGCCCGTCGCGCAGGTAGTCCGCGCAGCGCTCGATCGCCGCGGGCACCGCGCCGATGTTCGGGTTGAGGTGCTCGTCGACGGGCGTGCCGACGATGACCACCAGGTGCTCGGCCGCCGCGACGGTCGCCGGGTCGGTGCTGGCGACGAGCCTGCCTTCCTTGACGGCGGTCGCCAGGGGCTCGGCCGCGCCCTCCTCGTCGAAGGGCAGGCGGCCCTCGTTCACCACCGCGACCGCGGCCGCGTTGATGTCGTACAGGGTGACCTGCAGGCCGCGGGACGCCATGGCGATGCCGAGCGGCAGTCCGACCCGGCCGCAACCCCCGATGACCACGACGTCGGTCGTGAAGCCTGCCGATGCACTATCGTCTGACACGCGCTGCCCCTCCAGGAGAGCCGAGATCGAAGCCGGCGCTTGGCGCGGGCCGAGCCTTCGGGATGACCTCACGCCACGTGACAAGGCGGAGGATGGCTCGGCGCCGTGACGGTACCACTTCGGCGCGTCCGGTTCCTGACCCGCTCAGGGTGAAGCGTCCGCTGACACACCAATTCCGGCCTGGGGAAACGGTTCTCGGTCCGATATCCGACCGTGCCCGCGACAGCCGGCACCAGGGGCGTGACTGTCCGTTCGGGCGGCCGCACCTGTCCGATGCGGCCGCCCCGTCCGGCTGTGCGGAGGGTCACGCGCGGCGCGGTTTCACCCGCGGGGTCACACGCGGCGGCGCGGTTCCCGCGGTGTCACGCGCCGCGCAGGACGGCGCCGAACCGGTCCGCGACGACGGCGACCGCGGCGTCGCGGGCCGCGAGGGCCTCCTCGCCGGTGAGCGTGCGGTCCGGCGCGCGGAACGTCAGCTTGTATGCCAGGGACTTGCGCCCCTCGCCGAGCTGGGCTCCCTCGTACACGTCGAACAGCCGCACCGATTCGAGCAGCTCGCCGGCGCCCTCGGTGAGCGCCGACTCGACGTCGCCGGCCGGGACCGCCGCGTCGACGACGAGCGCCACGTCGAGCAGCGCCGTCGGGAAGCCCGACAGCCGCGGCGCGGTGGCCACGCCGGGGATCGGCAGCGCGTCGAGGTCGAGCTCCATCGCCACGGTCCGGCGGGGCAGGTCGAGCGCGGCGCAGACCGCCGGGTGCAGCTCGCCGGCGTGCCCGACGACGGTGTCGCCGACGAGCAGCGCGGCGCAGCGGCCCGGGTGCCACGGCGCGACCGCGTCGGGTCCCGCGGCGGCCCGGACGGTGAGCGTCACCCCGGCCGCCTCGGCGGCGACCCGGGCGGCGTCGACCGCGTCGGCCCAGTCCGCGGGGCGGCCCGGACCCCACCAGCCGGCCGGGTCGGCGTCGCCGGCGATGACCGCCGCGACGTGCCACGGCTGCCGCGGCAGCAGCGCCTCCGCGCCCCGCAGCTCCTCGGCCGGCGGCGGCCCGTCGACCCCGGCGGCCGGCGCGACCCGGACCGGCCCGTCGGGCAGGAACACGGTGCCGAGCTCGTAGAGCGCCAGGTCCCGCAGGCCGCGGCCGAGGTTGCGGCGCAGCGCGCCGAGCAGCGGCGGCAGCAGCGTGGTCCGCATGCCGGGCTCCTCCTCCGACAGCGGGTTGCGCAGCAGCACCAGGTCGCGGCGCGGGTCGCCGGCCGGGATGCGCAGCGCGTCGAGGGTCGCGGCGCCGACGAACGGGTAGCACAGCGCCTCGGTGAACCCGGCGTCGGCGAGGGCGCGGCTGACGGTCCGCCGGCGGCGCTGGGTGACGGTGAGGCCGGAGCCGGGCGGCGCGATCGGCAGGACGCTGGGGATGCGGTCGTACCCGTCCAGCCGCAGCACCTCCTCGACCAGGTCGGCCGGGTCGACGAGGTCCAGGCGCCAGCTCGGCGGCGTGACGACCGCCCTGGCGCCGCCGTCCTCGACCTCGACCGACGCGCCGATCATGGTGAGGATCTCGACGACCCGCTCCGGGGTGTAGTCGATGCCGGCGAGCTCCGACGGGCGTGACAGCGCCATGGTGACCGGCGCCGGCGGCGCGACCGCGTAGACGTCGGTGACCCGCGGGTCGACGGTGCCGCCGCCGTGCTCGGCGAGCAGCGCCGCGGCCCGCGCGCACGCGGCGGCGGTGATCTGCGGGTCGACGCCGCGCTCGTAGCGCTTGCCGGCCTCGCTGGGCAGTTTGTGCCGGCGGATCGTGCGGGCCACCGACAGCGGGTCCCAGTGCGCGGCCTCGAGCAGCACGTCGACGGTCGTCGCGGACACCTCGGTGGTGCTGCCGCCCATGACGGCGGCGAGCGACACGACGCCGGTGTCGTCGGCGATGACGATGTCCTGGGGGTGCAGGGCCCGCTTGACGCCGTCGAGGGTGGTGAGCGTCTCGCCCTCGGCGGCGCGCCGCACGACGAGGGGGCCGGTGAGCCGCTCCAGGTCCCAGGCGTGCATCGGCTGGCCGGTCTCGATCATCAGGTAGTTGGTGATGTCGACCGGCAGCGAGATCGACCGGATCCCGGCGACGGCGAGGCGGGCCTTCATCCACTGCGGGGTCGGCGCGGCCGGGTCGACGCCGCGCACGGCGACGGCGGTGAACCGGTCGCAGGCGACGCTGTCGCGCACGTCGATGCGGTACGCCTCGGTGCCGTCCCCGTCGATCGGCACGACGGCGGCGACCGGGTCGCGGTAGGCGCCGCCGAGGGAGTGCGACAGCTCCCGGGCGATGCCGCGCACCGAGAAGCAGTAGCCGCGGTCCGGGGTCACGTTGATCTCGACGACGACGTCGTCGAGGCCGACCACCGGGCGCGCCTCGGCGCCCGGCTCGGCGGTGCCGGCCGGCAGCACGATGATGCCGTCGTGCTCGTCGGAGACGCCGAGCTCGCGGGCGGAGCAGATCATGCCGTTGGAGATGTGCCCGTAGGTCTTGCGGGCCGCGATCGCGAACCCGCCGGGCAGCACCGCGCCGGGCAGCGCGACCACGACCAGGTCACCCTCGGCGAAGTTGCGCGCGCCGCAGATGATGCCCTGCGGCTGCTCGCCGCCGACGTCGACGAGGCAGTAGCGGATCGGCTTCTTCAGCCCCTGCAGCTCCTCGATCGACTCGACCCGGCCGACGACCAGGGGGCCCTTGACGCTGGCGCCGGCGTCGGTCATCTCCTCGACCTCGAGGCCGACCTTCACGAGGGCCTTCTCCAGGCCGTCGGCGGTCAGGTCCTGCGGCAGGTCGACGTGCTCGCGCAGCCATGACAGCGGTACGCGCATCTCAGGCCTCCCATCCGAACGCCCGCGCGTAGCGCACGTCGCCCTCAACCATGTCCCGCATGTCGGCGGCCGCGTTGCGGAACATCAGCGCCCGCTCGATGCCCATGCCGAACGCGAAGCCGGAGTACTCCTCGGGGTCGATCCCGCAGGCGCGCAGCACCCGCGGGTTGACCATGCCGCAGCCGCCCCACTCGACCCAGCGCGCGCCGTCGCGGTGGTGCGGGAACCACATGTCGATCTCGGCGCCCGGCTCGACGAACGGGAAGTACGACGGGCGCAGCCGGGTCTCCGTGCCGGGGCCGAACAGGCCCTTGACGAAGTGGTCGAGGGTGCCCTTGAGGTGCGCCATCGTGATGCCCTTGTCGATCACGAGGCCCTCGACCTGGTGGAACACCGGGGTGTGGGTCGCGTCGAGCTCGTCGGTGCGGTACACCCGGCCGGGGCACACGATGTAGATCGGCGGCCGGCGGGTGAGCATCGTGCGGGCCTGCACCGGTGAGGTGTGGGTGCGCAGCACGATCCGCGAGTCGGTGTCCTTGTCGGCGCCGGAGGCGGCGACGAAGAACGTGTCCATCATGGAGCGCGCCGGGTGGTCCGGGTGCATGTTGAGGGCGTCGAAGTTGTACCACTCCCACTCGGCCTCGGGGCCTTCGGCGATCTCGTAGCCCATGCCGACGAACAGGTCGCCGACCCGCTCCATGATCGTGGTCAGCGGGTGCTGGGCACCGCGGGGGCGGCGGCCGGTCGGGAGGGTGACGTCGACGGTCTCCTCGACCAGGACGCGTTCCTCGCGTTCCGCGGTGAGGGCGGCGAGCCGGGCCTCGTACGCGGCCTGCACGGCGACGCGGGCCTCGTTGACGCGCTTGCCGGCGTCGGCCTTGGCCGCCGGGGGCAGCGAGCCGATCTCGCGCCGGGCGAGGGAGATCGGGGCGCGGTCGCCGAGGTGCTGCGACTTGAGCGCCGCGAGGGCGTCGAGGTCACTCGCGCCGGCGAACGCCTTGTCGGCGGTGGCGACGGCGTCGTCCAGGGCGTCCTGGGCGAGCAGCATCGCCTGCTTCGGGTCGTACGGATCATTGCGGTAGGTCATCGGACTCTTCCCACGCGAGTTCTGGCCCGCATCACAGGCCCCGGACAGTGTAGAGAAGGCGCCCGCCGGCCGTGGGAAGGTGTCAGGAGGTGCGACGTCCTGCCCGCCCACCGTCACCGGCGGGCCACATAAACAGGTCCGTGCTCACATCGACTCCTTCAACGCTTTCGCTGAAGCGTACAGGCACACCGCGGCGGCCGCAGCGAGGTTCAGGCTCTCGGCGCCGCCGAGGATGGGCACCCTGACGCGGGCGTCGGCCTGCGCCTTGAGCGCGCCGGGCAGGCCGTGCGCCTCGGAGCCGAACAGCCACGCGGTCGGCGCCCCCAGGTCGGGCACCTCGAACAGGTCCGTTTCGCCGTACCCGTCCGCGGCGAGGATCCGCAGGCCGGCGGCGCGTAGCGCGGCGACAGCGGCGGCGGCGTCGCGGGCGCGGACCACGTCGACGTGGAACAGGCTGCCGGCGGAGGCGCGCACGGCCTTGCCGTTGTACGGGTCGACGCTGTCGCCGGCGAACACGACCGCGGTCGCGCCGGCGGCGTCGGCGGTGCGCAGGACGGTGCCGGCGTTGCCGGGGTCGCGGATGTCGGCGCACACGGCCACCAGGCGGGGCGCCTTGCGCAGCGCGTCGGCGAGCGGCACGTCGCGCTGGGCGCAGACGGCGACCAGGCCCTGCGGCTGGACGGTCTCGGCGAGCGCGGCCAGGGCGTCGTCGTCGACCGCGCTGGCGCGGCTGCCGGTCCCGGTGCCGGCCCGGCGGACGAGGTCGCCGTGGCGGGCCAGGCCGTCGGCGGTGAAGAACAGCTCGACGACCGCGCCGGCGGCGAGCGCCTCGCGGACGGCCTGGGGGCCCTCGGCGAGGAAGCGGCCGGTCTCGTCGCGGTCGCGGCGGCGCTGCAGGCGCCGGGCAGCGACAACCCGGGGGGTCCGCGTGGTGAAGACCGCCCCGGGTTGTCGATCGTCAGGCTGCGGCAACGGCCGTCTTCGCCACCTGGACCAGGCCGCTGAACGCCTTCGCGTCGCTGACCGCCAGCTCGGCGAGGATCTTGCGGTCGACCTCGACGCCGGCCAGGCGCAGGCCCTGGATCAGCCGGTTGTAGGTCAGGCCGTTCGCCCGGGCGGCGGCGTTGATCCGGGTGATCCACAGCTGGCGGAAGTCACCCTTGCGGTCGCGCCGGTCGCGGTAGGCGTACTGCATCGAGTGCAGCACCTGCTCCTTGGCCTTGCGGTACAGCCGCGAACGCTGCCCGCGGTAGCCGCTGGCGGTCTCCAGGACGGTGCGGCGCTTCTTCTGGGCATTCACTGCCCGCTTCACGCGTGCCACGGTTCGTTACTCCTCATGCGAGACCGGCCCTTCGTCGTGCGGGCCGGTCGGAAAAGTCCAGGAAAGGGGGGCGTTGGGGCCGCGTGTTACAGGCCGAGCATCTTCTTGACGCGCTGGGTCTCGGTCTTGGCGAGCTCGACGGTGCCGCTGAGCCGGCGGGTCCGCTTGCTGGGCTTGACCTCGAGCAGGTGGCGCTTGCCGGCCGGCTCGGCGAGGATCTTGCCGCGACCGGTGATCTTGACCCGCTTCTTCATCCCCGAGTGCGGTTTGAACTTCGGCATGGCTGATGTTGCCCTTCCATGTGCGGCACGCCAGAGTCGGCACCCTCCCCGACGGATCGGCTGGAGGGTGCCGTGGCGCACCGGCGCACAGGCCGGGACGACCGCTGTGCGGGTCCCGCCCGCACGACGCGGTCGTTGAGATTGGTGCCTGCTTGCTGGATGGTGCCGGGTGGTGCGTTATCCCTGGTCGGCGGTGACAACCTCGGGCAGGACGGCTGATTCGCCCTCCGGCGCGGGGGTGTCCTCCGTGCGACCCTCACGGGACGCCGTCGCCGCCGCCTTCACGTTGCGGTGCGGCGCGAGGACCATGATCATGTTGCGGCCATCCTGCTTCGCGGAGGCCTCGACGAAGCCCAGCTCCGAGATCTCCTCCGAGAGCTTGCGCAGCAGCCTGAACCCCAGCTCCGGGCGGCTCTGCTCGCGGCCACGGAACATGATCGTTACCTTGACCTTGTCGCCCGCCTTCAGGAACCGCATGACGTGACCCTTTTTGGTCTCGTAGTCGTGCGGGTCGATCTTCGGGCGGAGCTTCATCTCCTTGATGACGGTCTGCTGCTGGTTACGCCGGGCTTCCCGGGCCTTGAGCGCGCTCTCGTACTTGAACTTGCCGAAGTCCATGAGCTTGCAGACGGGCGGGCGTGCCATGGGCGCAACTTCGACCAGGTCCAGGTCCACGTCGGCGGCCAGCTGGAGTGCGCGCTCGAGCGGGACGATGCCCACCTGCTCACCCTCCGGGCCGACCAGCCGGACCTCACGTGCCCGGATCTGCTCGTTGACGCGTGGCTCGACGCTGATGTGGCCTCCTCGATCGGTGCTGTCTAGTGGTGCCGACCGAAGCGGAAAGCCCCCGGATGCGCAGCGCGCATGCGAGGGCCCACTCGACCACGTCGTCCCCGGCGAGGGGGCCGTGCGGTCAGACCGGACCCGGCTGCCCTGAGCTGCACGGGTGGGAGCGTTGCACTCCGCTTCGAACACGCCACGGAGGTGGCATGCGGTCGACTCCAGCTACTCTACCACGCTGCCGGACAGCGACGCCGTGTGCAGGGCCCGCAGCCCGCGCGCCGCCTTGACGGCGTAGTCCTTGTCCGCCATCTGCACCGCCATGACCGCCACCCGCTCGTCGTCGTGCAGGTCGAGGGTGAGCCACGGGGTGCCGCGACCGAACGTGACGGCCCTCACCACGTCCCACGGCAGGTCGTAGGAGCCGATGATGTTGCGCACCCGCACCCCGGTCTCGTCGGCCTCGACCTTCGGCCGGGTCATCAGCAGGATGCCGAGCGCGGCGCAGATCCCGAGCCCGATCATGGCGGCCTGGTCGCCGCGCTGGAAGTAGCCCGGGCCGTCGCCGGTCTTGCCGTGCAGGCCCATCGCGATGAGCGTGAAGACTACCACGACGACGGCGGCGAGGACGTAGGCGATGATCCTGGCGCGCCGCGGGCGGGCGAGAACGGTGCTGCTCACCGCTCCAGTGTTCCACCCGCCCCGCGGGACGCTACAGGCGGCAGGCGTGGATGCCGGTCACGAGGATGGCGCGGGCGCCCACCTCGTACAGCTCGTCCATGATCCGGTGCACCTCGTCGCGCTGCACCATGGCCTGCACGGCGACCCAGCCCTCGCGGTGCAGCGGCGACACCGTCGGCGACTCGATGCCCGGCGTGAGCGCCACCGCCGCGTCCAGCGCGTCGGCGCGCACGTCGTAGGCGAGCATCACGTACCGCCGGGCCACGAGGACCCCCTGCAGCCGGCGCAGCAGCTGCTTCGCGGCGGGCACGAGGTCGGCGGCGCCGCTGCGGCGCACCAGCACCGACGACGACTTGAGGATCGGCTCGCCGAAGGTCGCAAGGCCCGCCTGGCGCAGCGTGGCGCCGGTCTCCACGACGTCGGCGATGACGTCGGCGACGCCGAGGCGGATCGCGTTCTCCACCGCGCCGTCGAGCCGGATGACCTCGGCGGTGACGCCGCGCTCGGTGAACCAGCGCTGCATGACCCCCGGGTAGGCGGTGGCGACCCGCAGGCCGGTCAGGTCGGCGGGGCCGTCGCCCTTGATCGAGCCGGGCACGGCGGCGAACCGGAACGTGGCCCGCCCGAACCCGAGGTCGAGCAGCTCCTCGGCCCCGCTGTCAGCGTCGATGAGCAGGTCCCGGCCGGTGATGCCGAGGTCCAGGTCGCCGGAGCCGACGTAGGTGGCGATGTCGCGGGGGCGCAGATAGAAGAACTCGACGTCGTTGGCCTCGTCCCGGCAGAGCAGGTCCTTGGGGTCGGAACGCTGCCGGTAGCCGGCCTCCTGCAGCATCTGGGCGGCGGGGCCGGACAGGGTCCCCTTGTTGGGCACGGCGATTCTGAGCACGGTGAAACGGCCTTTCCGGAAGAAGAGTCGGGGTCGGTCGGGGGCGGACGCGGCTACCGGCTCACAGATGTCGGTAGACGTCCTCCAGCGACAGCCCGGTCGCGAGCATCAGGCACTGCACCTGGTACAGCAGCTGCGACAGCTCCTCGGCGGTGCGCTCGGCGCCTTCGTGCTCGGCGGCCATCCAGCTCTCGGCGGCCTCTTCGACGACCTTCTTGCCGATGAAGTGGACGCCCTTCTCCAGCGCGGCGACCGTCCCGGAGCCGGGGGTGCCCGCGGCGGCCTTGGCGGTCAGCTCGGCGAACAACGCGTCAAAGGTCTTCACGGGCACGAATTCTCGCAGGCCCGGGGCCGAAACGGGAATCGCGATCACGACAGGCGTGTCCTGCCTCACCCGGGCGCCTCCGCGACGCTCAGCCGACGCTGAACTCGTGGTCGTCCACCGCCTGGACGCTGCCGTCGGCGGCGGAGAGGTAGAACGCCTCCACCGTGTACCGGCCGGGCGGCAGCGTGAGCGGCACCCGCGCCTCGCCGACCGCCGGCGCGCCCGCCGACAGCTGCACGACCTGCTCGACCACGACCACCCCGCCGGTGCCGCGCACCCGCAGCCGCACCGTGCCCTCGAACACGATCCCGGCCAGGTGCACCGTGAACGCCTTGCCGACCACCTGCCCGTGCTGCGGGTCGATCACCCACACGGGGGCGTAGATCTCCGACGGCGGCGCCTGCCGCACCGGCCGGCTGGTGTCGACCGCGCCCCACAGCTTCGCCACGGGCGCGCCGCCGACCGTGATCCGCACCCCGTCGACGCGCTTCACCGACGTGTACGTGGCCGCCGCGGCGACCGTCGACACGAGCTGCTGCACGGCGAGCGCGGGCGTCGCGGCCCGCGGCGCCCCGCCGACGTCGGCGAGGTCGACGGTCACGACCCGGCCGTCGACGGTGACGCCGCGCACGCTCACCGCGTCCGGCCACAGCGACTCGTAGTCGGGGTCGGCGGCGGAGCCGGCCCGCAGCGCCTCCCCGACCGCGGCGGCGATGCGGTGCGCGTCGTCGTCGACGGGGAGCGTCAGGTCGTGGAACTCGCGGACCAGCCGGTCGTTGCGGGCGTAGTACACCGGCAGCTGCACCCGCGCGGGCTCGTCCGGCACCGCCGTGGTGGCCGGCCCTGACGACCCGGGCGGTCCGGCCGGCTCCCGGGTCGCCGACGCGGCCGGTCCCCGTCCCGCGGGGCCGTCCGGCGGCGGCACCCGGTCCGGCACGAACACCACGACGGCGAGGGCGATGACGGCCGCGACCGCCGCGGCGGCGGCGAGGACCGCCCACCCGCCCCGGCGCTGCCGCTGGATGCGGCCCCGGATGCGGGGCAGCGCGTCGGGCGCCACCTCGACCGTGTCGACCTGGGCGCGCAGCGCCGAGCGCAGCCGGTCCTCCGGTGACATCCTCATGGGGCCAGCTCCAGACTCTCCCGCAGGGCGGCCATGCCCCGCGAGGCGTGGCTCTTCACCGAGCCCTTGCTGACGCCCATCGCGTCGGCGATCTCCGCCTCGGACAGCTCGCCGTAGTACCGCAGCACGATCGCCTCCCGTTGCCGCGCCGGCAGCCGGCGGACGGCCTCCAGGACCTCCCGGTGCCGCAGCAGCGCCAGGGCCCCGGTCTCGGCGCTGGCCATCGTCGGCTCGTCGGCGACCCGCCGGGCAGCGACGTACCGGTCGGCGACCCCGCGGCGTCGCAGCGCGGACCGGGAGCCGTTCACCACGCTGGTGCGCAGGTAGGCGAGGGCCTTGTCGGCGTCGCGCAGGCGCCACCAGCGGCGGTGCAGCGCCACGTACGCGTCCTGCACCACGTCCTCGGCGGCCGGCTCGTCGTGCAACAGCAGCACCGCCAGGCGCACCAGCCCCCGGTAGTGCGCGGAGAACAGCGCCGTCACCGCGTCGTCGGCGTCCCAGCCGCGCGCGTCGTCCCGGGAGGGCTCCGCCAGCACCGCCCTACCGTCCCATGGCGTGGTCCCCACGTCGGCCGTCACGCACGTACGACGCGCGGACCCGTCCGTAGGTTGACCGCTGTCACCCGAAAGGCGAACCGCGCCCGCCCTGGATACCCTGGGCCGGTGGAAACCGTGCCGAAGTACACCGACGAAGAGTGGGGGCTCCTGGTGGGCCTGCCGCAGTCCGTGCTGATCGCCGCGTCCCAGGCCGAGCAGGACGGTGCCCGCCGCACCCGCGAGGAGTGGACGGCCGGCATGACCGCCATCGCCGACGGCCGCGGCTCCGCCAGCGACCTGGTCCGCACGGTCGCCACCGACGTGGTGGCGCGGCAGGGCGACATCGAGGAGGGCGAGGAGCCGCCGGTCATCGAGTTCCCCGACCGGGCCGCCGGCCTCGCCGACGTCATCGACCGGGCCAGGGCCGCGCACGAGCTGCTGGCCGCGAAGGCCTCGGCGGCGGACGCCGAGTCCTACCGCTACTGGCTGGTCACCCTCGCCGACCAGGTCGTCAGCGCCGCGAAGTCCGGCGACGTGCTCGGCTTCGGCGGCGAGCTGGTCACCCCGGCCGAGCGGGCGTTCCGCGACGAGCTGGCCGCGGTCCTGGAGGTCTGAGCCGCGACCCGGCCCCGGCCACCGCGGTGACCGGGGCCGGTCGCACGTCCGGCGCGCCGGTCAGGACTTGGCGACCAGCCGCAGCGCGTGGGCGGCGTCGAGGGCGGCGAGGGTCGCCGAGTAGCCCTTGTCCTCCGGTGAGCCCGGCAGCCCCGCCCGGGCGCGGGCCTGGTCGAGGTTGTCGACCGTCAGCACGCCGTGCGCGACGGGGGTCGACTCGTCCAGGGCGACCCGGGTCAGCCCGTCGGTGACCGACTGGCAGACGTAGTCGAAGTGCGCCGTGTCGCCACGGACCACGACGCCGAGGGCGACCACGGCGTCGAAGCGGTGCGCGAGGGCCTGCGCGAGGACCGGCAGCTCGACCGCGCCGTCGACGCGGGCGACGGTGATGTGGTCGACGTTCGACGCCTCGCCGGCCTCGATCGCCCGGTCGAGCATGTGGTCGACCAGCTCGGCGTGCCACCGGGTGGCGACGATGCCGAGGGTCAAACCGGTGCCGTCCACCCGCTGCAGGACGGGTGCTCCACTACCAGCCATTACGCAAGTCCTTCCGCGACCTCGTCCAGCTCGTCCAGCAGGTGCCCCATGCGGTCCCGCTTGGTGCGCAGGTAGCGCACGTTCTCCGGGTGCGGCCGGGTCGGCAGGGGCACCCGACCCAGCACGGAAAGACCGTACCCCTCCAGACCCGCGCGTTTGGCCGGGTTGTTGGTCAACAGGCGCATCGTCTTGATGCCCAGGTCCACGAGGATCTGCGCGCCGGTGCCGTAGTCGCGCGCGTCGGCGGGCAGGCCCAGGTCGAGGTTGGCGTCGACGGTGTCCCGGCCGAGGTCCTGCAGCTGGTACGCCTGCAGCTTGTGCATCAGGCCGATGCCGCGCCCCTCGTGCCCGCGCATGTAGAGCACCACCCCGCGGCCCTCGGCGGCGACCATCTTCATGGACGCGTGCAGCTGCGGGCCGCAGTCGCAGCGCACCGAGGCGAACACGTCGCCGGTGAGGCACTCGGAGTGGACCCGCACGAGGACGTCCTCGCCGTCGTCGAGGTCGCCGTAGACGAGGGCGATGTGCTCGCCGTCGTCGAAGTGGGTGGTGTAGCCCACGGCCCGGAACACGCCGTGCTCGGTCGGCAGGCGGGTCTCCACGACCCGCTCGATCTGCTTCTCGGTGTGCCGCCGGTAGGCGATGAGGTCCGCGATGCTGATCAGGGCCAGGTCGTGCTGCGCGGCGAACGCCCGCAGGTCGGGCAGGCGCATCATGGTGCCGTCGTCGTTGACCATCTCGCACAGCACGCCGGCGGGGCGCAGCCCGGCCAGGGTGGCCAGGTCGACGGCGGCCTCGGTGTGCCCGGCGCGGCGCAGCACCCCGCCGTCCTTGGCCCGCAGCGGCACGATGTGCCCGGGCCGCGACAGGTCGGTCGGCTTGGTGTCGGCCGAGGACAGCAGCCGGATCGTGCGGGCCCGGTCGGCGGCGGAGATGCCGGTGGTGCCGCCGAAGCGGGCGTCGACGGTCACGGTGTACGCGGTGCCGCGCCGGTCCTGGTTGGTGCGGTACATCGGCGGCAGGTCGAGCCGGTCGGCCTCGGCCTCCGTGATCGGCACGCAGATGTAGCCGGACGTGTAGCGGACCATGAACGCGACGAGCTCGGGGGTGGCGTGCTCGGCGGCGAAGATGAGGTCGCCCTCGTTCTCGCGGTCCTCGTCGTCCACGACGATGACGGCCTTGCCGGCGGCCATGTCCTTGACGGCGCGCTCGATCGAGTCGAGGCCCGTGACCGGGGCGCCCATCACTTGCCGCCCTTGGCGAGCAGCTTCTCCACGTACTTGGCCATGATGTCGACCTCCAGGTTGACCTGCTCGCCGACGCCCTTGGCGCCGAGGGTGGTGAGCTTGAGCGTGGTCGGGATGAGCCCGACCGAGAACGTGTCGTCGGTGACCGCGGTGACGGTCAGCGAGATCCCGTCGACGGTGATGGAGCCCTTCTCCACGACGTAGCGGGACAGCTGCGGCGGCAGCGAGAACGTGACGGTCTCCCACTGGTCGCCGGGCTCGCGGGACAGCACCGCGCCGACCCCGTCGACGTGGCCCTGCACGATGTGGCCGCCGAGGCGGGTGGCCATGGTCGCGGCGCGCTCCAGGTTGACCGCGGAGCCGGCGGTGAGCCCGCCCAGGGTGGAGCGGTCCAGCGACTCACCCATCACGTCGGCGGTGAAGACCCCGTCGGCGTTGTCCACGACGGTGAGGCAGACGCCGTTGACGCTGATGGAGTCGCCGTGCGCGGCGTCGGAGGTGACGGTCGCGCCGCGGATCGACAGCCGTGCGGAGTCGCCGAGCCGGTCGATGCCCACGACCGTGCCGAGCTCTTCGATGATGCCGGTGAACACTGGGTCACGCACCTTTCACTGTTGCCGTCAGGCGCACGTCGGGCCCGACCATGGCGAGGTCGACAACGTCGAGCGTCAATGCTTCGGCGATGGTGGAAATTCCCGCGGCGCCGAGCGCGGCCGGGCCGGCGCCGAGCAGCTTCGGGGCGAGGTAGGCCACGACCCGGTCGACGAGGCCCTCGGCGAGGAACGCCCCGGCGAGCGTCGGGCCGCCTTCCAGCAGCGCCGTGCGGACGCCCTGGTCGTACAGGTGCCGCAGCATGCCGCTCAGGTCGACCCGGCCGCCGTCCGGTGCGGTGGCGACCCAGGTCGGCGCGGCCCCGTCGAGCACGTTGGCCCCGGCCGGGATGCGGCCGGCGCCGTCGACGACGACCCGCAGCGGCTGGCGGGCGGCGGGGCCGTCGGCGGTGCGCACGGTCAGGTGCGGGTCGTCGGCCAGGACGGTGCCGATGCCGGCGATGACCGCGTCGACGCCGGCGCGGATGCGGTGCACGTCGGCCCGCGCCTCGGGCGAGGTGATCCACTGGCTGGTGCCGTCGGCGGCGGCGGAGCGCCCGTCGAGCGTCGCGGCGAACTTCCAGATCACGTAGGGCGTGCCCCGGCCGACCGCGGTCAGCCAGCCGATCATGGCGGCGCGGGCGGCGTCGGCCAGGACGCCCTCCTCGACCACGATCCCGGCGGCGCGCAGCGTGTCCAGGCCCCCGGCGGCGACCGGGTTCGGGTCGCGCACGGCGACGACGACCCGGGCCACGCCGGCCGCGATGAGCGCCCGCGTGCAGGGGCCGGTGCGGCCGGTGTGGTCGCACGGCTCCAGGGTGACGTAAGCGGTGGCCCCCCGGGCCCGCTCGCCGGCCTCGGCGAGGGCCCTGACCTCGGCGTGCGGCCCGCCGGCGGGTGCGGTGCGCCCCTCGCCGACGACCGTGCCGTCCGGCGCCACCAGCACGCAGCCGACGTTGGGGTTGGGGCTGGTCTCGCCGAGGGCGGCCAGCGACAGCCGCACGGCGCGGCGCATGTGCGGCTCGTGCGTGGCGTCTGCGTCCATGGCCCTCTCCGCGCGGTCAGGTCACACGCGGGGGGCTGACGGGACGGCTGCGGGCGGTGCCGGAACGCGCGGACGCGCAGGCCGGCCCCGGGGTGACCGCCACAACGGTCACCGGATCCCGCGCGCTGAGCTCCCATCCGGACTGTGACCGTCGGCTCTGGACTCACACCAGATCCACCGGTCGACGGCTTCGACCGGGTCGCGGGCTCGCGGCGTGGTGCCGCTTACCGCCGGTTCGGAATTTCACCGAGCCCCGCCAGCGCGTGGTGGGTACGTAACCCGAGTCTTGCACATGAACGCGGCCGGCGGACCGGTCCTTACCGAGGGACGTGCGTCACAGGTGCACGGCGCTGCGGCGGTCGACCGCCACGTAGTTGCCGTTGTGCTTCTTGGCCACCGACTTCATGTCGGTCGCGATGGAGATGACCTCCCGCGGGTCGGTCAGCTGGCCGGTCGCGCCGGTCTGCCCGATCGCCACCCCGATCGACAGGGTGACCAGGTTGGCCTGCTGGACCTCGCCGTTGCGCTGGACGACCTCGACGAAGCCGCGCTCGGCGTCGGCCGGGTCGTAGAGGGCGTCGGAGGCCGCCTGGAACTCCAGGATCGCCTTCGTGTGCAGCGGCTTGAGCTGCTCCGGGCTGCACACGACGAGGAAGTCGTCGCCGCCGATGTGGCCGAGGAACGCCGGCGGCAGCCCGACCTCGACGACGGCGCGGTGCAGCGCCCGGGCGAGCGCGGTGATGAACTCGTCGCCGCGGGCGAAGCCGTACACGTCGTTGACCGCCTTGAACCGGTCGATGTCGACGTGCGAGACGGCGTAGTCGGCGCCGGCCCGGGCCCGGTCGGTGATCTCGCGCAGGATCCGGCTGTTGCCGGGCAGGCCGGTGAGCGGCGACACCTCGCGGTTCTCCTGGTTGCGCCGCAGCGTGGAGCGGACCCGCGCGACCAGCTCCAGCGTGTCGAACGGCTTGACCAGGTAGTCGTCGGCGCCGGCCTGCAGCCCGATGACCTTGTCGGCGGTCTGGCCGCGGGCGGTGAGCAGGATGACCGGGATCGGCGCGGTCATCGGGTCGGCCCGCAGCCGCCGGGTCAGCTCCAGGCCGTCCAGCTGCGGCATCATCCAGTCGACGACGGCGAGGGCCGGCATGTGCTCCTCGACGAGCTGCAGCGCGGTCGCGCCGTCGTGGGCGAGCAGCACCCGGTAGCCCTCGAGCTTGAGGTTGACCTCGATGAACCGGGCGATGTCGACGTCGTCGTCGACGACGAGGATGGTGTCTGGCTCGCCCATCGCCTGCCTCAGCTCGTCGCTACGGCACGGAGCCTGCGCACCGCGGCGGCCGGGTCGTCGGCGCCGAAGACGGCGGTGCCCGCCACGAACGTGTCGGCACCCGCCTCGGCGCAGGCCGCGATCGTATCTTCGGCCACCCCGCCGTCAACTTCAATGCGCAGCTCGAGGTGGCCCGTGTCGACGTGCCGCCGGGCCGTGCGGACCTTCTCCAGCAGCTCGGGGATGAACGCCTGCCCGCCGAAGCCGGCCTTGATCGTCATGATGAGCAGCAGGTCGAAGTGCGGCAGCAGGTCCAGGTAGCCCTCGACCGGCGTGTCGCGGTCGATGGCGAGCCCGGCGCGGCTGCCCGCGGCCCGCAGGTCCTTCGCGATCGCGGCCGGGTCGGTGGCCGCCTCCGCGTGGAACGTGACGTTGTAGGCGCCGGCCTCCGCGTACTGCGTCGCCCACCGCGCCGGGTCGGCGATCATCAGGTGGCAGTCGAACGGCAGGGTCGTCGCCTTGCGCAGGCTCCGCACCACCGGCAGGCCGATCGTCAGGTTCGGCACGAAGTGGTAGTCCATGACGTCGACGTGCAGCCAGTCGGCGCTGCCCTCGACCGCCGCGGCGGACTCGGCGAGCCGGGCGAAGTCGGCGGCGAGGATGGACGGCGCGATCACGGTGTTGCTCACGGCTCGACTCTAGGCGACGGTACGGCTGCGGCGCGGTATGGGGGACAATCGGCGGATGGCTGATGTCGTCGATGTGATCGTCGCCGATCACGTCCGCTTCGAGACGCTGCTGCGGGCGCTGCGCGACCGGTCCCGGCCCGACCTGGCGGGGCACCGCCGGCGCACCCTCGACGAGCTGGCCGGCCTGCTGGTCGCGCACGCCACCGCCGAGGAGTCCGAGGTGTACCCGAAGCTGCGCGAGCTCACCGGCGCCGGCGACCACGTCGAGCACGGCGAGGACGAGCACCTCGACGGCCACCGGCGGCTCCTCGCGCTGCTCGACGTGCCGGACGTGACGTCGCCCGCGTTCGACCGGGCCGTGGGAAAGCTGGCCAACGCGCTGTACCACCACCTGGACGAGGAGGAGCGCACCCTGCTCAACGACGCCCTCGCCCTGGACCCGGCGACCCGGGCGGCGCTCGGCGACGCGTGGGTCGCCGAGCGGGACCGGCTGATCGCCGCGGCGTGCGGCTCCCGGGCGGCGGTGGCCGCCCTCCTGCCCGGCCCGGATCCCGGACGGTCCGGCGCCTGATCCCCGGACGGTCCCGGCCGGCCGCGGCCACCGGGACCGTCGGGGTCAGGCGGCGCGGCGCAGCAGGGCGAGGAACATCGCGTCGGTGCCGTGCCGGTGCGGCCACAGCTGCACCGTCGGGCCCGTGCCCAGGTCCGGCAGCGACGCCGGCAGGCAGGGGCGGGCGTCGAGCAGGTCCATGTCCACCGCGGAGCGGCGCGCCGCCTCCGTCACCGACACCTCGGTCTCGGCCTGGTGCGGTGAGCAGGTCACGTAGGCGACCACCCCGCCCGGGCGCACCGCCCGGAACGCGGCCTGCAGCAGCTCCCGCTGCAGGCGGGTGAGCGGCGGCAGGTCCGACGGCTGGCGGCGCCAGCGGGCCTCGGGGCGGCGGCGCAGCGCGCCCAGGCCGGTGCACGGCGCGTCGACGAGGACCCGGTCGAAGCCGCCCTCGGGCAGGTCGGCGTCCTTGCCGACGTCACGGCCGTCGGCGCGGATGGTGTAGACCGGCAGGTCCTCGGTGGCCCGGGCGACCAGCTCGGCGCGGTGCTGGGCGACCTCGACGGCGGTGACGTGCGCGTCGCGGGTGCGGGCGAGCGCGCCGAGCAGCCCGGCCTTGCCGCCGGGGCCGGCGCACAGGTCGAGCCAGCGCTCGTCGCGCCCGTCGAGCGGGGCGGCGGCGAGAGCGGCGGCGACCAGCTGGCTGCCCTCGTCCTGCACGTGGGCGCGGCCGTCGCGGACGGCGGCGATGCCGGACGGGTCACCGCCGCCGGAGAGCACCACGGCGTACGGCGAGTACCGCCCGGCGGCCGCGCCGGGCAGCGACGCGGCGAACGACGCCGGGTCGAGCAGGCCGGGCCGGGCGCACAGGTGCACGGGCGGGGCGAGGTTGTCCGCGTCGAGGGCCAGCTCGGCCTCCTCGAGGGAGCCGAGCGCGTCGGTGAACGCCCGCACGATCCACTGCGGGTGCGCGTGGACGAGGGCGGCGCGCTCGTACGGGTCGGCGGGCGCGAGCCGCTCCAGCCACGCCGCCCGGTCGGACTCCGCCACGCGGCGCAGGACGGCGTTGGCGAACCCGGCGGCGCCGGGCACCAGCGACCGGACCAGGTCGACGGTGGTCGCGACCGCCGCGTGCGCCCCGACGCGCATGTTGAGCAGCTGGTACGCCCCGATGCGCAGCGCGTCGCGGACCGGCGGGTCGATCCGCTCGACGGCCCGGTCGGCGGCCACGGCGACGATGGCGTCCAGGGTGCCGGTCTGGCGCAGCGTGCCGTAGGTCAGCTCGGTCGCGAACGCGGCGTCGCGGCCGGTGACCCCGGTCTCGCGCAGCAGCCGCGGCAGCACCAGGTTGGCGTAAGCGTCGTCGCGGTGCACGGCGGCGACGGCCTCGTAGGCCGCCTCGCGGGCCGGGTCGATCGCGGGCCGCCCGCCGCGCGGCGGGCGCACGAGCCGGTCGTCGCGGGCGCCCGCGGGCCGCGGCCCGGGCCCGCGCCGGGGTGATCTCAAGAGGTGACTCCGAGCACGGCGCCGGACTCGATGCGGGCGCCGCGCGCCCACGCGTCGGCCGGCATGGCCTTCTTGCCGGGCGCGGTGACGGTGCCGAGCACCACCGGGACGGTGCCGGTGCCGACGAGGACCCGGTTGCGCTCGACGGCGACGACGCCGGGGCCGAGGGCCGCGCCGCCACCGATGACGGAGGCCGCGGTGACGGGGGTGACCGGGCCGAGCTTCAGCCGGTCGCCGCGCAGCGTCGTCCACGCGCCGGGCGCGGGGGTGCAGGCGCGGACCCGCCGGTCGACCGCGAACGCCGGGTCGGCCCAGCGCACGAGCGCGTCGTCGACGGTGAGCTTCGGGGCGGTGGAGACGCCCTCGTGCGGCTGCGGCACGGGCCCCACGGTGTGCGCCTCGATGCCGTCGAGAACCTGCACGAGCAGGCCGGCGCCGGACACGGCGAGCCGGTCGAGCAGGTCGCCGGAGGTGTCGCGGGCGCCGACCGGCTCGGTGAGGGTGCCGAACACGGGCCCCGTGTCCAGGCCCTCCTCCAGCAGGAACACGCTGGCGCCGGTCATGTCGTCGCCGTGCAGCACGGCGTGCTGCACGGGTGCCGCGCCCCGCCACGCGGGCAGCAGCGAGAAGTGCAGGTTGATCCAGCCGTACCGCGGGATGTCCAGCGCGACCCGGGGCACCAGCGCGCCGTAGGCGACCACCGGCGCACAGTCGGGCTCCAGGGCGCGCAGCCGCTCCAGGAACTCCGGCTCCCGGGGCCGGGCGGGGGTCAGCACGGGGATGCCGCGCTCCTGCGCCCAGGCGCTCACCGGCGACGGCACCAGCTGCCGGCCGCGGCCCGACGGGGCGTCGGGCCGGGTGACGACCGCGACGAGCTCGTGGGAGGAGGCGGCGATCGCGTCGAGCGCCGGCACCGCCACCGCGGGCGTGCCGGCGAAGACCAGCCTCACCGGCCGAACAGCCCGTGCGGGCTGGCCTTCACGACCGGCGGGGCGTCGGGGTTGTACCACTCGGCGGCGCGGATCTCCTTCATCGCCTGCTTGCGCCGGTCGGCGTCGAGCCGGTCGAGGAACAGGACCCCGTCGAGGTGGTCGGTCTCGTGCTGGGCGCAGCGCGCCATGAGCCCGTCGCCGACGATCTGGACCGGGTCGCCGTGCTGGTTGAACCCCTTGGCCACGACGTGCTGGCGGCGCTTGGTGTCCACGTAGACCCCGGGGATCGACAGGCAGCCCTCCGGGCCGTCCTGCTCCTCCTCGTCGGGGAACTCGAGCACCGGGTTGACCAGGTGCCCGACGACGTCGTCGACGTCGAAGGTGAACACGCGCAGCCCGACGCCGATCTGCGGCGCGGCGAGGCCGGTGCCGTTCTGCTGGCGCATGGTGTCGAGCAGGTCATTGACCAGCTTGCGCAGCTCCCGGTCGAAGTCGACGACTTCGTCGGCGGGCGTGCGCAGCACCGGGTCGCCGAAGAGGCGGACGGACTGGACGGTCAAACGAGGCACCCCATATCTGATTCGAGTCACGCAAGTCTAGTGTGGCCCGATGAGCAGCCTCCACCTGCGTGGCACCGTGCTGCCCGAGGGTGACGTCCGCGACATCTGGATCCTCGGTGACCGGATCACCCTGCGCCGCCCCGCGGGTGACACGACGACCGTGCACGACGGCGGGTTCATCCTCCCAGGGCTGGTCGACGCCCACGCGCACCTGGGCCACGACGCGGCCACGATGGCCTTCGACCCGGCGCTGTTCGAGGCGGCGGCCCTCGCGTACGCGGCGGACGGCACCACCCTGCTGCGGGTGCCGGGGCACCGCGAGCCGATCCCGGCGGCGCTGCGGGACCGGCCGGACCTGCCGCGCCTGGTCACCGCCGGGCCGTGGCTGGCGTGGGCGGGCCTGGAGGACCTCGACGAGCCGCAGACCGTGCCGGCGGACCTGGCCGCGGCCGGGGTCGCGCAGGCCCTCGCCAACGACGGCTGGTGCAAGACGTACGGCGACTGGGAGCACGACCGGCCCAAGACGCCGGAGCCGGTGCTGCGGCAGCTCTGCGACGCCGTGCACGCCGCCGGCGGGCGGGTCGCCGCGCACTGCCAGACCGCGGAGGGCACCCGCAACGCCGTCCTCGCCGGCGTCGACTCGATCGAGCACGCCTGGTTCCTCACCCCGGACCTGCTCGACGTCCTCGCCGCGCGGGGCGGGGCGGTCACCCCCACGTGGACCGGGTTCCTGCCGCACGTCGACGTGGTGCGCACGAAGCCGGAGGGGCCGCGCAAGGACTGGTTCCTCGGCGGCGTGGCGAGCCTGCGCACCGCGACCGTCGCGGCGTGGGAGGCCGGGGTGACGGTCCTGGCCGGCACCGACTCCCTCGGCCACGGCGACGTCGTCGCCGAGATCGGCCACCTCGTCGCCGCGGGCCTGCCGCCCGCCGCCGCGGTCGGCGCCGCCTGCTGGGACGCCCGGCGTTACCTGGGCTTCCCCGGGCTGGAGGAGGGCGCGCCGGCCGACCTCGTCGCCGTCGCCGCCGACCCGAGGGTGACGCCGGCGGCGCTGCGACACCCGTCACTGGTCATGCTCAGGGGACGCTCAGCGAACCGGCGCTAGCCTCAGGGGCGTGGCCGCGAAGGAGAAACCTGTCTCGCTGCGTTCCCTGCTGCCGTACCTGCGCGAGCACCGCGGCACGCTCGGCGTCGTCGCCGTGCTGTCGCTGCTCGGGTCGCTGACCACGCTCGCCCAGCCGCTGCTGACCCGCGACGTCCTCGACGGGCTGCAGGCGGCCCGGCCGGTGGGGCGCACCGTCGCGCTGCTGGTCACGGTCCTCGCCGCGGTCGCCCTGCTCAACGCGCTGCGCGACTACCTGCTGCAGCGCACCGCCGAGGGGCTGGTGCTCACCGCCCGGCGGCGGCTGACCCGGCACCTGCTGCGGCTGCCGATCGCCGAGTACGACCAGCGCCGCACCGGCGACCTGCTGTCCCGGGTCGGCGCGGACACCACGCTGCTGCGGGCCGTCGTCACGTCCGGGCTGTTCGAGACCGTCACCGGCGCCGTCATGGTGCTCGGCGCGGCCGGCGCGATGCTGCTGCTGGACCCGGTGCTGTTCCTCACCGCCGGCGGTGGCCTGGCGCTGGGCCTGTCGATCGCGGTGGTGTTCTCCCGCCGGGTGCGGCCCGCGTCGCAGGAGGCGCAGGCCCGCATCGGCGACATGACCAGCGCCGTGGAGCGTGCCCTGACCGCCGCGCGCACCATCCGGGCCAGCAACGCCGAGCAGCGCGAGGCCGCGACCGTCGAGGCCGGCGCCGAGGAGGCGTACCGGGCGGGGGTGCGCATCGCGAAGCTGCAGGCGCTCGTCGGCCCGGCCAGCGTCGCCGCGATCCAGGGCGCGTTCCTGCTGCTGCTCGGCGTCGGCGGCGCCCGGGTCGCCAACGGCACCATCTCCGTCGGTGACCTGGTCGCCTTCGTGCTCTACCTGTTCTTCCTGGTCATGCCGCTCGGTCAGGCCCTGCACGCGTACACGCAGCTGCAGACGGGCCTCGGCGCGCTGCAGCGCATGCACGACATCCTCGACGTGCCCGCGGAACAGGACGCGGGCACCGCCGCGGTGACCTCCGGCCCCGTCGCCGTCGCGTTCGACGGGGTCACGTTCGCCTATGCGGGGGCGGCGCAGCCGGTGGTCCGTGACGTGTCCTTCGCCGTGGCGTACGGCACCCGCACCGCCCTCGTCGGCCCCTCCGGGGCGGGCAAGTCCACGCTGCTGCAGCTGGTCGAGCGGTTCTACGACGTGACCGACGGCACCGTCCGGGTCGCCGGCGTCGACGTGCGGGACCTGCCGCGGCAGGTGCTGCGCGCCCAGCTCGGCTACGTCGAGCAGGAGGCCCCGGTCCTCGCCGGCACGCTGCGGGACAACCTGCGCCTGGCCGCGCCCGCCGCCACCGACGCCCAGATGCTGGAGGTCCTCGACGCGGTCAACCTCGCCGACGTCGTCGACCGCGCCCCAGAAGGCCTCGGCGCGCAGGTCGGCGAGGGCGGTGTGCTGCTGTCCGGCGGTGAGCGGCAGCGGCTCGCGATCGCCCGTACCCTCCTCGCCGCACCCCCGATCCTGCTGCTGGACGAGCCGACCTCCAACCTCGACGCGCGCAACGAGGTGGCGTTGCGCCAGGCGATCGACACCGTGGCGCACAATCGGACGATGATCGTCGTCGCGCACCGCCTGTCGACCGTCGTGGACGCGGACCAGATCGTGGTCATGGAGGGCGGCCGGGTCGTCGCCACCGGCCGGCACGCCGACCTGCTGGAGACCAGCGACCTGTACCGGGAGCTCGCCACCAACCAGCTGCTCGTGGCGTGAGGGACCCCGGCGAGGTGTGGGTGGTCGCCGGACCGCCCGGCGCGGGCAAGTCGACCGTCGCCGACCTGCTGATCGGCCTGCTCGACCCGCCGCCCGCCCTGCTCGACAAGGACACCGTCTACGGCGGTTTCGTCGCCGCCACGCTCGCCTCCGCGGGCCGCTCCCCCGGCGAGCGCGAAGGTGTCTGGTACGACGCGAACATCAAACCCCACGAGTACGCCGGCCTGGCGGCCACCGCCCGGGAGATCCGCTCCCGCGGCTGCCCGGTGGTGCTGTCCGCGCCGTTCACCGGCCAGATCTCCGACCCGGCCCGCTGGGCCGGTTTCGTGGCCGCCCTCGGCGGCGAACCCGTCCACCTGGTGTGGGTCCGCTCCGACCCGGCGACGCTGCGGGCCCGGCTGCTCGCCCGCGGCTCGCACCGCGACGGCCAGAAGCTGGACCGCTGGGACGACTTCCTCGCCGCCATCCCCCCGGACCGCCCGCCCGCCGTCGCGCACCACGAGATCGACAACCGCGAGGGCGCCCCGGACCTCGCGGCGTCGCTGCGGATGATGCTGCGCTGAGCCGGGCCGGCCCCGTTGCCGTCGCGCCGGGTCAGGGGTGCGGCTGCGCCAGGGTGGCGCGCAGCTGGTCCTGGACGGTGGCGACGAACGCCCGCGCGGCCTGGACCCGCTGCAGGACGGTGATACGGCCGCGGGGTGGGGGCAGCTCGAGGCCGTGACGCTGGGCGGTCAGGGCGGCGCCGACGACCGGGGTGGGGCCGTGCCGGCGCAGGAACCACTCGCCGCCGGCGAGCTTCGAGCACAGGGTGCCCTCCTCGGCGTACCGGGCGGCGCGGCAGGCGTTGAGGACCGCGTACACCGTGGCGTGCCGCAGCGACGCCCAGCGCAGCTCCTCGACCATCGCGGCCAGCACGCGCTCGCGGGGCACCGGGGCGAACACCGCCGGCGGGGGCGGGCCGGTGACCGCGACGGCGTGCTCGCGGCAGACCGTGGCGTGCAGGACCAGGTCGGGGTCGCCGGGGTGGCCGTCGCCAGCGACGATGCGCGCGGGTGCGTCGGTGGTGGCGACGTGCACCTCGAACGGGCAGCTGCCGAGGTCGGCGGCGGTCGCGGCGGTGATGACGCTCAGCTCCAGGCCGCTGCCCGGGCAGCCGGGGACCGCGGCGAGCCGTTCGCCGAGCCGCACCGCGGCACCGGGATCAGCGCCGGGCACTGCGACGGGGCCGGGGACGACGGCGAGGATGTCGACGTCGCTGGTGCCCGCGCGGAAGCCGCCGAGGGCCGCGGACCCGTGCAGGTACACCCCGACGGTGCCGGGGTGCTCCTCGTGCAGCGTGGCGGCCACCGCGGCGGCGTAGGCGAGGACCGCCGGTGGTGCGCTCACAGCAGGTCCAGGGGGTCGACCTGGATCCGCACGGGGTCGGTGGCCTTGCGGGCGGAGCGCAGGCCGGCGGCGGTGCGCAGGGCCAGGGCCAGGGCGCGGCCGGTGGCCCGGCCGGTGCGCACCAGCATGCGTTCCTGGTCGTCGCCGGCGGGGACGGGGCCGAGGACCTCCGCGCCCGGTGGGAGGCGGGCGACGGCGAGGAGGTCGGCGACGGCGGCGGGGGTGCCGGTGAGCGACGCCATCCGGACCACCGGCGGGAAGCCGAGCTCGCGGCGGTCGGCGAGCTCGCGGGCGGCGAGCCAGCCGGGGTCGAAGCGGACCAGGGCCTGCACGACGGCGAGGGACGCGTCGGCGACCACGACGACCTGGCCGGTGTGGCGGGTCAGGGACGCGGCGGTCAGCCACCGGCGCAGGGCCTCCTCAGTGGCGCGCAGGTCGGCGCGGGTGAGCAGGGCCCAGCTGTCGAGGAGGAGGACGGCGCCGTACCCGCCGGTCGCGACGGGCTCCGCGCCCGGGGTGGACACCACGATGGAGGCCTCGCCGGGGACCGTGGCGAGGACGCCGTCGCGGCCGGAGGTGCGCACCGGGGTGTCCGGGAAGGCGCGGGCCAGCTCCTCGGCGGTGCGGCGGGCGCCGACGACCGAGGCCCGCAGCCGCCTGCTGCCGCATTCCGGGCAGCTGTACGCGGCCGCGACCCGCCCGCACCAGCGGCACGACGGGGGCGCCGACGCCGACGGCAGGGCGAGCGGGCCGGAGCAGTTCGGGCAGCGGGCGGCGGTGTAGCACTCGGCGCAGGCGACGGACGGCACGTACCCGCGCCGCGGCACCTGGATGAGCACGGGCGCGTCGCGCTGCAGGGCGTCGCGGGCGGCCCGCCACGCGGCGGTGGGCAGCCGGGCCGACACGGCGCCCGGGTCGCGGGCCAGCTGGTCGTCCTCGCCGACGGTGACCACCTTCGGCATGTGCCGGCGCAGCACGTCGCGCGCGGCGGCGACCTCGATCGCCCAGCCCGCCTCGATGAGCTGCTGGGCTTCGGCGGTACGCGCGAAACCGCCCACGATGACGCCGCACCCCGCCTGCTCGGCGCGGGCGAGCAGGACCTGGCGGGCGTGCGGGTAGGGCGCCCGGGGCTCGGCGTGCAGGTCGTCGCCGTCGTCCCAGATCGCGACGAGGCCGAGGTCGG
The DNA here is from genome assembly GCF_000716715.1 of Dactylosporangium aurantiacum. Lineage (GTDB taxonomy): Bacteria > Actinomycetota > Actinomycetes > Mycobacteriales > Micromonosporaceae > Dactylosporangium > Dactylosporangium aurantiacum. The sequence continues at coordinate 449,181 of NZ_JNYJ01000001.1, read as the reverse complement.
CGACCGGGGCGAAGCACGCGGCGCGGGTGCCGATGACGACCCGGGCCTGGCCGCGGGCGGCGGCGAGGAAGCGCCGGTAGCGTTCGGCCGGGCCGAGCGCCGCCGACAGCGCCACGTGCGCGCCGGTGCCGCCGAGCGCGGTGGTCATGGCGGCGTCGAGGCGGTCCAGGTCGCGGGCGTCGGCGACGACGAGCAGCGCGCCGCGGCCGCCGCCGAGCGTGGTCGCGGCGGCCTCGGCGAGCCGGGCGGGCCAGTCCTCGCCGGGCAGCGCGGTCCACACGGCGTGCGGGCGGCGCCCGTCGCCGAGGGCGCGCAGCAGGGCGGGTCCGGCGGTGTACCGCCGCCAGCCGTGCTCCTCGACCGCCGGGACGGGCCGGGCGACGCCGTGCGCGACGGGGGCCTGCTCGGTGCGGGCGTGCCGGGGCGGGACGGCCAGGCGCAGCACGTCGGACATGGTGCCCGCGTACCGGTCGGCGACCGCCCTGGCCAGGGCGGCGATCTCGGGGCGCAGCACCGGCTCCGGCGACACGACCTTCTCCAGGAACAGCAGCTGCCCCTCGTGGCCGGACGCGGCGACGCGCTCCAGCAGGTAGCCGTCGACGGGCTGGCCGGCGAAGCGCACCTTGACCCGCACCCCGGGCCGGGCGGCGTCGTCGAGGGTGGCCGGCACCTGATAGTCGAAGGGCCGGTCGAGGTGCGGCAGCGGCACGTCCACGCACACCCGCGCGACCGGCAGCTCGGCGGCCGCCGGGCGGGGCGGGGCGGCCTTCGCGGTGCGGGCCCGGCCGGCGGTCTTCGCGCGCCCGGCGACGCGCTCCGCGGCGGCCCGCCCGCTGATCGGGACGACCGGCTCCAGTTGGGGGAAGAGACCGTCCTGTGATGCGTCGCCGGCGGGTCCAGAAATAGACGTTGGCCGATCAACCCGGGAATGCGATCGATCGGCCAACATCGAAGGATTGATCAGGCGCCGGCGGCGGACTTCAGCTCGGCGGTGCGGCTCGCCTGCTCCCAGGTGAAGCCCGGCAGCTCGCGGCCGAAGTGACCGTAGGCCGCGGTCTGCTGGTAGACCGGCTTGAGCAGGTCCAGGTCGCGGATGATCGCGGCCGGGCGCAGGTCGAAGACCTCGTTGATGGCCTTCTCGATCCGATCGACCGGCACGACCTCGGTGCCGAAGGTCTCCACGAACAGCGAGACCGGGTGCGCCTTGCCGATCGCGTAGGCGACCTGGACCTCGCAGCGCTCGGCCAGGCCGGCGGCCACGACGTTCTTGGCGACCCAGCGGGTGGCGTACGCCGCGGACCGGTCCACCTTCGACGGGTCCTTGCCGGAGAACGCGCCGCCGCCGTGGCGGGCGTAGCCGCCGTAGGTGTCGACGATGATCTTGCGGCCGGTGAGGCCGGCGTCGCCCATCGGGCCGCCGATCTCGAAGCGGCCGGTCGGGTTGACCAGCAGCCGGTAGCCGTCGGTCTCCAGGCCCAGGCCCTCCAGCTCGGGGGCGATGACGTGCTCGCGCACGTCGGGGGTCAGCAGCGACTCCAGGGAGATGTCGGGCGCGTGCTGGCTGGACACCACGACGGTGTGCAGCCGGACCGGGCGCAGCCCGTCGTACTCGATGGTGACCTGGGTCTTGCCGTCGGGCCGCAGGTAGGGGATGGTGCCGTCCTTGCGCACGGCGGAGAGGCGGCGGGCCAGCCGGTGCGCCAGCGCGATCGGCAGCGGCATCAGCTCGGGCGTCTCGCTGCAGGCGAAGCCGAACATCATGCCCTGGTCGCCGGCGCCCTGCAGGTCGAGGTTGTCGCTGCCGGAGCCCTCGCGGACCTCCAGCGCGGAGTCGACGCCCTGCGCGATGTCGGGCGACTGGGCGCCGATCGACACGCTCACGCCGCAGGAGGCCCCGTCGAAGCCCTTCTTGGACGAGTCGTACCCGATGCCGAGGATCGTCTCACGGACGATCTTGGCGATGTCGGCGTACGCGGACGTGGTCACCTCGCCGGCCACGTGGACCTGACCGGTGGTGATCAGGGTTTCAACGGCGACCCGGCTGCGGGCGTCCTGCGTGAGGAGCGCATCGAGAATGCCGTCGCTGATCTGATCGGCGATCTTGTCCGGGTGACCTTCGGTGACCGACTCTGACGTGAACAGGCGGCGGGCCAATGGTGCTCCTCAGGGATACGGCGTCGGTTGTGTGGTTTCGCAGCAGTGTACGACCCGACGCTGGTGTCTTGATAAAGGCATGGTTGAGTCCGGGCCGCCACGGCACCGTGGAAACGGCATGATCAGGGCAAACGGGCGAGCACGGTGTCCAAAATCCTATCGGCAAGGTCGTCTTTGGACAGTTCGGGCAGTGCGTCGCGGGTGCCGTCGGCGCCGAGGATCACCGCCTCGTTGCGCTCGGCGCCGAAGGTCTTGCCGACGCCCACCTCGTTCACCACGATGAGGTCCGCCCGCTTGCGGAGCAACTTCTCGTGACCGCTGGCGACGGCCTGCTCGATCGCGGCGGTCTCCGCGGCGAACGCGACGAGCACCTGCCCCTCCCGCTTCGCGGCGCCGAGCTCGGCGGCGATGTCGGGGTTGGTGACCAGGTCGAGGGTCGGCGCGGCCCCGTCCACCTTCTTGATCTTGCCGGGGGCGAACACCGCGGGCCGGAAGTCGGCGGGCGCGGCCGCCATGATCACGACGTCGGCGGCCTCGGCGGCGGCCAGGGTGGCGACCCGCAGCTCCTCGGTGGTCTCGACCCGGACCAGGTCGGCGCCGGCCGGGTCGGCCAGCGCGACGTTGGCCGAGATGAGCGTCACCCGCGCGCCACGGGCGACGGCGGCCCGGGCGATCGCGTAACCCTGCTTGCCGGAGGAGCGGTTGCCGATGAACCGGACCGGGTCGATCGGCTCGCGGGTGCCGCCGGCCGTCACGACCACGTGCCGTCCGGCCAGGTCCGGGCCGAGGTCGCCGCGGCGCAGCAGCCGCTGCGTGACGGCGAAGATCTCCGCCGGGGCGGGCAGCCGCCCCTTGCCGGTGTCGGCGCCGGTGAGCCGCCCGACGTCGGGCTCCAGGACCACGGTCCCGCGGGACCGCAGCAGCTCGACGTTGGCCCTGGTGGCCGGGTGCTCCCACATCTCGGTGTGCATGGCCGGCGCGAACAGCACCGGGCACCGGGCGGTGAGCAGCGTGTTGGTGAGCAGGTCGTCGGCCAGGCCGTGCGCGGCCTTGGCCAGCAGGTCGGCGGTGGCGGGGGCGACGACGACGAGGTCGGCCTCCCGCCCGAGCCGCACGTGCGGCACCTCGTGGGCGCCGGTCCACACGTCGGTGCTGACCGGCTGCCCGGACAGGGCCGCCCAGGTCGCCTCGCCGACGAACGTGAGCGCCGCCGCGGTCGGCACCACCCGCACCCGGTGCCCGGACTCGGTCAGCAGCCGCAGCAGCTCACAGGCCTTGTAGGCGGCGATGCCGCCGGCGACGCCGAGAACGACCCGCGGCCGGTCACCGGCGCCGTCCCCGGCATGCATGTCGGACTAGACCTCTTCGATGCGCTCGGCGGTCAGCAGCCCGCTGTTGATCTCGCGGAGCGCGATGGACAGCGGCTTCTCCTGCGGCGTGGTCTCCACCAGGGGACCGACGTACTCCAGAAGCCCCTCACCCAGCTGGCTGTAGTAGGCGTTGACCTGACGGGCGCGCTTCGCCGCGAAGATCACCAACGCGTACTTCGACGTGGTCTTCTCCAGCAGCTCGTCGATCGGCGGATTGGTGATGCCCTGGGGGTCTGCCACGGTTCCGGCCACGAAACAACCTCACGACTTTCCAAATTGACAGCTCGCGAACCTGTAAACCTTACCAGGCCGCCGCTGACCTCGACCGCCACCCGCAGAGGCGAACCGGGGAGGGTTCTACGACTCCCCCATTCGCCAAAGTGTGACCACTCCAGGAAAGATCTTCAAATAGCGAAAGATAGCCAAACATCCATGGCACGAAAGCCACGTATCACCAAAATCCGGGCACGGCTCGACCCAGACAAGACCAGGATGGGGAGGGCCGGGACGAGAAGGCCGGCCACCGGGCTCCGCCACCGTCCAGCCCTCAACGGAAGCCCGGCCACGACGGCGCTCGGAAGCGCAGCGCCCGATCCCCCCGGTCCAGCCGGCCTGAGAAGTGCGAGCGCAGCGAGCATGGGGGCCGCGGGTGGGAACCCCCGCCGCGCGCCGCCTGCGGCGCGCAGCCAACACAGCGCAGCCAACACAGCGCGGCCGGCACAGCACGACGCCCGGCCCCCATCCGGGGTCCGGGCGTCGCGTTCACACTGGTCCGGGGGGACCTGGCGGCAGTCACTTGCCGCCGGCGAACTCCCCGAGCAGTGCCTTGCGCTGCTGGTCGCCGAGGCCGCGGAGGCGGCGGCTGTCAGCGATCTTCAGCTTCTCCATGATCTGCGTCGCGCGGATCTTGCCGATGCCGGGCATCGCCTGCAGCACGGCCGAAACCCGAAGCTTGCCGACGACGTCGTCGGACTCCGCACGATCGAGCACGGCAGCGAGGGTGGTCTTCCCCTGCTTCAGTTGCTCCTTCAGCTCAGCGCGAGCCTTACGAATCTCAGCCGCTTTTTCCAAAGCGGCCGCGCGCTGTTCCGGGCTCAGTGACGGGAGCGGCACCAGGTCTCCTCAGGTCCCTTGAAAAGAATGTTGATGGTCTAGCGCCGGGAAAACTAGCGGTCACGAGCCATTTCGGCAACGTGGGTATCGCATGATCGACGGCCGGTGGCGGCCCGATGATCAGGCGGTGACCGCCAGGGCGGCCGCGCAGTCGTCACGCGCCCGCTCCGCGGCGGCACGCAGCGTGGCCACGTCGGGGCCCGCGCCGAGGACCTCCCGGGAGTACGACGGCAGCACGTCAGGGGCTTGATCACCGAACGCGGCGCGGAGTCCGTCGGCCCTTCCACCCTGCGCGCCGAGGCCCGGCGCCAGGATCGGGCCATTGAGGTTCGTCAGGTCGTGCCCGTGCTGCCCGAGGGTGGCGCCGATCACCACGCCGATGTCGCCGAGCGGGGTCACACCCGCGTTGACCTGCGAAATCTCGTCGATGACGGTCTGCGCGACGGTCGCGCCGGCGGCGCCGACGGCGCGTTGGACCGCGGCGCCCTCGGGGTTGGAGGTGAGGGCGAGGACGAACGCGCCGAGCCCACCCGCGGTCGCCTTGTCGATGATCGGGCGCAGCGCGCCGACGCCGAGATAGGGGCTGACGGTGATCGCGTCGGCGCGCAGCGGCGAGGCCGGATCGAGGTACGCGTCGGCGTACGCGGCGGCCGTGGAGCCGATGTCACCCCGCTTGACGTCGAGAATCACAAGGGTCCGGGTCCCGTCAAACTGTCGGATAGTTGACTCCAGCACCGCGATGCCCCTGGAGCCGAAACGCTCATAAAAGGCGGACTGGGGCTTGATCACCGCGACCCGGTCGGCCAGGGCCTCCCCCACCGTCCGACTGAACGCTTCCAGGCCCTTGACATCGTCGGAGAGGCCCCAGGCGGTCAGCAGGGAGGGGTGCGGGTCGATCCCGACACACAGCGGCCCCAGCGTGTCCATGGCGGCCCGCAGCCGCGCACCGAATCTGCCGCTCACGCCGTCACCTCCGGTACGCTCCGGCGCCGCCGCGAGCCAACACTGAGCTGATGGTTCACGGCTCCTCCGCTCCGCTCCGGATCGCTCACGTGCTCCCCCTTGTCGCTTGCACGGCCTGCCGGACGAGGCGCGGGCCGTGGTAGATGAGTCCGGTGTACAGCTGCACGAGGGCGGCGCCGGCGTCCAGCATCCTGGTGACGTCGTCGCGGGTGGTGATCCCGCCGACACCGATGACCGGCAGCCCGCTCTCCTTGGTGACGAAGCGCACGACCTGCAGCGCGCGTGGCGCGAGGGGCCGGCCGCTGAGCCCGCCCGCCTCGGCGGTGGGCACGCCGTGGCGTTCGATGGTGGTGTTGGTGGCGATGAGCCCGGCGACGCCGCGGGCGAGGCACACGTCGAGCAGCTCGCCGAGGGCGGTGTCGGTGAGGTCCGGCGCGACCTTGACGAGGACCGGCTTGCCCGCCGGGTTCGCCGCGTGCAACGCCCCGAGCAGCGCGGACAGGTGCGCCTTGTCCTGCAGCTCGCGCAGCCCGGGCGTGTTCGGCGAGCTGACGTTGACGGCGAAGTAGGCGCCCTGGTCGTACAGCTGCCGGAAACTGCTGACGTAGTCCTCGACGGCGCCGGTCAGCGGCGTCACCTTCGACTTGCCGAGGCTGATGCCCAGCGGCACCGGCAGGGGCCCCAGCCGCGCCAGGCGCGCCGAGAGGGCCCGGGCGCCGGCGTTGTTGAACCCCATCCGGTTGACGATCGCCTCGTGCTGCGGGAAGCGGAACAGGCGGGGCCGGTCGTTGCCGGGCTGCGGGTGCCAGGTGACGGTGCCGACCTCGACGAAGCCGAACCCGAGCCGGGGCCAGGCCCGCAGCGCCCGGCCGTCCTTGTCCATGCCGGCGGCGAGCCCGACCGCGTTCGGGAAGTCGATCCCGAACACGGTCCGGCGGGCGCCCGGCGGGCTGTACGCGGATCCCCGGCCGGGGATCCGCGACAGCCAGCGCAGGGTCCGCTCGTGCACCGCCTCGGCGTCACCGCCGCCGAGGCGGAACAGCACCGGGCGGACGAGCCGCTCGTAGGTCACCGCTGCCCGCGCAGCGCGGCGTGCAGCTCCTGCAGCGGCCGGACCGTCATCTCACCCCGCAGCAGCGCCTCGATGCCCATGACGGCGGCGGCCGCGCCGGGCAGCGTGGTGATGCACGGGATGTCGGCGACGACGGCGGCGCTGCGGATCTCGTAGCCGTCCTGCCGGCCGCTGGAGCCCTGCGGCGTGTTCATCACCAGGGCGACCTCGCCGCCGGCGATCATCGACACGGCGTTGCGGCCGTTGCCCTCCTCGTAGTGCTTCGGCACGATCTCGCAGGCGACGCCGTAGCGGCGCAGCACCTGGCCGGTGCCGGCGGTGGCGACGATGGAGAAGCCGAGGTCGGCGAGGCGCTTCACGGGGAACACGATGCCGCGCTTGTCCCGGTTGGCGACCGTGACGAGGACGGTGCCGGCGGTGGGCAGCGAGCCGTACGCGGCCGACTGGGACTTCGCGAACGCGTGGCCGAAGGACGTGTCGATGCCCATAACCTCACCCGTCGACTTCATCTCCGGCCCGAGCAGGTTGTCCACGCCCTTGCCCTCGACGGTGCGGAACCGCTTGAACGGCAGCACCGCCTCCTTGACCGCGATCGGCGCGTGGTCCGGCGGCGTGCCGCCGTCGCCCTCGGCCGGCAGCAGCCCCTCGGCGCGCAGCTCGGCGATGGTGGCGCCGAGCGCGATGCGGGCCGCGGCCTTCGCCAGGGGCACCGCGGTCGCCTTCGACACGAACGGCACGGTGCGCGAGGCGCGCGGGTTGGCCTCCAGGACGTACAGGCTGTCGTCCTTCAGCGCGTACTGGACGTTGAGCAGCCCCCGCACGCCGATGCCGCGGGCCAGGGCGACCGTGTAGCGGCGCACCTCGTCCAGGTGCACCCCGGCGAGGGTGATCGGCGGCAGGACGCAGGAGGAGTCGCCGGAGTGGATGCCGGCCTCCTCGATGTGCTCCATGACGCCGCCGACGTACACCTCGCCGTCCTTGTCGCACAGCGCGTCGACGTCGATCTCGATGGCGTCGTCGAGGAACCGGTCGACGAGCACCGGGTGCGCCGGGGAGATCTCCGTGGCGCGGGCGATGTAGCCGCGCAGCGTCTCCTCGTCGTACACGATCTCCATGCCGCGCCCGCCGAGCACGTACGACGGCCGCACCAGCACCGGGTAGCCGATCTCGTCGGCGATCAGCTTCGCCTCGGGGAAGCTGGTCGCGGTGCCGTGCGCGGGGGCGTTGAGGCCGTTGGCGGCGAGCAGCTTGCCGAACGCGCCGCGGTCCTCGGCCAGGTCGATCGCCTCGGGTGAGGTGCCGACGATCGGCACGCCCGCGTCGGCGAGCTGCTGGGCCAGGCCCAGCGGGGTCTGCCCGCCGAGCTGCACGACGACGCCGATGACGCCGGGGCCGCCGCCGGCGCGACCGGACTCGTTCTCGGCGTGCACGACCTCCAGCACGTCCTCGAAGGTGAGCGGCTCGAAGTACAGCCGGTCGGCGGTGTCGTAGTCGGTGGAGACGGTCTCCGGGTTGCAGTTGACCATGACGGTCTCGTAGCCCTTGGCCCGCAGCGCCATGACCGCGTGCACGCACGAGTAGTCGAACTCGATGCCCTGGCCGATGCGGTTCGGGCCGGAGCCGAGGATGAGCACCTTCGGCTTGTCCGACGGGGCGACCTCGGTCTCCTCCTCGTAGGTGCTGTAGTGGTACGGGGTGCTGGCGCGGAACTCCGCGGCGCAGGTGTCCACGGTCTTGTACACGGGCCGCAGGCCGAGGCGCTGGCGCAGGCTGCGCACCCCGTCCTCGCCGGCGAACTCGGGGCGCAGCGCGGCGATCTGCCGGTCGGACAGCCCGGCGCGTTTCGCGGTGCGCAGCAGCGGCTCGTCGAGCACCGCGGCGCTGAGGATCTCGGCGCGCAGGTCGACCAGCGCGGCGATCTGGTCGACAAACCACGGGTCGAAGCCGGACGCCTCGGCGACGGCCTGCACGCTGTGGCCCTCGCGCAGGGCGCGTTCGGCGGTGTACAACCGGCCGTCGTGCGGGACCTTGAGCGCCTCGAGCGCGTCGATGCCGGGCCGGTCGGGGGCGGTCCAGAAGCCGGCGGCCTTGGTCTCCATCGACCGCATCGCCTTGCCGAGGGCCTCCTGGAAGGTGCGGCCCATGGACATGGCCTCGCCGACCGACTTCATCGTGGTGGTGAGCTCGGCGTCCGCGCCGGGGAACTTCTCGAACGCGAACCGCGGGATCTTCACCACGACGTAGTCCAGCGACGGCTCGAACGCCGCCGGGGTCTTGAGGGTGATGTCGTTGGGGATCTCGTCCAGGGTGTAGCCGATGGCGAGCTTCGCGGCGATCTTCGCGATCGGGAAGCCGGTCGCCTTGCTGGCCAGGGCGCTGGAGCGGGAGACCCGCGGGTTCATCTCGATGACGACGAGCCGGCCGGTGGCCGGGTTCACCGCGAACTGGATGTTGCAGCCGCCGGTGTCGACGCCGACCTCGCGCAGCACGGCGATGCCGAGGTCGCGCAGCCGCTGGTACTCCACGTCGGTGAGCGTCATCGCGGGCGCCACGGTCACCGAGTCGCCGGTGTGCACGCCCATCGCGTCGACGTTCTCGATCGAGCACACGACGACGACGTTGTCGTGCTTGTCGCGCATCAGCTCGAGCTCGTACTCCTTCCAGCCGAGCACGCTCTCCTCGATGAGGACCTCGTGCACCGGGGAGGCGACGAGGCCGCCGCCGGCGAGCCGCTCGAGGTCCTCGTCGGTGTGCGCCATGCCGGAGCCGAGGCCGCCCATGGTGAACGACGGGCGGATGACGACCGGCAGGCCGAGCTCGGCGACGGTCGCGCGGACCTCGTCCATGGAGTGGCAGACGCGGCTGCGCGGGGTCTCCCCGCCGGCCTTCGCGACGATGTCCTTGAACAGCTGCCGGTCCTCGCCGCGGCGGATCGCGTCGATGTTGGCGCCGATGAGCTCGACGCCGTACTTGTCGAGCACCCCGGCCTCGTGCAGCGCGACCGCGGTGTTGAGCGCGGTCTGCCCGCCGAGCGTCGCGAGCAGCGCGTCGGGGCGCTCCTTGGCGATCACCTGCTCGACGAACTCGGGGGTGATCGGCTCGACGTACGTGGCGTCGGCGAACTCGGGGTCGGTCATGATCGTCGCCGGGTTGGAGTTGACGAGGCTGACCCGCAGCCCCTCGGCGCGCAGCACCCGGCACGCCTGGGTGCCGGAGTAGTCGAACTCGCACGCCTGGCCGATGACGATCGGGCCGGAGCCGATGACGAGGACGTGCCGGAGATCGGTCCGCTTAGGCATTGGTGTTCATCAACTCCGCGAATCTGTCGAACAGGTAGTCCGCGTCGTGCGGCCCCGCTGCCGCCTCCGGGTGGTACTGCACGGTGAAGGCCGGCACGTCCAGGCAGCGCAGGCCCTCCACGACGCCGTCGTTGAGGCAGACGTGGCTGACCTCGACGTCGCCGAACTCGGTGGTGGTCCTGGTGTCCCGCGGCGCGTCGACGGCGAAGCCGTGGTTGTGGCTGGTGACCTCCACCTTGCCGGTGGTGCGGTCCATGACGGGCTGGTTGATGCCCCGGTGGCCGTAGCCCAGTTTGTAGGTGCCGAAGCCGAGCGCCCGGCCCAGGATCTGGCTGCCGAAGCAGATGCCGAACAGCGGGATCTTCGCGGCCATGACCGATTTGGCCAGCTGCACCGGGCCGTCGGCGGTGGCCGGGTCGCCGGGGCCGGGCGAGAAGAACACCGCGTCGGCGTTGAGCGCGCGGATCTCCTCCAGGGTGGTGTTCGCCGGCAGCACGTGGGTGGTCACCCCGCGGGCGGCGAGGCGCCGCGGGACGTTGCGCTTGATGCCGAGGTCGACCGCGGCGACGGTGAACCGGTGCTCGCCCTGCGCCTCGACGGTGTACCGCTGCGGGGTGCTCACCTCGGCGGACAGGTCGGCGCCGAGCATCTGCGGCTGCTGGCGGACCCGCTGCAGCAGCCCGTCGCGGTCGTCGTCGACGCTGGACACGCCGACGCGCATGGCGCCGCGCTCCCGCAGGTGCCGGGTGAGGGCCCGGGTGTCGATGCCGCTGATGCCGACGATCCCCTCGACCGCGAGGCGGTCCTGGAGGCTGCAGGTGGCCCGCCAGTTCGAGTACGTGCGGGCGGGGTCGCGCACCACGTACCCGGCGACCCAGACCCGGTCGGACTCGTCGTCCTCGCCGTTGACGCCGGTGTTGCCGATCTGCGGCGCGGTCTGCACGACGACCTGCCGGTGGTACGACGGGTCGGTCAGCGTCTCCTGGTAACCGGTCATGCCGGTGTTGAACACCGCCTCGCCGAAGGTCTCGCCGATGCCGCCGAAGGCCTCACCGCGAAACGTGCGGCCGTCCTCCAGTACCAACAATGCTGCTCTGCGCTTCACCGAGTCGCCTTTCCGTTCAACACCGTCGGCTCGCCGCGCAGGTAGGTCGCCTCGACGCGACCGCGCAGCTCCATTCCGGCGTAAGGGGTGTTGCGCGACCTGCTGGCCAGGGCGGTCGGGTCGACCGTCCACCTGGCGTCCGGGTCGAAGATCGTGAGGTTCGCGACCTGCCCGACCTGCAGCGGGTGGCCGTGCCCGGCCAGCCCGGCGATCTTCGCCGGCGCGGCGGACATCCAGTCGGCGATCCTGTCCCACTGCGGCCCCATCGTCTGCACGACGATCGCGAGCGCGGTCTCCAGCCCGAGCATGCCCGGCCTGGCATACGCCCACTCGCACTCCTTGTCCTCCACGCTGTGCGGGGCGTGGTCGGTGGCCACACAGTCGATCGTGCCGTCCTGCAGGCCGCGGCGCAGGGCGAGGACGTCGGCCTCGGTGCGCAGCGGCGGGTTCACCTTGTACACCGGGTCGTAGTCGACGGCGAGGTCCTCGGTGAGCAGCAGGTGGTGCGGGGTCACCTCGGCGGTCACCCGCCACCCCTTCGACTTCGCCCAGCGGATCAGCTCGACGCTGCCGGCGGTCGACACGTGGCAGATGTGCAGGCGGGCCCCGACGTGCCCGGCGAGCAGCACGTCCCGGGCGATGATCGCCTCCTCGGCGACCGCGGGCCAGCCGGTCAGGCCGAGCCGGGCGGCGACGTCGCCCTCGTTCATCTGCGCGCCGGTGGTCAGCCGCGGCTCCTCGGCGTGCTGGGCGATGACCCCGTCGAACGCCTTGACGTACTCCAGGGCGCGGCGCATGAGCCGCGGGTCGTGCACGCAGTGCCCGTCGTCGGAGAAGACCCGCACCCGCGCCGCGGAGTCGGCCATCGCGCCGAGCTCGGCGAGCTGCTCGCCGCCGAGGCCGACGGTGACGGCGCCGATCGGCTGCACGTCGACCAGGCCGGCCTCGCGGCCGAGGCGCCACACCTGCTCCACGACGCCGGCGGTGTCGGCGACCGGGGACGTGTTCGCCATCGCGCAGACGGCCGTGTACCCGCCGAGGGCCGCGGCCCGCGACCCGGACTCCACGGTCTCGGCGTCCTCACGGCCCGGCTCACGCAGGTGGGTGTGGAGGTCGACCAGCCCGGGGAGGGCGACCAGGGGGCCCTTCTTGTCCGGGTCGATACGGACGATGACCCCATCTTCGATGGTGATCTCGCCCAGGTTGGTGATCACGCTTTGCCTCCGAGCAGCAGGTAGAGGACGGCCATCCGCACGGAGACCCCGTTGGCGACCTGTTCGACGATCGTGGAGCGCGGCGAGTCGGCGACCTCCGGCGCGATCTCCATGCCCCGGTTCATCGGCCCGGGGTGCATGACGATCGCGTGCCCGGGCAGCCGCCGCATGCGCGGCACGTCGAAGCCGTAGCGTCGCGCGTACTCCCGCTCCGACGGGAAATACGCCTGGTTCATTCTTTCCCGCTGGACCCGCAGCATCATGACGACGTCGGAATCCGGCACGACGGCGTCCAGGTCGTAGGAGGTCCCGGCGGGCCACGCGTCCACGCCGACCGGCAGCAGCGTCGGCGGCGCGACGAGCGTCACCTTCGCGCCGAGGGTGTGCAGCAGCTGCACGTTGGACCTGGCCACCCGGGAGTGCAGCACGTCGCCGACGATCGCCACGTTCAGCCCGGCGAGCCGGCCGAGGCGGCTGCGCATCGTGTACGCGTCCAGCAGCGCCTGCGTGGGGTGCTCGTGCGTGCCGTCGCCGGCGTTGACGACGCTGCCCTCCACCCAGTTGGCGAGCCGGTGCGGCGCGCCGCTGGCGGGGTGGCGCACCACGACCGCGTCGGCGCCCATCGCCTGCAGGGTCAGCGCGGTGTCCTTGAGACTTTCACCCTTGGAGACGCTGGAGCCCTTCGCGGAGAAGTTGATGACGTCCGCCGACAGCCGCTTCGCGGCCGCCTCGAACGAGATCCGGGTCCGGGTCGAGTCCTCGTAGAACAGGTTCACCACGGTGCGCCCGCGCAACGCGGGCAGCTTCTTCACCTCGCGCCCCGCCAGGCTCGCCATCTCCGCCGCGGTGTCCAGCACGAGGGTCGCGGTCGCGGCGTCCAGGTCGGCGGCACTGAGCAGATGCTTGATCATTTCACCCCGCCCTTGTTCACGATCATCACGGCGTCCTCGCCGTCGTGCTCGGCGGTGAAGACCCGGACGCTCTCCTCGATCGACGTCGGGATGTTCTTGCCGACGTAGTCGGCCCGGATCGGCAGCTCCCGGTGCCCCCGGTCGACAAGGACCGCCAGCTGCACCATCCGCGGCCGGCCGAGGTCCTTGAGCGCGTCGAGCGCCGCGCGCACGGTCCGGCCCGAGAACAGCACGTCGTCGACGAGGATCACCCGCCGCCCGTCGAGGCCGCCCGGCGGCACCTCCGTGTGACCCAGCGCACGCGTCGCCTGCAGGCGGAGGTCATCCCGGTAGAGCGTGATGTCCAACACACCCACGGGAATGGTCACGCCCTCGAACGTGGCGATCCGCGCGGCCAGCCGGCGCGCCAGGGGTACGCCCCGGGTAGGTATGCCCAGCAGCACCGTTTCGGCCGCGCCGGACGTCTTTTCCAGAATCTGATGGGCAATCCGGTCCACCACCCGGGCGACATCTGCCGCCGTTAGGATGGTTTTGCCCAGCTCAGCGCCGGTTGTCGGGGACGACAAACCAGACCTCCTTCCCCGCCTCACCGGACGGGTCGTTAAAGGACGTCGAACGCCAACCACCCTAACAACCGCCCTGACCTGGGCAACGGATGGGTCTCGACCACTTGACCACGCGTCTTCCGCCAGTTACGGTCACGCTCCGTAGCGATCGCTGGGGAAACCCCTCAGGCCAGTGACTGGGAGTGTCCGTATGCCGTCTGAGTACGCCAAGTCTCTTGGTGCTCGCCTGCGCTCCATCCGACAGCAGCAGGGGCTGTCTCTGCAGGGTGTCGAGGAGAAGTCGGCAGGGCGTTGGAAGGCCGTCGTCGTCGGTTCGTACGAGCGGGGCGACCGGGCCGTCACGGTGTCCCGCCTGGCCGAGCTGGCCGAGTTCTACCGCGTCCCCGTCGCCGAGCTGCTGCCGGAGGGCAGCGGCGTCCGGCACGAGCCCACCAACAAGATCGTCCTGGACCTGGAGCGGCTGTACGACGCCGGCGCCGAGGACCTCGCCTACGTGGCCCGTTACGCCCGGGCCATCCAGCAGCAGCGTGGCGACTACAACGGCCGGGTCCTGTCCATCCGGGCCGACGACCTGCGCGCCCTCGCCATCGTCTACGACGCCTCGCCGTCGGGCCTGGTCGAGCGGCTCAACGAGCACGGCGTGCTGGTCACCGACCCGCGCAGCCTGTTCCAGTCCTGACCGTCCGGAAGAAGGGGGCCGCTGCGCGGCCCCCTTTTTCCGGACCTCGAGTTGACCTTGGACACTTTGACCGGTCAGGACCGGCACGATCGTCCAAGGTCAACCGGGACGCCAGCCCGCCGCCCACAGTGCCGCCCGCAGCTGCCGTACGACGGTGGCCGGGTCGCGACGGAGCTGCCACGCGGTGAACCGCAGCAACCGGCCACCTGAGATCGCGATCTCATTGTGTTGGGTCATGTCAGCGGCCCAGGCCCGGACCTCCATGTGCTGCGCACCGTCGACCTCGACGTGGATCCCCCACTCCTCGAACAGCGCGTCCCGGTAGCGCCGACGCCCCCGGGCGTCCGTGCGCACCACCTGCCGGCTCGGCTCGGGCAGCCCGTTACGCCGACACAGCCGCAGGAACTGCACCTCGGAGATCGAGTGGGAGCCGCCGCGGGCGTCATGCACGGCCTGCCGGATCAGCGCCTCACGCCGCACGCCCTGCAGCCGGCCGAGCACATCGAGCACCTCGTCACCCGCGACCAGCCGCTGCTGGAACGCCGCCGCGACCACGGCCGTCGCCTCCGCGTCGTCACCGGCCCACTGCGCCGCGTCCACCAGCGACCGGGCCGCCACCGTGGCCGGGGGCAGCCCCCGCAGCAGCACATCCTCCCGGGTCAGCACCGCCGTGCGCCTGATCACCGTTTCCGGCAGCGCGGTCCTGACTCTGCGTTCGGCTGTGATCAGCACCTCGGTGTAACGCTTCGCATAGCCCTTGAGGCCGAGCGCCTCGAGCGCGCTGAACGCCGCCAGCGGCCCGCGGCTGCCCAGCACGCCCATCCAGCGCCGCTGCGGTACCCCGATCGGGCCGGTCATCGCCACGTACAACGAACGCACCGGCTGCTGCCAACGGCCTGACCGGACCCGATGGTCGAGCGCGTGCCGGGTCAGGTGGCGCAGGGCCTGGCGGCGGGAGATGACGTGGTGCTGGCGGAAGAGCAGGTGCTCGAGCGGATCCGCGTCCGGCGACGGCGGATCACGCTCGGCGTTGGTCCAGCTCACACCCGTGTGGGCTACGTGGCGTAGTCGGCGATCCGGCCGAGGATGCCGTTGAGGAACCGGGGCGAGTCGTCGGTCGACAGCGTCTCCGCCAGCTCGACCGCCTCCGTGATCGCGACCGGGTTGTCGATCTCGTCGTTGTACAGCAGCTCGTACACCGCGATGCGAGCCAGATTCCGGTCGACCACCGGCATCCGCTCCAGCGTCCACCCCTCGGCGTAGCTGGCCAGCAGCTCGTCGATGCGCACGGCGTGGCTCTCGACACCCTCGACCAGCTGCACCGTGTAGGGCAGGTAGCTGGGCTTCGGCTCCTCGAGGTTCGCCACGTAGGCCGTCAGGACCGACCCGCGCGGCTCACCGCGCAGGTCGGCCTGGTAGAGCACGTCGAGGGCACGCTTGCGGGCCTTGCGCCGCGCGGTCATCTGCGCGGTGACGTCGCCCCCGAGGAAGGAGCCCCCAGAGAAGGACACGGTCAGGCCCGGCCGAGGTAACGGCTGTCGCGGGTGTCGACCTTGATCTTCTCGCCGGTGGAGATGAACAGCGGCACGTTGACCGTGGCGCCCGTCTCGACGGTCGCCGGCTTCGTGCCGCCGGTGGAGCGGTCACCCTGCAGACCCGGCTCGGTGTACGTGACCTCGAGGACCACCGACGTGGGCAGCTCGACGTACAGCGGCACACCCTCGTGCGTCGCCACCGTCACCTCGGCCTCCGGCAGCAGGAACTTCGTGTTCTCACCGACGGTGCCGGCGGGGACCGAGATCTGCTCGTACGACTGCAGGTCCATGAACACGTAGTCTTCGCCGTCGATGTAGAGGTACTGCATCGTGCGCTTGTCGACGGTGGCGGTATCGACCTTCGTGCCGGCGTTGAACGTGCGGTCGACCACCTTGCCGGAGAGCACGTTCTTCAGGGTGGTCCGCACGAACGCGCCGCCCTTGCCCGGCTTGACATGCTGGAACTCAACAACGGTCCACAGATCGCCGTCGAGGTTGAGCACCAGGCCGTTCTTCAGGTCGTTCGTGGTTGCCATGTGGATAGACGTCACTTTCGTCGGTTGGTCCGTGCGGCATCGTGCCGGCGGAAAGGCCCGAAGCAGTGTACCGGTCGGGCAGGCACCCGTTCATGTCGCATTGGCCACGCGGACATGAGACTCAGCCAGTGTGCCGGGGTGGGAAGACCCGACATCGTCAACCGTACCCTGGGCTTCGCGGGTTCCGTCGCGATCGCGGTGGGTGGCGCCGCCGCGGGCGCGCTGCCGCAACGCGACCCGTTCGAGCACTGGCCGCTGATCCGCGAGCTGCGCGCCTTCCCCCTCGCCGGTGTCGCCGGCACGTACTTCGGCCTCGCCCTGCTGTGCGGCGCCTGGCTGCGGATGCGCGCCACCGCCGACACGCAACGCCCGGCCGACCTGATCCGGACCCTGCTGTGGTGGGCCGCGCCGCTCGCCCTCACCGCCCCCATGTTCAGCCGCGACGTGTACAGCTACCTCGCCCAGGGCGCCATGGTCGGCCGCGGCCTCGACGCGTACCGCTGGGGCCCGTCCGCGCTCGGCGGCCCGCTCGCGCTGGACGTGCCGGCGATCTGGCAGGACACCCCCGCGCCGTACGGTCCCGTGTTCCTGCGCTGCGCGTCGGCGATCCTCGCCGTCACCGGCGAGCACACCGTCGCCGGCGTCCTGGCGATGCGGCTCGTCGCCCTCACCGGCGTCGCGCTGATCGTCGCCTGCCTGCCGGGCCTCGCCGCCCGCTTCGGCGTGCCCGCGCAGCGGGCCCTGTGGTTCGGCGCGCTCAACCCGCTGCTCCTGCTGCACCTCGTCGCCGGCGCCCACAACGACGCCCTCATGGTCGGCCTGCTCGCCGCGGGCCTGCTCGCCGCCGCCCGCCACCGCCCGCTGCTCGGCGCCGCCCTCGTCACGGCCGCCGCGCTGGTCAAGGCACCCGCCGTCCTCGCCCTGGTCACGGTCGTCGCGCTGTCGCGTGGCCGTACCGGCGCCGTGATCCGCACCCTCGCCGGCGCCGCCCTCACGTTCCTGGTGCTGCAGGCGGCGTCGGGGCTCGGCCTGGGCTGGATCGCCGCCCTGCACACCCCGACCACGGTGCGCAACGGCCTGTCCCTGAGCACCGACGCCGGCATGCTGCTCGCCGTGGCCGGCCACCCCGACGCGATGGCGGTCATCCGGCTCGCCGGCGCCGCGCTCGGCTGCGCGCTGGCCGGTTGGGCGCTGCTGCGCGCCCCGAACCCGCTCGCCGGGCTGGGGCTCGCTTTGACCGCGATCGTCCTGTGCGGCCCGGTCGTGCATCCGTGGTATCTGCTGTGGCCGATCGTCCCGCTCGCCGCGGGCCTGCACCGCCAGCCCTCGGCCGCGGTACGGCTGTCGGTCGGCGTCGCGATGTTTTTGCTGCCGTTCGGGGCGCCCGGTTACCCTGAGGCGGTCGTGGCCGCCATCTTCGGCACGGTCGGTGGGGTGCTGTATCTGCGGCTGCGACCGCCGGTGCCGGCCCTGGTTCCCGCCACCTGACTGCCGCTGGGCCAGGGGTCGGTTACGGACGGCAATCGGCCCGAAGATCAATTTCCTGGCGTGGTGTATCGTGCTGTTGAAGCGGTACGGCACGGCGGTCGATGTTGGGGTGTTCGTCGGGGCAGTATTGGTCGCCTGGGCGCGGCGGTGAGTACGGGGTCGACCGAGGCGGCGCGCAAGGCCGTCCTTTGCGGGGTTGACGTGGACTGGCGTCGACGTGGATGAGCCGTCGACCTGAACGAGCCGCGCACCGGTTGCGAGCGGCGCGCCCCGTGGTGGAGGGGGCGCGACCCGTGGTGGAGGGGGCGCGACCCGTGGTGGAGGGGCGGCGTGTGCCCGGACCAGTGGAACAGCATGTGCGCGGACGAGCGGACACGGCCGGCGCCGCTGGGACGAGCGGACACGACCGGCGACGGTGAGCGGCGCGACCCATCCGATTGGGTGGCCGGCGACTCCGAGGTCGGCCGGTGGCGCCGCTCCCCGGAGCAGGCCAAATGGGTTCGTCCCGTAAGCCCGACGCGCTGATCAGGTTCGGTGCGCGTGCATCGTTTCGCACGTGGCATCGTTTCGGCGGTCGCGAACCCCGCCAGGTACGCCGCGCCGAGCCCTGCTTACCGAGTCCAGCGGGGTCATGTCCAATGCCACCAGCGAGTCGCCCCTGATAGCGGCCACGCCGAACAGCAGGTCACGCCGGCGCGCGAACCGAACCGGCGCGCGAACCGAACCGGCGGGCGAACCGAACCAGCGGGACCGCCACCGGCAAACCGAACCAGCGGGCGAACCGAGCCAGCGGGTCGATCCGGCAGGCCGAGCTGGCAGGTGGGTCATGCTGGCGGGTGGATCGACTGGCCCGTGCACACAACCGTTGCCTGGTATGACGAACGCGTTGCCTGGTATGACGGAACGCCGGCGGGGGTGGTGGCGGCGGTTGCCCGTGCGCGGGCCCCGCCGGCGATGTCGGAAACGGCGATGTCGGAAACGGCGATGTCGGAAACGGCGATGTCGGAAACGGCGATGTCGGAAACGGCGATGTCGGAAACGGCGATGTCGCAGCGGCTACGACGCGACGGCCGCGTACGCCTTGAGCAGCAGCTCGTCCGGTGGGCCGGCGAGGGTGCCCGGGGTGGCGAGGCCGTCGAGGACGACGAAGCGCAGCGTTGCGCCGCGGGCCTTCTTGTCGACGCGCATCGCGGCGTGCAGGTCGGGCCAGGCGGCAGCGTCGTACGTGACGGGGAGGCCGAGCAGGGTGAGCACGCGCTGGTGGCGGTCGGCGACGTCGGCGGGGAGGCGGCCCGTGAGCCGGCCGAGCTCGGCGGCGTAGACGAGGCCGACGCTGACGGCGTGGCCGTGCTTCCAGCGGTACTGCTCGCGGCGTTCGATGGCGTGGCCGAGGGTGTGGCCGTAGTTGAGGATCTCGCGCAGGCCCGACTCGCGCAGGTCGGTGGAGACGACCCTGGCCTTGACGGCGACGGCCCGCTCGACCAGCTCGGGCAGGACCGGGCCGTGCGGGTCGAGGGCGGCGGCGGGGTCGGCTTCGACGAGGTCGAGGATGGTGGGGTCGGCGATGAAGCCGCACTTGACGACCTCGGCCATGCCGGCGCGCAGGTCGTCGGCGGGCAGGGTGTCCAGGGTCGACAGGTCGCACACGACGCCGGCGGGTGGGTAGAAGGCGCCGACGAGGTTCTTGCCGGCGGCGGTGTTGATGCCGGTCTTGCCGCCGACGGCGGCGTCGACCATGCCGAGCAGGCTGGTCGGGACCTGGACGAGGCGGACGCCGCGCAGCCAGCTGGCGGCGACGAAACCGGCGACGTCGGTGACCGCGCCGCCGCCGACGCCGACGACGGCGTCGCTGCGGGTGAACGCGGCCTCGCCGAGGGCGTCCCAGCAGCCGGCGGCGACGGCGATGTCCTTGCCGGCCTCGGCGTCGGGGACCTCGAGGGGCAGCACCGTGTGGCCGGCGGCGCGCAGCGCGGCCATGACCTGCTCGGCGTGCCCGCGGACCGGGCCGGCGAACAGGACCGCGACCTGCGCGGCGCCGCCCACCAGGTCCGGCACCCGGTCGAACAGGCCCCGCCCGATCAGCACCGAGTAGCCGTCGACGTCGACCACGGAGAAGCCAACAGAGGAAGTCACAGCTTGCCTGCCAGTTCTTCGGCGATGTCCTCGGGGGTCCGGCCGTCGGTGGCGACCGTGATCGTGGCGACCTGCTCGTACAGCGGCCGGCGCTGGTCCAGCAGGTACTTGAGCGTGGCCCGCGGGTTCAGGGCGAGCAGTGGCCGGCCCGTGCCCAGGCCGACCCGGGAGACGGCGTCGGACAGCTGGACCGACAGGTAGACCACGGTGTGCCCGGCGAGCAGCTCGCGGGTCTCGGGGGCGAGGATCGCGCCGCCGCCGAGGGCCAGGACACCGTCGAACGTGGTGAGCGCGTCGGCGACCGCGGCCCGCTCCAGGGCGCGGAAGTGCTCCTCGCCCTCGTCGATGAAGATCTCCGGGATCGGTTTGCCCGCGGTGGTCTCGATGTCGGCGTCGACGTCACGGAACGGCACCCCGAGCGCCTCGGCGAGCAGCGTCCCGACCGTCGTCTTCCCCGCCCCCGGAGCCCCGACGAAGACCGCTCGGGGGCTCACCGGATCACCAGGTGCTCGAGATACCCGGCGACGTTGCGCTGGATCTCCGGCACCGAGTCGCCGCCGAACTTCTCCAGCGCCGCCTCGGCGAGCACCAGCGCGACCATCGCCTCGGCGACCACGGCGGCCGCCGGCACCGCGCACACGTCGGAGCGCTGGTTGATGGCGGTGGCCGCCTCGCCCGTGGTCACGTCGATGGTCTGCAGGGCGCGGTTGAGCGACGAGATCGGCTTCATCGCGGCGCGGACCCGCAGCGGCTCGCCGGTGGTGATGCCGCCTTCGAGGCCGCCGGCGCGGTCGGTGACGCGCCGCACCCCGTCGGCGGTGTTGACGATCTCGTCGTGGGCCTGGGAGCCGCGGGAGCGGGCCTGGGTGAACGCGTCGCCGATCTCCACGCCCTTGATCGCCTGGATGGACATGAGGGCGGTGGCGAGGCGCGCGTCGAGCTTGCGGTCCCACTGGACGTGGCTGCCGAGGCCCGGGGGCACCTCGTAGGCGAGGACCTCCACGATCCCGCCGAGGGTGTCGGCGTCCTTCTTGGCGGCGTCGACCTCCTCGACCATGCGGGCGCTGGCGTCGGGGTCGAGGCAGCGCAGCGGGTCGGCGTCGATGCGGTCGAAGTCCTCGGGCCGGGGCAGCAGGCCCGGCTTGGCGGCGACGGAGCCGAGCTCGATGACGTGGGAGACGATCTCGACGCCGAGGGCCTGGCGCAGCAGGGCCTTGGCGACGGTGCCGACGGCGACCCGGGCGGCGGTCTCGCGGGCGCTGGCGCGCTCCAGGATCGGCCGGGCGTCGGTGTGCCCGTACTTCTGCATGCCGGCGAGGTCGGCGTGGCCGGGGCGGGGCCTGGTCAGCGGCGCGTTGCGGGCCTGCGCGGCGAGCACCTCCGGGTCGACCGGGTCGGCCGCCATGACGGTCTCCCACTTCGGCCACTCGCTGTTGCCGACGCGGATCGCGACGGGGCTGCCGAGGGTGCGTCCGTGCCGCAGGCCGCCGATGAACTCGACGACGTCCTGCTCGAACGCCATCCGCGCGCCGCGGCCGTAGCCGAGGCGTCGACGGGCCAACTCTGCCGCCACGGACGCGCTCGTCAGCTCGATGCCGGCGGGAACACCCTCCAGGATCGCGACGAGTGCCGGGCCATGCGACTCACCTGCGGTCAACCAGCGCAACACGTCGGCAAGTCTGTCACGGCGGTACGACACTTCCCACAGTGAGGTAACCGGCGCCCGTCAGGCGGGACGCAGCGCCGCCCGCATCGCGTCGACCGGCGCCTTCACCTCGGTGAACAGCTCGAACTGGTCGACGGCCTGCCACAGCAGCAGGTCGAGCCCGGACACGATCGCGCACCCGGCGGCCTGCGCGGCGGCGGCGAGCGGGGTCGGCCACGGCTCGTAGATGGCGTCGAACACGACGGGCCGCCCGGACCAGTCGGCGACTGCGAGGCTGTCGGCGGCGCCCTTCGGCACGGTGGAGATCACCACCGGGAACGCGGTGCACCCGGCGAGGGAGTCCCAGGGCGCGTGGGCGAGGTCGACGTCGAGGGCGGCGGCGACCGGCAGCAGCTCCTCGTAGGCCTCGGGGCGCCGGGTGTACAGGGTGACGTCGGCGGACAGGGCGGCGGCCGCGGCGATCGCGGCGCGGGCGGTGCCGCCGCCGCCGAGGACGGCGAGGGCCGGGGTGCGGGCGACGCCGGCCTCGAGCAGCGCCCGGACCATGCCCGGGGCGTCGGTGTTGTAGGCGTGCCAGCCGTACGCGCGGCGCACGAGGGTGTTGGCGGCGCCGATCGCGGCCGCGAACGGGTCGACCATCGCGGCGACGGTCAGCGCCACCTCCTTGAGCGGCATGGTGAGCGACAGCCCGGCCCAGTCGGTGCCGAGCCCGGCGACGAGCCCGGCGAGCTCGTCGGTGCCGCATTCGATCGCGGTGTACGACCAGTCGCGAAGCCCGGCGGCGGCGTAGCCGGCGTTGTGGATCGCCGGTGAGCGGGAATGGCTCACCGGCTGGCCGAGGACCGCCGCCCGCACTACTTGACGCCGTTCTTCTGGGCCTGCTCCCACAGCTTCTCGAACTCCGAGTACGTCTTGGCGTACGCGGTGTTGCCGGCGGTGTCGATGGCGAGGAAGAAGTAGTAGTCGTGCTTCGGCGGGTTGATCGCCGCCTTGAGCGCGCTGTTGCCGGGGTTGCTGATCGGGCCGATCGGCATGCCCGGCACGTCGTGGGCGTTGTACGGGTTCTTCTTGTTGTGCAGCTCGGAGTTGAGCAGCTCGGTGGACGGCTTGGCGCCCTTGCCGGTGATGCGCAGGTAGTAGTTGACGGTGCTGTCGACCTGCAGGCAGTTGCACGGGAACTTGCCGGAGTAGACCCGGTTGTACAGGACCCGGACGATGCCCTCCTGGTCCTTGTCGAGGCCCTCGACCTGGGCGATCGACGCGGCGATGAGCGCCTCGTAGGGCGAGATGTGCAGCGAGGCCTGCACGCCGTCGATGAACCCGGTGGTCTCGATCTCCTGGTTGAACCGCTTGATGATGATCTTCAGGATGGCGGTCGCGTCGACGTTCGGCGGGAAGTCGTAGGTGGCCGGGAACAGGAAGCCCTCGATGCTCTTGGCGACCTGCTTGCCGTCCTGGCGGGCGAACCACACGTCGCTCAGCCCGAGCGCCTTGGTGTCGGCGGCGGCCTTCTCGAAGTCCTCGTACGGGATCTTGGTGACCTCGGAGAGCTTCTTGAAGGTGTCCTGGTAGGTGAGGCCCTCGGGGAGGGTGACCTTGTTGACGAGGCGGCTCTTCGGGTCGAGCATCAGCGACAGGGCGTCGGCGGCGCGCATCTGCTTGCGCAGCTTGTAGAAGCCCGGCTGCAGCTTCTTGCTGCGCTCGTCCTTCTTCGCGGCCTCGATGAACGCCTTCGCGCTCTTCACGACATCCTTTTCCGCCAACGTGGCGGCGATGTCCGCGGCATACTGGTTGGGCAGGACCTCGACCGTCACCTCACCGGTGCCGCCGCCGTTGTAGTCGGCAGCGGTGAACATGTCCTTGACCCGGTCCACACCGACATACGCCCCGTAGGCCAGGCCGCCGAAGACCAGCAGGCTGATGAAGAGCGCGAGAAAGGTCCTCCCGCCGCGCCCCTTCTTCCTGCCGCGGGTCCGGCTCGCCGTGGCACGGGTGCGTCGGTGTCTGCTGGGGCGCTCCTCGTCGTCCCAACCCAGGTCCAGCTCGTCCATCTGTCCTTCGCCTCCTGGCATTCAGCCGCGCACCGCTCCGGCCCGGTGCGTGTCGAGCCAACGTTGCAGGATCTCCACCGCGGCCACCTGGTCGATGACCGCGCGTTGCCGCCTGCCCCGGACACCACGCTCCGACAGCCTACGTGTTGCGGCCGCGGTGGACATCCTCTCGTCCGTCAGCAGCACCGGCACCGGGTCCGCCAAAGCCGCCAGCCGATCCGCGTATTGCCTGATCAGCACCGCTGCGGGGCCTTCCTGGCCGGCGAGGTTGATCGGCAGGCCGACAACGATCGCGACCGCTTCGTACTCAGCGACCAGTCGCAGTATTTCGGACATGTCCGAAGGGGTGCGGTCACTGTCCGTGTCCGGGTCGCGCGGGACCGTCGCGACCGGGCTGGCGAGGATCCCGTCGGGGTCGCAGACGGCGACGCCCACCCGGACGGTGCCGACGTCGACGCCGACGCGCCGCCCCCTGGTCCATGGCGTCACTCGCGCTGCGCTCACGGGTAGCACCCTATGCGCACCGCGCATCCCCCGGACGGCCGCGGGTAGGTGAATCGACGAATTCACCTACCCGCATGCGGTGTCGCCTACAGCGCGCGTTCGACCGCGGCGAGGAGGTTCGGCGCCTCGGCGGCCGGCACGCCGCCGCCCTGCGCGAGGTCGGCGTTGCCGCCGCCGCGGCCGGACAGGGCCCCCTTGACCAGGTCACCGGCGGACAGGCCGCGGCCCTTCGCGGCCGCGTTGAGCCCCACGACCAGCGACGCCTTGCCGCCGGCGCGGGCGGCGACCGCGACGACCGCGGGCCGGTCGGCGGGGATCCGGCCGCGGATCTCCTGCACCAGGGTCCGGACCTCGTTGGCGGAGGTGCCCTCGGGCGCCTCGGTGCCGACGTAGGCGACGCCGTGCACGTCCTTCGCCGCGTCCGCGAGCCCGCCGGCGTTGGCGAGCACCAGCTGGGTGCGCAGCTTCTCCAGCTCCCGCTCCGCGTCGCGCAGCTGCGCCACGGTCTGCTCGACCCGGTCGGCGACCTGGTCGCCCGGGACGCGGAACAGTTCGGCGAGGCGGGACACCAGGACGTGCTCGCGGGCCAGGTGGCCGAACGCGTCCAGGCCGACGAGGGCCTCGACCCGCCGTACACCCGAACCGATCGACGACTCGGAGAGGATCTTCACCAGGCCCAGCTGGCTGGAGCGCTCGACGTGGGTGCCGCCGCACAGCTCGCGGGCGTAGTCGCCGACCTCGACGACGCGGACCTCGTCGCCGTACTTCTCGCCGAACAGGGCCATCGCGCCGAGCTTGCGCGCCTCCTCCTGCGAGGTGATGAACGCGTGCACCAGCAGGTCCCGCAGCAGCACCTCGTTGACCTGCTGCTCGACGTCGTGCAGGACGCTCTGCGGCACGGCGCCGGGGGTGTTGAAGTCGAAGCGGAGCCGGCCGGGCGCGTTGAGCGACCCCGCCTGCGTCGCGGACTCGCCGAGGAAGTTGCGCATCGTCTGGTGGATCAGGTGGGTCGCGGTGTGCGCCCGGGACACGGCCCGCCGGCGCGCCGTGTCGATCTCGGCGAACGCGGACTCGCCGGGCCGGATCTCACCCTCCAGGACCTTGACCCGGTGCACGATGAGACCGGGCAGCGGGGTCTGCACGTCGAGGACCTCGACCTTGCCGCTGCCGGTGGTGATGACGCCCAGGTCGGGCATCTGGCCGCCGCCCTCGGCGTAGAACGGGGTCGCGTCGAGGACCAGCGACACCTCCTCGCCCTGGCCGGCGGCGGCCGCGCCGAGCAGCGAACGCACGACCGACTCGCGGGCGACCTCGCGGTACCCGGTGAACTCGACCGGCCCGCCCTGCTCCAGCGCGGCCCGGAACTGCGACAGGTCGGCGTGGCCGGTCTTGCGGGCCTTCGCGTCGGCCTTCGCGCGGGTGCGCTGCTCCGCCATGAGCCGGCGGAAACCCTCCTCGTCGACGGTGAGCCCCTGCTCCGCCGCGATCTCCAGGGTCAGGTCGATCGGGAAGCCGTACGTGTCGTGCAGCTGGAACGCCTTGTCGCCCGGCAGGACGCTCTTGGCGGCCGCCTTGGTCTCCGTGACGGCCAGGTCGAGGATCGTGGTGCCCGCCCGCAGCGTCTGCAGGAAGGCCTCCTCCTCGCCGTACGCGTACTGCGAGATCCGCTCGTAGTCGGCGGCGACCTCCGGGTACGACGGGGACATGCAGTCGCGGGCGATCGGCAGCAGGATCGGCAGCGCCGGGCCCTCGTGCCAGCCCAGCAGCCGGATCGAGCGGATCGCGCGGCGCAGGATGCGGCGCAGCACGTACCCGCGGCCCTCGTTGGACGGCGTGACCCCGTCGGAGATCACCATGAGGGCGGTGCGGACGTGGTCGGCGATGACGCGCAGCCGCACGTCGTCGGGGTGCGACTCGGCGGCGACGTGCGACACGGCCTGCCCGTAGCGCTTGCCGGTCATCTCCGCGGCCTTGGCGAGGACCGGGTTGACCTCGTCGATCTCGTACAGGTTGTCGACACCCTGCAGGATCGACGCGATGCGCTCCAGGCCCATCCCGGTGTCGATGTTCTTGTTCGGCAGCTCACCGACGATGTCGAAGTCCTCTTTGGACCGCACGTTGGTGATCTCGTACTGCATGAAGACCAGGTTCCAGAACTCCAGGTACCGGTCCTCGTCGACCTCGGGGCCGCCCTCGCGGCCGTAGGCGGGGCCGCGGTCGTAGTACAGCTCGGAGCACGGGCCGGCCGGGCCGGGGATGCCCATGGACCAGAAGTTGTCCTTCTTGCCCCGGCGCACGATGCGCTCCGCGGGCAGGCCGGTGCGCTTCCAGATCTCGATCGCCTCGTCGTCGTCGAGGTAGACCGTCGCCCAGATCCGGTCGGCGTCCAGACCGAAGCCGCCCTGGTCGACCGGTTTCGTCGACAGGTCCCAGGCGAGCTTGATCGCGCCTTCCTTGAAGTAGTCGCCGAAGGAGAAGTTGCCGTTCATCTGGAAGAACGTGCCGTGCCGGCTGGTCTTGCCGACCTCGTCGATGTCCGGGGTACGGATGCACTTCTGCACGCTCGCCGCCCGCGGGTACGGCGGGGTGCGCTGGCCGAGGAAGAACGGCACGAACTGCACCATGCCGGCGTTGATGAACAGCAGGTTCGGGTCGGCGATCGCCGGCAGCGGCGCGCTGGGCACCACCGTGTGTCCCGCGCCCTCGAAGTGGGCGAGGAAACGACGCTTGATCTCCGCGGTCTTCATCGGTGCTGCCGGCCTTCCGGGTAAAGGTCTTCGTCAAGGGTCGAACCGTCGGTGAACGCGGCGTGGATCTCGGCCTCACGCTCCGCCATGCCGTCGCGCACGTCGTCGACGAACCCGCGGACGCTCTCGGCGAACCCGACGGCCGAGTTGCGCGCCGAGGCGGCCATGCCCTGCGGGGTGAACGCCTGTGCTTTCTTCGTCACCGCGCGGACCACCAGCGCGCCGACGGCGAGTCCGATCCCGAGCCACAGCATCCGCCGCATGGCTCAACCTCTCTGTTCGCGTTGTTTGTCGTCTGTACGGGCAGCGCCGGGCCGGTCAGGCCCGCTTGCGCCGCGACTGCTTGATCTGCTCCCGCACCTCGGCCTCGTCGGCGGCGGCGCGGCGGTTCGCGGCGGCCTTGCGCACGCCGTAACCGAACGCGGCGACCTTCACCAGCGGGTTCGCGGCGGCCGCGCTGACCACTGTGGACAGGTTCGCAACATTCGCGCTCACGTGCGACACGTTCTCGGTGATCGTGTCGATGCGGGCCAGCTGCATGTTGACCCCGTCAAGCGTGGTGTGCACCTGGTTGAGGGCCACGTTGACATTGTCGATGGTGGTGTTGACCCGCTCCAGCATCGGGGTCGTCTGGTCCGCGACGTCGCGCAACGCGCCGGTCGCCGCGTCGATCGTGTGCCGGACCCGCAGGATCGGCACCGCGAGCACGAGCACGAGCACGAAGAAACCACCCGACGCCACCAGCGCCGCAATACCGCCCAGGGACACGGACACGCCCGACCTCCTTCACCCGCGTGGATGCGCTCATCCAACGCAGACGAACCCTACCCTCCGTGATGTAGCGGCGCTTCCCGACCGGCCGGTGTCGCGGTCAACCGCCGCCCTGGTCCCCACCTGGGCCGTAGCTGATCCGGTTGAAGACCTTGATCGTCGTCACCGCGAGCGGGCAGATGGCGGTCGGCGCGGGCGCCGGGCCGTCCACCTCGCTCGGCTGCGGATTCGGCTCCTGCGACGCCGGCTGGCTGGCCGGCGCCTTCGCCGTCGGCTTCGCCGACCCCGCCGGCGGCGACGCGTTCACCGTCGGCCGGGCGTTCTTCACGTCACAGACGGCGGCGCGCACCCACAGGTCCAGCACGTACTCGTCGCGCTGCCAGCAGGTCTCGATCCCGTCGACGCCCTCCGCCTGGCAGTCCGGGATGTCCCACTCCACCCAGCCGGCGTCCCTGAGCTTGCCGACGAACGCCCGGTTCGTCTCCTCCGGCCCGCGCGCCGACTCCCACGTGCGCTGCCGCGACCGGCACTCCCGGATGCACCACCGGCTGCCCAGGGCCCCGTCGGTGGGGTTGCGCGCCGCCCACTCCGGCAGGTTCAGGTTGTCCAGCTCCACGAACACCGGGTCCCGGGTGAACTCGCGGATCACGAAGAACGCCGCCGGCGCGCTCACCACCGCGAGCACCACGAAGATGATCGTGGCCAGGCGCAGCTGCCGGACCCGTTTCGCCTGCGCGAGCTGCAGCAGCCCGAACGGCGCGATCTGCGTCGTGGACTCCCAGTCGAACGCGCCCGGGGTGGTGGCGGTCCCCCGGTACGTGATCGCCGGGTTCGGGTCGAACCGGGCGAGGTCCACGAACGGTTTCGGCGGCGCCTCGCCGGGCTGGCGGGCCACCCCGTACGGCGCCGGCCGGCCGCCGGGACCGCCCTGGCCGCCCTGGGGGCCGCGCTGCTGCTGCGGTCCGCGCTGCTGCTGTGGTCCGCGCTGCTGGGGGTGCTGCGGGCCGTGGTGGATGCCGGGCCCACCGCCGGTCTGGGTGCCTTTGGGGCCGCCGGGACCGCCTTGGCCGCCGGGACCGCCTTGGCCGCCGGGACCGCCTTGGCCTGGGCCGCCGGAGGTGCCAGGGCCGCTGGGACCGCTTCGGCCGCCGGGGCCGCCGCCTTGGCCGCCTTGGCTGCCGGGGCCACCGGGGCCGCTGGAGCCGCGCGGTCCGACGGTGCCGCCGCCGGCGAGGGGGCCGGTGCCGTGCGGTCCGCTGCTGTGCGGCCCGGCGCCGCGGGGGCCGGAGCCCTGGGCGCCGACGCCCCGGGAGCCGGCTGAGCCGTGGGCGTCCCTGCCCGGTGCCGCGGCGGGACCGGGGTCGGCGGCGAACCGGCTGGTCAGTTCCGCTCCGGAGCCGCCACGGCGCTGCGCCGGCGGGAGCCCGTCGGCGGCGAAGCGGGTCTCGTCGGCGGCCGCCTCGAACGCCCGGCGCCCGCCGCTCTGCTCCAGGTCGTGCTCGCCACGGCGCGGCTCGGGCACCGCCGCCCGCCTCCCCCGCGACGGCGACTCGTCGTCGAGCCGCCTCTCCCGCGACGGCGACTCGTCGTCGAGGCGCCGACCACGCGACGGGGACTCGTCGTCGAGGCGCCGACCGCGCGACGGGGACTCGTCGTCGAGGCGCCGTCCGCGCGACGGGGACTCGTCGGCGGCACGGCGGCCACGCGAGGGGGACTCGTCGTCGTCCCGGCGTTCACCGACCGGGGCGCGGTGGCCTCCAGGCGGTGTTTCCTGAGCGGGCGAGTCCCACGGCGAGGGCACCGCCCCGGGCACGGACGTGCGGCCCGTGACGGATCCGCCACCGCCAAGGGGCGGGCGGCTCACGGGTGCGGCGGCCGGACCCCGCTCACCGGGCTCGACGCCGGGCACACCCGGCACGGCAGCCCCGGGCACGGCGGTGCGACCAGTGGCGGGCGGCACCCCGGGCACCGCCGTGCGGCCCGTGACGGGCGGCGTGCCGGGCACCGCGGTGCGGCCCGCGACGGGCGGCACCCCGGGCACGGCGGTGCGGCCGGTGACAGGCAACGCTCCCGGCACCGCTGTGCGGCCCGACACCGGTGCGGCACCCGCCGCGGCACGACGCCCGGCGGGCGGCTCGGAAGCGGCCCGCCGCCCGGCGGTCGGCTCAGCGATCTCGGGAGCCGCCCGCCGCCCGATGGTGGGCTCACCGGTCTCCGGCGCCGCACGCCGCCCGGCAGGCGGCTCAGGAGCGGCCCGCCGCCCGGCGGCGGGCTCGGCAACACCTGGAACGGCCCGCCGCCCGATGGTGGGTTCAGTGACGTCCGGCACGGCCCGGCGCCCGATGGTGGGCTCAGCGATCTCCGGCGCGGCCCGCCGGCCGATGGTGGGCTCGGCGACCTCGGGAACGGCCCGGCGCCCGACCGTGGGCTCAGGGAGCTCGGGAGCCGCGCGCCGCCCGATGGTGGGCTCGGGGATCTCAGGAGCGGCCCGGCGCCCGGCGGTGGGCTCGGGGCTGCCCGGCGCGGCGCGGCGGCCGGTGGGGGGCTCAGCGGTCTCCGGCGCGGCGCGGCGGCCGGTGATCGGCGCAGAAGGCTCAGGGGCGGCGCGGCGGCCGACGGACTGGGAGGTCTCCGGCTGCCACGGCGGCGCGGGCTCGGGCACGCCGCCCCGCCCACGGGCCGGCACACCACCGGACGGCGACTCCCGCTCGACCTCGCCACGACCCGCGCCGCGACCGGCCGGCCAACCAGCGGCAGGCTCCGCCGCCGCACGCCGGCCACCGGCCGGAAGACCACCCGACGGGGACTCCCGCTCGGCGGGACCCCGCCGCCCGGCCGGCGCGACGCCACCCGACGCCGGCAGACCACCCGACGGCGGCTCCACGCCACGGCGGCCCGACGCCGGCAGACCGCCCGACGGCGGCTCCACGCCACGGCGACCCGACGCCGGCAGGCCACCCGACGGCGGCTCCACGCCACGGCGGCCGGACGTGGGCACGCCACCCGGCGGGGGCTCGGCGGCGCCGCGGCGGCCCGAGGCCGGCAGGCCGCCCGACGGCGGCTCCGCGCCACGGCGGCCGGACGTGGGCACGCCACCCGGCGGGGGCTCGGCGGTGCCGCGACGACCCGACGCCGGCAGGCCGCCCGACGGGGACTCCCGGGGCACGTGCCAGGCCTGGGTCGGCTCGGCGGGTCGGGGCGGGTCCGCGCGGCGGCGGGGGTCCGGGGGCGGGGCGTCGTCCAGCAGGTCACGGCCGCCGGGGCCCGGGGTGGCCGGGGGCGGCGGCAGGACGTCCTCGTCGCCGCGGGCGCTGCGGAGTTCGGCGAGCCAGCCGAGGTCCTCGTCGCTCGGGCCTTCTTCGGCCTTGCCGCGGCCGCGCCGCTTCTTGGCCTCGTCTCGACCCGATGTCACCGGTGCCGCTCCTCCACCATGCTGGTCACGCCGTCGGTCCCCCGCACGATACGCCGCAGTTTGGGCAATCGTTCCGCCACAGCGCGCTCAGCGCCATGGCCCGTAGGGCGGTAGTACTCCCGGTCGTCGAGCCCTTCCGGGGCGTACCGTTGCGGGACAACGCCTCGAGGGTCGTCATGGGGGTATTTGTACCCTTTGCCGTGGCCGAGCTTGGATGCGCCGCTGTAATGCGAATCGCGTAAATGCGCGGGAACTGCACCGCCGTGCCCGGCGCGCACGTCGGCCATGGCGGCGCCGATCGCGACGACGACCGCGTTGGACTTCGGGGCGAGCGCCAGGTGGATCACGGCCTGCGCCAGCACGATCTGGGCCTCGGGCAGGCCGACGAACTGCACGGCGTGCGCGGCGGCCGTCGCGGTCTGCAGCGCGGTCGGGTCGGCCATGCCGACGTCCTCGCTGGCGTGCACGACGAGCCGCCGGGCGATGAACCGGGCGTCCTCCCCCGCGACCAGCATCCGCGCCAGGTAGTGCAGGGCGGCGTCGACGTCGGACCCGCGGATGCTCTTGATGAACGCGCTGATCACGTCGTAGTGCTCGTCGCCGTCGCGGTCGTAGCGCAGCGCGGCCACGTCCACGGCCCGCTCGGCGGTGGTCAGGTCGACCTCGGTGACGCCCTGGGCCAGGGCGGTGCCGGCGGCCGCCTCCAGGGCCGTGAGCGCCTTCCTGACGTCGCCGAGCGCCAGTCGTACCAGATGCGCCTCGGCCTCCGGGGCGAGCGTGACCTGGCTGTCGAGCCCGCGCGGGTCGGTCAGGGCGCGCCGGACCAGGCGGCGCACGTCATCGTCGGTGAGCGGCTCGAGCTTCAGCAGCACGCAGCGCGACAGCAGCGGGGTGATGACGGAGAACGACGGGTTCTCGGTGGTCGCGGCGAGCAGCGTCACGGTGCGGTCCTCGACCGCCGCGAGGAGCGAGTCCTGCTGCGTCTTGCTGAAGCGGTGCACCTCGTCGATGAACAGCACGGTCTGCGGGCCGCCGCGGCGGCGTTCGCGGCGTGCGACATCGATGACCGAACGCACGTCCTTCACCCCGGAGGTGAGCGCGGACAGCGCGACGAACTTCCGGTCGGATGCGCCCGCGACCAGGTGCGCGATGGTGGTCTTGCCGGAGCCGGGCGGGCCGTAGAGGATCACCGACATCGGCGCGGCACCGACGACGAGCTGCCGCAGCGGGGCGCCGGGAGCCAGCAGGTGCTGCTGCCCGACCAGCTCGTCCAGGGTCCGTGGCCGCATCCGCACCGCGAGGGGCGCGTCGGCGGCGACGTCGTCGAACCCGCCGGGCCGCGCGGGGTCGCCGCCGTCCGGTGGTTGCACCTCAAACAAGCCGTCCACGGCCCCAGACCCTACATGTTTGCGCTGCGAAACAGATTTCTAGACGGGTCGCGGGGTGAGCCCGAGCAGCCGCGCGGCGGCGGAGGAGTCCAGCACCACCCGGCCGGGGC
Source organism: Dactylosporangium aurantiacum (assembly GCF_000716715.1). GTDB lineage: Bacteria > Actinomycetota > Actinomycetes > Mycobacteriales > Micromonosporaceae > Dactylosporangium > Dactylosporangium aurantiacum. The sequence continues at coordinate 416,394 of NZ_JNYJ01000001.1, read as the reverse complement.
GGGTCAGGCCGCTCGCCGCGAGGGTGGCGGCGGGCACGGCGGCGGCGTCCACGCCGTGCCGGGCGGCGACCCGCACGCCGAGCTCGTGGCGGGACAGCGCCTGCGGGCCGGCGATGTTGAGCACCCCGGCGTGGTCGGTCGCGGCCAGCGCGACGACGGCCGCGGCCAGGTCGTCCACGGCGATCGGGCAGCGGATCTCGTCGGTGAACAGCGCACCCTGCGCCGCGCCCGTGGCCAGGTCGAGGCAGGTGCGCTCGTGCCGGGACAGCTCGCCGCGGCCGCCGGAGACGATCAGGGAGGTCCGCACGATGGCGGCGCCCGGGTCGACGGCGGCGACGGCCTCCTCGGCGGCGGCCTTCGCGGCGCCGTAGTCGAACACCGGCGACGGCGCGTCCGCCTCCGTGTACGGCGCGTCACGCCCGGCGAACACGGCGTCGGAGGACACGTGGACGAGGCGGGCGCCGACCGCGCGGGCCGCGACCGCGACGTTGGCGGCGCCGGCGGCGACCACGGGCCACAGGTCCTGCGGTGCGCCGCCCTTGTTGCCGAGGGTGGTGGCGGTGTGGATGACGGTCGCGGGCCGTACCACGGCGAACAGGGCGGACAGCGCGGCCAGGTCGCGGATGTCCACCCGGGGTGCGGGCACCGCCCCGGCGAGGGCGGCGACGGCGCCTCCGAGATACCCGGAGGCGCCGGTCACGAGCACCGTCAAGCCTTCGCCTCGGCGGCCGCGGCCTTCGGCTTGGCGTCGACGCCGGCCTCGGCGCGCTGCTGCGCCGTGATCGGGGTCGGCGCGCCGGTCAGCGGGTCGAAGCCGCCGCCGGTCTTCGGGAACGCGATCACCTCGCGGATCGAGTCGGCGCCGGCGAGGAGCATGCAGATGCGGTCCCAGCCGAAGGCGATGCCGGCGTGCGGCGGCGGGCCGTACTTGAACGCCTCGAGCAGGAAGCCGAACTTGTCCGCGGCGTCCTCGGGGCTGATGCCGAGGATGTCGAAGACCCGCCGCTGCACGTCGCCGCGGTGGATACGCACGGACCCGCCGCCGATCTCGTTGCCGTTGCAGACGATGTCGTACGCGTAGGCCAGGGCCTCGCCCGGGGACTCCTCGAACCGGTCGATCCACTCGCGGTTCGGCGAGGTGAACGGGTGGTGCACGGCCGTCCAGCCCTTCGCGCCGCCGCCGGTGCCGCCGGCGTCCGGGTCGGTGGGCTCGAACATGGGCGCGTCGACGACCCAGCAGAACGACCAGGCCGACTCGTCGACGAGCTTGGCCCGCTTCGCGATCTCGATGCGGGCGGCGCCGAGCAGCTCCTGCGCCTCGCGGCGCTCGGTGGCGGCGGCGAAGAAGACCGCGTCGCCGGGCTTGGCGCCGACGGCGTCGGCGAGGCCGGCCAGGTGCTCCGCGGACAGGTTCTTCGCCACGGGGCCGCGCGGCTCGCCGGTCTCGGCGTCGAGCACCACGTAGGCGAGGCCGCGGGCGCCGCGCGCCTTGGCCCAGTCCTGCCAGCCGTCGAGCTCCTTGCGGGTCTGCGCGGCGCCGCCGGGCATGACGACCGCGCCGACGTAGCCGCCGGCGTCGATCGCGCCGGCGAAGACGCGGAACTCGGTGCCGCGCAGGTAGTCGGTCAGCTCGGTCAGCTCGACGGAGTAGCGCAGGTCGGGCTTGTCGGAGCCGTACCGGGCGAGGGCGTCGTGCCAGGTCAGCTTCGGGATGTCGCCGGTGATCTCGTGGCCGGCGAGGTCGGACCACAGAGCCCGCACGATCGCCTCGCCGAGCTCGATGATGTCGTCCTGGGTCACGAACGACATCTCGATGTCCAGCTGGGTGAACTCCGGCTGCCGGTCGGCGCGGAAGCCCTCGTCGCGGTAGCAGCGGGCGATCTGGTAGTACCGCTCCAGGCCGCCGACCATGAGCAGCTGCTTGAACAGCTGCGGCGACTGGGGCAGCGCATACCAGGTGCCGGGCTGCAGCCGCACGGGCACCAGGAAGTCGCGGGCGCCCTCGGGCGTGGAGCGGGTCAGCGTCGGGGTCTCCACCTCGACGAAGTCGCGCTCGGCGAGCAGGTTGCGGGCGATCTGGTTGGCCCGGGAGCGCAGCTTCATCGCCTTGTGCGGGCCGGAGCGGCGCAGGTCGAGGTAGCGGTAGCGGTAGCGCACGTCGTCGCTGGCGGCCTCGCCGTCGTCGACCGGCAGCGGCAGCGGCGCGGCCTCCGACAGCACCTCCAGGGAGGTGGCGACGACCTCGACCGCGCCGGTGGGCAGGTCGGGGTTCTCGTTGCCGGCCGGGCGGGTGCGCACCTCGCCGGTGACCAGGACGCAGTACTCGTTGCGCAGCGCGTGCGCGACCTGCATGTCCTCGCGGAAGACGACCTGGACCACGCCGGAGGCGTCCCGCAGATCCACGAAGATGACGCCGCCGTGGTCGCGGCGGCGGGCCACCCAGCCGGCGAGCGTCACGGTCGTGCCGGCGTCGCCGGCCCGCAGGGCGCCGGACTGATGGGATCGGATCACGGGATGTCTCTCTCCTTCGCGTACGGGCAGGTGGTAGTCATTCTGTCACCGCAGCGTCGGGGCGATGTCCTCGGCGGGGGGTGCCCATCCTTCGGCGTCGACCTGCTCCCCGCTGCGGATGTCCTTCACCTGGTCGGGGTTGTCGCCGTTGGCGGGGAACCAGACGAACGGGATGCCCCGCCGCTCGGCGTGGCGGATCTGCTTGCCGAGCTTCGCCGGTACCGGCGCGACCTCCGTGGCGATGCCGCGGGACCGCAGCGACGCGGCGATGCGGTTGCTGACCGGCCGGTCCTGCTCGCTCCACAGCGCGACCAGCACGGCGGTCGGCACGGGCCGGGACACCGTCAGGGCCTCGGCCTTGAAGAGCAGGCCGAGCAGGCGCGAGACGCCGATGGAGATGCCGACGCCGGGGAAGACGTCCCGGCCGGCGCTGGCGAGGTTGTCGTACCGCCCGCCGGAGCAGATCGAGCCGAACTGCTCGAACCCGGCCAGCTCGGTCTCGTAAACGGTGCCCGTGTAGTAGTCGAGGCCGCGGGCGATCTTCAGGGTCGCCTCGACCAGGCCGGGGCTGTGCTCGCGGGCGGTCTCCACGACCGCCGCGAGCTCGGCGACGCCCTCGTCGAGCAGCGGGTGCTCGACGCCGAGCTTGCGGACCTCGTCGGCGAAGGACGCGTCCTGCGCGCGGATGGCGGCGAGCGCGAGGCAGGCGTCCGCCCGCGCCTCATCATATTTTCCGGCTATTTCCGCTTTCACGGCGTCCGGACCGACTTTGTCCAGTTTGTCGACTATTCTGAGAATTTCTTCCGGCTCGTCGATGTCGAGGCCCCGGTAGAACCCCTCACACAGCTTGCGGTTGTTGACCATGATCTTGACCGGCGGAATCGGCAGCGACCGCAGCGCGTCGCCGATGACCAGCGGGATCTCGGCCTCGTAGTGGGAGGGCAGGGTGTCACGGTCGACGATGTCGATGTCCGCCTGCAGGAACTCGCGATAGCGGCCGGCCGCCGGGCGCTCCCCCCGCCACACCTTCTGGATCTGGTACCGGCGGAAGGGGAACTGCAGCTTGCCGGCGTTCTCCAGGACATACCGCGCGAACGGGACGGTCAGGTCGAAGTGCAGCCCGAGGCTCGGCTCGTCGTCGCCCTCCGCCGCCTGCAGGCGGTGCAGCGTGTAGATCTCCTTGGAGGTCTCCCCCTTGCGCAGCAACTGGTCGAGCGGCTCGACGGCGCGCGTCTCCAGGGGCGAGAAGCCGTACAGCTCGAACGTGCGCCGCAGCCGGTCGAGGACCTGCTGCTCGACGAGGCGCTGCTCGGGGAGCCACTCCGGGAAACCGGACAGCGGCGTGGGACGGGTCATCTGTGTCTACCAGCCTCGGTTGGGGTTCTGTGTCGTCGCTTCGCGCAGGTACGGGTTGCCCTTGCGTTCCCGGCCGATCGTGGTGCCGGGCCCGTGCCCGGGCAGGACCACGAGCTCGTCGGGGAGCGTGAGCACCTTGTCGCGCAGGCTCGCCATCATCTGCGCCATGCTGCCGCCGGGCAGGTCGGTGCGGCCGATGGAGCCCTTGAACAGCACGTCTCCGGTGAAGATCTGCTCGGCGCCGCGGAACATCACCGACCCGCGCGTGTGGCCCGGCGCGTGGTCGACGATCAGCTCCAGCCCGGCTATCTTGAGGACCAGGCCGTCCTCCAGGGGTGCGACGTCCTCGGGCTCCGTCCAGCTCAGCCGGCCGCCGAACAGCGCCGTCAGGTCGGTGCTGAGCCCCTTGGCCGGGTCGGCGAGCATCTCGCCGTCGTCCGGGTGGATGTAGGCGGTGATGCCCCGCGCGCCACACACCGGCGTGACGGAGAACGTGTGGTCCAGGTGGCCGTGGGTGAGCAGGACCGCGGCCGGCTGCAGGCGGTGCTCGGCGAGCACGGCGTCCAGCCGGTCGAGGACCCCGATCCCGGGGTCGATGACGACGCACTGCTCACCGGGCGCGGGAGCGACCACGTAGCAGTTGGTCCCGAACGCCTCGGCGGGAAAGCCGGCGACGAGCAACGCGGCGCTCCTCCCTGTCGATTTCCGCGCGACAACCCCTCAGACCCTATCCGGAGGTCAGGCACAGCGAACCGTGACCGGGCGGCGACCACCATTCCGGTTTCTACCCGTACACTCTGGCGGGCGTGTGACGTGGCACCCAAACGTATTTTCCTGGAGGGGAGCACCGGTGGCTTCCAGTAAGAGCCGGCAACGCGCCTTGGCGCGGGCGAAGACCGAGCGGCAGATCGCCCGTCGGGCGGCAGCGGCACGGCGTCGTCGGCAATGGCAGGCCGGCATCGGCGGGGCCGTGGCACTGACCCTGCTGGTCCTGGCCGTGATCTGGAAGACCGGCGGGTTCGACCCCGAGCCGGTCCGCGCCGCCGACTGCGCCTGGACCCCGGTCGACGCCGGTGGCGGCGTCACCGACGTGGGCAAGCCGCGGACCAACGACGTGGTCAAGAACGGCGTCAAGACGATGACGATCGCCCTGGGCCAGGGCACCGTGACGGCCAAGCTCGACCCGAGCAAGGCGCCGTGCACCGTGGAGAGTTTCACGTACCTGGCGAGCAAGAAGTTCTTCGACAACACCACCTGCCACCGGATGCTCAACGACTCGCTGCTGCAGTGCGGCGACCCGTCCGGCACCGGCAGCGGCGGCCCCGCGTACCGGTTCCCCGACGAGAACAACCCGCCGCCGGCCGCCGCGCCGTCCACCGACCCCTCGGCGGATCCGTCCGCCCCGGCGGACACCAACGTGCTCTACCCGGCCGGCACCGTCGCGATGGCCAACTCCGGCGCCGACACCAACAGCAGCCAGTTCTTCCTGGTGTTCAAGGACATCAAGCTGCCGCCGAACTACACCATCTTCGGCACGATCGTCGGCGGCATGGACGTGCTGACCCAGATCGGCGCCGGCGGCTCCGACCCGGCCGGGGACGGCAAGCCGAAGACCGAGGCGAAGATCAGCTCGCTGACGATCACCGACGTCGCCCCGCAGGAGGACCCGACGCCCGCCACGTCGGCCCCCGCCTCCGCCCCGGCGTCGTCGGCGCCCGCCTCGCCGGCCCCGTCGGCCAGCGCCTCCAGCAAGTCGTAACTCCACCCCAATCCCTGCTGAGCAAGGAGTACCAACCGTGACCTCCAACCGGGACCGCCAGCGCGCCGCAGCGCGTGCGCGACTGGAGCGGGAGATGGCCGACCGCGCAGAGCGCTCAGCCAGCCGACGGCGCAGGAACACGACGATCGCCGCGACGGCCGGTGGGTTGGTTGTCCTGCTCGGCGTGGCGTGGCTGGTGGTCGTGCTGACCAAGGGCGACGACACGAAGACCGGCGCCGAGGCGGCCGCCTCGGCCTCGGCCTCCGCGACCCCGACCAGCTGCACCTGGCTGCCCCTGGTCGACCCGTCCGCGTCGCCCAAGCCGGAGATCCCCAAGGAGGTGAAGGACGTCGGCACCCCGCCGGCGTCCGGCGAGCCCCGCACCGGGTCCCAGGTCATGACCATGGACACCAGCGTCGGCGTGATCAAGATCAAGGTCGACACCGAGCACGCCCCGTGCGCGGCGGCCAGCTTCACGTACCTGGCCGGCAAGAAGTTCTTCGACGGCTCGAAGTGCCACCGCCTGGTGACCCAGAGCATCTACGTCCTGCAGTGCGGCGACCCGTCCGGCACCAGCCTCGGCGGCCCGACGTACCGCTACGCCGAGGAGAACCTGCCGACCGGCCGCCGCCCCGCGTACACCGAGGGCATGGTCGCGATCGCGAAGACGCAGAACCCGGCCAGCAGCGGCAGCCAGTTCTTCATCGTCTACAAGGACATCGAGTCCCTGTCGGCCGACTACACGGTCCTCGGCCGGGTCACCGAGGGCCTCGACCTGGTCAAGAAGGTCGCCGAGGCCGGCACCGTCCCGGACCCCGCCGCCTCCGGTGACCCGGCCGCCGCCTCCTCCGGCGACGGCGCACCGAAGACCGAGGTGAAGATCAACTCGCTGACGATGAGCCCGGCCAGCTGATCGCCGACCTGGACAGGGCCGCAGCTCACCGAGCTGCGGCCCTTCCTGTTTTCACGTATTTCCACGCCACGGCCAGGCTGTCGGTTTTGCCACTTCTCGCACCAGGCGATGCTGACCACCGGTAGCGGAAATGTCTCGCGGGCGACGTAGCGCTTGCGGCGAAGCATGATCTCTGTCTTCGTCTTGCCCTCACCGGTGCGGCGTGCGACGGGGTCCTTGGTCGGCTGATGGCAGCGCATCCGGACCAGGGGCGATGCGCCACAGTGCGCTGTCGGCGAGCCGGTCTCCGCCGCGGTGCAGTCGACCAGGCAGATGAGCGACGGACAGCACGGGGACGAGGCATCAGCCAAGCTACAGCATCCCCGCGGAGAACTTCCTGCCGCCGACGCGCGGTCGGTCGAGGCGGGCAACTCTCGCAACGGGGCAGGTCGCGGAAACCCGGCCGCCGTGCGGGTCCAGCACGCCACAGAGCCGTCCTGAAGCCCTCAGACCGACGCAGAGCTCCTCCGAGCCCGGCAAGCAGAGCGGACACCGCTCACAAGACCTCAGACCGGCGCAGGCCGTCTCCCGGTGCCCGCCCAACACGGAGCGCGCGGAAACGCGGTCGGCACCGCCCCGGAAGCGCCCCGGGCCGGCCGTGAGCGCCACGGCAAGCCCGTGACCCGCCGGCCGCGCGCGCCGGGCGCCGCGGCGGAGGGCGCCGTGGCCGGGTGGGTCAGGCGCCGGAGGTGACCCGGTAGGCGTCGTACACGCCGTCGATGCGGCGGACCGCGGCCAGGAGGTGGTTGAGGTGCTTCGGGTCGGCCATCTCGAAGCTGAACCGGCTGATCGCCACCCTGTCGCGGGTCGTGGTGACCGTGGCGGACAGGATGTTGACCTTCTCCTCGGACAGCACGCGGGTGACGTCGGCGAGGAGCTTGTGGCGGTCCAGGGCCTCGACCTGGATGGCGACGAGGAACGTGGAGGCGCTGGTGGGCTTCCAGTTGACCTCCAGGACCCGCTCCGGCTGCTCCTTGAGGTCGGCGGCGTTGGCGCAGTCGTCGCGGTGCACGCTGACGCCGCCGGAGCGGGTGACGAAGCCGAAGACGGCGTCGCCGGGGACCGGGGTGCAGCAGCGGGCGAGCTTGATCCAGACGTCGTCGACGCCGAGGACCTCGACGCCGGGGTCGGAGGCGGCGGTGCGGGTGCGTGACGGGCGGGTCGGGATGGCGGTCTCGGCGATGTCCTCGACCGCGCCCTCCTCGCCGCCGTAGCCCGCGACGAGGCGCTGGACGATCGACTGGGCGGAGGCCTGGCCGTCGCCGACGGCGGCGTAGAGGGCCGCGACGTCGGCGAGGTGCAGCTCGCGGGCGATCGTCATGAGCGACTCGGAGGTCAGCAGGCGCTGCAGCGGCAGGCCCTGCTTGCGCATGGCCTTGACGATCGCCTCCTTGCCGGCCTCGATCGCCTCCTCGCGGCGCTCCTTGTTGAAGTACTGCCGGATCTTCGTGCGGGCCCGCGGGCTCTTCACGAAGCCGAGCCAGTCCTGGGTCGGGCCGGCGGTCTCCGACTTGGAGGTGAAGATCTCGATGACGTCACCGTTGGACAGCGTGCTCTCCAGCGGCACGAGCTTGCCGTTGACCCGGGCGCCGATGCACTTGTGGCCGACCTCGGTGTGCACGGCGTAGGCGAAGTCGACCGGGGTCGAGCCGGTGGTCAGCGCGATCACGTCGCCCTTGGGCGTGAAGACGTACACCTCCTGGCTGGACAGGTCGAAGCGCAGCGCGTCGAGGAACTCCGACGGGTCGCTCGCCTCCCGCTGCCAGTCCAGCAGCTGCCGCAGCCACGTCATCTCGTCGATGTGGGCGGGCGGGCCGGCGATCGTGGCGTTCTTGCTCTCCTTGTACCGCCAGTGCGCGGCGATGCCGTACTCGGCGGTGCGGTGCATCGCGTAGCTGCGGATCTGCAGCTCCACGGGCTTGCCGGTGGGGCCGATCACGGTGGTGTGCAGCGACTGGTACATGTTGAACTTCGGCATCGCGATGTAGTCCTTGAACCGGCCCGGGACGGGCTGCCAGTTCGCGTGGATGACACCGAGTGCCGCATAGCAGTCGCGCACCGTGTCGACCAGGATGCGCACGCCGACCAGGTCGTAGATGTCGCCGAAGTCGCGGCCCCGGACGATCATCTTCTGGTAGACGGAGTAGAGGTGCTTCGGTCGGCCGGTCACCTCGGACTTGATCTTCGCGGCCTTGAGGTCGGTGGCGACCTTCTGGGTCACGGTGCGCAGCAGCGAGTCGCGCTGCGGGGTGTGCTCGGCGATGAGCCGGCTGATCTCGTCGAACCGCTTCGGGAACAGCGTGCGGAACGCCAGGTCCTCCAGCTCCCACTTGATCGTGTTCATGCCGAGGCGGTGGGCGAGGGGCGCCAGGATCTCCAGGGTCTCCTTGGCCTTCTGCTCCTGCTTGGGGCGGGGCAGGAAGGTCAGGGTGCGCATGTTGTGCAGCCGGTCGGCGAGCTTGATGACCAGCACCCGCGGGTCCTTGGCCATCGCCACGACCATCTTGCGGATCGTCTCGGCCTTCGCCGCGTCGCCGAGCTTGACCTTGTCGAGCTTGGTGACGCCGTCGACGAGCAGCGTGACCTCGCCGCCGAAGTCGTGCTGGATGCGCTCGATGGTGTAGTCGGTGTCCTCGATCGTGTCGTGCAGCAGCGCCGCGACCAGGGTCGTGGTGTCCATGCCCAGGTCGGCGAGGATCGTGGCGACGGCGAGCGGGTGCGTGATGTAGGGGTCGCCCGACTTGCGGTACTGCCCCTTGTGGAAGTGCTCGGCCATGTCGTAGGCCCGCTGCAGCAGCCGCACGTCGGCCTTCGGGTGGCTGGCCTTGTGCTGCGCGATCAGCGGCTCGAGGACCTCGCTCACCGACGGGCTCTGCCACGGCGCGTTGAACCGGGCCAGGCGCGCCCGGACCCGGCGGCCGGTCGGCGCGGCGCCGACCAGCCCCAGCGCGGTGCCGGTCATCGAGCCGGCCGCCTCGGTCAGGTCCTCGGTGTCCTCGCCGAGGTCGTCGACCTGGCGCCGGGTGGGCGCGGCCGCGGCGGGCGGGCCGGGGACGGGACCGCGGGGGCCGGTGTAGCCCGGGTCGGTCGAGCGCCGGTTGTGCGCCACGGCGCCGTCGGGGGTCGGGAACTGCAGCACCACACCGCCGGCCTCGGCCGTCTCGGGCTCGGTGCCCTGCGGTGCCTGTTGCTGATCGTCTGGCACGTGGACCGCCTCCGGTGTCGACGCAGCGCCCATCCGCTTGACCGTACCCCCCTTCGGGGATGCGATGTCGCCGGTCACCGGCCACTCCTCATCGCCGTCAACGTATGAACCGCAAGCGTACCCGCCCCCACCGACATTCCCAGGGACCAAGCGGCCGGAAAGCGCGGTCAGGAGACGGTCAGCAGGGCATGAACCGGACGCGGCGCCACCCGCTCCCGCCCGCCGAGGAACCCGAGCTCCAGCAGGACGCTGAAACCGCTCACCCGGCCGCCGGCGCGTTCGACGAGGCCGAGGGTGGCGGCGGCGGTGCCCCCGGTCGCGAGCACGTCGTCGACGACCAGGACCCGCTCCCCCGCGACGAACGCGTCCTCGTGGACCTCGAGGACCGCCTCGCCGTACTCGAGGGCGTAGCTGGCCGACACGGTCGGGCGGGGCAGCTTGCCGGCCTTGCGCACCGGCACGACGCCCTTGCCGGTGGCGTACGCGACGGCGGCGGCGATCACGAAGCCGCGGGCCTCGATCCCGGCGACCACGTCGAAGCTGTCCGCGCCGTGCTCGGTGATGATCGCGTCGATCACGGCGGCGAACGCCGGACCGTCGGCGAACAGCGGCATCAGGTCCTTGAACAGGATGCCGGGCTTGGGGAAGTCGGGCACGTCCACGACCTTGCTGGCGACCAGCTCCGAGATCTCCACCGCAGTACCTCCTGGAAACGGCGGCACGGGCGCCGCTGCGACAGCGACGCCCGTACCGGGTGAACGTGGATGAGGCTCAGCGCCGGCCGGAGCCGGGCCGACCCCCTGCCCGGGGGCGTTTCGCCTGGCCGGGACGGTTGCCGGGGCGCGCACCCGGGCGGGGCGAGGCACCGGCGAGCTCGGAGCGCTCCGCGGACTTGCCGGCCGCGCTGCCGATCGGCACGCCGTCGCTGTCGACGGGCGGCGCCTGGGTGGCCTGCTTCGCCACCGCCGCGCGGCGGTTCGCCACCCGGGCCTCGTGCGCCTGCAGGCGCGGCTCGCGGACCTTGAGCTCGGCGAGCACCGGCGTGGCGAAGAAGATCGAGGAGTACACCGCGACGCCCATACCGATGAACAGCACCAGGCCGAGGTCCTTCAGGGTGCCCGCGCCGAGAAGGCCGGCACCGATGAAGAGCAGGCCGCCGACGGGCAGCAGGGCGACCAGACCGGTGTTGATGGAGCGCATCAGGGTCTGGTTGACCGCCAGGTTGGCGGCCTCGCTGTAGGTGCTGTTGTTGTTGCCGGTGATGCCCCTGGTGTTCTCCTGCACCTTGTCGAACACGACGACGACGTCGTACAGGGCGAAACCGAGGATCGTCAGGAAGCCGATGACCGTGGAGGGCGTGACCTCGAACCCGACGAGCGAGTAGACGCCGCCGGTGAGCACCAGGTCCAGCAGCAGCGAGCCGATCGCCGCCACGGCCATCCGCCACTCGAAGCGGAACACCAGGTACGCCGTGACCAGCGCCAGGAAGATCACCAGGCTCAGCAGGGCCTTGTCGGTGACCTGGCCGCCCCAGGAGGTGCTGACGGCGCTGTCGCTGATCTGGGTGGCGTCGATGTTGAAGGTGCCGGCCACCTTCTCCTTGATCTCGGTCTGCCGGGCCGAGTCGGTGATCAGCTCGGTCTTGATGACGTACTGCTTGTCACCGACCTTCTGACCCGTCTTGACCTCGACGCCGGCGTCGCCGAACGCCTTCTCGACCTCGTCCAGCGTGCCGACGCTCACCGGGACGCTGTACTGGTTGCCGCCCTCGAACTCGATGCCGAGCGTGAAGCCCTTGAAGACCATGCTGCCGATCGCGATCAGCAGGGCGATCCCGGCGACGCTGAACCAGAGCCGCCGGCGACCGACGACGTTGATGTTGGCTTCACCACGGTAGAGCCGGGCTGCGATGCCACCTTTGCCACTCATCGTCAGACCTCCTTCGGGCGGTTACGACGGGGGGCGGAGGACGCCACACCGGCGCCGGGACGCTGCTCGACGATCCGGCCGAGGCCGGACACCCTCGGTGACAAGAATGCCTTGCTGCGCGCGAACAACGTCATGATCGGATGGCGGAACAGGAACACCACGACGAGGTCGAGGATGGTCGCGACGCCCAGGGCGAACGCGAAGCCCTTGACCGAGCCGATGGAGAAGAAGTACAGCACCGCGGCGGCGAGCAGGGTGATCGCGTTGGCGGAGATGATCGTGCGGCGGGCCCGGACCCAGGCGCGCGGCACGGCGCTGCGCGGGCTGCGGCCCTCCCGGATCTCGTCCTTGAGCCGTTCGAAGTAGATGACGAACGAGTCGGCGGCGACACCGAGCGACACGATGAAGCCGGCGAACCCGGCGAGCGTCAGCGTGAAGCCCATGGTGCGGCCCAGGATGATCAGGGCCATGTAGACCATCGCGCCGGACAGCACCAGGCTCAGCGTGATGACCAGGCCCAGCAGCCGGTAGTAGAAGAACGAGTAGAGCACCACCAGCGCCAGGCCGATGCCGGCGGCGAGGACGCCCGCCTCCAGGTGGGAGCTGCCGAGCGTGGCGGAGATGCTCTGCGCGTCCTGCGGCACGAAGGACAGCGGCAGCGCGCCGTACTGCAGCTGGTTGGCCAGCAGCTCGGTGTCGCGCTTGGTGAACTGGCCGGTGATGCGCGCGTCGCCGGGGATGACGCTCTCGATGACCGGCGCGGAGACGACCTTGTTGTCGAGCACGACGGCGACCTGCTTGCTGTCGGTGCCGTTGTTGTACGCCTCGCGGGTCAGGTCGGTCCAGGCGTCCTGGCCGTCGCCCTTGAACGAGATGGTGACGATCCACTTGCCGTTCGTGGAGTCGATCGACGAGTCGGCCTTGGACACGTCGGTGCCGAGCACCTTGGCGACGTCGAGGTTGTACTTGACGCCGGGCTCGCAGGCGACCGCGGGCTGGTCCGCGGCCCGGATCGAGCCGACCGGACGATTGTCGAGCTTGTCGCAGGTCACGAACGGGATGTTGAACTGCATCGCCGGCGGCAGGACCGCGACCTCTTCGGGGGTCAGCGACTTGAACGGCGCGTAGAGCGCGGCCTTCGACGGGTCGGCGGACAGGTCGACCGGCCCGGCCTCCTGCATGGCCGCGGCCCAGGCGGCGTCGCCGATCTTCTTCTGCACGGCGGCGCGCTGCTGCGCGACGTCGGCGGCGACGGGCGGCGCGGAGGAGGCCGGCGCCGACCCGGACGCGGACGGCGCGGCGGACGCCGGGGCCGACGACGCGGGCGCGGACGCCGACGTGGAGGGCTTCGCGCTGGTGGACGCGGACGCCGACGCCGCCGGGGCGGAGCCGGACGCCGACACCGACGGCGAGGCCGAGGCGGACGCCGACGGGTTGGTGTCGCCGATGTCCTGGGTCTGCCCGAGCACCTTGCGGAAGCGCAGCTCGGCGGTCTGGCCGATCTGCTTCAGGCGGTCGTCGCTCTTGCCCGGCAGGGAGACGTTGATGTTGGTGTCGCCCTCGATGACGACCTCGGCCTCGGAGACACCCAGGCCGTTGACCCGGCTGTCGATGATGTCCTTGGCCGTCTCCATCTGCTGTTTCGTGGGCGGCTTGCCGTTGTCGGTCTTCGCCTGCAGCGTGACCGTGGTCCCGCCGATCAGGTCGAGGCCGAGGTTCGGCTCAAGCCGGTTGCGCCAGCCGCCGTCACCGCCGAACCACACCCAGATGGCGAGCAGAACGAAGATGGTGCCGAGCACACCGAGCTGACGGCCCGGGTGCATCGGTGCCTGAGGTTGTGCCACGGCTGTCGGGTCTCCCTGCACTAACGCCGGCGGGGTGCGCGGCGTGCTTGTTCGTGGTGGTGCGGCGGATCTGCGGTCAGTCGAGGGACTTCGGGGTGCTGCCCGGCGCGGGCGTCTCGTCTGCCGGGTCGCCGGCGGCCTCGTCCTCGACGGCGTCGTCGGTGACGGCCTTCTGGTTCACCTTGCCGATCGCGGCCTTGGCGTATCTGGCGGTGACGCCGGGCGCGATCTCCAGCAGGACGCTCTCCTCGTCCAGGCTGCGGATGGTGCCGTAGAGGCCGCCGACGGTGATGATCTCGTCGCCGACGCCCATGGTGGACTGCATGCTCTGCACTTCCCGGCGGCGGCGCTGCTGCGGGCGGATCATCATGAAGTAGATGAGGGCGAAGATCCCCACGATGAACAACAGGGAGGTGTACCCGCTACCACCACTCGAACCCTGTGCCTCGGCGAACAGCACGATCATGGCCTTCCGGTCGGCTCGGGACCCAGGGGCCTGGGCGCTCCGAGCGAAGTATGAAGTCCGCGCGGCGGACCGCGGCGAGTCTAGTCGGTGTGTCGGAAGACACGCAGACCGGCGTCTATCACGGTCCGATCACGACAGCTAGGGACGCTACGGCTCCAAGCTGAAAAGATCGGGCATTTGCGGTGATGTCCCCGCTGCGTGGCTCCCGCCACCGACGGTACCAGCGGGAACCGGGAGCCCGAGATGACGCCATGCACTCGGCGTCGCCACTCGCCCACGCGGAGTACGCGCCAGCAGACCGGTACGCAGCAGGAAAGGTTCACAGACCTCTTCCACGGTGTCGGGTTGCTCACCTACCGCCACCGCGAGCGTGGACAGCCCGACCGGCCCCCCGCCCTGCCGGATCAGCGCGTGCAGCACCGCCCGGTCCAGCCGGTCCAGGCCGAGCTCGTCGACGTCGTACACGGCGAGGGCGGCCTTCGCCGCGGCCAGGTCGACCACGCCGGTGCCGCGCACCTCCGCGTAGTCGCGGACCCGGCGCAGCAGCCGGTTGGCGATGCGCGGCGTGCCCCGGGAGCGCCGGCCGATCTCCACGGACCCCTCGTCGGTGATCGGCACGTCGAGGATCCGCGCCGAGCGGGCGATGATCAGCTCCAGCTCGTCCGGGTCGTAGAACTCCAGCTGGCCGACGAAGCCGAAGCGGTCCCGCATCGGGCCGGTGAGCAGGCCGCTGCGGGTCGTCGCGCCGACCAGCGTGAACGGCTCCACGTCCAGCGGGATCGCGGTGGCGCCGGGCCCCTTGCCGACCACGACGTCGACGCGGAAATCCTCCATGGCGCTGTACAGCAGCTCCTCGGCGGGCTTCGCGATGCGGTGGATCTCGTCGATGAACAGCACGTCGCCCTCGGACAGGCTGGTCAGCACCGCGGCCAGGTCGCCGGCGCGCTCGATCGCCGGACCGCTGGTCATCCGCAGGCCGGCGGACAGCTCCGCGGCCACGATCATCGCGAGGGTCGTCTTGCCCAGCCCCGGCGGGCCGGACAGCAGGATGTGGTCCGGCGGGCTGCCGCGGCGCAGCGCGCTCTGCAGCAGCAGGTCCAGCTGCTCGCGGACCCGGTGCTGGCCGATGAGCTCGGCGAGCCGCTTCGGGCGCACGCTCTGCTCGGCGGCGCGCTCCTCCTCCGCCGCGTACGCGCTGACGAGGGGGTCGGTCACCGGATCGTGCCCAGCATGCGGATGGCCTGCTTGAGCAGCACCGGCACCGGCGGGACGGTGCCGCCGTCGAGCTGCTCGGCGACGGCCGCGACGGCCTGGTCGGCCTGCCCGGCGGTCCAGCCTAGGCCGGTGAGCGCCTGGCGGACCTGCTCGGCCCACACCGCGCCGGCGCCGACCCCGACGAGCGCCGCGCCGTCGCCGGGCAGCGCGCCGACCTTGTCGCGCAGCTCCAGCACGAGGCGCTCGGCGCCCTTCTTGCCGATGCCCGGCACCCGGGTCAGCGTGGACGTGTCGTTGCCGGCGATGGCCCGGCGCACCACCTCTGGGCTGTGCACCGCGAGCACCGCCTGGGCCAGCCGCGGCCCGACGCCGGACGCCGTCTGCAGCAGCTCGAACAGCTGCTTGGCGTCGTCGTCGGCGAACCCGTACAGGGTCAGCGAGTCCTCCCGCACGACCAGCGACGTGGCCAGCCGCGCCTCCTGGCCGACCCGCAGGTCGGCGAGCGTCTGCGGGGAGCACTGCACGGCGAGGCCGACCCCGCCCACCTCGATCACGGCCCCGTCCGGCGACACGGCGGCGACCCGCCCCCGCACACTCGCGATCATCGTGCTCTCCTCAGCGCCGCCTGGATGCGGTCCCGGGTGCCGCCCCTCCAGACATGACAGATTGCCAGAGCGAGGGCGTCGGCGGCATCGGCGGGCCGGGGCGCGACCTGCAGCCGCAGCAGCCGGGTCACCATCGCGGTGACCTGTGCCTTGTCCGCGGAGCCGTTGCCGCTGACCGCGGCCTTCACCTCGCTCGGGGTGTAGGTCTGCACGGGCAGGCCGGCGCGCGCCGCGACCAGGATCGCGACCGCGCCCGCCTGCGCGGTGCCCATGACGGTGCGCACGTTGTGCTGGCTGAACACCCGCTCCACCGCGACGGACTCGGGGCGGTGCTCGGCGACCAGGGCGGTGAGCCGCTCGTCGAGGTTGAGCAGCCGGTGCGCCAGGTCCGTGTCGGGGTCGCTGGTCACCACCTCGTAGTGCACCAGCCGGCAGGGGCGGCCGGGCACGCCCTCGACCACGCCGACGCCGCAGCGGGTCAGCCCCGGGTCGACCCCCAGCACGCGCACCGAAACCCCCTCAAACGTGTGTTCGACACAGTAGCCGACGCGCC
This sequence comes from Dactylosporangium aurantiacum, assembly GCF_000716715.1. Taxonomy (GTDB): domain Bacteria; phylum Actinomycetota; class Actinomycetes; order Mycobacteriales; family Micromonosporaceae; genus Dactylosporangium; species Dactylosporangium aurantiacum. The sequence goes on along the minus strand of NZ_JNYJ01000001.1, from coordinate 399,999 downwards.
ACACGTACCAGGAACGCGACACACACATCGAGTGCCCCGAAGGTATGTGGGCGGACCCCATGGGACGCGCGGGCGAAGGCTCGTACGTTTCCCGCCATGACGACGCCACATCCCGTTGCCCCGCATCAGGTGGTCGCCCTGGACCTGCGCGGCCGGACCGCGCTGGTGACGGGCGCCGGCAGCGGCATCGGCCGGGGCGTCGCCGTGCGCCTCGCCGCCGCCGGGGCCCGGGTCGTGGCCGTGGACCGCGACGCCGAGCCGCTGAAGCTCCTCGCGGACGAGGTGGGCGCGGTGCCGGTGGTCGCCGACCTGTCCGAGCCCGACGACGCCGAGGAGCGCCTGGCCGGGCACTGGGACGCCGACGTGCTGGTGAACAACGCCGGCCTGCAGCACGTGGCGGCGCTGCAGGACTTCCCCCGGGAGCGGTTCGCCTACATCCAGACCGTCATGGTGGAGGCGCCGTTCCGCCTCACCCGCCGGGTCCTGCCGCACATGTACGCGCGCGGCTGGGGCCGCATCGTCAACATCTCCTCCGTGCACGGCCTGCGGGCCTCGCCGTTCAAGGCCGCGTACGTGACGGCCAAGCACGCCCTGGAGGGGCTGTCCAAGACCGTCGCCCTGGAGGGCGCGCCGCACGGGGTCACCAGCAACTGCATCAACCCGTCCTACGTGCGCACGCCCCTGGTCGAGGGGCAGATCGCGGCGCAGGCGGCCACCCACGGCATCGACGAGACCGAGGTCGTGGAGAAGATCATGCTCACCAGCGCGGCGATCAAGCGGCTGATCGAGCCGGCCGAGGTCGCCGAGCTCGTCGCCTACCTGTGCACCGACGCCGCGGGGTTCATCACCGGCGCGTCGGTCGCCATCGACGGCGGCTGGACCGCCCACTAGCACAATGGTGGTGTGACGATGCTGGAGTACCTGGAGCTGCTCGCGCGGGAGGCCGCCGCGGTCGAGTTCGAGGGCCCGCTCGTCGCCGCCCGCAACGCCGGCCTGCCCCCGGACCGCATCGCCGAGCTGGAGCAGGCCAAGGTCGTCGCGCTGCGCGTGCGGGCGCTGCTGGAGCGCCGGCGCCGCCGCGAGGAGGAGCTGTCGGGGCTGTTCGACACCGCCAGCGACCTCGCCGGCCTGCGCGACGTCGACGCGGTCCTCGCCGCGATCGTGCACCGGGCCCGGACCCTGCTCGGCGCCGACGTGGCGTACATGACCCTCAACGACGAGGAGCGCGGCGACACGTACATGCGGGTCACCGACGGCTCGATCTCCGCGCGGTTCCAGGCGCTGCGGCTGCCGATGGGCGCCGGGCTGGGCGGGCTCGTCGCGCAGACCGGCAGCCCGTACGTGACGGCCAACTACCCCGAGGACGCCCGCTTCCGGCACACCGGCGACATCGACGCCGGCGTCGGCGAGGAGGGCCTCGTCGCGATCCTCGGCGTGCCGCTGCGCCTCGGCGCCCGCATCATCGGCGTGCTGTACGCGGCGAACCGCTCGGCCCGCCCGTTCGCCCGCGAGGAGGTGTCGCTGCTGGTCTCCCTCGCCGCGAACGCCGCCGTCGCGATCGACACCGCCCGGCTGCTCGGCGAGACCCAGGCGGCCCTGGAGGAGCTGTCGGCGGCCAACGGCATGGTCCGCGCGCACAGCGACTCCGTCGAGCGGGCCGCGGCCGCCCACGACCGCATGACCGCCCTGGTGCTGCGCGGCGCCGGCGTCGAGGACATCGCCGAGGTCGTCACCGAGGTGCTCGGCGGCGCGCTGCTCGTGCTGGACGCCGACGGCCGCCGGCAGGCCAGCGTCGGCGCGCTGGAGCCGCCGGACGCCAGCGCCTTCGCCGAGGCCCTCGCCGCGTCCCGTACGGAGGGCCGCAGCGTGCGCCGGGGCGCGCTGTGGGTCGCCGCGGTCGTCGCCGGCGCCGAGAACCTGGGCGCGCTCGTGCTGCGCCCGGACCGCCCCCTCGTCGACGCCGACCAGCGCATCCTGGAGCGGGCCGCGGTCGTCACCGCCCTGCTGCAGCTCTTCCGCCGCACCGTCGCCGAGGCCGAGGGCCGGGTCCGCGGCGAGCTGCTCGACGACGTCATCACCCGCCCGGTCCGCGACGCCGACGCGCTGCGCACCCGCGCGAAGCGCCTCGGCGTCGACCTGGACGCCCCGAACGTCGTCGTCGCCGTCGGTGAGGACGCCGTCGCCGGCGGCTCGGCCCGCCAGCGCGCCATGTCCTGGGCGCAGACCTACGCCCAGGCCCGGGGCGGCCTGGCCGCGGCCCGCGACGGTCACGTGGTGCTCCTGCTGCCGGGCGACGCGGCCGGCCCGATGGCCCGCACCGTCGCCCGCGACCTGGGCAAGCTGCTCGGCCGCCCGGTCACCGCCGGGGCCGGCGGTCCCGCCACGGGCCCGGCGGGCATCGCCGCGGCGTACCGCGACGCCGACCGCTGCGTCATCGCCCTGGCCGCCCTCGGCCGCGGCGGCGCCGGCGCGAGCACCGCCGAGCTGGGCTTCGTCGGGCTGCTGCTGGGCTCCGCCCCCGATGGCCGGGACCGCGACGTCGAGCAGTTCCTGGCCGCCACCATCGGCCCGGTCGTCGACTACGACGTGCGGCGCGGCACCGCCCTGGTGAAGACCCTGGAGGCGTACTTCGGCGTCGGCGGCAGCCTGGCCCGCGCGGCGGAGCTGCTGCACGTCCACGTGAACACGGTGACGCAGCGCCTGGAGCGCATCGGCCAGCTGCTCGGCGCCGACTGGCAGAAGCCGGAGCGCGCCCTGGAGGTGCAGCTGGCGCTGCGCCTGCACCGCCTGCGCACCTGACCGCCGCCGGGCGCCGGTCAGGTGCGCGATCAGGCGTGGGCGCCGCGCAGGACCGCGTCGACGAGGCGTTCGGCGAACTGCTCGTCGGCGACGTTCGGGTTCCACCGCAGGATGTTCTGCGCCAGCGTGGGCCCGGACAGCATGAGCAGGGTCAGCTCGATGTCGAGGTCGGCGCGCAGCTCGCCGCTGGCGATCCCCCGGCGCAGCACCCCGCGCATGACCTCGCGGCGCGGCTCGATCACGCCCTGGTAGACGCGGTGCATCTCCTCGCCCTTGGCCAGCTGCGGCAGCAGGCACGCGGTGACCTTGCCGTAGTGGTCCATGCGCTTGGTGCGCATCCCGGCGATGAGCGTGACCAGGTCGCCGCGGACGGACTCGCCGGCGAGCTCGGGCGACGGGCCCTTCATCGCGGTGACGGCGTCGATGAGCAGCGCTTCCTTGTTGGGCCAGCGGCGGTAGATCGTCGCCTTGCCGACGCCCGCCTTGGCCGCGACCGCCTCGATCGAGATCGCGTCGGCGCTCTGGCCGCCGCTGAGCAGGTCCATGACCGCCTCGATGATGGCCTCGTCCGCGCGGGCGCTGCGGGGCCGGCCAGGACCCTTGCGGTCCTGGTCGGCCACCACATCCACGCTCGCCGTCGTCATGGTTTCCATTGTTGCCGAGTTTTCACATGGAAGCTACCGACGGGTTCGCTGATCATCACACGTCGACCAGCTCGACGCCCTGCTCCTCGGCGAGGCTCTCGGCGGTGCTGGGCACGGGAGCGGTCGCCGGGCGCTTGCCGGGCAGCCAGACGAAGGCGACGGCGGCACCGAGGACCGCGAAGACCGCGGAGCCGATCGCCGAGTAGTGCATCGCGGTGATGAAGGCGTCGTTGGCGTGCTGGATCAGCGCCTGCCCCGCGGGCCCGGCCTGCGCCGCGACACCGTACGCACCGGAGATCGACTCGTCGGCCACGTGCTTCGCGGCGGCCGGCAGGCCGGTCGTGGAGGACTCCACGCCGCTGCGGTAGTAGGAGCTGATGACGGCGCCGAGCGCGGCCACGCCGAGGGCGCCGCCGACCTGCCGGATGGTGTTGCTGACGGCCGAGCCGACGCCGGCCTTCTCCCGGGGCAGCGCGGCCATGATGGCCTCGGTGGCGGGCGGCATCACGTTGGCCATGCCGACGCCCATGACGAAGAACAGCGCGCCGACGACCCAGATCGGGGTGCTCTCGCCGATGAAGATCCAGCCGGCCAGGCCGGCCGCGACCAGCAGCAGGCCGGTGGTGCTGACCGCCTTCGGGCCGAAGCGCTTCACCATCGCGGCGCTGCGCGGGGCGAAGACCAGCTGGCCGAGGGCGAACGGCACGAACAGCGCGCCGGAGGCGAGCGGGCCGTAGCCGCGCACCAGCTGCAGGTAGAAGGCGCTGGTGAACATGGCGCCCATGGCGGCGAAGAAGACCAGGCCGATCATCGCGGTCGAGGCCGAGAACTGGCGGTTGGCGAAGAGCCGCACGTCCAGCGAGGGGAACTCCACGCGCCGCTCGTACAGCACGAACGCGGCGAGCACGACGGCCGAGGCGAGCAGCGTGCCCGACGACTGCAGCTGGCCGAAGCCGGACTCGCCGCCCTCGATGACGCCGTACGTGAGCAGGGTCAGCCCGATGATGGACAGGGCCACGCCGACGAAGTCGATGCGGCCGGGCCGCGGGTCGCGGGACTCGGGGATGAGGACGTTGACCAGGACGACGCCGAGCACGACGATCGGGACGTTGATCAGGAAGACCGAGCCCCACCAGTAGTGCTCCAGCAGCAGGCCGCCGACGATCGGGCCGATCGCGACGCCGAGGCCGACGGCGCCGGCCCACACGCCGATCGCCTTGGCCCGCTCCCGCGGGTCGAAGACGTTGGCGATGATCGACAGGGTGGACGGCATGACCGCCGCGGCGCCGAGGCCCATCAGGGCGCGGGCCCAGATCAGCTGGTCGGGCGTGTCGGCGTAGGCGGACACGAGCGAGGCGATGCCGAAGAGCACGAGCCCGACGGTCAGGGTGATCCGCCGGCCGAGGCGGTCGGCGAGGATGCCGGCGGTGAAGAGCAGGCCGGCGAAGACCAGCGTGTAGGAGTTGATCGACCACTCGAGCTCGCTCTGGGACGCGCCCAGGCCGTGCACGGGGTCGGCGATCGTGCGCATCGCCACGTTGAGGACGGTGTTGTCCAGCACGACGACGAGCAGGCTGATGACGAGCACGCCGAGGATGGCCCAGCGTCGAGGATGTCCGGTGTTGGCTGGTGCTTGTGTTGCTGCGTCCATGTGTCCGTGCCCCCAGTGAGCGAACGCCTTCCGATACGGAACAGTTCCGTATCCCCGATCAAGCTATGGCCTGACGAAGCGATACGGAACCGTCTCGTATCATTTTGTGCGCACGGTCACATGCGGGAATAGCGCCGCAGCAGCCACACCGCCGATCCCCACAGCCCTCGCCGGAACAGCAGCACGACGAGCACGAAGATGCCGCCGGTGACCAGCCCGATCAGGGTGAAGCCGGCCTGCGACAGCTGGTCCTCCAGGTTGACCACGAGCGCGGCGCCCACGACCCCGCCCCACAGGGTGCCGATGCCGCCGAGCACGACGAGCACCACGCCCTTGCCCGACGTCGTCCAGTGCACGACGTCCAGCGACACGAAGCCGTGCGCGACCGCGAACAGCCCGCCGCCCAGGCCGGCGACGAACGCCGACAGCACGAAGGCGAGCAGCTTGTACCGGTGGGCCGGGTACCCGAGCGCGCGGGCCCGGGCCGGGTTGTCCCGGATCGCGACGAGGACCCGGCCGAACGGCGAGTGCACGACCCGCCAGGCCAGCAGCATGCCGAGCGCCGCCACGGGCAGCGCGGCGTAGTAGAAGTAGTACGGGTCGGACAGGTCCAGCCCGAACAGCTCCCGCGGCACGCTCTGCAGGCCGTTCTCGCCGCCGGTGACCGAGGACCACTCGTTGGCCACGAAGTACACCAGCTGCGCGAAGGCCAGGGTCACCATCGCGAAGTAGATCCCGGAGCGCTTCACCGCGAGGTAGCCGATCGGCGCGGCGAGGGCCGCCGCGGCGAGCGCGCCGCCGAGCACCGCGACCGGGAACGGCACGCCGAGGTGCGCCGCGGCCAGCCCGGCGGTGTACGCCGAGGTGCCCCAGAAGGCGGCGTGCCCGAAGGACAGCAGCCCGCCGTACCCGAGCAGCAGGTCGACGGCGACGGCGAACAGCGCCCAGCACAGCATGTCGACGGCGACCGCCGGGTAGAGCCCGTTGGGCAGCCAGAGCGCCAGCAGCGCGCCGGCCGCCACCAGGGTCCAGCCGGCCCACCGCGGGGTGCGGACCCGTTGCAGGATGAGGGTGGTCACGTCGGCAGCTCCTCCCGCCCGAAGAGCCCCGCCGGCCGCAGCAGCAGGACGAGGGCCATCACCAGGAAGATCAGGGTCTGCGCGAGCAGCGCCGGGCCGTACGCCTCGCTCCAGGCCTGCAGCAGCCCGATCGCGAAGCCGGCGGTGACCGAGCCGAAGACCGAGCCGAGCCCGCCGATGACGACGACCGCGAAGACCCCGATGATGAGGTCGGCGCCCATGAGCGGGTTCACCGCCCGCATCGGCGCGGCGAGGACCCCGGCGAACGCGGCGAGGGCGACCCCGAAGCCGAACACCGGCGCGATCCACCGCCCGACGTCGATGCCGAGGGCCCGGGTCAGCTCGGGGCGTTCGGTGGCGGCCCGCACGACGGTGCCGACCCGGGTGCGGGTCAGCAGCCACCACACGGCGGCGCACAGCAGCACCGCGACGCCGAAGACGAACACCCGGTAGGCGGGGAAGTCGAAGAGCCCGAAGTCGACGGTGCCGCGCAGCCCCGGCGGGGCGGCGTAGGGGTTGGACTGCGAGCCGTACCGCGACTTCACCACGTCCTGCAGCATCAGCGTCAGCCCGAACGTGAGCAGGAAGTTGTACAGCGGGTCCAGCGTGGACAGCCGGCGGATCAGGGTGCGCTCCAGCAGCACGCCGAGCAGGCCGAGCACGACCGGCACCGCGGCCAGCGCCCACCAGAAGGAGACGCCGGCCTCGGCGAGCAGCACGTAGGCGCCGAACGCGCCGAGCATGTAGAACGCGCCGTGGGCGAAGTTGACCACCCGCAGCATGCCGAAGATGACCGCGAGGCCGAGGGCGAGCAGCGCGTAGAAGCTGCCCCCGACCAGGCCGTTGAAGGTATGGGTGAGGAAGCCCATCGGGCTACAGCTTGCAGTCGGCCGACGGGGCGCGGAACGCCTCCTGGGCGGGGATGGTCTTCACGATCTGTTCGTAGTCCCAGGGCTCCTTGACCTCGCTGCCGGGCTTGACCTTGGCGAGGTAGGCGTCGTGCAGGACCCGGTGGTCGGCGGCGCGGAACTCGCCGTTGCGCAGGAAGAAGTCGTTGACCTTCTTGCCCTCCAGCTGCTTCACCACGGCGTCGGCGTCGTCGGTGCCGGCGGCCTGCACGGCCTCCAGGTACTGGGTGGCGGCGGAGTAGTTCGCGGCGTGCGCGAAGGTGGGCCGCTGCCCGCCGGTGCGGGCGGAGAACCGGTCGGCCCAGGCGCGGTTCTGCGCGTCGAAGTTCCAGTACCACGCGTCGGTGAACGTGGTGCCGGCCAGGGCGTCCGGGGTCAGGGAGTGGATGTCGGTGAGGAACATCAGCCCGACGGCGAGCCCGACGCCCTTGTCCCGCAGCTTGAACTCGTTGTACTGCTTGACCAGGTTCACCAGGTCGGCGCCGGCCTGCATGGTGCCCAGCACGTCGGGCTTCGGGTTCAGCGTCGGCGCCTTGAGCAGGAACGTGGAGAAGTTGTCGTTGGGGAACGGGGTCGGGTCGCTGGCCACGACGCTGCCGCCGCCCTTGGCGATGGCGGCCTTGAAGGACTTCTCCATGTCCTGGCCGAACGCGTAGTCGGGGTAGACGATGTACCAGTTCTTCGCGCCGGCCTGCGTGGTGGCGGTGCCGGTGCCGTTGGCCAGCATCGCGGTGTCGTACGCGTAGTGGAACGTGTACTTGTTGCAGGACTTGCCGGTCAGGTCGGTGGTGGCGCCGGAGATGTTGAAGTAGAGCTTCTTGCTGGCCTTGGCGACGTCGGCGACCTTCAGCGCGGCCGAGGACGTGGGCACGTCGAGGATCGCGTCGACGCCGAGCCGGTCGTACATCTCCGCGGCGCGGGTGTTCGCCACGTCGGGCTTGTTCTGGTGGTCGGCGGTCTCCACGGTGATGTTCTTCGTGACGGCCTTGTCGCCGTACTTGGCCTTGAAGTCCTCGATCGCCATCTTCACCGCCTCGGCGGAGTTCTTGCCCGACAGCTGCGCGTAGACGCCGGACTGGTCGTTGAGGACGCCGAGCACGAGCTTGTCGCCGGTGAGCTTCGAGTCGCCGGACGAGCGGGGTCCACCGCCGCCGCAGCCGGACAGGGCGACACACAGCGCGGCACCGACCGCGATGCTCCTTCTCATGAAATATCCCCTAAATGCCGAGGTGGGCGAGGAGTTCGGCCTCGCGCGAGCGGATGTCGGTGTTGTCGAAGGTGCCGACGACGCGCCCCTCGGCGAGGAGGTAGTGGCGGTCGGCGACGGTGGTCGCGAAGTGCAGGTTCTGCTCGACGAGCAGGACGGTGACGCCGTGCTCCTTGGCCCGCCGCAGGATCTGCCCGACCTGCTGGACCAGCAGCGGGGAGAGCCCTTCGGTGGGTTCGTCGCACAGCAGCACCCGGGCGCCCATCCGCAGCACCCTGGCCAGGGCGAGCATCTGCTGCTCGCCGCCGGACAGCTTGGTGGCGGGGCTGGTGCGGCGGGCGTACAGCGCCGGGAACGCCTCGTGGACCTGCTCCAGGCTCCACGGGTCGGGCCCGACCACGGGCGGCAGCGTGAGGTGCTCGGCGACGGTGAGGGTGGCGTAGGCACCCCGGTCGTCGGGGACCCAGCCGAGCCCGAGGCGGGCCCGCTGGTGGACCTTGCGGGGGGTGAGGTCCTGCCCGTCGAGCCGGACGGTGCCCGACTGCCGGCCCGACTGCCCGGCGTGCAGGCCCATGACGCAGCGCAGCAGCGTGGTCTTGCCGGCGCCGTTGCGCCCGCAGAGCGTGACCACCTCGCCCCGCTCGACGGTCAGGTCGACCTCGCGCAGCACGCGCGCCTCGCCGTGCCACGCGGACAGGCCCTCAATGTGCAGCATCGACACTCCCGAGATATGCCTCGATGACCCGCGGGTCGGCGCGGACCTGCTCGTACGGGCCCTCGACGAGGACCTTCCCGGCCTGCAGCACGGTCACGGTGTCGGCGAGCTGCCCGACCACGCGCATGTTGTGCTCGACGAGCACCACGGTGCGCCCGTCGCGGACGGCGGCGATGAGCTCGACGGTGCGCTCGACGTCCTCCAGGCCCATGCCGGCGGTCGGCTCGTCCAGCAGCAGCACCTGCGGGTCGAGGGCGAGCGCGATCGCCAGCTCCAGGGCCCGCTTGCGGCCGTAGGCGAGGCTGCCGGCGGCCACGTCGGCCGCGTCGGCGAGCCCGACGAGGTCGAGCAGCTCCCCGGCGCGGGCCGAGAACCGGGCCAGGAGCCGGTCGCTGCGCCAGAACCGCCAGCCGAGCCGCGTCGCGCCCTGCAGGGCCAGCTCGACGTGGGTGCGGGCGGTCTGCTGCGGGAAGAGGCTGGTGATCTGGAAGGACCGGGCGACGCCGAGGCGGGCGACCCGCTCCGGCGGCAGCCCGGTGATGTCGCGGCCGCCCAGCTCGATGCGGCCCGCGGTCGGCGCGAGGAACCCGGTGAGCAGGTTGAACAGCGTCGTCTTCCCGGCGCCGTTGGGCCCGACGAGCGCGTGCACGCTGCCGGCGGCGACGGTCAGGTCGACCTGGTCGACGGCCCGGAAGCCGCGGAAGTCACGGGTGAGACCGCGCGCGGTCAGAGCCGTTCCGGCGGTGCCTTCCAACGGGACACACCTCCTCGGGGCGGTGGGCGGCCGGCGGTCACATGTGGCCCGCCGTTGCGGCGAACGCTATGACCGGCGCCACACCCAGGCCATGGAGGCGATCCATACATTTACCGGCGTACGCGTGTGCCCCCGCCCCACATAAAAACGACGCCGGTCGATTCGACCGGAGTCGAATCGACCGGCGCCTCCAGAGCCAGGTCGCTCCCGCTAGCGGCGGTCGGGGATCCACCTGGCGATGGGACCGAGCCGGGTCCGCAGGCCCGCCAGACCGCCGGGGAAGAAGTACACGGCGAGGATGAACACGGTGCCCAGCACGAACAGCGGCTGCGACAGCGGCCCGCTCAGCACGCCCGGCAGGCTGTCCACCGCGTCGGAGCGGCCGAAGGAGACCAGGCGGTAGTCGAGGTACGTGAACAGCATCCCGCCGATGAGCGGGCCCCAGCGGGTGCCGGGGCCGCCGAGCACCACCATCACCAGCAGCGTCAGCGTCTGGTCCGACGCCGCCACGTGCGGGGTGGCGCCGCCGATCAGCAGCGCGTACATGGCCCCGGCGAGCCCGGCGAGGCCGCCCGCGACGGTGAACGCGAACAGCTTGTACCGGTACGGGTCCAGGCCGAGCACCCCGACGCGGCGTTCGTCGTCGCGGACGGCGGCGAGGACCCGGCCGGCGGGCGCGTCGGCGATCGCGTGCACGACCAGGACGGTGACCACGGCGACGGCGACCGCGAGCCAGTACAGGTTGACGGTGTTGGTCACCCCGACCAGCGCGGAGGGTACCTGCGTGGTGTCCATCGGCAGCCCTTCCTCGCCGCCGGTGACGCCGCCCGGGTCGCGGCCGATGGTGATCGCGCCGACCTGCGCGAAGGCGAGGGTGACCATGGCGAAGGCGATGCCGTTGGTGCGCAGCGCGACCGCGCCGAGCAGCGCGGCGGCGCCGGCCGTGCCGACGACGGCGAGGAGCACCGCCTGCCACAGCGGCAGCCCGGCCTTGGTGACGAGCACGTCGGTGCCGTAGACGCCGCCGGCGAAGTAGAGCGCGTGCCCGAAGGACAGCAGGCCGGTCCGGCCGAACAGCAGGTCGTAGCCGGTGGCGAGGGCGCCGAAGACCAGGCACAGCGCGAGCAGCTGCAGGGTGCCGGGCTTGTTGAGCGCCGCGTCGAACACGCCGGGGATGGAGATCGACCAGTACGGCAGCGCGATCAGCACGACCAGCACGACGAGCGGGCCGAAGCGGGCCGGGTGCGGGCGGCGCCGGGGGCGGGCCTGGGTGGCGCCCGGGGTCACCGCGGTGTCCGTCATCATGAGGTGGCGACCTTTCCGGTGATCCCCTGCGGGCGCACGAGCAGCACGATCGCGAGGAGCGCGACCACGCAGATGTCGCCGAGGCCCGGGGAGGTGTAGTTGACGAACTGCTGCAGCAGCCCGACCGCGACGGCGGCGTACGCGGCGCCGACGACGGAGCCCATGCCGCCGATGACCACGACGATGAAGCCGAAGATGAGCAGCGAGCTGCCGCCGGTCGGGGAGATCGAGCCGGCGTAGACCCCGCCGAGCGCCCCGGCCAGGGCGGCGGCGGCGCCACCGATCGCGAAGACGAGCGTGAAGGCGCGCCGCACGTCGATGCCGAGGGCGGTGACCATGGACCGGTCCTCGACGCCGGCGCGGATCACCAGGCCGATGCGGGTGTACTTGAGGAAGGCGAGCAGCCCGGCGAGCACGACCACGGCCGCGCCGATGAGCAGGAACCGGTCGTTGGGCACGCGGGCGCCGGCGACCTCGGTGAGCTCCTGCGTCCACCGCGGCCGCGGGTAGGTGCGCGGGTCGGCGCCCCAGGAGGCCTGCAGCAGCGCCACCCCGGCCAGCGACAGCCCGACGGTGACCAGGACCTGCTCGATCGTGCGGGAGTACAGGGGCCGGATGAGGACCAGCTCGACGAGCGCGGCCACGGCGGTGCCGCACACCACGCCGAACGCGACGGCGAGGACGAAGCCCCAGCCGGACGCCCCGGCGCCGGGGAGGTTGCCGGCGGCCCACCAGGTGCCGTACGCGCCGACGGACAGGAACAGCCCGTGCGCGAAGTTCAGCACGTCGGCGAGGCCGAACACCAGCGCCAGACCGGAGGCGACCAGGAAGTACAGGGCGGCCAGCCCCAGCCCCGTCAAGGTCAACAGCACAACGGTGCTCATGCGTGGTCCCCCTTGCCGACGCCGAGCAGCGCCTTGGTCTTCTCGGTGTAGTCCAGCAGGTCGCCGGCGGCGCCGGTGTACGCGACCCGGCCGTTGGCGATGACGACGGCGTGCCGGGCCATCCGCCGCACGACGGCGAGGTTCTGCTCGACGAGCAGCATCGGCACCACGGCCGCGACCGCCTCCAGGGCGGCGGCGACCTCGGTGACGACCTTCGGGGCGAGACCCTTCGTCGGCTCGTCGATGAGCAGCAGCCGGTTGGGGTTGAGCAGGACCCGGCCGATCGCCAGCATCTGCTGCTGGCCGCCGGACAGGGTGCCGGCCCGCTGCCGGGCCCGCTTGCGCAGCTCCGGGAACAGCCCGTGCACGGTGTCGTAGTCCGGGGCGGTGCCGGCCCGCTCGGCGAGCCGAAGGTTCTCCGCGACGGTGAGCCCGGCGAACACGCCGCGGTCCTCGGGCACGTAGCCCAGGCCCTGGCGGACCAGCCGGAACGTCGGCTGCCGGGTGATGGCGGCACCGTCGAAGCCGACCCGGCCGGTGATCTCCGCGGCCCGCGGCATCAGGCCCAGCACGGCCTTCAGGGTGGTGGTCTTGCCGACGCCGTTGCGGCCGAGCAGCGCGGTGACGCCCTGCGGCTGCACGGCGAACGTGACGCCCTGCAGGATGTGCGACCCGCCCACCTTGACCGACAGGTCGGATATGTCCAGAATTGGCTGGCTCACAGCGTCACCTCCGCTTCGCTCCGGCGCCGCCGCGAGCCACACCTGAGCCTCCGGTTCGCGGCCCGAGCCGCTGCGCTGGCCGCTCACAGCTTCTCCCCCAGGTACGCCTCCTGGACGGTCCGGTCGGCCATGACGACGTCCGGGGTGTCGCAGATCAGCAGTGCCCCGTGGTGCATGACCGCGACCCGGTCCGCCAGGTCCAGGACCACGTCCATGTGGTGCTCCACCATGAGCACGCTGCGCCGCTCGTCGCGGGTCAGCGTCTTGATCAGCGCGACCAGGCCCGGCACGTCCTCGGCGCTGACGCCGGCCATCGGCTCGTCCAGCAGCAGCACCTTCGGCTCGCCGGCCAGCAGCAGCGCGATCTCCAGCTTGCGTTTCTCGCCGTGGGCGAGGGTGCCGGCCAGGGTGCCGGCGCGGTGGTCGAGGCCGACCCGCCACAGGACCCGCTCGGCGCGCTCGGCGATGTCCCGGTCGGCGCGCGGCAGCGGGAACGGCCGGACCGACCCGCCGCGGCGGGCCTGCACGGCCAGGCGCACGTTCGCGGCGACGGTGAGCGAGCCGAACACCGACGAGGACTGGAACGTGCGGCCGAGGCCGCGGCGGGCCCGCCGGTGCGGCGCCAGCCGGGTGATGTCGTGCCCGGCGAGGGTGACCGAGCCGTCCGTCGGCCGGCGCAGCCCGGAGATCAGGTTGAACAGCGACGTCTTGCCGGCGCCGTTGGGGCCGATGACGGCGAGGAACTCGCCCTCGGCCAGGTCGATCGACACGTGGTCGACGATCGCCACCTCGCCGATCTTCCAGGTCAGCCGCCTGGTGGACAGCAGGCCGGTGGCCGGGGCGTCAACCGCCCCGGCCGCCGGTGCGTTGCTTCGGGGGGACAAGCCTCAGCCCTTCATCTGCACGACCGGCGGTGCCGCGTCGGCCGGGTCGATCGCCTTCACGAGCTCCGGCTTCAGCTCGGCGCCGGAGCCGGAGAACTTGCCCTGGAACATCGGCTGCAGCAGGGCGTGGTCCTCCTTGCGGACGGTCAGTTTGCCCTTGACGCCGTCGAAGCTCCAGCCCTCCAGGGCGGTGACCATCTTGTCCACGTCGTCGCCGCCCTCGCCGGCCGCCCGCACGACCATCTGCGCGGCGGTGAAGCCGTCGGGGTGGAACAGGTCGAGCTTGCCGCCCTCGACGCCCTTGCGCAGCGCGGCGGTGGCCTCGTTGTCGCTGGCGCCGTCGAAGTAGTGCGCGAGCAGCGACAGCTTGCCGCCGGCCGCGCCGAACGTGGCCCAGGACGCCCGCTGGTCGATGCCGGTGACGACCATGGTCGAGCCGAGCACGCCCTGCTGGTCGAGGGCCTGCCACATGGCCGGGGCGGTGGTGCCGGCCCACGCCACGAAGATCATGTCGGCCTTCGCGTTCTTGGCCTGCGCCGCGAAGCCGGTGAACTCGGTGGCGCTGGCCGGGACGAACAGGTTCTCCACGGTGGCGCCGGCGCCGCCGATGACGGCCTTCACCGCGTCGGCGTTGGACTTGCCGAAGGTGCCCTCCTGGGCGAACACGAGGACCTTCTTGCCGGTGGGCGCCGACAGGTAGGACTTGGCCGCGAGGACGTCCTGGTAGGACTGGCGGCCGGAGCGGAAGGTGTACTTGTTGACGCCGGTGACCGCGTCGGACGCGGCCGGGCCGGAGACGAACAGGACCTTGTTCTGCGCCGCGAGGGGCGCGACCTGGCCCGCGACGGCCGAGCCGGTGCTCCCGGCGATGATCTTGTACCCCTGGCCGATGAGGTCCTTCGCGGCGGAGACGGCCTTCGCCGGGTCGCCGGCGTCGTCGACCTCCTTGACCTCGACGGGCCGGTTGCCGACCTTGCCGGTGCCCTTCGTGGCGTAGGCGAGGCCCGCCTTCCAGCCCTCGATGTACTGCTTGCCGTAGCCGGCCAGGGCACCCGTCTGCGAGTACACCAGGCCCACCTTGATCGGGGTGCTGTCCCCGGCGGGCTCCTGCGCCGCCTCCTGGGGACTGCTGCAGGCGGACGTGAACGCCGCCGCGATACTCATGCCGAGCGCCGCGAGCAGTAGCCGCCGCGGCGCACTCGTCTGCCGAATCACGCTTCCTCCGTATGAGCCCTGTGTGAACGCCTTGTTAAGGCCAGCGCCTGCTGGCGGTGTTCGCACACGCTAGGAGTGGCGTCGGGCACGGAGCTATGTGGGCAGGCCACACAAGTCCGGGAGAAGGCCCGGTTCGATGCGCTACGACAGCGCCACGAGGTCGAGGAACGCCCCGAGCATCGGCAGGAACGCGGGTGCGTGCTCACCCTCCGCGACGTGCAGCATGTGATCCGCGCCGGGCAGGACGGCCACCGCGTTGCGCCCGCGGTGCAGCCCGGGCAGCCGCTCGGCGAGCACCGCGACGCTGCGCTCGACCGGGACGAGCTCGTCGGCGGCGCCGTACAGGGCGAGGATCGGGCAGCGCAGGTGCGGGATCAGGGCGGCCGGGTCGAAGCGCAGCGCCCGGGCGAGGAACGCGAGGGTCTCCACCGTGTCGTACGGGGCGGCGGCCACCGCGGCGTGCCACGGCCGGCCGGCGTGGCGGTCCTGCGCGGCGAGGATCTGCGCGGGCGGGTCGCCGACGGCGAGGCGGGCGGCGCGCTCGTCCACCCAGCGCATCGCCTCGTCGACGACCGCCGGCGGGTGCCCGAGCCGGCGCAGCATCCGCTCGGTGCGGACCCGCTCCTGTTCGGCGACGCCGACCGCGGGCCCGGACACGGTGACCACGAAGTCGACGGCGTCGGGCCGGCCGGTGGCGGCCAGCAGCGTGACCCACCCGCCCTGGCTGTAGCCGATGAGGCCGGCGCGCTCGACGCCGGTCTCGGCGCGCAGGGTGGCGAGGGCGGCGAGGGACTCCTCGGCCCGGTCGGCGAAGGTCTGGGCGCGCCAGTCGCCGGGTGAGCCGCCGCAGCCGGGCTTGTCGTGCCGCAGCGTGGCGACGCCGAGCCCGGCGAGGTGCCCCGGGACCGTGCCCCATTCGTGCCTGGTCGCGGGGCCGGAGCCGTCGACCAGCACGAGTCCCGCCCGCGGCGGCGCGGCGGGCACGGCGATGACCGCCCGCAGGTCACCGACCGTCGTGTCCAGCTCCCGAACAGCCATGAGGCCCTCCCCACGCTGAACATAACAGTGTGGGGAGGGCCCATTGACGGACGGCTACGGTTTCTTCGCCGCCGGCGCCGACTGGTAGGACTTGAGCAGGTCCATCTTGGCCTGGTCGACGGTCTTCCAGTCGTCCTTCAGGATCCCGCCGGTGTCGCCGGAGTTGGGGTTCCAGGACCAGTACGTGTAGCTGAGCCCGTGCTCCTTCAGGTACGCGATGAGGTGCCGCTGCCAGATGCCCTCGAGGTCCTTGTTGCCCTGGGCGTCGGTCTCGGCGACGGACCGGCCGCCGAACTCGCCCATGAGCACCGGCGCGACGTTGTTCTTGACGAGGTAACCGAACTGCTTGTCCCACAGGGCCGGCATGTTGGCCGGGAACGCGGGGTCGGTGAACCAGCGCTGCGACCACACCTTGGGGCTGTAGTCGTGCGCGGAGTAGACCAGCTTGGACTGGTCGGACAGCCGGACCGGGTCCTTGGCCGCGCCCTGCAGGTTGCCGCCCCACCAGTACCCGTCGCCGTCGTAGGACTCGATGCCCTCCACGACGATCAGCCAGTTCGGGTTCTCCGCGAGGATCGCGTTGCCGGCCCGCTCCGCGGCGGCCCGCCAGTCGGTCTTCTCCCCGCCGGTGCCCCAGGTGGCCTCGCCGTGCGGCTCGTTGTGCAGGTCGGCGCCGACGACGAGGGAGTTGTCGCGGTAGCGCTTGGCGAGCATCTTCCAGTCGGAGATCCAGCGCTCCTCGCTGACCTTGTCGGTGTACCAGAGGTTGCTCTGGCCCTGCGAGGTCGGCCGGTGCCGGTCGAGGATCACCATCATGCCGCGCTTGGTGATGCCCTCGACGACCCGGTCCATGATCTGCGGGCCGGTGAGGCCCTCCAGGGTGGGGTTGAGCTTGTAGTCCACGCCGTTGGGCTTGGCGGTGGCGTCGAACAGCTCGTTGCTGAACGGCAGGCGCACGGAGTTGAACCCCTGCGCCGCCATCTGGTCGAGCATGTCGTCCAGCGACCGGGACCACAGCCCGTGCGGGGCGAACGTGTTGGTCTCGAGGCCGAACCAGTTGACGCCGGTGAAGGTGACCGTGGCGCCGGAGGCGTCCACGATCCGGTTGCCGGCGGTGTGCAGCGGCAGCCGCAGCTGCTGGCCGGCGGCGTGCGGGCCGTCCGCCTTCTTCTCGGCGGAGTGGTACAGGGCGACACCACCGGCGGTGACGGCGGCGGCGAGCGCCAGGGTGGCGCTCAGCCACACGAGACGGGAACGCTTCAACTTCTGACCTGTCCTCACGTACGACGACGTCGGGCAGGTCAAAACATTACGGAACGGGAAATTTCAGTTCAGCGTACGAATGTCCGAATTGTTCATGGTGCGATCGGACGGGACGGGCATGGCGCAATTGGCGGAGACGGTCATGGCGCGACCGTAGGAGCGTCCCAGTCCGCCGCCCGGACGACCGCCTCGAGCTTCGAGCGGGCACCCATCTTGGACAGCAGGTGCCGCACGTGGCTGCGCACCGTGGTGTAGCTGATGCTCAGCTCCCGGGCGATGTCGCGGTTGTCCATGCCGGAGGTCATCAGGTTGAGGATCTGCCGCTCCCGCGGCGTCAGGCTGTCCAGCCGCCGGGCGTGCTCCGCGGAGCGGTGCGAGCGCTCCCGCCGCCGGGCGAGCAGCTTCGCCAGCTGGCGGGCCGGCACCAGGATCTCCCCGTCGATCGCCCGGCGGACCGCGTCGGCGACGTCGGCGCCGCCGGCGCTCTTCACCAGGTACCCGGCGGCACCGGCCTCCAGGGCGGCGAGGACCACCTCGTCGCTGTTGTCGGCGCTGAGGAACACGACGGCCACGTCCGGCAGGTGCGCCCGCAGGGCGGCGACCGCCTCCGGTCCGGTGCCGTCGGGCAGCCAGTAGTCGCACAGCACCACGTCGACCCGTTCGACGTCGGCGAGGTGCTCGACCTCCCCCACGCCGCCGGCGATCGCGACGACGCGCAGCTCGGGGTGCTCGTTGAGCAGGGCGGCGAGGCCTTCGGCGACCACCTGGTGGTCCTCGACGATCAGCACGCGGTAGCGCATCAGGCGGCTCCTTTGGATTGCAGGTCGGCGCCGCGCGGCACCCAGAACGTGACGGTGGTGCCGCTGCCGGCGACGCTGCTGATGCGGAACCAGCCGCCGGCCAGGGCCGCCCGCTCCCGCATCAGGACCAGGCCGAGGTGCCCGGCCCGGGTCTCGAAGTCACTCTCGGCGTGCTCGGTGCCGATGCCGTCGTCGACGACCCGCACCAGGTAGCCGTCGTCCTGCTCGCCGAGGATGACGGTGCACTCGTCGGCGTCGGCGTGCTTGCCGACGTTGGCGACGGCCTCCTGCAGCATCCTGAACAGCAGCAGCCGGGTGGGCAGCGGCGGTTCGTCGCCCAGCCGGTCCTGCAGGTGCACGGCGAGCGAGTGGTCCTCGGCGAGCCCGTCGAGCAGGTCGCGGGTGGCCGCGGCGAGGCCGTCGCTGGTCAGCTTCGGCGGCCGGAAGTCGAAGATCAGCCGCCGCAACCGGTCGGCGGCCAGGGCGAGGCTGTCCTCCAGCTTGCCCAGCAGCTCCAGGTCGCGCGGCTCGCGCAGCCGCCGGCGCAGGTGCTGCAGCCGCAGCATCGCCGCGGTGATCACCTGCAGGCTGTCGTCGTGCACCCCGGCGGCGATGCGGGCCCGCTCCCGCTCCTGGGCGAGGATGACGTCGCCGAGCGCCTGCTCCTGCGCGACCCCGGCCTGCTGCAGCCGGGCCACCCGGTGCTCGAGGCTGGCCCGGGACATCCCGCCGGAGCCCTGGTCGTCCACGGCGAGCACGACCAGCCCGCTCGGGTCGCCGGGCAGCGTGCGCAGCCGCACGTCGACCGGCAGCTGCGTGCCGTCCGGGCGGCGGATCGCCGAGGTCGTGTACACCGGCTCGCCCTCGACGGCGGACGCGTCGAGGGCGGCCCGCGGGTCGCTGACGAGCAGGTCGTCGACGCGGCGTCCGACGAGGTCGGCGGTGGCCCGGTCGAAGAGCGTCTCCGCGGCGCTACTGGCGAGCCGGACCACCCCGGCGGCGTCGAGCACGATCAACGCCTCCGGGGCGGCCCGGAATGCCTGCCAGTACACCGGGGCTATTTCTCCAGATCCTTCGGCAGGACGTACGGCTTCGGCGTCGGGATGTCCACCGGCCCGCCGGACGAGTCGACCTTGAAGTTGACCGTCGCGGTGGAGCCGCTGAGCTGGCCACGCAGCTCGAAGATCACGCTGTTCTCGGTGTTGCCGGGGATCGTGTACTGCCCGACGGCGCGGGCCGTGCCGTTCTTGTCGACCCGGAACGCCGACACGAGCTCGCCCTTGGCGCCCTTGGAGGTCTTCACGTAGACGTGGACGGCCTCGTTCGGCGCGAACTGCGTGGCGTAGAAGTTGACCACCGTGCCGGGCAGGCCGCCGTAGGCGTTGGTGCGGGCCTGCGGCGTGTACGGCAGGATCGTGAACCCGGACGAGGTCGCGGCCCGGCTCTGCTCGCCGATGAACACCAGCGACTGGGAGCCCTTGAGCTGGTAGGGCATCGTCAGCCCGGCGCCCTTGAAGGCACCGGCGCCGTCGGTCGTCACCGCCATGACCGGCTGGCCGCCGGCCGAGTTGAGCCGCACCAGCACCCGCTCCCCCGGCGCGAACCCGGCGCCGGAGAAGGTGATCGACTGGGTCGCCTTCACCGCGTACGGCGCGAGCTTGATCGACGGGTACAGCCGCAGCACCTGGAACGGCGCGCTCGCCGCCGCACCACTCGTCTTGCCCACAACCACCAGACTGGTCGTGCCGACGGCCGTGACACCAACCCTGATCGGGGTCTTACCCACGGAACCATCCTCGTCGGCCTTGAGGGTGAGGCTCGGCTCGCCGTTGATCCGGCCCCAGAAGACCGACAGCTCCTCGCCCGGGGAGAACCCCTTCACCGTCAGGTTGATCGTGTCGCCGGGCTTGCCGACGACGGCGGACAGCGTCGCCTGGCCGGCGCCCTGCGCGACGGCCGCCTCGGCCTTGGCGACCTTGTCGCTGCCCCGCGCCTGGGCGGTCACCTCCAGCACCGGGGTCGTCATCTTGCTCGGGAAGGCGAAGTTGACGGTGAAGATCCCGTACTTGCCGGCCTTCGCGGTGCCGACCTGGACCGGCTTGGCGGCCGTGGCCTTGGACGGTTTGCCCTTGCCGGACGGCTGGGCGGCGGCCGCGGACGGCCCGAGGTACACGTCGACCATGGAGCCCTGGTCGAACCCGTTGCCGTTGACCGTCACGGTGCTGCCCAGCCGCACCAGGCCGGGGTTCAGCGTGATCATCGGCTCGCCGCCGCCGTGCACCATGACACCGTTGAGGTCGACGGTGGGCGCCTTCGGCGCCTTCGTCGTCGGCGCGTCCGTCGGCGAGTCGCCGCCCCCGCCGAACGACGGCAGGCCCGGCGCCTCGATGCCGAGCGCCGGCAGCACCGACCGCCCGACGCTGACCAACAGGAACGCGGCGACCGCGGCGATCAGGAGCCGGCGGCCGGAGATCTTCGGCCGGGACACCCGCCGGCGGCGTTTCGCCGCCGCCGGACGGCGTTTCGCCGGTGCCAGCCGGCGTTTGAGGGTCTGCATCGTCACTCCAGCTCACTCACGAGGTTGCACCGATCTTGATGATCTGCAGTGAGACGTCGCCGCGGGTGGCCTCCCAGACGGTCTCCCCGTGCTGGTCGATCGCCTCGATGATCCAGGTCTCGCCACCGCGTTCGAGGGCGTCGCGCATCTTGTTCGACATCACGACGTAGTCGACGTTCTCCCAGCTGGAGGCGAAGACCTTGTCCCGCACGTCCGGGTCCGACGTGGCCTTGTAGTGCGGGTGGGCGTACTTGTACGGCGGGTCGTTGTCGTGCAGCGCGACCCAGATGTCGTCGTCGATGATGAGCTTCGCGTCCGTCGGCACGTTCGCCTTGATCCACGCGACCTGCTGCTCCTGCAGGCGGGTCAGCGGCAGCCGGTACGCGTCGCTGAACTCCAGCTCGCCCTTGGTGTTGTACTTGACCAGGAACCCGCCCGGCATGACCAGCACCGGCACCAGCAGGCAGGCGACGAGCACCGCCGCCCCGGGCGGCTTGGTCCGCCGGGTCAGCCAGCCGAAGAACATCCCGAGGTTCAGCGCGAACAGCGGGACCATCGGCGCGATGTAGAAGTCGAGCAGGGCGCTGCGGGTGAGGTAGAAGCCGTAGCCGGCGGCCATCAGCGCGCACGCCAGGATCGGCCCGCGCAGCCGCTTGTTGCGCCGCCCGGCGAACAGCCCGAGCACGGTCGCGGCGGTGCCGGCGATGAGCAGGTACCGGTCCTTGAACAGCCAGCTGTCCTGCAGCAACGTGGTGAAGGACAGGCCGTTGCTGCTGTTGGAGTTGCGGTGCAGCTGCCACCACACGGTGTACAGCAGCGACACGTGGTCGCCGGGCGTGGCCGCGGCGAGGTTGAAGTTGAACCCCTCCGGGAACAGCTCGTTCTTGATCTGCGCGAAGAGCAGGTAGCCGATGACCGGGGCGATGGCGGCGAACCACCAGAACGACATGCTGAACCGGCGGTTCGGCTGCTCCTTGATCGTGCGGTGCAGCAGGTACGCGCAGCCGGGCAGGATGAACAGCGCGTTCTCCTTGGTCACCAGGGCCAGGCCGAAGCACAGCCCGGCGCCCATGACGGTGACGATCCGGCCGTCCTTGCGGGCCAGCAGGTACAGGCCCAGCAGGATCCACAGCATCATCAGGTTGTCCAGCAGGACCTGGCGCTGGTAGTACACGCCGAGCGGCGACACGTTGAACACGAACGCGGCCAGGAACCCGCCGGCCTTGCTGCCGGTGAACCGCCGCACGATCTCGTACAGCAGGAACACCGACACCAGGTGCACGATGAGCATCAGCACGCGCCCGGTGTTGATGGCGTTGCCGAAGGCGTTGAAGCCGCCGGGCAGGATCGCGACCCAGCCCGAGATCGTGAGCCAGCCCATCGGCGCGTGGTCGTAGAAGTACGTGTACGGCGACAGCTTCCCCTCCCGCAGCACCGACCACGCCTGCTCCATGTAGATGCCCTCGTCGGTGAGGTACAGCGGGTAGCGGAACATGTTCCAGCCGTGCGTCACCAGGCCGATCGCCAGGCTGACGATGATCAGCGGCCAGCCGCGCGTCTGCGGCGCGACGGTCTTCTTCCTCGGGGCGCCCGCCGGCGTCCCCGGGCGCTGCAACAGGTCAGCCGACATTGGTCAGCTCCGCCGTCTCCGCCGCGGTGCGGTGCGCACCGACGTGGGCCGTCTTCTCCCAGTTGCGCTCACCCTTGACCTGCCGCCACAGCGCCCGTGCCGCGGCGTAGGACAGCACCATCTGGTACGGGAACCAGGTGATCGCCATCTTCACCACCGTCGCGGGTGTGGCCTTGAGCCCGTGCGCGCCGGTGAACTCGTACAGTCCGACGACGCTCATCACGAAGTGCGCGCCGAGCAGCAGTACCGGCAGCCAGGACAGCATCGCCACCGGCACCGGCACCGTCAGCACGAACGCGCTGAGCAGCGCCACCGGCAGGTAGATGCCGAGCATCGCCTGGACGTGCGGGAACGCCAGGGTGTACCAGGCGAGGAACCGCTGGCGGCGGGTCGGCATGAGCTTCCACGTGCCCTTGCCGAGGGTCTGCATGAAGCCTTGACACCACCGGGTCCGCTGCTTGATGAAGCTCTGCAGCGTCGGTGGCGTTTCCTCCTTCGTGACGTAGCGGTCGTCGTACACGACCCGGACCTTCTCCCCCATGCTGGAGATGCGCAGGCCGATGTCGGCGTCCTCGGTCAGGTTCGACTCGTCCCAGCCGCCGAGGCGTTCGATGAGCCCCCGCTTGAAGAACACGGTGTTGCCGCCGAGCGGGATCGCGCCGTTCTTCGCGTGGTAGTGCAGCCGGCTGCGGAACCAGAAGAAGTACTCCAGGACGTTGAACGTCGAGTACCAGTTGGAGTCGAAGTTCATCAGCTGCACCCCCGCTTGCACGCAGCCGACGTCCTCCTCGGACATGATCGTGTTGACGATGTCGAACAGCTGCGGCTGGACCTCGTCCTCGGCGTCGAAGATCGCCACGACGTCGTTCGTGGCGTAGCGCAGCGCGGTGTTGAGCCCGTGCGGCTTGTTGATCGGGCCGTCGTCGAAGACGACCACTTCGACGTTGGTGCGGCCCATCGCGCGCAGCCGGTTCACCTGCGTCTGCGCCTGCTCGATCGTGCCCACGTCGTCGGCGGAGCACACCACCAGGATCTGCACCAGGTGCGGCGGGTAGTCAGCGGACGCGGCGCGGGCGATGGTGTGCTGGATGACCTCCTCCTCGTGCCGTGCCGGGAGGATGGCGGTGAAGGAGAGTGTTGGTATAGCACGTCGATCGGGCACCCGCGCCCTGTCGCCGGCCTCCGGCTGGTCCCACGTGTAGATCATGAGGTACAACGCATGCGCCGCCTGCACCGTCAGCACCAGCGAGATCAGGGTGAGAATGGTCAACACCAGCTGTTCCATCGGTGCGTTCACTCCAAATCCACTTCGAGCTGACGGCGAAGTTGACGGCGAACCCGGCGACGATGCCGATCAGGTTCGCTGGCAGGTAGTGCATACCGAGCGCGACCAGCAGCTGGACCGCGACGACGTTGACCGGCAACGCGGCGAGGCCGGCGAGACTGAAGTACGCGAAGCGCTGCAACGACAGCCGGCTGCCCCGACGACCCTGCCGGAACGTCCACAGTTCGTGCAGCACGTAGTTGGTGACCAGCGCGAGCTCGACGGCGGCGACCGTGGCAGGCAGCAAGGGCAGTCCCAGCCCTCCGTGCAGGACCACCAGCGTTGCGTTGTTGACCACCACACCGCCGGCTCCCACCAGCGAAAACCGGCCCAGCCGGCGCAAGTTGGGCGTCACGGTGCAACGGTGCCCGCGCAGGAGCCCGCCTTACATCACGCCACGGTCTGGCGGAGGCGGCGACCTTCGTCCTCCCCCATTCGGCGTACACCGAACGGCACCGGCATCGTGGTGATTCGCCGCCGCACCGGGGTATAGCGCGCGGCGATGAGTATCAAGATCTTGATCGCCGACGACCACGCGATGGTCCGTGAGGGCCTCCGCGGCTTCCTGGCCCTCAGCGGCGACCTGGAGACCGTCGGTCTGGCCGGCGACGGGCGCGAGGCCGTGCGCCTCGCCCACGAGCTGCGGCCCGACCTCGTCCTCATGGACCTGCTCATGCCCGTCCTCGACGGTATCTCCGCGACCGCCGTCATCCGCAGGGAGCTGCCCGGGGTCGAGGTCGTCGCCCTCAGCGGCTACCTGGAGCCGCAGCTCATCGCCGACGCCCTGCACGCCGGCGCCGTCGGCTACCTGCTCAAGGACACCTCCTGCGACGAGCTGCACCGGGCGGTGCGGGCCGCCGCCGCCGGCCAGGTGCAGCTGTCCCCGGCGGTCGCCGCCCGCCTGGTGCGCGACGTGCACGTGCCGACCACGCCGCCGCAGCTCACCCGCCGCGAGGAGGAGGTCCTCGTGCTGCTGGCCCGGGGCCGGGCCAACGGACAGATCGCCCGGGAGCTGCACATCGCGCCCCAGACGGTGAAGACGCACGTGAGCAACATCCTGCAGAAGCTCAACGCGGAGAGCCGCACGCAGGCCGCCCTGTACGCGATGCGGGTCGGCCTCGTCCCGGTGCACGCGGCGGCCCCGAGTTGAGGCACCTCGCGGCGCTGCACGCCCAGCTGCGCGGCGGCGCCCCGGCGGAGGAGGTGCTGCGGGCCGTGTGCGACCGGGCCGGCCGGGCGCTGCCGGCGGCCGCGGTGCTGATCTTCGACGCGTCGGGCCGGCTGCGCGGCGGCACCGGCGACGGATGGCCCGGCCTCGACGAGATCGTCGCCGGGGCGGTGCGCACCGGACGTCCCGTGCTGCGCGGCCCGGTCAGCGCGGTGCCGCTGCCCGGCCAGGCCGGCATCGCCGGGCCGCCCGGCGTGATCGCGGCCGTCGGCCGGCGCCGGCCGGTGCCGCCGCGCCGGCTGGAGGCCTTCGCCGGGGTGGCCGCGGTCGTCCTCGGCACCGGCGAGCACCAGGCGACCCGGGAGCGTGAGCGGCTGGCCCGGGAGCTGCACGACTCGGTGGTCCAGACGCTGTACGGCATCAGCCTGGGCGCCGGCACCGCCGCCGAGCTCATGCACGGCGACCCCGCCAACGCCCGGGCGTCGCTCGCCTGGATCCAGGAGACCGCCAGCGCCGGCCTCAGCGACCTGCGCGGCATCATCGTCCGGCTCCGCCCGGAGACCCTCGTCGGCGCCGGGCTCGCCACCGCGCTGCGGCGCATCGTCGACGCGCTGCACCTCGCGCCCGGCACCGGCGCCGTCCCGCCCGGCTGGGGGCTGCAGCTGGAGGCCGAACCGGCGGTCAGCCCGCAGGTGGAGGAGGCGCTGTACCGCATCGCCCTGGAGGCGCTCGGCAACGCCGCCCGGCACGCCGGCGCCTCGCAGGTCACGGTGCGCCTCGCCGGCGACGACACCCGGGTCGTGCTGGAGGTCGTCGACGACGGCGTCGGGTTCCAGCCCGGCGGCCCCGACGGCGGGCCGGCCGGCGGACCGGGGCGGGTCGGGCGGCTCGGCCTGCGCTCCATGCGGGAGCGGGCCGAGCTGGTCGGCGGCACCCTCGACGTGATGAGCGCGCCGGGTGCCGGCACCGTCGTCCGGGCGATCCTGCCGTCCTCCGCCGCCGTCCTCGTGGGGTGAGGCGGCGCCGCCGCGAACGGGTGACCGTTGGGTCATGCGCGTGGTAGTAGATCTCACCAAGTGCCAGGGGTACGCCCAGTGCGCCTTCCTGGCTCCCGCATCGTTCCAGATGCAGGGCGACGAGGCTCTCATGTACGACCCCGCCCCCGACGACGACCAGCGCGAACGCGTCGCCCGCGCGGCTGCCGCCTGCCCCGTGCAGGCGATCCAGGTCGACCGGCTGTCGGTGCAGGACATGCCGCCGGTCCAGGTCCAGGACCGCCCGTCCCGCATCGTGATCGTCGGCGCGTCCCTGGCCGGGCTGCGCGCCGCCGAGGCGCTGCGCGAGGAGGGGTTCACCGGGTCGCTGACCCTCGTCGACGGCGAGGACTGCGAGCCGTACGACCGGCCGCCGCTGTCGAAGCAGGCCCTCAGCGGCCGGGTGCCGCCGTACGCGACCGCGCTGCCGCACAGCGACGACCTCAACGCCACGTGGAAGCTCGGCGTCACCGCGACCGGCCTGGACCTCGCCGCGCGCCGGATCGTGCTCGGCGACGGCAGATCCGTGCCGTTCGACCGGCTGCTCATCACCACCGGCGTGCGGGCCAGGCCGTGGCACGACCCCGTCGAGGCCGCGCTGGACGGCATGTTCGTGCTGCGCACCCGCGAGGACGCGCAGCGGCTGCACGAGCGGCTCGCCGCGATCGCACCGTTCGGCGCCGCCGCGCACCTGCGCACCGGACCGCCGCCCGCCGACGAGGGCCCGCCGCACGAGGGCCCGGCGCCGCGGGTCCTGGTCATCGGCGCCGGGTTCGCCGGCTCCGAGATCGCCTCCACGTGCCGGTCGATGGGCCTGGACGTCATCGTCGCCGAGGCCGCCGCCACGCCCCTCGCGGGCGCCCTCGGCGGGGTGATCGGCGCCGTCGCCGCCGACCTGCAGCGCGAGCACGGCGTCGACCTGCGCTGCGGGGTCACCGTCGAGGCCATCGAGGGTGACCCGGAGGGGCGGGTGCGCCGCGCGCGCTTCTCCGACGGCACCGAGGCCGACGTCGCCGTGGTCGTCGCCGCGCTCGGCGGGGTCCGCAACGTCGAGTGGCTGCGCGAGTCGGGGCTCGCGGTCGGCCCGTGGGGGCTCGCGTGCGACGCCGGCTGCCGCGCCTTCGACGTCAACGGCCTCGTCCTGGACGACGTGTTCGTCGCCGGTGACGTGGCCCGCGCCCCGAACCCGATGTTCGGCTACCAGTTCCTGGCCCTGGAGCACTGGGGCAACGCGGTGGCCCAGGCGGAGGTCGCCGCGCACAACATGGTCAGCGACGAGGCCGACCGCTGGCCGCACCTGCACATGCCGAAGTTCTGGTCGCTGCAGTTCGGCACCAACATCAAGGCCGTCGGCGTGCCCACGTTCGCCGACGAGGTGGTCATCACCCAGGGCTCCGTCGAGCAGCGCCGCTTCGCCGCCGCGTACGGGTACAAGGGCCGCCTCACCGGCGCCGTCACCTTCAACCACGGCCGCTGGCTGCCGTTCTACGAGCGGCTGATCGAGCAGGCGGCGTCGTTCCCGCCCCGGTTCACCACCGTCGACCAGCCCGAGACGATGGTGCCGGTCCCGGCCGAGGTGCCCGACCCGAAGTTCCTGGCCCGCGACGCCACCGTCGTGGTGACCGGGCACAGTCCCAGCTCCCGGTCCGCGTCGTTCGTGAGGGGGCCCCGATGACGACGTCCGTAGGCTCGGTCTTCAACGCGGTGCTCGACCCCGTCAACCGCCACGACCCGTATCCGCTGTACACGTCGCTGCGGCGCACCCCGGTCGGCCGCGAACCCGACGGCACCTGGCTGGTGACCACGTTCCGGGAGGTCACCGCGCTGCTGCACGACCCGCGGGTCAGCTCCGCGTTCACCCCCGCCGACGAGCTCGTCGGGCTGTCGCCGAGCTTCCTGCGCACCGACCCGCCCGAGCACGACCGGCTGCGCCGCCTCGCCAACCGGCAGTTCGGCCCGCCGCACCGCCCGACGCTCGTCGCGGACCTCCAGCAGTCCTTCGAGGGCATCGTCGACCGGCTCGTCGCCGACTTCCCACCGTCCACCGTGGACATCGTCGACCAGTTCGCCTACCCGCTGCCGGTCCTGGTGATCTGCGAGCTGCTCGGCGTGCCGCTCGCCGACGAGCCCCGCTTCCGGACGTGGATCGACGCGGCGCTGTCGGCCGGGCAGCCGCGGCAGACCACCGCGTTCCGGGAGCTGGCCGACTACCTCGGCGAGCTCGTCGACGCCGACCCGGAGCCGGGCCTGCTGCGCTCCCTCGCCACCGACGACGGCCCCGACGGCCGGCTCACCCGCGACGAGCTGGTCAGCACCGCGCTGCTGCTGCTCATCGCCGGGCACGAGACGACCGTGAACCTGATCGCGAACGCCTCCCTCGCGCTGCTGCGCGAGCCGCGCTGGATCGACCGGCTGCTGGCTGCCCCGGGGTTCGCGGTGCCGCTCGTCGAGGAGGTCCTGCGGTGGGACCCGCCGGTGCAGTTCCTGCCGTGGCGCACCGCGCTCGACGACATCCCGATCGCCGACGTCACGATCCCGTCGGGCGCGTCGATCACCCTGCTGCTGGCCGCCGCGAGCCGGGACCCGGCGCACGTCAGCGACCCCGACCGGTTCGACCCGGACCGCCGGCCCGTGCAGCACCTCGGCTTCGGCGACGGCATCCACTACTGCTTCGGCGCGCCGATGGCCCGGCTGGAGGCGCAGGTGGCGCTGCAGGCGCTCGCGCCGGTCCTGGCCCGGGCGCGGCTGCTGGAGGACCCGCCGGTGTACCGGCCGAGCCCGATCCTGCGCGGCCCCCGCCACCTGCGGGTCGCACTGGACTGAACCGGCCCGGGACGGTGGCCGGCGCCTCCCCGGTACGGGCCGGCCACCGTCGCCGGGTTCAGGCGGCGACCGGCTGCGGCGTGGGCGTCCCGGCGGCCGGGCGGCGCGCCGGCAGTGCCCGGGCCAGCAGGCCGAACCCGGCGAGCAGCAGCAGCGGGCTGAGCACCGACAGCGGGCCGACCCCGACGGCGAGGAACGCCACCACGCCCAGCCCGGTCAGCACCGGCACCCACCAGCGGACCAGGCCGTCGGCGGCCGCCCCGATCGGCACCGCGATCAGCCCGAGCAGGCTCAGCGCCATCGCCGGCAGCGCCCAGCCGAAGGTGAACAGCGCGTACCCGCCCATCGCCTCGTTCATCTTCTCCGCGGTCTGCGCCGGCACCGTCAGCCGCACCGCCAGGTCGCTGTAGTCGCCGACCATCAGGCCGCTGAAGTGCATCAGCGCGAACGCGGTGACCGCGGCCGCCACGGTGGTGAACCGGCCGCCGCGCCGCATGAGCAGCAGCATCCCCGGCACGAACAGCAGCCACGCCAGGTGCAGCAGGAACGCGCTGGCCTGGGCGAGGCCCGGGTGGCGCACCGAGACCGCGATGTCCGGGGACAGGCCCGGGACGGTGAGCAGGCCCGCGCCGAACACGACCGGCGCCGCGACCAGGCAGACCCGCCCGACGGCGTCCTTGAACGCGCCGAACGTCGCCGGCTCGTCCTGCGCCGCCCGGAACCGGCCGGCCTCCCAGCCGGCGACGCCGTACGCGACGAGCATCACCACCGGCCCGGAGACGCTCACCGGCAGCGGCGAGATCGCGAACTGCAGGTACAGCACCGTGCCCAGCAGCGCCCCGGCCGCCGTCCACCAGGAGATGACCCGCGCGTAGGCGGCCGCGACCGGGGTCAGCAGCAGCGCCACCGCCCAGCCGGCCAGGCCCGGCACCTGCCAGCCCCACTGCGCCCAGCCCATCGCCTGGAACGCCTGGTCGGCACGGGCGACGTCGGCGTCGGGCATCGTCTGCTCCATGGCGAGCAGCGCCAGGTCGTACCCCATCAGCGCGGAGAACGTGACCAGCCCGAACACGATCGCGCACCACGCGATGCGGGCCAGGACCGAGCCGCGGCGCCGGATCGGCGCCAGCAGCCCGAGGAACGCGGGCGCGAACAGCAGCCACGACCAGTGCAGCAGCACCGAGTGCCACTGGGTCGCCTCCGGGTGCGCGCGGTAGACGCCGATGCCCTGCGCGTCGCCGAGGCCGGGATCGACCGCGGTGGCGACGGCGAGGAACGCGGGCGCGAGGATGAGCAGGAACTGCAGGGTGAAACGTCGCATGTGGTACCCCTCGTTCTACGGTGGAGCAGCACCGTACGGACGCGGGGGCCGGCGGGTCGCCCGTACGGGGACGGAACCGCCCTCCGCCGCGAGGTGGACGCCGCGTCATCCGTCGGACGGGCTCACCCGCGCCGGGTCAGCCTTTACGGTCAGCAGGTGAACATGAGCCGGACGGATCTCGCGCTGGCGGGCGCCTTCGTCGCGTTCGCGCTGACGGAGGAGGTGGTCGCGCACCAGCCGGGTGGCTGGTGGCCGTTCGTCCTGGCCGCGTTCGCCCCGCTGGTCGCCCTGCGCCGGGCCGCCCCGCTGGCCATCCTGCTGGCCAACTGCGTCGCCGGCCTCAAGTACTGGTATCCGCACCAGGTCGTGCCCTACCGCCTCTGGCAGCTCGCCGCCATGATCATCGCGGCGTACACGGTCGGCCGGCACGTGCCGCTGCTCGGCACCTCCGGCTGGCGCGCCCGGGCGCGCGGGGTCACCGGCCTGGCCCTGGCCGTCGCGACCGGCACCGTCTTCTGGCAGGTCGACCCGGTCGACCCGATGGGCGCGTTCTTCTTCCCGGTCGCCCCCTGGGTCCTCGGCGCCGCGTTCGCCGTGCAGCACCGGCAGAGCAGCGACGCGGCCGCGGCCCGCGCCGCGATCCGCGAGCAGCGGGTCCGGGAGGCGGTCATGGAGGAGCGCGTCCGCATCGCCCGGGAGCTGCACGACATGGTCGCCCACAGCGTCACCGTCATGGTGATCCAGGCCGGCGTGGTCCGCCGCCGCCTCGACGCGGGCCTGACCGTCGACGCGGACCTGCTGCGCAGCATCGAGTCCTCGGGCCGCGACGCCGTCGGCGAGCTGCGCCGCACCCTGGGCCTGCTGCGCGGCGACACCGGCGGGACGACCGCGGCGCCGGTCGGCCTGGACCGCCTCGACGACCTGCTCGCCCAGGTCGGCGAGGCCGGCCTGACGGTCACCCTGCGGCGGGAGGGCACCCCGGTCCCCCTCGCCCCGGCGGCGGACCTGTCGGCGTACCGGATCGTGCAGGAGGCCCTGACGAACGTGCTGAAGCACGCCGGGCCGGCGCACGTCACGGTCGGCCTGCGGTACGCCGCCGACGGCGTGCACCTGTCGGTCGTCGACTCGGGCCCGTCCGCCGGCGCGGCGGCGACCCGGGTGGCCGGGCTGGTCCCGGCCGCCGCCTTCACCTCCGACCGCGGCAACGTTCCGGCGGACCGCGGTGCCGGTGGCGGTCAGGGCCTGATCGGCATGCGGGAGCGCGCCACCCTGTTCGGCGGCGACTTCGACGCCGGCCCCCGTCCCGGCGGCGGCTTCGCCGTGCACGCCCGCCTGCCGCTGCTGGTGGCGCCGTGACCGCCGCGCCGCCGCCCACGATCAGCGTCGTGATCGCCGACGACCAGCGCATGGTCCGCGCGGGCCTGCGCATGGTCATCGAGACCGAACCCGACATGCAGGTCGTCGGCGAGGCCGGCGACGGCGTCGACGCGGTCACCCTGACCCGCCGCGTGCGCCCCGACGTCGTCCTCATGGACATCGCGATGCCCCGCCAGGACGGCCTCGCCGCGACCCGCGCCCTCCTCGCCGCCCCGCACCCTCCCCGGGTCATCGTGCTCACCACGTTCGACACCGACGACAACCTGTACGAGGCCCTCCGCGCCGGGGCCAGCGGTTTCCTGCTGAAGGTCTCCTCCCCCGAGCACCTCATCACCGCGATCCGGGTCGTCGCCGCCGGCGAGGCCCTGCTCGACCCGGCGGTCACGACCCGGGTCATCGCCTCCTACGCCGGTACCCCCGGCCCGCAGCCACCCCCGGAGCTCGCCGAGCTGACCCCACGCGAGACCGACGTCCTGCGCCTGATGGCCCGCGGCCTGTCCAACGGCGAGATCGCGGCCGCCCTGACCGTCGGCGAGGCCACGGTGAAGACCCACGTCGCCCGCGTCCTGATGAAGCTCAACCTCCGCGACCGCGTCCAGGCGGTCGTCTACGCGTACGAGTCGGGCCTGGTCCGCCCCGGCCAGTGACTCCGGGAACGGCTCGGGGTCAGGTTCGCCCGCAACTCCCGGCCGACGTCGCCGAGCGACGGACGCCTACTTGCCGGTCGACCGCTCTCGGTACTCGGCCTCCAGGTCGGACAGCAGCAGCGTACGGTCGCGCACGTAGGCCGGCTTGCCTCCCGACAACGTGAGGCGATGCATCTGGACGTAGCGTCATCATCGGCGCGAGTCGGGGTCTGGTCGACAATCCAGTACTCCGGGATACCACGCTGCGCATACCAGAGCGCCTTGTCGGTGTACTCACCGTTTTCGGCATGCTCGGAGACGATCTCGATCACCAGGCTGTAGGCGGTGCCGGGCAGATTCGCATGAGCGGCGAGCCCAGGTGGAAGTCTGGTCACCACGCCGAGGTCGGGAAGGCGGTTGTCGCGAGGACGGCCCCTGGCGCAAACAGCTGCGCCCCAACGCCGACGGCGCCCCACCCGACTGCCGGGTGGGGCGCCGCGAACCGTTGTACGGACTCAGGCCTCGACGAGCGCCATGACCTCGTCGGAGACGTCGAAGTTGGCGTACACGTTCTGCACGTCGTCGCAGTCGTCCAGGGCGTCGATGAGCTTGAAGACCTTGCGGGCGCCCTCTTCGTCCAAGGGGACCGTCACGCTGGGGACGAAGGAGGAGTCGGCCGACTCGTAGTCGATGCCGGCGTCCTGCAGGGCGGTGCGCACGGCGACGAGGTCGGTGGCCTCGCTGATGATCTCGAAGGCCTCGCCGAGGTCGTTGACCTCCTCCGCGCCGGCGTCCAGCACGGCGAGGAGCAGGTCGTCCTCGGTGAGCTCGCCGGCCTTGGGCACGATGATGACACCCTTGCGGCTGAACATGTACGACACGCTGCCCGCGTCGGCGAGACTGCCGCCGTTGCGGGTGAGCGCGACGCGGACCTCGGTCGCGGCGCGGTTGCGGTTGTCGGTGAGGCACTCGATGAGGATGGCCACGCCGTTGGGGCCGTAGCCCTCGTACATCGCGGTCTGCCAGTCGGCGCCGCCGCCGATGAGGCCGGAGCCGCGCTTGACGGCGTTGTTGATGTTGTCGTTGGGCACCGAGTTCTTCTTCGCCTTCTGGATGGCGTCGAAGAGCGTGGGGTTACCGGCGGGGTCGCCGCCGCCGGTGCGGGCGGCCACCTCGACGTTCTTGATCAGGCGGGCGAAGAGCTTGCCGCGCTTGGCGTCGATGACCGCCTTCTTGTGCTTGGTCGTCGCCCATTTTGAGTGCCCGGACATGGCCTAACCCTCCGTCGTCTGGCCCGCCTCACGCGCCATCTCCACGAAGTACCGATGGACTCGGAGGTCGCCGGTGAGCTCGGGATGGAAGGCGGTCGCGAGCAGGTGCTGCTGCCGAACCGCGACAATCCTACCGGCGGCCGAACCTGTGGACAGTCCGGCCCTTGCCGCTTCGCCGGAAGGCCCGGACCGTCCACTCACACGACCCAGCACCCGCACGTCCGGACCCACCTCCTCGACCCAGGGGGCGCGGATGAAGACCGCCGAGAACGGGCCGCCGTCGATGTCCGAAATGTCGACAGTGCCTTCGAACGAGTCGACCTGCCGGCCGAAGGCGTTGCGCCGGACCGTCATGTCGATCCCGCCGAAGGGCACCTGGTCGGCGCGGCCGTCCAGGATGCTGCCGGCGAGCATGATCATGCCGGCGCAGGATCCGTACGTGGGCATGCCGCCGCCGATCCGTTTGCGCAGCGGCTCGGTCATGCCGAACTCGATCGCCAGCTTGCTCATCGCGGTGGACTCGCCGCCGGGGATGATCAGGGCGTCGACCGAGTCCAGCTCGTCGGGGCGGCGCACCGGCCGGGCGATGACGTCCAGCTCGGCCAGGGCGTGCAGGTGCTCCCGGGTATCGCCCTGCAGGGCGAGCACACCGATGATCATGCCGGCGGTCACCAGCCGCGCTCGGCGAGGCGGTGCGGCTGCGGGATCTCCTCGACGTTGATGCCGACCATGGCCTCGCCCAGGCCGCGGGAGACCTTGGCGATGACGTCGGGGTCGTCGTGGAAGGTGACGGCCTTGACGATGGCGGCGGCGCGCTGCTCGGGGTTGCCGGACTTGAAGATGCCGGAGCCGACGAAGACGCCCTCGGCGCCGAGCTGCATCATCATCGCGGCGTCGGCCGGGGTCGCGATGCCGCCGGCGGTGAACAGCACGACCGGCAGCTTGCCCGTCTCGGCGACCTCCTTGACCAGCTCGTACGGCGCCTGCAGCTCCTTCGCGGCGACGAACAGCTCGTCCTCGGGCAGGGAGGTCAGCCGGCGGATCTCGCCGCGGATCTTGCGCATGTGGGTGGTGGCGTTGGAGACGTCGCCGGTGCCCGCCTCACCCTTGGAGCGGATCATGGCGGCGCCCTCGGTGATGCGGCGCAGGGCCTCGCCGAGGTTGGTGGCGCCGCAGACGAACGGCACGGTGAACGCCCACTTGTCGATGTGGTTGCTGTAGTCGGCCGGGGTGAGGACCTCGGACTCGTCGATGTAGTCGACGCCGAGCGCCTGCAGCACCTGGGCCTCGACGAAGTGGCCGATGCGGGCCTTCGCCATGACGGGGATCGACACGGCGGCGATGATGCCGTCGATCATGTCGGGGTCGCTCATCCGGGACACCCCGCCCTGCGCGCGGATGTCGGCCGGCACGCGCTCCAGGGCCATGACGGCGACGGCGCCGGCGTCCTCGGCGATCTTCGCCTGCTCGGGGGTGACGACGTCCATGATGACGCCGCCCTTGAGCATCTCGGCCATGCCCCGCTTGACCCGCGCGGTGCCGGTGACTGACGTGCTGGTGGTGGGCGACTCGGACACGACGGAGCACTCCTAACAGGGTGAGCGGGATTCATCTTGAGTTTACGCCGTGCGGGTGAGCACTTCCGACGTCCAATGGGAACCTCGCGGCCCACAAACCCGGATGAGGACATTCCCGGTTGAGCGGGCGCGAAACACCTGATGAACCGGAAACACGACAAACGGGACGAAGGGTCAGGGCAGTGCCGGGTCGTCGACGTCGAAGTACGCCGGGCGCGGGTGCTTGCGGGCCATCCGGAAGAGCCTGACCAGGAGCCTGCGGCGCACCGCGAGGGCGTCGCGGACCACGTCGTTGTGCACCTGCCGGGCCAGCGCCACCCGCCGGCTGACCTGCACGAGCGCCCCGAGGACCTCCTGCGGTGCGCCGTCGGGCTCCTGCCGCTCCGCCGCCGCCTCGCGCAGGTGCCTGGTCAGGTCGTTCTCGGCGACCTCGCGGTCCTCGGGGCCGGCGTCCAGCGCGATCCGCGCCGCGTACATGAGGGTGGGCAGCTGGGCCGCCTCGGCCAGGGCGACCGCCGCCACCGCCCGGCGCAGCAGGTGCGCGTCGAGCGTGGCGTAGGCCGCGACGGCCCGCGCGTGGAGCCGGTCGACGCGCGCCGCGAGCCAGGTGAGGTAGGTGGCCACCAGGACCACCACCGCCACCACCGTGATCACCCACCACACGGGCGGAAGCCTACGGGACGGGCTCCTCCACGACGGCCCCGGCGACCTCGATCGCGGTCGCGTACACCTCGAGGACACGCTCGGCGACGACGGGCCAGTCGTACGCGGCGACGACGGCGCTCGCCCGGGCGGCCAGGGCGGCCCGCCGGGCCGGGTCGTCGAGCAGGCCGGCGACGGTGGCGGCGAGGGCGGCGCTGTCGCCGATCGGGAAGAGCGCGCCGGCCCGGCCGCCGTCCAGGACCCGCCGGAACGCGTCGAGGTCGCTGGCCACGACGGTGGTGCCGGCCGACATCGCCTCGGTGAGGATCATGCCGAAGGACTCGCCGCCGGTGTTGGGCGCCACGTACAGGTCGACGCTGCGCAGCATCCGCGCCTTGTCCTCCTCGGAGACCTTGCCGAGGAAGACGACGCGGTCGCGGTACGGCGCCACCTCCGGGAAGTCGGCCATCACCTCCTCGACGTCACCCGGCCCGGCGACCAGCAGCCGCAGCCCGGGGCGGGTCGCGGCGAGGGACGCGAAGGCGCGCAGCAGGAACGGGAAGCCCTTGCGCGGCTCGGTGAAGCGGCCGAGGAAGCCCAGGGTCCCGCCGTCACCCGGCCAGCCGGGCAGCGGGGCGGCGGCGCGGTACCGCGACACCTGCACCCCGTTCGGGATCTCCCACGCGCTGCCGCCCAGGTGCTCGACCTGGACCTTGCGGGCCAGCTCGCTGACGGCGATCCGCCCGGTGATCTTCTCCAGGACCAGCTGCAGGAGCCCCTGCGCGGCGGCGAGCGCCCGGGAGCGGGTCATCGCGGTGTGGAACGTGGCGACGACCGGGCCCCGCGCCGACAGCACCGCGAGCATCGACAGGCTGGGGATGAGCGGCTCGTGCACGTGCAGCACGTCGAAGCGGCCGGCCGCCATCCAGCGCCGCACCCTGGTCGCGGAGATCAGGCCGAAGGACACCCGGGCGACGGAGCCGTTGTACGGCACGGGCACCGCCCGGCCGGCGGGCACGACGTAGGGCTGCTCGCCGCTCTCCTCGTCGCCGGGCGCCAGGACGCTGACGTGGTGGCCGAGGGCGATCAGCGTCTCGGCCAGGTCGCGGACGTGGTTCTGCACGCCGCCGGGGACGTCGAAGGAGTACGGGCAGACGATCCCGATGCGCAACTGGGCCCTCCTCACACCGGGGCGCTGCTGGTGACGGGGGTGTCGATCCAGAGCCGTTGCAGCATGTGCCAGTCCTGCGGGTTGCGGGCGATGCCCTCGGCGAGGACGTCGGCGATGCGCTGGGTGAGCAGTCTGACCCGCACGTCGAGCGCCCCCTCCTGCGGCGCCGGCAGCGGGATCGGCCCTTCGAGGCGGCCGGCGGCCGCATCCGCATCGAACCACATCGACACCACGTACAGCGGGGCGCCGGTGCGCAGGGCGAGCAGTGCCGGGCCGGCCGGCATCTTGGTCCGGCCGCCGAAGAAGCTGACCTCGACGCCCCGGGCGGTCAGGTCCCGGTCGGCGAGCAGCGGCACCACGTACCCGGCCCGCAGCCGCTCCTCCAGCACGTCGAACGCGGGCCGGTCACCGCCGCTCGTCGGCAGGATCTCCATACCCAACGAGCGCCGGAAATGCAGGAAGCGCCGGTAGACACTCTCGGGTTTGAGCCGCTCGGCGACGGTCACGATCGGCCAGCCCTTGGCCGCGACCCACGCGCCGGCGGCGTCCCAGTTGCCGGCGTGCGGCAGGGCGATGACCGCGCCGGTGCCGGCGGCGACGTCCCGGGCGAGCAGCTCCTCGCGCTCCAGCCGGAACCTCGTGAGGTGCTCGGCCCTGGGGCGGCCCGGCAGGCGGAACGCCTCCAGGTAGTAGCGGGCGTAGGAGCGCAGCCCGCGCTCGACCAGGTCGGCGAGCTCGGCGTCCGACGGCCCGGCGCCGACGACCCGCCGCAGGTTGGACGCGAGCGTCACGGTGCCCTTGCCGCCCTTGCCGCGACGGTACCGCCGGGAGCCGTACGCCGCCGCCGCGGCGAAGCACGGCCAGACGAGGGACCGGGGCAGTTTCGGGATGAGGGTGAACGCGGCGCCGTAGCCGAGCTCGGCCAGGTTCACGGAGCGACCCGGTCGCCGTCGGCGGCAGCCGCGGTGCCGGAGGCGGCCGCGAGGTCGCGGGCCTGCCGGTACACGTGCGACATCCGCTGCCACACCGTGATCACCGACAGCAGCACGAGCAGCCACAGGGCCGCCTCCATGCCGTGGCGGACGCCGAGGCCGAACAGCAGGCCGCCGACGCCGACGAGGATGAGCCGCTCGGTGCGCTCGGCCAGCCCGACGTTGGCGGTCATGCCCAGACCCTCCGCGCGGGCCTTCACGTACGACACGACCTGCCCCGTGAGCAGGCACAGCAGCGCCGCGGCGCACTCGCGCAGCTGGCCCTGGGAGGCGAACCAGTAGGCGACGGAGCCGAAGATGGCGCCGTCGGAGACCCGGTCCATGCTGGAGTCCAGCAGGGCGCCGAACTTGTTGCTGACCCCGAGCTGGCGGGCCATGGACCCGTCCAGCATGTCGGTCAGGCAGCTCACGGTGACGATGACGAGCGCGATGACCATGTGGCCGCGCGTGGCGAAGCCGACGCTGCCGATGAGCACGCCGATCGTGCCGGCGACGGTCACCGCGTTGGGGGTCACCCCGGCGCGCAGCAGCGCGGCCGCGACGGGGTTGACGACGCGGGCCAGTCCGGCCTTGCTGACTACGCTGAGGATCTTCGCCATGGCGCTCCCACGATAACGGCGCCGGAGCTTGGCCGATACCTGCGCGTGGGCCTGCTCACGGTGCTTGAGTAAACGGTATGGCGTCGGTGGGGTCGAAGGGCTCTTGTGTCGGTGATGGTTCGGGTGTGGGATCGGTGAACAGGTCGTGACTGTGAGACTGCTCACAGCAGGCAGGACGGGAGGCGCGTGATGGCGCAGAAGGTCCAGGAGAAGGGTGTCGCCGGCCCGGTGCCGGCGGTTGATG
This sequence comes from Dactylosporangium aurantiacum, assembly GCF_000716715.1. Lineage (GTDB taxonomy): Bacteria > Actinomycetota > Actinomycetes > Mycobacteriales > Micromonosporaceae > Dactylosporangium > Dactylosporangium aurantiacum. The sequence goes on along the minus strand of NZ_JNYJ01000001.1, from coordinate 361,775 downwards.
ACCCCGGCAGGGTACGCAACGTGGTCCTCGTCGGGCATTCCGGGGCCGGCAAGACGACCCTCGTGGAGGCGCTGCTCGCGGCGACCGGCACGATCGGGCGGGCCGGCTCGGTGACCGACGGCACCACGGTCACCGACCACGACCCGGCGGCGGTGCGGCAGCAGCGGTCGGTGACGCTGTCCTGCGCCCCGCTGGCGCACGACGGCACGAAGATCAACCTGCTCGACACCCCCGGCTACGCCGACTTCGTCGGGGAGCTGCGCGCCGGCCTGCGGGCCGCCGACGCGGCGCTGTTCGTGGTGTCGTCGGTGGACGGCGTGGACGCGGCCACCGCCGCGCTGTGGGAGGAGTGCGCCGCCGTCGGGATGCCCCGGGCGGTCGCCGTCACCCGCCTGGACCACCCGCGCGCCGACTTCCAGGACACCGTCGAGCACTGCCAGGACGTCTTCGGCGACAACGTGCTGCCGCTGTACCTGCCGATGCTCGGCGACGACGGCTCGACGGTGGAGGGGCTGATCGGCCTGATCACCCACCGGATCTTCGACTACTCCGCGGGCTACCCGCCGGTGGTGCGCGACCCCGAGCCGCAGCACCTGCCGGCGATCGAGGAGGCGCACAACAGCCTCCTCGAGGGCATCATCGCCGAGAGCGAGGACGAGACGCTCATGGAGCGGTACGTCAGCGGCGAGGTGATCGAGACCTCGGTCATCATCGAGGACCTGGAGAAGGCCGTCGCCCGGGGCACGTTCTACCCCGTCGTGCCCGTCTGCGCGCAGACCGGCCTCGGCATCGACGCCCTCCTCGAGGTGCTGACCAGCGGGTTCCCGTCGCCCCTGGAGCACGTCGTGCCGCCCGTCACCGACGTCGCCGGCAACCCGCACGCCCCGCTGCGGTGCGACCCGGCCGGCCCGCTCATCGCCGAGGTGGTGAAGACGACGATCGACCCGTACGTCGGCCGCGTCTCCCTCGTGCGGGTGTTCTCCGGCACGCTGCGCCCCGACCAGCCGGTGCACATCTCCGGGCACGGCATGGCCGAGCGCGGCCACCCGGACCACGACGCCGACGAGCGCTTCGCGCACCTGTTCTCCCCGCTCGGCGCGACCCTGCGCGAGGTGCCGTACGCGGTCGCCGGCGACATCGTCGCGATCACCAAGTCCACCACGGCCGAGACCGGCGACACGATCTCCGGCAAGGACGACCCGATGCTCATGGCGCCCTGGGTGATGCCGGAGCCGCTGCTGCCGATCGCGATCGTCGCCCGGACCCGCTCCGACGAGGACGCCCTGGCCAAGAACCTGGGCCGGCTCGTCGCCGGCGACCCGACGCTGCGGCTGGAGCGCAACGCCGAGACCCACCAGCTGGTGCTGTGGTGCATGGGCGAGGCGCACGCCGACGTGGTGCTGGACCGGCTGCGCGCCGGCGGCGTCGACCTGGACACCGAGCCGGTGCGGGTGGCGCTGCGCGAGACGTTCGCCGCGCCCAGCCAGGGCCACGGCCGGCACGTCAAGCAGTCCGGCGGCCACGGGCAGTACGCGGTCTGCGACATCACCGTCGAGCCGCTGCCGCGCGGCACCGGCTTCGAGTTCGTCGACAAGATCGTCGGTGGGGTCGTGCCGCACAACTACATCCCGTCAGTGGAGAAGGGCGTCCGACACCAGATGGAGCGCGGTGTCGTCGCCGGGTACCCGGTCGTCGACGTGCGCGTCACCCTGGTCGACGGCAAGGCGCACTCGGTCGACTCCTCCGACGCGGCGTTCCAGACGGCGGGCGCACTCGCCCTGCGCGAGGCGGCCGAGCTGGGCCAGACGACGCTGCTCGAGCCGATCGACGAGGTCACCATCCGCGTGCCGGACGAGTTCGTCGGCGCCGTCATGAGCGACCTGTCCGGCCGGCGCGGCCGGGTGCTGGGCAACGAGCCGGACCCGGCCGGGCACGAGCGGACCCTGGTGCGCGCCGAGGTCCCCGCCACCGAGCTGGTCCGGTACGCGGTCGAGCTGCGGGCCATGACGTCGGGCTCCGGCACGTTCAGCCGGGTCTTCGCCCGGCACGACCCGATGCCGTCACACCTGGCGGACGCGGTGAAGAAGGAGCACGCCGCGTCGCGCTGACGCGCCGCTCACGGGTGTGGCTGGAGCTCCCGGTCCAGCCACACCCGGTCGCGCAGCTCGATCCCGTCGACCATGATCCCGGCCGGGTACCCGGACGCCGGGGTGAACGCGTCCCGCTCGACGCTGCGGAACCGGAACCCCTGCCGCTGGTAGAAGCGCAGGTTGCCGACGTCGGCGGCGCCGGTCGCGACGAGCACCACCCGGCGGCCCTCGGCCGTGGCACGGCCCACCGCGGCCCGGACCAGCGCCGCGCCGATCCCCTGCCCGCGCCGGTCCTCGACCACCGCCATGTTCTTGATCTCCGCGCTGTCCGGGTCGGCGCCGGCGACGAGCTGCAGGTGCCCGACCGGGCGCCCGCCGTCCCACGCGACCAGGACCGCGCCGTCGCCCAGATACCCGTCCAGCTCGACCGCCGAGTCCTCGGCCAGTTCGAACAGCCACCGGATGCCGGCCCGGTCGCCGCGGTACTCCTCCACTCGCACGACGCCCACCTTCGCAGGCCCGCCTACACTGCGCGGCATGATTTTCTCGCGGGGCAGGAAACAGGACCCGGTCGTGGAGTTCTGGGCCTGGTGGCCGACGATCCGTCCCGCGGTCACCGCGGCCATCGCCACCGGCGGGTTCGAGCCGCTGACCCCGCAGATCAGCAAGCGGGTCGCGGCCATCCACAAGGACCTGACCTGGGAGTTCAGCAAGGGCCGGGCGGCCAGCCACGCGCTGGTCGTCTCCCCCGGCGGCAACCCGGCGCTGCGCGCCGTCGCGGCCCGCTGGGGTGCCCTCGCCCCGGCGTCGGACCCGGAGTGGGAGTTCCACACCGCCCGCCAGCCCGACCCCGACACGCTGTCGGCGACGATCGAGATCGCCGGCGCGCGGCTCGACCTGGGACTGCTGCGCTTCGCGTTCAGCGCCGACGAGCACTCCGCCGCGATCGACGTCATCGGGTACCACCCGATGTTCCGCAAGCTGCCGGAGCCGGTCCGCGGCCAGATCATCTTCCTCGCCCTGGACTGGCTGCTCGGTGAGGAGGGCGTCGAGCTGTGGGTCGGTGGGGTCGACATCAGCGCCGACGAGCCCGCCGGCGCCCGGGACCCGCAGGAGCTCGCCGCCGCCGTCGACGCGCTGCGCGAGCAGTACCGCGAGCCGACCTGGGTGGTGTTCACGGCCGAGGCCGGCGGCGCCCCGCTGACCGGGATGGCGCAGCGGCCGCTGCGGGCGGTGCGCTGGCCGCGGTTCGACACGCACGTCGCGCTCACCCTGCCGTACGAGGCGGACCCCGGCACCGGCCTGCCGACCGGGGACGCCCTCGACGCGCTGCGGGCGTTCGAGGACGGCCCGCTGGAAATGGCGCTGCACGGCGACGGTGAGCTGGTCGCCCAGGAGACCACGGCGGGGCGGCGCACCCTGCACTGCTACGTCGACGGCGAGTCCACCGCCGCCGAGGACCTGAAGGCGGCCGCGGCCGGCTGGGCGGGCGGCCGGGGCAGGGCCAGGCAGCGCCACGACCCGGCGTTCCAGGCGGTGGCGCACCTGTCGTGACCCTCGACCGTCACCGCGGTCGCGCGGTCACTCCCAGACGGACGCGAGGAGCTTGCGGGTGTCGCCGAGCAGCTGCGGCAGGACCTTGGTGCGGCCGACGACGGGCATGAAGTTGGTGTCGCCGCCCCACCGCGGCACGATGTGCTGGTGCAGGTGCGCGGCGATGCCGGCGCCGGCGACCGAGCCCTGGTTCATGCCGAGGTTGAAGCCGTGCGCGCCGCTGGCCCGGCGGATCACCCGCATCGCGGTCTGCGTGAACGTCGCCAGCTCCACCGTCTCCTCGGCGGTCAGGTCGGTGTAGTCGGCGACGTGCCGGTACGGGCAGACCATCAGGTGACCCGGGTTGTACGGGTACAGGTTGAGCACCGCGAACACCAGCGCACCCCGGGCGACGACGAGGCTGTCCTCGTCCGGCAGGCCGGGTGCCCGGCAGAACGGGCACCCGGTCGGCTCGTCGTGGTCGCCGGCCCGGTCCTCCTTGATGTAGGCCATCCGGTGTGGCGTCCACAGCCGTTCAAGGTCGTCCGGGGTGCCGGTCACGCCGCCTCCTCGCTCCCTGTGGGGTACCCGGTCACGCCGCGGTGGGGCCCACGTTGGTGCGGGACCGCACGACGTCCACCACGTGCGCGACGGCCTCGTCGAGGGCGACGCCGTTGCGCTGCGAGCCGTCGCGGTAGCGGAACGACACGGTGCCGCCGCTGACGTCGTCGTCGCCGGCGATCGCCATGAACGGGATCTTCTGCTGCTGCGCGGTGCGGATCTTCTTCTGCATCCGCTCGTCGGAGGCGTCGACCTCGACCCGGATGCCTTCCCGGCGCAGCCGGGCGGCGAACTCGGCGAGGTAGTCGGCGTGGTCGCCGCGCACCGGGATGCCGACGACCTGCACCGGGGCGAGCCACGCCGGGAACGCGCCCGCGTAGTGCTCGGTGAGCACGCCGAAGAACCGCTCGATCGAGCCGAACAGCGCCCGGTGGATCATCACCGGCTGCTGCCGGGTGCCGTCGGAGGCCTGGTACTCCAGCGCGAAGCGCTTCGGCTGGTTGAAGTCCACCTGGATGGTGGACATCTGCCAGGTCCGGCCGATCGCGTCGCGGGCCTGCACCGAGATCTTCGGGCCGTAGAAGGCGGCGCCGCCCGGGTCCGGCACGAGCTCCAGCCCCGACTCGACGGCGGCGGCCCGCAGCGCCTCGGTGGCCTCCTCCCATTCGGCCGCCTCGCCGATGAACTTCGGCGAGTCGTCGCGGGTGGACAGCTCCAGGTAGAAGTCGTCGAGACCGTAGTCGCGCAGCAGGTCGAGCACGAACTGCAGCAGCCCGCGCAGCTCGCCCGGCATCTGCTCCTTGGTGCAGTAGATGTGCGAGTCGTCCTGGGTCAGGCCCCGGACCCGGGTGAGGCCGTGCACGACGCCGGACTTCTCGTAGCGGTACACGGTGCCGAACTCGAACATGCGCAGCGGCAGCTCACGGTAGGACCGGCCGCGGGCCCGGAACACGAGGTTGTGCATCGGGCAGTTCATCGCCTTCAGGTAGTACTCCGCGCCCTCCATCTCCATCGGCGGGAACATGGTGTCGGCGTAGTACGGCAGGTGACCCGACGTCTGGAACAGGTGCGCCTTGCTGATGTGCGGCGTGTTCACGAACTCGTAGCCGGCCTGCTCGTGCCGCTGGCGGGAGTAGCTCTCCATCTCCCGGCGGATGATGCCGCCCTTGGGGTGGAAGACCGCGAGGCCGGAGCCGATCTCCTCGGGGAAGCTGAACAGGTCCAGGTCGGCGCCGAGCTTGCGGTGGTCGCGGCGGGCCGCCTCCTCCAGGAGCTTCTGGTACTCCTTGAGCGCGTCACGGGTCGGCCAGGCGGTGCCGTAGACCCGCTGCAGCTGCGGGTTCTTCTCCGAGCCGCGCCAGTAGGCGGCGGCGGTGCGGGTGAGCTTGAACGCCTGGATGAGCCGGGTCGTCGGCAGGTGCGGGCCCCGGCACAGGTCGGACCAGCAGACCTTGTCGGACTGGGCGTCGAGGTTGTCGTAGATCGTCAGCTCGCCGCCGCCGACCTCCATCACCTCGCTGGTGTCGACGTCGCTCTTGACGTCGACCAGCTCCAGCTTGAACGGCTCGTCCGCCAGCTCGGCCTTGGCCTGCTCCACCGACTCGAACCGCCGCCGCCGGAACCGCTGCCCCGACTTGATGATCTCCTGCATCCGCTTCTCGAGCTTGTCCAGGTCCTCGGGGTGGAACGCCTTGTCGACCTGGAAGTCGTAGTAGAAGCCGTGCTCGATCGGCGGCCCGATGCCGAGCTTCGCCTCCGGGTACAGGTCCTGCACCGCCTGGGCGAGCACGTGCGCGGTCGAGTGGCGCAGCACGTTGAGCCCGTCCGGCGAGGACAGGTCGACGGCCTCGACCTCGGTGTCCTGCTCCGGCGTCCAGTCCAGGTCGCGCAGCCGGCCACCGGCCTCACGGACCACGACGATCGCCTTCGGTCCGCTGGTCGGCAGCCCGGCCTCGGCGACCGCGGCGGCGGCGGTCGTGCCGGCCGTGACCACGAGGGTATTCGAGCGCACTGTGGACACGGTCTGCTCCCAAGCGTGAAGAGGTCTGATTCCCCCGAACTCTATCCGCCGCGCCGCCGGGGGGCGCAGAACACCCCGCCCGCCGCGACGCCCCGCGCCGCCGGGCCGTCCGGGTCCGCGCCCCCGCGCCACGGTGGCCGGGGGCGGCACGGGGTCACCGCAGGCCGGCGAAGACGCCGCCGGCGACCGCGGCGCCGACCAGCGCGCCGACGACGACCTGCGGCACGGTGTGGTCCTTGAGCGCCACCCTCGACCAGCCGACCGCGGCGACCAGCGGGGCGGTGGCGGCCAGCGGCCAGCCGTACACGAGCACCAGGATGACCAGGGCACCCGCGGCGACCGCGGTGTGGATCGACATCTTCCACCAGTGGTTGACCACGGCGGCGACGACGAGCCCGACCCCGCCGGCGACCACGGCGGCCAGCAGCTCGCGCTGCGCGTGCAGGCCGAGCAGCACCACGAACCCGACGGTGACCGAGGCGAGCCCGACCAGCAGCGGCCCCCGCCGCTGCCGGTGGTCGCCGACGTGGTGGTCGGTCAGGTCGCCGCGGCGCACGCCGCGCAGGATGTACAGGAACGGCAGCACGCTCTCGAACAGCGCGGCGACCACCCCGAGCAGCAGCCCCCGCGCCACGCTCGGCGCGCCGTGCACCGCCAGCAGCACGAGCAGCACCGACACCAGCACCGCCGGGGCGAGCAGCTCGGTGACGGCTCGGGCGAGGCGCTGGGTGATCACCGCAGTACGGTACCCGCGCCGGTCCCGGCCGGCGCGGCGCGGCCACGCCGGCACCCCTGGCACAGGCAGAGGCGCCGGCCGATGCACTCCCCCGTACGAGCACATCGGCCGGCTGCCCGTCTCAGCCGGTCAGCGCTTCCAGAACGCGCCCCGGCTCGTCGGCGGCCGGTGGCCGGCGCCGGCCCCCGCGTCGAGCTCGGCCAGGACCTCCCGCCACAGCTCGTCGAGGGGCCGGGCGGCGATCGCCGCCGGGGTGAGCCGCTCGGCGAGGGCCCGCAGGACCCCGATGCCGAGCACCGTCAGCCGCGACCCGAGGTCCTCGAGCAGCTCGCGGCGCTCGAAGTCGGGCCGGTCCTCGGCCTCGCGCAGCCGCCGCGCCTCGCCGGCCGCGAGCTCGCGCAGCTCCGCCGCGTCGGCCCGCTGCCGCTCCGCCTCCACCGACGGCTGCTCCGCCGGTGCCTGCGGCCGGACGGCCCCCTTGCCGCGCAGCGCCCGCGTGGTGCCGCCGCCACCTGGCCGGAACACGGAGCCCACCGACCGGCGCTGCGGCTGCGGGGCACCGGTCACCGGCGCGGCCGGCATCGGCGGCGGCATCATCGGCGGCGCGGGTGCCGGCGCCGACGGCATGGGCGGCATCATCGGCGGCGGCCCGCCCGCCGCGGTGCTGCTGTACATCGGGGCGGCGGCCGGCGCGGCATACGGCATCGACGTCGGGTGCAGCGGCGGCGGGGGCACCGCCACCGGCAGCTCCCAGCCGGCCGGCAGGTCGACGGGCTGGACCACCTGGCGCGGCTCGCCGCCCTCGGTGACGACCCGCTTGTCGACCGCGACATACGCGGTGAACCGGCACAGCACCTGGAACCGCAGCGAGATCCCGGTGATCCGCCGCTCGAGCTCGTCGCCGCCGGCGAGGCCGGAGACGTAGGCGTCCTCCAGGTCGCGCAGCAGCGCCCGGGCCCAGATCGCGGTCAGCGCGGGGTTGTCGTGCCGGGCCGCGGTGACCGTGCTCGACCAGGGGGTGCCGTCGCGCATGGTGCCGGCGACGGTGAGCGTGCCCTCACCCGCGCCGCGGTAGCGCCCGGTGACGACGAACGGCACGCCCGGGAACACGTCGGGCAGCCGGGCCGGCGCCCGGGTGTCGTCGATCAGGTCGAGGCCCTCGGCGGTGACGGTGACGCCGCTGGCGACGGGTGCGCCGATGCGCCGGTGGATGCGGTCCATCGCCTCGTCGAGGCGGTCCTCGCTCTCGACCAGCTCGCAGCGGCCGCCGCCGGCGATCGCGAGCCGGCCGAGGAACCCGGCGTTGACGGCCTGGTCGATGCCGACGGTGTGCACCCGCACCCCGCGCAGCGCGGTGGAGACGGTGCGCAGGATCTGGTCCTCGTTGCCGACCTGGCCGTCGGTGACGAGCACGATGACCCGGTCACGGCCGGCGGCCCCCGCGCCCTCCTCCGCGCCCTCCTCCGCGCCGGTCGCCGCGCCGGTCGCCGCGCCGGTCGCCGCGCCGGTCGCCGCGCCGGTCGCCGGGCCGGTCGCCGGGCCGGTCGCCGGCTCGAGCAGCTTCAACGCGTCGATGAGCGGCTGGAGCAGCTCGGTGCCGCCGCGGGCGTCGACCCGCGCCAGGTGCTCCACGGCGCGGAACCGGTGCCGGTCGGTGCCGTCGGCGAGGCCGGACGGCAGCGACGCGGGCGTCTCCACCCGGTCGTCGAACGCGAGGACGGCGAACCGGTCGTCGACGGTGAGCGTGTCGACGATGCGCGCGGCGGCGCGGCGCGCGGCGACCATCTTCCAGCCGCCCATGCTGCCGGAGCGGTCCAGCAGCAGCACCACGTCCTTGGGCTTCGGCGGCGCCTGCGTCCGCGGCGGCAGCACGGTCAGCCGGTAGGTGCCCTCATCGCCGGTGGCGTCGGGGACCAGCGCCAGGCCGGCCTCGCCGGGGCCGTAGGCGAGGCGGAGCACGAAGTCGCGGTCGGCCCGCTCGCCCGGCAGCACCGACACGGTCTGCCCGGTCCGCCGCACCGTGTGCAGGCTGGAGCGGACCTCGCCGAGCGGTAGCCCGCCCGGGTCGATGTCGACCTCGATGCTCAGCCGCAGCGGGTTGGGGAACCCGGGCAGCAGCACCGGCGGCGTGATGCGCGACGCGTCGGGCACGGCGTCGGTGTCCAGGGCGTGCCCGACCCCGACACTGTCACCGTCGAGGGCGCTGCCGGGGATGTAGCGGGGGGCGACGACGAGCGGGAACCGGAACGTGGCCTCGCCGTCCTCGAACGACAGCGGCCCGGCCAGTGACAGTGCCACGCTGACCCGCTCGCCGGGCAGGATGTTGCCGACCCGCATGGTGAACACGTCGGGCCGCTCCTCCTCGGCGATCGAGGCGCGCCGGCCGGCGGCGACGGCCCGGTCGTAGGTCTCCCGGGCGGCGCCGCGCTCCTGCAGCTCCGCCTCGACGACCCGCCCGTCGGCGGTCATCGCCATGCGGGTGACCGCGGCGCGGTCGGGCAGCGGGAAGACATAGGTCGCCTCGAGGGGCTCGTCGTGGACGTTGACGAACTCCTGGGTGAGGTCGATCCGCGCGACCAGCCCGGTGATGGCGGTGCGGACGTCGATCCGGTCGAGCGGCAGGTTGCCCCGCTCGGTGCGCAGCGCGCCGAGACCGGCGTCGTCCTTCGGTGCGGCGACCCGCAGGGCCTCCGCCTCGCTCATGGTGGCGACTCTCATTGCACACTCCCTCGCTCGGGGCTCGGATCGCGCTGCGGCTGCCGCGTCGCTGCACGCGTCAGCCCTCGCTCCGCCAGCAGGTCCAGCAGCGGCTGGGCGGCCGCCTGGATCGCGGCCACGTCGTCGGGTCCAGGCGTGCCGGGCAGCAGCAGCGTCACGTCACCGCCCAGCGGCACCCCGCTGAGCAGTGCGGGCGGTGGCGCCGGTGGTGGTGTGTGCGGTGCGGGCGGCTCGGTCCAGAACCTGGTGCGGGTCCGTTCGTGCCGGGGCAGGTCGGCGATCTCCCACAGGACGTCGTCGGGTGCCTCGGCGAGCTCGATCTGAATGTCGGCGATCCGCCGGCCCTCCGACTGGCGGCGTTTGATCGCCACCAGCTGCGCGAGGTGTCGCGGACCGTACAGCGCGGTGCGCCCCCGCATGGTCGGGCGGTCGACGAGACCGATCGTCGCATACCACCGGATGGCACGGGCGTCGGGAACGTCGCGCACCCGTCCGTTGGGTGCGCCCGCGTAGGCGGTGCCCTCGAGCGCGGCGGCAACCCGTGCCGTCAGCTCGTCGAGCGTCCATCCTGTCGCGGTCACCCCGCAATCATGACACTGTCACATGACACTGTCAACAAAGCGGGGCAGCCGCACCTCGGCCCGCACCCCGGGCCGCGCGTCGAGCAGCCGCACCGTGCCGCCGTGCCGGCGGACCAGCTCCCGCACGATCGCCAGGCCCAGGCCAGTGCCGCCGGCGTCGCGGGCCCGACCGTCGTCGAGGCGGGTGAACCGGTCGAAGACCCGCTCACGCAGCGGGCCCGGGATGCCCTCCCCGTCGTCGGTGACCGTGACCACGACCTCCTGCCGCTGCGACTCGGCCTGCAGCACGACCCGGCTGCGGGCGTGCCGCACCGCGTTGTCGACGAGGTTGAGCACGACCCTGATCAGCGCGTCCTGCTCGCCCTCCACCCACAGCGACTCCCCGGCCGGCTCGACGGTGACGCTCGGGTACCGCTTCGCCAGGTTGGTCAGCAGGCTCTGCATCTCCACCGGCTCGCGCGCCACCCGCCGGCCGTCGCGCTCGTCGGCCCGGGCCAGCAGCAACAGGTCGTCGACCAGCCGCTGCAGCCGGTCGAGGTCGGTGAGCAGGTCGTCACCGACGGCCTGCCAGTCGCCGAGCTTCTGCGCCACCTCGACCTGGATGCGCATGCTGGCTAGGGGGCTGCGCAGCTCGTGCGCGGCGTCGGCGATGAACGAGCGCTGCCTGGCCCGGGTCGTGGCGAGCCGGTCCAGCATGTGGTTGAGCGTCACCGCGAGGCGCTGGATCTCGTCGCTGGACGGCGGCACCGGCAGCCGCTCGTCGGTGGCCGCGCCGGTGATCCGCTCCGCGGACGCGCTGAGCCGGTCGACGGGCGCCAGGGCCTGGCCGACGACCCGCCAGGCGATCGCGACCAGGATCGCCACCAGGGCCGGGTACGTCACCCACAGCGAGGTGCGCAGCAGCTCCAGGCTGCGGTTGTAGTCCCCGAGCGGCACCGCGACGACCACGAACCGCCCGTCCTCGACCTGCCGGACCGTCACCCGCAGCGGGTCCGGCTGCAGCGCGCGGTCGCCGGGCACGGTGATGCGCCCGTGCCGCGCCCTGGCGATCTCGTCCTCGTGCAGCAGCGGCACGAGGAGGTCGGCGTTGCGGTCGCCGGCGACGACCCGGTGCTGCTGATCGAGGACCTGCACGACCTGCCCGGCCGGGGCCGGCAGCGGCGACGGCAGGGTCTGGCCCTCCTGCAGCAGCGCCGCGATCTCGCCGGCGGTCGTGTCGGCGGAGCGGTCCAGGGTCCCGCGGAAGCTGTACCGCATCGCCGTGGCCATCGCCACCCCGGCGATCGCCAGCCCGACGACCAGCCCGCTCGTGCCGAGCAGGACCAGCCTGCCCCGCAACGACAACCGCGACCACCAGGTCATGCTTCCTCCGCTCCGCCGCGCCGCGGGCCGTTCATGCTTCCTGCGCGCCGCGGGCCGTTCATGCCGAACGCAGCCGGTAGCCGGCGCCGCGGACCGTCTCCAGCACGTCGCGCCCGAGCTTGCGCCGCAGGTAGCCGACGTACACCTCGACCGCGTTCGGCGCCGTGTCGATGCTCGCGTCCCACACGTGGTCGAGCAGCTCCGTCTTGGACACCACCTGTCCCGGGCGGCGCATCAGGTACTCCAGCAGCGCGTACTCCCGGGCGGTCAGCACGATCTCCTCGCCGCCGCTGGTGACCCGCCGCCGCGCCGGGTCGAGGGTCAGCTCACCCACGGTCAGCACGCTCGGCCGCTCCGGCGCGCCCCGGCGCAGCAGCGCCCGGAGCCGGGCGACCAGCACCACATAGGAGAACGGCTTGGTCAGGTAGTCGTCGGCGCCGCAGTCGAGGCCGTCGGCCTGGTCGTACTCGCCGTCCTTCGCCGAGAGCATGAGCACCGGCACCCAGTTCTTCTCCGCCCGCAACGCCGACACCACCCGGTACCCGGACAGGCCGGGCAGCATGATGTCCAGGATCACCGCGTCGTAGCCGCCGTGTCTGGCCAGCTCAAGGCCCGTCGGCCCGTCGCCGGCCACGTCCACGGCGAAGCCCTCCGCCTGCAGGCCGCGCTGCAGCGCGCCCGCCATCCGAATCTCGTCCTCAACCACCAGCAGCCGCACGGGCACCAGCGTGGCACGCTGTGCTGTGGGAACGCACAGGCGGTCTCAGCGATGTCACAGCCGACCCCGAGCACCATGGTCGGCAGGAGGTGTACCCAATGTCGAAGTTCACGTCACGACCTGTCCTACGGTGGGCGGTGCCCGCGCTCGCCGCGGTCACGGTGGTAGGTGCGGGCGTGGCCGCAAAGACCCTCGCCGTCGCCGCCGAGCCGGACCTGCCGCCGCGCACCGCCGCGCAGCTGCTGGTCGACCTGCAGACCGCACAGCTGGACGGCCTGTCCGGCACGGTCGTGGAGCGCGCCGACCTGGGCCTGCCGGCCCTGCCCGCCCTGCTGGGCGGACAGAGCTCGGAGCTCACGTCGCTCGTGTCGGGCAAGCACACCCTGCGCGTGTGGTACTCGGGCCCGGACAAGGCCCGCGTGTCGCTGCTGGGCACGCAGGGGCAGAGCGACATCATCCACAACGGCGCCGACACCTGGACCTGGAACAGCAAGTCCGGCACGGCGCAGCACCACAGGAGCACCGGCGAGGACCCGGCGGGCAAGGGCCCGGCCGCGGTCCCGAGCGAGCTGCCGAAGAGCCCGCAGGAAGCGGCCGACCTCGCCCTCAAGGCGATCGACCCGACCACGCAGGTCTCGATCGGCAACTCGGCGAAGATCGCCGGCCGCAACGCGTACGAGCTCGTCCTGCGCCCGCGTGACACCGCGTCGCTCATCGGCCAGATCCGGCTGGCGATCGACGCGCAGGAGAAGCTGCCGCTGCGCGTCCAGGTCCTGGCGAAGGGCGACGCCAACCCGGCGTTCGAGGTGGCGTTCACGCAGGTGAGCTTCGCCCGCCCGGACGATTCCCAGTTCGTGTTCAACCCGCCGGCCGGCACCAAGGTCGAGGAGGCGGACCCGGCGAAGGCCGAGGGCGCCGCGGGCGAGCAGCAGCACGCGACCGGCGCGGAGCCCAAGCGCGCGGTCATCGGCACCGGCTGGACGTCGGTCCTGGTCATGCGCACGGGGCAGCCCGCGCAGGCGACCACGGACCCGGCGGAGGCCAAGCAGGTCCAGGACGCCATCGACCAGCTCCCGCTGGGCAACGGCGGCCGCACGTTCAACAGCAAGCTGTTCAGCGTGCTGATCACCGACGACGGCCGGGTCCTGGCCGGCGCGGTGAGCCCGGAGCGCCTGTCGCAGGTGGCCGCCGACCCGGCAGCCGCCCTCAAGTAAGGCGGGGCGTCACTGAGGGACCGCGGCCCCGCCGCGGTCCCTCTCCTCGTGCCGGGCGGCCACCGCCCGGTGCAGCGTCGCCACCGAGTACATGTCCCGGGCCCGGCGCAGCAGCTCCTCCTCCGACGCGGTGTTCTGCCGCACGGAGAACCCGACGGTCGTGTACGCCAGCACGCTCAGCAGCACGCACGCCAGGACGCAGACCGGGGTGAGCAGCTCCAGCGGGGGCGCGCCGCGGACCTCGGCGGCCGGCGGGACGGGCTGCACACGCACCGCGAACAGCACCGCGTAGTGGGTGCTGCACGCCGCCACCGCCATGATCGCCGCGGCGACGACCAGCGCCCGGTTGCCCCGGACCGCGGCCGCGCACCACAGCGTCGCCGTCGCCCCGACCACCGCCGCGACCAGGGCGGCGAGCGCGGTCGCCGGGTCGTAGCCGACGGTCCCGGCCACCCGCATCGCCAGCGGCGCCGTGCTGTACACCGCGGCCAGGCCCAGTCCGGTGACCACGCCCGCCGGCAGCACCTTCCACAGCGTCGGGCGGCCGAAGCCGACGATGTACAGGCCCAGGCAGTACACCACCACCGCGATGCCGAACCCGAGCGCGGTGATCGGCACGTCGTACCGCACCACCGAACCCGGAACGTCGGTGCCGAGCAGCGCCATGAAGTGCGGCACCCAGGTGCCCGCTCCGCCGATCGCGACCGCCGACAGGGTCAGCCACCGGGCCCGGCTGCCGCCGCTGGACGCCCTGGAACGGGCCGCGATGAAGACGCCGAGCAGGCAGCCGAGGAACGACAGGGTGAGGGCGAGCGCGGGGGTGATCGCGCCGTAGGCGAAGTGCTCCACGGTCGCTCATTCAGCCAGCGTACGAGGGGTGCGGGTCGCACAGCTTGTGCGGGTTTGCCCTCACCCTGGCCGGGTAGCCAGAAGTGAGCACCGAGAGGAGTGATCGCACATGAGTCAGGTTGTGGAGACCGTGGACGTGGCCGTGCCCGTCCGGACCGCGTACAACCAGTGGACCCAGTTCGAGGAGTTCCCGGCGTTCATGAACAGCGTGCGGGAGATCCGCCAGCTCGACGACACCAGGCTGCACTGGGTGGTCGAGTTCGGTGGGGTACGTCGCGAGTTCGACGCCCGCATCACCGAGCAGCACCCGGACGAGCGGGTCGCCTGGACCTCGACCGAGGGCCCGAAGCACGCCGGTGTGGTCACCTTCCACCGGCTCGACGACACCCACAGCCGGGTGACGGCGCAGCTCGACATCGACCCCGAGGGGTTCGTCGAGAACGTCGCCGACAAGGTCGGCATCGTGGACCGGCTGATCAAGGCCGACATGGCGAAGTTCCGCGAGTTCATCGAGCACCGCGGCACGGAGACCGGCGCGTGGCGCGGCGACGTGGAGCAGCCCGGCGCGGGCCGGTCCGGCACCGCCGCGACCACCGGTGCGGGTCCGTCCGGCGTCGGTACGACCACCGCCCCGCCGTCCGGCGGCACGATGCCTTCCACGGGCGGGACCATGCCTTCCACCGGCGGGACCATGCCTTCCACCGGCGGTGGCACGGGTGGGGCGATCCCGATGCCTTCCGGCCCGCCTTCCACCGGCACGCCTTCCACCGGCATGCCCTCGACCGGCGGTGCCACCACCGGCGGGGCTTCCCCGGCGACGCCGAAGCCGGGGTCCTGGATCGCGCCGGGGACGACACCGCCCGGTGCGGCGACCCGCTCCCCCGACGAGTCCGGCTCCGACGCCACGCAGGCGGCGCCGGACCTGCGGCGGGACACCGACGACGAGCCGCCGCGGCCCATCTGAGCCCTGCTCTCCACCGCACCGGAAAAACACGCCGGCCGGTCAGCGTTCGCGCTGGCCGGCCGGCGTGCGTGCGGGGTCAGCCGCGCCGGGCGGTGACGAGCAGCCGGCCGCTGCCCACCGTGAACGGCGCACCGTCCGGCCCGCCGAACCACGCCACGTCGGTGAACCCGCCGTCGCGCAGCAGCCTGCCGATGTGGCCGCTGGTGTACACGTGGTGCACGGCCGTCGCGGTGTGCCGCCGCCCGCCGCGCGTGAACGTGTACGTGCTGAGCAGCCGGCTCGCGGCGACGTCGTACACGGTGCCCGTCTCGACGGTGATGTCGCCGGTGTGCATCACCCGGTCCTGCCCCGTGAAGCCGGGCAGGACGCTCTCCGCCGCGGCGGCGAAGTCCACGACGAGCCCGCCGCCGGGCCGCAGCGCCGCGGCGGCCGCCGCGATGAACACGGTCAGGTCGTCGGGCTCCAGGTAGCCGAAGCTGTTGCCGAGGCAGAGCACCGCGTCGAAGTCGCCGTCGCGCGGGATGTCGCGCATGTCGGCGACGACGAACTCGACGGACCCGGCGGCATGGTCCTCCCGTGCCGCGGCGCGCCGGGCGTGCCCGATCGCCTCCGCGGACAGGTCCACGCCGGTGACCCGGTGCCCCAGGGCGGCGAGGGCGAGGCTGTGCCGGCCGCTGCCGCAGGGCACGTCGAGCAGGCGCGAGCCGGGCGCCAGCCCCAGCCGCTTCTGCACGAAGCCGACGTCGGCGGCGGTCAGCTGCGGCGACGCGACGCGGCGCCAGAACTCGTTGGGCAGCTCGGTGAAGAAGTCCGCGTACCACGCGGAAGGGACGTGCGGTGACAACCGAGGATCTCCTCTTGGACGTGCATGATCGGGGAACGTCGTCGCCCGGGCACGCCTCGGCGACCCGCCGGACCCTGTCGGCCCGTGGTCACCGGCGACCCGGGACTGTGGCCCGGGCAGGCATGGCATCCTCCAAGAAGTGAGCTGCGGCGACCGTACCAGCGACGGCGCCGACGCCCCAGCGGTTTTCTCCGACGGGCCGGTGGGCTACTCGACGGACCGGCGCTGCGCGGGGACCGCGATCGGGCTGCCCTCGCCCGGGACCTCCGCGGGGGTGTACCGGCCGGACTCCATCGACCAGTCGACGTTGCCGCGGATCCAGTGGGCGAGGTCGGCGGCGACGACCGCGACCGCGGGGTCCCCGGCGAGAGGTCCGGCCGCGAACCGTGCCCGGGCCGCCACGAAGTCGTCGACCAGCGCGTCGTGCTCGCCGACGGCGGCCCGCACCGCGGCCTCGACCGGCAGGCGCCGCTCGTGCCGCAGCGCGAGGACGATGTTGTGATGGTCGCCGGCGGCCTCTTCCTTCGGCCACGACACCAGGTCGTTGAAGATCGCGGTGATCATCCCGGCGGCGCGGCGCATCGCGGCGAAGTCGCGGTCGGCGAGGACCGCCGCGGGCAGCTCGACGCCGTGCAGCGGCTCGATGAGGTCGAAGAACATGTCGACGGCGGCGGTGCGGAACCGCATGACGCGGTACTCGGCCACGGGCGGCGGACGGTTCGCGGCCCGGTTGCCGGCCTCCCAGACGGTGGCCTCCAGATACTCGCCGATGTGGCCGGTGAACCGCTCCCGCCAGGCCGGGCTGACCCGGTCCCGGGTGCGGCGCCACACCTCGCCGAGCGCGCGCAGGTGGCCTTTCGGCAGCCCTTTGCCGTGGTCCTCGTCGCGCAGCAGGCGCCGGACCTCGTCGACGTGGTGGCGGGTCGCGGCCGGCCCGCCGGCGCGTTCGAGGCGGTCGTCAAGGGCGAAGACGCTGATCAGCCACGCCGTGGCCAGCCGCAGGTCGGCGGCGGCGGCGTCCGGATACGTGCGGGCCATCAGGTTGGCGAACCTGGCCCGGGCGAACACGGCCCGCGCGCCCGGCCGGTCCAGCAGACCGTGCCTGGTCGCCCACTGCAGCGACCAGCGCTGCACGGCGTCCGCGTGTGGCGACAGGCGCGGCGTGAACGGGCACAGGACCGCGAGCGTCGACTGCATGATGCACCCCCTTGCGCCGCGAGGTATTCATGGTCGCGTCTTTTCCCGCTTTACGCGACCCTGTTCGCTGGCTTCGACCAGGTATCTCCATGTTTGTCTGGTCGTGCACTGTCCGTACAGCGTCGCTAATGGGCTTGACCGGACGGATCCCCGGCGGCGCGTGCGGGCGCCGGACGGAAAAGTGTCGTACCCCCCGGATATCGTGCGTGCTGCTGGTTCGAACGTCTGTTTCCCGCTGGGGAGGTCCGACCCGTGTATCGACAAGGTGACGTCCTGCTGGTGCCCATCACCGCCGGCGAGGTGCCGGCGACCGCGGTGCCCGCCCCGCGCGACCGCTCCGGCCGCATGATCCTCGCCCGCGGCGAGGCGACCGGCCACGCCCACGTGATCGTCGGCCCCGACACGCTGCTGCTCGCCGACCGCGACGACATCGACCGGCTGTTCGTGAAGGTCGTGACCCGGGCCCGGGTCGTGCACGAGGAGCACGCCACGATCACGGTCCCCGCCGGCACCTATCGGATCATCCGCCAGCGGGAGTATGTGCCCGGCTCGTGGCGTCCGGTGGCCGACTGATGACCACGACCCCGCTGACCGACGAGACCAGCGCCGCGGCGCTCGGCGCCAACGCGGCGAAGTGGCTGGCCGCGGGCCTGTCCACGGCCCCCGCCGACCGCGCCGCCGCCGCCGACGCGGTCCGCCTGGCGTATCGCTGCGCCGGCCTGCCCGAGCCCGCGCACGTGGTGTGGTTCGCCTCGCCGGCGGCGGGCGCCCGGGCGGCGGCGCTGCTGACCGGCCGCCGCGACCTGCCGGGCCCCCTCCCCGAGCGGCCGATGACCACCGCCGCGCGGCGCGCCGCCCGGGCCGGCCTCACCCTGCCCACCGCCCGCCTGGGCGTCACCACGACCGAGGCCGCCGGTGATCTCGCCGTCGCCGAGGAGCTGCGCGCACAGGGCTGCCCGCCGGTCCCGGGCACGGCCGGGGTGTCGGTCCGCGCGCAGGTGCGCACCACTCCCTGGGCCGCGGCCCGCGCCGAGGTCCACGAGTTGCTCGGCCCCGACGGCTGGGCCCGGCTGTGGGCGGCGTGCGGCGCCGACGTCTGGCGGATGGTCAACGACCGGGTCGCCACGCCGCTGCGCACCCACCTGCGCAACGAGCTGCCCACCCACGTGCGGGCGGTGCTCCTCGACGCCGTCGGCGGCCAGCACGACGCGGGGTGGCTCGCCGCGTTCGACGCCGCCGCCTCCCGCGCCGACCACTCCCGGGGCGAGACCCCCGCGGCGGTGCTCGCCGCGGCGCAGCGCCTCGCCGGGCTGGCCGGGCTGGCCCGCTCCGCCGGCTGGTGGTGGCCGTACGCCAACGTCGCGATCCTCACCGACCGCCCCGACGAGCTGCACCGCGACAACGTCGGCCGGCTGCACGCGGCGCAGACCCCGGCGCTGCACTACAGCGACGGGTTCGCGCTGCACGCCTGGCGCGGCATGCCGATCCCGTCCGACCTCGTCGACCGGCTCGCCCACCTCACCCACGCCCAGATCGCCGCCGAGCGCAACGCCGAGCTGCGCCGCGTCATGCTCGAGCACTTCGGCTACGAGCGCTACCTGCGCGAGGCCGGCGCCCGCCGCCTCGGCGCCGACGCGTGCGGCGTGCTGTGGCAGCTGACGTTCGCCGACGACGAGCCCCTGACGATGGTCGAGGTCGTCAACAGCACCCCGGAGCCCGACGGCACCAGCCGCGTCTACTGGCTGCGCGTGCCCCCGACGACCCGCACGCCCCGGGCCGGCGTGGCATGGACGTTCGGCCTCACCGAGGAGGAGTATCAGCCCCTGGTCCAGACGTGACCCTGTGACGACCCGCCACGGGTGTTCGCGCCGGTCGCTGCCGCACGCGGCAACGGGCGCGGTCGGCCGTGGGCTGCCGGCGGGTCCGGCGACGGGGCACGGTCCGCCCGGGTGTCGTGCCGGTGGCTGCGGCGCGCGGCGACGAGCCCGGCCCGGCATGGGCGGCCTGCGGGTCCGGCGGGGCATGGGCGGCCTGCGGGTCCGGCGGCGGGCGCGACGACGGGGCGCGGTCCGCCCGGGCGTTGTGCCGGTGGCTGCCTGGCGCGGCGACGGGCACGGTCGGCCATGGGCGGCCTGCGGGTCGCTGCCGCGCGGCGGCGGCGTGGTCAGCCGCCGGCGCCCTGGACCTCGGCCTGGGCACGGCTGGGGCCGACGTCGGGCCAGTCGCGCCGCGGGTCGGTCTCGACCAGTTCGACCGTGTCGGAGGGGCGGACCCTGGGCGGCAGCTCGCCGAACCTGGCATGCCGCAGGAACGCGAGCTCCGGATCGGTGAACCTGATCTCGCCCGAGCCGTCGCCGGCCCCGCTCACGTCACTGGTCATGGTTCGATCGTCCGCCTACCGGGGGCGAGCCCGCAAGCACGCGACCGAGGGCGAGGCCGCAAGCACGGCCGCCGCGCCTGGCGTCCCCGTCCGGCGCTCGGCGACCTGAGCGGGGCAACTCTCGCGACCCCGACCATCTCCGGGTGACCGGGCGAGGCCCACCTCCGGGCCACGGGCGAGGCGCGCCGACCATGCCGCCGGGTAACCGGGACGACGTCCGCGGCCGGCCGCGCCAGGCGGGCGTGGCGCGCCGGCCGGCCTCCGCGCGACCGGCGCGGCGCTCGCCACCTTCCACCCGGGTCACCTGGTAGCGGCGGCCGGTCGCTGTCGGGGACCGGGATGCGGGGCGGCGCAGGCGGCACGAGAATGAGGCGATGGCGAACGTCGGGCGGGCGACGGTGCTCGCGTACCGGATCATCACCAACCAGCTGCACGAACGGGTCGACGCCGACCCCGGTGACCTGGCCGTCCTCGACCTCGGGGTGGCCAACGTGCCGGCCGGCACGGCGCGGCAGGCGCTCGCGGCGCGCACGAGCCGGTTCGACGCGCCGTTGAGCCTGGTCTGGTCGGCGCGGGGCGCCCGGCACCTGCACCGGACCGCTGACCTGCCGGGCCTGGTCACGGCGCTGTGGCCGATCAGCGACGCCGACGCGGCGGCGCGGTTCGCGACGAAGCTGATTCCCGACGGCGGGAAGCTGGGGATGGCGGCGTTCCGGGCGACCGCCGAGGCGTTCGCGGCCGTCGTGACCGGTCCGACCTCGAAGGGCGACGCGAGCCGCGGCGTCAGCGACCGCGTCCCCGACGCCTTGACCTACTACTGCGGCCCGTGCAAGGCCCAGCACATCTCGGGGGCGATCTTCCAGCAGGCCGGGCTCGCCGGCGGCGTCCAGCTCGACGAGACCGCCGCGACGACCGTCCTGCTCCCCGTCGACGGCGGGTCCGGCCCGGTCGGCGTTCCCGACGGGCCCGGGGACCCGTCCGGGCTCATCCACGCGTACCTGCGGCTGCTCGGCCCCGCCACGCCCGGCGACGTCGCCAAGTACTTCGGCACGACCGTGACGGCGCTGCGGCCGGCGTGGCCCGGCGGGCTCGCCGAGGTGACCGTCGACGGGCGCGCGGCGTGGATACCGCCGGAGTCGCTGGACGCGCTGCTGGCCGCCGAGCCGGTCCGCGGTGTGCGCCTGCTGCCGTCGTCCGACCCGTTCCTGCAGGCGCGGGACCGGTCGGTGCTGACGCCCGACAAGGCGCGGGAGCGGGAGGTGTGGCGGGCGCTGGGCAACCCGGGGGTGCTGCTGCTCGACGGGGACCTCGCCGGGACGTGGCGGGCGAAGGTCGCCGGGAAGCGGCTCGCGGTGACCGTGGCGCCGTGGGTGCCGCTGCGCGCGCCGGTCCGGGCGGCGGTCGAGGCCGAGGCGCAGTGGCTGGCGGCGGCGCGGGGGCTCCCCACCGCCGAGGTCACCGTCGAGCGCGGGGATACTTGAGGACATGAGCTACTTGATCGCGTTCGCGTCGCGACGGCTGGTGGAGGACGAGTCGCTGCTGCCCGGGTACGTGTACCACGACCCCGAGGACGCCACCCTGCCCGCGGCGCCCGACGGTCGCAAGGCCAGCGGGTGGAACCTGCTGGTCGGCGACGAGACCGACGAACAGCTCGCCGACGCCGGTGAGCTGCTCATGCCGGACCTGGAGTGGCTCGTCGAGCGGTACCCGGCGTTCGGCAAGATCGTCAGCGCGGGCTCCGAGGGGCGGCAGTTCGAGTGGGACGCCGACGCCGGCACCTACACCGACGTCGGCCCGTCGACGTTCGAGGACTGACCCGCCGGCTCCCACTCCGGCGACACCGGTGACTCTGGTGAGTCGGGGGACACCGGCAGCACCGGCAGGGTGACCGACGACGGGGCGAGGATCTCCTGCCGGACGGCGTGCAGCTCCAGCTCGTGGCCGAGCGGCGCGCCCGTGCCCGGGTTGCGGGAGAACCGCGGATGCGCCCCGCCGCTCACCTGCACCCGGATGCGGCGACCCGCCGCGAACCGGTACGCGGTCGGCCACAGCTCCACCCGCACCACCCGCCCGGCCGCGTCCGCCGGGTCCCCGGTGCCCGCCTCCGGGTCGGCCTGCGGGGCGGCGGCGCGGGCGAGGCCGTCGCAGATGTTCCACGAGCGGTCCTGCTCGTCGACCTCGCACAACCGGACGAACACGTCGAAGGACGGCACGCCGTCGCCGGGGCGGGGCGCGGCGCCGGACGGCCGGGCGCGGGTCGCGTGGACCGTGATGTCGGCGCAGACCGGGCCGACGACCTCGAGGGGCTCGGTGAGCGGCGCCGAGGTGAAGGTCAGCACGTCGGCGCGGGCCTCCAGGGGGCGGTTGTCGCGCCGGCCGGAGATCTTGCCGATGAGCCGGGGGCCGCCGAGCGCCGGCGTCGGCTGTTTCGGGTCGTACGTGAAGCCGTCGAGGCGTTCGCCGTCCGGTGCCGGCACCGGGCGGAGGGCGGCGTCGCGGTGCAGGTACCAACGCTGCGGATGGCTCTCGGTCGGCGGCCATTCCGCCAGGTCGCGCCAGGCGCCGGTGCCCCCGACGTGGACCCGCACCGGGTGCTCGCGGACGCGTTCGGGGCCGCCGGTGTGGGCGAGGAACCAGGCGACGGCCTCGGCCGCGGAGTGCTGGAACAGCCCGGGGCTGCCGTGGTGCCACGGCCCGACGGTCAGGTGCGGCTGGGCGCCGGCGGCCCGCAGCGCGGCGTAGTCGTTGAGCTGCCACGGCAGGAAGATGTCGTACCAGCCGCCGATCATGAGCACCGGCGCGGTGACCTTCGGCAGGCTGTGGGCGTGGCCGCGCTGCGTCCAGTACGCGGAGGTCGGGTCGGCCTCGGCGAGCCACCGCTGGAAGAACTCGATCTCGGCGCCGGTGGTGATCCGGTCGGCCTCGGCCAGGGGGACCCGGGCCAGGCCGCGCTGCAGCCTCGGCTGGCCGCGCAGCAGCTCGACGGCGTTGTCCAGGCGCGCGCCGCGCTGCGCGTCGAGGATCGCCGACCAGGTCAGGACGGTGTCCAGGGAGAACGCGCCGCCGGCGTACGTGGGCGGGCCGAAGTCCGACGCGGTGACGATCGTGGCCATCGCCTTGAGCTCGTCACCCGCCTCGGCGGCCAGGGCCCACTGCACGAACCCGACATAGCTGGGCCCGTAGGTGAGCAGGCGGCCGTCGTACCAGCGCTGCAACCGCAACCAGTCGAGCGTGTCGAGGCCGTCCTCACGCTCCTGCAGCAGCGGCTCGAACGTGCCGCCCGAGTCGGCGGTCCCGCGGCAGGACTGGATGAGCACGTTGAAGCCGCGCTGCGCGACGGCCCGGCACAGCAGGCTGGTCGGCGCGCCCCGGCCGTAGGGGGTGCGCACCAGCACCGTGGGCAGCTCTGCGTCGAGAGCCGGTCCGTAGTGGTCGGCGCGCAGGATCGCACCGTCGCGCATCCGGACCGGGATGCCCTTGGTGACGCGGACCCGCCCGGTCAGCGCGGGCGGCAGCTTCAGCAGTCGGCCTACCGGGTCGAGCCTCATGCCGCCCTACGTTAGCCCCTGGCGCTCGGCTAGTAGTTGTTGCAGCAGCGACCCATGAGGGCCTTGACGTTGTTGACGTACGTCCAGTTGGTGATCCCGGCGTCACCCTTGGTCAGGTCGACGGCGCCGGCGCCGTTGTTGTACGCGGAGATCACCGCGTTGAGCAGGGTCGGGTCGGTGCCCATGATGTCGAACGTGCCGAGCTGCTCGCCGAAGTACCGGATCGCCCAGGCGAGGTACTGCCCGCCGAGCATCACGTTGTCGTGCGGCGTGCCGATCTTCCACGAGGTGCCGAACCGCTGGTTCATCCATGTCTCGGTGTTGGGCATGATCTGCATGACGCCGACCCCGCCGTCACAGGCGTAGATGTTGGACTGCCAGCCGCTCTCCTGCTCGGCGACCCCGTACAGCAGGCGTTTCGGCACCCGGATCGCCTGCACCTCGGCGGTGGTGTTGGCGCCCCAGAACTGCTTGACCGCGGCGGCGTCGAGATATTCGCGGACCGTCGACTTCGGCAGCTGGGTGCCCTTGTACTCCGGCACGCAGCCGGGCTTGGTGCTGGTCTTCGGCGGCGGCGGGGGCAGCGCCGTCTGCTTCGGCGGCGCGATCGACTTCTTCGCCGCCGGGCTCTTCGACGGCGTGGCGGACGGCGACGGGCTCGGCGGCGGCGCCGACGTGGTCTCCACGGCCGTCTCGCTCTCCTCGGCGCTCGGCTCCGCGGCCGCCGAGGTCTGCCGCGCGCCGACCGACGCGGGCACCGGGTCCTCACCCTTCATCAGCACGGCCAGCCCGCCGACCGCGATGAGCACCACCACGACCAGCGCGCCGACCAGGAAGATCAACCCCAGGCGCCGGCGGCGCGGCGCCGCGGCGGGATCGCCCCAGCGCTGCTCGTGAGTGTCGTCCTCGTCGTAGAAACTGCCGTAGCTCATCGATGCCTCCCCGTCCTGGCACGCTATCGCGGACGGCCGCGGCCCGCTGTCCCCTATGACGCCGGGCCCGGTGAAAACGATGAGCGGGGCGCGGAACGTCACATCGCGCACTGTGCGTGACGGCGCCGCCGGGCGGCCTGGAACAATGGAGGCCATGCAGACCCGTTCAGACCTCCGCAACGTCGCCATCGTCGCTCATGTCGACCACGGCAAGACCACCCTTGTCGACGCGATGCTGCGGCAGAGCGGCGCGTTCCACGCGCGCGCGGAGCAGGTCGACCGGGTAATGGACTCGATGGACCTCGAGCGCGAGAAGGGCATCACCATTCTCGCCAAGAACACCGCCGTGCGCTACGTCCCCGCCGACGGCAGCGCCCCGACCACGATCAACATCATCGACACGCCCGGCCACGCCGACTTCGGCGGCGAGGTCGAGCGCGGCCTGACCATGGTCGACGGCGTCGTCCTGCTCGTCGACGCCAGCGAGGGCCCCCTGCCGCAGACCCGGTTCGTGCTGCGCAAGGCCCTGAAGGCGCGACTGCCGATCATCCTGGTGATCAACAAGGTGGACCGCCCCGACGCGCGGATCAAGGAGGTCATCGACGAGACGTACGAGCTCTTCCTCGACCTCGACGCCGACGAGCACCAGATCGAGTTCCCGATCGTCTACGCGTGCGCCCGCGACGGCGTCGCCTCGCTGAGCCAGCCCGAGGACGGCACCGTCCCCGCCGACAGCAACGACCTGCAGCCGCTGTTCCAGACGCTGCTGAGCACGATCCCGGCCCCGTCGTACACGGAGGGCGCGCCGCTGCAGGCGCACGTCACCAACCTCGACGCGTCGCCGTTCCTCGGCCGCCTCGCCCTGTGCCGGGTCCGCGAGGGCCGCATCCGCAAGGGCCAGACCGTCGCCTGGATCCGCACCGACGGCACCGTGCAGAACGTGCGGATCTCCGAGCTGCTGATGACGCAGGGCCTGGAGCGCAAGCCGGCCGAGGAGGCCGGGCCGGGCGACATCATCGCCCTCGCCGGCATCCCCGAGATCATGATCGGCGAGACCCTCGCCGACGCCGAGAACCCGGTCGCGCTGCCCCTCATCACCGTCGACGAGCCGGCGATCTCGATGACCATCGGCACCAACAACTCGCCCCTCGCCGGCAAGGTCAAGGGCACCAAGGTCACCGCGCGGCTGGTCAAGGACCGGCTCGACCGGGAGATGATCGGCAACGTCTCGCTGCGCATCCTGCCCACCGAGCGTCCCGACACCTGGGAGGTCCAGGGCCGCGGCGAGCTGGCCCTGGCGATCCTCGTCGAGCAGATGCGCCGCGAGGGTTACGAGCTGACCGTCGGCAAGCCGCAGGTCGTCACCCGCGAGGTCGACGGCAAGATCCACGAGCCCGTCGAGCGGCTCACTATCGACGCCCCCGAGGAGTACCTCGGCGCGATCACCCAGCTGCTGGCCACCCGCAAGGGCCGCATGGAGCAGATGGTGAACCACGGCACCGGCTGGATCCGCATGGAGTGGCTGGTCCCGGCCCGCGGCCTCATCGGGTTCCGGACCGAGTTCCTCACCGACACCCGCGGCACCGGCATCCTGCACCACGTCTTCGAGAAGTACGAGCCGTGGTTCGGCGAGCTGCGCATGCGCGCCACCGGCTCCCTCGTCGCCGACCGGGCCGGCGTCGCCACCCCGTTCGCGATGATGAACCTGCAGGAGCGCGGCTCGATGTTCATCGAGCCCACCACCGAGGTGTACGAGGGCATGATCGTCGGCGAGAACTCCCGCGCCGACGACATGGACGTCAACATCACCAAGGAGAAGAAGCTCACCAACATGCGCTCCTCCGCCGCCGACGAGACGGAGAAGCTGATCCCGCCGCGCAAGCTCACCCTGGAGCAGGCCCTCGAGTTCTGCCGCGAGGACGAGTGCGTCGAGGTCACCCCGACCGCGGTCCGCATCCGCAAGGTCATGCTCGACCAGAAGGACCGCGAGCGGGTCGCCCGCAAGCGCGCGCACGCCTGAGCGGTGTGACGTGATGGACGGGGGCTGCCGCGGCGGCCCCCGTTCCGCGTGTCCAAGGTCCACGGTGCTGTGCCCGTTCCGCGTGTCCGGGGTCCACGGTGCTGCGCCCGTTCCGCGTGTCCGGGGTCCACGGTGCTGCGCCCGATCCGCGTGTCCGGGGTCCACGGTGCTGCGCCCGGACGCGACGCAGGACACGGGGTGTCCCGGGCCGGTGAGCGTGTCACCATCCGGGGCCGGCGGGGGCCTCTCCCAGCGACGCGGGCGGCACTGACCACAGCGGGAGCTCGTGCGGCACCCGCTCCAACACGCCGCCGGCGAACACCTCGTACAGCGGCAGGGTCCGCAGGTGGACGTAGCCGATGTGGCAGTCGCACTCCCGCTTCGGGCAGGGCGCCGCGGTCGGGCGCCAGCTGCCGTCGTACAGGTTGCCGAGGGGCTCCTGCACGAAGTGGCAGCGCCGGACGGTGCCGTCGCCGAGGACGGAGATCACCTCGTCGCCGGTGCGGCAGGAGCGGCCCAGCGACGGGTGCGGCCGGACGCTGTAGCCGAACCACGGGTCGATCGCGGTCCACGCCGCTTCCTCCTGCGGCGTGTACGTGTGCCCGTCGGCGGCGTTGATCCACACGTACACGTCGGAGGGCAACGCTGAGCGCAGCGCGACGGCGTCGGCGTGGTGGGCGGGCAGGCCGACCACGCCGACCGAGTGCCGGATGCCGTGCCGGTGCAGGGTCGCCGCCTGCCGCAGGAACCGCTCCAGGCTGACCTGCCCGGGGTGGAACGTGCACCACAGCGCCAGAGTGCCGGGGTCGGCGTCGGTGACCCAGTCGAGCCGGCCGGCGAGGTTGGTCTGGATCGCGGCCCGCCCGACGTGCGGCAGGTGCGACAGACGGATCAGCGCCGCGCGGTACCAGGACCGGGTGAGCCCCTCACCCCACGGGGTGAACAGCACCTCGGTCGGCTCGTCCGGGTGCGCCTCGACCCAGCCGACGAACCGTTCGAGCGCTGCCCGGTCGGCGCGCAGCAGCCCGGGCGGGTCGCGGCGCTTCGCGAACGGGCAGTACGCGCAGTCGTAGTTGCAGCTCGCCAGCGGGCCGCGGTACAGGATCCTCATCGTGGCACGTGCCCTGCCATGGCGGCGCGGACGTGGTCGGAGGTGAGCCACGGCCCGATCGCGTCGGAGTGCGCGAGCCCTTCGGGGGTCAGCCGGTGCCCGTCGAGGTGGCCGGTGTCGCGCAGCAGCCGCAGCGCCGGGAAGTCGTCGTCGACGTCGGTGCCGAACCGTGCCGCGTACCCGGCCGGGTCGAGGCCCGGTGCCCGCAGCAGCGACTTGAGCAGCCAGCGCCGGCGCTGCTCGACGCCGTCGAGCGCGAAGCCGACCTCGGCGACGTCGAAGTCCTCCGCGGGCCGCGCCAGGTAGTCCTCCAGGATGCCGCGCACCTGCCGGACGCTCACCGCGTAGTCGAACGAGTAGTGCAGCCGCGACGTGTACGACCTCGCCCCGCACCCGAGCCCGACCATGCCGTCGTCCTGGCAGCAGTACCCCGGGCCCTCGACCGGCGGCGCGTCCCGCCGGCGGAAGGCGCGCATCGACTGCTGCTCGTACCCCTCGGCGCCGAGCAGGTCCACGGCGAGCCGGTACAGGCCGAGGCGCTGCGCGTCCCACTCGGGGTCGGGGGCGCCGGGTGCGCGCCGGCCGAGGCCGGTCATCGGTCGCACGTACAGCGGGTACAGGTACAGCTCCTCGGGCCGCCACGTCAGCGCGGTGCGCAGCGAGCCGGTCCAGGTGCCGGCGGTCTGGCCGGGGATGCCGTAGATGAGGTCGATGTTGAGCTCGGCCGGCCCGGCGGCGCGGATCGTGTCGAGCGCCCGGTCCACCTCCGCGCGGTGCTGCGGCCGGCCGGCGGCGTGCGCCTCGGCGTCGAGGAAGCTCTGCACGCCGATGCTGACCCTGGTCGTGCCGCGGTCGAGCAGGACCGCGAGCCGGTCGGCGGTCGCGGTCGCCGGCGACGTCTCCACCGACGTCGGCACGGCCCGCAGGTCGGCGCCGGTGGCGTGTTCGACGGTGTCGAAGAGCCGCTCCAGCTCCGCCGCCGTCAGGTACGTCGGGGTGCCACCGCCGATCGCCGCCCGGGCGTAGGCCGCGCCGGGCACCGCGGCCGCGACCCGGTCCGCCTGCCGCCGCAGCTGGTCCAGGTACGCGGTGACCTGCGCGGCGGGCGGGTTGGCCTGGGTGAACAGGTTGCAGAACCCGCACCGCATCTCACAGAACGGCACGTGGACGTAGAGGAACAGCGCGTCCGTCGCCTCGCCCGCCCACACGTCGGCGAGCCTGGGTCGCGGGCGCAGCGGCCGGTACGCGGTCTTGTGCGGGTACGCGTACAGATACCCCTGGTACGGCGAGCCCAGCATCACCACTCCCCCGGCTCGAGCGTGAACTCGGCGTACGGCACGGTCCACACGACCTCGTGGGCGATGCGGTGCCCGGTGTGCCCGTCCTCGCCGTACGCGGTGCCGTGGTCGCTGCACATGATCACGTGGCAGGGCCGCCCCCGGGACGTGACCAGCCCGAACAGCACCGGCAGGTGCCGGTCGACGTACGCGAGCGCCGCCCCGTGCGACGCGACCGTGTCCTGCGCGGCGCCGGGCAGGTAGTGCCGGTTGGGCTGGTGCATGGCGGCGACGTTGACGAACGTGAACAGCGGCCCGTCCGCGGGCAGCACCGTCTTGAGCCGGTCGAGCTGCGCCTCGAAGCAGGCGGGGTTGGTGACGCCGAAGTCGCGGGTCCAGTGCGCCTCGTCGAACAGCCCCGGCAGCACCCCGCCCTGCGCCGACGTCATCGCGAAGAAGCCGACCCCGCCGATGCAGACCGTGTGGTACCCGGCGGTACGCAGCCCGGTGACCACGTCCGCGGCGTCGAACTCCCACGTGTCCTCCCCGACGGTGGTGCTGCCGGGGAACCGCGCCGCGAACGGCCGCTCGTGCGGGCCCGGCGTCACCGGCGTGGGCAGGAACCCGCCGAAGAACGCGTGGTGCGCCGCATACGTGAACGACGCCGGCGTGTGCCGCCGCTGCCACACCCCACCCGGCAGCACCCGGGCGAGGTTGGGCGTGCGCCCCGCCGCGAGCTGCCCCACGGCGACGTCGTAGCGCAGCGTGTCGAGCGTGACGAAGAGCAGGTCGTGGCTGCCGATGAGCGACTTCACCGGGCACCTGCCAGCATCGGGCTCGCCTCGTCGCCACCGTCCGCGGCGCCGTCGACGCGGGCCGGCGCCACGGCGGAAGAAGCGGCCACGACCCGTGCGGCGACACCCGGTGCGCCGACACCCGGTGCGGCTACACCCGGTGCGGCTACACCCGGTGCGGCGACGCCCGGTGCGGCGACGCCCGGTGCGCCGACGGCCGGTGCGGCGACGGCCGGTGCGGCGACGCCCGTGAGGGCTGGGGCAGCGGGTGCCGGGGTGGTGACGGCGGCGGGTGTCGCGACGCCCGCGGGTGTGAAGCGGCCGGACAGCAGGGCCTCGATCTCCGCCGCGTACGTGTCCCGCCCGCCGGCGACCAGGCCCGGCAGCAGGTCG
The DNA here is from genome assembly GCF_000716715.1 of Dactylosporangium aurantiacum. Taxonomy (GTDB): domain Bacteria; phylum Actinomycetota; class Actinomycetes; order Mycobacteriales; family Micromonosporaceae; genus Dactylosporangium; species Dactylosporangium aurantiacum. The sequence continues at coordinate 331,933 of NZ_JNYJ01000001.1, read as the reverse complement.
CCGAACGCGTTGACCTCGGCGACCGCATGGGTGCGGTAGTCACGGCCGAACATGAGGTCCACGCCGACGTGCAGGCTGCGCGGGAAGCAGGCGGCGGCCGCCTCACAGGTGCGCATCGCCGCGGCCCAGCGCTCCTCGCCGGCGGCGGCGCGGACCCCGGCCAGGTCACCGCGGGCGTTGCCGAGGTGCAGGTTGGTCATCGGGGACCGCCCGGTGCGCACGACGACGTGGCTGACCCGGCCGGCGACGACGAGCACCCGCAGGTCGAACACGAGACCGTCGTGCGACGCCTTCGCCAGCCACCGCTCCACGTGCAGCCCGCCGGTCGCGTAATCCCCACCGCTCGCGTACTCCCCACCGCTCGCGGCGGGCCGGCCTTCGGCGGCCAGCCGGTCGATGATCTCGGCGATGGTCCGCTCGTCGGTGTAGTGCCGCACCCGCAGCTCGTTGAACAGCCGGCCTCCGTCGAGGACCGCCGACGTGTACGCGCTGACCCGCCCCCGCTCCCCGCCGAACGCGAGCGCGACCACCCCCGAGGCCGACGACCCGTGCGGCGGCTTCACGAACACCCTGCGCCAGCCCCGCTGCCGCCCCCGCTCGCGGATCTCCTCGTAGCCGTCGGCGGTATACGCCTCGGGCACCGCGACGCCCCGGGACCGCAGCAGCGCGTGGCAGCGGCGCTTGTCGAACATGACGTCGAGCTCGTCCACCGCCGTCAGCAGCGGCACCCCGCGCGCCTCGACCCGGCGGGCCGCCGCGACGAGACCCCGGTGCCAGGCGGCGAGCCCGACGATCTCACCGTGCGCGGCCGGCGTCGCCGCACCCCGCAGCAACCGGTCGACCTCGGCATCCTCACCGGGCGATTCCAGCCGCACCCAACCGGCCGCCGACACACGACCGCCGACGCCCGCCGCACCCAGCGCACGACCGCCGCCGTCAACCCAACCGCCGCCGTCAACCCAACCACCGCCATCAGCCCAACCACCGCCATCAGCCCAACCACCGCCATCAGCCCAGCCAGCGCCGTCAGCCGAACCACCGCCATCAGCCAGGCCGCCGCCGTGAGCCAGGCCGACCTCAGCGAGGCCGACGCCCGCGCCGCCTGCAGCACGCCCCCCATCGCCGCCCAGAGCGAGGCCGCCCACGACACCCGCCCCGCCGGAAGCCCCCACCGCACCGCCGTCAGCCGCCGCCGCACCCTCGGCCGCGCCCAGCGTGAACACCCCGGCGCACACGTCACGCCAGCTCACGACGGCCGGCTCGGGCAGACCCGCCGCCAACGCCGCGTCCTGGAACAGCCGGACCCGCCGGTGCCCCGGCACGCCGACGACGGTGATGGTGGTCATTCCGACACTGCCGTGTAGCGCTCGCCGTCTTCCTCCTCCTGCGTGTCGGACAGGTCGACGTCGACACCGGGCAGCTCGGCCCGCAGCCGGTCGGCCAGGTCGGCCGAGATGAAATGGTGGGACAGGTCGAGCCGCCGCAGGTGGGTCAGCGGCTGGCCGAGCAGCAGCGCCTCGGCGCCCCGGTCGGACAGGATGCCCAGGGACAGGTCGAGCTCCTCGAGGCGCGGCACGACCGGTGCGCCGGCGAGCGCGGCCGCGACCTGGTCGGCGATCTCGGCGTTGCGCAGGGCGAGGCGGCGCAGCCGGGGCATGCCGGCGCCGCTGAGGACGGGCGCCAGATCGTCGACGGTGATGTCGCCGCCGTATTGGCTGACGCCGAGCCACAGCTCCAGGTCGGTCAGGGCGGGCAGGTGCGAGTCGATGAGGCCGCGCAGGAACACCGCGGGCAGCCCGCCGCTCTCGACCGCCAGCTCGCGCAGGCGCATGTGCCGCACCGGGGACAGCTGCAGCCCGTCGGCGCCGCGGATGCGCAGGATCTCCAGGCCCGGGAACGCGGCCAGCAGCGGCGCCACGTCGGTGTGGTTGATCCAGGAGATCTCGCACTCCTCGGAGGTCATCTCGCCGAGGAACAGGGCCCGCAGGTGCGGCAGCCGCGCGCGGGCGGCGACGAGCAGGTGCAGCGGCGGCGCGGTGTCATACGCCTCGCCCCACTGGCCGATGACGAGGGCGTGCACGGAGGCGCCGCCGACGACGTCGAGGCACCGGTCAAGGGCGGCGCGGAACGCCTCCTCGTCGTCTTCGTACTCCGTCTCGATCCGCCAGGCGACGGCGCTGCGCGGGGTGCCCTCCGCGTCCAGCTTGTCGACGACGCCGGGCTGGAACTGGATCACCGGAAGGCCGGCGAACGTCGTGATGTGCCTCATGCGCGGGACCCTAACAGGACCCACCGACAATTCCCGGCGCCTGCCGCGGCAGCTGCGGCGCGGCGAACCGCCAACCCTGAGCGAGCAGCCCGTCACACGCGGCGAGCGCGGTGCGCAGCCTGGTCCGGTACGTCCCCGTCAGCTCGATCCACGGCACCGGCCCGGCGGCGAGCTCGGCGCGGAACCGGTCGGTCATCCACGCTCGCAGATGTTCGCCGTCGCGCATCCCGTCGTCCTCGAACGGCACGTCCCCGTGCGAGGTGAGCAGGTACAGGGCCGGTTCGCGGGCGGCGGCGCGCACCCGCGGCGAGGAGGAGCCGAGGTAACGCTCCTCCCAGATCGCGGTGGCGAACGCGTCGGTGTCGCAGATCAGCAGCGGCCCGCCGGCCCGGGCGGCGGCGTCCTCGGCGGCGTTCTGCTCGCGCACCACGGTCAGGAAGTCCTCGCGGTCCCAGACGAGGTCCTCGACCTTGACGCCGCCGGCCATCTTCAGTTCCGTGAGGGTGCGGCCGTACTCGGGGACCCAGCGCGTGCCGGCGAACGCGCCGCCGCGCAGCCGGAGCTGGGCGGCGAGGGCCTTCGCCAGGGTGGTGGTGCCGGTCGACTCGGCGCCGACGACGACCACCCGGCGGGCGAGCCAGCCGCGCACCGGCGGCGCCAGGAACGCCCAGTTCGCCACCGGGTCGGCGCGCACGGCCGTCCCCGAGACCGGCACGCCGCGGCGGTCCGGGTCGACCGGCACGTGCCGGGCGCCGAATCGTCGGGCCAGCTCCTCGCCGTACACCTCGGACGAGAACACTACGTCTACTGTGGACGGTCCGACGGCACCGCGGAAGACGTCGACGTGCGCCTGCCAGATGTCGGGGTCGTCGTAGTCGATCGGCAGGTCGCAGTACACGCCGGCGAACCGCACGTGCGGGGTGTCCTCGTGCACCTCGCGCAGCCAGTCCAGGCGCGTCTCCAGCGGGATGGACTCGGCGCTGGACGGCGCGACGACGACGGTGACCCGGTCGCAGGCGCGCGCCGCGGTGTCGATGAGGTGGTGGTGTCCGGCGTGCGGCGGGTAGAACTTGCCGACGACCAGGCCGTGCGTCATGCCGGCACCGGCTGCGGCTGGACGCGCAGCGCCTCCCGCCAGGCACGCAGGCCCAGGACGCAGAGCCCGAGGAACGCCAGGTAGAGCAGTGCGGTGAGCCAGAGGTTCTTGTACCCGTACAGCGGCACGTACATGACGTCGACGGCGATCCACAGCCACCAGCTCTCCACCAGGCGGCGGGTCTGGCCGTAGGTCGCCAGCAGCGACACGGCGGTGGTCGCGGCGTCCGGCCACGGCACGGTCGACTCGGTGAACCGGTCCAGGTACCACCACAGCATCACGGTGAGCAACACACCGGCGACGGCGAGTGCACCCCACTCGACGCTGGTCGTGCGACGCACTACGGTCGTGGCACCGGGACGCCACCGCCACCAGCCGTAGGCGCCGAGGATCACGTAGACCACCTGCAGCCAGGCGTCGCCGTAGAGGCCGACGTGCTGGAACACGACCATGAGCAGCAGCACGTTGGCGATGCCGACCGGCCAGTTCGCGACGTGCTGGCGCACGACGAGCCAGACCGTGACCAGTCCGGTGAGGAAACCCAGCAGCTCCGCCCACGTGGTCGGGGCACCGAACGCATGGAAGGCGGGAGATGTGAGCCAGTCGAGCACGATGTCCTCTACCCTTTCCGGATGGTCCTGGAAGTTGCGCTCATCGACGTGCTCGAAGGTCACGAGGAGGCGTTCGCCGCCGCGTACCGTGAAGGGCACCCCATCCTCGCGTCCACCCCCGGCTGCCGCTCGGTGCGCATGACCCGTGGCGTCGAGACGGCGAACCGGTTCGTGCTGCTGGTGGAGTGGGACTCGGTCGACGCGCACCTGGACAACTTCCGCGCGACCGACCGCTTCACGCGGTGGCGCGCGCTGCTCGGGCCGTTCTTCGACGGTGCGCCGAGGGTCGAGCACTTCACCGACGTGCCCGCCTGACCGTCAGTCGCCCGCTTTCTTCCACACCGTGAAGTCGAGATACGTGGTGTAGAGCTGCCCGCCGACCACGGCCTCGCCGGAGCGTGGGCTGAACCAGCCGAAGCGCTGGTCGCCGGTGCGGAAGCACACCTTCGCCGTGGGCAGCAGCGCGGAGAGCAGGATCCGGTCGCTCCACTGCGCGGCCGGGACCGCGCCGCAGCCGGCGAGCGTCGGCGCCTGCGTGACCGGGGCGAAGGCGGCGCCGCCGACGGCGGTCAGGCCGAGGGCACCCGCGGCCACGTCGGCGCCGGCGGCCTGCTTGACGCCGCTGTCGAAGTCGAAGGTCTCGTCGGGCTGCCCGGCCAGGACGGCGAGGCGGACGGTGCCGGCCCGCAGCACGTCGGTGACCGGGGCCTGCGAGGCGGGGGTGCTCGGGTCCGGCGTGGCGCTGGCACTGATGCTGGACACCGGCGATCCGCTGGCGTCCGCGCTCGGCCCGCCGGCCGCGCCCGCGCCCGCGGCGGCGGTCGTGGTCGGGGCGGTGCCGGTCGGCACGACCGGGCCGGTGACCGCGCGGGTCCTGCCCGGGGACTCCTCGGTGCCATCGGCGCCGCGGGTGGCCAGGACGCCGCCGACGACCGCGACGACGAGCACGATCAGGCCGATGACGAGCACGGCGACGCGGCGGCGACGGCGCGGCGCCGCCTCGGCCGGCTCAGGCTCGGCGGCGGGCGGCGGCTGCTGCGGCACGGCCGGCGCCGGGTCCACCGGCCGCTGGGCCGCGGTGTCCGCGGAGGGCTGCGGGGGCACCTGCTGGGTCTGCGGGGTGGCCTGGCGCGGCACGATCGCATACGCCGACGTCGGCCAGCCGGAGCCGCCGTCGAGCGGCGAGTCCGACATCCAGCCGCGCCGGCTGCGGGGCCGCGGCGGCGACCCGTTGACCTGGTCGTGGCTCGGCTCCGTCGGTGGATCCTGCCGTGGGGGGTGTCCCGGCTCCATGCAGCGTGTCCTTCTGGTCCTGGCGTCCGTGCAGTTCGTGCACCTGCGCACGGCAATCGTGCACTCGCCCGGCAGAGTATCGCTGACAGCCCGCGCCTCGCGCCACGGCTGATGGCTCAGCCTTTGGGTGCCTGCCTGGTCACCGGGCCAGCATCTGCGCGACGGCGGTGGCCCCGGATGCGGTGTACCAGCCGCTGACCGCCAGCATCGTGAGCACCGCCGCGGCGGCGAAAATGCCGGCGGCCTCGGTCGTCGACCGGCGGGCCCGGCGGTGCCGCGGCCGGCGGCCCGCGGCGTCGGCGGCCGCCACGATCATGGTGATGTCGCGGCGCCCGAGGCCCGGCCGGCCCATGCAGTGTCGCCCCTGTGTCATTGTTCGCCCCGTTACGTTCGCCCCCGGGGAGTCTTCCCCGAGACGGACGTTATCCGCACATTTGGCGGTTTTCGCGCGTACACGCCGATGGTCACCTTCCGGTGTCCGCCTCGGCGCCGCCCGCGCGGCAATGATGTGATGACGCGATGAGGATGGTGGGGCTGACCGGCGGCATCGGTGCCGGCAAGAGCGCCGTGGCGGCGCGGCTGGCCGCGCTCGGCGCCGTGGTCATCGACGCGGACCGGCTGGCCCGGGAGGTCGTGGAGCCCGGCACACCCGGGCTGGCCGCGGTCGTCGAGGCGTTCGGCGACGGCGTGCTCGCCGCCGACGGCAGGCTCGACCGGGCCGCGATGGCCCGGCGGATCTTCGGCGACGACGCGGCCCGCGCGACGCTCGAGGGCATCGTGCACCCCCTGGTGCGGGCCCGGACCGCCGAGATCGTCGCGGCCGCGCCCGAGAACGCCGTCGTGGTCAACGACGTGCCGCTGATCGTCGAGAAGCAGATGTCGCGCCTGTACGACACGGTCGTCGTCGTCTTCGCCTCGCTCCCGACCCGGCTGGACCGGCTGGTGCGGCTGCGCGGGATGTCGGAGCAGGAGGCACGGGCGCGCATCGCCGCGCAGGCCACCGACGAGCAACGGCGCGAGGTCGCCGACGTCGCGATCGTCAACGACGGCACGCCAAAGGACCTGGACGCGGCGGTGGCCGCGGCGTGGCCGGCGATCGCCGGGCAGGCCTGACGCAGGGGCGCTCGCGGCGGCCGGTCGCGCGTGTCGCGCGATCCCGCCACGGTGCGCTCGCCGGCCGTGACGGGCCGGGGCAGCAACCTGGCGCCGGGAGGGCCGACCGAGTAATGGGCGGCCTGCTCTCCGGTCGGCCGCCGCGAGCGGCCTACAGCTCTACGGTAGTCCGGTGATCTTCCCCACACAATCGTCATGTTGAATACGATCAACCACCGAGGGCGAGGAACCCGAAAGTTGTCATACCCTCCGCGTACGGTTGGGTCATGGCGCTCGACATCCCCCGCTTGGACAACCGCTTCGAGGTGGTCAGCGAATACGTTCCGTCCGGTGACCAGCCCGCCGCCATCGAGGAGCTGGCGCGCCGGGTCCGGGCCGGGCACCGGCACACCGTGCTGATGGGCGCGACGGGCACCGGCAAGAGCGCGACGACCGCATGGCTGGTCGAGCGGCTGCAGCGCCCGACGCTCGTGCTCGCGCACAACAAGACCCTGGCCGCGCAGCTGGCCAAGGAGTTCCGCGACCTCATGCCCAACAACGCGGTCGAGTATTTCGTCAGCTACTACGACTACTACCAGCCTGAGGCCTACATCCCGCAGACCGACACCTACATCGAGAAGGACTCGTCGGTCAACGAGGAGGTCGAGCGGCTGCGGCACTCCGCGACGATGAGCCTGCTGACCCGCCGCGACGTCATCGTGGTCGCGACCGTGTCCGCGATCTACGGACTGGGCACGCCCGAGGAGTATCTGGACCGGGCGGCGAAGGTGACCCTCGGCCAGGAGCTCGACCGGGACAAGCTGCTGCGCAGGCTGGTCGACATCCAGTACACGCGCAACGATCTCGCGTTCAACCGGGGCACGTTCCGGGTCCGCGGCGACACGCTCGAGATCATCCCCGCCTACGAGGAGCTCGCGATCCGCATCGAGTTCTTCGGCGACGAGATCGAGCGCCTGTCGTATCTGCACCCGCTGACCGGCGACGAGATCCGCCAGGTCGACCAGTTGATGATCTTCCCGGCGACGCACTACGGCGGTGGCCCCGAGCGCATGGAGCGGGCGATCACGCAGATCGAGGCCGAGCTGGAGGAGCGGCTCGCCGAGCTCGACCGCGAGGGCAAGCTGCTGGAGGCGCAGCGGCTGCGCATGCGCACCACCTACGACATCGAGATGATGCGCCAGGTCGGCTTCTGCAACGGCATCGAGAACTACTCCCGCCACATCGACGGCCGCGAGGCCGGCAGCCCGCCGCACTGCCTGCTCGACTACTTCCCCGACGACTTCCTCACCGTCATCGACGAGTCGCACGCCACGGTCCCGCAGATCGGCGGCATGTATGAGGGCGACGCCTCCCGCAAGCGCACCCTCGTCGAGCACGGGTTCCGGCTGCCCAGCGCCCAGGACAACCGGCCGCTGCGCTTCGACGAGTTCGAGGAGCGGGTCGGCCAGACCGTCTACCTCTCGGCGACCCCGGGCCCCTGGGAGCTGGGCCGCACCGAGGGCGAGTTCGTCGAGCAGGTGATCCGCCCGACCGGCCTCGTCGACCCGCAGGTCGTGATCAAACCGACCAAGGGCCAGATCGACGACCTCATGCACGAGATCAACCAGCGGGTCGAGCTCGACGAGCGGGTCCTCGTCACGACGCTGACCAAGAAGATGGCCGAGGACCTCACCGACTACCTGCTGGAGCACGGCATCCGCGTGCGCTACCTGCACTCGGAGGTCGACACCCTGCGCCGGGTCGAGCTGCTGCGCGAGCTGCGCCGCGGCGAGTTCGACGTGCTCGTCGGCATCAACCTGCTCCGCGAGGGTCTCGACCTGCCCGAGGTGAGCCTCGTGGCGATCCTCGACGCCGACAAGGAAGGGTTCCTGCGCTCCGGCACCAGCCTCATCCAGACCATCGGCCGCGCCGCCCGGAACGTCTCCGGCCAGGTCCACATGTATGCGGACAAGATGACCCCGTCGATGGCCCTCGCGATCGACGAGACCAACCGCCGGCGCGAGAAGCAGATCGCGTACAACGTCGCCAACGGCATCGACCCGCAGCCGCTGCGCAAGAAGCTCGGCGACATTCTCGACGACATCTACCGCGAGGCCGAGGACACCGCCGGCGCGGTCGGCGGCCACGGCCCCGGCGGCGCCATCAGCGTCGGCGGCGGCCGCCAGATGAGCCGCGGCAAGTCCCCCGAGAACACCCGCGCCCGCCAGAAGGGCGGCGGCACCAAGGGCTCCGCCGGCGCCGCCACCCCGGCCCGCGCCGGCATGGCCAGGGCCGAGCTCGCCACCCTCATCCAGGACCTCAACGACCAGATGCTCAACGCCGCCCGCGAGCTGCAGTTCGAGCTCGCCGCCCGGCTCCGCGACGAGGTCGCCGAACTGAAGAAGGAGCTCCGCGCCATGGACGTGGCCGGCGTCAAGTAACCCACCCACGCCTCGGCCCGACTGGCCGAGGGTCTGAGCGCAGTCAGCCCCTCGGCCAGTCGTCCCGTGCGGGTGGTGGCCGCGGGCCCGGCGTGTCGTGCCTGGCGCGCCTGGCCGGGTGGCCCACCTGCTCGGCCCGGCCGGTGACCTACCTGCTTCGCCTGGCCGAGTGGCCCACTGCTCCGCCCGGCTAAGTGGCCCACCTGCTTCGCCTGGCCGAGTGGCCACTGCTCCGCCCGGCCAGGTGGCCCACCTGCTCCGCCCGGCCAAGGTTGACCCGCGAGGCTGGCCCCGCCGACGCACCGGGCCGGGCGCTCCAACACGCCGGGCTGGAACGCCGACCCGCACGGTTGGGGACGCTCGACCCGCGGGCTGTGGGCGCTTGCCCCGCTTGTGCCGCGAGGGCTGGCCACCTTGCGCGTGAGGCTGGTCCACTCGGCTGCTAGCCCTGCGGGCGCCCGTGTGCCGGATCCCGCCCGGCCTTGCCTAACACCTCGGCTCGCCCGGCACCCTGATTCGCCCAGCACGCTGACTCGCCGGCGCCACAGCCTGCCCAACACCTCGGCTCGACCAGCACCGATTCGCCCAGCACCGCGGCCGCTCGGCGCCCCAGCCCAGGCCCTCCGGCACCCTGGCCCGGCCCGCCGGGCACCCCGGCCCGGCCCGCCCGGCACCCGGCCCGGCCTGCCCGGCACTACGGCTCGGCACTACGGCTCGGCACTACGGCTCGGCACTACGGCTCGGCACTACGGCTCGGCACCGCGGCCGGCCCAGGGCACTCGCATGGCGGTCGCTCACCGTGCCGGTGGTGGCCGGCCACATCGCCCCGGCGGGTCCGGTCAGGTCGGCAGCGCACTCGTCGTGTGTGTCGTCGGAGGCTACCTCGGCTTCAGCTGCCGTCCTGGCGGCTCGGCGATCGGAGTGGCGGCCGCGACACATCCGGCGCGAGGAGCCACCGCACGAAAGACCCGCCATTCGAAGAGCCACCTCACGAGCAGTAGCCCCACGAGCACCCAACGCAGAGCACCCCACCGCACGAGCACTCACCGCACGAGGACCCGCCACACAAGGACCCGCCACACAAGGACCCGCCACACAAGGACCCGCCACACAAGGACCCGCCACACAAGGACCCGCCGCATGTGGATCCGCCGGGGGGTGGGGCACGCCGTGGCGGGGGCGCTCGGGGGACAGCGGGGAGCGCGGGGAGCGTCGTGGCGGAGGGGTTCTCAGGGGCGGGGAAAACGGGAGAGGCCCCGCAGCCGGTGGCTGCGGGGCCTCTCCTATGTTGTGCGAGCCGTCAGCTCTTGCCGCCGGCCAGCTTCTCGCGCAGGGCGGCCAGGGCCTCGTCCGTGGCGAGGGTGCCTGCCGGCTCCTCCGGGGCGCGGGCCGCGGTGGGGGTCGACGAGGTCACCGGGCCGCTGCTCGTCGAGCCACCGGCCGCGGCCGCGGCGGCGGGCTCGGCGGCGTCGGCCTGGCGGGCCGTCTGCACCTGCTTGGTGTGGGCCTCCCAGCGCTGGCGGGCCTCAGCGTACTGCTGCTCCCACGCCTCGCGCTGCTTCTCGAAGCCGGGCATCCACTCGGCGGTCTCCGGGTCGAAGCCCTCCGGGTAGATGTAGTTGCCCTGCTCGTCGTAGGTGGCCGACATGCCGTAGAGGGTCGGGTCGAAGTGCTCCTCGCCCTCGACGAAGCCCTCGTTGGCCTGCTTGAGCGACAGCGAGATCCGGCGACGCTCGAGGTCGATGTCGATGACCTTGACCATGACGTCGGAGCCGACCTGCACGACCTGCTCGGGGATCTCCACGTGGCGCTCGGCCAGCTCGGAGATGTGCACCAGGCCCTCGATGCCGTCGTCGACGCGGACGAAGGCGCCGAACGGGACGAGCTTGGTGACCTTGCCCGGGACGATCTGCTGGATCGCGTGGGTGCGGGCGAACTGGCGCCACGGGTCTTCCTGGGTCGCCTTCAGCGACAGGGAGACGCGCTCGCGGTCCAGGTCGACGTCGAGCACCTCGACCTCGACCTCCTGGCCGACCTCGACGACCTCGGACGGGTGGTCGATGTGCTTCCAGGACAGCTCGGACACGTGCACCAGGCCGTCGACGCCACCGAGGTCGACGAACGCACCGAAGTTGACGATCGAGGACACGACGCCCTTGCGGACCTGGCCCTTCTGCAGCTTGTGCAGGAACTCGGTGCGCACCTCGGACTGGGTCTGCTCGAGGTAGGCCCGGCGGGACAGGACCACGTTGTTGCGGTTCTTGTCCAGCTCGATGATCTTCGCCTCGAGCTCGCGGCCCACGTAGGGCTGCAGGTCACGGACCCGGCGCATCTCGACCAGGGACGCCGGCAGGAAGCCGCGCAGTCCGATGTCGAGGATGAGACCACCCTTGACCACCTCGATGACGGAGCCACGGACGATGCCGTCATCTTCCTTGATCTTCTCGATCGTGCCCCACGCCCGCTCGTACTGCGCGCGCTTCTTCGAGAGGATCAGGCGCCCTTCCTTGTCCTCCTTCTGCAGGACCAGGGCTTCGATGTGGTCACCGACCGACACGACCTCAGCAGGGTCGACATCATGCTTGATCGACAACTCGCGCGAGGGGATGACACCCTCGGTCTTGTAGCCGATGTCGAGCAGGACCTCGTCCCGGTCGACCTTGACGACGGTGCCTTCGACGATGTCGCCGTCGTTGAAGTACTTGATGGTCTCGTCGATCGCGGCGAGGAACGCCTCATCGGACGCGAGTTCGTCGACGACCTTGTTGCTGCTGGCGCTCGAGGTGGCCTCGATGCTGCTCGTCATGTGGGTTGTTGCTCCGGTCGGTGGGTGTCTTCGGTGGACCTGCGCTCCCGCGGACCATCGTCGGGCACAACTCGCCTGTCGCAGTGCAGGATCAGTGCATTGGAAGTTCAGGATGTGTCGGACGACCGTGAGCCTGCTCCATGCCGAGGCGCACAACCCACGAGTGCACCGATCAGCCTACCCTGCGCAATACCACATGGTCCAACCCTCCCCCAGACCCGATCCGCCGACTTTTGCGGGGCCTACCGTTGCAGTCCATGGAAACGTCACCAGACGCAGGCGTCACACGACGCGCAGTGAACCCGGCCGAGAGCCGCCGTGCGAGCCGGGGCTGGTGGGACGCCGACGCCGACGCCTACCAGGCCGAACACGGCGCGTTCCTCGGTGACGTCGACTTCGTCTGGTGCCCGGAGGGGCTGCGCGAGGCCGACGCGCACCTCCTCGGCGACGTGGCGGGCAGGGACGTGCTGGAGATCGGCTGCGGCGCCGCGTCGTGCGCCCGGTGGCTGCGCACCCAGGGCGCGCGGGTGGTGGCCAGCGACCTGTCGGCCGGGATGCTCCGCCACGCCCAGGCCGGGATCACCCGATCGGGTGTCAGCGTGCCGCTGCTGCAGGCGGACGCGACCGCGCTGCCGTTCGCCGAGGGCGTATTCGACGTCGTGTGCACCGCGTTCGGTGCGGTGCCGTTCGTCGCCGACTCGGGACGCGTCATGCGGGAGGTGTACCGCGTGCTGCGCCCGGGCGGGCGCTGGGCCTTCTCGATCACCCATCCGATGCGCTGGGTGTTCCTCGACGACCCGGGCGAGGGCGGCCTGGTCGCCGTCCACTCGTACTTCGACCGCCGCGCCTACGTGGAGGAGGACGAGCGGCACGTGCCGACCTACGTCGAGCAGCACCGCACGCTCGGTGACCGCATCCGCGAGCTGGTCGCGGCCGGCTTCGTGCTGGACGACCTGGTCGAGCCGGAGTGGCCCGAGGAGCACAAGGCCACCTGGGGCCAGTGGAGCCCTCTGCGCGGCCGGATCTTCCCCGGCACCGCGATCTTCCTCGCCACCAAGCCCGCCTGATCGCACAAGACACCTCGTGCCGCCTGACCGCACAAGACACCTCGTGCCGCCGACCCGAAGGCTCCGGGTGGCGGCACGAGGCGTGAGCGGCCGGACACGGGTCAGTGGTCGGCGGCGTTCCAGTCGCGGCCGGAGCCGACCGACACGCCGAGCGGGACGTCCAGGGGGTACGCGGCGCCCATCTGCTCGCGCACCAGCGCCTCCACCTGGGCGTGCTCGCCGGGGGCGACCTCGAAGACCAGCTCGTCGTGGACCTGCAGGAGCATGCGTGAGCGCAGCCCGGCGGTGCGCAGCGCGGTGTCGACGTGCAGCATGGCGACCTTGATGATGTCGGCGGCGGAGCCCTGGATCGGCGCGTTGAGCGCCATCCGCTCGGCCATCTCGCGGCGCTGCCGGTTGTCGCTGTTGAGGTCCGGCAGGTAGCGGCGGCGGCCGAGGACCGTCTCGGTGTAGCCGTCGCGGCGGGCCTGCACGACGATCTGGCGCAGGTAGTCACGGACCCCGCCGAACGTGGCGAAATACTCCTCCATGAGCACCGTGGCCTCGGCCGGGGTGATGCCCAGCTGGCTGGCCAGCCCGTAGGAGGACAGGCCGTAGGCCAGGCCGTAGTTCATCGCCTTGATCTTGCGGCGCTGGTCGGGCACGACCTCCTCGGCGGGGATCGAGAAGACCGACGACGCGGTCGCGGCGTGGAAGTCGAAGCCGGAGTTGAACGCCTCGATCAGCGCCTCGTCCTTCGACAGGTGGGCCATGATCCGCATCTCGATCTGGCTGTAGTCGGCGGTGAGGAGGGTCTCGTAGCCCTCGCCGACGATGAACGCCCGGCGGATCTGCCGGCCGTCCTCGGTGCGGATCGGGATGTTCTGCAGGTTGGGGTCGGTGCTGGACAGCCGGCCGGTGGCCGCGACGGTCTGGTAATACGTCGTATGGATGCGGCCGTCGTCGCTGATCGACTTGAGCAGCCCGTCGACGGTGGTCTTGAGCTTGGCCCAGTCGCGGTGGCTGAGCAGGTGCGCCAGCAGCGGGTGCTCGGTCTGCTTGTGCAGGCTCTGCAACGCCTCGGCGTCGGTGGTGTAGCCGGTCTTGATCCGCTTGGTCTTCGGCAGGCCCAGCTCGTTGAACAGGATCTCCTGCAGCTGCTTGGGCGAGCCGAGGTTGAACTCCCGGCCGATCACCTCGTAGGCGCCCTGGGCGGCGGCCTTGACGTTGCTGGCGAACCGCGACTCCAGCTCGCTGAGGTATTCGGTGTCGGCGGCGATGCCGACCCGCTCCATGTCCGCCAGGACCGAGACCAGTGGCAGCTCGACCTCGGCGAGCAGCCGGGCGGAGGAGTCGCCGTCGCGGCGCAGCTCCTCGGCGATCGCCTCGGCGAGGTCGAGGGTGGCCCGGGCGCGGAGCATGAGATTCTCCTCCGCCTCCCCCGTGTTGCCGCCGAGTCCGTCCAGCGCGAGCTGGCCGTTGTCCGGGGCGTCGACCCGCAGCTCCCGCTTGAGATAGCGCAGGGCCAGGTCGGTCAGCTCGTAGGAGCGCTGGTCGGGGCGGGCCAGATATGCCTCCAGGGCGGTGTCGCTGGCCACGCCGCGCAGCTGCCACCCGCGGGCGCCGAACGCGAGCAGGGCCGGCTTCACGTCGTGCAGCACCTTGAGCCGGTCGGTGGCGGCGAGCCACTCCCCCACGGCGGCGTCGTCGGCGGCGTCGAGCTCGGTCGGGTCGAACCAGGCGGCCGGCCCGCCGGCGACGGCCAGGCCGATGCCGGTGACCTCGCCGGTGCCGCGGCCGAACTTGCCGGCGACGGCGACGCCGACCCGGGTGCCGGCCGGCGCGTGCTCGGCGAGCCAGGCGCCGACGCCCTCGCGCAGGACGCTGCCGGCGAGGTCGAAGCCGCTCTCGGCCTCCGGCTCCACGGCGTCGAGATACTGGTAGAGCCGGTCGCGCAGGATGCGGAACTCCAGGGCGTCGAAGACCTGGTGGACCGCCTCGCGGTCCCAGCCCCGCCACTGCAGCTCCTCGGGGGCGACCGGCAGCTCGAGGTCGTCGACGAGGCCGTTGAGCTCATAGTTGCGCATGACGTCGGCGAGGTGGGCGCGCACGCTCTCCCCGGCCTTGCCCTTGATCTCGTCGACCCGGGCGACGATCCCGTCGAGGTCGCCGAACTGCAGGATCCACTTGGCGGCGGTCTTGTCGCCGACGCCGGGCACGCCGGAGAGGTTGTCGCTGTCCTCGCCGACGAGGGCGGCCTTCGCCCGGTAGAGCGACGGGGGGATGCCGTAGCGCTCCTCGACCTTGGCGGGCGTCATGCGGTCCAGCTCGGAGACCCCGCGCTTGAGATACAGCACCGTCACCAGGTCGGTGACCAGCTGGAACGCGTCACGGTCGCCGGTGATGATCGAGGTCGGGATGCCGCGCTCCACGGCCTGGCGGGCCAGCGTCGCGATGACGTCGTCCGCCTCGTAGCCCGGCTTCTCGATGAAGGGGATCCGCAGCGCGTTGAGGACCTCCTTGATCAGGTCGAGCTGGCCGGAGAACTCCGGCCTGGTGGTGGAGCGGTTGGCCTTGTATTCCGCATACTTCTCCAGGCGGAAGGTCTGGCGGGACACATCGAAGGCGACCGCGACGTGCGTGGGCTTCTCGTCCCGCAACATGTTGATCAGCATCGACGTGAAGCCGAAGACGGCGTTGGTCACCTGCCCCGTCTTGGTGGAGAAGTTCTCCACCGGGAGCGCGAAGAACGCCCGGTAGGCGAGGGAGTGCCCGTCGAGCAGCAGGAGCCTGGTGTCTGTTGAACCCGTCACACCTGCGAGCCTAGTCGCAGGGTATGACAACTTCCCCGCCGAGACCCCGCGCGGTGACGCGACAAAGCGATTCCCGCGACGGTTGCGAACAGGAAGATTACGACTGCGCAACTTCCTAGGGCGTGTTGCCCCGAAGGCCTAGTGCCAGCCCAGGAGTTTCATTAGGTTCTGCCTTCATCAGCGTCTTGGCATCTAGGCGCAACCACGCCTACCGCGCTGTAAAAAGGAGACAGGTGATGATCCGCCCCAACCTCGCATGGCGCTCGGTCGCCGTGCTGAGCGCTGCCGTCCTGGCACTCAGTGCATGTGGTGACGATGCAGATAGCCCGAGCACGAGCGCGACCACCGGTGGTGGCGCCGCTCCGGGCGACGGCGTGCTCAAGATCGGCACGATCCTGCCGCAGACCGGCTCGCTGGCCTTCCTCGGCCCCCCGGAGTTCGCCGGCGTCGACGTCGCGATCAAGGAGATCAACGCCAACGGTGGCGTCCTGGGCAAGCCCGTCACGATCCAGCACATGGACTCGGGCGACACCTCCACGGACATCGCCACCCAGTCGGTCAACAAGCTGCTCACGGACAAGACCGACGTCATCATCGGTGCCGCCTCGTCGTCCGTCTCGCTGTCCGTGATCGACAAGATCACCGGCGCGGGCGTGGTCCAGATCTCGCCGGCCAACACGTCGACGGCGCTGACCACCTACAACGACAAGGGCCTCTACTTCCGGACCGCCCCGCCGGACACGCTGCAGGGCCGCGTCCTCGGTGACCTGATCGTCCAGGACGGCAACGCCACCACCGGCATGCTGGTCCTCAACGACTCCTACGGCACCGGCCTCGCCGAGAACGCCAAGGCGGAGATCGAGAGCGGCGGCGGCAAGGTCGCCGTGTCGGTGACCTACGACCCGAAGGCCGCCGACTTCTCGGCCGACGTCGCGAAGATCAAGGCGGCCAACCCGGACGCCATCGCCATCATCGGCTTCGACGAGACCAAGAAGATCGTCCCCAAGCTGATCGAGGCCGGTCTCAAGACCAAGAAGTGGTACTTCGTCGACGGCAACATCGCCGACTACTCGAAGGACTTCGCCCCCGGCACGCTGAAGGGCTTCAAGGGCACCCAGCCCGGCGCCGCGACCAAGGACGACTTCAAGAAGCGCGCCCTTGAGATCAACAAGGACCTGAAGGACTGGAACTACGCCGTCGAGTCCTACGACGCCACCATGCTCGCGGCCCTCGCGGCCATCGAGGCCGGCAGCGACAACCCGGCCGAGATCGCGAAGCACCTGGGCACCGTGTCCAAGGGCGGCGAGAAGTGCACGGACTTCAAGTCCTGCGCCGACCTGCTCAAGGCCAAGAAGGACATCGACTACGACGGCCTGAGCGGCCCGATCTCCTTCAACGACGCCGGTGACCCGGCCGAGGCCACCATCGGTGTCTACACCTACGACGAGAACAACAAGCTCACGTCGGACGTGAAGTACCAGACCGGCAAGATCTGATCTACCGGCTCCGGGCAGAGCCCCACCGCTACGGCGGTGGGGCTCTTTTCGTAGGCCCGCGAATGCCCGTGCTAGGGCGAAGCGCCCGCGGAAATACCCGTGCGAAGCCACCCGCGACATCCCGAATAACCCGCACACAAAAGGAATCCCGCGCCCCCCGGATGGGGGACGCGGGATTTCCGATAGGCAAAAACGATGGTTCAGGCGCGGGCGAGCGTACCCAGATACAACTCGATCACCCGCGGGTCGTTGATGAGGTCCTGACCCGACGCCGTGTAGGCGTTACGACCCTGATCCAGCACGTATCCCCGGTCGCAGATCTGCAGGCACCGGCGGGCGTTCTGCTCGACCATCACCACCGTCACGCCGGTCGAGTTGATCTGCTTGGTGCGGAAGAACACCTCGTCCTGCAGCGCCGGCGAGAGGCCCGCCGAGGGCTCGTCGAGCAGCAGCACGGTCGGCTCCATCATGAGCGCCCGGGCCATGGCGACCATCTGCCGCTCACCGCCGGACATGAGCCCGGCCCGCTGCTTGCGCCGCTCGGCCAGGGTCGGGAAGAGCTGGGTCACGAACTCGAAGCGCTCCTTGAAGCGCTTCGGCTTCAGGAACGTGCCCATCTGCAGGTTCTCTTCGATGGTCAGCGCCGCGAACACGTTGTTGGTCTGGGGCACGAAGCCGATGCCCCGCTCCACCAGCGCGTGCGCCTTGAAGTTGGTGATGTTCTCCCCGCGCAGGGTGACCGCGCCGGAGCGGATGTTCACCAGGCCGAACATGGCCTTCAGGAGGGTCGACTTGCCGGCGCCGTTGGGGCCGATGATGCCCACCAGCTCGCCGTCGTGCACGTACAGGTCGGCGCCGTTGAGGATGTTGACGCCGGGCAGGTAGCCGGCGACGACCTCGTCGGCGCGCAGCACCGCCCCGTCGGCGTGCGCCAGGTGGTCGCCACGGTCGACGATCTCGTTGCTGACAGGAGCGTCGTCCTCGATCGGAACGGTCATGCCGTCACCTCCGCTGCGCTCCGGCGCCGTCCTGACCTTGAGACTGCGCCCATGATGCCCAGCTCCTCGCTCCGCTGCGGGCCGGTCATGCCGTCCCTCCCTTCGGGTCGTCATCGGCGGCGGCGAGCTCGTCGACGGCCCCGATGAGCGTCACCTCACCGTTGGACTCGTCCAGCGTGGAGGCGTCGACCTCCTCGCCGCCGACGGTCTTGACCGCGCCGTCGTGGTGCGCGCCGAGGTAGGCGTCGATCACCCGCGGGTCGGCCATGACCTTGTCAGGGGTGCCCTCGGCGATGACGCCGCCCTGCCCCATGACGATGATCCAGTCGCTGATGTCGTGGACCATGTCCATGTCGTGCTCGACGAACAGCACGGTCATGCCGTCCTCGCGCAGCTGCTTGACGTGGCCGAGCAGCGACTGCGTCAGCGCCGGGTTGACCCCGGCCATCGGCTCGTCGAGCATGACCATCTCCGGCTGCACCATCAGGGCCCGGGCCATCTCCAGCAGCTTGCGCTGGCCGCCGGAGAGGCTGCCGGCGAAGTCGTCCTTCTTGGCGATGAGCTTGAACCGGGTCAGCAGGTCCTCGGCGCGGGCCGTGATCTCGGCCTCCTGCTGCTTCCAGGTGCCGGGCAGCAGGGCGCGCCAGAAGGTCTCGCCGCGCTGCCCGGTGGCGCCGAGCCGCATGTTGTCGATGACCTTGAGCTTGGACAGCGCCTTCGTGAGCTGGAAGGTGCGGACCATGCCGGCCCGCGCCACCTTGTGCGCCGCCACCCCGGACAGCGACCGGCCGTTGAACGTCCAGCTGCCCTCGTCGGGCGCGTCGAAGCCGGTGAGCAGGTTGAAGAAGGTCGTCTTGCCGGCGCCGTTGGGGCCGATCAGCGCCGTGATCGAGCCGCGCTGGATCTCCACGTGCTTGACGTCGACCGCGGTGAGGCCGCCGAAGCGGCGCACCACGTTGTCGGCGACGAGGATCGGGTCGGGCTTCGGCACGCCCGGCTCGCACGGCAGGCCCGCGAGGGCCTCCACGGCCCGCGCCCGGGCGGCCCGAGTGGCACCGCCGGGCTGCTTGTCAACGTCCATCGAGCATGACCTCCCTCTTGTCGCCGAAGATGCCCTGCGGCCGGTAGATCAGCAGCAGGATGAGGCCGAGACCGACCAGGATGTACCGGACGGAACCGGCCTGCGAGGTGGTCATGAACCACTCGGGGAAGACCTTGTTGTTGGACGCCTCGCTGAGCGCCGAGTCGATGAAGACCAGCAGCACCCAGAAGATCATGGAGCCGACGACCGGGCCGAAGACCCGGGCCGCGCCGCCGAGGATCACGATGGTGTACGCGAAGAAGGTGAACTCCGTGCCGTAGGTGTCCGGCTGGACGGCCGCCCGGTCGAGGGCGAACACGAAACCGCCGAGGCAGCCGATGACACCGCCGAGGACCAGCGACTGCATCTTGTACGAGAAGACGTTCTTGCCGAGGCTGCGCACGGCGTCCTCGTCCTCGCGGATGGCCTTGAGCACGCGGCCCCACGGGCTGCTCATGAGCAGCCAGACCACCAGGCAGCTGAGCAGGACCAGCGTCCAGCCGACGACCAGGATCCACAGCTCACGGTCGGTGAACGTGATGAGCCCGAGGTCGATGCCCTTGCTGCCGGCGAACGGGTTGAGCGCGTAGAAGTCCTGCGAGAAGCTCTGCAGGCCGTCCGAGGCACCCGTCCACTTGCGCAGGTCGGTGGCGCGGTAGAAGAGCCGGATGATCTCGGCCGCGGCGATGGTGACGATCGCCAGGTAGTCGGCGCGCAGGCGCAGCGTCGGGATACCGAGCAGCAGCGCCAGGATCACCGCCGCGGCCAGGCCGATGGTGACGCCGAGCCACAGCGGCAGTCCGAAGGTGGCCACCGTGATCGCGATGCCGTAGGCACCGACGCCGAGGAACGCGGACTGCCCGAAGTTGAGCAGGCCAGTGTAGCCGAAGTGGACGTTGAGCCCGATGGCCGCGAGGGCGTAGGCAATAGCCGTGGAACCGATGATCGCTTCCAACGACACGCTGAAGATGCTTTCCCAGTTCATGATCGTCCCCTCAGCCGATCCGGGCCCGGCGGCCGAGGATGCCCTGCGGCCGGAAGAGCAGGATCACGATCAGCACCGCGAGGGCGCCCACAGACTTCAACTCGGTCGGGATCCACAACGTGGAGATCTGGATGAACAGGCCGATGACGAGGCTGCCGAGCAGCGCGCCCCAGGCCGTGCCGAAGCCGCCGAGGGTCACCGCGGCGAAGATGAGCAGCAGGATCTGGAAGCCCATCTGGAACCCGACGCCCTGGAAGGCGCCGAGGATCACGCCGCTGAGCGCGGCGAGGCCGCCGCCGATCGTCCACACGAGGCGGATGATGCGGTCGACGTTGATGCCGGACGCGGCGGCCAGGGCCGGGTTGTCGGCGACCGCCCGGGTGGCCTTGCCCAGCCGGGTCCCGACCAGCGCGAAGGACACCGCGGCCAGGACGACGAGGGCGACGGCGTCGGCGATCAGGTTCTTGGGCGCGATGAGGAAGGGTCCGTACTGCACGCCGGCCTGGGCGTTGTAGTCGGCGAAGTTGCGCGACTCACCGCCGAAGAAGTACAGGAAGACGTAGCGCACCAGCAGCGACAGGCCGATCGAGATGATCATCATGGTCACCAGGTTGGTGCGGCGCTTGCGCAGCCAGCCCCAGAACGCGCGGTCCTGGAAGTAGCCCAGGGCGGCGCCGATGACCACCGAGATGATGCCGGACAGCACCAGCGGCATCCCGATCGTCACGTTGAACAGGAACGTGACCAGGCCGCCGAGGGTGACCATCTCGCCGTGGGCGAAGTTGGTGAGCCCGGTCGTACCGAAGATCAGCGAGATGCCGAGCGCCGCGAGCGCGATGATCAGCGAGAAGTGCAGGCCCGAGTACAGCAGGTCGGCGAAGCGGTCGAACGTCGAGGGACCGGAGTCCTTCGTGCCCGGCTGGTTGCCGCCGCCGATCGACGTGCCGGCCGGCCCGAGCGGGAACAGCACGTTGCGCGCCTGCCCGTCGGCCACGGTCGGGGTGAGGCTGGGCCGGTTGTTGGTGAGGCCGACCCCCGAGGGCAACGATGTCAGATCGAGGTCCACCCGGTAGGTGCCCGGACCGGTCACCGGAATACTCCACTTGCCCTGCTCGTCGGAAGTGTCCTCACCGGCGGGCGCGCCGTCCTGGGTGAACGCTTTGATCTTGACACCGGCGACCGGAGCGCCGTTGTTCGTCAACGTCCCCTGCAGCGCTTCCCCTTCGGCCCATGCGCTTGTGGCGCCGAGGCCGAAGGAGAGCATCACGCAGGCCAGGAAGGCCGTGAGCATGATCACGGCTCTACGCAATGGTGCTCCTCGAATAACAGAAGGCGGCAATCCGTCCCGACCCTCGGGACTGGCGGATCATAGCCCGCGCCACAAGCCAATTGCGCGCTGTTACCAAGCCGTTATTCGACCTTGGGCTGGACATGCCCAGACGTGCCGTGGTCAGGTAAAAGGTCAGGACTCAGGGGTTACAGTGCTGTTACCGCCGGCCGTTTCCGCGATGATCCGATCGGCCACTTCGCGCATGGTCATTCGGTGGTCCATCGCGGTGCGCTGAATCCATTTGAACGCCTGTGGCTCGTTCATCGCGTAGGTCGCCATCAGCTGCCCCTTGGCCCGCTCGACGACCTTGCGGGTCTCCAGGCGGTCGGTCAGCGTGGCGACCTCCTCCTCGAGCACCGCCAGCTCCGCGAACCGCGACACCGCGATCTCCACGGCCGGCACCAGGTCGCTCTTCTGGAAGGGCTTCACCAGATACGCCATGGCGCCCGCGGCACGGGCCCGCTCGACCAGGTCACGCTGGCTGAACGCGGTCAGGATGACGACCGGCGCAAGGCGGGCCCCGGCGATCTTCTCCGCGGCGGCCAGCCCGTCCATGATCGGCATCTTGATGTCCATGATGACCAGGTCGGGCTTGAGCTCCTCAGCGAGACGGACGGCGGTCTCGCCGTCGCCGGCCTCGCCGACCACGTCGTAGCCCTCCTCGACGAGCATCTCCCGCAGGTCGAGGCGGATGAGCGCCTCGTCTTCCGCGATGAGCACCCGACGGCTCTGTGCCTCGGCCACGCCAACTCCCGATCCGACTCAACAAACCTGACTGACACGACTGACGGCGGTTACCGCCGCGATCAGACTAGTGGGTACCCTGGTGCGGCGTACCCGTCCCGGTATCCCAATCGGCAGAGGAACGGAGCTCAAACCTCCGACAGTGTGGGTTCGAATCCCACCCGGGGCACGCACGGTCCACCCGTCAGGGCAGCACCACGGGGTCCGTCCCGGCGGTCAGCAGGTCCAGTCCGGCGCCGCTGACGACCTGCGCCGGCTGCCGGTCCCGGCCCAGGATCGCGGCCAGCCGGGCGACAGGCAGCCGGTCGGGGGCCTTCGCCGCCGCAAAAACCACGTTGCCGAAGCGCCGCCCCCGCAGGAGTTCCGGGCGCACCAGCAGGCACACGTCCTCGAAGGCGGTGCGCAGGGTGGCCGCCTGCCCCCGGGAGAAGGCCAGCGGTGCGACGTCCGCGACGTTGACCGCGTAGACCCCGTCGGCCCGCAGGATCCTGGCCACCTCCGCGGCGAACGTGACGTCCGACACGCTCTGCGGCATCTCCGCGGCGTCGTACACGTCGCCGATGACGAGATCGTAGGACGAAGCCGGAATGTCGGACACGACCTGCCGGGCGTCGCCGAACTCGAGCGTGACTCCGCTGTCGTCGGGCAGCGGCAGCACCCGCCGCACGAAGTCCGCCAGCCGGCGGTCCCGCTCGACCACCAGCTGGGTGGAGCCGGGCCGGGTGGCGGCGACGTAGCGCGGCATCGTGAAGGCGCCGCCGCCGAGGTGCAGCACGTGCAGGGGCGCCCCGGTCCGCGCCATGGTGTCCACGACCGCGCCGAGGCGGCGGGTGTACTCGAAGCTCAGGTACGTCGGGTCGGTGACGTCGACGTAGGACTGCTGGACCTCCTCGAACAGCAGGGTCCAGCCGCCCTTGCGGCGGGGGTCGCGCACCAGCCTGGCGTTGCCGAACTCGGTGCGCTCGCCGATCCCGTCGATGATCTCCCGCCACGAGCCCATTCAGGCCGCCGGCCGCATCAGGCGGGCGCCTCGTCCACCAGCTCCACCGGCGGCCCGCCGGTGTAGCGGGCGGCGAACAGCGGCCTGGCCTTGTCGACCTCCTGGGTGCCGACGACCACGACCCCGCGCACGAAGTCCGAGGACACGCTGTTGACGTGCACGCCCTGCTCGCTCCAGTACACGTTGTCCTCGCCGACCTGCTGGTAGCGCTTCGCCAGCTCGGCGGCGGAGAAGCGCGCGTCGTGCACCAGCACGCACGTCGTGGCGAACGTCGCGGTGATCCACGCGTCGAGCTCGGCCGACGGTTTGCGGTACACCTCGACCCCCTCCTCGCCGACGCGGGCACCGGCGAACGCGGCGGCGAAGTCGGCCTCGCCCTTCGACCCGATCTGCGCGGCGACGTCCACGAGGTCGCCGGACGGCGACCCGCCGCAGCCCGCCGTGCGCACGGCGACGCCCGAGGCGCCCGAGGCGCCCGGCGAGACCGGGGAGGACGGACCGGCCTCGGAGCAGGCCGCCAGCGCGAGCAGCAGCGTCACCATCAGTACACGTCGCATCGCCGCCCAAGGTACCGGAGTGACCCCACCCGCCGCCAAACCGGCGATTACCCTCAGTTCCCGGACGTCCGGGTCGAAACAATGGGCATGGACGGCACCACCATCATCCGCAGCGTCGGCGACGTCATCGGTGCCCGGGCCGTCACCACCGTGTTCCAGCCGATCGTGCGCCTGGACTCCTGGCGCCGGCACCGCCCCGAGGTCGTCGGCTACGAGGCGCTCAGCCGCGGCCCGGCCGGCACCCCGTGGGAGTCGCCGCTGGAGCTGTTCGGGGCCGCCGCCGCGGCCGGGCGCCTCGCCGAGCTCGACTGGGTGTGCCGGGCCGCCGCCTACCGCGCCGCGATCGACGCCGGGTTCCCGCTGGGCCTGACCCTGTTCGTGAACGCCGAGCCCGCCGCGCTCGGCGTGCCGTGCCCGCTGGACCTCGCCCCGACGATCCTCGACGCGCAGCTGCGCCTGCGGGTCGTGGTCGAGATGACCGAGCGGGCCATCGCCGCCGACCCGGCGGCCCTGATCGCCGCCGCCGAGGCCTGCCGCGGCTCCGGCTGGGGCGTCGCCCTCGACGACGTCGGCGCCGAGCCCGCGTCGCTGTCGGTCATGCCGTTCGTGCACCCCGACGTGGTCAAGGTCGACCGGCACCTGACGCAGCGGCCCGACGGCGCGTACGCCGCCCGGGTGGTCAACGCGATCGTCGCCTACGCCGAACGCAGCGGCGCCGCGGTCCTCGCCGAGGGGATCGAGACCCGCGAGCACGTCGCCGCCGCCCTCGGCATGGGCGCCACCCTCGGCCAGGGCTGGCTGCCCGGGCGGCCGGGGCCGCTGCCGCCGGACGTCGCCGGGCGCAGCGCGACCCTGCCGGTGCCGTTCGTCGCCCCGCCCGCCGGCACCGGCACGCGCACGCCGTACGAGATCGTGTCCGCCCGCCGCCCGACGGCCGAGGCGACGAAACGGATGCTCATGCCGCTGAGCCGGTACCTGGAGGAGAAGGCCCTCGACGCCGTCGAGCCGCCGATCCTGCTCGGCTGCTTCCAGGAGGCACGGTTCCTGACCCCGGCGACCGCCCGCCGGTACGCGACCGCCGCACGGACCGCGGCCCTGGTCGGCGCGCTCGGCACGCAGCTGCCCAGCGAGCCGGTGCCGGGCGTGCGGGGCGCCGCGATCGCCGGCGACGACCCGCTGCGCGGCGAGTGGAACGTGGTCGTCGTCGGCCCGCACTTCGCCGGCGCCCTCGTCGCCCGCGACCTCGCCGACGACGGCCCGGACCCCGACCGGCGCTTCACCTACGCCCTCACGTACGAGCGTGACCTGGTCCTGGAGGCGGCCCGTGCGCTGCTGCACTGGATCGTGCCAACATAGTCGGCTATGAAGCGGTTCGCGCTCGTCGCGGTGCTCGCCCTGCTCACCGGCTGCTCCGGCGCCGCCGGTGACGACGCCGAGCAGGTCCCGCCGGTCAAGCTGCGGGTCGAGCTGACCCAGGGGCGGGTCGACGAGGTCCGGCACACGGTGCAGATCTCCATGCACAACGACGGGCCCGAGAAGGTCACCGTCGAGCGGGTCGAGCTGCAGGCGCCGTCGTTCAAGGGCGTCGGGCCGGTCACCGTGGACGCCCCGCTGCCCGTCGGCGGCCTGCGGGTCGACGTGCCGGTCTCCTACGGCACCGGCATCTGCCCCGGCGACGAGCTCAAGCCGCGCAGCGCCGCCTCGCACGTCGCGTTCGGCGTGCGTACCGCCGACGGCAAGCTGCACGACGTGCGGCTG
Source organism: Dactylosporangium aurantiacum (assembly GCF_000716715.1). Taxonomy (GTDB): domain Bacteria; phylum Actinomycetota; class Actinomycetes; order Mycobacteriales; family Micromonosporaceae; genus Dactylosporangium; species Dactylosporangium aurantiacum. The sequence continues at coordinate 306,517 of NZ_JNYJ01000001.1, read as the reverse complement.
CCGCTGCCCGACCCTGACCCGATGCTCGACAAGCTCCTGGCCGTCGACTGCCAGCAGGCGTACCTGGACCGGCAGGTGACCCTCACGTTCGGCCCGTGGACGCACCTGCCCAGCGGCTGGCTCAACGGCACCGTGGTCCTGCGGCGGGTCGGCTACCCGGGCACGGTGACGCTGCAGGAGTTCGTCGGCAGCATCCTGCTGGAGGTGCTGCCGCTGCCGGCCCGGGAGCAGACGCCGAAGCCCTACGCCACGCTCCAGCCGGGGCAGCAGGAGGTCAGCGTCCCGGTCGTGGTCGACGGGGAGCGCTGCACCCCGCACGCGCTCGCCGAGATCAAGAAGCCGTACGTGTTCCCGGCCTGGCTCAGCCTCGACGGCGGCCCGCCGCTGTACACGGAGCTGAAGATCACCGATGCGGAGCGTGAGGCGTTCAAGCCGGTCATCGACGCCTGCGCGGCCGGCCACACGCAGATGTGACCGGGCGAGTTTTAAGCCAGACTTAGGCCAGTTGCGATGGGGTACGGCGGGTGCCATGCTCCAGAGCCATGTCCGAGGTCGGCGAGCGCGCCCGCGCCGCATTACCCGCGGTCGCGCTGCTGACCCTCGCCACCGCGGCCGTCCTCGGCCTGGCCACCCTCACCGGGATCGCGCCCGCGCCGCCGGTGTGGCAGGTGGTGCTGACCCTGGTGGCGGGGCTGCTGCTCGGCGTCGCCGCCACCGGCCAGGTCCGCGCCGCGCTCACCGACTGGCAGGGCGCCGCGGCCGCCGAGGCCGGCTCGCACCGCCGCACCCGCCGGGCCGCGGCCGTCCCCGCCACCGTCGACGGGCCGGCGACGCAGAGGGCCGCCGCGGTGGCCGTACATGACGAGCCGCCGCCACCGCAGAAGCCCCGCCCACCGCGGCCGGCGCGCCCCTCGTGGCCCCGGATCGGGATCATCGCGCTGGTCGTCGCCGCGCTCGTCGCCCTGCTCTGGGTGCCGCGGGTGCCGGTGCACGGCGTCGCGGCCGCGGTGTTCACGTTCGTGTTCGGCTACGCCGCCTACGCCCTGCCGGTCCTGCCGCTGCTGCTGCTCTGGCCGCTGCCGCGGCTGCCGCGCGCCACCTGGCCGTGGCAGCTGCCCCTGGTGCCGTTCGTGGACCGGCGGCTGTGGACCGGCGCCGAGCTGCGCGACCTGGCCGTCGCGACGCTGCACTACCTGCGCGAGCGGGTGCTGACCCGCACCACCGGCATCGCCCTTGCCACGCTCGGGCTGCTGCACCTGGTGCGGGGCAACCCGAGCCTGCTGGACGGCGGCACCTCGCGCGCCGGCGGGCTGGTCGGCTGGCTGCTCGCCGAGCCGCTGCGGCTGCTGCTGGCCACCGGCGGCGCGATCGGGCTCCTCGGCGGGGTCCTCGTCGGCGCCGGCGCGGTCATCGCCGCGTCGGTCGGCCGGGCCTGGGGCACCGTCACCGGCTACGCCGTGCTCGCCGTCGCGGTCGCCGTGCCGCTGCTCGGCGCCGGCGCCGGGCACTGGCTGGGCTTCGAGTACTACCTGCGCACCGAGCAGGGCCGGGTCGTGGTCGTGGCGGGGCTGTCCCCGTCGCACCGGCAGGCGGTGCACGACACCGCCGTCGCCGCCGACGGGCTGTCGCCGTCGCTGCTCGCGCTGCTGGACAAGGGGCTGCAGGTCACCGGCAACGACGACGGCGACCGGATCGCCCGCGCCCTGGCCGACCCGTCGAAGGCCGCCGCCGACACCTACGTCGGCGACCAGTTCGAGCTCAAGGCCGGCGAGTGCTTCGACTGGATCGGCGGGTCGTCGCAGCTGCGGTACGTGACGCCGTGCAACGCCGCGCACATCGGCGAGGTCACCTACGTGGGGCACCTGCCCTTCCTGGAGGACCCGGGGCGCGACGCCGTCGACGCGGCCGCGAAGGCGGTCTGCGAGCAGTCCTACGGCGCGTACCTCGGCGTGCCGTTCGGCCAGTCGTTCCTGCCCCTGGACAAGCCGATGCTGCCGCCGGGCTGGACGCCGCGGCCGGTCATCGCGTGCTCGGTCGGCGCGGTCGGCCCGTGGACGCTCAAGGGCAGCCGGACGGTCGCGGCGCTGCAGCAGAAGGTGCCGTGGGGCGCCGCGGGCGGCTGCAAGGTCGAGGTGCCCGACGCGCTGCGGGTCACCGCGGAGCAGCCCAACACCCGCTGCGTCGCGCCGGGCCCGCAGCAGCGGCTCAGCGTGCCGGGCGGCGGTTTCGCGATGGACCTGGAGTTCGCCGCGATCGGCAAGACCGCCGGCGGCGCCAGGATCGGCGCGGCCTGCCTGGACGGCGCGGACCTCGGCAACGGCTACACGTTCGAGGTCACCGCCGACGGCGTCATCGAGATCGGCAAGCTGGTCGGCGGGCAGCCGGCGAAGCTCGCCGCGTCGGCGAAGCCGAAGAACGCCGGCCCGCCCACGACCGCGTCGACCCCGCTGCAGGTGACCTGCAAGCCGACCGCCGACGGCGGGATCGAGCTGACCGCGTTCTCCACCGGCAACCGCAAGGCGACCGCGGTCGACCGGACCAACCCGGTGACCCGCCTGTCGCCGCGGCTCATGCTGGCCAACGCGGGCGCCGGCGGCGTCGTCATGACCACCATGATCTTCAACGCGACCCGCGTCTGACCGGTTCCACCGAAGAAAGCGAACATTCGCTCTATAATCGTTGGCGTGCCCCGCGTCTCCGAAGCCCACCTCGCCGCCCGCCGGGAGCAGATCATCGAGGCGGCGACCCGCTGCTTCCTGCGCAACGGCTTCCACCAGACCTCCATGCAGGATGTCATCAAGGAGGCCGGGCTGTCGGTCGGGGCGTTCTACCGCTACTTCGACAGCAAGGCCGCCCTGATCACCGCGATCGCCAGCGAGAAGATCAGCGTGGTGCGCGAGACCGCGGACAGCCTGCTGCGCCGGGAGCCGGCGCCGCCGCTGCTCACGGTGCTCGACGACCTGCTGCGCCAGATCGACGTCAACCTGACCGACGAGGGCACGATCCGCATCGCCGTGCAGGTGTGGGGCGAGGCGGTGCACGACCCGGAGCTGGCCGCCTTCGTGGCCGACGTCTACTCGCGCATCCGGCTCAGCGCCACCGACCTGGCCCGCCGCGCCCAGCAGACCGGGGAGCTGCCGGCCGGCGTGGACGCCACCGCGATCGGCTCGGCGATCTTCGGCCTCATCCAGGGGTACATCCTGCAGCGGGTCCTCATCGGCCGGGTCGACCGGGAGACCTACCTGACCGGCGTCGGCGCGCTGCTGGGGGCCGGCGCGGCGCACCGCCCCCCGGCGGGCGCGGTCGGGAGCGGTTGAGTCGGGAACGGTTGATCAGCGCCTCGTCGACGCCGGCAGGGTGATCGCGGGCGAACGAACGCCGGTGTCCCCGCCGTCCACGTCGTAGGTGCCCGCGCCGCTGCCGGCCGCGGCTGCGGTGACCGGGGCGTGGAGCCGCCGACGGCGCTGCCGGGCGGGGTGGTGGGGCCGGTCACCAGGCTCCACACGGCGTGGGCGATCGCGTCGCCGCTGCGGTCCAGGGCGGCGCCGTCGACCGTCACCTACGGCAACCTGGTCGTCGCGACGTCCGCCCAGACGCTGTCGGCGGCGGAGTCGCGGTACCGGGACACGCCGATCCTGGACTCCATCGACGAGGTCCGGACCGACACGGTCGCCGCCGGGCTCGGCACGGCCCGGCCGGTCCTGTCGATCGCCGCTCGAGGCCGTCGTGCTCACCGGCGCCGACTTCTTCACCTCGAACCGCCGTCTCGTGCGGCAGGACGTGCCGGTCTTCCCGTAACGCCCTAGGCTGGGCGGATGCAGGAACGGATCTTAGGACGGACCGGTGCCCCGGTCGGCGTGGTAGGGCTCGGCGCATGGCAGCTCGGCGCCGACTGGGGCGAGGTCGACGAGGAACAGGCCCTCGCCACCCTCACCGCCGCGCACGAGGCGGGCGTGACGTTCATCGACACCGCCGACGTGTACGGCGACGGCCGCAGCGAACGCCTCGTCGGGCAGTTCCTGCGTGGCCTGCCCGACGGGCACGGCGTCACGGTCGCCACGAAGATGGGGCGGCGGGTGCCGCAGGAGGCGAGCCGCTACACCCTCGACAACTTCCGCGCGTGGAACGACCGGTCCCGGGAGAACCTCGGCGTCGACACCCTCGACCTGGTGCAGCTGCACTGCCCGCCGTCGGAGGTGTACGCCACCGACGAGGTGTTCGACGCGCTGGACCTGATGGTCGCCGAGGGCCGGATGAAGGCGTACGGCGTCAGCGTGGAGACCGCCGCGGAGGCGCTGACCGCCATCGCCCGGCCCGGCGTCGCGACCGTGCAGATCATCTTCAACATGCTGCGGCTCAAGCCCCTCGACGACGTGCTGCCCGCCGCGGAGAAGATGGGCGTCGGGATCATCGCGCGGGTGCCGCTGGCCAGCGGCCTGTTGTCCGGCCGGTACGACGAGCACACCACGTTCGGCGCCGACGACCACCGCACCTACAACCGGCACGGCGAGGCGTTCGACCAGGGCGAGACGTTCTCCGGCGTCGACTACGGCACCGGCCTGGCCGCGGTGCGCCGGCTCGCGCCGCTGCGCCCCGAGGGGCTCACGATGACCCAGTTCGCGCTGCGCTGGATCATCGACCACCCGGCGGTGTCCGTGGTCATCCCCGGCGCCCGCAACGCCGAGCAGGCCCGCGGCAACGCCGCCGCCGGGTCGGCCGAGCCGCTGGACGCCGCCACCCACGACGCGGTCCGCGCGGTGTACGACGACCTGGTCCGCGCCTCGGTGCACAGCCGATGGTGAGCACCGGTGACACGATCGGCGTGGAGGAGGAGTTCCACGTCGTCAACGCCGACACCGGCGAGCTGGAGCCGGCCGCGCGGCGGATCCTGCGCGGCGCCGACGCCGAGCCCGAGCTGCACCGCTCGATGGTCGAGACGGCCACCGGCGTGCACGGCGACCTCACCGCGCTGCGCGCCGACCTGATCGAGAAGCGCCGGTCCCTGGTGGAGGCCGCCGGGCGGCTCGGCCTGGCGATCGTCGCGGCCGGCACGGTCCCCGGCTCCGGCAGCGGCCCCAGCCGGGTGTACCCGGACGAGCGCTACGAACGCATGGCGCAGGAGTACCGGCAGCTCGTCGACGAGCAGCAGGTCGCCGCCTGCCAGGTGCAGGTCGGGGTGCCGGACCGGGACCTGGCGGTGCGCATCACCCGGCGGATCCGCGAGTGGCTGCCGGCGCTGCTCGCGCTCAGCGTCAGCTCGCCGTACTTCGCCGGGCAGGACACCGGGTACGCCTCCTACCGCACCGTGGTCACGTCGCGCTGGCCGACCGTCGGCCCGCCGCCGGACCTCGGCTCCGCCGCGGAGTACCAGCGGGTCGTCGACACGCTCGTGGACAGCGGCGTGATCAGCGACGCCGGGATGGTGTACTTCGACGCGCGGCCGTCGGCGCGCTACCCGACCGTCGAGGTGCGCGTCGCCGACTCCTGCCCGCGGGTCGACGACGCGGTGCTGCTCGCCGCGCTGGCCCGGGGGCTGGTCACGGTCGCCGCCGAGGAGGACGCCGCTGGGCGGCCCCTGCCGGAGGCGCCGCAGGTGCTGCTGCGGGCCGCCACGTGGCGGGCCGCCAGGTCGGGGCTCAGCGGCCACCTCGTCGACCCGGCGACCCGCTCGGCGCTGCCGGCCGGGGCCCGCGTCGACGCGCTGATGACGCACGTCCGGCCGGCCCTGGAGGCGCGCGGCGAGTGGGACACCGCCGTGGACCTGCTCGAGGACCTGCGGGCCAGGGGGACGTCGGCGACCCGGCAGCGGGCGATCGGGCGGGCGCGGGAGGTCGTACAGTCACTGGCGAAGGAGACCGCTGAGGGGACGGGGATCTCGTGACGCTGCGCGGGCTGCTGGTCGACTACGGCGGGGTGCTGACCACCGACGTGTTCGCCTCGTTCGACGCGTTCTGCGCGCGCGAGGGGCTGCCGGCTGGCACGGTCCGGGACCTCTTCCGCACCGACCCGGCGGCCCGCGCACTGCTCGGCGGCCTGGAGGACGGCTCGCTGCCCGACGCCGAGTTCGAGGCCGGGTTCGCGGCACTGCTCGGGGTGGCGCCGGAGGGCCTCATCGAGCGCCTGCTCGGCGCCACCACCGCCGACGTGGCGATGCTCGACTTCGTGCGGGCGGCCCGCGGGCGCGGCATCCGCACCGGGCTGATCTCCAACTCGTGGGGGTCGCAGCGGTATGACCGGATCCTGCTCGACGAGCTGTTCGACGGGATCGTGATCTCCGGCGAGGTCGGGGTGCGCAAGCCCGACCCGGCGATCTACGTGCTCGGCGCCGCCGCGATCGGCCTGCCCCCGCAGGAGTGCGTCTACGTCGACGACCTGCCCGGCAACCTGAAACCGGCGCGCGAGCTGGGGATGACCACGGTGCGGCACCGCACCCCGGACGAGACCCTGCAGATCCTCGAGGCGTGCCTGGCGGGCGCCGCCGCATGACGGGCGGCGGCGTGCGGCGGCGGACGCTCGTGGCGGGTGGTGCCGGGCTGGCGGTGCTCGCCGCGTGCGACGCCGACCGCGGCGAGGCCAGCGGCACGCTGCGGATCGCGACCGGCAGCCGGGCCGCGGTCTACTACGCGTACGGCTCGGCGATCGCCCGGCTCGCCGGGCAGTACCTGCCGGACGTCCAGGCGAGCGTGCTGGAGACCGCCGCCTCCGACGACAACGTGCACCGGGTGCTGGTCGGCACCGCGGAGCTGGCGTTCACCCAGGCCGACATCGCCGGCTCCGCCGCCACGACCGCCCCCAACCAGCTCGCCGCCCTGGCCCGCATCTACGACGACTACGTGCACCTCGTGGTGCGCCGGGGCGGCCCGATCGCCTCGGTCGCCGATCTGCAGGGTCGGCGGGTGTCGGTCGGCGCGCAGGGCTCCGGCACCGGCATCACCGCCAACCGCATCCTCGACACCCTCGGCGCCGACTTCAAGTCCCGCGTCACCCGGCGCGAGCTCAACGTGGAGGACTCGGCGGCGGCCCTGGAGCGCGGCGAGATCGACGGGTTCTTCTTCTCCGGCGGCCTGCCGGTCGGCGCCATCGAGCAGCTCGCCAAGCGGTTCCCGATCGCCCTGGTCGCGCTGGACAAGCACATCCCCCAGCTGCGGGTGCACGGCGACTACTACGCGGAGCGGCTCGTGCCGGCCTCCACGTACCGGGGCATCAGCCCGACCGTCACGATCGGCATCGCCAACTACCTGGTGGTGCGGGTGTCGATGCCGGAGCCACTCGCGCACGACGTGACCCGGCTGCTGTTCGAGCGCCGCGACGAGCTGGCGAAGGCGCACCAGGCCGCGGGCCGGCTCAACATCCGCTCCGCGATCAGCACCCCGCCGCTGCCGCTGCACCGCGGCGCCGCCCGTTACTACCGCTCGCAGAAGGCCTGACCGGCCCGCGCGCGGGCACCGGTCAGGGGCTCGGCAGCCACACCCTGGCGTGCAGGCCGGTCGGCTCGTTGGGCAGCAGGTCCAGCCGGCCGGCGGACGCCTCGACCAGGACGGCGACGATGGGCAGGCCGAGGCCGCTGCCATCGACGTTCTGCGCGTCGGGCGCCCGCCAGAACCGCTCGGTGGCCAGCTCCCGCTGCTGCTCGGTGAGGCCGGGGCCGGTGTCCAGCACGTGCACGGCCACCCCGCCGTCGTCGGCGGCGGGCCGGACCGTCACGGTGCCGCCGGCGCCGGAGAACTTCACCGCGTTGTCGATGAGCGCGTCCAGGGCCTGGTCGAGCGCGGTGGTGACGGCGCGGGCGCGCAGCGGGCGGGGCGGGCGCACGTAGCGCAGCGTGATGTCCCGCTTCGCGGCGACCGGCTGCCACGCCACGACCCGCGCCCAGGCGACCTCCCCGGCGTCGACGTCGGCGAGGTCGTAGCTGCCGCGCTCGGCGCGGGCCAGGGTCAGCAGGCTGTCCAGGACGTCGCCGAGGCGCTCGGCCTCCTCCAGCGCGAGGCGGTGCCCCTCGACGGCCTGCGGGTCGGTGAGGTCGACGCCGATGTCCTCCACCCGCAGCCGCAGCGCGGTCAGCGGGTTGCGCAGCTGGTGGCTGGCGTGCGACACGAACGCCCGCTGCCGCTCCAGGGAGTCCGCGACGGTGGCCGCCATGTCGTTGAACGCGGCGCCGAGGCGGCGCAGCTCCGGCGGGCCGTCGGCGGCGGGGACCCGGGCCGCGTAGTCGCCGGCGCCGAGCTCGTGGGCGGCCGCGTCGAGCTCGGCGACCGGGCGCAGCGTCCAGCGGGCCAGGGACCAGGCCGCGGCGATGCCGGCGAAGAGCACGACGAGCCCGCCGCCGGCCAGGACGCTCCACGCGGTGCGGACGCTGGCGACGCGCCGGCCGGTCGGCGAGATCGTGACGACGGCGCCGATGACCTCGCCGCCCCGGCCGACGGGGACGGCGACGACGAACGGGTCGAGCCGCCACGGCCAGATGGTGCCGTCGTCGCTGGCCTCGCGGCCCTCCAGGGCGCGCAGCGCCTGCCGCCGCACGGCGCTGTCGGCGGCGCCGACGGTGAGCCCGTCGCGGGAGCTGACGAGGGGGTTGGCGTCCTGGTCGACGACGATCGCGGCGATGCCGTACACCTCGTCGTAGCGCTGCAGCTCGGCGTGCAGCTGGCCGGTCTCGCCGGCCCGCAGCGCCGGCTCGGCGAGCGTCGCGAAGCGGGTGACGTCGGCGAGCCGGTCGGCGACCAGCCGCTGGGTGTCGCGCCCGGCGATGCTCAGCGCGAGCGGCACCTCCAGCGCGGCGAGCACCAGCAACAGCAGCAGCAGGTACGTGGTGACGAGGCGGACCCGCACGGCTCAGCGCCCCGGCACGAGGCGGTACCCGACGCCGCGGACGGTCTGTACGAGCCCGGGCACGTCGAGCTTCGCCCGCAGCGAGCCGACGTGCACGTCGAGGGTGTGCCGGCCGACGAAGCTGGTCTGCCAGACCGCGAGGATCAGCCGGTCGTAGGAGACGACGACCCCGGGCGTGCGCACGAGCACGGTGAGGATCTCGAACTCCTTGCGGGTGAGCGCGACGTCGCGGCCGGCGACGGCGACCTGCCGGGCGGCGACGTCGACGCGGACCGGGCCGGCGGTGAGCACCTCGACGGCGCTCTGCGGGGCCCGCGACGCGCGGCGCAGGACCGCCTCGATGCGGGCGTTGAGCTCGGCCATCGAGTAGGGCTTCACGACGTAGTCGTCGGCGCCGGTCTGCAGGCCGATGACCCGGTCGCGCTCCTCGCCGCGGGCGGTGACGGCGATGATCGCCACCGACTCGTCCTTGCGGCGCAGCGTGCGGCACACCTCGATGCCGTCGCCGTCGGGCAGGTTGAGGTCGAGCAGGACCAGGTCGAACGGCTCACCGGCGAACGTGTCGAGGGCGCTCTGCGCGGTCGGGCAGTGCGCCACGTCGTGCCCGCGCCGGCGCAGGGCGGTGGCCAGTGCGGCCGCCACCCGTGCGTCGTCTTCGACCAACATCACTCGCATCGTGCGCCCATGGTAGAGGAGCGCGTGCTCAGACGAGGGCTCGCAGGGCCTTGCGGTTGAGCTTGCCGACGGACGTCAGCGGGATCTGCTCGAGCACGCGGATCTCCCTGGGCCGCTTCGTCGGGGCGAGGTGCTCGCGGGCGTAGGCGTCCAGTTCCTCGGCGGTGGCCGGCGCGGTGAGCGAGACGAACGCGACCACCTCCTCGCCGAGGCGCTCGTCGGGCCGCCCGACCACGGCCGCCATGGCGACCGCCGGGTGGGCGGTGAGCACGTCCTCGACGTCGCGGGGGTACACGTTGAACCCGCCGCGGATGATGAGGTCCTTCTTGCGGTCGACGATGCTGAGGTACCCGTCGGCGTCCAGCGTGCCGATGTCGCCGGTGGCGAACCACCCGTCGGTGAGCCCGGCGCCGGGTTCGGTGCCCCAGTAGCCGCGCATGACGTTCGGGCCGCGCACGAGGATCTCGCCGTCGTCGGCGAGGCGGACCTCGACGCCCTCGACGGGCCGGCCGACGGTGCCGCGCCGGGGCGCCCCGGGCGGGCTGGCGCTGACGATGCCGCCGGTCTCGGTGCAGCCGTACCCCTCCAGGACCCGCGCGGACGGCACCAGCCGCTCGAACGCCTCGGCCGCGGCGGGCGGCAGCGGCGCGGCGCCGGAGTGCACGAACCGCAGCGCGCTCAGGTCGTGCTCGGCGAGCGGCTGGGCGAGCAGCATGACCAGCATCGACGGGACCACGGCCGCGGTCTGCGCCCGCTCCCGCTCGGCCAGGCGCAGCCAGCCGGCCGGCTCGAACCACCGTTGCAGCACCGCGACCGGTGGCTCGGCGGCCTGCATCGCGCCGACGGTGACGAGCAGGCCGTAGGAGTGCGACAGCGGCAGGGCGGTGATGCCGACGGTGAGCCCCGGCACGTGCGCCGCCTCGCGGGACGCCCGCCCGGCGTGGGCGAGGTTGGTGTGGGTCAGCGCGACGCCCTTGCTGCGTCCGGTGGTGCCGCCGGTGTACAGCAGGGCCGCCAGCTCCCCGGCGCCGCGGTCGGCGATCGGCAGCGGGGCGGCGTCCAGCAGCGCGTCGAACGACGGGGTGCCCACGACGGCCGCCGGCAGGCCGAGCTCGCCGAGCAGGGCGCCGAACTTCGGCATCAGCTCGGCGGAGGTGACCACGGCGACGGCGCCGGAGTCGTGCAGGACGTGGCGCAGCTCGTCGGCGGTGACCAGGAAGACGACCGGGGTGACGACCGCGCCGGCCCGCCACACCGCCTGGTACACCTGCGTGACCTCCGGGCAGTTGGCCATGACGACGGCGACCCGGTCGCCGGGGCGCACGCCGAGCCCGTGCAGGCCGCCGGCGATGCGGGTGGCGCGGTCGTGCGCGTCGCCGGCGGTGTGCCAGGTGCCTTCGAAGCACAGGGAGGGGTAGTCGCCGTGGCGGTCGAGCGACGCCTCCGCGAGCCGGGCGAGATTGGACATCGACGTCCTCCTGTCCCACAGTTTCTACACTGACTATGCCGATAGTCCGGGAGTGTCAACCCTTACCCGTGAGGAGCCGCACGATGACGGACCGCCCGATCACCGCCGGTGAGCGTTACGCCGATGTCGGCGACTGGAACAGCAGCCGGGGCGACGGGCCGAACCTGTGGCGGACCCTGGGGTTCCGGCGCACCGGCTGGCAGCCCGGCGGGTCGACCGTGGAGTGGGACGCGACCGTCGAGTACGGCTTCACCACCCCCGGCGGGCCGGTGATCCAGGGCGGGCTGGTCACCGCGATCCTCGACTCCGCGATGGGCGGCGCCTGTTTCACCACGCTCGACCGCGGCGAGCTGTTCCTGACCGCGGATCTGCGGGTCGAGTTCTTCCGGCCGACCCGGCCGGGGACGCTGCGCGCCGTCGGCACCGTCCTGCGCCGCACCCGCAAGGTCGTGTTCTGCGCCGCGGAGCTGTACGACACCGCGGGCACCACCCTCGCGGCCAGCCGCTGCACGCAGGTCCTGATGCCCGCCGCATGATCCACGCGAACGGTCCGGCCGCGTATTTTCCGGGCGTTTCGCAGCGTCAAGGTTTGCTCAAGGAACGACGCCCGCGATTCCGCAGGCCCGGTGCCACCCGCCACGGTGAACAGGTGAACATCGTGTCAACCGGCGAGCGCTACAGGGCCTCGACCGTCGCCGCGTTCGAGGCGGCCGTGCTGGTGCGATGTACAGGGGTGTGCGGTGCAGGAGGGCGGGCCCGGGCGCTGGGGGGCAACCGGGTCCGTACCGCCTTCGCGCACGCACCAGCGGGGGTGCTCGCCGAGTTCAACCGGTCCGTCGCCGCGGACCGGCTGGTCGAGCTGTTGGGGGCAGCCGGCCACTCGGCGAGCGTGCACCGCTACACCGCGGGCACCCGGCACCGGTACGAGATCTTCCGGGTGATCACCGCCCCGTCGACCGCCGCCTTCCTCGACCGCGCCTGGCAGCAGGGCTACGCCGACCTGTGCGGCGCCCCCGAGCTGCCGCGCTCGGCCCGCCAGATCCGCCACGCCCGGCTGCTGGCCGAGTCGGCGTGGCGGGGCGTGCTGCTGGTGTCGGGCCCGTCCCGCTCCGGCTCCCCCGGCCTGCGCGTCGCCGACCTGGAGACGGCCACGGTGCTGATCCGGGCCGGCCGGATGCTGAGCATGCCGGTGCGGATGAGCACCCGCCCCGGCGGCCAGATCCTGCTCGTCATGCCCCAGGAGGCGGCCGCCTGAGGCGGTCGCGTCCCGTCACGGCCCGCGCCGCTCAGCCCGGCAGCTGCTCGAACCTGCGCTCCAGGCCGTCCACCAGCGCCTCCAGGCCCAATTCGAACGCGCTGTCGTCGACGTGCGTGTGCTGGCCGGCGAGGCGGTGCGCGTCGCGCAGGTGCGGGTAGTCCCGCGCGTACAGGTCGGGGTCGTCGACGAAGCCCAGCGCGAACGAGCCCAGGGCCGACCCCGCGACGAAGAACCGCATGGTCGCGCCGATGCGGGTGGCGTACCCCGGCGGCCAGCCGGCGGTGACCAGCGCGCCGTAGACCGCGTCGGCCAGGCGCAGCGACGCCGGGCGCCGGGCCGGGCCGCGGGCCAGGAACGGCACCACGTTCGGGTGCGCGCGGAACGCCGCCCGGTACGCCCGGGCCCACGCCTTCAGCGCCTCCGGCCACGGGTCGCGGCCCAGCATGGACAGGTCGACGCCCGCCACGATGCTGTCGCCGATCGCGTCGACGATCTGCTCCTTGGTGGCGAAGTGGTTGTACAGCGAGGGCGCCTGGACGCCCAGCTCACGGGCCAGCCGGCGGGTCGACAGCGCGTCGAGCCCGTCGGCGTCGACGATCGCGGTGGCCACCTCGACGATGCGGTCGCGGCTGAGGAGTGGCGTTCTGGGGCGGACCATGGCTACGATCTTAGAAACTAACGGCGTTAGTTAAGGGACCGTGCCGCTTAAGGACTGCCCATGGACTTCACGCTCAACGACGAACAGCGCGCGATCCGCGAGGTGACCGCCGAGTTCGTCAGCCGCGAGATCACCCCGCACGCCGCCGCCTGGGACCGGGCCGAGCACGTCGACCTCGGCATCGTCAAGAAGCTCGCCGGCCTGGGCATCCTCGGCATCACCATCCCCGAGGAGCACGGCGGCAGCGGCGGCGACCACACCACCTACTGCCTGGTCCTGGAAGAGCTCGGCAAGGGCGACTCGTCGGTGCGCGGCATCGTGTCGGTGTCCCTCGGGCTCGTGTCGAAGAGCATCAACGGCTACGGCACCCCCGCGCAGAAGGCCGCCTGGCTGCCGCGGCTGTGCGCCGGCGACGCCCTCGGCTGCTTCGCCCTGACCGAGCCCGACACCGGCTCCGACGCCGGCGCCCTGGCGACCCGCGCCACCCGCGTCGACGGCGGCTGGCGCCTCGACGGGGCCAAGATGTTCATCACCAACGGCACCTGGGCGCAGGTCGCGCTGGTCTTCGCCCGCACCGGGGGCCCCGGCCCGAAGGGCGTCTCGGCGTTCCTCGTCCCCACCGGCACGCCCGGCCTGCGCGTCGAGGAGATCCACGGCAAGCTCGGGCTGCGCGGCCAGGCGACCGCGGCGCTCACGTTCGACGGCGTCACCGTGGGCGACGACGCGCTGCTCGGCGCCGAGGGCGAGGGGTTCAGGATCGCGATGTCGGCCCTGGCGAAGGGGCGCATGTCCCTGGCCGCCGGCTGCGTCGGGATCATCCAGGGCTGCCTGGAGGCGGCGGTGGACTACGCGAAGCAGCGCGAGCAGTTCGGCCGGCCGATCGCCTCGTTCCAGCTCGTGCAGCAGCTCATCGCCGACATCTCCGTCGAGGCCGACGCGGCCCGGCTGCTCACCTGGCGGGTCGCCGACCTCATCGACCGGGGGCTGCCGTTCGCCACCGAGTCCTCCACCGCGAAGCTCTACGCCTCCGAGGCCGCGGTCCGCTCGGCGAACGCGGCGCTGCAGGTCTTCGGCGGCTACGGCTACATCGACGAGTACCCGGTGGGCAAGTACCTGCGCGACGCGCGGGTCACTACCGTGTACGAGGGGACGAGCCAGATCCAGAAGCTCATCATCGGTCGCGCCCTCACCGGCGTGAACGCGTTCGTCTGAGAGGGCCGCTGCCATGATCGACGTCTACAACCCGGCGACCGAACAGGTCATCGGGGCCGTGCCCGAGACCGCCGACGTGGACCCGGCCGTCGCCGCCGCCCGGGCCGCGTTCGGGCCCTGGTCGGCGCTGCCGCGCGCGGCCCGCGCCGCGCACCTCGCCGCGCTGCGCGACCTGCTCGCCGCCCACGCCGACGAGCTCGCCGCGCTGATCACGGCCGAGATGGGCGCGCCCCTCACGGTGTCGCGCAAGGTCCAGGTCGGGCTGCCCATCGCGGTGCTGTCCTCGATGGTCGACCTGCTCGCCGGCGACGAGCCCGAGGAGCGCATCGGCAACAGCCTGGTCGTGCGCGACCCGGTCGGGGTGGTCGCGGCGATCACCCCGTGGAACTACCCGCTGCACCAGACCGTCGCGAAGCTCGCCCCGGCCCTCGCCGCCGGCAACACCGTCGTGCACAAGCCGAGCGAGGTCGCGCCGCTGTCGGCGCTGCGCCTGCACGAGCTGGTCCGCGAGGCCGGGCTGCCCGACGGCGTCTACAACCTCGTCACCGGCTACGGCGACCCGACCGGCGCCGCGCTCGCCGGGCACCCCGGGGTCGACCTGGTGTCGTTCACCGGGTCGACGGGCGCCGGCCGCACCGTGGCGGCCCTCGCCGCCAGGAACCTCACCCGGGTGTCGCTGGAGCTGGGCGGGAAGTCCGCGAACGTGGTCCTGCCCGACGCGGACCTGGCCGCCGCGGTGAAGGTCGGCGTCGGCAACTGCTTCCTCAACTCCGGCCAGACCTGCACCGCCTGGACCCGGCTGCTCGTGCACGAGTCGCAGCACGACGAGGCGGTCGGCCTCGCCGTCGCCGCCGCGTCCCGGTACACCGTCGGCGACCCCACCGACCCGGCGACCCGCCTCGGTCCGCTGGCGTCCGCGGCGCAGCGCGACCGGGTGCTGTCCTATGTGGAGCGCGGCCGCGCCGGCGGCGCGAAGGTGGCGAACGAGCCCGGGTCCGTGCCGGACGTCGGCTACTACGTCGCGCCGGTCGTCTTCGCCGACGTCGACCCCATGTCCGTGATCGCCCAGGAGGAGATCTTCGGCCCGGTGCTGTCCATCATCCGGTACCGCGACGAGGACGACGCCGTGCGCATCGCCAACGGCACCCCGTACGGCCTGGCCGGCAGCGTCTGGTCCGGCTCGCCCGAACGTGCGCTCGCGGTCGCCCGGCGGCTGCGCACCGGCCAGGTCGACGTCAACGGCGCGTCCTTCAACCCGCTCGCCCCCTTCGGCGGGATCGGCGACTCCGGCTACGGCCGGGAGCTCGGCGTGCACGGCTACGAGGAGTTCACGTCGGTGAAGGCGGTGCAGCTGTGACCCGCGCCCTGGTCCTGCGCGCCGTGGACGGCCCCGCCGCGGTGGAGGAGGTCGACCTCAACCCGGTCGGGCCGCACCAGGTGCGGGTGCGCATCGCCGCCGCCGGCGTCTGCCACTCCGACCTGTCGCTGGCCAACGGCACGCTGCGCCAGCCGTTCCCGGTCGTGCTCGGCCACGAGGGCGCCGGCGTCGTGGCCGAGGTCGGCGCGGAGGTGACCGGCCTGTCCGTCGGCGACCACGTGGTGCTCAACTGGTCGCCGCCGTGCCGGTCGTGCTGGTTCTGCGAGGCCGGCGAGCCGTACCTGTGCGCGCACGCCGACGACGCCCGCGGGGTGCCGTTCGCCCGCACCGCCGGCGGCGAGGACGTCTACGCGGGCCTCGGCACCGGCGCGTTCGCCACCGAGACCGTCATCGGCGCCAACGCCTGCATCCCGGTCCCCGCCGACATCCCCCTCGCGGAGGCGGCCCTGCTCGGCTGCGCCGTCCTCACCGGCGTCGGCGCGATCCTCAACTCGGCCCGGGTGCGCCCGGGCGAGTCCGTGGCGGTGATCGGCCTCGGCGGGGTCGGCCTCGCCGCCCTGCAGGGCGCCCGCATCGCCGGCGCCACCACGATCATCGCCGTCGACGCGGCACCGGCGAAGGCCGACCTGGCCCTGTCCCTGGGCGCGACCCACTTCCTCACGCCAGGGCCGTCCCTGGCAAAGGAGGTCCGCGCGCTGACCGCCGGCCGCGGCGCCGACCACGCCGTCGAGTGCGTCGGGCGGTCCGCGACGATCCGCGCCGCCTGGTCCGTCACCCGCCGCGGCGGGCGCGCCACCGTGCTCGGCCTCGGCGCGAGCAGCGACCAGGTCACGTTCAACGCCCTGGAGGTGGCGTACTTCGCCCGGACGCTGACCGGCTGCATGTACGGCAGCACCGACCCGGCCGTGGACGTGCCGGTGCTGCTGTCGCACTACCGGGCGGGCGCGCTGGACCTGGCCTCCCTCGTCACCGACCACGTCTCCCTGGCCGAGGTCGGCGACGCCTTCGACCGCATGCGCAACGGCGTCGGCGCCCGCACGCTCGTGCACTTCTGAGCGGCGGCGGGGCCCGCGCGGCTCAGCGCTGCGCGGGCTCGTCGTCGTGGGCGCTGTCGGCGGCGGTGGTAGCGGCGGCGGTGGCGGTGGTACGCAGGATGACGGCGGCGACCCCGGCCGGGTCGTCGCTCATCGGGACGTGGCCGCAGCCCTCCAGGGCCACGTGCGTCGCCCACGGCAGCCGCTCCCGGGCCACGTCGGCCTGCACCGGCAGGAAGATCCGGTCGCGGGAGCCCCAGGCGATCGTGACCGGCACGCCGTCTGGACGGCCGGTGTAGGTGTACGCGCGGCCGTGCCGGGCGACCGCCGAGAAGCCCTTGCCGCCGCGCAGCGCCAGGGTGTCGGCGAGGGCGCGTTCGGCGGTGAGCACGCCGGGGTCGCGCACCAGCCAGCCGAACGAGAACGCCTTGCCGAAGCCGGTGCGGTAGAAGGCCTTCAGCACCGGCGTCGGGGTGAACGCGCCGACGCGGTGCCCGCGCAGGATGCCCAACGCCCGGCGGACCTGGGCCGGGGTGCAGAAGCCGGCCGGCGACAGCGCGGTCACCGAGCGGGCGTGACCGGCCGCGGCGAGCTCCAGCGCGATGGCGCCGCCGAGGCTGTTGCCGGCGACGTGCGGCCGGTCCAGCCCCGTCTCGGCGAACCACCCGGCGAGCGCCTCGACGGCGCTCGGCATGCCGTGGTTCTGTGCCGGGGCCGGCGAGCGGCCGAAGCCCGGCAGGTCGATCGCGATCACGTCGTGGTGCTCGGCGAGCAGGTCGATGACGGGCTCCCAGGCGCGCCAGTGGTGGCCGATGCCGTGGATGAGCACGAGCGGCTCGCCGGCGCCCCGCCGGACGCTGTGGATGCTGCTGCCGGCCGAAGTCATGCCGTCACCTCGTATGCGTCGACGTCGAAGCGTTGCATGCGCTGGCGGAAGCGCCAGGTGGACCCGGGCCACAGGGTCGAGTTGCGGCCGGTCGCGTCGATGTACCAGCTGCTGCAGCCGCCGGTCGCCCACACCGTCGCGGCCATCCGGCGGTCCACGGCGGCCACGAACGCCCGCTGCGCCGCCTCGCGCGGCGCGACGCTGCGGGCGCCGGTGCGGCGCAGGTGCTCCAGCGCGCCGAGCACGTAGTCGAGCTGGGCCTCGATCATCAGGACCACCGAGTTGTGCCCGAGGCCGGTGTTCGGCCCCAGCAGCAGGAACAGGTTGGGGAAGCCGGCGACGGTGGTGCCGCGGTACGCCCGTGGGCTGCCCTGCCACACCTCGGCGAGGCTGCGCCCGTCCCGGCCGCGGATCCGCTCGGCGATCGGCAGGTCGGTGACGCGGAAGCCCGTACCGAAGACGATCGTGTCGGCCTCGTGCTCGACGCCGTCGCGGGTGACGATCCCGTGTGGACGGACCTCCGCGATCGCCTCGGTCACCACGTCGACGTTGTCCCGGGTGAGCGCCGGGTAGTAGGTGTCGGACTTGAGGACCCGCTTGCAGCCCATCGCGTAGGACGGGGTGAGCCGCGCGCGCAGCGCCGGGTCGGTGACGGCGGTGCGCAGGTGGCGCAGCGCGACCCGCTGCGCGAGCCGCATCACCCGCGGACGCAGGAAACCGATCACGGTGGACTCGATGCCCCAGTAGACGAGCGTGCGCATCAGCCGCTGCGCGCCGGGGACCCGCCGGTACACCGCGTGCTCCCAGCGGCGCAGGGGACGCTCGCGGCGCGGCATGACCCACGCGGCGGTGCGCTGGAAGAGGGTCAGCCGCCCGACGACCGGCTGGATCGCCGGCACGAACTGGATCGCCGACGCGCCGGTGCCGATCACGGCGACGCGCCGGCCGGTGAGGTCGAGGTCGTGGTTCCACCTGGAGGAGTGGAACGTCTCGCCGCGGAACGTCTCCAACCCTGGCAGCTTGGGGATCACCGGCTCGTTGAGCGGGCCGCCGGCGCTGATGAGCACGTCGGCGGTCCAGTCGCCGCGGGACGTCTCGATCCGCCAGTGCCCGGCCGCGCCGTCCCAGGACGCCTGCCGCACGTCGGTGCCGAACCGGATGGCGGGCCGCACCCCGAACCGGTCCGCGCACCGGCGCAGGTAGTCCCAGATCTCCGGCTGCGGCGAGTAGGTGCTGCTCCACGTGGGGTTCAGCGCGAAGGAGAACGAGTAGACGTGCGAGGGCACGTCGCAGGCGCAGCCCGGGTACGCGTTGTCCCGCCACGTCCCGCCGAGGTCCTCGGCCCGCTCGAAGACCACGACGTCGTCGTGCCCGCGCTGCCTGAGCCGGATCGCGGCGCCGAGCCCGCCGAACCCCGCCCCGATGATGGCGATCCGGGCATGCATGCGGCCTCCCTGGTACCGGCTGGTACCAGGGAGGCTACCATCGGGTAGCTTCCGGTGGAAGCTCTCTCGTCACAGGCCGAGCAGGCGGTCCAGGAAGTCGCGGTACCGGCGGACGGCCGCACGCAGCCGCTCCGTGTCGTCGCCGCCCTCGCCCTGCCAGGCGCTCAGCTGCGCCCGCTGGGACTCCAGCGCGCCGGTGACGGTCGCGACGGCCTCCGCGACGAGCTGGTCGGCCTCGCCGGCCACGGACCGCGGGTCGTCGATGAACCGCAGCTGCAGCTCGCGCCACCGCTCCCGCAGCCCGTCGGCGGCGCCGTCGGCCCAGATCGCCCCGACCGGGGCGGCCTCGACCGCGCCGGGCCGCAGCTCCTGCTGCCCGCCGGTCGCGTCGTGGTCGGTGTGCCCGTCGTGGTCGCCGGTGCCGGGCACGGGGACCGCGACCACGTCACCGGGGTCGAGATCCGTGCCGGCGTCGTGGGTCACGGCGTCGTCGTCGCGGGTGGTGTCGGCGTCGGTGTCGTCGGCGACGTCCGCGTCGGCGTCGTCGTGCGCGGCCACGGTGTGGCCCTCGTGGCCGGCGACGGTGTCGTGGCCGGCCACGAGGGTGTCGGTGGTCTCGTGGTCCTCGGGGAGGGAGCCGGCCCGCAGCTGGGTCGCGTGCTCGGCGGCCCAGGCCCGGTCCTCGGCGTCCTCGGCGGCCGCGGCGGCCACCTCGGCGCGCTCGTCGGCCCGGGTGTCCACCTGCTCGGCGGCCTGCTCGTCGGTCCATGCGGTGGTGCGCCCGTCCGACCACTCGGCGGTGTCCGTGCGCTCGTCGTCGAGCCGGGTGTCCGCCTGGTCGGCGGTCCACGCGCTGGTGCGCTCGTCGTCGTCGGTCCTGGCGTCCACGTCGGCGGGGACGAAGTCGGCGTCGCCGCGGGCCTCGGTCTCCTCGCGGGCCTCGGCCTCCTCGAACGTCTCGGCGTCCTCGCGGTCCTCGGCGTCCTCGCGGTCCTCGCGGTCCTCGGCGTCCTCGAGGGTTTCGGCGCGCTCCTCCTCCAGGGCCTCGTCGCGGTCGACGACCTCGACGTCGTCACGGTCGGCGACGCCGTCGTGGTCGCGGTCGGCGAGGGCGGAGCCCGACGCGTACGTGCCGGCCGGGTACGGCTCGTCCTGCGGGACGTCGCCGTCACGCAGGTCGGTGTCGTGGAGGTCGCCGGTGTCGTGGGGGTGAGCGGTGCCCACGGCGACGTCGGTGCGGTCGTCGTCGGCCGGGTCGCGGGGGGCGGGGACGTGGCCCTCGTTCACGGTGCCGCGGTGATCCTGCATCGGGGTGTCCTTTCCCGGCCCTACGACCGGCGGCTGGTGTCGTGGGCGACGTCTTCGGGGTCACGCTGCGCCGGCACGGCGGCGTCGTCGTCGGTGCGCGCGTCGGTACGCGCGTCGGCGTGGTGCTCGACGCGGTCCTCGGCGTGGTGCTCGGTGTGGTGCTCGGTGTGGTGCTCGGTGTGGGCTGCCGCGGCGCCGGGGGTGACGTCGGTGCCGAGGAGGTCGGAGAAGAGCGTGCGGTAGTGCACGACGGCCTGGCGCAGCTGCTCGGTGGTGGCCTCGCCACGGTCGCTGAGCAGGCTGATCTCGTGCGCGTCGCGGTAGTGGCCGAGGGTCCGGGCGTGCTCCACCGACAGGTGGGCGACCTGCTCCTCGTACTCGCCGCTCGGGTACCCGCGCTCCGCGACCAGGTCGGTGACCAGGGCGTCGGCGTCGCGGACGGCGGCCGTCGGGTCGTCCAGGAACCGGGCCTGGATCTCCTCCCACGCGGCGGTGTACCGCGCCCGGGCCTCGGGGGTGAGGTCGCGCAGCTCGAGCTCGGCGTGGCGCCGCTCCCGCTCGCGGAGCTCACGTTCGGCGGCGACGCGGCTGTCACCCTCGGCGACGGCCCGGTCGTACTCGGGGCCGAACCGGTGCTGCAGCGCCCGCCGCCGGGTGACGAACCAGATGCCGTAGCCGATCGCCGCGATCACCAGGAGCGCGACGATCGTGATGAGAACTTGGGTGGTTGTCATGGCGGTCCTCCTTCACAGGAGGTATGCCCGCATGACACGACGCGTCAAACGAGGCCCGTCACTACGGGCCGACGAGGTGCGTCAGGAAGTCGCGGTACCCGTGGACCGCCGCCCGCAGCTGCTCGGTGTCGTCCCGGCCGCTGGCCCGCCACGTGCTGAGCTGGTCCTTGCGGGCGTTCAGCGACGCGGTGACCCCGGCGAGGGCGTCGTCGACCAGCCGTTCGGCCTCGCCGGCGACGGTCTGCGGGTCGTCGACGAACCGCAGCTGCAGCTCCTGCCAGCGGGCGCGCACCTCGTACGCGTGCCCCTCCGACGTCAGCGGCGAGGACGCGGCGAAGTACGTCGAGCCGGGCGCCGGCACCGACGACATCGGCGCGGGCATCGCGGGTCCGGCGGCCGCACCGTACGCGGCGCCGTACGTGGCCGGTGCCGCCATGCCGGTGGGGTTCATCCCCGCGGCGGGCATGCCGTTGGCGGCCATCCCACCGGCTACCCCGCCGGCCATCCCGCCGGCCATCCCGCCGGGCATCCCGTTGGGGGCCATACCGTTCGGGGCCATCCCGTTGACCGGCATGCCGCCGGCCGCCATCCCGTTCGGGGACGCGCCGTTGGGGGCCATGCCGTTGGTCATGCCGCTGGTCATGCCGTTGGGGGTGGCCGGTGTCGGGGGACGGGGCGCGGGCGGGCCGGACGGGGTGGCCGCCTCCTCCTCGTCCTCCTCCTTGCCGCCGCGCAGCAGGATCCAGCCGCCGACGGCCAGGGCCAGCACGACCAGGCCGATCGTGATCGTCGTCGAGTTCATGGTGAACCCCCTACTCCCGGTGGACTTAGAGGCCGAGGATGCGGTCGAGGAACTCGCGGTAGTCGCGCAGGGAGGCGCGCAGGTTCTCGGTGTCGAGGCCGCGGGTGGCCCGCTGCTGGTGCAGCTGGGTGCGCCGCGAGTCGAGGGAGGCGGTCAGCGACGCGACCGCCTCCTGGACGAGCCGTTCGGCCTCCCCGGCGACCAGGTGCGGGTCGTCGAGGAACTTCGATTGCAGCTCCTGCCACCGGCCGCGGATGCGCTGCCGGTCCGTGTCGTTCCACAGTGACGCGATGTTCGCCGCGGACGTGCCGCCGGCGTTCGCCCGGTACGGCGCGGCGTTGATCGGCCCCGGGTTGCCCGGTGCGCTCATCGGCGCGGCACTGCTCTGCGCCGCGCTGTACTGCGGCCCGCTGTTCGGGGCCGCGCTGTGCTGAGCCGCGCCACCCTGCGTCGCGCTGTGCTGGGCCTCGCTGTTCTGCGTCGCGCTGTGCTGGGCCTCGCTGTTCTGCGTCGCGCTGTGCTGGGCCGCGCTGTTCTGGGCTCCGCCGGGCTGTGCGGACAACGGTGGCGCGGGCGCCGGCGGCTCGTCGTCAGGCTGCGTCGCCAGCTCCGGCACCGACTCGTCGGCTTCAGGTTGCATTGCGCGGTCCTACCCAGGTCCACGGAACGAAACCCGCCCCTGCGCCGCGGGTGCCAGGAACACGTCCCGGGTGAGCCGCGACCGGGGGATATCGGCGCCGGGGGCGCTGATGTCACCCGCGTTGCGGCACGGATCCACCCCGTGCGCCCGGTGCGGCGCGCCGGCGGCCCGGCGAGCGTCGCGGCGGACCCGAGGTCCGGGCGTCCGGCCGGCGGATCGACGCCACATGTCGGACATGTCGGGTGGTGAGCGGCGTCGATGCGTGACCCGCGCCACCCTTGAGGGGTTTCGCAAGCCGGCCGCAAGTGGCCGCCAAGTACCGACCGGCAGAGTGCTCACCATGACGAAGCGCATCTGGGCCGGACCGACCTTCACCACGACGACCACCACGGCGACGACCACGGTCACCGCCGGCGGCACCGCCGCCGTCTCAGGCTCGCACTTGGACCATGGCAAAAGCGCCGCTGGTGCGCCATGACGCGGGCAGCTTCGCCGCGGCGCCCGCGGCCAACCCGACGACCACGTCCGACTTCACCGTCCGCAGGGCCGCGACCGGCCCGGGAAAGTATCCGGTAGTGCTGAGAAACGACGTCTCCGCCGGCCAGCTGCGGTCCCCGACCAGCCGCCGGTAGTTGAGGTCCCCCTTGAGGATGGTGAGCCTCGCCGCGCCGAACCGGGCGGCGAGGCTCTCCGGCATCTGCGGGAACTCCAGCGGCGCGCAGTAGAACGCGTCGGTGACCAGCTCCAGGGTCCCGTCCCGCAGCGCCGCCGACAGCCGCCGCCCGATGGCGCTGTCGGCGGGGAAGCGCCGCAGCTCGTCGAGCACGTCGGCGGTCAGGGCGTCGGAGACGAAGTACGGCGCCGGCTTGACGTGCAGCTCGACCCGCGCGGCCCGGCCGGTCCGCAGCAGGAAGTCGATGAGCACCAGGTCGGGCAGCAGCTCCCGCCCGGCGTTGTCCGCCACCACGCACACCGTGCCGTTCCCGGCGCCGCGCCTGTCCAGGTGCTTCCACAGCAGGTCGGTGTCGTCGACGACCAGGTCGTCCACCCGCTCGTGGACCTCGCCGGCCTCCCGCTGCGCCAGCTGGAAGCCGAGGTCGGCGCGGTTGCCCCACAGCGACGCGGCGACCAGCGCCGAGGCCTGCTCCTCCTCGGGGAGGACCTGCAGCGCGTCGAGCGCGCGCAGCTCCTCCTCCCCCGGCACGTCGGCGGCCTTCTGCGGGCCGAACGGGTCGATCCCCCGCCACGGCCCCGGCTCGTGGTAGCCGGTCGCGTACAGCAGCCGCCGGTAGAAGTAGTTCTCCGCCCACAGGAACGGCACCTCGAACATCGACCGGCCGAAGTACGGCTCGCCCCACCGGTCCCAGTCCTCGCAGTCGTGCGCGTCGCGCGGCAGCGGGGTGACCGTCGGGTCCTGCAAGAGGGTTGCAAGGCTCCGGCGTACCGGCGCCGCGAACGGCACATCGGCGAGCACGCGGGCGACGATGGCCGGGTGACGGTCCCGCAGCACGGATGCGGGGAACGACGCCGGGTCGTCGCTGCGGATCGGCGGCGGCAGGACGGGCACGGGTGACTCAGCGGGCATGGTGGCAGTATCGCCCGTAGACTCGGCGCCATGGACGACACCGTGTTCTACGCGCTCATCGTGATCGGCGGCCTGCTGCTGATCGGGGTGCTGATCGCCGCGATCGTCCTGGCCACCCGGGTGTGGAAGACCGGCAAGTACCTGCAGGCGATGGGCGCCGGCGGCAAGTTCGCGTTCTGGGGCGCACTCATCTACACCATCTCCCCCGTCGACCTGCTGCCCGACCCGATCTACCTCGACGACGTCGGCGTCCTCGGCGCGGCCCTGATCTACCTGACCCGGTTGGCCACGAAGGCCCGCGAGCGCCAGCAGCAGGGCGGGTCGCTGCTGCCGCCGCAGCTGCAGCGCCGCCCGCAGCAGCGCGCCCGCTGAGCGGTTTCGCCCCAAACGACGCTTTGTGCGGCGCCCCGGCCGCGAGTCCTTGATCCGACCCCTGAGCATCCATATCGGTCGATACGCTGCCTCCCCCTTCCAAGGATGGAGGCAACCGTATGAGGCTCAGACGACTGGCGGGGCTCGTCGCCGTCGCGCTCGCCACGGTGCTCACCGGCGCCCTCGCCGCCGCCCGCCCGGCCGCCGCGCTGCTGCCCGACACGTTCGGCTTCGCGCTGTGGTCCGGCGGGGTGGTGTCGCAGCAGTGGCCCGCGGCGACCACCGTCAGCCCCGGCGTCCCCGGCCGGTGGGTGGTCAGGTTCCCGGGCATCGGCGTCCCCGGCGGCGTCGTGCACGTGACCGCCGTCCACGACGCCCTCGCCAACCCGCCCGGCCGCTGGTGCCAGGCCGACTCGTGGGGTGTCGTCGGTCCCGACGAGATCGTCAGGGTCAGCTGCTACCGCCCCGGCGGCATCCTCGACCCGCAGCCCGGCTTCTCCGTGCAGTTCGCCCGCAGCTCGGGCGTGTTCGCCGGGCAGCGCTTCGGGTACGTCGACGCCGCCCCCGCCGGCGGCACGATCACCCAGTACAACACGACCGGTGCCGCCAACACCGTCACCAACGTCGGCGCGGGCCTGTACTCCGTCGCGCTGCCCGGCCTCGGCACCGCCGGCCCGCAGGCCGGTGGCGTGCAGGTCACCGCCGCCAACCCCGCCGCCGGCGCCAGGTGCAAGGTCGCCAGCTGGCAGTCCTCCGCCAACGGCCAGTTCTTCCGGGTCTTCTGCTTCAACCCCGCCGGCGCCCTGGCCAACACCAGGTTCTCGCTCACCTGGCAGTACCAGCGTGCCCTGTACGGCGGTGCCGCCCCGCCGTACAAGTTCGGCTACCTGTGGAACACCCCGCCGCTCGGCCCGGCGCTGACGAACTTCAACTCCGGCGGCCCCGCCGGGGTCCTCGCCGGCGGGCCGCCCGTATGGACGGTGTCGTTCGCCGCGATCGGCTCCCCGCCCGGCAACGTCCAGGTCACCGCGTTCGGCACCACGCCGGACTTCTGCGGCCTGCACCAGCCGTGGACCCCGGGCGCCGGCGCGCTCGGCGCCCGGATCAACTGCTTCACCAACGCGGGCACCCCCGTCAACAGCGGTTTCACCGTGGAGTACTCGTCGCGGTTCTGAGCCGCTACACTCGCCGTATGCGTATCAGGCACGACTTCGCCGCGGCCGCGCGAGCTCACCGCTCGCCGGACGCTGCTGCCTGATCTTCTTCCCAGTTCAGCCGGCGACCGGAAACGGTCCGCCGGCTGTGCTGTGTGCGCGGTGGGGTCCGTCCTCCGGTCAGCGCGCCGGCCAGCTCTCCGGTCAGTTTTCGCCGGTCAGCGCCCCGGTCAGTTCTGAAAGGACCCCACGATGGAGACCACCACCCTCACCACCCGGCAGATCGTCGGCACGTTCCTCGACTTCTACCGCGAGCGCGGCCACCAGCTCGTCGGCGACGCGACCCTCGTCCCGCCGCCGGGCGACCCGGTGCTGTTCACCAGCGCGGGCATGCACCCGCTCACGCCGTACCTGGAGGGCCGGCCGCACCCGCTCGGCCGCCGCCTCACCGGCGTGCAGCGCTGCCTGCGCACCACCGACCTCGACGAGGTCGGCGACGACACGCACCTGACCCTGTTCCAGATGCTCGGCTCCTGGTCCCTCGGCGACTATCCCGGCGAGCAGAGCCTGCGCTGGGGCTACGAGCTGCTGCGCGACGGCTTCGGCGTCGACCCCGGGTCGCTGCACGTCACCGTGCACCACGGCGACCCCGGCTCCCTGGAGACCTGGCAGCGCCTCGGCGTGCCCGTCGAGACCCTCGGCGAGGACAACTGGTGGTCCAACGGCCCGACCGGCCCGTGCGGCCCCGACTCGGAGATCTTCATCTGGACCGGCGACGGCCCTCCCACCGGTACACCGTCCACCGACGACCGCTGGGTCGAGGTCTGGAACCACGTCATGATGCGCCACCGGCGCCACGACGACGGCTCCCTCACCGACCTCGACCGCCCGGGCGTCGACACCGGCATGGGCCTGGAGCGCATGGCGATGGTCCTGCAGGGCCGCTCCAGCGTGTTCGACATCGACCTGTTCGAGCCGTGGACGCGCACCGTGTCGTCGCTGTGGTCACCGTCGAAGCTGGTGTACGACCATCTCCGCGCGTCCGTCGTCGTCATCGGCGACGGCGTCCACCCGTCGAACACCGGCCGCGGCTACGTCCTGCGCCGCCTCATCCGCCGCACCCTGACCACCCTCTGGCGCGACGACCCGTCCCGCACCCTGCTCGACCTGCCCCCGGAGCCGATCGCGTCCACTGTGGAGCATCACGGCCTGCGCATCGACCCCCTGTACGTCCACGACGTCCTCGTGTACGAGGAGCGCCGCTTCGCGTCCCTGCTGCGCCGCGGCCGGCCACTGATCGAGCGGCTGCTGCTGCGCGGCCCGCTGACCGAGGACGACTACTGCTACCTGCACGACACCCACGGCATCCCGCGCGACCTGGTCGAGGAGGTGCTCACCACCACCTGACCCGGATCCGCTGCCGGCCGCCGTCGACCGATGGACGTCGAGGGCGGCCGGCCCGGCGACCGCAGGACCCGCACCCGGCACGTTGATGGTTCGCCGTGCCCGGAAACGAGGGCTCCGCAGCCCTGGGCGCCTGCGGTGCGGCGGCGGGTCCGAGCGCGTACCCCAGGGCCCTACCCGCGGCGAGCAGGCGCAGCGCGTCGGGCGGCGGTGACGGCGAGCGCGGGGGTCAGGGCACCCACGCCGGGGCCGGCGTTGCGCAGGGAACGGGCCGCGGCGAGCGGGGCGGCGGGCGGCGACGGGGCGGCGAGGGCGGCCACGAGCGCGGCGTGCGCCGGGGCCACACCTGGTTGCCGACGCCGAGCAGCAGCGACGCGGCGGCGCGCGGATTGACGGGACCCGCCAACCGGCGCCGCGTCGTGGCCGGGCGCTGGCACGATGAGGGGCGTGACGCTGACGATCGACATCACGGGCATGCCTGCGGAGCGGTGCGTGTTCGCCCCGTCACCGCACGCCGAGCTCACGTCGATGCTGCACGTCCTGGCCGAGCCGGCGCACCACCCGGCGGCGCAGGCGTGGGCGGCCGCGACCCTCGCCGGGCTGCAGCCGGCGCTCGCCGACCGGCTGCTGGAGGCCGAGTTCCTGGGGCGGTCCTCGCGCGCGCCGGCCTGCTCGCGGCGTTGCCGCGGTGACATCCTTGACGTCGAGGCAGTGGGGGTCATCAATTAACAGGAAACTTTACAATGGGTTTCGCTGGAGGACGCCGTGCACCGTCCCGCTCTGCTCGCCGCCGCGCTCGCCCTGGGCGCCGCCGGCGTCGGGGTCGCCTGGACCGTCGCGGCCGCGCCGGCCGTCGCGGCCGTGGTGAACCTGCAGGACGTGGTGCCCGCGCCCGCGTCCGTCCAGCCCGCCAGCGGCGTCACGTTCACCCTGACCGCGGGCACCGGCATCCAGAGCGAGTCGACCGACGTCGGCGACGCCCTCGCCGCCCTGCTGCGCCCCGCGACCGGCTACCCGCTGCCGGTGACCACCGGCGGCGGCACCCCGTCGAGCGGCATCGCGCTGCTGCTGTCCGGCGCCGACGACAGCGTCGGGACCGAGGGCTACCAGCTCGACGTCACCGCGTCGCTGCTCACCATCCGCGCGCAGACCCCGGCCGGGCTCTACCACGGCGTGCAGACCCTCCGGCAGCTGCTGCCCCCGACGATCGAGGCACGGACCGTGCAGCGCGGCCCCTGGACCGTCGCCGGCGGGCGGATCATCGACCGGCCGCGGTACGCGTACCGCGGCGCCATGCTCGACGTGTCCCGCCACTTCTTCGGCGTGGACACCGTCAAGCGGTACATCGACGAGATCGCCCAGTACAAGCTCAACGTCCTGCACCTGCACCTCAGCGACGACCAGGGCTGGCGCATCGCGGTCGACGCGTGGCCCCGCCTGGCCACCGTCGGCGGCAGCACCCAGGTCGGCGACGGCGCCGGCGGGTACTACACCAAGGCCCAGTACACCGACCTCGTCGCGTACGCCGCCGCCCGCCACATCACGATCGTCCCCGAGATCGACATGCCGGGTCACACGAACGCTGCGCTCACCTCCTACGCCGAGCTCAACTGCGACGGGGTCGCGCCCGCGCCGTACACCGGCACCGAGGTCGGCTTCAGCTCGCTGTGCGTGCACAAGGAGGTCACGTACACCTTCGTGCAGCAGGTCCTCGACGAGCTCGCCGCGCTGACCCCCGGCGCCTACCTGCACGTCGGCGGCGACGAGGCGCACTCGACCAGCGACACGGACTACCGCACCTTCATGAACCGTGTCCAGCCGTACGTCGGTGCCGCCGGCAAGACCGTCATGGGCTGGCACCAGATCGGCCAGGCCGACCACACCGCCGGCCGCGTCGCCCAGTTCTGGGGCACCGGCACCTCCGACGCCGACCTCGGCGCCGCCGTCGCCAAGGGCGACAAGATCCTGCTCTCCCCGGCGAACAAGACGTACCTCGACATGAAGTACACCGACGCCACCCCGCTCGGGCTCACTTGGGCCGGCCTGATCGAGGTGGAGACCGCGTACGGCTGGGACCCGGGCAGCTACCTGCCGGGCGTACCGGCCGCCGCGATCCTCGGCGTCGAGGCTCCACTGTGGAGCGAGACCCTGCGCACCCTCGCCGACATCGAGTTCATGGCGTTCCCGCGGATGCCCGCCCTGGCGGAGCTGGCGTGGTCGCCGCAGTCCGCGCGCGACTGGGACACGTTCAAGGTGCGGCTGGGGGCGCAGGGGCCGCGGTGGACGGTGCAGGGGATCAACTTCTACCGGTCGCCGCAGGTGCCGTGGGGGACGCCGCCGTCGGCTTCCGTCGTCCTCCATCCCACCGGCTGAGGCGCTGGTCAACGGCGGGTTCGAGACCGGGTCGCTCGCGCCGTGGACCGGCAGCCGCTGCTCGGTGGTGTCCTCGCCGGTCGGTACCGGCTCACCGGGTACGTCCCGGGCAGCCACGTCTCCATCGGCGCCACCGGTACCGGCGTCGACGCCAGCCCCTGGACGCCCGGCACCGGCAACGCGTACGCCCCGCTCACCGTCACCTTCACCACGGGCGCCGCCACCACCTCCGTGACGGTCTGCGTCCACGGCTGGTACGGCCAGCCCTCCTACTACGCCGACGACTTCACCTTCACCCTCGTGTGACCCGGCTTTTGTGTGGCCGCCGCCCGGCGGGGTAACAGCTCCGGTATGCGCACCGACGAGACATCACCGGTCCTGGGTATCCCGCCGGCCTCCCTCACCGACGAGGAACTGCTGCGCGAGCTGTCCAGCCTGCACGGCACCCGCCACGACACGTTCCGCCACGGCTCCGAGGACGCCCTGACGAACCACTCCAGGCGCACCGACGAGCTGGAACGCGAGTACCTGCGCCGCTTCCCCGACCGCGAGGTCGACCCGGCCCGGGTCCGCTGACCGCACGTCCACCTCGCTCCCCGCACCCCCCGAGGTGCGGGGAGCGGGGTGGATCGGGTAGAGTGCACAAACGTCACGGGCGATTGGCGCAGCGGGAGCGCGCTTCGTTCACACCGAAGAGGTCACTGGTTCGATCCCAGTATCGCCCACGACGACTGACGGCCCCTGCTCAACGGCGGGGGCCGTTTTCGCGTGTGTCGCGTGGTGTCGTCCGCGCAGGCTTCGCCTGCTCCAGGCGGGGGTTCCCACCCCGCACCCCCCATGCTGCGCTGCGCTGCGCATGCGAGTCGATCCGCCGTCTGATGCGCCACGGCTCGCGCGTCGGTGGCTGGGCCCGGTGTCGCGTTCGGCTGACGCCTCCGCTGCTGTCCCGGAATCCGTGGAGACGTCGGCATGTGTCTCGTCGCATGTGCGTGGTGGCGGTCGGCCATGACGCGGGAGCTGCATCGCCGGCGGTGGTCCCGGCGAGCTCCATGTGCGGGTGGATCGTCTGCAGCTGCGAGCCTCGGGCAGCCGGTCGTCGTTGTCCGGGGGTGTGCCGCAACGCCTCGCACGGCAGCAGCGCACCGGGCAGGCCGCGCAACGGCTCCGCCCAGGGTGCATCCCGCCGGTGAAGCGGCCAGGTCCGCAGACGCCGCGGGGACGGGCCGGCCGCCTGGAAGAGATGTGGCCCGGCGCCGGGGAGGCGCCGGGCCCGTGAGCGTCAGGACGGGTCGTAGGCGAGGTTCGGGCGCAGCCAGCGTTCGATCTCGGCGACCGGCAGGCCGCGCCGGGTGGCGTAGTCCTCGACCTGGTCGCGGTTGATGCGGCCGACCGTGAAGTAGCGCGAGTCGGGGTGGGCGAAGATGAGGCCGCTGACCGCGGCCGCCGGGGTCATCGCGAACGACTCGGTGAGGGCCAGGCCCAGCTTGTCGGCCTCGAGGAGGTCGAACAGGGCCTGCTTCAGGGAGTGGTCGGGGCTGGCCGGGTAGCCGAGGGCGGGCCGGATGCCGCGGAAGCGTTCCGCGTGCAGGTCCTCCAGGGCCGGGGTGGCGCC
The DNA here is from genome assembly GCF_000716715.1 of Dactylosporangium aurantiacum. Lineage (GTDB taxonomy): Bacteria > Actinomycetota > Actinomycetes > Mycobacteriales > Micromonosporaceae > Dactylosporangium > Dactylosporangium aurantiacum. The sequence goes on along the minus strand of NZ_JNYJ01000001.1, from coordinate 275,690 downwards.
GGGCTCGAACCAGGCGCGGCGGGCCTCGAGGTGGATGTACTCGGCGAACGCCTCGGCGAGGCGGTCGGCGAGGGCCTTGACGAGGATGGCGCGGTAGTCGTCGTTGTCGGCCTCGTACCGGGCCGCGAGTTCCTCGGCGCCATGGATGGCGACGGCGAAGCCGCCCAGGTGGTCGGGGAAGGCGGCGGCGTCGCCGGCCGGGGCGATGTAGTCGGCGAGGCAGCGGTTGGAGCGGCCGTCGGGCTTCTCGGTCTGCTGGCGCAGCATCGGGAACGTGACCCGGGAACCGCCCGCCGGCACGTCCAGGACGATGTCGTCGCCGGCGGCGGCGGCGGGCCAGAAGCCGTAGGCGCCGCGGGCGGTGAGCGACCCCTTGGCGATGATCTCGTCGAGCAGGGCGTTGCCCTCGGCGAACAGCTCGGCGGCGACCGGCTGGTCCAGGATCGCCGGGTACTTGCCCTTCAGCTCCCAGGCGAGGAAGAAGAACTGCCAGTCGATCATGTCGCGGAGCGTCTGCAGGGGCGGTTCGACGATCCGTACACCGGTGAAATCGGGCGTGGGGAGGTCGGCGAACGACACGTCGGAGGCGTTGGCGCGGGCCTCGGCGAGGGTGAGCAGCGCGGTGTGCCGGCGCTCGGCGTGCTGGCGGCGCAGGCGCTCCTGCTCGTCGCGGTTGTCGGCGGTGAGCTGCTCGACCCGCGCGGGGTCCAGCAGGCCGGCGACCACGCCGACGACCCGGGAGGCGTCCTGCACGTGGACGGTGATGCCGTCGTACGCGGGAGCCACTCGCACCGCCGTGTGCTGCCGGGACGTGGTGGCGCCGCCGATGAGCAGGGGCAGCTTCAGGCCGCGGCGCTGCATCTCGGTGGCGACGGCGACCATCTCGTCCAGCGACGGGGTGATGAGGCCGGACAGGCCGATCGCGTCGGCGCCCTCGGCGACCGCGGTGTCGAGGATCTTCGCCGCGGGGACCATGACGCCGAGGTCGATGACCTCGTAGTTGTTGCAGCCGAGCACGACGCCGACGATGTTCTTGCCGATGTCGTGGACGTCGCCCTTGACGGTGGCCATGACGACCTTGCCCTGGCCGCTGCGGCCGGCGGCCTCGCCGGTGTCGGCGCGGCCCTCCTGGCGGGCGGCCTCGCGCGCGGCCTCCTTCTCGGCCTCCATGAAGGGCTCGAGGTAGGCGACGGAGCGCTTCATGACGCGGGCGCTCTTGACGACCTGCGGCAGGAACATCTTGCCGGAGCCGAAGAGGTCGCCGACGACCTTCATGCCGTCCATGAGCGGGCCCTCGATCACCTCCAGGGGACGCGCCGCCTGCTGGCGCGCCTCCTCGGTGTCCTCCTCGATGAAGTCGACGATGCCGTGCACGAGGGCGTGCGACAGCCGCTCGTTGACCGGGGCCTCGCGCCACGACAGGTCCACGACCCGCTGGGTGCCGCTGCCGCTGATCGTGCCGGCGAACGTGACGAGCCGGTCGGTGGCGTCCTCGCGCCGGTCGAACAGCACGTCCTCGACGAGCTCGAGCAGGTCGGCGGGGATGTCGGCGTACACGGCGAGCTGCCCGGCGTTCACGATGCCCATGTCGAGGCCGGCCCGCACGGCGTGCAGCAGGAACGCGGAGTGCATGGCCTCGCGCACCACGTCGTTGCCGCGGAAGGAGAACGACAGGTTCGAGATGCCGCCGCTGGTACGGGCGCCCGGGCACCGCTGCTTGATCAGCGGCAGCGCGTCGATGAACGCCTTGGCGTAGCCGTTGTGCTCGGCGATGCCGGTGGCCACGGCCAGGACGTTGGGGTCGAAGATGATGTCCTCGGGGGCGAATCCGGCGCGGTGCACGAGCAGGTCGTACGCCCGGCCGCAGATCTCGACCTTGCGCTCGGTCGTGTCGGCCTGGCCGATCTCGTCGAAGGCCATGACGACGACGCCGGCGCCGTAGGAGCGGATGATCCTGGCCTGCTCCAGGAAGGGCTCCTCGCCCTCCTTGAGGCTGATCGAGTTGACGACACCCTTGCCCTGGACGCACTTGAGGCCGGCCTCGAGCACGCTCCAGCGAGAGCTGTCGATCATGATCGGGATGCGGGCGACCTCGGGCTCGGTGGCGATGAGGTTGAGGAACGTGGTCATCGCCTGCTCGCTGTCGAGCAGGTCGGCGTCCATGTTGACGTCGAGCAGGTTGGCGCCGCCGCGGACCTGCTCGAGGGCGACGTCGACCGCGCCCTGGTGGTCGCCGGACTCGATGAGCCGGCGGAAGCGCTTGGAGCCGGTGACGTTGGTCCGCTCGCCGATCATGACGAAGCCGGTGTCGGGGCCGATCTCGAACGGCTCGAGGCCGCTGAACCGGGTCGCCGGGGCCGGCGTGGGGACCTGCCGGGGCGCCATGCCCCGGACCTCCTCGGCGATGCGGCCGATGTGCGCGGGGGTGGTGCCGCAGCAGCCGCCGACGACGTTGACGAGGTGGTCGGCCACGAAGCCCTTGAGCAGGCCGCTGGTCTCCGCGGGGGTCTGGTCGTAGCCGCCGAAGGCGTTGGGCAGGCCGGCGTTGGGGTGGGCCGCGACGTACGTGCCGGCGAGGCGGGCCAGGTCGGCGACGTGCGGACGCATCTCGGCCGCGCCGAGGGAGCAGTTGACGCCGACGATGAGCGGGTGGGCGTGCTCGACGGAGCGCCAGAACGCCTCGACGGTCTGCCCGGACAGTGTCCGGCCGCTCAGGTCGACGATGGTGACCGAGATCCACAGCGGCAGCTGCGGGGCGACCTCGCGGGCCGCGGCGATGGCGGCCTTCACGTTGAGCGTGTCGAAGATCGTCTCGATGAGCAGCAGGTCGACGCCGCCCTCGGCGAGGGCGCTGATCTGCTCGGCGTACGCGGCGCGGACCGTGTCGAACGTCACCGCGCGGTACGACGGGTCGTCGACCCGCGGCGACAGCGACAGGGTGACGTTGAGCGGGCCGACGGAACCGGCGACGAACCGGGGGCGCTCAGGGGTGGAGGCCTCGTCGGCGGCCTGCCGTGCCAGCCGCGCGCCCTGCACGTTCATGTCGCGGACGAGGTGCTCCAGGCCGTAGTCGGCCTGGGCGATGCTGGTGGCGGTGAACGTGTTGGTGGTGGTGATGTCGGCGCCGGCGGCCAGGTACTGCCGGTGGACGTCGAGGATCACGTCCGGACGGGTAATGTTGAGCAGGTCCGGGTTGCCGGTCACGTCCTGGGCGTGGTCCGCCGGGATCAGGTCCGCGCGGTAGTCGGCAGGGGTGAGCCCGGCCGCCTGGAGCATGGTCCCCCATGCGCCGTCGAGCACGACGACCCGCTCGTCGAGCAGCTCGCGCAGATCAGCGATCGCCGTTGTCCTCGCCATGGATCCACCTTCCGTGGGTGAGACGGAAGGCGCCCTTGCAGACAGTGAAACCAGGTCGAGCGTGGCGGATCGCCGATGATCCGTTGCAGCGCCTCTCGCCCTGAGCCGTTGATTCTAGTACTGGATTCTAGCCTGTTACCGTGGTTGGCCGTCACTCAGTCGAGAGGTCCCGTCATGAGCGCGCAAAGTTCCGAATCGATCGCGGCCAATGCTGCCCTCGACGTGGTTCGGGCCGTCGAGCCGCGGATCGCGGACGCCATCGCCGCCGAGCTGACCGCCCAGCGTGAGTCGCTCAAGCTCATCGCCAGCGAGAACTACGCCTCCCCCGCCACGCTGCTGGCGATGGGCAACTGGCTCAGCGACAAGTACGCCGAGGGCACCGTCGGGCGCCGCTTCTACGCCGGGTGCCAGCAGGTGGACACCGTGGAGTCCATCGCGGCCGAGCACGCGCGCGAATTGTTCGGCGCGTCACACGCTTATGTTCAACCACATTCTGGGATCGACGCCAATCTGGTGGCCTTCTGGGCCGTCCTGGCGCAGCGCGTCGAGGCCCCGTTCCTGAAGCAGGCGGGCGTCCGGCAGGTCAACGACCTCACCGAGAGCGACTGGGCGAAGCTCCGCCACGACTTCGGCGACCAGCGGATGCTGGGCATGTCCCTGGACGCCGGCGGGCACCTCACGCACGGCTTCCGGCCGAACATCTCCGGCAAGATGTTCCACCAGCGCAGCTACGGCACGAACCCGGCGACGGGCCTGCTGGACTACGACGCGCTGCGCGAGACCGCCCGCGAGTTCCGCCCGATGATCATCGTCGGTGGCTACTCGGCGTACCCGCGGAAGGTGAACTTCGCGACGCTGCGCGAGATCGCCGACGAGGTCGGCGCCACCCTCATGGTCGACATGGCGCATTTCGCCGGGCTCGTCGCCGGCAAGGTCTTCACCGGCGACTTCGACCCGGTGCCGCACGCGCACATCGTCACCACCACGACCCACAAGACGCTGCGCGGCCCGCGCGGCGGCATGGTCCTGTGCCAGGCGGAGCTCGCCGACCAGGTCGACCGGGGCTGCCCGATGGTGCTCGGCGGCCCGCTGCCGCACGTCATGGCCGCCAAGGCGGTCGCGCTCGCCGAGGCCCGCACCGCGTCGTTCCGCGACTACGCCCAGCGGGTCGTGGACAACGCCGCCGCACTCGCCGACGGGCTGCTGCGCCGCGGCGTGCACCTCGTCACCGGCGGCACCGAGAACCACCTGGTGCTCATCGACGCGTCCCGGCTCAACGGCGCGCCGACCGGGCTCACCGGCCGGCAGGCGGAGGCGGCGCTGCTGGACGCCGGCATCGTCACCAACCGCAACGCGATCCCCCAGGACCCCAACGGTGCCTGGTACACCTCCGGCGTGCGCGTCGGCACCCCGGCGCTGACCACCCGCGGCCTCGGCGTCGCCGAGATGGACACCATCGCGGAGCTGATCGCCACCGTGCTGACCACGACCCGGCCCGCCGCGGACTCCAAGGCGAAGTACACCCTCGACGCGTCGGTCGCGGCGAAGGTGTCGGGGCAGGCGGCCGAGCTGCTCGCCGGCTTCCCGCTGTACCCGGAGATCACGCTGCGCTGAACGACCCGGGACCCGGCGCCGCCGACGCGGCGCCGGGTCCGCGGCGTCACGCCGGCGCGGCCGCCCGCAGCTCCGCGTGCACGTCGTAGGAGTGGATCCAGCTGACCATGTCGGGCAGGTTGGCCAGGCGCTCGTTGCGGGCCTGCGCCTCCGGCCCGTCCGGGACCTGGAAGCACTTCGCGTTGCCGCGCGAGCCGAGCTGCAGCTGGCGGGCCCGCGGCTTGCGGACCGTCTCGTACGCGGCGAGGGCGTCGGCGACCGTCAGGTCCGGCTGGCCCAGGAAGTGCGCGAGCACCGCCACGTCCTCGACGGCCTGGTTGCTGCCCTGGCCCGCGTGCGGCAGCATCGGGTGCGCCGCGTCGCCGAGCAGCGTGACCCGCCCGGTGCTCCACTGCCGCAGCGGCTCCCGGTCGAACAGCGCCCACCGGCCGGTGTCCTCGACCGCGCCGAGCATGGCGAGCACCGTGTCGTTGAAGCCCTCGAACGCGGCGACCGCCTGGCTCGCGTCGCCCTTCGCCGACCACGACTCGTCGGTCCACGCGGCGTCCCGCGTGTACGCCACGAAGTTGATCAGCTCGCCGCAGCGTACCGGATAGACGACCAGGTGGCTGACGGGGCCGAGGAAGAACGTCAGGCCCATCCGGTCGCCGCCCGGGACCCGGTCGACCGGGACGAGCCCGCGGAAGCAGCTCATGCCGGCGAATACGGCCTCGTCGGGGCCGGCGACGTGCTGGCGGACCGTCGAGCGGACCCCGTCGGCGCCGATGAGCACGTCGGCGTGGGCGGTGCTGCCGTCGGCGAACGTGACGTCGACGCGAGCGGGCGTCTCGTCGATCGCGACGCAGCGCCGGCCGAGCCGCACCTCGCCGCCGCCGGCGCGGAACGCGTCGAGGAGCACCTGCTGCAGGTCGGCGCGGTGCAGGCCGAGGAACGGCGCGCCGAAGCGGTCCGTGTACCAGTCGCCCATCGGGTGCTCGTAGAACAGCTCGCCGGTGCGCCACTCGTGGAACTGGATGCGGTGCAGGTCGGAGCCGACCTCCCGCAGCGCCGGGCCGAGCCCGAGCCGGTCCATCAGCCGGGTGCCGTTCGCGCCGAGCGACACCCCGGCGCCGATCGCGCCGAACGTGGTCGCCTGGTCGTACACCTCGACCTCGTGCCCGGCCGCCCGCAACGCGATCGCCGCGGTGAGACCACCGATGCCGGCTCCGATGACTACGACGCGTGAAGTCATGACACCTTCTTGACTCGAGTCCCTGGCGAAACAGCTCCCTGCCGAACAGCGACGGGAGCCTATCACCGAAAATCCACAGTGGATGATGTGCGTCGCGGCACCCGGGCGCGACCACGGACCGTCACGCCGCGTCCGGGTAGCCTTGCCCGGTGCGGACGGCGGCGGAACTGATCATGGCGGTGCTCGACGGCGGCGTCGGCTACGAACGCGGCCTCGACACGCTGACCGTCACCCCCGCCGCCGAGGTCGACCCGGCACTGTTCAAGACCCTGCAGGCGGCCTGCGCGCGGCTGTTCGAGCGCGGCTGGCAACCCGGCGAGCTGCACCGGGTCGTCGGGCGGCGCGGCGGCGTGCCACACACCCAGCTCGTCACGGACGCGGTCGCGGCGCACCTGCGCGGCTTCCCGCCGGCGGCGGTCGACCCGCGCTGGCGCGCCCAGGCCGACGCGCTCGGCGCGACCGTGTGGTGGGCGGCCGACGGCGGCTACGTCGACGGGCTCGCCGCCCGGTGGCGGGTCGACCGGGTCGAGGTCCTCGACACGGTGCTGGTGCTGCTCGGCATCCTGCGGACCCTGCCGCCGATCGAGGTGCTGGTCCCGCCGCCCGGGACCGCCGGTGCCGCTGCTGCTGCCGGTGCCGGTGGTGCCGCCGGGGCCGGTGGTGCCGCCGGGGCCGGTGGGGCCGGTGGGGCCGGTGGGGCGCCGCGGGTGGACGTGCGGCTGCTGGACCGGGTGCGGGCGCTGCTGGCGAAGGCGGAGTCGACGACGTACCCGGCCGAGGCGGAGACGTACACCGCGAAGGCGCAGGAGCTGATCGCCCGGCACAGCATCGACGAGGCGCTGCTGGTGGCGCGGGGCGCGGCGGCGGCCGTGGTGCCGTTCGCCCGGCGGATCGGTGTCGACCACCCGTACGAGCACGAGAAGGCCGCCCTCCTCGACGCGGTCGCCGACGCGAACCGGTGCTACGCGGTGTGGTCGCCGGAGCTGGGGTTCGCGACCGTGTTCGGGTTCGACAGCGACATCGACGCCGTCGACCTGCTGCACACGTCGCTGCTGGTACAGGCGAACCGGGCCATGTCGGCGGCCGAGCCCTCCGGCGGGCAGGCCGGCGGCAAGGCGGGCCGGGCCAGGCTGAAGACGTTCCGGCAGTCGTTCCTGGTCGGGTTCGCGGTCCGCATCGGCGAGCGGCTCGCCCAGGCGAGCGAGGCCGCCGTCACCGACGCCGCCCGGCCCGCACCGGGCGCGCCGGCCGACCTGCTGCCGGTGCTCGCCGCCCGGGACGCGCAGGTCCGCGAGACGATGCACCGGATCTTCCCGCGGACCGTCCGCGGCCGCGGCACCCGCGTCGACAGCGACGAGGGCTGGGACTCCGGCCGCGCCGCCGCCGACCGCGCCGCCCTGCACCGGGGCTGACGGCGCACCGGGCGGCGGCGGTGCCCGGGCAGCGGCCGCCGCCGGATCCGCTAGCGGCGCAGCAGGATCGCCACCGCGGCGGCGATCCAGTTCCAGGCGACGGCCACGCCGAGGAACAGGGTGAGCGCGCCCGCCTCGCCGCCGGTCATCGCCCAGCCGAGACCGACCGCGAACAGCGCCCCGGCGACCCGGCCCGTCACCGCCCAGCCCGTGCGGCCCTCGGCGCCGAACCGGGCCGCGAGGACGAAGCACAGCGCGATCATCGAGAAGAACGACAGGCTGCCGCCGACGTTGTGCAGGATCATGTGGCCGCTCATCGTGGTCAGCGGGGTGTCAGGGGTACCGACCGGGAACCCGTCGCTGGCGTCCATCTCGAACACCGACGCCACCAGCAGCCCCACCCCGATGAACAGGAACAGCAGCGGCCCCCACGTGCGGCCCCGGCCGCCGCGCAGCAGCCGGCGGGCCCCGGCGGCACCGGCGACGCTGAGCAGCCCGGTCACCACGAAGCTCGTGGTCTGCACCCAGCCGGGGCCGCCGAGCGCGAGCATGCTGACGGGGTGGCGGGTGATGTCGTACCCGTCGCGGACCGCCGCCTGCGCGACGGCGGCCACGGTGAACAGCGGCGCGGCGAGGACCCCGGCCCCGGCGAGCAGTCCCGCACCGGCACGCGGCGCGGCGGTCCGGATCTCTGGGGCGGTGGTGTCAATCATGATCGGACCCTTCCGGTGAGCGTCGGGAGCGCCACGGTGTCGTGCGCTCACTGACGCGTCGAACGGCCCGCCACGGTTTCGACAGCGCTCCGCGGAAGTTTCCGCCGCGGTTCCGGCTGAACCGGCACGGCGCCGGGCGCGTGGACCAGGCATGCGGATCCTCTTCACCGCGTGCCCGATGTTCGGACACGTCAACCCGATGCTGCCGCTGGTCGACGCGGCCCGCGACGCCGGCCACGACGTGGTGGTCGCGACCGGCGCCGACGTCGTGGCGCACCTGCGGGACCGGGGCGTCGCCACGTGGACCGTCGGGCCGACGCACCGCGAGGCCGGCGGCGGCCCCGGCGCGAACTGGCTCGCGTACTTCGCCGGCTCCGCCCGCGCCCGAGCCGCCGACCTCGTCCCGCGCGCCGCGGACTGGAAGCCCGACCTCGTCGTCTCCGAGGACACCGAGCTCGCCGGCCCGGTCGCCGCCGCCGTCACCGGCGCCCGCCAGGTCGTGCACGGCATCGGCATCATGCCGCCGATCCAGCTGTGGGGCGCGCTCGGCCCGGCTCTCGACGAGCTGTTCGCGCTGTACGGCACCGCCGCCGACCACCGCGCCGCCACCTACCTGGAGCTGTGCCCGCCCAGCCTGCGCCGCCCACCGGCCGGGCCGGCCACCGCGCCCGTCCCGCCGGCGGCCGCACCAGGGGTTCCCGGCTCGACGGGGGCGGCGGGGGCGAACGGCTCGGCGGGGGCAGTGGGAGTGAACGGCTCGACGGAGGCGGCCGGGGCTGAGCGGATCTGGGCGGCCGCGGTGCCGCTGCGGCCCGTCCCCGGTGCCCCGGCCCCGGGCGAGCGGCTGCCGAGCGCCCTCGACGCGCTGCCGTTCGAGCACACCGTGCACGTCACCCTCGGCACCGTCTTCCACGACAACCGCAACGTGCTGCACACCGCGATCGCCGCCCTGTCGGCGCTGCCGGTGAACGTGGTCGCCACCGTCGGCCCCGCCGTCGACCCGACCGGCTTCGGCCGGCAGCCGGCGCACGTGGTGCTCGCCCCGTACCTGCCGCACACGCTCCTGCTGCCCCGCTGCACCGCGGTCGTCTCCCAGGGCGGCGCGGGGATCATGCTCGGCGCGTTCGCCCACGGCCTGCCGCACCTGGTCCTGCCCCAGGGCGGCGACCAGTTCATGAACGCCGAAGCGGTCGAGCTGGCCGGCGCCGGCCTGGCCCTGCACCCGGCCGAGGTGACCGGGTCAGCGGTCGCCGAGCGGGTCACCCGCCTCCTGCACGAGCCCCCGTTCCGCACCGCCGCCGCGTCGGTGCGCGCCGAGCTCGCCGCCATGCCCGACGCCCCCACGGTGCTGCGCACGCTCACCGGCTGAACCAGCTGACCGCTGAGCCAGCCGCGGTGGCCGACCGGTGAGCCGCTGCACCAGCCAGACCGTTCATCAGACGGCGATCGCCTCGCTCAACACCGTGCCGGGTGCCGCCCGCCCGTCACGCCCACCCGTCACGCCCACTGCCGGAGCGACCCAGGACGTGGCCGCTACCTGACCGCACCCGTCAACGGCCCGCCGGCCGTCACCACCCGCCTGACAGATCCCGCGGCCCGGCCGTCACCACCCGCCGGACAGATCCCACGCGGCCCGGCCGTCACCACCCGCCGGACAGACCCCGCGCGGCCTCGCCGTCACCACCCGCCGAACAGACCCGGCGGCGGGCCTCGCCGTCATCGACCCGGCGGGTGCGCCCCGGTGGTGGCACCGGCCTTCACCGGCTGGCCGGGGACGGCTCGGCGGAGAGGTCCACCGCGGGACGGCGGCGCGGGCGGAACGGGTGCGGCACGGTCGTCGCCGACAGGGCGGCGCCCACGGCGACGAGCAGCAGCCCGAAGCCGGCGGCGGCGGCCGGCAGGCCGGTCGGGATGCCGAGGTACACGGTGATGCCCAGGATCCGGGACAGCCCCCACGGCAGGAGGGCGAGCTGATCGTTCCAGACGGTGAGGGCGCGCTCCAGGCCGACGGCGGCGACCAGGCCGCCCAGCAGCGCGAGGGGGACACCGGCGGCGACGAGGAGGGTCCCGGCGACCCGGCGGCGGCGCAGGCGGTGGCCGTCGCGCAGGACGAGGGCCGTCGCCACGAACAGCCACGCGAACGCGGCGAACGCCACGCAGACATACACCGACCTGGCCGCCGGATCGGTCCAGAACCGCAGCCAGTACAGGCCGGGGCCGCGCACCGCGAGGACGGCCAGGAGCAGCACGGTGCGCAGCAGCGCGACCCCGCCGATCGCGGCCCACAGGCGGAACGGGTCCCGCCGGCCGAGCAGCAGCCTCGCGGTCACCGCGAACAGCAGCCACGCGCCGAGCGTCACGAGCAGGTGCGCGGGCGCCGCGAACCAGGTGAACACCAGGCGGCTCGCGACCAGGGCCACCGCAGGCACGGCGACCACCACGACCCGGTCGGCGCGCGTCGGCGCATACCGGCCCGACCCGCCGGCCGGCCCGCCGCTCGACCTGCCGTCCGGCCCGCCGTCGTCCGCGCCGCCGGCCGCCGGAGTGTCCAAGGTGGACACCGGACCCCCCAGGGCAACGAGGTCGGCGAGCCGCCACGGCCGCGTCGCGCCGATCCACAACGCCCGCAACCCTCCCCCGCCGAACCGGCCGGAGTCGCCGAACCGGCCGGAGCCGCCGGAGCCGCCGGGGTCGCCGGGGTCGCCGGAACCGCCGGGGCGGCGGGTGCGGCGGGCGAGCAGGGCGCAGGCGGCCAGGGTCGCCGCGAGCGCCGCGAGCAGCGCCCGGGCCAGCCAGGCCATCGGCAGGTCACGGTCGGCGCGGGCGGCGCCCAGGTCGGCGGCGGTGAAGTTGTACGCCGGCAGGTCCACGTCGCCGCCGTAGCGGGTCTCGTGCGCCGCACGGGCGGCGAGGTAGCGGCGCTCGGCGTCGCGCCACGCGGCGTGCGCGGCGCCGTCGCCGGTGTCGAGCCACTGCGCGTGCCGCAGGACCATGGCCCGGTACGCCCCGAGGGTGGTGAACAGGTCGGCCTCGTAGGTGAGCGTGTCGACCAGCTTCGCGCGCAGCACCGGGTCGCGCCACGTGCCGGGGTCGGTGTCCGCGACCAGGGACCGCATCCGGCCGGCGAGCTCCACCGCCCGCTCCCCCTCCGCGACCGCCGCGCCGACCGGGTCCGCGCCGGCGGCACCACCGGCGGCGCCCGCGTCGCGGGTCACCGCGTAGATGCTGTCCAGGGCCGCCGAGTCGCCGGTGACGATGTCCCACTCGAAGATCCACATCATCGGTGGCGGCTCGAGGCCGAGGGCGCGCACGGACCGGTCCGCGTACGCGCCGATGTAGAGACCCTTCGTCACCGCCTCCCGGGACAGCGCGAGCATCTCGCAGACGGCGGCGACCGTCGCCGGGTCGGTCGAGAACGTCTGCCGGACCCAGTCGGCGGTCAACCGCTCCGCCGGCGTGTCCGGGTCCAGCGCCAGCCGGCCGAGGGTGTAGGCGTTGAGGTCGTAGAGCTGCCAGAAGCCGGTCCGCAGGTAGAGCGACATCGGCCCGGCGCGCAGCGGGCCGCCGTCCTGCGTCCACGTCCAGACGCCCTCGACGTGCGGGTTGGCGGCGAGGAACCGGCGCAGCGCCTGCTGGTGCAGCCCGGTCAGGTCGTTGGGCAGCGCCCCGAAGCCCTCGAACTCCCGCCGGCCCTGGAACTCCACGATCCGCCGGTGCGCGCCGGACTCCAATGTGTCGTTGAACGGCAGGTGGCTGTAGAAGTCGCCGAGGGTGTACTTCGTCGACACGATGAGGTGCGGGTCGTCGACACCGCCGAGGACCTCGGCGTAGGACGCCGCGTTGGTGTGCAGGTCTCCGACGGCGCCGACGCCGACGGTCCAGGTGCGGAAGATGACCTCCTTGCCGGCGGCGCCGGCGGTGTCCAGCAGCGCCCGCAGCATGGCGCGCACGGCGCCGACGCCGGTGACCGCGAGCTTGGACGAGTAGTCCCAGCCGGACTGCGCGTAGACGTCGCCGCCCTCGCCGATGCGGACCATGAGCCCCGCGACGAACGGCATCGACGTGAACAGCTCGGCCAGGCCCAGCTGATACACCTGCCAGAACCGCGGATCCTCGACGGCGAGCCCGCCGAACTGCCGCTGCAGGTAGCGCTCCAGCGGCGGCGACACGGCCAGCATGTCGGTGAGCAGGTAGACCCGCATGCCGAGGTCGGCGGCGTGGCGGAACACGGGGGCGAACGCGGCGACGAGCGCCTCGGCGCGGGCGATGTGCTCGTCGCCGGCCGGGTAGACGGCGTGCCCGTCGCCGACGCGGGCGAACGTCACGTACTCCAGGAAGCCGGGGACGACCACGCCGTTATACCCCTGGGCGAGCGAGTGCTCGACGAACTGCCGGAACTGCCCGGCGATCCGGTCGACGGCGGCCCGGTCGACCCACGGCGCCGCCGGCAGCAGCGCCCCGCCGACCACGTCGGTGTTGAGCGAATAGTCGGTGCCGGCAGTGAACGCGGCCGGGTCCGGCTCGCGGCCGACGGAGCCGGCGTCGGTGAGCCGCAGGCCCAGCCGCGGCGCGAACACCGCGGGCCCGTCGGCGGGCAGCACCGCCACGCCGGAGCGGATCCGGTCGGCGACCGCATACAGCCCGGTGACGGCGCCGCTCACCCCGGCGGCCTCCAGGGTGATCCCGGCGGCGTCGCCGCCCAGCCGGTAGGCCTCCGGCGACGGGCCGGGCGGCGCCCCGCCGACGGTGACCCGCAGCGTCGCGCCGGCGGCGCCGTCGACGGGTGCGGCGCCGACCGCGGGGCGGGGCAGGCCGCGCTGGACGAGCGCGTCGGCGACCGCCGCGGCGGCCAGGGCGAGCCGCGGGTCGCCGGGCATGTCGTGCGTGATCGCGCCGATCCGCGGCGGCGGCACGAGAGGCGTCACCGGCGCGGCGGCGGCCCGCTCGGCCGGCACGGCCACCGGACGGAACGACAGGCCGAGCGCGCCGCCGACGCCCCAGGCGACGAGCGCGCCCAGCACCAGCAGCACCACGGCTGCGCTCAACGGGGTCCACGGGCGACGCATGCGGCACATCGTAGAGCCGGGGTCCGACACTTCCGCCAGCCGAACCGGAGAAAATTTCACAAAGTCCGGGACGGGCTCAGCCGGCCCCGAAGCACACGAAGCTGTCGGTGCTGGCCCGCAGCGCCGGCGGGAGGGCCTGCGCCGCCGACTGCGCCATCGCCAGGGCCGCCGCCGGCCGGTGACCGGCGCCGAGGTGGGCGTACAGGTCGCGCATCAGCAGCCTGGTCGCGCCGTCGTCGACGGGTCCCGTGCTCGCCACGACGGTGGCGGTGCCCATGTTCAGCAGCGCCGAGACGAGGCCCATGAGCTCGTCGCCCGGGTGCACGTCGGCCAGGCCGGTGTCGCAGCCGGACAGCACCAGCAGCGCCGGCGGGCGGCGCAGGACGGACAGGTCGTACACGGTCAGCGGGCCGTCGGCCAGCATGAGGAACGAGAACAGCGGGTTGTCCACCCGGAACTCGCCGTGCGAGGCGATGTGCCCGATCGCGGCCCCGTCGAGGGCGGCCAGCGCCGGCCCGACCCGGGCCCGTTCACCGGCGAGGACCGCCGGCGCGGGCCGCCCGGCGGCGCGCTCGTCGGCGGCGATCTGCTCGACCTCGTCGGCCGCCTGCGCCGCGGACGGCGCGCCGACGAGCACGGTGGGGCCCTCGACCGCCGGCTGGGTCGCGACCCGCCACCAGATGGCGGCGGACGGGGCGACGGTCGTCGGGCGCCCCCGCAGCCGCGGCAGCATCGCCCACGGCATCGCGTGCAGCGCCCCGGTCGGGACCAGCACCATCGGGCCGGCGTCGCCGATGAGGTCGGCGACCGGGTCGAGCAGCAGCCGGTCGAGGGCCTCGACGCCGCGGGCGACCCGGCCGGCGCTGGTGCCGCCGTGGCCGAGGATCTGCCCGCTCAACGCGATCCGCAGGTGCTCCAGCTCCCTCGCGACCGGCGCGATCGCCCCGACCACCCGGTGCGCGACCCGAACAGCGGCCCCGGAAGCAGCACCGGAAGCAGCACCAGAACCGGCGCCGGAAGCAGCACCAGAACCGGCACCAGAACCGGCACCAGAACCGGCGCCGGAAGCCGCACCGGCACCGGAAGCGGCCCGGCGCCCGGGCGACACCACGAGCGCGTGCAGCACCCCGTCGATCGCGAGCAGCTCCAGCAGCACCCGCCCGTCCAGCGCCGCGACGAGGTCGGCGAACGGCACGTCGGTCCGCGCGGTCGGCCCGGAGCCCGGCACCCGCCACGAGCGGCGGCGGATCTCCGCCTCCAGGGACCGCTGCCGGCGCAGCAGCCGCCCGGCGCGCTGCGGCCCGGCCGGCGCGGCGGCCAGCTCGCCGGTGATGCGGCGCAGCTCGCTGAGGTGCCGGGCCACGACCGGGTCGCTGGACGGGTGGGTGGGCGGCAGCGACAGCGCCGCGGACCGGCACCGCTGCGCCCAGGTGAGGGCCTCGCGCGGGCCGCCGTGGTCGAGGGCGAGCCGCAGCCGCAGCCCGGCCAGGGCCGCCGCCTCGACGCTGCCGCGGACCCGCAGCTCGGTCGCGCCGAGGCTGGCCCGGTACTCGTCGGCGACCCGCAGCCCGGCGGTCGCGGCCCGGGCCGCCTCCGCGGTGGCGCCGCGGGCGAGGGCGAGCCGGGCGCGCACGTGCGACCAGCGCACCCGCAGCGGCGCCGGCCCGAGCTTCGCCGCGGGGGCGGCCTCGGCGAGCAGCTCCGCGGCGGTGTCGCGGGCGCCGAGGTCGACGGCGAGCTGCGCGGCGTCCAGCAGCGCCTCCCAGCCCGGGTGCGGCCAGCCGGCCGCGACCAGGGCCCGCCCGGCGGTGGTCAGGTCGCGCAGCGTGCCGCGGTGCGCCCGGCCGGACGCGACGACCGCGGCGAGCTCGGCGACCCTGGCCCGGGCGATCCACACGCCGCGCCGCTGGCGGGTGAACACCTTGCGGGCGGCGGCCGCCGCGGCCTTCGACTCGGCGGCCCGCGACGGGCCCGCGGCGAGGGCGAGCCGGGCCATCATCAGGTGCGCCTGGCCGAGGATCGAGTCCAGGTGCCCGTCGGTGCAGGCGGCGATGGCGGCGCGGATCGCGGTGTCCGCCTCGGGCAGCAGCCGCACCGACAGCAGCAGGTCCGCGCGGTCGAGCAGGCTGACCGCGTCGACGCCGGTGTTCCACAGCCGGTCGTGGGCCCGGTCGTAGCGGGCCAGGGCGGTCGGCACGTCACCGGCCTGCGCCGCGACGAACCCGAGGTTGTGCTCGACCTGCGCGGCGGCGGTCGCCATCCCGAGCCGGTTGTACAGCGCCTGCGCGGCGCGCAGGTCGGCCTCGGCGAGGCGCAGGTTGCCGCGGTACCCGTGCAGCACCCCGCGGTTGGTCAGCGTCCGGGCCTCCCAGACCGCGTCGCCGGACTGGCGGAACGCGCGCAGCGCCGCCCGGTACAGCTGCATCGCCTCCCGGTCGAAGCCGAGCCGGCGCAGGATCAGGGCCCGCTGCATCGTGGCCCGGGCCCGGCGCTGCCCCTGCAGGTCCGCCATGGCCCGGTCGATCTCGCGCAGCGCCGCGGTGGGGCGGCCGAGGTCGTCGAGGATGAGGGCGTGGCTCATCCGCGCCTCCGCCTCGTACTGCGTAAGGCGGTGCCGGCGGGCGACCGCGATCGACGCGCGCAGGTGCCGGGCGGCGTCCGCCGCGTCGTGCCGGGCGCGGGCGGCCAGCCCGAGCGTGCGCAGCGCCACCGCCTGCGCCGCGTGGTCGCCGCCGCGCAGCGCGTCGCGCAGCGCCGCGTCGGCGAGCGCCCTGGCCTTGCCGGGGTCGGCCATCACGACCGGCAACAGCCGCTGCGCCAGCTCGTCGGCGGTGGAGAACACCCCCGATGTGTATCACGGCCGGGCGGCGGCGACTCATGTCAGCGGTCCGTCTGATGATGGGTGCGTACACGGAAACCGACCGCGAAGCACTGTGATCGTTTGAGGAGCGAGCATGTCCGTTGCACGGGAACGTCTGGAACGGTGGCTGCAGACCCGCGACGAGCGCCTGTCGGGCCTGCCGTGGCTGCGCACGGAGACGCACGCCGGCCGCACGGTGCGGTTCGTCGCCGACGAGATCCTGGTCCAGGACTCCGGCACCGCGCTCGCGCACCGCACCCTGACCGGTCTCGGCCACCGCAGCAGCGAGATCACCGAGGACGAGCCGGCGGCGGGGCTGCGCCGGCTGCGCGCGTCCGGCCTGGACGTCGCCGGCGCCGTGCGCCGGCTGCGCGGGCAGCTGCCGGCGGGTTCGGTCGCCGGGGCCAACCACGTGTTCATGTCCACCCCGCACGAGCACGGCGGCCCGTTCGGCCCGCCGGTCGCCGTCGACGCCCCGCCGGCGAAGCTGGTCCCGTCGCCGCAGACCACCGCGCCGGTACGGGTGGTGGTGATGGACACCGGCATCTGGCTGGACAGCCCGCTGCCGGCCGGTTGCTACACCGCCACGCCGGAGAACCACGAGACGGTGCTGGACGGCGACGCCGACGGCATGCTCGACTCCGACGTCGGCCACGCGAACTTCATCGCCGGGATCGTCGCGCAGGGCACCACCGGCGCGCAGGTGCGCATCGTGAAGATCCTCGACAGCTTCGGCGTGTGCACCGAGGCCGACCTCGCCGCCGCGATCACCGGCCTCACCGACACCGACGTGCTCAACCTGTCCCTCGGCGGGTACACCGTCGGTGACCTGCCGCCGGTGGCGCTGTCCGCCGCGCTGCAGGCGTTCCTGTCCGGCGGTGACCGGGTCGTGGTCGCCGCCGCCGGCAACAACGGCGACGGTGACCGGCCGTTCTGGCCGGCCGCGTTCACCGCGGACACCGCGGGCTGGGCGGCGCAGGTCCTCGCGGTCGCGGCGCACGACGGCACCGCGATCTGCGAGTGGAGCAACACCGGCCCGTGGGTGAGCCTCGCCGCACCCGGTGCCGACGTCGTCAGCACGTACATCCACCACGCGTCGTTCGGCAGCGGCTGGGCGGCGTGGAGCGGCACGTCGTTCGCCACGCCGAAGGTCGTCGCCGCGATCGTCGACCGGGTGGCGACGGCCGGCTCGGTGGCCGCCGCGGCCGCCGCGGTCCGCGCCGGGGCGCAGAGCACCCCGCTGGGCGGTTACCCGGCCCTGCACTGACGGGGGCGCCGGCCGCGGCGGCGGCCGGTTCTCCAGATGGCACACACGTACGAACGTGAATGTTCGTGAATCCCGCACCATTGGTTACGATCGATGTACCAATAGTGACGGGACCGACGAATGCCATGATCACCGACGGCACGCTGCTGGTGCACTGCTCGGCCAACCAGGCGCTGCGCTGCGCGCCGGTCGCCGAGCGGCCCGGCGCGGGCCTGGTCGTGTCGCCGCACCAGCGCGACGAGGCGGGCCTGCTCGCCACCGCCGCGTACCTGCTGCGCCAGCGCAGGTTCGAGGCGCCGCTGCTGCTGGACGCGGCCCGTTACGCGGGGCAGGCGCGGCTGCCGGCGAGCGCGCCGTTCAACCCGCGGTGGCTGCGCCGGCAGCGGGAGCTGGGGCTGCCGGTGCTCACCGACTCCGGGTACGTCGACAGCGGCGACGAGCCGGGCCTCGCCGGCATCCTGCACCGCACCGCCGTGCTGCCCGGCACGATCGCCGTCCTGCCGCTGCACCCGGCCTGGCTGCAGGACCGGCTGCACCGCACCGTCCTGACCGGCCACATCCGCGCCGCCGGCGTGCCCGTGGCGCTCGTCCTGGAGGCCGGCCGCGACCCGTTCGCCCTCCCCGGCGTCGTCGAAGGGCTCCTCGCGGTGCTCGGCTGCGGGGTGCCGACGCTGCTGCTGCGCTGCGACGTGTCGGCGCTCGGCGCGCTGTGCCACGGCGCGGTCGCCGCCGCCGTCGGCACCGTGGCCGGCCTGCGCCACCTCACGCCCCGCACGCCGCCGCCCCGGCCCGGCGCGCGCCCGCACGGGTTCCGCCCCGTGGCGCCGTCGGCCGTGTTCCGCCCCACGCTGTCGTACCGCCGCATCGGCGCCATCGCCAGGGCGCACCGTGGCCGCCCGGACCCGGAGCTGTTCGGCTGCGCCTGCACCGTCTGCGACGGCCGCGACGTGGACTGGATGGCGGCGCTCAGCGACCGCGACCGGGAGGTGCCCGCGTTCGAGCACTCGATCCGCGTCCTGCAGGACCTGCGCGACGAGCTGCTGCCCCGCGACCGGCCCACGGAGCAGCCGCCCGGCACGGCGGCGCGCAGCTGGACGGCGCGGTGCGCGGACGCCGAGTACCGCTCCCGCGAGTTGGGCTGGGACGCCGCGCCGATGCTGCGGCACTGGCAGCGGCACGGCCCGACCGGCGCCGCCGCGGCCACCAGACCGGCGGCGTGACCGGACGCCGGGGGCCGGATCACAGCCAGCCGTTGGACTGGGCCACCCCGACGGCCTCGATGCGGTTGCGGGTGCCCGTCTTGGTGATCGCCGCCGACAGGTAGTTGCGCACCGTGCTCTCCGACAGCCGCAGCCGGGCGGCGATGTCGGCGACGGTCGCGCCGCCCGCCGACTCGCGCAGCACGTCACGCTCCCGGTCGGTGAGCGGGTCGGGCCCGGCGGCGAGGGCGGCCGCGGCGAGGGCCGGGTCGACGACCCGCCCACCGGCGTGCACCTGGCGCACCGCCGCCGCCAGCTCCTCGACCGGGCCGTCCTTCACCAGGAAACCGCTCGCCCCCGCCTCCATCGCGCGGCGCAGGTACCCGGGCCGCCCGAACGTCGTCAGGATCAGCACCCGGCAGCCCGGCAACCGCCGGCGCAGCTGCGCGGTCGCGGTGATCCCGTCGCCGCCGGGCATCTCGATGTCCAGCAACGCCACGTCGGGCCGCTCCCGCACCGCGACCGGCACGACCTGGTCGCCGGTCGCGACCTGCGCCACCACGTCGAGGTCGGGCTCCAGGCCGAGCAGCAGGGCGAGGGCGCCACGCATCATGCCCTGGTCCTCCGCCAGCAGCACCCGGATCACCGGCACACCCCACCGGCCGCGCCCAAGCCGCCGCGCTGGCCGCTCACGCCGCCACCTCCGCTGCGCTCCGGCGCCGCCGCGAGCCCACACACTGAACCCACGGTTCGCGGCCCGAGCCGCTGCGCTGGCCGCTCACGCCGCCACCTCCGCTGCGCTCCGGCGCCGCCGCGACCCCACACTGAACCCACGGTTCGCGGCCCGAGCCGCTGCGCTGGCCGCTCACAGCGGCACCCGGGCGACCAGCGCGAACCCGCCCCCGTCGCGGGCGCCCGCCTGCACGGTGCCGCCGGCCGCGCCGAGGCGCTCGGTCAGCCCCCGCAGCCCGTTGCCGAACCCGGCGGCCGGAGCGGCCGCGGCGGTGGCGGTGCCGTCGTCGACGACGCTGAGCGCCGCCGCGCCGTCCACGGTGGCGATCTCGATGTCGCAGCGGTGCGCGCCGCTGTGCCGGACCACGTTCGTCGTCGCCTCCCGCAGCGCCCAGGCGAGGAGCCGGTCGGCGTCGTCCGGCAGCGGGTCCGCGGTGCGCTGCACCGACGCGGTGATCCCCGCGCTGGACAGCATCCCCTTCGCGCGGGTCAGCTCCGCGGTCAGGCCGGCCTCCCGGTACCCGGTGACCGCCTCCCGGATCTCCACCAGCGCCCGCCGGCCGATGTCCTCGATGTCGGCGGCCTGCGCGGCGGCCGCGGCCGGGTCGCGCTCGGCGATGCGCCGCACCACCTCCGCCTTCACCACGATCACCGACAGGGTGTGGCCGAGCAGGTCGTGCAGGTCCCGGGAGAAGCGCAGCCGCTCCTCCGCGACGGCGGCCGTGGCCAGGGCCTCCCGGGTGCGTTGCAGCTCGGCGATGAGCCGGCCCATCTGGCGGACCGCACCGACGAGACCCGACGCGAGCACGGTCGCGACCAGGGTGCTGACCAGCCGCGCCGGGTCCGCGTGGTGCAGCAGCCCGAGCAGCACCTCCAGCACCAGCACCGCCGCCAGCAGCGTCAGGGCCACGGTCATGCGCTCCCGGCCGCCGTACACCGCCATGCCGCACGCGCTGACGAACAGCAGCACGATCAGCCAGCGCTCCCCGTACGCCGCGGCGAGGGCCACCCCGAGCGCCGCCACGCCCGCGAACCAGACGGTCGCGACCCGCTCCAGGTCCTCGCGGTGGTCGAAGCCGAGCGTGCTGAGCAGCGCGTACGCGACCGTGAACAGTCCGAGCCCGACCCCGGCGACGATCCCGCCCGGGGTCGCGGTGACCGTGCCGGCCGGGTCCAGCAGCGGGAACGTCCACACCCCGACCCAGAGCAGCCCACCGGCCGACGGCCTCCACCGCTGCACGGGCATGCGCTCCACCCTAGTCCTCCCGCCGGTGCCTACAGGCTCACGGTGCCGCGGACCGACCGGCGGAACCCGGCGACCGCCAGCGCCGTGAACGCCGCCGTCCAGGCGGCGAGCGTCGCCACGTCCGCGACGGTCGGCGCGCCGCCGAACGCCACCTGCCACGACATGTCGGCGTACGCGTGGGTCGGCAGCCACCGCCCGGGCGCCGCCACCCAGCCCGGCAGCGCCTCCAGCGGCAGCCACAGCCCACCGGCCACCGACATCCCCAGGTACACGAGCAGGTTCAGCGGCTGCACCGTCTGCGCGGTCGCCAGGTATCCCATACCGAGGCCGAGCAGCGCGAACGGCGCCGCCCCCAGCCACAGCAGCGGCACGACCGCCAGCCACTGCCCGGCGTCCAGCCGCACGCCGTTGACCGCCACCGCGGCGGCGCACAGCGCGGTCACCGGCACGACCGCGGTCGCCATCGCCGCGAGCCCCTTGCCGACCACGACCCGCACCGGCGACAGCGGCGTGAGCCGCAGCTGGCGCATCCAGCCGATCGACCGGTCGACGACCACGCCGGAGGCGTAGTTGAGCAGGGCGCCGACCGCGCCGTAGCCGGCCATGCTGACCATCGCGTACGTCGCGGCGACGTCGCGCTCCTGGCCGGTGAGCCCGGGGATGTTGGTGAAGAGCAGGTAGCTCAGCAGCGGCATCACCACGGTGAGGATGAGCATGCCGGGCGAGCGGACCAGCCGCCGCAGCTCCAGCCGGATGTACGCGCGCATGTCAGACCCCTTCGGTGCGCGGTGCGGTGGCGGTCAGGGACAGGAACGCCTCCTCCAGGCCGGCGCCGGCGACCTCGAGGTCGCGGACCAGGCCGGCGGCGGCGAGCGCGAGCACCGTCGCGTCGGAGTCGGTGGTGGTGAGCGCGACCCGCCCGCCGCGGTCGGCGACCGCGACGACCCCGGGCAGGTCGGCGTAGCCGGCGGGCGCGCCGGCGGTGACGGTCACGGTGCGCACGCCGACGCGGCGCTTCACGTCGGCGGCGGTGCCGCAGGCGATGACCGTGCCCCGGTCGAGCACGACGATCCGGTCGGCGTTGCCGTCGGCCTCGTCCAGGTGGTGGGTGGAGAACAGCACGGTGCGGCCCTGCGCGGCGTACCGGCGGATCGCCGCCCAGCACTCCCGCCGGGCCTGCACGTCCAGCGCGGCCGTCGGCTCGTCGAGGACCAGCAGGTCGGGCCGGCCGATGACGGCCATCGCGAAGCGGAGCCGCTGCTGCTGCCCGCCGGAGAGCCGCTCCACGGTCCGCCCGGCGAGCCCGCCGAGGTCGGCCAAAGCCAGGGCCTCCGCGACCGGCATCGGCTGCGGGTACACCGCGTGCAGGAACTCCAGCAGGTCACCGACGCTCGACCGGGGCGGCACCCCACCGGCCTGCGGCATGGCGCCGACCCGGCCGGCGGCGACGGCGGCGGCGACCGGCCCGCCGAACAGCCGCACGGTGCCGGTCCGCGGCGGCAGCATGCCCAGCAGCATGAGCAGCGTCGTGGACTTGCCGGCGCCGTTCGGGCCGAGCATCGCGACGACCTCGCCCGCCCCGATCCGCAGGGAGACATCGCGAACCGCGGGCGTCGCTCCGCCGTAGGCGTACGACACGTGATCCAGCTCGACCGTTGTCATGCCCCGACGCTACGGTCCGGCCGGCGGCGGGGGCAGATGCGTGTGTCGTGCCCCGGCGGTGACAAATGTCCTGCCGGGTGCGCCGTCTCAGGAGGCGTACAGGCGGCGCACCACCGCCTCGATGTCGGGCTCCTCGATGGTCAGGTCGTGCACGGCGGGCCCGCGCCGCGCGACGACGGCGAGGATCGCCGCGACGGTCGTCTCCCCCGACCCGAACGACAGCCGCTGGCGCAGCCCGCCGGCCTCCACCCCGACGAGCCGGGTGCCGGGGATCCCGTCCAGCGGCGGCGCCGGGTCGGTGAGGTCGAGCACCACGACGCGTTCCGCGCCGACCTGCTCGACGAGCTGGGTGAGGGTGCCGTCGAACGCGAGCCGCCCGTGGTCGACGACGAGGATGCGTTCGGTGAGCCGGCGCACGTCGCCCATGTCGTGGGTGGCCAGCAGCAGGCTGGTGCCGTGCAGCGCCCGCTGCTCGGTGAGGAACACCCGCAGCCGCTCCTTGCTCAGCACGTCCAGGCCGATCGTCGGCTCGTCGAGGATGAGCAGCTGCGGTCCGTGCAGCAGGGCGGCGGCGACCTCGCCGCGGATGCGCTGGCCGAGCGACAGCTGCCGCACCGGGGTGTCCACGAACTCGCCGAGGTCGAGCCGGTCGACGAGCTCGGCGGTGCGGTCCCGCAGCGCGTCGCGGCCGAGCCGGTGGATGGCGCCGAGGGCCCGGAACGAGTCGCGCAGCGGCAGGTCCCACCACAGCTGGCTGCGCTGGCCGAACACGACCCCGATACGCCGGGCGAGCTGCCGGCGGTGCCGCAGCGGCTCCAGCCCGCAGGTCAGCGCCGAGCCGGACGTCGGCTTGAGGATGCCGGTGAGCATCTTGATGGTGGTGGACTTGCCCGCCCCGTTCGCGCCGATGTACCCGACGGCGGCGCCGCGCGGCACGCTGAACGTGAGCCCGTCGACGGCGGTCTTCGCCCCGAACACCCGCCGCAGCGCATCTGCGACGACGATCGCTTCGGTCATGAGCCGGCTCCCGTGTAGTGCCGCAGACCCGCCCGCCAGCCGAGCAGGGCCACCGTCCAGACCGCCGCGGCGGCCAGCGGCGAGCACCAGCCCAGCGCGCCGCCGGCCGGGACGCCGCCGGGGACCGCGCCGGGGATGTCGAGCAGGGTCAGCACCGGCAGGTACGCGACGAACGCGGCCGGCACGACGAACGTGAACAGCACCCGGGCCGGCGTGGCGAACACGCTCGCCGGGAACTGGGCGGCGTAGTTGCCGCCGTACACGAACGACGAGGTGAACTCCGCGCCCTCCACGAGCCAGAACTGCACGGCGGCGGCGGCCACGAACAGCCCGGCGAACAGGGCCGCGCCGGCGCAGATGGTGACCGCGAGCAGCGCCGCCTTCGCCGGGGTCCACGCCACGTCGCAGCGGGCCAGCGCCACGACCGCGATCGCGGTGCCGGCCGCGGTGCGCCCGAAGCGCCGCAGCGAGATCTCCGCGACGACGAGCTGCGCGAGGACCGGCAGCGGCCGCAGCAGGAACGCGTCGAGCGTGCCGGCGCGCAGGTAGGTCGGCAGCGCGTCGAGGTGCCCGACGACGAGGTCGGCGACGCTGAACGCGACGTGCCCGATCGCGAAGACCAGCGCCGCCGCCGGGAAGTCGAGCCCGCCGAGCGCCGGCACGTTGGCGAAGATGACGTACAGCTCTCCGAATCCGCTGACGGTCGCGCCGAGGCTGGCCACGACGTCGATGGCGAACGAGCCCCGGTACACCGTCTGCGCCCGCATCCGCAGCCGCACCAGCACCGCGTAGGGGTTGTCAGCCACCCTGGATCACCAGCTTGCGGCTGCCGAGGGTGAAGATCAGGCGGCCGGCGACGAGCAGCGCGACGGCCCACGCGGCCTGCACGGCGAGCAGCCGCACCGCGTCCCAGCCGGCGCTGCGGCCCATGAGCACGTCGATCGGGGTCTGCAGCATCGACGGGAACGGGCTGGCGGCGGCGATCGCGGCGAGCCACCCCGGGAACCACCGCACCGGCACGGCCAGCCCGCACAGGATGTTGGTGACCAGCAGGTAGAGCGTCATCGGGCCGCGCAGGTCCAGCAGCCAGAACGCGCTGAGGTTCACCAGCCACCGGCAGGCGAAGGACACCACGACGGCGAGTGCGGCGCTGAGCACGCCGAGCACGTACGCGGCCGGGTCGCCGGGCAGGGCCAGCCCGGTCACGGCGGCGCCGACGGCGAGCGGCGGCAGCCCGCGGGGCAGCACCACGAACGCGGCCCGCCCCAGGTCGGCGGCGAGGTGCGCGAGCATCGGGTCGACGGGCCGGGCGAGGTCGACGGCGACGTCGCCGGTGCGGATGCGCTGCGCCAGCTCGTTCCACGCGAAGAAGTACACGGGGCCGATGAGGGCCTGCCCGAGCCACACGTAGGTGACGCCGGCCCGCGCGTCGTAGCCGCCGAGCGTGCCGCCGGCCGCGGCGACGGCGGCGGTGATGACGCCGGCCCGGATCAGGCCGAACACGCTGTTGGTGAACGCGCCCGCGAAGGCCGCCAGGCGGTAGGTGGACCATCGCCGGAAGCCGATACCGACGAGCGTCGACCAGAGGCGCACGACGGGTGAGCCTACGCGGTGCGGCCGCCGCCGGTGCGGAAGGCCTGCCGGTACGCCGACGGCGACGTGCGCATCGTGCCGGCGAAGTGGTGCCGGAACGTGACCGGCGTGTCGAACCCGACGGCGGCCGCGACCTGCTCGATCGGGGTGTCGGTGGACTCCAGCAGCGCCAGGCTCGCCTGGATCCGCTGCCGGATCAGCCAGCGGATCGGGCTGGTGCCGGTGGTGCGGGTGAAGTGCCGCAGGTAGGTCCGCGGCGACATGTGCGCCTGCCGGGCCAGGGTGTCGACGGTGAGCGGCTCGGCGAGGTG
The DNA here is from genome assembly GCF_000716715.1 of Dactylosporangium aurantiacum. Taxonomy (GTDB): domain Bacteria; phylum Actinomycetota; class Actinomycetes; order Mycobacteriales; family Micromonosporaceae; genus Dactylosporangium; species Dactylosporangium aurantiacum. Next base: position 250,410 of record NZ_JNYJ01000001.1, on the reverse strand, counting down.
CGCGAGCGCCCATTCGAGGCTGCGCGCGATCCGCCCGTCGGCGCCGGGGCCGCCCGCCGTGGTGGGCATCGGCGCCTCGATGTACTGGGCCTGGCCGCCGTCGCGGTGCGGCTGCACGACGAGCCGGCGGGCGACGGCGTTGGCGATCGCGGCGCCGTGGTCGGCGCGCACGACGTGCAGGCACAGGTCGAGGCCGGCGGCGCTGCCGGCGCTGGTCCACACGTCGCCGTCGGCGAGGTAGAGCACGCCCGGGTCCACGTCCACCGCCGGGAACCGGTGCTGCAGCAGCCGCGCGTAGCGCCAGTGGGTGGTGGCGCGCCGGCCGTCGAGCAGCCCGGCGGCGGCGAGGGCGAACGCGCCGGAGCAGATGGACAGGATGCGGGCGCCGCGGGCGTGGGCGGTGCGCAGCGCGTCGAGGACCGGGGCCGGCGGGTCGCGGTGGACGTCGGCGACGCCGGGCACGATGACGGTGTCCGCGGCGGCGAACTCGGCGAGCCCGAACGGTGTGGTGAGCGTCGCGCCGCCGATCATCGGCACGGGTGCGTCGCTCGGGGCGCAGACGGCCAGCCGGTACCAGGGCCGGTCGAACTCCGGGCGGGGCAGCCCGAACACCTCGGTGACGATGCCGGTCTCGAACGCCGACATGCCGGGGTACACGAGCACCGACACGTCCAGCATGGCGGTATCTTAGCGAACGGTGGCATTCACGCCACTGTCGCGTGGCGGGCCCCGCCCAGCACGATGGGCGCATGACGAACACTGCTGCCATCGCGCACTTCACCGGACGCCTGCGGTTCGAGACCGACGTCAGCGACGTGCACGCGGCCCTGGAGGCGGGCACGCCCGGCTATGTCGTGGTCGACTCGCGCGGCGAGCAGGCCTGGTCGCAGGGGCACCTGCCGGGTGCGGTGCACCTGCCGACCGCGCGGATCGCCGCGCGCGCCGCCGAGGTCGTGCCGGCCGGCGCGCAGGTCGTGACGTACTGCTGGGGGCCGGGCTGCAACGGCGCGACCCGCGCGGCGCTGGAGTTCGCGAAGCTCGGCTACCAGGTGCAGGAGATGCTCGGCGGGTACGAGTACTGGGTCCGGGAGGGCTTCACGTTCGTGTCGCCGGCCGGGCCGCAGCGGCGCCCGGCCGACGAGCTGACCGCGCCCCGCTGGGCGGTCTCATGCGACTGTTAGCACCGTCTTGCCCACCGCCGTGCGCGACTCGATCGCGGCGTGGGCGTCGGCGGCGCGCTCGAGCGGGAACGTCTGCCCGATCAGCGGCGTGAGCCGGCCCGCGGCGGCGTCGCGCAGGGCGCGGGTCAGGTAGCCGCGGAACCGGTCCGGACGCAGCTGCACGGCCTCGATGCCGGTCGCGGTGACGCCGCGGGCCCGGGCGAGGTCGGGGTCGGCGACGGCGAACGCACCGGCCGGCATGCCGTGCGCGGAGAACCGGCCGCCGTCGACGACGAGGTCGAACGCGGCGCGGCCGTAGTCGCCGCCGGCGCCGTCGAGGACCACGTCGACCCCGCCGGTCAGGTTCCACACCGTGTCGGTCCAGTCGGCGGCGCCGTAGTCGACGACGGCGTCGGGGGCGAGCGGGCCGAGCGCGCGCAGCGCGGCGAGCTTCGCGGGGCCGCGGGCGGCGGCGACGACCGTCGCGCCGGCCGCCCTGGCCACCTGGACGAGCAGCGCGCCCATGCCGCCGGCGGCGGCGGTGACGAGCACCCGGTCGCCGGCGACGACCTTCACCACGTCCATGAGCGCCAGGGCGGTGACGCCGTCGTGCAGGAGCGCGGCCGCGGTCCGGTCCCGCACGCCGTCGGGGATGTCGACCAGGGCGTCGGCGGCGACGGCGACGCGGGTCGCGTACCCGCCGCCGTCGTGCCCGAGCCGCGCCACCACCCGCCGCCCGCCCGAACCGGAGGACACGGTCCCGGCGACGCCGACGCCCGGCCGGTACGGCAGGGTCACCGGGAAGTACGCGCCGCCGGCACCGGCGCGCACCGACGTCTCCAGCCACAGGGTGTCGGCCGCGGCGACGTCGACGACGACCTCGCCCGCGCCGGGGACGGGGTCGGGGACCTCACACAGTCGCAGGACTTCCGGGCCGCCGAAGCGGGCCACCTCGATCGCCTTCATCGTCCCAGCCTCGAACCTCAAGCGAGCTTCAGGTCAAGCGCCGGTCACCGGGCTCACACCGCTCACACGGCGGCGGTCAGCCAGTGCCGGCCCGGGTCGAGGTGGCGTTCGAAGCGCAGGCCCGCCCCGGTGAGGGCGGCGTGCAGGTCGGCGCGGCTGAGCCGGCGGGTGGCGAACCGGTGCGACCAGGTGCGCCCGTCCGGCCCGTCGAGCCGGTACGTGCACACCGCCTGCAGGACCGTGCCGTCGTGCGACAGCGGCGTGTCGGTCACCTCGATGTCGCCGATGCGCCCGGTGACGGGGCGCATGGCGGCGAAGACCCGGTCGAACCAGGCCGGCGGCAGCCACTGGACGACGACCCGGCCGTCGGCGGCGAGGTGCCGCCGGCACGCGGCGAGCAGCCGGGCCCGCAACCGGTCGTCGGGGGTGTTGACGAGGTGGCTGGCCAGCAGCACCACCGGGAACCGCCGGGCCAGGTCGAGGGTCTCGATGTCGGCCAGGACGGTGGTGGCGCCGCGCACGTGGGCGAGCATCGCCGCGGAGTTGTCCACGGCGGTGACCGGGTGGCCGAGGCCGATCAGCGGGTGGGTGAGCCGGCCGGCGCCGCAGCCGAGGTCGAGGATCGGCGCGTCCGGTGGCACCGCCGCGTGGATGAGCTCCGGCTCGCCGGTCGCCGGCAGCAGCGTGTACAGCTCCACGGGGCAGCCGTCCGCGGTGACCGCGCCCTCCCCAGCACCCCCGTCCACCGCACCACGGTCCCACAGTTCGGGTGACTTCGCGGGGTGCCCGGCGCCGGGCACGCATGGGCGCGGCGGCCGTGGGCAGGACGACCGGGTGGAACGACAGCTCACCAGCGACCTCACCTTGTGCGTCAACGGACACCCGACCGAACTGCGCGTCGACAACCGCACGACCCTGCTCGACATGCTCCGCGAGCAGCTGTCGCTGCCGGGCACGAAACGCGGCTGCGACCACGGCCAGTGCGGCGCGTGCACGGTCCTGCTCGACGGCCGGCGGGTGAACAGCTGCCTGGTCCTCGCGGTCACCTGCCGGGACGCGGCGGTCACCACGGTGGAAGGGCTCAGCAGCCGCGCCTCGGCACAGCTGGCGGCGGCGCAGGGGCCGCCGCCGCTGCACCCGGTGCAGGAGGCGTTCGTCGCGCACGACGCGCTGCAGTGCGGCTTCTGCACGCCGGGACAGGTCTGCTCGGCCGTCGGCATGCTGGAGGAGGCCGCCGCCGAGGGCGTCACCCTCGACGCGTCCGAGATCCGCGAGCGGATGTCGGGCAACCTGTGCCGCTGCGGCGCCTACGTGAACATCGTCGCGGCGATCGAGGAGGTCGCGGCGCAGCCGGTGGGGGCGCGGTGAAGCCGTTCGCGTACCGGCGCGCCGACGCGCCGGACTCGGCGGTCGCCACCGTCGGGCACGCCGGCGCGGTGTTCCTGGCCGGCGGGACGAACCTCGTGGACCTGATGAAGCTCGGCGTGACCGCCCCGGAGATGCTGGTCGACGTGACCGGGCTGCCGCTGCGGCAGATCGAGGCGCTGCCGGACGGCGGGATGCGGATCGGGGCGCTCACCACCAACAGCGACCTGGCCGCCGACCCGGTGCTGCGGACCAGGTTCCCGGCGGTGGCCCTGGCGCTGCTGTCGGGGGCGTCGGCGCAGCTGCGCAACCGGGCCACGGTCGGCGGGAACCTGCTGCAGCGCACCCGCTGCCGGTACTTCGTCGACGTCACGAAGGCGTGCAACAAGCGCCGGCTCGGCGCCGGCTGCGACGCCCGCGACGGCGAGCACCGCGACCTGGCGATCTTCGGCACCGAGACGCCGGGCGGGCCGGCGCCGTGCGTCGCGACGAACCCGTCGGACCTGGCGGTCGCGCTCGTGCTGCTGGACGCGCGGGTGGAGCTGCTGACCCCGCACGGCACGGCGGACATGAGCGTGCACGAGCTGTTCCGGCTGCCCGGCGACCGGCCCGACCGGGACACGAACCTGCCGCCGGGCGCGCTCATCACCGCGGTGGTGCTGCCGGCGGCGCCGATCGCGCGCACCTCGACGTACCGCAAGGTGCGGGACCGCTCGTCGTTCGCGTTCGCGACCGGGTCGGTCGCGGCCGCCCTCGACGTCGCCGACGGCACGGTGCGCGACGTACGGCTCGCCTACGGCGCGGTCGCGCACCGGCCGTGGCGGGCGTACGCGGCGGAGCGGGCGCTGCGCGGCGCGCCGGCGACGGTCGACAGCTTCGAACGGGCCGCGGACGAGGAGCTCGCCACGGCCAGGCCGCTGCGGGACAACGGGTACAAGGTGCCGCTGATGCGCAACCTGACGGTCGGCGTGCTGCGCGGGATGACGGAGGCGAGCTGGTGACGGGCACATACACCACGCAGGCGCCGCGGCTGGCGCAGGAGCGGCCGAGCATCGGGGCGGCCGGCCCGCGGGTCGAGGCGTGGGACAAGGTGACGGGGCGGGCGCCGTACGCGGTCGACCACCCGGTGCCGGGCGCCGCGTACGCGTGGGTGGTCCAGTCGACGGTGGCCCGCGGGATCGTCGTGGACGTCGACACGTCGCGGGCGCTCGCCGAGGACGGGGTGCTCGCGGTGCTGTGGCACGGCAACGCGCCGCACCTGGAGCCGGTCGGCGAGCCGGAGCTGCTGGTGCTGCAGTCGCCGCGGGTCTCCTACCGCGGGCAGGTCGTCGCGGTGGTCGTGGCCACGTCGCCGGAGGCGGCCCGGGCCGGGGCGGGGCTCGTGCGGGTCCGCGAGGACGGCACGATCGCCGACACGGTCCTGCGCATGGACCATCCGGCGCTGTACCAGCCGGTGCAGGTCAACGCCGGCTACCCGGCCCGCTCCGCGATCGGCGACCTCGACGCCGGCCTGGCCGCCGCGGCGGTGCGCGTCGACGCGACGTACCGCACGCCCGCGGAGCACCACTGCGCGATGGAGCCGCACGCGACGACCGCGTTCTGGGAGCGCGGCTGCCTCGTCGTCTTCGACGCGACGCAGGCCTCCACGGCGGTGCACGAGTCCCTCGCCGGGCTGTTCGAGCTGCCGCCGCAGTCGGTGCGGGTGGTCAACGAGCACGTCGGCGGCGGGTTCGGCGGCAAGGGCGGGCCGCGGGCCAACGTGGTCCTGGCGGCGATGGCGGCGCGGCTGGTCGGCCGGCCGGTGAAGCTGGCGCTGACCCGCCAGCAGCTGTTCGCGCTCGCCGGGTACCGCACGCCGACGATCCAGCGGGTCCGGCTCGGCGCCACCCCGAACGGCCGGCTGCTGGCCGTCGGGCACGACGCGGTCAGCCAGACCTCGCAGCTGACCGAGTTCGTGGAGCAGACCGCGGTGCTGACCCGGCACATGTACGCGGCACCGCACCGCCTCACGACGCACCGGGTGGTGGCGCTGGACGTGCCCACGCCGGGGTGGATGCGGGCGCCCGGGGAGTGCCCGGGCTCGTTCGCCCTGGAGTCCGCGATCGACGAGCTGGCGGTCGCCGGCAACTGGGACCCGGTGCGGCTGCGCATCGACAACGAGCCGCCGGTCCACCCGGAGGAGCAGATCCCGTTCTCCAGCCGGCACCTGGTGCAGTGCCTGGAGCTGGGCGCGCAGCGCTTCGACTGGGCGCACCGCGACCCGCGGCCCGCGGTGCGCCGGGACGGGGAGTGGCTGATCGGCACCGGCGTGGCGGCCTCGACGTACCCGGCGCTGACGTGGCCGTCGACGGCGCTGGCCCGGGCGACCGCCGACCAGCGCTTCGACGTGGAGGTCAACGCGGCCGACATCGGTACCGGCGCCCGCACGGTGCTGCGCCAGATCGCCGCCGACGCCCTGGACGTGCCGCTGCACGAGGTGGAGATCACCGTCGGTGACTCGGCGATCGGCCCGGCGCCGGTCGCCGGCGGGTCGACGGGGACCGCGTCGTGGGGCTGGGCGGTGACGAAGGCGTGCCGGATGCTGCGCGAGCAGATCGACCGGGAGCACGGCGGCCGGGTGCCGGCCGGCGGGGTCGCCGTGCGGGCCGACACGACGCTGGAGATCCGGGACCGGCCGGTGTTCGCGCGGCACGCGTACGGGGCCCAGTTCTGCCAGGTGCGGGTGTCGTCGGTGACCGGCGAGGTCCGGGTCGACCGGCTGCTGGGCGTGTTCGCCGCCGGCCGGATCGTGAACCCGACGACGGCCCGCTCGCAGCTGCTGGGCGGGATGACGATGGGGCTGTCGGGGGCACTGCTGGAGCAGTCCGTGCTCGACTCGCGCACCGGCGACTTCGTCACCGGCGACCTGGCCGCCTACCACGTGGCGGTCAACGCGGACGTGCCGCGCGTCGAGGTCGAGTGGCTCGACGAGCACGACCCGCACCTCAACCCGATGGGCGTGAAGGGCATCGGCGAGCTCGGCATCGTCGGCACGGCCGCCGCGGTCGCCAACGCCGTGTACCACGCGACCGGCATCCGGGTCCGGGACCTGCCGATCGGCCTGGAGCGGCTGATCACCCGGTACCGATCATGAACAGGTGAACTAATGCGTATTAGTCACTGACGCGAACGGATAACGAAACCTCTCCCACGGCTTGACGGACCGGCGAGACCCGGCGCACGATTCGTGCCCAGAGCTTGCTGATACGCATTAGCGCTGGATTCCAGCGCTCGCCGAGGGAGAGGTACCGGCATGGGACGTCGGGTCACGCAGCGCGACATCGCGCGGATGACCGGCGTCAGCCAGGCGACCGTCTCGCTGGTGCTCAACGACAGCGGCGCCGTGCGCATCGCCCAGGAGACCCGGCAGCGGGTGCTCGACGCGATCCGCGCCACCGGCTACGTCGCCGACGTCGTCGGCCGGCGCCTCGCCGACCGCAGCAACCGGATCCTCGGCGTGTTCACGTACGAGCCGGTGTTCCCGAGCGCGACCGCCGACTTCTACCACCCCTTCCTGGTCGGCATCGAGCAGCGGGCCGAGCAGCTCGGCTGCGACCTGCTGCTGTTCACCTCCGGCCCGCACCGCATGCGGCTCGCCGACGGCTGCATCGTGCTCGGCCGCTCGATCGGCCGCGACGAACTGGCCCGGCTGGTCGCCGAGCACCACCCCTTCGTCAGCGTCGGGCGCCGCGACGCCACCGACGTGCCCTACGTCGGCGCCGACTACGGCGCGGCGACCGCCGCACTGGTCGCGGCGGCGGTCGCGCTGGGCCACCGCCGCCTCGCGTACGTCGGCACCGGCGGCCCCGCCGAGTCGCACCTGGACCGGCTGCGCGGCTTCGCCGACGCGTGCCTGGCCGCCGGCGTGTCCGCGACCCACGAGCCGCGCCGCGACGACGCCCTCGCCGGCGTGGTCCCGCGGCTGCTCGCGGCGGGCGTCACCGCCCTGTTCCTGGAGGAGCCCGCGGACGCGGCCGACCTCGTCGCGGTCCTGCGCGGGCACGGCCGCGACGTCCCCGGCGACGTGTCCGTCGTGGTGCTCGGCGAGCCGACCAGGGCCGGCGCCACGCCCCCGCCGTTCGACGTGACCCGGTTCCGGACCCCGCGCCGCGAGATGGGCTGGCGCGCGGTCGACCACCTCACCGAGCTCGTCGGTGGCGGACCGGCACGACAGACGTTGCTCCCCTGTGAGCTCGTCCCCGGTGAAACCCTGAGAACTGCAAGCAGCAAGGAGCGCACGTGAAGGAATTGGCGGCGGACGTCCTCGTCGTGGGCGGCGGACTCGGCGGCGTGGCGGCGGCCCTCGCGGCGCTGCGGGCCGGCCGGACGGTCGTGCTCACCGAGGAGTACGACTGGCTCGGCGGCCAGCTCACCAGCCAGGCCGTGCCGCCGGACGAGCACAGCTGGGTCGAGCAGTTCGGCGTGACCGCCAGCTACCGGGCGCTGCGCGACGGCATCCGCGACTACTACCGGCGCCACTACCCGCTCACCGACGCGGCGCGGCGCTGGACGCACCTCAACCCCGGCGCCGGCGGCGTCAGCCGGCTGTGCCACGAGCCGGCCGTCGCCCGGGCCGTGCTGGAGGCGATGCTGCAGCCGTACCGTGGCGGCGGGCGCCTCACGGTGCTGCAGCCGTGGCGGGCCACCGGCGCCGACACCGACGGCGACCGGGTCACGGCCGTCACCGGGCGGCACCGCGACGGCGGCGAGCCCACGACGGTCACCGCGCGGTACGTGCTGGACGCGACCGAGACCGGCGAGCTGCTGCCGCTGACCGGCACCGAGTACGTGACGGGCTTCGAGTCGCAGGACGACACCGGCGAGCCGAGCGCGCCCGCGGTCGCGCAGCCGGGGAACATGCAGGCGGTCTCGGTGTGCTTCGCGATCGACCACGTCGACGGCGACCACACGATCGACCGGCCCGGCGCGTACGGGTTCTGGCGGGCGTACGCGCCGGCGTTCTGGGGCGGGCCGCTGCTGTCGTGGCGCTCCCCGCACCCGCGGACCCTGGAGATCTCCGAGCGCAGCTTCACCCCGAACCCCGACGACGACCCGGTCGGCGTCGTCGCCGACCAGCGGCTCAACCCGGGCGACGCGAACCTGTGGACGTTCCGGCGCATCGCGGCCCGCAAGCTGTTCACGCCCGGCGCGTACGCCAGCGACATCACCCTGGTCAACTGGCCGATGATCGACTACTTCGAGGCGCCGGTCATCGACGTGCCCGACGCCGCGGACCACCTGGCGCGGGCCCGGGAGCTGTCCCGTTCGGTGCTGTACTGGCTGCAGACGGAGGCGCCCCGCCCCGACGGCGGCACCGGCTTCCCCGGCCTGCGGCTGCGCGGCGACGTCACCGGGTCCGCCGACGGGCTCGCCCAGGCGCCGTACATCCGCGAGTCGCGGCGCATCCTCGCCGACTACACCGTCGTCGAGCAGGACCTGTCCCACGCGGTGCGCGGCGACAAGGGCAGCGTCACCTACCCCGACTCGGTCGGCGTCGGCATGTACCGCATCGACCTGCACCCGTCCACGGGCGGCGACACGTACATCGACGTGCCGTCCAGCCCGTTCCAGATCCCGCTCGGCGCGCTGCTGCCCCGCCGGGTCGAGAACCTCCTGCCGGCGGCGAAGAACCTCGGCACCACCCACATCACCAACGGCTGCTACCGGCTGCACCCCGTCGAGTGGAACATCGGCGAGGCCGCCGGCGCCCTCGCCGCGTTCTGCCTCGACGTGGGCACCACGCCCCGCGCCGTGCGGGCCGACCCCTCCCGGCTCGCCGACTTCCAGTCCCGCCTGACCTCCGACGGCGTCGAGCTCGCCTGGCCCGACGTCACCGCCTACTGACACCCCCAACCAGGAGAGCCCCCATGCGAATGAAGACAGCGTTCGCCGTCGCGACCGCGGCGCTGCTCGGCCTCACGGCCTGCGGCGCGGACGACACCCCCAAGGACACCGGCCCGGTCTCGCTGCGCATGACCATCTGGACCGCCAACGAGGCGCACCTCAAGCTGTTCAACGAGATCGCCGCCGAGTACAAGGCGGCACACCCGGACGTCACCGAGATCAAGTTCGACTCGCTGCCGTTCGACACCTACACCACGGCGCTGACCACCCAGATCGCCGGCGGCAACCAGCCCGACCTCGCGTGGATCCTGGAGAACTCCGCGCCGGACTTCGTCTCCTCCGGCGCGCTCGTCCCGCTCGACGACACGCTGAAGAAGACGCCGGGCTACCAGTTCGAGGACCTCGGCGCCAGCCCGATGAAGCTGTGGCAGAGCCAGGGCAAGCTGTACGCGTACCCGTTCTCCACCTCGCCGTTCGGCGTGTTCGTCAACAATGACCTGGTGAAGAAGGCCGGCAAGCCGACCCCGGCGGAACTCATCGCGGCCGGGAACTGGACGTGGGACACCGCGCTGCAGACCGCCGCCGCGGTCAACGCCGCCACCGGCAAGGCCGGCCTCGTGGTCCGCGACTTCGACTACAAGGCGTGGCAGAACCTGGCCAGCTTCTGGGGCGGCTGGGGCGCGCAGGCGTGGAGCGCCGACGGCAGGACCTGCGGGTTCGACAAACCCGAGATGGTCGAGGCGATGACCACCCTGCACAAGGCGATCTTCACCGACAAGGCGCTGCCCGGCCCCGGCGTCAGCGCCGACTTCTTCGCCGGCGACGCGGCCATGACCATCACCCAGATCAGCCGGGCGTCGCTGCTGAAGAACCAGTTCGGCTGGGACCTGGTGCCGCTGCCGCAGGGCAAGGTCGGCTCCTACGCGGTGTTCGGCCAGGCCGGCATCGGCGTGTTCAAGAAGGGCCGGCACGCGGCCGCGGCGCAGGACTTCCTGGCCTTCATGACCAGCCCCGCGAACTCGGCGAAGCTCGCCGCGTACTTCCCGCCGCCGCGCACCTCGCAGCAGACCGCGGAGACCCTCGCCAAGACCAACCCGCTGCTCAAGCCCGACCAGCTGCAGAAGGTCGTCGTCGACGGGATCGCCAAGGGCACGGTCGGCCCCAGCCATGCCGGGTTCGCCGAGCTGTCGCAGACCGTCCGCGCCGGCCTCGACCCGCTGTGGCAGCCGCAGGCCGACGTCAAGGCGGTGCTGTCCGGCGTGTGCGCCAAGATCGCTCCGCAACTGGCGAAGCAGTGAGGCTTCGGTCCAGGACCGCCGACCGGCTGGCGGGGTGGCTGTTCGTCGCCCCCCAGCTGGCCGGGTCGGCCGTCTTCGTCTTCGCGCCGCTGTGCCTGGTGCTCTGGTACAGCCTGCACGAGTGGAACGTCCTGGCCGGCAGCTTCGAGTTCGTCGGCGCCGGCAACTACGAGGCGCTGCTGTCCGACCCGTCGCTGCCGTCGGTGCTGCGCGCGACCGGCATCTTCTCCGTCGGCCTGGTGGTCTTCAACCTGAGCCTGGCGCTGCTGCTGGCGGTGCTGCTCAACCAGCGGCTGCGCGGCATGGCGGTGTACCGGACCCTGTTCTTCTCCCCCGTCGTGGTGTCGCTGGTCGCGTGGACGATCGTGTGGGGGTTCCTGCTGCAGTCCAACGGCGGCGTCAACGGGCTGCTGCAGGCCGTCGGCGTCGAGGGGCCGAACTGGCTGCGGACCGGCCCGACCGCGATGGTGTCGGTGGTCGCGGTGCAGGTGTTCAAGAACGTCGGGCTCAACATGGTGCTGTTCCTCGCCGCGCTGCAGGGCGTGCCCGGCGAGCTCTACGAGGCCGCGCAGCTGGACGGCGCGTCGGCGTGGACCAGGTTCCGGCGCATCACCGTACCGATGATCAGCCCCACGATCCTGCTCACGTCGATCATCACGGTGGTCGGCTCGCTGCAGGTCTTCGCGCAGATCGCGGTGCTCACCCAGGGCGGGCCCGGCACGTCCACCACCGTGCTCGTCTACTACCTCTACCAGCAGGCGTTCCAGTTCCACCACTTCGGCTACGGCTCGACCCTGGCCATCCTGCTGTTCGTCATCGTGCTCGCCCTGACGCTCGTGCAGTGGCGGCTGCGCCGGAAGTGGGTCGTCCATGAGCAGTAGGGCGAAGGTGCTCGTGTACGGGCTGCTGTCGCTGCTGTGCGTGCCGTTCGTGTTCCCGACGTGGTGGATGGTGACGTCGTCGTTCAAGCCGACGAGCGAGATCTTCGCCTACCCGCCGCGCCTGCTGCCCTCGCAGTGGCACTTCGGCGCCTACCGGGAGGTGTTCCGACTGCAGCCGTTCGCGGAGCAGTACTGGAACAGCCTGTACATCGCCGCGGTCGTCACCGTGGGCACGATGGCGGTGGCGTCCCTGGCCGGCTACGCGTTCGCCAGGATCCGCTTCCCCGGGCAGAACGCGCTGTTCGTGGTGGTGCTCACCGGCCTGCTCATCCCGAGCGAGGTGACGATCGTGCCGCTGTTCCAGCTGTTCAACCGCTTCGGCATGATCGACACGCACTGGCCGCTGATCCTGGTGCCGATCTTCGGCGCGCCCAGCGTCCTGGCCACGTTCATCATGCGGCAGTTCTTCGTGACCCTGCCGAAGGAGCTGGAGGAGGCGGCCCGCGTCGACGGGCTCGGCCGGTTCGCCACGTTCCGGCGCATCGCGCTGCCCCTGGCCCGGCCGGCGCTCGGGGCGGTCGGCATCTTCACGTTCCTCAACAGCTGGAACCTGTTCCTGGAGCCGGTGGTGTACCTGTCGAGCAAGGACAAGTTCACGCTGCCGCAGGCGCTGACCCAGTACGTCGACGCGTACGGCGGCCCCATGTGGGACGTGCAGCTGTCCGCCGCGTCGCTCACCGCACTGCCCGTGCTCGTCGTGTTCGTGATCGCCCAGCGCCAGTTCGTCGAAGGCCTCGCGCACACCGGGCTCAAAGGGTGATACACCTTCGACCGTGAGCGGACCGGAGCGCAGCGGAGGGCTGCGAACCATGGACTCAGGGCGGAGCTCAGGCCGACGCCGGAGCGCAGCGGAGGTGGCGGCGTGAGCGGACCGGAGCGCAGCGGAGTACTGGCATGAGCAGGCGGGTCACGCAGCGGGACATCGCGCGGATGACCGGGGTGAGCCAGGCGACGGTGTCGCTGGTGCTCAACAACCGCACCGGTGACGACGTGCGGATCGCGCCCGAGACCCGGCAGCGGGTGCTCGACGCGATCCGCGCCACCGGTTACGTCGCCGACCCGGTGGCCCGGCGGCTGGTGTCCGGGCGCAACCGGATCCTGGGCGTGTTCACGTACGAGCCGGTGTTCCCCAGCACCGCGGCCGACTTCTACCACCCGTTCCTGGTCGGCATCGAGCAGCGCGCCGAGCAGCTCGGCTGCGACCTGCTGCTGTTCACGTCGAGCTCGCAGCTGGCCGGGGACGGCGGGGCGGGCCGGCGGCGGATCTTCCACGCCGACAGCCGGATCGGCATCGCCGACGGCACCATCCTGCTGGGCCGGCGGGTCGACCGTGACGACCTGGTCCGGCTCGTCGGGGAGGGGCACGCGTTCGTGTCGGTCGGGCGGCGCGACGACGCGGGCGGCCCGGTGCCGTACGTGGGCGCCGACTACCCGGCGGCGGTCGCCGCGCTGGTCGAGCGGGCCGGGGAGCTGGGGCACGCCCGGATCGGCTATCTCGGCACCGGCGGCCCGGCGGAGTCGCACGCCGACCGGCTCCGTGGCTTCCGGCCCACCGGCGCCGGCGGCACCGGGCAGTACCGGGTGCACCTGCCGCCGCCGGCGCGGGAGTGGCCGGCGGCGATCGAGCGGGAGCGGCTCACGGCGGTGTTCCTCGAGGAGCACGCCGACGCGGCCGCGCTGGTCGTGGCGGCCCGCGCGCGGGGCTGGTCGGTGCCCGGGGACCTGTCGGTGGTGGCGCTCGGCGAGCCCGGCGCCGCCGGGCCGCTCGACGACGCGCTCACCAGGCTGCGCATCCCGCGCCGGGAGATGGGGTGGCAGGCGGTGGAGCAACTGACCGCCGCCATCGAAGGCGGTGCCGAGCCCGCCGTGCAGCGGCTCCTGCCGTGCACCGTCTATGCCGGCAGCACGTTCGGCCCGCGGCGGGACCGGCCTTAGCCGCCGCGTCGCTATTGTGACCGAGCCGTGGCCCGGCGGGGGCCACGGCTCGATCGCGTTTCACCGGAATGCGACACTGCATCGACCGGTTTCTCAACTCGTGATATTTCGGTGCCGGACGGCCGTGTTTAGCGGCCGGCCTCGGCGTGGTAGCGGTCGACCACGTCCTGCTTGATCCGGCCCCGGTCGGAAACGTCGATCCCCTTGGCCTGCGCCCATTCCCGAATGGCACGGTTCTGGTCGCGGTCGCCGCGGGTGACGCCCCGGCCGCGCACGTCGCGGCCGCGCACGGTGCTGACCACGCCACCACGCCCGATCTTCGTCGCGGCGGCGACGAACGGGGCGACGGCGTCGCGCAGCTTCGCGGCGTTGGCCGCGGACAGGTCGATCTCGTACTGCACGCCGTCGAGCGCGAACACGATGCTCTCGGCGGCGGGCTTGCCGTCGATGTCGTCGATCAGCTCGTGGATGACGCGTTTTGCCATGAGTGGCCTTTCCTCAGGTGCTGCCAATGTCTGCGCGTCACTGACGCGGCGCACCGCATCACGACACGTGCGTGCCGCCATCATTCGGACACGAACAAGATACTCAGCGGGATGTTACGCCCCGGTACGGGGCGAGATTACTCCCACCGTACCGTTCACGCTCACCCGGCACGCAAATCAGCGCGTCACGAAACGCAGACAAGATGAAACGCGCACAATCGGTTAAGGCAGGAACCGATCATCGCTATGCCGGCGCACCCGATCCGCGCCCGCATGAGGCCCGCATCAGGCCCGCAACAGGGCCGTATCCGGGACCTTCCTGAGTCACCCGGCACGGATGTCCTTGGCTCATCCCGGGCGGCAGCATGATCGCTGTCGTGAAGTCAGGCGAGCATCCGCAGCGAGAGCAGCAACGCCGCACCGACGACGAGCAGCAGACCGCCGACGGAGACGATCCGCACCAGCCAGGAGCCCTCGCGCACCAGGCGGGTCCAGCGCAGCAACTGCCGGCGGGTGAACGTCAGCAGCCGTCGCGCCCAGTGGAACTCCATGGCCAGGATCGCCAGGCCGCCCAGGATGATGACCCAGCCTGGACCGGGCAGCGGCAGCAGCACCACGCCGACGGCGATCACCAGCGTCCCCATCAGCGCCACCACGATCTTCACGCCGAACCGGCCGGCCCGGGTCGCGTAGAGCCGCTCACGCCAGCGCATCAGCCGGCCGGCGACCCTGCGGATCACCCGGCGGGCGGTGCCGGCGGCGGGGCCGTCACCGGGTTCACCGCCGGTTTCGCCGTCGGGGGCGGGGCTGTCAGGGGCGTCGCCGGTGGTGCCGCCAGAGGTGTCGTCCGGGTCGCCGGCGGGGGTCCGGGTGGGCCCTTTACCCGCCGCCGGGTCGCGGTCCGGCGCAGCGACACGCCGGAAGTCACCCGGTGGGGACCCAAGCGGTCCGGAATCAGGCGTAACGCCCGACCCGTCCGCCTCACTGTCGCGCAATTTCCGTTCCCATCACTGGATAACCCGTCACTCCCACGAACCACTGGACGTTACCCGAATGAATTGACGTACGGCCCACACGTCACGTCAAGGACCCCGGTCACGCCCTGAAAACCGGACATCGCGCGCACGTTGTTCGGTTGACGGCAAATCGGGCCCAGAAACACTACAGAGTGAGATCGTAGAATCACTACGCGTAACACTGGGAATCGCCTCAACATAAGAGAGGCGGGGCACGGCATGCTCCGCAGCGGTGCCGGGGGGAGTACGACATGAGCGCCATCCGACCATCGACCGTCGAGGTCGAGACATCCCTACGACTCGTCGCGCCCGACGCGACTGCATTGCCGGTGCGAGCCAGCTTGCGATACGACCCGAACGACCCGTACGCGGTGCACGTGCTGTTCCACGCCGAGTCGGCGGGCGGCGAGCCGGTCAGCTGGTCGTTCGCCCGTGAGCTGCTGTTCACCGGCCTGGACGAGCCCGCGGGCATCGGTGACGTGCGCGTCTGGCCGTGGAACGGCCCGCGCGGCGACTTCGTCGCCCTGGCCCTGTCCTCACCGGACGGCAACGCGCTGTTCGAGGTGCCGCGCAGCGTGCTGGTGCGCTTCCTGCGCCGCACGTACAGCGTCGTGCCGCGCGGGCACGAGACCGACCACCTGGACGTCGACAACGCGGTCAACCGGCTCCTCGCCGGGCGCTGACCGCGCACCGCACCACCGGGACCGCGTCAACCGGGCGCCACACCGCCGACCACCCCGCCGCGAGCAGTCCGCCAGCTGCCGGGGGCACGGCCGACGGGTGGCGCCCGACGTTTCCCTCGCGGCGCCCAGCCGCACGACGGCCGCACGACGGCTACCTGACGCCGTCCGGCGGGGCGCCGGTGCCGCCGAAGCGGACGTTGCCCCAGGGGTCGATCTCCAGCAGCCGGGCCGGCACCGGATCGGCCGGCCCGCACCGCAGCAGCACGTCCCGGCGGCCCGCGCGCACCAGCGCCGGCACCGCCGGGTCGCCGCTCATCCGCCCGCCCCAGTGGTAGCGCCCGTCGAGGGGCTGGAAGTGGCCGCTCAGGTGCAGCCGCACGGCGTGGACGGCGCCGTCGACGAGCAGCTCGGCCTTGACCGGCCGTGGTTCCTCAGGCATGGTACTGATGAGTACCAAGTCCCGCCGGAGCCGTCAAGGAGCAGCGATGCCGACCACCGACGAGCGCGAGGCCACCGCCGCGCGGCTGCTGAAGATCTCCGCCGGCAACTCCTACGACCCCGACGTCGACATCGACTGGCGTGCGCCGCTGGACCCGGGGCGCATGTTCGCCCCCGCGCACCGGCTGTCGCTGTTCGGCACGCCCCTGTGGGAGGACCTCGACGAGCGGCGGCGCATCGAGCTGTCCAAGCACGAGGTGGCCAGCATCGCCAGCGTCGGCATCTGGTTCGAGATGCTGCTCATGGGGCTGCTGCTGCGCCACGTCAGCGACCAGGACCCGCGCACCGGCCACGTGCAGTACGCGCTGACCGAGATCGGCGACGAGTGCCGGCACTCCATCATGTTCGCGCGGATGATCGAGGCGTTCGGCACGCCCGCGTACCGGCCGGCGCCCGTCGAGCGCGCCCTCGGCCGGTACCTCGGCGCCACCGCCGGCGGGGTGCAGACGTTCGCCGCCGCGCTCATCGCCGAGGAGATCCTCGACGCCCTGCAGCGCGAGGCGATGGCCGACGACAGCCTGCAGCCCCTGGTCCGGATGGTGTCGCGGATCCACGTCGTGGAGGAGGCCCGGCACATCCGCTACGCCCGTGACGAGCTCGCCCGCCAGGTCGCGGCGAGCCGGCGCGGCTTCGGCGGGCGGCTGTCCCTGGCGTACTCGCGGCTGATGATCGGCCGGGCCGCCTGGACGGTCACCCACTCGCTGATCCACCCCGGCGCCTACGCGGCGGTCGGCCTCGACCCGGCCCGGGCCCGGGCCGCGGCCTGGGCCAACCCGGCGTTCCGCGAGACGCTGCGCTGGTCGGCCGAGCGGGTCACCGCCTACCTGCAGGAGCTGGGCCTGGTCGAGGGGCCGGCCCGCCGGCTGTGGAAGGCATCGGCACTGCTCTAGGTCCGCCCCGGCGGTGGCACTACTGTGAGCGATATGAGATGGGTCCTGGTCGTCGTCGGTGCGCTGCTCATCCTCTCCGGCGTGGTCTGGACCCTGCAGGGCCTGGACGTGCTCGGCGGCAGCTCGATGAGCGGCAGCACGATCTGGGCGGTGATCGGCCCGGTCGCCGCGGTCATCGGTGCCGTGCTGTTCCTGCGCGGCGTGCGCAAGCGCTGAGCCGGGGCAATTTCGGAGATCCAGATCACGGGACGACGGGTGCCCGACGCGCTACTGTCGAGTGAGTCGGTGTGCTGTGTGTCCCCGGGCCTCACCACACTGCCTTCACGGAATACCGTTCGGCTGGAGCCGTGATGCGCCTATCGCCGCGAGGCGACCTGGCACACCGACCCTAAACGTTGGCGAGCACCGCGTAGACGACCACGTTGTCGCGGTAGGAGTGGCGGGCGGCGTCGAAGTCCCCGCCGCAGGTGATCAGGCGCAGCTCCGGCAGCGGCGTCGGGCCGTAGACCCGGTCGCTGGGAAACCTGGCCTTCGCGTAGTGCTCGCGGGCCGTCACCGTGAAGGTGAGCCACACCCCGCCGCGCTGCACCTCGATCCGGTCGCCCGCGTCGAGCTCGTGCAGCTTGTAGAACACCGCCGGTCCGGTGCGCGAGTCGACGTGCCCGGCCAGCACCGCCGGGCCCGGGTCGCCGGGTGCGGTGCCCGCGGCGAACCAGCCGGCCTCCTCGTACACCTTCGGGCTCTGCAGCTGCCCGGTCCCGTCGACCGCGAGCCGCTCCAGGCCGGTGTCGACCCCCAGCGCCGCGATCCGCAGCCGCGTCGGCGGCGCGCCGGCGGCCCCGCCCTCCGCCCCGCCCGGCTCCAGCTCGATGCGGTGCGGCACGATCCAGGTGGCCCCACCGGCGTCGATGTCGAGGCGGCGGCCGACGAGCGCCGCCGTGCCGGCGTAGACCGGCGCGGCGAGGGCCAGCACGCAGGCGAGCAGCGTCAGGGTCCGCCGCCGGCCGGGGCTCAGGCGGACCGCGCGGTGCCTGACGACGTGCCCGGCGGACCTCACCATGCGGCCAGCCTACGAGACGCGCCCCGGCGGCGGCCCGCTACGACGGCTGCGCCGTGACCG
Organism: Dactylosporangium aurantiacum; assembly: GCF_000716715.1. Classification (GTDB taxonomy): domain Bacteria; phylum Actinomycetota; class Actinomycetes; order Mycobacteriales; family Micromonosporaceae; genus Dactylosporangium; species Dactylosporangium aurantiacum. The sequence continues at coordinate 232,170 of NZ_JNYJ01000001.1, read as the reverse complement.
CACCACGGCCACCGCGGCGGCGCCGCAGCAGCGCGCCGCCCCCGCCCAGCAGCACGGCCAGCAGCGCCAGCGGCGCGGCGACGAGCGCGGCGACCCGCCAGCCGCCGGACCGGTCGCCGGCGACGTTCCCGGCCATGCCGCCGCCACCGGTGTCGACCCCGCCGGCGGGCACGCCGTTGCTGGTCGCGTCGGTGCGCAGCTGCGCGGTGAGGCCGGTGCGGCCGTCGAGCACGATCAGCGAGTAGACGCTGCCGGCCTTCAAGGGCGCGGTGACGGTGGTCGCGGCGGTGGTGACGCTCGGCGCGGCCAGCCGCAGTGTCCACGTGCCGGGCTCGACCAGCTGGTAGTCGGTGGTGGTGGCGAACTCGACGTTGCCGGCGACCTTCGCCCCGCCGGCGATCGACACGTCGAGGACCGGCTGCTTCACCGACGCCTGCACGACGCGGACCTTGGCCTTGCTCGGGTCGGTGAGGGCCAGGTCGTCGGGGATGACGCGCAGGCCGAGGTCGGTGAACTTGCCGACGCCGGCGACCGTGTACGCCTTGCCCTCCACGACGGTCGCCTGGGTGCTCAGCACGGGCGGGCTGTCGGCGGCCGCGCCGGGCAGCCGCATCGCCACCGCGTAGGTGCCGGGCGCCAGCGGCAGGTACTTCGACACCACGCCGTAGCCGACCGCGTCGAACTTCTGCGTCGCCATCGAGCCGTTCACGGCGCTCAGGTACACGTCGACGGCCGGGGTGTCGGGCGACAGGTGCGCGAGGCGGACATAGCCGACCCCGGCAGCGGCGGCCGGGGACGCGCCGGCGAGGGCCGTGCCGAGGCCCAGCAGCACCACCGCGGCGGACGCGGCGGCCACCCGGGCCCGCCGGCGCAGGAAGGCAGCGATCACGTTCGTGGTCCCTTGCTCGAAGTACGCGGCCCGCGCGACGTGTGGCCGGGCGCGCCGGGGAACAGGTTCGAGTTGCGGGTAAAACGCACCCGCGCGAAGGGAAATTGAGTAATCCGCCCGGGCACCATAAGCACTGACCGATGTGCACGATGCCGAACCGCGCGCCGGAGCGCAACCGCTGGACGGTGCCTTTCCAACTACCGGGCGGTAACGATCAACGCCCGCCGATCGCTGACTCGACCGGCGGGCGCCTGCCGCCGGTTACCGGGGGCTGCCGAAGTCCTGCGTCCAGATCGGGGTCTTGCCCTGGTACGCGAGGCCGACGCCGAGGTCCTTCAGCCCGCAGTTGAGGATGTTGGCGCGGTGCCCGGCGCTGTTCATCCAGGCATTCATCACGTCGGCCGGGGTGCGCTGGCCCTTGGCGATGTTCTCCGCCGCGCCGGACCACTTGTAGCCGGCGTTGGTGATGCGGGTGGCGAAGCTGGTGCCGTCCTGCGACGTGTGCGAGAAGTAGTCGTTGGTGGCCATGTCCTGCGAGTGCTTACGGGCCGCGGTGGCGAGCTTCGCGTTGTAGGCCAGGGGCTTGCAGCCGGCCTTCGCCCGCTCCACGTTGGTGATCGCGAGGACCTGCTCCTCGTAGGACAGGTTGCCGGCCGGGGCGGTGGTCTTCGGCTTCGCCGGCGGTGTGGTCTGCGCCTTCGTCGGCGCGGCGCTGCTCGGCGCCGCGGAGGCGGCCTCGGTCGGCGACGCGGAGGCGAGGGCGCCGTCGACGCCGGCCGGGTCGCCGCCGGGCTGGCCGGCCCCGGCCGGGTCGCCGGTGGTGTCGCCCGCGACGGCGGTGCGGGCCGCGTCGCCGGTCTGACCGTCGTGGCCGAGCAGCACGACCCCGCCGAGCGCGGTCGCACCGACGACGAGCAGGGCGGCGACGCCGACGCCGAGGACCAGGGCGAGCCGGGTGCCGCGGCGGTGCCGGGGCTCGTGGGCCTCGATGACAGGCTCTTCGCGGTACGCCTCTTCGCGATAGGCGTCGTACGGGCCGTACGCGGACACCGGTTGCCTCCTGGGGCGCAGATGACTCAAACCGCACCGAAGCCTATGAGCCGGGCCGTCGCCGGACCCAACCGGCGATGCCGATTTCACGACGATCTAAGCGAAATTTATGCCTCGGTGCCCGGCCCGCCGCCGGGTGCTTCCCCCGGTAGCAGCGCGGTCACGGACCGGCGCAGCACCGCGGTCGCCGCCGCGACGTCCAGGTGCAGCTCGTCGCGCAGCATCGACCAGGCGGCGAACGTGGTGGCCACCGTCAGCGCGTGCAGCGTCGCCTCACGGTCGGCTCCGGTGCGGGTCAGCTCGTCGGCGAAGAGCTTCTCCAGCTCCTCCCGGGCGTTCGTGACGTACCAGGTCCGGTTGTGCCGCAGCGCCGCCGAGAACGGCTCCCGCAGCCGGGCCGCCCGGGCCGCCGGGGCGATCAGCTCGAGCAGCCGGGCCCGCTGATCGCAGTACACCTCGATGCGCTGCGGCAGGGGCAGCTCCGGCGGCACGGGCCGGTGCTCGGCGAGCTGGCGCTCCATCAGCCTGGCGCCGGCGGCGGCGAACAGCCGCTCCATGTCCTTGAAGTTGGTCCACAGCGCGCGCAGCGAGACCCCGGCGCGCTCGGCGATGCGCTCCGCGGTCGGTTTGAGGTCGCCCTCCTCCAGCAGCGCCAGGTGGGCGTCGACGATGGCCCGCCGGGTCCGCTCGGCCCGCAGCGTGCGCCCGTCAACCCGCCGCTGCCCGACTGCAGCATCGTTCATAGGGCATCAGCCTACGTGTGTACGGTGAGGTACGTGGCACTGCGCACCGTGCACGAACTCGACATCGATCTTCCCGTCATCGACTCCGGGGAGCTCGAGCCGGTCAGCGCGCCCTGGGGCGGCAACCTCAACGACGCGCACGTGCGGACCGGCCGCGCCATCCGCACCACCCTCATCGACGCCCGGTTGCGCCGCTCCCACCTGGAGAATCTCGACCTCAACGGGGTCGTGTGGGAGGACGTGACGGTCACCGGCTGCCGCTTCGAGAAGGTCGACTTCACCGCGGCCCGGCTGACCGGGCTGACCTTCGAGCGGGTCCACTTCGTCAACTGCAAGCTCACCTGGGCGCACCTGGCCGAGTCGCGCCTCGACGACGTGCTGTTCGAGGGGTGCCGGCTGGACGCCGCGACGTTCGACGACATCACCACGACCGGCCCGACCGGCTTCGTCGGGTGTGTCCTGGTCAACACCGTCCTGCGCGACTGTGTCCTGCCGCACGCGGCGATGTCGGGGTGCCGGCTGCGGCAGATGTCGTTCGAGAGCTGCGACCTGCGCGGCGCCGACCTGCGCGGCAACCAGCTGTCGGAGGTGAGCGGCGTGAGCAGCCTGCGCGGCGTCACGATCGAGCCGGCGCAGCTGCCGGGCCTCACCGACGCGGTGATGCGGGACCTCGGCGTGATCGTCCGCGGGCCGAAGGGTTGACCCGCCAGCGGGGGCGGCGGCGCTGCGGGTAGGCGGGCTCGTCGACGCACGCCGCCGGTGCGGGCGCGCCCTGCCCCGCCGCGCCCGCACCGGTCAGCAGGTCGCGCGGGTCGGCCTCGACCGCGCCCTCGACGGTGCCGAAGGCGGCGATGCGGTCCATCCCGGCGGCCACCTGCGACCACGACCGGATCGCGGGCGACGGTGCGGCCAGCCGCAGCTCCCCGCCCCGCTGCCAGGCCAGCTCGGCGACCCGCACGAGCAGGGCGGCGCCGGCGGTGTCGCACACCGTCACCTGTGACACGTCCAGGACCAGGCGCGGCTGCGCCGCGACCAGACAGCCGGCGAGGACCGGTTCGACGGTCTCGACGGTCCCTTCCACGAGCAACCCGTGCAGGGCAAGCACCACGGCGTTCATCGGTTTCGACGGTACCGGCACACCCCGCCCCGAGCGCCTCCTTCGGTCGGATGACCCCGCCCGGGCCTTTGGTGGCCGGACGGCGTCCGAGTGTGCCGGCACCACATCGACCGGCCCGTATCGACCGGCACCGTATCGACCTCGGTCAGGCACGCATCGCGTCGAGCGCCTTCTTCAGCGCCTTCGGCTCACTCGGCGTGGTCGGCGCGTCCGGGCGCAGCTGCTGCATCCGCGCGCCGATCTCCTGCAGCTGGTTGCGGCCGAGCTGCTCGCGGACCTTCGGGAACCACTCCTGCTCCTCCTCGTCGATGTGGTGCGTGACGCTCTCGATGAGGACGGTGACCTTCGCGTCGAAGTGCTCGTCGTCCGGGGTCATCGTGGCCAGCTCCATGCACAGCACGTCGGCGACGTGGTGCTCCTCGTACGACTCGAGGATGTCGTCGTCGAGGTCCGGCAGGAGGCGGCGGATCTCCGGGTACATGACCTCGTTCTCGAGGTACGTGTGGACGGTCAGCTCCTGCAGGATCTGCGTGACGATCCGCGCCTTCTTCTCCGCCGGGCCGTCCTCGGCCGCCTGGAACTCCTTGAACAGCCGCTTGACGTTCTTGTGGTCTTCCTTGAGCACGACGATGGCGTCCGTGGACATCGGGCCTCCTCACTGGCGGGTCTTGACAGCGACTGTGTACCCCTCCCCCACCAGCGCAAACAGCGGCGTGACCACCCTCGCCGAGGGTGGCCGGCCGGGCGTGCGAAGCTGGCCTGCGTGAAGTCACCGCGGATTCTGACGCTCGCCGCCCTGCTGGCCCTCGCGGCGCCGACGGCCCTCGCCGGCTGCGGCGGTGCCGACCCCTCGCCGGGTGCGGACACCGGCAGGCCCGGCGCGCAGCAGACCGCCACCAACACCTTCGAGGTCAAGGACGACGTCAGCGTCGTGGACATCGACAGTGCCGGCGGCGCGATCACGGTGAAGGTCGGCGCGGCCGCCACGATCAAGGTGACCGAGGTCTCCACGTTCAAGGCCGACAAGCCGGGCCGCAAGCAGAGCGTCGACGGCGGCGAGCTGACGCTGGCCTCGACCGGCTGCGCGAGCGGCGACTGCTCGATCGCGTACACGGTGGAGATCCCGTCCACGCTGAGCGTGCGCCTGGACAGCGCCGGCGGCGCGATCACGCTGTCGGGGCTGACCGGCATCATCGACGTGTCCACCGACGGCGGCGCGCTGAAGGGCGACGGCCTGGCCCCGCCGGAGCTGACCGCCCGCACCGGCGGCGGCGCCGTCGAGGTCGCCGTGACGCAGGCCCCGGACCGGGTCGACGTGGACAGCGGCGGCGGCGACGTGACGCTGAAGCTCACCGCGGACGGCTACGCCCTGGACGTCGAGCTCGACGGCGGCAAGCAGTCCGGCACCGTGAAGTCCGAGGCCGCCTCGCTGCACAAGGTGCACGTGGTGACCGGTGGCGGGAACCTGGCGTTCGGCCGGTGAGCCCCCGCCGGGCGGCCGCGCCGGCCGGCGGTCAGTCGGTCAGCGCCGAGTAGATGAGCTGGCGCAGCTGCGGGCGGATCGGGTGGGTGCTGGACGGCAGCAGCTGCGTGTAGAACGCGACGGTGAGCCGCTCGGCGGGGTCGACCCAGAAGGCGGTGCTGGCCGCGCCGCCCCAGTAGTACGTGCCCGGGGTGCCCGGGGTGCGGGCCGGCACCGGGTCGCGGACCACGGCGAAGCCGAGCCCGAAGCCGACCCCCTCGAACGTGGTCTCGGCGAACCCGCCGGTCTGCAGCCGGTCCAGGTCGACGCCGCCGGGCAGGTGGTTGCGGGTCATGAACCGCACTGTCCGGCTGCTCAGCAGCCGCTCCCCGGCGCCGTCGGCGCCTGCGCCGCCGCGCAGCAGCATCGCGGTGAACCGGTGGTAGTCCGCGGCGGTGGAGATGAGCCCGCCGCCGCCGGACTGCAGCACCGGCTCCTGCAGCGCGTGCTGCCCGATCGGGTCGAACCGGGTCGCGCCGCCGCCGGTGGGGCTCGGCACGTACAGCGCGGCGAGCCGCTTCGCCTCGTCGCCGGCCGGGTCCACCCACCAGCGGGTGTCGGTCATGCCGAGCGGCTCGAAGATCCTGGTGCGGAAGAAGTCGCCGAGCGTCTGCCCGGACACCACCTCGACGAGCCGGCCGAGGACGTCGGTGGACACCCCGTAGCCCCAGCTGCGGCCCGGCTGGAACAGCAGCGGCAGCGCCGCCCAGTCACGGCACGCCTGCGCCAGGTCGGCGCCGGCCTTCGGGTAGATGTCGTAGCCGGCCTTGCGGTACAGCGCGTCGACCACGGAGGTCTGCAGGAACCCGTACGTGAGGCCGGAGGTGTGCGTGAGCAGGTGCCACACCCGGATCGGCTCGGCCGCCGGCACGGTGAACGGCTGCCCGGCCGAGCCGCGGTCATACACCTGCGGCGCCGCGAACTCGGGCAGCCACCGGCTGATCGGGTCGGTCAGCTCGAACCGGCCCTCCTCCCACAGCATCATCGCCGCGACCGAGGTGACCGGCTTCGTCATCGAATAGATGCGCCACAGGGTATCGGGCTCGACCGGCAGCCCGGCCTCCAGGTCACGCATGCCGCAGGTCGAGGCGTGCGCGACCCGGCCGTCGCGGCTGACGACGAGCTGCCAGCCGGCGAGCCGGCCGTCCTCGACATACCGGGAGAAGTGCGCGTCCAGGCCGGCCAGGCGCCTGCCGTCGAATCCGACCCGCTCCGGCGCGACCTCACGTTCGATGCTCACGCCCGGCAGCCTAAACGCGCGCTCAGGCTTGCGGAAGCGTCAGGACACGGCCAGCTGCTCGGCCCCGGCGACGACCCGGTCGACGAACCCGTAGTCGACGGCCTCCTGCGCGGTGAACCAGCGGTCCCGGTCGGAGTCCGCCTCGATCTGCTCGTAGGTCTGGCCGGTGTGCTCGGCGATGAGCCGCTGCATGGTCTGCTTCGTGAACAGCATCTGCTCGGCCTGGATCGCGATGTCGGACGCGGTGCCGCCGATGCCGCCGGACGGCTGGTGCATCATCACCCGCGAGTGCGGCAGCGCGTACCGCTTGCCGGGGGTGCCGGCGCTGAGCAGGAACTGCCCCATGGACGCGGCCATGCCCATCACGACCGTCGACACGTCGTTGGGCACGAACCGCATCGTGTCGTAGATGGCCAGGCCGGCGCTGATGACACCGCCCGGGGAGTTGATCCAGAAGTTGATGTCCTTCTCGTGGTCCTCGGCGGCGAGCAGGATCAGCTGCGCGCAGATGCGGTTGGCGCTCTCGTCGTTGACCTCGCTGCCGAGCACGATGATGCGCTTGGCGAGCAGTCGGTCGAAGACGGCGCTGTCGAAGGGGATCTGCGGGTCGGTCATGTGCGCGTCCTTTCCCGGGGCTTTGTTCGACCGTATTGACCGCACCCCGGAAAAGGATCCCCGGTTCGCTGTGAGCGTGTTCGCTCTCAGCGTGCCCGGCGCCGCTCACCCTCCCGGGGTCAGCGCTCCTGCCGCAGGATCGGCCGCAGCGTGTCCAGCACCGACGGGTCCTCGATCGTGGACGGCACCGCCGGGTCGCCGCCGCCGGCGATGCCGCGCATCGTGCCGCGCAGGATCTTGCCGGAGCGGGTCTTCGGCAGCGCCGGCACGACCCGCACCGTGCGCAGCGCCGCGACTGCGCCGATGCGCTCCCGCACCAGCGCGACGAGCTGCTGCTCCACGACGTCGGCGGCGGTGTCCACGCCCGCCTTCAGCACCACGAACCCGCGCGGCACCTGCCCCTTGAGCTCGTCGTCGACGCCGATCACGGCGCACTCGGCGACGGCCGGGTGGGCGGCCAGGACCTCCTCCATCGCACCCGTGGACAGCCGGTGCCCGGCGACGTTGATGACGTCGTCGGTGCGGCCCATCACGTACAGGTAGCCGTCCTCGTCGAACCGGCCGCCGTCGCCGGTCAGGTACACGCCGGGGAACGCCGACAGGTACGACGCGACGAACCGCTCGTCGTCCTGCCACAGCGTCGGCAGGCAGCCGGGCGGCAGCGGCAGGCCGATGACGATCGCGCCGTCGACGCCGGGCGGGGCGGGCGTGCCGTCGGGCAGCAGGACCCGCACGTCGAACCCCGGCACCGGCACCGACGGCGAGCCCGGTTTCGTCGGCATCGGCTCCAGGCCGCGCAGGTTCGCCGCGACCGGCCAGCCGGTCTCGGTCTGCCACCAGTGGTCGACGACGGGCACCCCCAGGGTCTGCCCGGCCCACTCGTACGTCTGCGGGTCGAGCCGCTCCCCGGCGAGGAACAGGGTCCGCAGCGTGCCGGTGTCGTGCCGCGCGGCGAGCCGGCCCTCCGGGTCCTCCTTGCGGATCGCGCGGATCGCGGTCGGCGCCGTGAACAGGGCGGTCACCTTGTGCTGCTCGACCACCCGGAAGAACGCCCCGGCGTCCGGGGTGCCGACCGGCTTGCCCTCGTACAGCACCGTCGTGGCGCCGGCCAGCAGCGGCCCGTACACGATGTAGGAGTGGCCGACGACCCATCCGACGTCCGACGCCGCCCAGAACACGTCGCCGGCACCGGTCGCGTACACGTTGGCCATGGACCAGGTCAGGGCGACCGCGTGGCCGCCGTTGTCGCGCACGACGCCCTTCGGCCGGCCCGTCGTGCCGGACGTGTACAGGATGTACAGCGGGTCGGTGGCGGCCACCGGTACACACGCCGCGTCCGCCGCGCCGTCCAGCGCGTCCGCCCAGGTGAGGTCCCCCGGGGCGAGCTCGCCGGGCGCCTGCTCACGCTGCAGGATCACCCGGTGCGCGGGCCGGTGCGCGGCCTCGGCGAGCGCGGCGTCCAGCAGCGGCTTGTACGCCACCACCCGGCTGCCCTCGATCCCGCACGACGTCGCCACCACCACCTTCGGCCGGGCGTCGTCGATGCGGGCGGCGAGCTCCTTCGGCCCGAACCCGCCGAACACCACGGAGTGCACGGCGCCCAGGCGGGCACACGCGAGCATCGTGATCACGGCCTCCGGCACCATCGCCATGTAGACGACGACCCGGTCACCCCGCTCGACGCCGAGCCGGCGCAGCGCCCCCGCGCACCTGGCGACCTCGTCCCGCAGCCGCCGGAAGCTGTACGTGCGCAGCGTCGCGGTCACCGGGCTGTCGTAGATGAGCGCGGTGTCCTCCCCGCGCCCGGCGGCCACGTGCCGGTCCAGGGCGTTGTGGCAGGTGTTGAGCTCCGCGTCCGGGAACCAGCGGTAGAACGGCGGGCGGTCGCCGTCCAGCACCCGCGTCGGCATGCGCGTCCAGTCGACCGCCGCGGCGGCGTCCCGCCAGAACCGGTCCGGGTCGGTCAGGCTGCGCTCGTACGTGTCGCGATATGCGCCCATCCGTCGATGCTTACACCGCAGCGCCCGCGCTGGCCAGGCCCGCCGGGGCTTTGTCGAGGGCGGCCCCGATCGCGGCCATGAGCGCCCGCGCCGCCTCCTCCGTCAGCTCCACCGCGACCCGCGCCGCCGGCCCCTGCGCCGGGTCGGCGAAGTCGATGTTCAGCGTGTGCCCGAACGGCGCGTGATGCGGGTGGTCGACGTAGACCGCGGCCCGGGTCACCGCGAACCAGCCGTCCGGCCCCTTCGCGCTGCCCTCGATCTCGACGGTCTCGGTGTCGTACGTGCACATGCTCAGACCTCCAGTCGCTTGCCGCCGAGGTGCCGGTCGAAGAACGCGAAGATGCGCCGCCACCCGTCGACGGCCGCCTGGGGCCGGTAGCCGGGCCGGTCGGTGGCGAAGAAGCCGTGCCCGGCCCCCGCGTAGCTGTGCCGCTCGAACTGCTTGCCGTGCCCCTCGAGGATCGCCGCGAGCCGGTCCACCTCCTCGGGCGCCGGGTTCTGGTCGTCGTCGCCGAACAGCCCCAGCACCGGGCATCCCAGGTCACCGAGCCGGTCCTTGATGGACGTCATCTTCAGCCCGCTGGCCGCCGGCGGCGGCTCCAACGCGAACGCCCCGTAGCAGTCGACGGCCGCGTCCAGCGGCAGCGCGGTCGCCACCAGCAGCGCCTGCCGCCCACCCGAGCAGTGCCCGATGACCCCCACCTTGCCGTTGTGCCCGTCCAGCGCCCGCAGCGCGCCGGCCGCCGTCCGCACGTCGCCGATGATCTGCTCGTCGGGGATGCCACCCTGCCCCCGCACGAACGCCGACGCGTCGTCGGGCGACGCCCCGGGCGCCTCCCGCCAGAACAGGTTGGGGCAGATCGCGAGGTACCCGTTGGCCGCGAAGCGCCGCACCATCTCCTTGGTCGCCTCGTCGTACCCGGGCAGGTGGTGGATGACCACCACGCCGGGGAACCGCCGCTCGCCCTGCCCGGCGTCGAGCGGCCACGCCTGGTAGGCCTGGATCTTCTCGTCCCCGATGTACACCGTCTCGGCGCGGATCGCATCAGACATGGCTCTCACGCTACTGCCGCCGGTGACACCCCCGTCCCCGGACACCGTCCCCACCACCCCCGCCGACCGGCCACCGGTGCCCCGGCCGGCGGGACCGTCCTGGCGTCGGTCGGTCCGATGAGCGGCGCGGGCCGGTGGTTCGAGCAGCGAACCCATCGGACACGGGTGACCAGCTCCGCGGGCGGCGGGACCTGCCCCCGTGAGCAGCGCCGGCCCGGCGCCACCTCGCTGCGGGCAAGCCTCCCGGGCCGCGGGGCCGTGCGCATCGTGGGGGCCGGGTGGCGGGGGCGCGGACCTCCGCGACCTTTGACCAGCGCGACTCCCGGCAGCGGCACTGGCCCGCCCGACCCGGCGGGCGCAGCCGCACTGACGCGATCCCGGCCAGCACGCCCGGGCGGCCCCGCGACGCGAGCCCAGCCGACGCATCCCCGGGGGCTTCGGACCACGCGGGTCGCGCCCCGGCAGCACGGCGGCGGCGGGCACGGCGGCGGAGCTCCGGCGGGTTTGCGAACACGACCCATGCGAACCCGACCGAAGCGAGCCGAGCACGCCCGGCCAAGGCGCCCTGGCGACGCGAGCCCGACCACGCGAGCCCTGCCCACGCGAGCCCGACCCACGCGAGCCCGACCGACGCAAGCCCAGCCGACGCGAGCCAGACCGACCAAAGCTGCCTGACGACGCGAGCCCGACCCACGCGAGCCCGACCCACGCGAGCCCGACCCACGCGAGCCCGACCCACGCGAGCCCGACCGACCAAGGCGGCCCAGCCGACGCGAGCCCAGCCGACGCGAGCCCAGCCGACGCGAGCCCAGCCGACGCGAGCCCGACCGACGCGAGCCCGACCACGCGAGCCCTACCCACGCAAGCCCGACCGACCAATGCGGCCCAGCCGACGCGAGCACGACCGACGCGAGCCCGGCCGACGCGAGCCCGACCGACCGAGGCGGCCTGGCGACGCGAGCCCGACCACGCGAGCCCTGCCCACGCGAGCCCGACCGACCAAGGCGGCCCAGCCGACGCGAGCACGACCGACGCGAGCCCGATCGACCGAGGCGGCCTGGCGACGCGAGCACGACCGACCAAGGCGGACCAGCGACGCCAGCCCGGCCGGCCCGAGCCCAGCGACGCATCGCGGGCGGCTCCGGGCCGAGCGGGGGCGGGCCCCGGCGAGGTGGCGGGGCGTGGCGTGGCGTGGACGAAGCTCCGGCGGGTTACTGCCGGCCGGGCTCCAGGCGGCGCAGGGCGAGGCGGGCGAGGCCGATCAGGGCGACCACCTGCAGCAGCAGGATGAGCACGGAACGCCACCAGGCGCCGGTGGTGTGGTCCCAGAGGCTGTCCTCGAACGGGATCATCTTCGTCAGGTCGACGGTGGAGGCGCCGGCCGCGAGACCCCAGCGGGTCGGGAAGAGCCACGCGATCTGCTGCAGGACCTTCTCGCCCTCCAGCTCGAACAGGCCGCCGGACAGGACCAGCTGGGCCATCACGACCACGACCAGGACCGGGGTGGTCTGCTCGGTGGTCTTGGCCAGGGCGCTGACGAGCAGGCCGAAGGCCATCGAGGCGAGGGCGACGAGGGCAACCGGGATGCTGATCTCCAGCAGCCAGTGCTCCTTGAAGATCAGGGGGTCCTTCGGCGGGTTCTTGCCCAGCAGGGCCAGCCAGGTGAACAGGGCCGTCTGCCCCAGGATGATGACCGAGAACACGAACACCTTCGACGCCAGGTACGCCCCGGCGGACAGGCCGACGGCACGCTCCCGCTTGTAGATGGTCGCCTCGTTGACGATCTCGCGGATCGCGGCGGCGGTGCCGAGGAACGCGGCGCCGACGGCGAGCACGACGAGCAGCCGCTGCGCCTCGAGGCTGAACTTCGTCAGGCCGGGCGCCAGGCCGTTTTCCCCGGGGACGGTGCGGGTCAGCAGCGCGAGGGCGAGCGGCAGGCCGACGGTGAACAGGGTCAGGCCCCGGTCGGCGCCGATGACCCAGAACATGCGCAGGCACAGAGTGAGGAACTGCCGCACCGGCGCCGCCGGGTGCAGCGCCCGGCTGCGCAGCGACGCCCCGCCGAGCTTGACCCGCGCCCGCCCGACCGCCCGCGCGGGCTTGCCGGTGTCGCCCCCGGAACCGGGCGCCGCCGAGCCCGCCGCGTCCGGAGCGCCCGGAGCGCCCGGAGCGGCGGTGGGGGCCGCCGCGGGCCGGGCCGGCATCGCCTGCTCGGCGGTCTCGGACTCCGGCGCCGGCGCGCCCGCCGGCAGCACCGTCGTCGCCGCCCCGGCACCAGCCGCAGCCGCACCCCCGGCAGCAGGCAGCGCCCCAGCAGCACCGGCCGGTGCCTCGCCGGCGGCCGGAGCCCCGGCGGCAGCACCAGCGGCGGCGGGAGCCGCGTCCGCCGGGTCGCGCGGCATCGGCACCGTGACCCGCTCCACCACGGCCGGCTTCGGCAGCGGCGCCTCGGCGATCTGCTCGGTCACATACCGCGTGTACAGCGCGGAGCTGCGATACGCCCGGTGCCAGTGCTCCGCGTTGGCGGTCACCTCGCGGAACACCTCGGCGTAGTCCTCGGCGCCGAAGAAGGACAGCAGCTCGCCGGGCGGGCCGAAGTAGCCCATCCGGCCGCCGACGGTGAGGACGAGGACCCGGTCGCACAGGTCGAGGTGCATCACGTTGTGCGTCACGACGGCCACGGTGCGGCCCTTGTCGGCGAGGTCGCGCAGCTCCTCCATGACCTCCTTGTCCAGGGCCGGGTCCAGGCCGGAGGTCGGCTCGTCGAGGAACAGCAGCGACGGCTCGGTGAGCAGCTCCAGGGCGACGGAGACCCGCTTGCGCTGGCCGCCGGAGAGCTTGTCGATGCGCATCTTGGCGCGCTCGGTGAGGTTGAGCGTGCGCAGCACCTCGGCGACGCGCAGCCGGCGCTCCTTGCGCGGCACGTCGTCGGCGAAGCGCAGCGCGGCGGCGAAGCGCAGCGCCCGGCGGACGGTGAGCTGGCGGTGCAGCACGTCGTCCTGGGGGACCATGCCGATGCGGTAGCGCAGCTCGGCATAGTCGGCGTAGAGGTCGCGGCCGTCGTAGCGCACGGTGCCCTGGCTGGCGGGGCGCAGCCCGGCGACGGCCTTGACGAGGGTCGACTTGCCGCAGCCGGAGGGCCCGATGACGGCTAGCAGGCTGCCCTCGGTCAGGGCGAAGCTGACGTCGTCGAGCAGGATCGCGTCCTTGATCCGCACGGTGAGGTCGTCGGCGATGAGGGACGACGGGCCGGCGTCCTCGAACTCGTGCAGCCGCATCCCGTCGAAGATGAACTCGTGCCGGCCGATCGAGATCATGTCGCCGGGCTGCATGGCCTGGCGGGTGACCTGCCTGCCGTTGTGGAACGTGCCGTTGCGGCTGCCGAGGTCCACCACCTCGTAGCCGGTCGGGGTGCGGCGCAGCTCGGCGTGGTGGCGGGAGGTGCGCAGGTCGGCCAGGACGATGTCGTTGTCGGGGCCGCGGCCGAGCCGGATCAGCGCGCCCGCGGTGTGCAGCGCCGCCTCCCGCGACGCGGGCGGCGCGGCGGCCGGGCCGGGAGCCGGGGCGGGGGTCGCCGGCGGCCGCGGCACCTCCTCGGTGATCGTGACGACCTTGAACCGGACGGCGGGGCCGTCGGCGGCGCCGAGGTGCACCGATCCCCCGTCGACGGCGGCGACGAACGCGGCCTTCTCCCCGTCGACGTAGGTGCCGTTGCGGCTGCCGAGGTCGCGCAGGAACCACCCGTCGTCGTTCCAGATGACCTCGGCGTGCCGGCGGGAGATGAGGGTGCCCTCGACCACCAGGTCGTTGGCGGCGTCGCGGCCGATGGTAACGGTGTCGTCGGGCCGCACCAGCGACCGTGCCTCGCCGGACGGGCCGGCGACGGTCACTTCGAGCACGGTGATCTCACGGGTCACGGTCTGCTGGTCGATGCTCGCCACGGGCATCATCATGCCGCCCACGTACGACAGAAAACAGCGGGGGAAGTCCCCGGCGAGGTTTTTGTATCAGGAAGCCGACGGCCCGTCTCTTCTTTGCAGACCACGTGAGGAGGAGCCATGGCACCAGCGGACGCCCGTGCGGAGCAGTGGCGGTCGCGACGCGCCCGCCGGCTCGCCGGGCTGGGGTGGGTGCGTCGTGAGGACCGCGCGGACGGCACGCCGGTGCGGTTCGTCGCCGACGAGCTGCTGGTGCTCGACGACCACTTCGCCACCGCTCGTCAGGCGTTCGCGGAGCAGGGCTTCACCGCCCGGGACATCGTGGAGGAGGGGGATGTCCCGGACGGGTTCCGGCGGGTGCGGCTGCCCGGTCTGGACGTCGCGCGCGCCGCGCGGCGGGTGCGCGTCCAGGCCGAGGCGGCCGGTGACACCAGGGTGGCCGCCGGGCCGAATCACGTGTTCGTGTCGACGCCGTTCGAGCACGCGGGGCCCTACGGGCCGCCGCGGCCGGCGGCGCCGGGGCACCTCACGGTCCGTGACCGTGAGGTGCCGGAGGTCGAGGTGCTCGTGCTGGACACGGCGGTGTGGCTGGACAGCCCGCTGCCCAAGGACCGGTATGTCGCCGAAGACCTCGGACCGGGCGCGGACGCCGGCGTCGACGAGGACGCCGTCCGCGACGGCGACGTCGGGCACGCCAACTTCGTCGCCGGGGTGCTGCTGACCAGGTCGCCGCGGGTGCGGCCGAGGGTGATGGGGATTGTCGACACGTTCGGGGTATGCCGTGAGACCGACCTGATCGCCGGTCTCGGGCAGGCGTACGACCATCAGATCATCAACCTGTCGCTGGGCGGTTACACGCTCGACGACCGGCCGCCACCGCTGCTGACCGCGGCACTGTCCGGGCTGCTGGGCAGCGGCGACCGGGTGCTGGTCGCCGCTGCCGGCAACGACGGCCAGCACGACCGGCCGTTCTGGCCGGCCGCGTTCGCCGGCACCAGCGTGTCGTGGCGGCGGCGGGTCATCGCCGTCGCGGCGCACGACGGGCGGCGCATCAGCGGCTGGAGCAACACCGGCACGTGGATCACGCTCGCGGCGCCGGGGGCCGACGTCACGAGCACGTTCGTGCACCAGGACGGGTTCGAGGACGGCTGGGCGACGTGGAGCGGCACGTCGTTCGCGGCGCCGTTCGTCGCCGCGGCGATCGCCGACGCGCTGCCGGGGGCCGGTTCGGCCCGGCTGGCGGCGGAGGAGGTCATCGCCGGCGCGTCGCGCCGGTACGGCCGCTACGCGGGACTGGCGTGATCACCGTGCACCGCCCGGACCAGCGAAGCCACACCAGGGGGAGGGGGGTGACGGGGTGCGGCACGCGAGTCGCCGCATCCCGTCTCCCGGCAGCCACGGTGATAGCCTTCGAGACCATGGCTGAGCCTGAAAACGCCGCGGTCCTGAGGGCGGCCGCCGCCGGCGACCAGAAGGCTTGGGAGTCCATCGTGGACAGATATGCCAACCTTGTCTGGTCGGTCGCGCGCAGCTTCCAGCTCGGCCAGTCCGACGCCTCCGACGTGAGCCAGGCGACCTGGCTGCGCCTGGTCGAGCACATCGCGGACGTCCGCGACCCGGACAAGCTCGGCTCGTGGCTGGCCACCACCGCCCGCCGGGAGGCCCTGGCCCTGCTGCGCCGCGGCGGGCGCGACGTGCCGGCGGGCGCGGCCACCGACTTCGTCGGCATCATCGGCGGGGCCCTGGCCGGCGACGACGAGGAGCCCGACGCCGGTGTCCTGCGCGACGAGCGCGACGCGGCGCTGTGGCACGAGTTCCGCGCGCTGTCGGGCCCCTGCCAGCAGCTGCTGCGGGTGCTCATCGCCGATCCCCCGCCGAGCTACGCCGAGGTGTCGGCGGCGCTCGACGTGCCGGTCGGCAGCATCGGACCGACCCGGCAGCGCTGCCTCGGCGCGCTGCGACGCAGATTGGGTTCGACATGACGTTCTGGGCTGGGCCGACCCGATGATCGGGGAGGAAGCAGTGCTGAGGGCATTGCGCGACATCGCGGGCCGGCGCGACCCGGTGCCGGAGGCCGTCCTGTCCGCGGCGCGGGCCAGCATCGCCTGGCGCGACCCGGACGCGGCCCTCGCGAGGCTCACCGCCGACTCCGCCGCGCATCGGCTCGTCGCGGTCCGCGGCGGCGGCTCGCCGCGGCTGCTCTCGTTCTTCGGCGGCTCGCTGACGATCGACGTGCAGGCCACGACCCGCGAGGGCGGGGTCGAGATGGTCGGCGAGGTGTCCCCGCCGGTGCCGGCGCGGGTGGTGCTGGAGTCCCCCGGCGGCAGCCAGGAGACCGACGTCGACGACGAGGGCCGGTTCCGGTTCCAGGGCGTCGTGGCGGGGTCCGTCCGGCTGCGGTGCGAGCCCGCCGGCGGGGCGGCCGTCCACACCGAATGGGTCCTGCTGTAACAGGTGCGATTCGCCACGAGACGGACACTTCCGGCGGTACCCTGCAAGGCATGCCGATCGATCACGTGCAGATCGTGTCCATCCCGGTGAGCGACCAGGACCGGGCACGCGACTTCTACGTCAACGCACTGGACTGGGAGCTGGTGAGCGACAACGACACCGGCGACCGCCGGTGGGTCGAGGTGGCGCCCAGGCACGGCCAGACCGCGTTCACGCTCGTCACCTGGTTCGAGACGATGCCGGCCGGCTCGCTGCGCGGCATTGTGCTGGACACCGACGACATCGAGAAGACCTACGAGGAGCTGTCGGAGCGCGGCATCATCTTCGACGGGCCGATCGAGGAAGGGCCGTTCTCGCGGGTCACGAGCTTCTCCGACCCCGACGGCAACACCTTCGTGCTGCACCAGCTCTACCAACCTCGCACGAGGGTACTAAGCTACCCGCCGGCAGGGTCGTAGCGCAGAGGTCGTCGCGCCGGCACAGCACGCTGGAGGACGTCGGTTCGATTCCGACCGGCTCTGCCCTCATCGACCGCGCGCCGCCGCCGCGCGGCTATGCTGCAGCGCGGTGGGCCGTAGCGCAGAGGTCGACGCACCGCTTTGCCAGAGCGGAGGACGCCGGTTCGATTCCGGCCGGTCCACCAAACGGTCCACGCACCTACGGCTTGCGCGCAGGGGCTAGGCTCTGCCGGTGCCTCGTCTGGACCCCTCCGACGTCGCGGCCTGCCTCCGTGTGCTCGCCGCGCTCAACGGCGCGGATGACGACGACCCGTCGGCGCGGCAGGTGCGTGAGGCGGTCGTCAGCGCGTACAAGAGCCACAAGAAGCTGCGCAAGACGGCCAGGCGCACCGCGACCGGCGCCCACGACCTGCGGCTGCTGACCGGCGCCGGCAGCGACGACGGCCGGGGCGGGCCGCCCGAGGACGCGACGCTGCTGCGGGCCCGGCGCTGTTACGTGTGCAAGCAGCACTACCGCACCGTCAACCGCGCGTATCCGCTCATGTGCCAGCCGTGCTCGACCGGCAACACGGCCCGCCGCACCGCCCGCTGCGACCTGCGCGGCCGGCGCGCCCTCGTCACCGGCGGCCGGATCAAGATCGGCTTCCAGACCGCGTTGAAGCTGCTGCGCGACGGCGCCGACGTCATCGTCACCACCCGCTTCCCGCACGACGCCGCCCGCCGCTTCGCCGCCGAGACCGACTTCGCCGAGTGGCAGGGCCGGCTGCGGGTGCACGGCGTGGACTTCCTGGACCTGCCCGCCGTCGTCGGGCTCGTCGACGCGGTCACCGAGCGCTGGGACCACCTCGACATCCTCGTCAACAACGCGGCGCAGACGATCTCCCGGCCGCACGAGTACCACCGCGCCCTGCGCGCCGCCGAGCGGCGGGCCCTGCCGGCGCCGGTGCCGGTGGTCCCGGCGACGCAGGTCCCCGCACCACGCTCCACAGTGGACTACTTCCCGCTCGGCCTGGTCGACGAGACCGGCGAGCCGCTCGACCTGCGCCCCGTCAACAGCTGGGTGCTGCACCTGCACGAGGTCACCCCGCGGGAGTGGATGGAGGTGCAGGTGGTCAACGCGTTCGTGCCGTTCCTGCTCACCGCCCGGCTGCGCCCGCTGATGCTCGCCTCGCCGCACCCCGACCGGTACGTGGTGAACGTGTCGGCCATGGAGGGCAGCTTCAGCCGGCGCAACAAGACCAGCCGGCACCCGCACACGAACATGGCCAAGGCCGGCCTGAACATGCTGACCCGGACCATCGCCGAGGACTACGCCCGCGACGGCATCCACGTCACCAGCGTCGACACCGGCTGGGTCACCGACGAGCGACCGCAGGGCACGAAGGAGGCCTTCCACGAGGCCGGGTTCCGGGTGCCGCTGGACGTCGTCGACGGCGCCGCCCGGGTGTACGACCCGATCGTGCGCGGCGTGCACGGCGACCGGATCTCCGGCGTCTTCCTGAAGGACTACCAGGTGGTGCAGTGGTAGAGCACACTCCCGAGATCGCGTGCCCGGTCCTGGCGGTGCCGGCGGTCGCGCCGGCCGACCTCGCCGACCTGTCGCCGCTGCTGCGGCGGCTCACCGACCCGGAGCCGGTCCGCGGCACCGAACGGTTCCCGCTCGGCACGCTGCAGCCCGACGGCCGGGTCGACCTGTGCAAGCAGGGGCTCGGACCGGCCGGCGTCACCCAGGTCCTGGACCGGGTCGTCGGCTCGCCGCACGCGGTGCACCTGCTGCTGGGCACCAACGGTCTCGGCGCCACCGGCACCGCCGCGCTCGCGTCCGGGCTGCCGCGCGGGCACCGGGTCGAGACGCTGTACCTCGGCTGCAACGCCATCGACGCGGCCGGCGCGGCGCCGCTGTTCGAGCGGCTCGCCGCCGACGACCGGGTGCGGGCGCTGTGGCTGAAACGCAACCCGCTCGGCGACGAGGGGGTGGCCGCGCTCGCCGCGACACTGCGGCGCAACACCACCATCGACACCGTCGACCTGGTCAACACGGGCCTGACCGTCGCCGGGCTGGAGACGCTCGTCGAGGCGCTCGCCGCCCGGCCGGCCCCGGTGACCCGGGTGTTCCTCGGCGGCAACGGCCTCGGCCCGTCCGCGGGTCCGCTGCTGGCCCGGCTGGTGCGCGACGCCGGGGTGCGCGGGCTGTTCCTGGCCGCGAACCGGCTCGGCGACGACGGCGTCGGCCCCGTCGTCGACGCCCTGCACGCGCCCGGCAGCACCCTCGGCCTCGGCGGCAACGGCCTGTCCCCGGCGACCGTCGCCGCCGTCGCCGGCCACCTGCCGCTGCTGGACAGCCTCGACCTGAGCCGGCCGCAGTCGCTGCGGGTGCTCGGCGCCGCCGACAACGTGGTCGGCGACGACGGTGCCGCGCTGCTCGCCGCGGCGCTGCCCGGCACCCGGCTGCGCCGGCTCGACCTGCGCCACACCGGCGTCGGCGGGCGCGGCGCCAAGGCGCTGCTCGCGGCGCTGCCCTCCACCGACCTGACCCGTCTCGCGCTCGGCCCGGACGTGCCGCGCCGCGTGAAACGGGCCATCAGCGCGCTGCTCCCGCCGGCCGACGCCGGACCGGGCAGCGAGATCGTGAGCGTGTACCGGTGACGACACTGACCCGCGCCGGCGCCGGCAACTGGGCCCGGGTCCGGCGCTGGGCGACACCCCCGTCGATGATCCTGGCCGCGACGCGGGCCCGGCTCGCCGGCGACTGGCGGGCCGCCTGCGCCGCCGCGAACGTCGACGTGGACGCCGCCGCCGTGGACCGCGGCGACTTCGCGCCGTTCTCCGACGACCTGGCCCACTTCGCCCCCGACCTGCTGCGCTGGCACCTGCCCCGCAAACCGGGCCGCGGCGACACCCACCTCGACGCCCGGCAGGTCGTCCAGCTCGCCGGCACCGCCGACGGCCCGTCGCTGTACGTCGGCGGTACCCGCGTCGGCTTCGGCTCGCAGCGGCTGCGCCTGTTCGTCACCGCCGAACCCCTCGACCCGGACGCGTGGGACGACTGGGAATGGGACGACGGGCCCCGCCCCTTCCACGCCATGCACGACTACCGCGACCGCCGGCACCTGTGGGACGCCCGGGCGTCCGGTGCGCTGCTGGCCGGCTGCGGCTGGACCCACCTGCCGTTCTTCGACCCGGCCGGCAACCCGCTGCCGGAGCGGGCGTGGGGGCGCGCCGAGCGGATCCTGGCCCTGCACGACGCGGGGCGGCACCGCGAGGCGTGGCAGGCGGCCGGCGCCGACGTCCCGGCCCCGCCGCAGCCACCGAACAACTGGACCGAACGGATCCTGCGGCAGCACTGGCAGGGGTTCCTCGGCGAGCACGCCGCCGTCGTGGACGCCGCCCGGAAGAAGGCCGGCGCCGCCGGCGGCGCGCAGGTCGGGCTGCCGTTCGGCTGGAGCCACGTCGTGCGGCTCACCGGGTTCGACGGCGGGCGGCTGACCGGCGAATGGGTGCCGACCGGCTACCGGGACCGCGACGCCGACTGGCACCTCGACCCGGCGCCCTACCAGCGGCCGATCGACGGCGAGCTGCTCCGCGCCGGCGCGCTGCCCGTCACCGCGCTGCACCCGCTCGTGCACGCCGCGTTCTTCCCCGAGGCGCCGCCGCTGCTGCCGCGGGCGACGCCCCCACCGGCACCCGAGGCCCGGCTGCGCTGCCGCGGCGGTGCGTGGCACCACGTGCGGATGACCGGCGGACGGTTCGAGATCCCGCACGACGACGACGAGCGGCGCCGTGAGGAGGCTCTGGTCGCGCTCGGTGGTCAGGTGTACGGGTGCCTCGCCGCCGAACGCCGCTGGCGCGAGCCCGGCTCGACGCTCCCCCGCGCCCTGCACGAGCTGCGCCGCGACCTCATGCTGCGGGCCCAGCACGGCGACTTGGCGGGGGTGCTGGAGCTGCTCGACGCCGGCGTCGACCCGCACGCCCGCGACCCGCACGGCCGGACGCTGCTGCACCACCTCGGCGGTCTGCTGGCCGGCCCCGGCGACCTGCCGCTGCTGGACCGGCTCCTCGCCGCCGGCCTGGACGTCGACGCCCGGGACCGGCGCGGCATGACCCCGCTGCAGGCGCTGGTGAACGAGACCGGCCCCGCGTTCGTCGCCCGGGCGCTGCTGGACGCCGGCGCCGACCCGGACACCGTCGACGACCAGGGCGTGTCCCTCGCCGACACCCTGGACCGCTACGGCGGGACCGAGCTGGCGTTCCTGCGCCCGCCCGACGCGTGAACGCCGGTTTCCGGGTGACCAGGCAGCTGCGCGCGTGGCGGCGGCTGCGGCAGTTCGCGGTGCCCCGCTGGATGATCGGGCGGGCCACCGAGCGCCGGCTCGCCGGGGACTGGCGCGGCGCCTGCGACGCGGCCGGCGTCGACGTCGCCCTCGACCCGGCCCGGATCCGGCGGGAGCACGGCGCCGAGGTCGCCGCGGCCGTCGAGGACGACCTGCGCCACCTCGCCCCGGACCTGCTGCGCTGGCACCTGCTGCGGCCCGTGCCCGACCCGCCGGTGGTGCGGGCGGGGGTGCCGCTGGCCGTACACGGGCGGCAGGCGCTGCAGGTGCGTCCCCGGCACCCCGGCACGCCGAGCCGGCGCCTGGAGCTGGTGTTCGCCGGGCTCGACGACGCCGGTCCGCTGGGCGCGCTGCACGGCCTGGAGCACGCCCGGGAACGGTGGGACAGCCGGCACGCCGGTGCGCTGCTGGAGCGCTGCGGCGGGTACGACGGGCACCTGCCGGGCTTCACCGCGACCGGCGAGCGGCTGCCCGAGCCGGCGTGGACCGCCGCGGAGCGGGTGCTCGCCGCCCAGGACACCGGCGACTGGGCGGCCGCGTGGAGCCTCGCCGGTTTCGACGTGGAGCCGCTGCGGGCGCTGGTCGAGCAGCGGTCGTGGATCAGGTCGTCCCTACGCGACGCCCGCGTCGACCTGACCCGGGTGCGGGCCGCGGTGGCCGCCCGCGGCGACCGGATCCGGGTCCGGCTCGGCTCGACCACCGGCACCTGGCTGACCGTCGACCCGGACCTGCGGGTCTCCCACGGCGGCGGCGACCGGCCGTCGCCGGACCTGCCGGTGGTCCTCGTCGAGCGGCCGGTGGACTTCGACCTCGTCCGGCACCGGCTGCTGCCGCTGGAGGACCTGCACCCCCTCGTCGGCGACGCGCTCTTCCCCGGTCTCGCCGGACTCTTCGACGGCCCGCCCGACGCGGTCCCGGACATGTCGCCGGTCCGGGTGCGCTGCCAGGGCGTCTGGCACGTCCTCGGCGACGGCCACCACACCGCCGAGGAGCTCCGCCGGGAGCTGGCCCTGCACGCGCTCGGCGGCGCGCCGCTGCGCGGGTGTTTCGCCGCCCATGCCGGGTGGCGCGGCCCCCAGGGGTGGACCCCGAAGGCGTTGCGGCTGCGCCGGCGCGACGTCGTCGAGCACGCGGTCAACGGTGACGGGCCGGCGCTCGCCGCGTGGCTGGACGCCGGGCTCGACCCGCACCTGCGGGACCGCTCCGGCCGGACGCTGCTGCACCTGCTCGCGTGGCTGCCGCAGCCGGAGCCGGTGGTGGCGCGGCTGCGGCACGCCGGGCTCGACCCGCAGGCGCGCGACGGGGGCGGGCGGTCGCCGCTGTGGCACGCCGTCACCGCCGGGGGGACACCGCAGGCGGTCCAGGCGCTGCTGAGCCTGGGGGCCGACCCGGCCGACCTGCCGTGACCGGTGGCTGCCGCGGCGGGGCCGTTGCGGGACTGTCTCGGTGGTGCCTGACCTGGCGTTGCTGAGGGCGCTGTCCTGAGGCCGGGAATCGGGTCGGGAAATGTCGTACCTGACGGCTACCGTGTCGCGCATGACCGCAGAACCCACGGCGCTGACCTTGCTCGCCGCGGCCGACGAGCTGCTCGCCGCGACCCGTTCGACCCGCGTGGAGCGTCGCGACAACACGCAGCTGGAGGCGCTCGCCCTCGCCGTGTCCGCCAACCTGCCGGTGCTGCTGTGGGGCGAGCCCGGCATCGGCAAGTCCTCGGCGCTGCAGCAGCTGGCCGACCGGCTCGAGGTGCCGATGGAGACGGTCATCGCCAGCATCCACGAGCCGTCCGACTTCGCCGGCCTGCCCGTCGTCGGCGACGACCCGGCGACCCAGGGCGTGCCGATGGCACCGCCGGACTGGGCGGTCCGGCTGGCGAAGCGCGGCTACGGGCTGGTGTTCTTCGACGAGCTGTCCTCGGCGCCGCCGGCCGTGCAGGCGGCGCTGCTGCGGGTGGTCCTGGAGCGGCGCGTCGGCAGCCTCGAGCTGCCGCCCGCGGTGCGGGTCGTCGCGGCGGCCAACCCGCCGTCCAGCGCCGCCGACGGCTGGCACCTCAGCCCGCCGCTGGCCAACCGGTTCGTCCACCTGCACTGGACGCACGATCCGGCGGTCGTCGCCCGCGGCCTCGCCGGCACCTGGCCGACCGCCGACATCCCCCGCGTCGACCCGAGGAAGTCGGCGTCGGCTCTGGCGCGGGCCCGGGGCACGCTGTCGGGGTTCCTCACCGCCCGGCCAGGCCTGGCGCACCACCTGCCCGCCGACGCCGAGGCCCGCGGCGGGGCGTGGCCGTCGCCGCGCACGTGGGAGATGGCGTTGCGGCTGCTGACGTTCGGCATGGCCAGCGACGCGACCCGGCCCGCCCTGTCCACGGCGCTCATCGGCGCGATCGGCGACGGCGCCGGCCTGGAGCTGGTCAACTACCTCGACGAGCTCGACCTGCCCGACCCCAACCGGGTCCTGGCCAACCCCGACGCGTTCCAGCTGCCGACGCGCGGCGACCGGCAGCTGGCGTTCCTGACCGCGATCGTGTCCGCCGTGCAGAGCAACACGACCCGCGAGCGGTGGGAGGCCGGCTGGACCGTGCTGGGCAAGGCCGTCGAGGCCGGCGTCCCTGACGTGGCGGCCCGGGCCGCCGCCGACCTGGCCGCGATGCGCCAGCCGGCGTGGCCGGTGCCGGCGACGATCGACGCGTTCATCGACATTCTCAGCCTGTCCGGTGCCCTGCGGTGACAGGTCTGCCCGCTGAGGCGGTCCCGGCCGACGGTCCACCGGCGACCGCCGCGATGGCGGAGGCTGCGGCGGCGGACGTCGCGGCGGCGGCTGCGGCGGCGGAGGCTGCACCGGTGGAGGTCGAGGCCGCGGGGGTCGAGGCCGCGGAGGTCGTGCCGGCGGGGCGGGCGTTGGACCGCACGAAGCTGCTCGCGGCGCGGTACCGGGCGGCGATGCTGCGGCCCTACCTGGCCACGGCGCTCTACGCGCTGTCGGTCGTGCCGAGCCGGCACCTGTCGACGATGGGCGTCGACCGGCGGTGGCGGCTGTATGTCTCGCCGGAGTTCGTCGACCGGCACGCCGTCGAGGAGCTCGCCGGGGTGTGGATCCACGAGGTGGCGCACCTGCTGCGCGACCACCACGGCCGCGCCGAGCGGCTGCCGGCCGCCGACCGCACCGACCACCTGCGGGTCAACCTCGCCCAGGACTGCGAGATCAACGACGACCTCGTCGCCGACCGGCTGACCCTGCCGGCGTCGCGGGTGGAGCCGTCGACGTTCGGGCTGCCGGACGGGCGGCTGTTCGAGGAGTACCTGGCCGGGATCCCGCACACCCACGCACATCCGGTGCAGTGCGGGTCCGGCGCGCACGGCCTGCCCGTCCGCGGCGAGATCGGCGACGACGCAGGTCCGGCCGTCCGTGACGTGGAGGCGGTCGCGATCCGCCGGCAGACCGCCGACGCGATCCGCGCCCATGTCCGGTCCCGGGGCACGGTGCCCGCCGGCTGGCAGCGCTGGGCCGACGAGATCGCCGAGCCCGTCGTCGACTGGCGCCGCCTGCTGACCGGCGCGCTGCGCCAGGCGGTCGCGTGGGCCAGCGGGGCGGTCGACTACACGTACGCGCGCCCGGGGCGCCGCACCGGCGCCATGCGCGGCGTGGTCCTGCCGAGCCTGCGCCGGCCGCTGCCGCGGGTCGCGGTCATCGTCGACACGTCCGGCTCGATGGGCACCGACGACCTGGCCGCCGCCCTGAGCGAGGTGACCGGCGTCCTGCGGACCGTCGGCATCCGCGGCAACCGGGTCACGGTCGTGGCCTGCGACGCCGACGTGCACGCCGTGACCCGCGTGGTGAAGACGGAGCAGGTGGAGCTCGGCGGTGGCGGCGGCACCGACATGCGCGTCGGTATCGCCGCGGCGCTGCGCTCCCCGGACCGTCCGCAGATCGTGGTCGTCCTCACCGACGGGTACACCCCGTGGCCGGACGAGCCGACCTCCTGCCGGCTCGTCGCGGGACTGATCGGGGCCGACCCGCCGCAGCCGCCCGCCTGGGTCGAGTCCGTCCACATCACCCCGGCGGCCACGTAGGCGGCCCACACCCCGGCACCGCCACCTCGGCGCACGACGTCACAGGAACGGGCAGGGCGCTCGCGACGGGCGGCAGGAGGCGGTCCGGCGGCGAGGGTGACGCAGCGGAAGGGCGGCACGGCGGGGGGCGAGCTGATTGGGCGGGATGGACGACGCGACGACTTTCGGAGACTGTGCGGGGGCGGCGCGCCTACCTACCGTGAGTCACATGGCAGAACACGAGCTGGGGCTCACGCGCGCCGACCGGTGGCTGATCTGGGTGGGGTTCCCCCTGGTCGGGCTCGCCGCGGGGTGGGGGCTGCCGGTGCTGGCGCGGTGGCTGCTGCGGCTGCCGTGGGTGCCGTTCGGTGGGCCGGTGCGGCTCATCGCGGCGCTCGACGGTGGGTTCGGGCGGGTGGCGCTGATCGGGGCGGGGCTGCTGCTCGGTCTCGTGCTCGCGTTCCTCGCCGTGCACGAGACGCTGCGGGTCACGGTCGCCGGCACGGGGCTGCGGCTGCGGCTGGGCGACACCACGCGCACGGTGCCGCGGGGCGAGGTCACCGCCGTGTTCGTCGACGGGCGGCACCTCGTCGTGCTCGACCGGGAGTCGCGGCAGGTGGTCCGGGAGCGGCTGGAGGGCGCCGGCGACGCCCGCGTGGGCCGGGCGTTCCGGGCGCACGGGTATCCGTGGCTGGAGCGCGACCCGTACGCGGACCTGTTCCGGCGCTGGGTGCCCGACCTGCCGGACCTGCCGGGCTCCGTCAACGCGGTGCTCGCCGCGCGGGCGGTCGCCCTGACCAACAAGAGCCTCACCGACGCCGCCGAGCTGCGCGACGAGGTGCAGAGGCTCGGGTACACGGTCCGCGACGACGGCACCACCCAGCACTGGCGACCGTTGGTGCGCTCATGAGCCCGCCCGCCCGCAGCACCCACGCCGGCCCGGGCCACGCCGACGCCCCGGCGGTCGGCGGCGCGACGGTTGACGGCACGCCCGCCTGCGGCGCGGCGACCACCGATCCGGCCACGGCCGGCGGTGCGGCGTCCGACACGGCCCGCGGTGCGGCGTCCGACACGGCCCGCGGTGCCGCGTCAGATACGGCCCGCGGTGCCGGTTCGGGCACGGCAGCCGGGGCCGGTGGCACCGCCACCGCGGCGGTGGGCGGAGGTGCGTCCGGGAGCCGGGCGCGGAACCTGGCGGTCGACGTCAGCGTGTTCGTCATCTCCGCGTTGACGATGGTCGTGGCGGCCTCGTCCGGGCTGGACAACGGCACCCTCAGTGAGGAGCGGCTGCTGCTGTCGGCCGCCGTGGCGGTGCCGGCGCTGGTGCTCATGTGGTGGCGGCGGCGGTGGCCGGTACATGTGGCGCTGCTGCTGCTCGTCCCGGCGGCGTTGACCGACTTCGTGGGTGGGGCGACGACGATCGCCGTGTTCACGGTGGCGGTGCACCGGCGGTTCCGGGTGGCGGTCGCCGTCGCGGCGGCGCACTTCGTCGTCGCCATCCCGTTGACGATCCGGTACCCGGACCCGGACCTGCGGGTCGTCGGCGCCAACACGGCGGCCCTCGCGATCCTGGCGATCGTCGTGGCGTGGGGGGTGACGGTGCGCACCAGGCGGGAGCTGATCGCGTCGCTGCGGGTGCGGGCGGTACGTGCCGAGGCCGAGGCACGGCAGCGCGCCGACCTGCTGCGGGGGCTGGAACGGGAGCGGATCGCCCGGGAGATGCACGACGTGCTCGCCCACCGGATCTCGCTCATCAGCCTGCACGCCGGGGCGCTGGAGATCCGCCGGGACCTGACCCGGGAGCAGGTGGCGCAGACCGGGGGCACGATCCGGGCCAGCGCGCACCAGGCGATGGAGGAGCTGCGGGAGATCCTCGGCGTGTTGCGTACCAGCGACGACGACGAGCTGCGGCCGCGGCTGGACCTGGCCGACCTCGACGAGCTGATCGACGAGGTGCGCCGCGCGGGCACCGTCGTCTACCTGGAGAACCGGCTCACGGGCGCCGTGGCGACGCTGCCGGCGGCGGTCAACCGGACCGCGTTCCGGCTGGTGCAGGAGGGCCTGACCAACGCCCGCAAGCATGCCCCGGGGGCGGCGGTCGCCGTGCGCCTGGACCGGACCGGCGGCGGTGAGCTGCACGTGTGGTTGCGCAACCGGCTGCCGGCCCACCCGGTGGGCCCGGCGCTGCCCGGCTCGCGGTCGGGGCTGGTCGGGCTCGCCGAGCGGGTCGCCCTGGCCGGCGGCCGGCTGGAGCACGGCCCGCGCCACGCCGAGCCCTGCCCGGCGCCGGGTCACGCCACCGGGCCCGGCGAGCCAGCCGCGGCGCGCCGGCCAGCGGGGACGCCGGCCCGGCCCGGCACGACGGCCCGGCCCGGCACGACGGCTCAGCCCGGCGCGGCGGTGCAGCACGCCGCGTCGGTCCAGCCGGGCGCTATGGTTCAGCCCGGCGCGGCGGTCCAGACCGGCGCGGCGGTCCAGCCCGGCGGGGCGCGGTGCGGTGAGGTCGGGTTCCATCTGGAGGCGTGGCTGCCGTGGCCGGAATGATCCGGGTGGTGGTCGTCGACGACGACGCGCTGGTGCGGGCGGGGCTGGCGATGGTGCTCGGCGGCGACCCGGGGCTGGAGCTCGTCGGCGAGGCCGGCGACGGCGCGGCGGCGGTCCGGGTGGTGCGGGCGAGCCGGCCCGACGTGGTGCTGATGGACATCCGGATGCCGCGGATGGACGGGCTCGCCGCGCTCGAGACGCTGCGGGCCGAGGGTGTGCCGGGGGCGGTGGTGGTGCTGACCACGTTCGACACGGACGAGCACGTGCTGCGGGCGTTGCGGCTGGGGGCGCACGGGTTCCTGCTGAAGGACACCCCGCCGCTGGCGATCCTCGACGCGGTGCGGCGGGTCGCGGCCGGCGAGCAGATGTTGTCGCCGTCGGTGGTCCGCCGCCTCGTCGCCCACGTCGTGCGGGACGACACGGCCGGGCGTCGTGCCGCCGCGGTGCGGGCGTTGACGGCGCTGACGCCGGCGGAGCTGAAGGTGGCCGAGTCGGTCGCCGAGGGACGGTCCAACGCCGAGATCAGCGCGGCGCTGCTGATGAGCGTGGCGACGGTGAAGACGTACGTGTCGCGGATCCTGACGAAGCTGGGCTGCACCAACCGGGTGCAGGTCGCGATCCTCGTCCACGAGAGCCGCACGGGCTGACCGCGGCCGGCGCCGCCGCCGGGACGGTGGGGGCCGGCTCAGCGGTGGTAGCGGTCGGCGATGAAACCCGGCGACGGGGCCTCGCCCGGCACCGGCAGGCCGACCGCGGTGTGCGCGCCGAAGCCGCGGCGCAGGGTGCGCACCTGCTCCTCCATGGCGGGGACACTGGTGCGGGCCTGCCGTTCCACGACGCGCTCGGCGAGGCGGCTGCCGAAGAACGTGCGCAGCCAGTACACGACGGCGACACTGCGCGGCACGAAGACCTTGCGGCGGCGGCGCTGCACGGCGTCGACGAACGCCTCGGCGCAGCGCTGCACCGAGGTGGTGGAGCCGAGCGGGGGCGGCAGCTTGCGCAGCGTCTCGCGGAACGTGGGCATGTCGTCCTGGGCGTCGCGCACGAGGTCGGTGTCGATCCAGGACGGGTGGGCGGTGCCGACCCGGACACCGTGGTGGGCGACCTCCAGGCGCAGGGCGTTGCCGAGGTGCTCCACGCCGGCCTTCGAGGCGCAGTACGGCACCATGCCGGGCAGCGCGGCGAACGACGCGGCGGACGCGACGATGAGCAGATAGCCACGGGACGCGATGAGGTGCGGCATGACGGCGGCGGCGGTGCGCAGGACGCCGATCAGGTTGACCTCGACGGTGCGGACCAGGGCCTCGACGTCGCCGGTCGCGACGGTGCCGCGGCTGGCGACGCCCGCGTTGGCGACGACGGCGTCGATGCGGCCGTGCGCGGCGACGGCACCGTCGACGGCGGCGGTGAGGCTCGCCTGGTCGGTGACGTCGCACAGGAACCAGGCGGCCCCGCCGAGCTCGGCGGCGAGGGCGGCGAGGCGGTCCGGCTCGAGCCCGACCAGGACGACCTTGGCCCCGCGGGCGGCGGCGAGGCGGGCGGTGTGCTCGCCGATGCCCCGCGCGGCGCCGGTGATCAGCACCACCTGACCGGTCAAGCTCTGCTGCACCGTGGGGCCTCCCGTCGGCGGTACCGTTCAGTACCAGGCAAACTAACACCCACGGACATTCTGGCGAAAGGCCAAGGCACGCGCATGACGAGTACGAGGACCGCCGAGGAGGTCCGGGAGGCGCTGACGGGCGGGCTGGCGGCGGCGATCGCCGAGAAGGGCTACGCGGCGACCACGATCGCCGACGTGGTCATGCACGCGCGGGTGTCGAAGCGCACGTTCTACGAGCACTTCACCGACAAGGAGGCGTGCCTCATGGCGCTGTACGAGCAGGGCTGCGTGCACCTGCTCGCCGTCGTCAGGAGCGCCGCCACCCGCGGCAGCAGCTGGAAGAGCATGATCAACGACGGGGTGAACGCGTACCTGAACGCCTTGGAGAGCATGCCGGCGG
This sequence comes from Dactylosporangium aurantiacum, assembly GCF_000716715.1. Taxonomy (GTDB): domain Bacteria; phylum Actinomycetota; class Actinomycetes; order Mycobacteriales; family Micromonosporaceae; genus Dactylosporangium; species Dactylosporangium aurantiacum. The sequence goes on along the minus strand of NZ_JNYJ01000001.1, from coordinate 202,173 downwards.
TGACCCGCACGCTGCTGGTGGAGATCCAGGCGGCCGGGCCGAAGGCGTACCGGTTGCGCCAGCAGATGCAGCGCCGGTTCGCCGATACGCTTGTAGAGGTGGTCGATGCGGCCCGCGCCGCGGACCCGGCCATCCCGAAGCTGTCACAGCTGCTGGCGATCGCCCTGGTGGGAGGGGTGCACGAGATGATGTTGCAGGTCTCCGACCCGTACACGGGCGCCGGGCCGTCGTTCACGTCGCTCGCTCCGGCGGTCGACGAGCTGGTGTACGCGATCCTCACGAATCCCTGGTCCGCCGGGATGGAATGATCGAGCGCGCTGAGGGGTTGCAAGCGTCAATCGCCTCACGTGCTTCGACCGCTCTGCTTGCTTGACTGTTCTGCTTGCTTGACTGTTCTGCTTGCGTTGACTGCTCCAGCTGCTTCACCTGCTCCGCTTGCTCCACCGCTCCGCTTGCTCCACCGCTTCGCTTGCTCCACCTGCTCCACCTGCTCCGCTTGCTTCACCTGCTTCACCACCGAAACCGAGGAGGCTGCGTTCCGGTGCTCAACCCCAGCGAGCTCTACACGCTCACCGAGGACCTGCCGGCCGTCGACCGGCCGGTGCTCGTGCACGCGCTGACGGGCTTCGTCGACGCCGGCAACGCGAGCCGCCTCGCCCGTGAGCACCTGCTGACGGTCGGCTCCCCGCGTACCGTGGCGACGTTCGACCTCGACCAGCTGTACGACTACCGCAGCCGGCGCCCGCCGATGCTCTTCGTCGAGGACCACTGGGAGCACTACGAGCAGCCCCGGCTGCTGCTGCGGGTGCTGCGCGACGCGACCGGCACCGAGTTCCTGCTGCTGGACGGCCCCGAACCGGATCTGCAGTGGGAGCGGTTCACCGCGGCGGTCATCGAGCTCATCGAGCGGTTCGACGTCCGCGCGACCGTCGGCCTGACCGCGATCCCGATGGCGGTGCCGCACACCCGCCCGACCGGCGTGACCGCGCACGGCACGAGCCGCGACCTGATCGCCGGCTTCGAGCCGTGGCTGCAGCGCGTCCAGGTCCCCGGCAGCGTGGGCAACCTCCTGGAGTTCAGGATCGGCCAGCAGGACCGTGACGCGTTCGGCTTCGCTGTGCACGTACCGCATTATGTGGCGCAGGCCGAGTTCCCCTCGGCGGCGGAGAAGCTGCTCAGCTGCGTGTCGCAGGCGACCGGCCTGCAACTGCCGACCGAGGAGCTGCACGCCGCCGCCGAGACGGTGCGCGCCGAGATCGACGTGCAGATCGCCCAGGCCGACGAGGCGGCGTCGCTCGTGCGGGCCCTGGAGGAGCAGTACGATGCGTACACCCGCGGCCGGCAGGGCAACAACCTGCTCGCCGACTCCCCCGCCCCGCTGCCGACGGCGGACGAGATCGGCGCCGAACTGGAACGCTTCCTGGCCGAGCAGACCCGCAACGACGAAAACCCGTAACGCGTCCAGCGCCGGTGACGGGGTCGCACTCACACGGCGTGACGACCTCGGAGATCAACTTGTATGCGTGGAGTACCGTGCTGTTAGGCGGTCGGCACGTCGGTGCGGTGGTTGGCGGTGCCGGCGGAGCGGACCGGTCGGGCGGCGGAGCGTGAGGGCCGCTTGGACGCAGGCGTGGGCCGGACGCAGGCGTGGGCCGGACGCAGGCGTGGGCCGGACGCAGGCGTGGGCCGGACGCAGGCGTGGGCCGGACGCAGGCGTGGGCCGCGCGGGGTGCTCGCTGGGCTCAGGCGCCGGACGGTCCCGGGCTAGGCGACGGCCGGAACAGCCTGGGCGCCCGCTGGAATGGACTAGGCGCAAGCCACAGGGCCTGGCCAGGCGGACGGCCGGCAGGGGCAGACGACGGCCGGCAGGGGCAGACGACGGCCGGCAGGGGCAGGCGTCAGCGGAACGGGAGCCTGCCGCACGGGCGCTGTCGGACCAGATCGCAGCCGCATCGGCAATGGCCCGCCGAAACGCCGCGCGTTCATCGAGAGGCGCGTTGCCGGAACGACGCGCCCCGAAGAGAACGTAAGCACGTCGTCGAACGAGGCGCCCCGGAAAACGTAGCGCCCCTGGGAGACGGGCGAGGTGGCCCCGGGAGACGAACGAGACCAGCCGTCGCACGAGCCGCGTCGCGGGAGACAGACGAAGCGCCTCACGGGAGATGAGGCGCCTCGGCGGAAGAAGATCCCGGTCACCCGAGGGTCAGAGATCCACAGCCCCGGAAAGCCCCGGAAAGCCCCGGAAAGCCCGGGAAAGCCGGCAACCGGTCAGAACGTGAGGCCGGTCAACCGTTCGTAGACCTCGACGTACCGGGACCTGGTGCGCTCCACCACGTCCGGCGGGACCTCCGGGCCCGGCGCCGTCTTGTCCCAGCCGGTGCTGCGGGACCAGTCGCGGACCGACTGCTTGTCGAAGGAGTGCTGGGCGCGGCCCGGGGTCCATTCGGACAGGGGCCAGAAGCGGGACGAGTCGGGGGTGAGGACCTCGTCGGCGAGGATGAGGGTGCCGTCGGGGGCCTGGCCGAACTCGAGCTTGGTATCCGCGACGATGATGCCCCGCTCGGCGGCGATGTCGCGGCCGCGGGCGTAGATGCGCAGGGTGAGGTCGCGCAGCTCTTCGGCGAGGTCCTTGCCGACCTGGGCGACGACGTCGTCGAAGGTGACGAACTCGTCGTGCTCGCCGACCGCCGCCTTCGTCGTCGGGGTGAAGATCGGCTCGTCCAGGCGGGATGCCTCGACGAGGCCCGGGGGCAGGGTGATGCCGCTGACGGCGCCGTCGCGGCGGTACTCGGTGAGGCCGAGGCCGGTCAGGTACCCGCGGGCGATGCACTCGACCTGCACCATGTCGAGGCGGCGGCAGCGGATCGCGCGGCCGGCGAACTCGGCGGGGACGTCCGTGGCGGACACCACGTGGTTGGGCACGATGTCGGCGAGCTGCTCGAACCACCACAGCGACAGCCGGGTGAGCACCGCGCCCTTGTCCGGGATCGGGGTCGGCAGGACCACGTCGTAGACGGAGATGCGGTCCGAGGCGACGAGGATCAGGTCGTCGCCGTCGAGGTACACGTCGCGGACCTTGCCCGAGTGCAGCAGCTTCACGTCCGCCAGCCTAACGTTTAGACTGCCTTCAATCTCAGGGGTGCGGCGACCCCGGACAGCCCTCACAGCAGGAGCACCAGCATGCCGCACACCCGCCGTCAGCTCATCCGCACCGGCCTCCAGGCCACCCTCCTCGGCACGGGCGCCGTTCTCCTCCAACCGGCCACCCGGGCCGGCGCCGCCGTGGTCACCGCCGACCTCGTCGTCTACGGTGCCACCCCCGCCGGCCTCGCCGCCGCCATCCAGTACCGCCGCTCCGGCGGCACCGCCGTCGTCGTCGAGCCCGGCACCCACGTCGGCGGGATGACCACCGCCGGTCTCGGGGCCACCGACACCGGCAACACGGCCGCGATCGGTGGGCTGTCGCACGAGTTCTACCGGCGGGTGTACGCCAAGTACAACGGCACCCCGGTCACCGCGACGTCGCCGGCCCGGTTCACGTTCGAGCCGCACGTCGCCGCCGCCGTCTTCGCCGACCTGCTGACCGAGGCGGTTGTCACCGTCCACCTCGGACAGCGGCTCGCCGCCGTCGCCAAGGCCGGCAACCGCATCACCGAACTGTCCACCCAGGACGGTCAGGTGTACCGGGGCCTCGTGTACGTCGACGCCACCTACGAGGGTGACCTGATGGCGCAGGCCGGCGTCGCGACCACGGTGGGGCGGGAGGGCAACGCCGTCTACGGCGAGACCCTCAACGGTGTCCAGCTGCGCGACAAGCACCAGTTCACCAGGCCCGTCGACCCGTACGTGACGCCCGGCGTCCCGGGCAGCGGGCTGCTGCCCGGGGTGGCGCCCGGCACCCTCGCGCCGAACGGCACCGGGGACGGCAGGATCCAGGCGTACAACTTCCGCATGTGCCTGACCAGGGCCGCCGACCGTGTCCCGTTCCCGCGGCCCGCCGGCTACGACGCGGGCCGCTACGCGCTGCTGCTGCGCTACATCGAGGCCGGCTACACGGGGCCGTTCTTCAACACCGTCGGCGTCGGCGGCGGCAAGACCGACTCGAACAACGACGGCGCGTTCTCCACCGACGACATCGGCATGAACACCGCCTACCCGACGGCGTCGTACGCGGCGCGCGACACCGTCGTCGCCGAGCACCGCACCTACCAGCAGGGACTCATGTGGTTCCTGGCCAACGACCCGCGGGTGCCGGCGACGGTCCGTGACGCCACCGCCGCGTGGGGGCTCGCCCCGGACGAGTTCGGCGCGACCGGACACTGGCCGCCGATGCTGTACGTGCGGGAGGCCCGCCGGATGGTGTCGGCGTACGTGATGACGGAGCACAACTGCCGCGGCACCACGACGGTCGCGGACTCGGTCGGGCTGGCCAGCTACACGATGGACTCGCACAACTGCCAGCGGCTCGTCGTCGGCGGCGTCGCGAAGAACGAGGGTGACGTGCAGGTCGGGGTGCCCGGCCCGTACCAGGTCAGCTACCGTTCGATCGTCCCGCTCGAGGCGCAGTGCGCGAACCTGCTGGTGCCGGTGTGCCTGTCGGCGAGCCACATCGCGTACGGCTCGATCCGCATGGAGCCGGTGTTCATGGTGCTGGGCCAGTCGGCGGCGGTCGCGGCGCGGCTCGCCGTCAGCACCGGCGCGCCCGTGCAGCGGGTCGACGTCACCACCCTGCAGGGGCTGCTGCGCGACCTGGGGCAGCGCATCGACGTCGGCGGCGGGTCGGAGGTCGTCATGGACAGCCGGGGCGGTGGCGGTAGCGGCGCCGGTACGGTCACCCGCGCCGGCACGTGGCTGTCGAGCACCTCGATCGCCGGCTACTACGGCAGCGACTACGAGCACGACGGCAACACCGCCAAGGGGGTCAACCGGCTGCGGTACACCCCGGTCGTGCCGGCGGCCGGCGCGTGGACGGTGCAGCTGCGCTGGACGGCGCACGCGAACCGGGCCGGCAACGTGCCGGTGGACGTGGTGCACGCGGGCGGGGTGAGCACGTTCAGCGTGGACCAGCGGGTCAACGGCGGGCAGTGGGTGGCGCTCGGCACGTTCCAGTTCACCGCCGGCAGCGCCGGCAGCGTGCTGATCCGCACCGAGCAGACCGACGGCTACGTGATCGCCGACGCCGCGCGGTTCGTCCGGACCTGAACACACGGCGGTGCCGCCTGACGTGCACCGGGCGGCACCGCACAACGCGGTTCAGGCGTCCAGCGCGGGTTTCGGCTGGCGGGCCAGGGCGGTGGCGATGAGCACGTCGAGCAGCGCCGGGTAGTCCAGGCCCGCGACCCGGAACATCTGCGGGTACTGCGACACGGCGGTGAACCCGGGGAACGTGTTGACCTCGTTGATGACCGGCTCGGTGCCGAAGCGCAGGAAGAAGTCGACCCGCAGCAGCCCCCGGCACTCCAGGGCGCGGAACGTGCGCACCGCCAGGTCCTGCAGCCGCTCGATGATCTGCGGCTCCAGCTTCGCCGGGATGTCGAAGATCGTCGTCGGGTCGAGGTACTTGGCCTCGTAGTCGAAGAACTCGTGCTTGTCCGGGAAGCTGATCTCCAGCGGCGGGCCGACCTGGAGGGAGCCGTCGGGGTGCTCCAGGACGCCGAGGTCGACCTCGCGGCCGTGGACCATCTCCTCGACGAGGACCTTCGCGTCGCTGGCGCGGGCCTCGGCGAGCGCGGCGTCGAGCTCGGACCAGTCGTCGACCTTGGACACGCCGAGGCTGGAGCCGGCCCGGGAGGGCTTCACGAACACGGGCAGCCCGAGCCGCTCCCGTTCCTGCGGCGACACGGTGCCGGTGCCGCCGCGCAGCACGACACCGTCGGCGACCGGCAGGCCGTCGGCGACGAGGAGCCGCTTGGTGAACTCCTTGTCCATGCCGGCGGCGCTGGCGAACACGCCGCTGCCGACGTACGGCAGGCGGACCATCTCCAGCACCGACTGGATGGTGCCGTCCTCACCGTAGGGGCCGTGGATGGCGGGGAACACCACGTCGCACTCGCGCATCGCGACGATGGCGTCGGCGAGGCTGGCCAGCGCCGGCGCGTCGGTCTCCTTCGTCAGCGCGAGGAGGCCCTCCAGGTCGAGGGCCTCGGGCGAGTCGGCGTCGCGGCCGAAGACCCAGGTGCCGCTGGGCGTGATGCGCACCGGCACCACCTCGTAGCGGGCGCGGTCGAGGAACCGCACGATGCTCAGCGCCGACTTGCACGAGACCTCGTGCTCGCCGCTGCGCCCTCCGAAGACGACGGCGACGCGGGTGCGACGTTCAGCCATGCGGTTGCTCCTTACGGGACGCGGCGCCGAAGGACGGCGCCGCGGCGTTGCCGATGTACGTGCGCGGGACACGGGCGCCGATGCCCGTCAAGATCTCATGCGGGTTGGTCTGTGCCCACGCCGCCCACTCTTCCACGGTGGGTTCGGCGCCGTCGCCCGGGCCGAACAGCACGATCTCGTCACCGAGGGCGACGTCGAGGTCACCGGCGTCGACGACGAACTGGTCCATCGCGACCCGGCCGGCGATCGGGCAGCGGACCCCGCCGATCGCGACGGCGCCGCGGTTGCTCAGCAGGCGGGGCACCCCGTCGGCGTAGCCGGCGGGCACGAGCACGACGGTCGTGTCCCGGTCGGTCACGTACTGGTGCAGGTAGGACACGCCGGTGCCGGGCGGGACGCGTTTGACGTTGACGGCGCGGGCCCGCAGCGTCATCGCGCGGCGCAGCCCGGCGACGACGCCGTCGACCGGTTCGACCCCGTACAGCGCGAGACCGGCGCGGACCAGGTCGTAGTGGGCGGCGGGCACGTCGACGATGGCGGCGGAGTTCGCCAGGTGCCGCAGCGGCGGCTCCAGGCCGGCCTTGGCGGCCACCGCGAGGGCCTCTTCGAACCGTTCGAGCTGCCGGTGCACCGACGGGTTGCCGGGGTCGTCGGCGGACGCGAGGTGCGACCAGACGCCACGGACCCGCAGCGTGCCGCGCCGCTCCAGGTCGGCGGCCCGGCGCACCAGGTCGGGCCAGTCGGCCCAGGCGACGCCGTTGCGGGTCAGGCCGGTGTCGACCTTGAGGTGGACGGTCACGCCGGGTGGCATCGCGTCGAGGTGCGCGGGGGTGGACACGGACAGGTCCACGCCGTGCCGCGCCGCCCAGGCGAAGTCGTCGTCGGTGCCGTAGAGCCAGGCGAGCACGGGCGCGTCGATGCCGGCGTCGCGGACCTGCCGGGCCTCGGCGAGCGAGGTGACGCCGAGCCAGGTGGCGCCGCTGGCGAGCACGGCGCGGGCGACCGGTAGCACTCCGTGACCGAACCCGTTCGCCTTGACGACCGCCATGGTGGCGGCGCCCGGGGCGGCGAGACCGGACAGGAGCCGCGTGTTGTGCGCCACGGCGTCGAGATCGACGACCGCTTCGGCCACTGGTTGCACGCCCCACCCCCTGTCCCGCCGATCATAGTGGTCACCGTGCGTCACAGTACTGTCGGTTAACCGCGGGGTGGGGCTAGGTGCACCCCGCGACGGCGGTCAGGGCCGATGCGCCGGGCCCGGCCGGGCCACGAGACTGGACCGCATGACCTGGTTGAGGGGTGTGTACCGCAGCGGTGTCCTGCTGGGCGCCGCAGTGGTCGTGCTGGCGCAGTTCCTGCTGTCGGTGCTGGTGATGGCGCCGGGGGTGCTGCTCGGCCTGGTCTTCCTGATCCCGCCGCCGGTGCTGCTGGGGCGGCGGCTGACGAACCGGTGGCGGGCGGTGTTCGCCGGGTGGACCGGGCGGGCGGTGCCGGAGCCGTACCTGCCGCCGCCACCGCCGCCGGAGCCGGACAGCGACGGCATGTACCGCCACGACACGACCCTGTACCGGACGCCGCGGTTCCCGCGGTTCTTCGGCCGGCTCGACTGGCTGATGAAGGACCCGGCGACGAAACGGGACCTGGTGTGGCAGCTGTGGTTCCCGTTCGTGGTCCTCGCGGTCGTGCCGGTCGGGCTGGTCGTGGCGCCGTGGGCGGTGCGGCTCGTGGCGACCTGGTCGGCGTGGATGCTGTCGCCGATGGACCCGGCCCGGGCCGCCCGCCGGGGGCGGCGCAGCGCACGCACCCAGCGGGCGCTGCTGGCGTGGGCGCGGGCGGCGCTGCTGGTGTGCTGCGCGGCCCTGGAGGTGCCGCTGCTGGCGTTCAGCCTGGCCTGCTTCGCGCTCGGGTACGGGCTCGGGCTCATCTTCCTCATCCCGGTCGGTGTCGCGCACTTCCGCTGGCTGGCGAACCTGCGCCGGGAGTTCGCCGGGTGGGGCGGGCAGCGGGTGCAGCGGCCGTACACGCCGCAGCTCGTGCCGCAGCGCCGCCCGGACGGGCTGCTGCAGGTGCGCAACAACCTGTACAAGACGGAGGCGATGGCGGCGTTCAACGCCCGCTGGCTGTGGACGTGGAGCGACGTCGCGACGTGGCGGGACCTGGTGTGGCTGGCCGTCGACCCGGTCGTCACGGTCGCGCTGCTGGGCCCGCCGGTCGTCGCCGCGGTCTACGGCGCGTTCGGGCTGGCGCTGCCGTGGCTGTGGACGACACTGTTCGGCGCCGAATGGTCCGGCTGGTACGGCGCGGTGGACGGCAGCCGCACCGCCGGCCTGGTCGCCGGGGTGGCGCTGGTCGCGGCGGCGTTCGCGACGGTGGGGTGGCTGGTCAGGGTGCACGCCCGGTGGACGGCGCTGCTGCTGCGCCCGACCCGGGAGGCGGCGCTGCGGCTGCGGGTGGAGCAGCTGACCCGCAGCCGCGCCGACGCGGTCGACGCGCAGGCCGCCGAGCTGCGCCGGATCGAACGGGACCTGCACGACGGTGCGCAGGCCAGGCTGATCGCGGTCGGGTTGACCCTCGGCGCGATCGAACGGCTCATGGACACCGACCCGGCCGCGGCCCGCAGGCTCGTCACGCAGACGAAGGAGACCGCCGAGGCGGCGCTGCGGGAGCTGCGGGACCTGGTCCGCGGCATCCACCCGCCGGTGCTGTCCGAACGTGGCCTCACCGACGCGGTGCGGGCCCTCGCGCTGGACACGGCCGCCGACGTGACGGTCGACGGCGGTCTCGCGGGCCGGCCGCCGGCACCGGTCGAGTCGGCCGCGTACTTCGCCGTCAGCGAGCTCATCGCGAACGCGACCCGGCACGGCGGCGCGGACCGGATCCGGGTGACGCTGCACCACGGGGCGGGGCTGCTGCGGGTCACCGTCACCGACGACGGCGCCGGCGGCGCCGACCCGTCGCGCGGCACCGGCCTGCGCGGCATCGAACGCCGGTTGGGTACCTTCGACGGGACCCTGGTCTTGAGCAGCCCGCCCGGCGGGCCGACCGTCGCGACGCTGGAGCTGCCGTGCGTGTTGTCCTCGCCGAAGACCTCTACCTGCTGAGGGACGGCATGGTGCTGCTGCTGCGCAGCCACGGCTTCGAGGTGGTCGCCGCCGTCGACACCGGGCCTGCGCTGCTCGCGGCGCTGCTGGAGCACCGCCCGGACGTCGCGGTCGTCGACGTGCGGCTGCCGCCGAGCTTCACCGACGAGGGCCTGCAGGCCGCCCTGGCCGCCCGGCGGGCGGTGCCGGGCCTGCCGGTGCTGGTGCTCTCCCAGCACGTGGAGCAGCTGTACGCGCGGGAGCTGCTCGCCGACGGCACCGGCGCGGTCGGGTACCTGCTGAAGGACCGGGTGTTCAACGCCGACCAGTTCGTCGACGCGGTCCGCCGGGTCGCCGGCGGCGGCACCGTGATGGACCCGACGGTCATCGCGAAGCTCGTCGCGAGACCGTCGGCGGCGACCGGCACGCTCACGCCGCGGGAGCGGGAGGTGCTGACGCTGATGGCGGAGGGCCGCTCCAACGCCGCGATCGGCAAGCAGCTGTTCCTCAGCGACAGCGCCGTCGGCAAGCACATCGCGAGCATCTTCACCAAGCTTGACCTGCCGGTGTCCGACGACGACAACCGGCGGGTGCTAGCGGTGCTCGCCCACCTGCAGGGCGGCTGAGCGGCGCCCGGCGCCGGCCGTGGCGGTGGCCTCGGCGACGAACTCGGCGTGGTCGCGGATGTAGTCGGCGGCGTCGTAGTAATGCGACGCGAACACCAGCAGCGCCGCGTCCGGGGAGTACCGGTACTGCGTCGCCCAGGTCATCGGCGGCAGGTACAGCCCGGTCGCGGGGCTGTCGAGCAGGAACTCCTGCCGGGACACGCCGTCGTCGGCGACGACGCTGCAGCGGCCCTTGACGCAGATGAGGAACTGGTGGCATTCGCGGTGCGCGTGCTGGCCGCGGACCTTCTCGTTGGGCACGTCGAAGACGATGAAGTAGCGGCGCACCGGGAACGGCACGTCCCGCTCGAACTCGCCGACGGACAGGTCGCCGCGCAGGTCCCGCACGTAGTCGAGGCGGTGCACGGTGACCCCGCGCACCTTGGTGCCGTTGACCCGTTCGCCGAGCGGCGCGCCGTGCGGCGCCGCCTGCGCCGGCACCGGCCGCGCGTCGACCTGCGGGTCCACCTGCGCGTCGACGTAGCCGGTGAGCCGGGCCGGGTTGCCCACGACGATCGCGTACGGCGGCACCGACCGGGTCACCACGGCGCCGGCGCCGACCATCGCGTGCCGGCCGATGGTGACGCCGGGCAGGATGGTGGCGTTCGCGCCGATCGACGCGCCGGCCGCGACCGTGGTCCGGGCGAACACCGCCGGGTACCGGCGGCTGCGTGGCATCCGGTCGTTGGTGAACGTGACGTTGGGCCCGACGAACACGTCGTCCTCCAGAGTCACCCCGTCCCACAGCTGCACGCCGCACTTGACCGTGACCCGGTCGCCGACGACGACGTCGTTCTCGACGAACACCCCGTCGCAGACGTTGCAGTCGGCGCCGATGCGGGCGCCGGGCAGCACGTGCGCGAACGCCCAGATCCTGGTCCGCGGGCCGACGGCGGTGCTCTCGCACAGGGCGTTGGGGTGGGTGAAGTACGACATCAGCGCTGGCTCCCCTGCATGATCACGTTCTGGTGCGGGCCGGCGTAGGTCAGTTCGCGGGCCGCGACGGCGAGCGGGCGGCGTTTCGTGTTCTCGTAGCCGCGCCACGCGTACGAGCCGACGACGCCGAGGCCGAGGGCGTTGATGCCGCCGAAGAACAGCACGACGAGGATCGTGGCGGCGTAGCCGGGCACGTCGAACAGGCCGGCGAGGCGGGCGGACAGCACGACCGCGCCGAGGGTCAGCGACACCAGCAGCCCGGTGAGGCCGAACGTCATCAGCACCCGCACCGGCAGGTCGGTGAACGCGAAGACGCTGTCCATCAGGTACGTGACCTTCTTGCGCAGCGTCCAGCCGGAGCCGCCGTGGACCCTGGCCCGGCGCGTGTAGGCGACCTGCCGGCGGCGGAACCCGAGCCAGAACAGCAGCGCCACCAGCGACGTGTTCGCCTCCTCGCACCGCAGGAGGCAGTCGCGGAACGCGCGGTTGCAGCCGAAGATGTCGACGCCGCCGGCCGGCATGTCGCGCACGACGAGCCGCCGGTACACGCCCCAGAACACGCCCGCGGTGAGGCGGCTGCCGAGCGGGTCGGCGCGGCTCTCGCGGGTGCCGACGACGACGTCGTACTCGTCGGCGGCGAGGGTGCGGAAGAACTCCAGCGCCAGCTCCGGCGGCTCCTGCAGGTCCGCGGCCATGACCGCGAAGTAGTCGCCGGTGGCGTGCTGCAGCCCGACGCGGATCGCGGCGAACGAGCCGAAGTTGCGTGACAGCAGCACCAGCCGGGCCCGGAACCGCTGCCGCGGCAGCGTCGCCTGCAGCAGCTCCGCGGACCGGTCGGGGCTGCCGTCGACGACGAACACCGCCTCCAGCCGGCCGTCGAGGGCGTCGTGCAGGCCGTCGACGGCGGCGAGCAGGTCCGGGATCGACCCCTCGTTGCGGTACACCGGCACGATCAGGCTGTACACGTGGTGACCTCCGCCCCGCGGAACGCGTCGAGCGCGGCCGTGACCCGGTCCACGTCGTCGTCGCCGAGCGCCGGGTGGCACGGGACGCTGAGGACCTGGGCGCACAGCCGCTCGGTGACGGGCAGCGTCAGCGCGTCGAACCGGCCGCCGTGCACCGGCTGGCGGTGGTCGGGCACCGGGTAGTGCACGTCGTGCGGCACGCCCGCGGCCCGCAGGTGCGCGGCGAGCGCGTCGCGGGCCGCACGGTCGGCGGCGCGCAGCACGTACAGGTGGGCGACGTGCTCGCCGGCGGCGACGTGCGGCAGGGTCAGCGCCGGGTGCCGGACGGTGGCGGCGTACCGGGCGGCGACCCGCGCCCGGCGGGCGTTCCAGTCGTCGAGGTGCGGCAGTTTCACGCCGAGGACGGCGGCCTGCAGCTCGTCCATGCGGCTGTTGCGGGCCGGGCCGTCGGCCTGGTGGTACTTGCGGTCCCAGCCGTACTGCCGCAGCCGCCGCACCCGGCCGGCGACGCCCGCGTCGGCGGTGACGACGGCCCCGGCGTCGCCGAGCGCGCCGAGGTTCTTCGTCGGGTAGAAGCTGAACGCGGCCGCGTCGCCCCAGGCGCCGGCCCGCCGCCCGGCGCGGGTGGCGCCGTGCGCCTGCGCGCAGTCCTCGACGACGGCGGCGCCGTGCCGGTCCGCGACCGCGCGCAGCGCGGCCATGTCGGCGAGCCGCCCGTACAGGTGCGTGACGAGGACCGCGTCGAACCCGCCGTCGCGGCCGGCCCGGTCCAGGCACGCCGGGTCCATGGTGGCGGTGGCCTCGTCGACGTCGACGTAGACGGGTTCGGCGCCGAGGGCGAGCACGGCGGTGGTGCCGTAGCCGCCGGCGTTCGCGGCGAGCGCGACCCGGCTGCCGCGGCCGGCGCCGACCCCGGCGAGGGCGAGCTCGATCGCGTCGGTGCCGTTGCCGACGCCGACGGCGTGCGGGACCCCGCAGTAGGCGGCGAACGCCTCCTCGAACGCGGCGACCTCCCGGCCGAGGATGAACCAGCCGCTGTCCAGGACCCGGCGCACCGCCGCCGTCAGCGCCCCGGCGAGGGGCGCGTGCAGCGTCACGAGATCGTTCATGTCACCTCATAGACGGTCAGCTGCCCGGCGGTGTACCGGGGCACGGCGAGGCCGCCGTGACCGCGCAGGTCACCGACGGGTCCGGCGGTGGGGTCGGCGACGAGCCAGCGGACGCGGTACCGGTCGCGCAGCACGCCGATCGTGGCCGGCCCCGGGTCGGTGAAGGCGGCGTCGTTGGCGGCGAGGCGGGCCGGGTCCCAGAAGTCGGCGAACCACGGCGGGACCCCGTCGGCGGCGGCCCGTTCGTACGTGCTGTTGGTGAAGCCCCAGCCCTCGACGAGGACCCGGTGGCCGCTGGCGGCGGCGAGCGCGAAGCGGCGGTTGTCGCACGGCCCGCCGGCGCGGCGCACGCCGAAGCAGTGCGCGTTGGTGGCGAGCAGGTCGCCGGGGGCGGCGTGCCGGTGCAGCCAGCGGCCGGCGTGCCACGTGTCGCGGTCGATGGCGCTGGTCCGGCCGTCGGGCGCGACCTGGTCGGTGACGGGCACGGCACGCCAGCCGCCGGCGGCGGTGTCGGTGACGACGACGGCCGTCTGGTCGTAGGCGGTCGGCAGCCCGTACCCGGCGCACACCGCGACCGCGACGGCGAGGATCCGCGGGTCGCGGCGCACGGCGGCGGCCGCGACGACCGCGAGGGCGACGGCGGCGAGGGCGAGGTAGGGGCGGCCGAGCTGCCAGCCGAGCGCGGCCCCGGCCGGCTGGACCGGGTCGTGGCGGCGCAGGAGCAGCACCGCGGCGGCGCCGGCGGCCGCGGCGAGCCCCAGGGTCGCGGCCCGCGCGGCGGTCATCCGGCCGGCGACGGCGGCGAGCCCGGCGACGGACGCCACGGCGAGCGCCGGCCGGGCCGACACGATCAGGTACGACTGGGACCCGCCGGGGTGGCCGAACAGCAGCACCCCGGCGGTCCCGCCGGCGCCGACGGCGAGCAGCAGCAGCACCGGCGGGTCCAGGGCGCGGCGGCCGAGGGCGGGGACGCCGGCCCAGATGAACAGCCAGCACAGCACGGTGAGGCCGGCGGCGACGACGGCGTGCCCGGCGGGTGTGCCGGGACCGGTGTAGCCGGTCCAGGTGGCGGCGACCGTGGCGAAGCCGTCCATGGTGGCGAGGGGCCGCACGACGAGCCCCTGCCCGGCGCCGCCGCCGTACAGCACGACCTGCGCGGTGACGGTGCACGCGGCGGTGACCGCGGCGGCGAGCAGCGCCGGGCGGTGCAGGCCGCGGCGGGCGGCGAGCCGGACGAGCACGACCAGGCCGAGCGCGCCGGTCAGCAGCGGCAGGTACGGTGACTTCGCCCCGGCGAGCCCGGCCAGCAGCAGCGTGCACAGCAGCCAGGTGCCGGGGCGGGCGCCGCGCAGCGCGTCGGTGAGCAGCAGGACCACGGCGGCGAACAGCAGCGCGCCGAACGTCTGCGTCGGGCTGGTCCAGGCGACCATGCGGTAGATGGAGCCGTCCTCGTACGGGCCGAAGCCGAACCAGCCGTCGGGGTGCGGCCAGCCGTACGGGTCGGGGGCGAGGACGAGCAGCGCGACGGCCGCGGCGGCCGGGCCGGTCCACCAGCCGCCGGTGACGCGCCGGGCGAGCAGCGCGACGAGCAGCAGCGTGCCGGCGAGCATCGGCAGCGGGGTCAGCCGCACCAGCAGCGTCAACGGGTCGATGCCGGTGACCCAGCTGGTCGCGGCCATCTCCGGGTAGACGAACCAGTGGTAGACGAGGGGTTCGCCGGACACCCACGGCGCCTGCATCGGCATGTGCTGCTTCGCCTCGGCGACGAGCGCCAGGTGGAACGGGGTGTCGGCGTCGGTGGGGCCGGTGACCGGCCAGCCGAGCCCGTGCGAGCGGAACATGCGGACGCTGCGCAGGACGAGGACGCCGATGATGAGCAGCATCGACCAGGACCAGGCGGCCGGGGTCGGCGGCAGCCCGCGGGCGCCCCGCCACGCCCGGCGCAGCCGCGGCACCACCAGGCAGGCGGTGATCATGCCGGCGGGCCAGGCGAGCACCAGCAGCGGCAGCCCGGCGGCGCGGGCGGCGACGTACGCGAGGACCTCCGCGACGTAGCCGGTGGCGGCGCCGGCGACGACGTCGGCGGTGAGCCGGCCGGAGCGGCCGCGCAGGGACCGCCACAGCAGCGTTCCCGGCAGCACGACACCGGCGGTGAGCCAGGCGGCGAACGCGACGGTCGCGCCGAGCGGCACCCCGTAGCAGCGCAGCGTCGCGGCGGTCCCGGCGAGCCCGGTGGCGAGCGGCAGCAGCGGCCCGACCCGTCCCCGGGCGCGCCGCAGGGTGTGCCGCAGGGTGTGCCAGGGACGGCCGGCGGTCGCCGGTGGACCGCCCGGACCTGCGGCGGGATCACGTGTCGCGTCCAGTGTCGTGCTCACTGCACCGCCCAACGGCGCCGGTCCGGGGAGGGTCGCGCCGGATCACCCGTTCGCGGCACACGCCGCCGGGGTCGCCGGCCCTGGCGGCAGCGGGTGCGCGAGGCCCGCGGCCGCGGCGGCGAGCAGCACGGCGGCGGCGAGCAGGACCGCCACGGTGAACCGCCACGGCACCCGCCGCCAGGCCGCCGGCGCGGGCCGCGCGGGCGCCGGCTCACCGGGGGCGGGTGGGGTGAGCAGCGCGCAGCCGGCGGCGGCGAGCAGCACCAGGGGCAGCGCGAAGCGGGTCTCGGTCGCCGACGCCATCAGCGACGCGCACACCGCCGCGGCGAGCACCGCGAGCGCCCGGGCACCCGGGGTGCGGCAGGCGGCGCCGACACCGGCGGCGACGACCAGCACGACCGGCACCGCCAGCCAGTGGCGCTCCACGGTCGCCGCCGCGCCGTACGGGGTGGCGACCGGCCAGGCGAGGGCCGCGGCGACCTTCTCGACCAGGAACAGCGCCGAGCCGGGCAGGTCGCCCAGCAGCGCCCGGAGCAGGCCGCCGGTCGAGGTGACCGGGTCGCCGGCGACCGCCGCGGCCATCGACGGGTCGCAGTAGAACTGCTGCGGCGCCCCGGTCGCGGGTTCGATCGTGTCGTACCGCACGACGTACGAGGCGTACCCGGCCTGGAACCCGGCGAGTCCCGCGGTGCCGGGCGGGGTCGGGCCCGGCGGGTCGCCGCGCAGCAGGTTGTACGCCACCTGCGGTAGCGTTCCGGCCACCGCGCCGGCCGTGAACCACAGCGCCGGCCGGGCCGCGACCCGGCCGGCGAGCACGAGCCCGCCCAGGGCGAGCACCGGCAGCAGGTACGCGGGGCGCAGGTTGACGGTGACGGCGGCGGCGACCCCGGCGGCCAGGACGGCACGGGCCGGCGGCCAGCGGGTGGGCGGCCGCAGCGCCAGCCACCCGGCGGTGAGGAAGGTCGCGGCGGCCGGCAGGTCCATCAGCGGGAACGGGGCGAACCGGGCGGCGGCGAGCCAGGTCAGCGCCGCGCACACCCAGACGGCGGCGGGCCGCCGCCGACCGGCGACCGCCGGCAGCAGCCCCGCCCCGACGACCGCGACGAGCAGCGCGTTCTGCGCGAGCACGGCCCACCGGCCGGCGCCCGGGGCGAGGTGCTCGGCGAGGGCGGCCGGGGCGTACACGGCGGCGGTGAGCACGCCGCGGAAGTCCAGGTCGCCCTCGCGGGCCGCACCGGCGGCGGTGAACAGGGCGAGGGAGCCGTTGAAGTAGCGGGCCGCGTCGTAGACGAACCCGGCCGCGGGTCCCGCCGCGATGGTGGCCGTGACCAGCGCCGCCGCCGCGGCCGCGGTGGCCCGCCGGGGCCCCGCCCACCAGGTGGCCGGCGGCCACGTGAGGTGCCACCGCCGCTCCCGCACCGCCATGAGGTTCCTAACGATCGAGGCGCCCGCGCCGGTACGCCGTGCGGTACCGTGTTCGCCGCTTACCTTCGTCACTCCCGAGGAGCAGGACCGATGGGCATCGCGCAGGACCAGGTCGTGGTCGGCCTCGACAACGGTGGCACCGCCAACAACGCCACGGTGCTCGCCCACGACGGCACGTTCCTCGTCGACGGCCTCGTCGAGGTGCCCAGCCGCGTCCTGGAGGGTCCGGCGGTCGCGGTCGAGGCCCTCGCCGGGGCGTTCGACAACATCCTCGCCGTGACCAAGGTCGACCGGGAGCGGGTCGCCGCCGTCGGCCTGGACACCCCCGGCCCGGCCACCGCCGACGGGATCATCTCCTCGAAGGGTTCGACGAACTTCTCCCAGCAGGCGTGGTGGGGCTTCGACTTCCGCGGCGCCCTCGAGCGGCGGCTCGGGCTGCCGGTCGTCTACAACAACGACGGCAACGCCGCCGCCCTGTACGCCCACCACGTGCACTTCGGCGCGGAGGCCGACGCCCGCTCGTCGGTGTCGGCGATCGTCGGCACCGGCCTCGGCGGCGGCGTCATCGAGCAGGGCAAGGTCGTGAAGGGCGCCGCCGGCATGGCCGGCGAGCTGGGTCACGTCCACATCCCGATGCACGGCCTGCTCGAGGAGGGGCAGCCGCTGCCGTCGTGCGGGTGCGGGTTCCTCGGCGACGTGGAGAGCGTCAGCTCGCTGACCGGCATCGTGCGCAACCTGCTGCCGTACTGGCTGACCCGGTACCCCGACCACCCGCTGCACCAGGCCGAGTCGGTCCGGGTCGCCGCGAAGCAGGTCCGCTCCTACGCCGAGCAGGGCGACGAGCTGGCGCTGCGCATCTTCGAGCAGCAGGCGATGGGCCTCGGCCGGCTGTTCACCATCGCCGCGAACTTCACCGACCCCGACTGCTACTTCGTCGGCGGCGGTGTCGTCGAGGCGGCCCCGCACTTCCGTGAGTGGTTCCTGGCGCAGGTGCGCGAGCACACGCTGCTGCGTGAGGAGCAGGCGGCGGTCGCCACGTTCGCCCTGGTCCCGGACCGCGACATGG
Source organism: Dactylosporangium aurantiacum (assembly GCF_000716715.1). GTDB lineage: Bacteria > Actinomycetota > Actinomycetes > Mycobacteriales > Micromonosporaceae > Dactylosporangium > Dactylosporangium aurantiacum. Next base: position 184,228 of record NZ_JNYJ01000001.1, on the reverse strand, counting down.
CCGGCGCCCGGGGCGCCGCGATCGCCGCGGCCGCGAGCCTCTGACTGCTCAGGGCTGCTCGGCTCAGGGCTGCTCGACCGGGGCCGGGGCGCGGGCCACGCCCTCGCCGACCTGGGTCAGCACGCCCGTGTCGCCGCGCTGCCAGCGCCGGCCGCGGCTGTCGGTGAAGCGCAGCTCGACGTGCATGTCGGCGGACGGGGCGAGCCGGATCGTGCCGTCGTCGTTGATCCGGTCCCGCTCGACCGGGCCTTCGGTCCGCTCCTCGTCGAACCCGGCGTACACCTCGGGCTGCTCCGCCGGCGGCACGATGCGGACCCGGCGGATCGCGGTCCACGCGGCGGGCGGGTCCCGGAAGACGATCTCCAGGTCGTAGACGGGGGTCTGCCCGGCGTTGCGGACCGCGGCGCCGACCACGCCCCTGGTGATGATCTTCTCGAACGTCTCGCGCTCGCTGACCGCCCACGCGCAGACCCGCTCGGCGTCGGCGCGCGCCTCGGCGAGCCGGTACGCGGCGAGCAGCTCCCCGGCGGCGGCCGCGGCGGACCGGACGGTACGCAGCGCCAGGAAGGCGACGTACACCGCGGCGCCGGCGGCCAGGACCGCGAGCACCGCCACCACGAACACCGTCACAACGGACAAATTACCCGCATCGCGCCTGGCTGGAAGCCCGGACGGCGGGAGAGAATGGCCCGGTGAGCAACCTGGAGCCCCTGCCCGCCGAGCAGGACCTGCCCGCCGACACCGGCACGGCCCCCTGCGCGGAGCTGCTCGACGGGCGCGACGTGCCGCTGGGCCGCCACACGGTGGTGCGCCGGACCCTGCCGAACAAGACCCGCCGGACCGTCGGCGCGTGGTGCTTCCTGGACCACTTCGGGCCCGAGGACGTCACCGCCGGCCCAGGGATGCGGGTCCCGCCGCACCCGCACATCGGGCTGCAGACGGTGAGCTGGCTGTTCGACGGGGAGATCCAGCACCGCGACAGCCTCGGCTCCGACGTGCTGGTCCGCCCCGGCCAGCTCAACATCATGACGTCGGGGCACGGCATCGCGCACTCCGAGGACTCCCCCGCCGGCAAGCCGCCGCTGCTGCACGGGCTGCAGCTGTGGGTGGCGCTGCCCGAGGAGGCGCGCCGGCAGCCGCCGCGCTTCGAGCACCTGGCGGACCTGCCGGTCGCCGAGGTCCCCGGGCTCCGCATGACGGTGGCGGTCGGCTCGCTGGGCGGCGCCACGTCGCCGGCCCGGGTGCACAGCGACCTGGTCGGCGCCGAGCTGGCGGTCGCCACCCGTACACCGGCGGAGATCGCGGTCGACCCGGCCTTCGAGCACGCGGTGGTGCTGACCCACGGCAGCGCCCGGGTCGAGGGCACCGACGTGACCGGCGGCGCGCTGCTCTACCTCGGTGCCGGGCGCTCGTCGCTGCGCGTCGAGGGCGACGGGCGGCTGTTCCTGCTCGGCGGGGTGCCGTTCGAGGAGGACCTGGTCATGTGGTGGAACTTCGTCGCGCGCACGCACGAGGAGATCGTGGCGGCGCGCGACGAGTGGGAGGCGGCCCGGGCGGGGCTGGGCAGCACGCCGGAGCGCTTCGGCACGGTGCCGGGCGGGCAGGAGCCGCTGCCGGCGCCCGCGCTGCCGACCACCCGGCTGCTGCCCCGCCCGAGGTTCCGCGCCTAGGTCACAGCAGCCGCCACAGGTGGTCGGCGGTGCCGTTGTCGTCGAACTGCACGACCTGCGCGGAGTTCGCCGTCGACATCCCGGACACGCCCAGCACCTTCATGCTGTGCTGCACCTGGAGGCGGCACCAGCCGTCACCGTTGTCGATCACGCGCCACAGGTGGTCGGCGGAGCCGTTGTCGTCGAACTGCTGGACGGGCGCGGAGTTCGCCGTCGACATGTTCTGCACGGCGAGCACCTTCCCGCTGTGCTGGTTCTGGATCTTGTACCAGCCGCCGCCGGCGTCGACGAGCCGCCAGTTGTGGTCGGCGGTGCCGTTGTCGTCGTACTGCACGACGTTGGCGGAGTTCGCGGTCGACATGCCGTCCACACCGAGCACCTTGAGGCTGTTGCGGTTCTGGATCCGCTTCCAGGCGACCGGTGCGGTGGTGCCCTCGACCCGCCACTCCAGGATGCCGGCGGACACGCCCGCCCTGAGCTGCACGGCGAGGCGCAGCGCGGTGGTGGTGACGGCGGTGAACGTGACCCGGTTGAAGGTGTTCGTGGCGGTGCCGTACGCCGACGCCCCGCTGACCGGCGCCCAGGTGCCGCTCGCGGTGCGGTACTGGACCTGCCACGACTGCGGGGTGCGGCACTGGCCGGTGCCGGTGTCGTCGAACCAGTACACCGACACCGCGCCGGTCGTGATCGCGCTCTGGTACGTGAGCTGCACCCATTCGCTGGTGCCGAGGTGGTCCCAGAACGTCATCCGCGGGATGCTCTGGTCCGCGGAGCTGCTGGGCACCCTGCCGTCGTTGACGGCCGCGACCGAGTCGCCGCTCCAGCAGTGCGACGCCGACGCGGTCGCGGGCAGCACCCAGTCCACGGCGTCGGCGCCGTCGCTGATCCGGGGGAACGTGGTGATCCTGACCCGCTGCGCGCCCATCGGCAGCAGCTGCACGGTCTCGTTCGGTTGGGTGGAGCGCGCCGGGCTCTGCTGCAGCGGCCGGACCACGCCCTCGGCGTCGGCCTGCCAGTTGGGGATCCGCCGGGCGGTGACACCGAGCGAGACGGGCGCGCCGTCGCGGGTGAACGGGTTCGCGGCGAGGGGCCCCGCCCTGCGGGTGACCGTGACCTGCGGGTTGGCCGGGTCGATGAGCAGCCCGTAGTTCCACGGCGAGTTCGCGTACACCTCGTTGGTGGGCCAGGCGTCGGTGCCGCCGATGCGCTGCCAGCGCTCCGCGATCGACAGCGAGAACGTCAGCGGCCCGTTGTCGACGCTGACCGCGTTGCCGTTCTTCGCCCAGGTCCGCACCGTGGTGCGCATCGGCAGCGTGACGGTGACCTTGTCGCCGTTGCTCCAGGTCTGGTCGACGACGACGAACGAGCCCGCCTCGACGGTGCCGGTGACGGCGGTGCCGTTGACCCGCACGACCGCGCCGGTGCTCCACGCCGGGATCCGCAGGTACAGGGGGAACGCCACCGCGCCCGGGGTGCCCATGGTGAACGTGACGGTGTCGCTGAACGGGTAGTCCGAGTCCTGCGTGACGGTGACCGTGGTGGCGTTCGCGCCGACCTTCGCGGTGACCTGCGAGCTGCCGTACATGGCCGCGCACAGCCCCTTGTCCCAGGTGGCGAACCACAGCTCCTGCGCGTAGTACGGCCAGCCCATGCCGTAGTTGTGCGGGCAGCAGCGGTAGTTGTGGATGCCCAGCATGTAGGCGAGCATCGGGAAGCCGTTCTGGAACTGGCCCTGGGTCAGCGTCGCGTTGGTCAGCCCGATGCTGTTGGCGCAGGTGATGTAGTGGATGCCCTGCTGTGCCGGGTCCAGCGACGCGGGCAGCAGGTTGAACGCGAGGTCCTCGCAGCGGTCCAGCCAGACCGGGTCGCCGGTCATCCGCGCCAGCAGCTGGTGGCTGTGCATGAACTCGACGATCCCGCAGGTCTCGAAGCCCTGCCGCGGGTCGGTGTAGCCGGGGCGGCAGTTCTCGTCGCCGGCGAAGCCGCCGCCGGGGAAGTTGCCGTACAGGCCCATGACGGTGTCGTAGTCGCGGTAGGTGGCGGCGGGGAACTTCGGGTCCGGGTCGAGCAGCCCGAACTGCGCCGGCTCCCGGAAGCCCTGCGCCAGGTTCACGTTGTGCCAGTTGGGGATGCCGCTGGTGTAGTCCGCGGACCCCGCGTGGATCTTGCGGACCAGGTCGAGCAGCCAGGTCTCGCCGGTACGGTTGAACAGCCAGTACACGCTGTCGATGTTGTCGCCCCAGCGCAGGGCGGCCCAGCTGCGGTTGAACACGGCGGCCGGCTGCGCGTTCTGGAACTGGAAGTACCTGCGCATGAACGTGGCGACCCGGTTGTCGGGCGTGCCGTTGCGCTCCTGGTACTCCGCGTGCGAGCGGATCGCGTCCAGCAGCGGCATGTGCGGCCAGAAGTCGGGACCGCCCTCCAGGCTCGTGCGCAGCGCGTCCGGGCCGAAGAAGCCGTCGGCGGCCTGGTTGGCGATGATGCCGTCGATCCACTGCCGGGCCAGGCCCAGGATGCGGGTGTTGCCGGTGACGTAGCCGAGGTCGCCGAAGCCGCGCAGCCAGTACGGCAGCTCCTCCCAGGCGCCCTTGGTCCGGTCGACCCAGCCGCAGTTGTTCAGCTGCAGGTAGTCCGACACCTCGGGCATCCGTCCGCAGAGCCCGTCGGCCTCGATGTTGAGCTGTGTGCGCAGCCAGCCGCGGGGCTGGACCGCGCCCGGGGGCAGCTTGAGGAACGCGGTCGCCTTCAGCGGGGCGAGGTTCGGCCAGTAGTGGCCGCCGCGGGCCCCGGCCGTGACGGTTTTCGCGGTGCGCACGGCGGCGCCGGCGGGGCTGGCGACGGCGGTGGACAGGGCGATCGCGCCACCGGTGAGGGCGACACCGCCCGCGACGAACGTTCTGCGGTCCATGAGTCGGACTCCTTTGCTCCTGGCGGGGAACATCGATGCCCGATTATGCGCAGACACGCGCCTTTGTGAAAGAACTCGTTGGTTTTTGTTTACTTGTCTCGGCGGATTGTGTGGTCCCGCCCGGCGGGTTCCGGTGTTGGCGCGGGGAGTTCTGGTGCCGGCGCGGGGGCCTCGACCGCCGGGGTGCGGTACCAGCGGATGCCGCCGGCGGCGAGGAGGGCAAGGCCGCCGGCGAGGGCGGTGGCCACGGCCCACCGGGACCAGCCGGGCCCGGCGAGGCTGCCGTTGCTGAACACGGCCGCGTCGGCGAACCCGGTCATCACCGCCAGGCACGCCCCGGCGAGGGCGGTCACGATGTCGGCGGCGGGACGGCGCAGCGCCTGCAGCACCGCGGCGCCGAGCACGCCGAGGCTGGTGAGCAGGGGCCACAGCCTGGCGAGCAGCTGGGTGCCGAGACTCTCGACCGGTGACGTGGCGAGGCCGGCGCTCGCCACGATCCAGGCGACGGTGACGGCGCCCGCGACGGCCGCGACCCCGGCCATGGCGGCGGCACCGGCGGCGCTCCCCCGCCCGGCGCCGTCCTGCCCGGCGTCCTGCCCGGCTTCCCGACCGGCTTTCTGCCCGGCTTTCTGCCCGGCTTCCTGACCGGCGTCCTGACCGGCGTCCTGACCGGCTTTTCGGGCGGCTTGTCGGTCGGCGCGTCTGGCGAGGGCCGGGTGGGCGAGGGCGGCCCCGACCGCCACGGCGGCGAGCAGGGAGCCCGCCCACCACCAGCCGGTCGGCGGCGGGGCGGCCGGCCGCACGGTGCCGCGGACGATCCCGGGCGTGGCGCCGTCGACCTCGAGGGGCACGCTCCAGGCGCGGGCGGGCAGCTCGCGGGCCCGTTCGTCGTGCCAGCGGACGGTGCGCCCGGTGGACACCCGCCGCCAGTCGGGTGCGTCCGCCGCCACGCCACCGGCCTGGCCCGCGGCCCGCCCGGTCAGCGAACGGCTCGCCGCCCACGTCGGCGACCGCCGGTTCTCCGCGACGCCGTCCGGGCCGATCCGCAGGAACGGCTCACCCTGCAACCCGAGCACGACGACGCTGCGGTCGGTGTCGCTGCGCAGCTCGAGCCGGGCCCCGCCCTCGACCGCGCGGACCGTGACCCCCGGTACCGACACCGAGTCGACGGTCACCACGTAGTCGACGGCGGCGGGCGCGTCAGCGCCGTGCGCGGCGACCGGGGCCGTGTACCCGAGCGCGGCGAGCACTCCGAGCAGCACCGCCACGATCACCCGCCGCGCCGCCGGTGCGGGACGCGGGTGCGGTGTCGTGGCGGCCGGTGTCGTGCGGGTCATCCGGCTCTGGCGGCGGCGATGGCGGCGACGAGGTCGGCGCGGGCGCGGGCGACCCGGGAGCGGATGGTGCCGACGGGGACGTCCTCGATCTCGGCGGCCTCCGCGTACGCCAGGCCGAGCACCTGGGTCAGCACGAACGCGACCCGCCGCTCCGCCGGCAGCGCCGCGACCAGGTCGGCGGCGGCGTGCAGGCCCGCGTGGTCGGCGCCGGCGAGCTCCTCGGGCTCGGCGGCGACCCGGGCCTCGAGGCGCCGCCCGCGCACCGCGGCGCGGACGTGGTCGGCGCACGCGCGGCGGGCGATCGCCAGGACCCAGGTCCGTGCGGTGGAGCGCCCGGCGAACTCCGGCAGCGCCCGGAACGCCCGCAGGTACGTGTCCTGCGTCACGTCGTCGGCGTGGGCCGGCCCGACGAGCGCGGCGACGAACCGCCACACCTCGGGCTGCGTCGCCCGGACGAACTCCGCCGCCGCGGCCCGGTCACCGCCGCGTGCGGCCAGCAGCGCGGCGGTCGCCGGGTCGTGCGCGGGGTCCGTGGCGGGCACCGGCGCAGCGTCGTGAGCGCGGTCACGGCCGGGCACGCGGCCCAGGTCCGCTGCTCCCTCGCCGGCCTCACCAGTCACGCGGGAAGCGTAGCGCCCGTTCCTGGAAACCCGCCGAGCGCCTCGCCGGCCGCCCCACCCAGTGACCACGGTCAACGTCCCGACCTGCGCCCCGTCGGCCGGCCACCGCGACCCGCCCAACGAGCCGCCCGACGACCCGCCCGACAACCGGTCCGCCGGGCACCGCGACCCACCCGACAACCGGTCCGCCGGGCACCGCGACCCGCCCGACGACCTGCCCGCCGGGCACCGCGACCCACCCAACGAGCCGCCCAACGACCCGCCCGCCGGGCACCGCGACCCACCCAACGAGCCGCCCAACGACCCGCCCGCCGGGCACCGCAACCCACCCAACGACCCACCCAACGACCCGCCCAACGACCCGCACGCCGGGCACCGCGCACCGCTCGACGACTCGCCCGACGACTCGCACCGCGACCGGCCCGACGACCCGCCCGGTGGGCACCGCAGCCGGTCTCCGGCGTCCGCGCCGCCGAGCGTGGCGGCCCGTCCGCGGAGGCTAGGACCCGCTCGCCGGGGGGCGCGGCCCGTCCGCCGGCGGGCGCGGGCGGCCGGTCCGGCGGCGGCGGACCACCTCGGCCGCGATCAGGCCCGCGATCGCCAGGACCGCGAGGGTCACCCACAGCGGCGCCAGGCTGCCCGTCGCGGACCCCTCGCCGCCGCCGGTCGCGGCCGTGGCGCCGGTCGCCGGGATCAGGCAGGCGACCTCGACCGGCTGCGGCGACGCCGTGCCGTCGGCGGCCGACGGCACGAGGGCCTGGCAGTGCCCGTCGACCGGCGGGCCGAGGTCGATGGCGACACGCCACGAGCCGGGTGGCAGGACGCCGCTCCACGTCTGGGTGCCGCGCGCGTCGCCGGTCTGCGTCAGCGTCGAGGCCGGGACCGGCGCGGCGGTGCCGCCGGCGGCGGGCGTGGCGGTCAGCGTGACCGGGGTCGGCTCGTTGATCGGGTGGCCGTCCTGCCACTGGGCCGTGATCCACACGGACCCGCGGCCGTCGGAGTGGACCGTCACCGACGCGCCGCCGTGCGCGCCGGCGGGCGAAGCCAGGCTCAGCACTGCCAGCAGCGCCGAAGCGATGACGACGACGGACCGTCCCACGCCATCCCTCCGCGACGCCCCGACACCGCGCTGCGGACCGCTCATGGCCTGCTCATGGCCTGCTCATGGCCTGCTCATGGCCTGATCATGGCATGGCCGGCACGGCCTGCGGCCGGTCGTCGCGGACGTACACGACCATGTCACCGGTCTGGATCGTGGTGCCCTCGGGATCGGTGAGCGCCAGCACCTTGCCCCGCCGGAACAGCGCGATGACCAGCTCCGTCAGCTCCCGCGGCGACAGGCCGACCTCGTCGCGGCGGGCCGAGCGCATCGCCAGCGCCATGCCCTGACCGGGGGTGAGCAGGTCCTCGACGACCTCGATGAGCGGCGGCGCGGTCGTGGACAGCCCGAGCAGCCGCCCGGCGGTGGCGGAGGACACGATGACGTGGTGGGCGCCGGACTGGCGCAGCAGCGGCGCGTTCTCCGCCTCGCGGGCCGCGGCGATGATCGACACCTTGCCCGCGGTCAGCTGCCGGACGGTGAGCGTGACCAGCACCGACGCGTCGTCGCTGTCGGTGGCGATGATGATCGCCTTGGCCTCCTCGACCCGGGCCTCCTTCAGCACCGTGGAGCGGGTCGCGGAGCCCTCGACGACGACGAGCCCGTCGGCCTGCGCCTGGCGGACCGCCGCCGGGTTGGTCTCGACCACGACCACCTGCGCCCGGTCCAGGCCGTTCTCCAGCAGGGTGCCGACGGCCGCCCGGCCCTTCGTGCCGTAGCCGCAGACGATGACGTGGTTCTTCACGCGCTTCCTCCACCGCTGCAACCTGAGGTTGGTGCGGTACTGCTCGGTCAGGACTTCGAGGGTGGTGCCGACCAGGATGATCAGGAACAGCACGCGGGCCGGGGTGATGATCAGGATGTTGGCGAGGCGGGCCGACTCCGACACCGGGGTGATGTCGCCGTATCCGGTGGTCGACAGGGTGACCACCGCGTAGTAGAAGCAGTCGAGGAGGGTGAGCCCGTCCTCGTTGACGTCCCGGTAGCCGTCCCGGTCGAAGAAGATGATGAGGACGATCAGGCAGACGAGCACGACCGCGAAACCCAGCCGCGCGCTGATCGCCCGCAGCGGGCCCCGCCGGACAGCCGGAAACTGGATCACGTGCCCCGCCCACGGATTGCTGAATGGTCGAAGCCCACCATACGGGCCGGGTATGACACTTCGCCCGCTGGGTAGCGGGCGACGATGACAAGCGTGGGCGTGCTCGGCTCGTACGGCGGCCGCAACCTCGGCGACGAGGCGATCCTGACGAGCATCCTCGCCGACCTGCGGGCCCGCCGGCCCGACGTGGACGTGCTCGTGTTCTCCCGCGAGCCGGGGCACACGGCGGCGGCGCACCCGGACGTGCAGGTCGCGGCGTGGGAGGGGGTCAGCCGGGACCGGGTCGCGGCCGAGCTGCGCCGCCTCGACATGCTGGTCCTCGGTGGCGGCGGCATCCTGTACGACACGGAGGCGCGCCGGTACCTCCGCGTGGTGCGCACGGCGCAGGAGCAGCGGGTGCCGGTGTTCACGTACGCGCTGGGCGCCGGGCCGCTGACCGAGGAGGCCGACTGCGCGATGGTCCGCGACGCCCTGGCGCAGGCGGTCGAGGTGACCGTCCGTGACGAGGAGTCGAAGGTCGCGCTGGAGGAGGCGGGGGTGAACTGCCGGGTGCGGGTGACCGCCGACCCGGCGCTGCTGCTCGCCCCGGAGGAGTTCGACATCGGCACGCTGCGGGAGTCGCTGCCGGCCGGTCGGCGGGTCGTCGGCATGAGCGTGCGCGAGCCGGGCCGCGCCGCGCAGCACCTCGACGCCGACGGCTACCACCAGCTGCTCGCCCACGTCGGCGACTTCATCGTGCACCGGCTCGACGCGACGCTGCTGTTCGTGCCGATGGAGCGCTCCGACATCCGGCACGCCCATGCGGTGCTGGCCCGGATGACGGCGGCGGAGCACTGCCGGGTGCTGCACGGCGACTACCGGCCCGGGCAGATCCTGGACCTGATGAAGCACCTCGACCTGGCCGTCGGGATGCGGCTGCACTTCCTCATCTTCGCCGCCCTGGCCGGGGTGCCGCTGCTGGCGCTGCCGTACGCGGGGAAGGTCTTCGACTTCGCCCAGCGCATCGGCGCCCCGGTCCCGCGCGGCGTGGTCCGGGAGGCGGCGGGGCCGCTGCTCGCCCAGGTCGACCGGCTGTGGGACGAGCGCCCGCAGCGCCTGGAGGTGACCGCGTCGCGGGTCGCCGCGCTGAAACAGCGGGCCACGGAGACCGGAAGGCGCCTCGGAGCGCAGCTCGAGCGGGCGAAGGTGCCCGCAGCGCAGCGGAGGGCCGCGAATCATGGGCGCAGGGTCGGTTCAGGCCGACGCCGGAGCGCAGCGGAGGTGGCGGCATGAACACGTTTGACAAGCCGGAGGGTGCGCAGCGGGTACGCCTGCCGCCGCGGACCGCCGAGTACGGCGGGCACACCGAGGTCCTCGTCGTCGGTGGCGGCCCGGCCGGGTTCGGCGCGGCGATGGGCGCGGCGGCCGCCGGTGCCGAGGTCGTGCTGGTCGAGCGGTACGGCTTCCTCGGCGGCAACGCCACCGCGGCCCTCGTCATGCCGCTGATGAGCTTCCACAACGAGATGCGGCAGGCGGTCGGCGGCGACGACACCCGGCTGCTGCCGACCGACCACGGTGAGGGCGAGCCCGTCGTCGCCGGGGTGCTGTGGATGCTGCTGGACCGCCTGGTCCGCAACCACGGCGCGATCACCCCGTCGAAGGAGACCGGCTACACGGTGCCGTTCGACCCGGAGCTGTTCAAGCTCGTCATGTACGAGATGCTCGCCGGCTCCGGGGTGCGGCTGCTGCTGCATGCGTTCGCCTCCGACCTCATCACGCTGCCCGACGCGTCCCGCGTGGTGTTCGAGACGAAGTCGGGGCCCGTGGTCGTCGACGCCGACGTGGTCGTGGACTGCACCGGCGACGGCGACCTGGCCGCGTCGGCGGGTGCGCCGTACGAGATCGGCCGCCCCGAGGACGGGCTGACCCAGCCGATGACGCTGATGTTCCGCGTCGGCAACATGGACCGTGCGGCCTTCGCGGGGTACGTCCGGGACCATCCGGACCAGTGGAAGGGCGTGCACGGCCTGTGGGACCTGATCCGGGACGCCCGCGACGCCGGCGAGCTGGACCTGCCGCGGGAGGACGTGCTGTTCTTCGCCACCCCGCACGACGGCGAGGTATCGGTCAACTCGACCCGCTTCGGCGGGCTCGGCATCAGCGTGTGGGACCTGACGCGGGCGGAGCTCACCATGCACCGGCAGCTGGCCAGCATCGCGCGGTTCCTGCGGGGACGGGTGCCGGGTTTCGCGTCGTCGTACGTCATCCAGAGCGGCGTGCAGGTGGGTGTACGGGAGACCCGCCGCGTCCTCGGCGACTACCAGCTCACCGGCCAGGACGTGCTCGACGCGCGGTCGTTCGACGACGTGGTGGCGCGGGGCGCGTACCCGGTCGACATCCACAACCCGAACGGCCCCGGTACGATCCTGCGCCGCCTGCCGCAGGGCACCTCCTACGACATCCCGCTGCGGACGCTGCTGCCCCGCGACGTGGACCGGCTGCTGGTCGCGGGGCGCTGCATCTCCGGCGACCACGTGGCGCACAGCTCGTACCGCATCATGCCGATCTCGATGGCGACCGGTCAGGCCGCCGGGGTGTGCGCGGCGCTGTCCGCCCGGGTCGGCAAGCCGCCGCGGGAGGTCGCCGCCGCCCAGGTCCAGCGGGTTTTGCGCGCCCAGGGCGCCAGCCTCCCCTCCGCTGTGTGATGATTACCTGACGCCGCGTGCATTTCCGGTGAAGTGGGTCGCCTCCGCGCCGGCGATACGCCAGGATCGATCCATGGCGACCGGTACCGCTGCGCACGCGACGACCGCTCCGGGCCGGCCCGCGTCCACGCCGCGCCGGGACCTCGCCGTCGCGCTCGCCGCGCTCTGGCTCACCGGCGGGCTGTATCTCGACGGCTGGGCGCACGTCCACGTGCCCGAGCTGGAGACGTTCTTCACCCCGTGGCACGGCGTGCTCTACAGCGGCTACGCCGCGCTCGCCGTCGCCCTCGTCCCGGCCGCCCTGTGGCGCGGCCGCCCCGCCGGCCCGGTCGGCGACTGGGTCCCCGCCGGCTACGGCCCCGGCCTGCTCGGCGCGGTCCTGTTCGCCGCCGGCGGTGTCGTCGACATGACCTGGCACACCCTGCTCGGCGTCGAGGCCGACCTGGAGGCCCTGCTCAGCCCGCCGCACCTGCTGCTGCTCACCGCCGGCATGCTGATGGTCACCACCCCGGTCCGCGCCGCGGCCGCCCGCCGCGCCGCCCCGTCCCCGGCCGGCGACCTGCCGGTCCTGCTGTCCATGCTGAGCGCGACCGGCCTCGCCGCCTTCTTCCTCAACTACCTGTCCCCGTTCATCGACGCGCCGGCCGCGTTCGACAGCTACGGCGACGGCGGCCCGACGTTCGGTCTGGCGCAGCACCTGACGTTCACCACCCTCGTCGTGGCCGCCACCCTGTTCACCTGGACCCGTCTCGGCCGCGTCCCGGCCGGCCTGATCACCGTGGTCGTGGCCGCCGCCGCGGTCCCCGCCGGCGTCTTCAACGACTTCGAGCACCTCGCCGCCCAGCTCTGGCCGCTGGCCGGCGCCGCCCTCGCCGACGCCGCCGTGCGGTGGACCGCCGCCCGCCGCCCCCACCTCACCCCGCTCACGGTGGGCGCCGCGATCCCGTTGCTGGTCTGGACCGCCCACCTGATCGGCGTGCAGGCGTCGCTTGAGGTGGCGTGGTCGGTCGAGCTCTGGTCCGGCGTGGTCGTGCTGACCACCCTCGCGGGCGCGGTGCTCGGCATCCTGGCCGGCCGGGCGGAGCAGCCACGCTCGGTAGGGTGAGGGGCCGACCCGACCCGGGTCGCGGGACGGCTCGAGGTTCGCCCGGCGTGGACGGCTCGACACCGGTCACGTGACGCGCACAGCCTGACCCAAGGGCGACCTGGCCGCGTGCGGACCGCCGGCGCGAGGAGCACGCGACGGGTCTGCGAGGCGAGCGCGGCGCCACCAGTACGCCGGGCGCGGCGCCACCAGCACGGCAGGCGACCACCGCACCAGCCGCGCGCCGAGGGGGCACCACATCGACAGCGTGCCGGGGCAGGCATCGCACCACCAGAGGTCCGGCACGCGGCGACCGGGCGTCGCGACGGCCGCGGTGACCAGGTCGCGGCGGGGGCGGGTTTCCGTGGGCGGCGGGGGTGGCGGTTGGACGGTAGAGTTCCGGCTCGTGCGTGACCTGTTGCCCGAGTTCGTGGTGGTCGAGGTCGCCGGCGATGACGACTGGACCGGGGCGTTGCTGCCCGACGAGGCGGCGCACCTGTCGCCGCGGGCGGTCGAGGGGCGGCGGCGGGAGTACACGGCGGGGCGGGTGTGTGCGCGCCGGGCCCTGCAGAGGGTCGGGATCCACGGGCAGCCGGTGCTGGCGGCGCCGAGCCGGGCGCCGATCTGGCCGGCGGGGGCGATCGGGAGCATCACCCACACGAAGGGGTACTGCGCCGTCGCCGTCGGGCTGGTGCCGGACCTGCGGGCGGTCGGGATCGACGCCGAGCGGCGCACGGTGCTGCCGGCGAACATCGTGCCGTCGATCTGCCTGCCCGAGGAGATCGCCTGGTGCGCGCAGCGGCCGGATGAGCCGTGGTGGCCGGCGGTGCACTTCAGCGCCAAGGAGACGGTGTACAAGATGTGGTCGCCGATCATGGGGACCTGGCTGGACTTCCACGACGCGCGGCTGACCATCGACGTGGCGGCGGGGACGTTCGAGGCGGCGATCCTGCCGGAGAAGCTCGAGGAGTCGCCGGGGGCGCCGGCGGTGTTCCGGGGGCGGTTCGCGGTCGAGCCGGACCTGATCCGCACCGCGGGCCACGTCGACCGGTGAGCCGGGCAGCCAGCGACCGGCGCGTGCACCGGCAGCTCAGTGAGCCGGCCGTGAACCGGCAGCCCAGTGGGCGGCCGTGAACCGGCAGCCCAGTGGGCGGCCGTGAACCGGCAGCCCAGTGGGCGGCCGTGAACCGGCAGTCAGTGAGCGGGCCGTGAGCCGGCGGCCGGTGGACGCGCTGGAGCGGGCGCTGACCGAGCCGGGGCTGCGGCCGCTGCCGCCGGACGCCGCGGCGATCCTGCGGGAGGTCGGCGCTCCCCCGCGGCTCGCCGCGCACCTGCGGGCCGTGCACGACGTCGCGGCGCAGCTGCTGGACTGGCTGGCGGGGGCGGCGCCGGAGCTGGCCGTGGACCGGGCGGCGGTGCTGTTCGGGGCGGCCACGCACGACATCGGCAAGGCCCTGCACCCGCACGAGCTGTCGGGGCCCGGGCACGAGCACGAGGAGGCCGGCGCGCGCATGCTGCGGCGGCACGGCCCCCTCGCCCGCTTCGCCGCCACCCACGCGCGGTGGGACCGGCCGGACGCGACGCCGGAGGAGCTGCTGGTGACGCTCGCCGACAAGGTGTGGAAGGGCCGGCGGGAGACCGGCCTGGAGGAGCGGGTCGCGGCGCTGCTGGGCGGGGCGCCGTGGGAGGCGTACATGGTGCTCGACGACGAGCTGACCCGCATCGCCGACGGCGCCGAGGCCCGGCTGGCGTTCCAGGCCCGCCACCCGATCTGACCCGACCGGCGAGAACCGACCGGCGAAAACCGACCGGCGAGAACCCGCCGACGCGCCAGGACGCTTCAGCGTGCAGGACGCGGCAGGCGGCGGTCGGCGGCGGACCAGTCGGCGGCGGAGCCGGGGCGTGGGCGGTACGTGCGCGACGCGTGCACCAGTGCCCGCATCGCCGCGAGGTCCGGCTCGACCAGCCCCAGGGCCCGGGCCTGGACCAGCACGTTGCCCAGCGCCCCCGCCTCGACCGGCCCGGCCTCGACCGGCAGCTCGCAGGCGTCGGCGGTGAGCTGGCACAGCAGGGCGTTCTGGGCGCCGCCGCCGACCAGGTGCACCACGTCGACGTGCCGGCCGGTGAGCTCCTGCACGTCGTGGACGGCCCGCCGGTACGCCAGCGCCAGGCTGTCCAGGATGCACCGGGTCGTCGCGGGCGGATCGTCCGGCACCGGCTGGCCCGTGTCGCGCAGCGCGGCGGCGATGCGGGCCGGCATGTCCCCCGGCGCCAGGAACCGCGGGTCGGTGGCGTCCACCACGCTGCGCAGCGCCGGCGCCGCGGCCGCCCCGGCCAGCAACACGTCCAGCGACGCACCGGCGGCACCACCGCCGGAAAAAGCCCCGAAAGCAGGCCCGGAAGCAGGCCCGGAAGCAGCAGCGGACCACGACCGCATGCACTCCTGCAGCAGCCACAGGCCCATCACGTTGCGCAGGTAGCGCACCGTGCCGTCCACCCCCGCCTCGTTGGTGAACCCCGCCGACCGGCTCCGCTCGGTCAGCACCGGCGCGGCCAGCTCCATCCCCACCAGCGACCACGTCCCGCAGGAGATGTACGCGAACGCCGGGCCGCGCGCCGGCACCCCCACGACCGCCGACGCGGTGTCGTGCGACGCGACCGTCGTCACGAGGGTGTCGGGGGTGAGGCCGGTGACCGTGCCGGGCAGCAGCGGACCGGCCACGGTGCCGGGGTCGCGCAGCGGCGGCAGCAGCGACGCGCGGATGCCCAGCCGCGACACGAGCGGCAGGTCCCAGCCGGCGCCGCCGGCGGTGAGCAGCCCGGTGGTGGAGGCGTTGGTCCGTTCGGCGCCGGTGGTGCCGGTGAGCCAGTACGTGACGAGGTCCGGGATGAGCAGCAGGGTCCGGGCCGCGGCCAGCTGCGCGGTGCCGGCCGCGGCCAGCAGCTGGTAGACGGTGTTGAAGGGCTGGTGCGCGATCCCGGTCGCCGCGTACAGGGCGGCGGCCGGGACCGGGGCGGCCACGTCCGCGGTGCGGGCGTCGCGGTAGTGCACGGGGTTAGCGAGCAGCCGCCCGTCGCCGTCGAGCAGGCCGTAGTCGACGGCCCACGAGTCGACGCCGACGGAGGCGAGCGCCCCGTGCCGGGCGGCGGCGCGCAGGCCGTCGAGGATCCCCTGGTACAGGGCGAGGATGTCCCAGTGCAGGGTGCCCTGGACGCGGACCGGGGTGTTGGCGAACCGCGCGGCCTCGGTGAGCCGGACGGTGCCCGAGCCGACCGAGCCGACGATCACCCGCCCCGAGGAGGCGCCCAGGTCGACCGCGGCGACCGTCACCGGCCCCGGCGACGCGCCCGGGCCGGCTCCGGCGGCGGCGCGGGCACTCATCGCAGGAACGCGGCGGCGACCCCCGCGTCGACCGGCACGTGCAGGCCCGTGGTGTGCGACAGGTCGCCGCCGACGAGCGCGAACACGGCGTTCGCCACGTGCGACGGCAGGACCTCCCGTTTCAGGATGGTGCGCTGGGCGTAGAAGGCGCCGAGCTCGGACTCCGGCACGCCGTAGACGGCGGCGCGCTGGGCGCCCCAGCCGGAGGCGAAGATGCCGGAGCCGCGCACGACCCCGTCGGGGTTGACGCCGTTGACCCGGATGCCGTGCCCGCCGAGCTCGGCGGCGAGGAGCCGCACCTGGTGCGCCTGGTCGGCCTTGGTGGCGCCGTACGCGACGTTGTTGGGGCCGGCGAAGACGGCGTTCTTCGACGCGATGTACACGATGTCGCCGCCCATGCCCTGCTCGATCATGACCCGGGCGGCCTCGCGGGCGACGAGGAACGAGCCGCGGGCCATCACGTCGTGCTGCAGGTCCCAGTCGGCGGCGGTGGTCTCCAGCAGCGGCTTGGAGATGGACAGGCCGGCGTTGTTGACGACGAGGTCGACGCCGCCGAACGCGAGCACGGCCGCGTCCAGCGCCGCCTTGATCGCCTCCTCGGACGTCACGTCGACGTCGACGGGCACCGCGACGTCGCGGTTGCCGATCTCCGCCGCCACCGCGACCGCCGACTCGAAGGACCGGTCGGCGACCACGACGCAGGCGCCCTCGGCGGCCAGCCGCAGCGCGATCGCCCGGCCGATCCCGGAGCCGCCGCCGGTGACGAGCGCGACCCGCGACGCGAGGGGGCGGGGTGCCGGGCGGCGGGCGAGCTTCGCCTCCTCCAGGGCCCAGTACTCGATGCGGAACTTCTCCGACTCGGGGATCGGCGCGTACGTGGACACGGCCTCGGCGCCGCGCATCACGTTGATCGCGTTGACGTAGAACTCCCCCGCGACGCGGGCGGTCTGCTTGTCGGCGCCGAAGCTGAACATGCCGACGCCGGGGACGAGCACGATCGCCGGGTCGGCGCCGCGCATCGCCGGCGAGTCCGGGGTGGCGTGGCGGCGGTAGTAGGCGGCGTACTGCTCGCGGTAGGCGGCGTGCAGGTCCCGGATCTGCTCGGGGGTGCCGCCGCCGGCGGGCAGGACCAGGGGCCGGACTTTGGTGCGCAGGAAGTGGTCCGGGCAGGAGGTGCCCAGGGCGGCGAGCCGGTCCAGGGCGGCCCGGGCGACGAAGTCGAGCACCTCCGGGGTGTCGGTGTAGTGGCCGACCTGCGCGCGGTCGGTGGACGCGAGCCCGCGCAGCAGCGGGGCCAGGGCGGCCGCCGCGGCGTGCCGCTCCGGTTGCGGCAGCGGCTCGTGTACGACGGTGCCGAACGGTTCGGCCCGGCCGCGCGCGGCGAGGAACTCCGTCGCGGTCCGGATGATCTCCAGCGAGTTGGCCTCGCACTCCTGCGAGGTCGCGCCCCAGGCGGTGATGCCGTGCCCGCCGAGGATGACGCCGATCGCCTGCGGGTTGTCCCGGTGCACGGCGGCGATGTCGAGGCCGAGCTGGAAGCCGGGGCGCCGCCACGGCACCCACAGCACCCGGTCGCCGAAGCACTCCTTGGTGAGGGCGGGCCCGTCGGCGGCGGTGGCGAGGGCGATGCCGGCGTCGGGGTGCAGGTGGTCGACGTGCGGGGCGGCGACGAGGCCGTGCATGGCGGTGTCGATGGACGGTGCGGCGCCGCCGCGGCCGTGCAGGCAGTAGTCGAACGCGGCGACCATCTCGTCCTCGCGGTCGACGCCCGGGTACACGTCGACAAGGGCGCGCAGCCGGTCCAGGCGCAGCACGGCGAGGCCGGCCTCGGTGAGGGTGCCGAGGTCGCCGCCGGATCCCTTGACCCACAGCAGCTCCACCGGCCCGCCGGTCACGGGGTCCTCGGCGACACCGGCGGCCGAGGTGTTGCCGCCGGCGTAGTTGGTGTTGCGGGGGTCCGCGCCGAGCCGGCGGGACCGCGCGACGAGCTCGTCGACGGGGCGCATCAGGCACCCCACCCGGCCTGGGTGCCGCCGACCCGCTCGGCCTGGATCTTCTCCAGATAGCCGGAGCGCTTGTACGCGCCGATCGGGTCTGGGTCCAGGCCCATGTCCTCGCGGACGGAGCGCAGCAGCGGCCGCACGTCGGTGTGGTAGGCGTCCATGATGACCTCGTTGGCGCCGAGGACGTCACCGGCGTCCTGCGCGGCCTTGAGCGCGGCGTGGTCGACGAGCAGCGCCTTCGCCGTCGCCTCCTGCACGTTGAGCACGGAGCGGATGACCGCCTGGATCTTCGGTTCGAGGTTGTGGCACTGGTCGAGCATGAAGGCGATCCCCTTGTAGGCGCCGGCGTCGCTCAGCGCGTCGGCGAGCACGATCTCGTGCAGGATGCGGAACAGCTGGAACGGGTCGGCGGCGCCGACCATGAGGTCGTCGTCGGCGTAGAAGCGGGAGTTGAAGTCGAAGCCGCCGAGCTTCCCGGCGCGCAGCAGGAACGCGACGATGAACTCGATGTTGGTGCCGGGCGCGTGGTGCCCGGTGTCGATGACGACCTGTGCCCTGTCCCCGAGGGTGAGGCAGTGCGCGTAGGCGGTGCCCCAGTCGGGGACGTCCGTCATGTAGAACGCCGGCTCGAACAGCTTGTATTCGAGCAGCATCCGCTGGTCGGGGCCGAGCCGGTCGTAGGTCTCGGCCAGCGCGGCGGCGAGGCGGTCCTGCCGGGTGCGCACGTCGTCCTGGCCGGGGTAGTTGGTGCCGTCGGAGAACCACAGCTTCAGGTCCCGGGAACCGGTGCGGTCCATGACGTCGACGCACTCCAGGAGGTGCCCGATCGCCTTGCGGCGGATGCCGGGGTCGGGGTTGGTGACGCTGCCGAGCTTGTAGTCGTTGTCCTGGAACACGTTGGCGTTGATGGTGCCGAGCGCGACGCCGAGGTCTTGCGCGTACCGCGCCAGGTCGGTGTAGTCCTCGACGAGATCCCACGGGATGTGCAGCGCCACGGTGGGCGCGACGCCGGTGAACCGGTGCACGGTCGCCGCGTCGGCGAGCTTCTCATACGGGTCCCGGGGCACGCCCTGCTGCGGGAACACCTTGAACCGGGTGCCCGAGTTGCCGTATGCCCAGGACGCCGTCTCGATCCGCTGGCCGCGCAGCTGGGCCGCGACACGCGTGCGCGTCTGCGGGGCGAGCTCAGTCATCGCAACGCTCCAAGCTGGTGTTCGAGGTTGAACACCTCGTCGAGGACGACGAAGTGCCGACCGTTGATGAAGAACGGCGCCATCTCCGCCTGCCAGCGCCGGTCGACGTCGGTGGCGGCCATGGCGGCCTGCGCGGCGGTGAAGTCCTCGGTGAGGAGGTAGCCGACGAGCAGGCCGTCATCGCGGAGGAAGAGCGAGTAGTCGTGCCAGCCCGCGTCACGCAGCGCGGCGAGCATGTCGGGCCAGACGTGGGCGTGGCGGCGCCGGTACTCGTCGAGCCGGTCGGGCTTGACCTGGAGGGTGAAACAGACCCGGCGCACGCCGTACCCCTTAGAAGTTGAACTGGTCGACGTTGCCGGCGTTGAAGGTGAACGGGTCACCGAGCAGCACGGTGCCGTCCTTGCCGACGGTGAACTGGCCGAGCTTGCCGGCCTTGAACGTGTCGCCCTCCTTGCCCTTGATGACGCCGGAGGCGAGGGAGGCGCCGGCCCAGGCGGCGAGGTAGCCGAGGTCGGCCGGGTTCCACAGGGCGAACGCCTTGACGGTGCCGTCCTTCACGTACGCCTTCATCTGGTTGGGTGTGCCGAGGCCGGTGAGCTGGACCTTGCCCTTGTACGTGGAGCCGGACAGGTAGCGGCCGGCGGCGGCGACCCCGACGGTGGTCGGCGAGATGATGCCCTTGAGGTTGGGGTGCTTGGCGAGCAGGCCCTGCGCCTCCTGGAAGGACTTCTGGTCGTCGTCGTCGCCGTACACGGTGTCGACGAGCTTGAGCTTGCCGTACTCCGGCTTGGCCAGCTCGGTCTTCATCATCTCGATCCAGGCGTTCTGGTTCGTGGCGTTGGCCGTCGCCGACAGGATCGCGATCTCGCCGCCGTCGGGGCCGATCGCGTCGGAGATGAGCTTGATCTGGATCTTCGCGATGCCTTCGGAGGTCGCCTGGTTGATGAACAGGTCGCGGCACTCGGGCTTGGTGTCGGAGTCGTACGTGACGACCTTCGCGCCGGCCTTGCGGGCCTCGTTCAGGGCGCCGCAGATGGCGTCCTTGTCGTTGGCGGACACCGCGATCACGTTGGTGCCCTGCTGCGACAGCGTGTTGATGTAGCTGACCTGCGCCGACGGGCTGGCCTCGGACGGGCCGGTCTCGCTGTAGACGCCCTTGAACTCCTCGACGGCGACCTTGCCGCCCTTGTTGTCGGAGGTGTCGAAGTACGGGTTGTTGACCTGCTTGGGCAGGAACGCCACCTTGAGGCCGCTCTTGATGGTGCCGTCGGAGGCGGCGGTGCCGCTGTCGCCGGTGCCGGAGTCCTCGGCGCAGGCGGTGGTGCTGAACGCGAGCGCGGCGGCGACCGCGACCGCGACGAGCCGGGCAGCTCTCATGGGATTGAATCCTTTCAGCGGGGGACGCGCGGATGGGGGTGTGGACGGGGTGGCTCAGGCGGTGCGCCGCCGGCGCAGGCGCTCGCGCACCATGCCGGCGACGTTCGGCCCGACGACCGAGGCGATGAGCAGTGAGCCGGTGGTGATGGTGAGGGTGTTCGCCGGCACGTACGCCAGCTGCAGTGCGTTGCGCAGGGTGCTGAGCAGCAGGACGGCGCCGATGACGCCGACCATCCCGCCGCGGCCGCCGAAGATGGAGACCCCGCCGAGCAGGACCGCCGCGACGACCGCGAGCTCCAGGCCGCTGCCGTTGTCGGCGCGGGCGCTGGCGAAGCGGAACGTCCAGAAGACCCCGGCGAGCGACGCCATCGTGCCGGTCGCGACGAAGAGCCAGAACTTGGTGCGGGCGACGGCGATCCCGGCGAACCGGGCGGCCTCCGCGTTGTTGCCCATGGCGTACAGGCCGCGGCCGACGGGCGTGGCGTGCAGCACGACGCCGAAGATGACCGCGAGGACGGCCACGACGATGATGACCCACGGGATGGTGAGGCCGGGGATGGGGCTGATCGCGGCGTCGGTCCAGCGCACCGGGTAGTCGGCGACGGCCTTGTCGCCGAGCACGACGTACGCGAGCCCCCGGTACAGCGCCAGGGTGCCGATGGTGACGGCGAGCGACGGCAGGCCGAACACCGTGACGAACAGCCCGTTGACCGCGCCGAGGACCGCGCCGAGCAGCAGGCACAGCGCGATGAGCAGCGGCAGCGAGGTGACCCCGTGCGCCCACAGGTCGCCCATGACGGCGCAGGTGAGGCCGAGGGTGCTGGCGACGGACAGGTCGATCTCGCCGGTGATGACGACCAGGGTCATCGGCAGGGCGATGATCGCGATCGGCACCACCTCCAGGGTCACGAACCGCCAGAACCGCGGGCTGGCGACGCCCTCGACGGCGGCCGCGCCGATCACCGAGACCAGCACGAGCGCGAGGAGCACCACGACGTCCCAGGACCCGACGGCCGGCAGGATCCGCCGCCTGGGCGCGGCCTGGGCGGACTTGCCGGCGGGGCCGGCCGCGACGACCGGCGGGTGCACGGGCGGGTTCACTGGCGGCCGCCTTTCTGGAGGCTGCGGGCGACCCGCAGGGACAGGACCCGGTCCAGGCCGATCGCGGCGAGGATGAGCGCGCCGATCGCGGCCCGCTGCCAGAACGGGTTGATGCCGAGCACGGGCAGCGCGCTGGCGATGGTGGTGAGCAGCACCGCGCCGAGGGCGGCGCCGTAGACCGAGCCGCTGCCGCCGAAGATCGCGACCCCGCCGACGACGACCGCGGCGACGACGTTGAGCTCCTGGCCGAGGCCGGCGTTGGCGTCCAGGGTGCCGAAGCGGGCCACGTACAGCACCCCGGCCAGGCCGGCGAGGGCGCCGCTGGCGACGAACGCGGCGAAGACCCGCCGGCCGACCCGGATGCCCGTGAGCCGCGCCGCGGCCGGGTCGGAGCCGATCGCGTACAGCTCCCGGCCGCTGCGGTAGGAGCGCAGGTAGTAGCCGGCGCAGACCACGACGACGAGCGCGAACAGGGTCAGCACCGGCACGCCGAGGACGGTGCCGGTGCCCATGCGCAGGAACCCGTGCGGGATGTCGGCGGCGTTGATCTGCTTGCCGGTGGCCCAGCGGTAGTCGATGCCGCGGAAGACGTACAGGGTGCCGAGCGTGACGACCAGCGCCGGCACCCGGGCGGCGGCGATGAGGGCGCCGTTGACCGCGCCGCACACCGCCCCGAGTGCCGTGCCGGCCACCAGCACCACCGGGATCGGGACGCCGGGGTGGTTCAGGAAGAGGGTGCCGGTGGCGAACGCCGACAGGCCGAGCACCGAGCCGACGGACAGGTCGACGTTGCGGGTGATGACCACGACCGCCTGGCCGGTGGCGAGGATCGCCAGGATGGTCGAGCCGAGCAGCAGGTCCTTGACGCTCTGCGCGGACAGGAACCGCGGGTTGCTGATCGCGGTGCCGGCGACGAGCAGCGCGAGGGCGACGAGGATGCCGAGCTCCCGGACCAGGAACACCCGGTGGGTCAGCTTCGCCCCGGCGCCGGCGCGCGGCGGCGCGGCGGTGTCGAGGGCCGTCATGCCGGCCCCTGCCCTGTCGCGGCCAGCATCACGGACTCCTCGTCGGCTCGGGTGCGGGGGATGTCGGCGGCGAGCCGCCCTTCGTGCATGACGAGGACCCGGTCGGCCATGCCGAGGACCTCGGGCAGCTCGCTGGAGACCATGAGCACGGCGACGCCGTCGTCGGCGAGGCCGCGCAGCAGGCGGTGCACCTCGGCCTTGGTGCCGACGTCGATGCCGCGGGTCGGCTCGTCGACGATGAGCACCCGCGGCGCCGTCGACAGCCACTTGGCCAGCACGACCTTCTGCTGGTTGCCGCCGGACAGGGTGGCGACCGGGTCGCTGAGCCGGGCCGCCTTCACCTGCAGCCGGTCGGTCCAGGTGCGGGCCTCGGCGCGCTCGGACGTGCCGAACAGCAGCCCGAGGCGGCTCAGCGACCAGCGCCGGGGCAGGGTGGCGTTGCGCTCCACCGACAGCTCCATGACCAGGCCCTGCTGGCGGCGGTCCTCGGGCACCAGGGCGAGCCCGGCGGCGATGGCCGCGGCCGCGCTGCCCTTCGGCAAGGGCCGGCCGTCGACGAGGACCTCGCCCGTGTCGTACCGGTCGACGCCGAACACCGCCCGGATGACCTCGGAGCGCCCGGCGCCGACGAGCCCGGCGAGGGCGACGACCTCGCCGCCGTGGACGGTGAAGCTGACGTCGGTGAACGCGCCGGCCCGGCCGAGCCCGCGGACCTCGAGCCGGGCCTCGCCGGCGGTGGCGGTGGCGGCGCGGGCCGGGTACATCGAGGACACCTCGCGGCCGACCATGCGCCGCACGACCTGGTCGACGGTCAGGTCGGCGGCGGGATCGGTGCTGACCCACCGCCCGTCGCGCATCACGGTGACCCGCTGGCACAGGGAGAAGACCTCGTCGAAGCGGTGGGAGATGAACAGCACCGCGGCGCCGCCGTCGCGCAGCCCCCGGGCGACGGCGAAGAGCCGCTCGACCTCGACGCCGGACAGCGCGGCGGTCGGCTCGTCCATGACCAGGATCCGGGCGTCGAACGACAGCGCCTTGGCGATCTCGACGAGCTGCTGGTCGGCGATCGACAGGCCGCGGGCCGGCCGGTCCGGGTCGATGTGCACGCCGAGCCGCGCGAACAGCGCCGCGGCGCGGGAGCGCATCGCGGCGGTGTCGACCCGGCGCAGCGAGCGCAGCGGCTGCCGGCCGATGAAGATGTTCTCCGCGACGGTGAGGTCGGGGAACAGGGTCGGCTCCTGGTAGATGACGGCGATGCCGGCGTCACGGGCGTCGGCGGGGCCGTCCAGCCGCAGCGGCGCCCCGTCGAGGGTGATCGTGCCGGCGTCCGGTGCGTGCGCCCCGGCCAGGATCTTCACCAGGGTCGACTTGCCGGCGCCGTTCTCGCCGACGAGGGCGTGCGCCTCGCCGCCGCGCAGCTCCAGGCGCACGTCGCGCAGCGCGGCGACGGCGCCGAACGATTTGCTCACGCCTTCGAGAACCAGCACCGACCCTCCTGGGTGGACTTGTGAAACGTTTCATGAAGTGACTACAGTGACGGTAGAAGGCGACCGGTGACGGCGTCAAGAGTTTCAATCGCGTTACCGGTCTGATACAAGCGTTTCGGGTTGACACGTTTCAGGAATCTCGGGAGATCGATGTCCAACACGACCGGCATCAAAGAGGTCGCCCGCCGCGCGGGCGTCTCGATCGGCACCGTCAGCAACGTGCTCAACCGACCCGAGCTGGTCGCCTCGTCGACCCGGCAGCGGGTCCTCGACGCGATCACCGAGCTGGGCTACGTGCGCAACGACTCGGCGCGGCAGCTGCGCGCCGGGCACAGCCGGCAGATCGCCCTCGTCGTGCTCGACGTGACCAACCCGTTCTTCACCGACGTGGTCCGCGGCGCGGAGGCCGCCGCCGAGGAGCACGGCGTCATGGTCGTGGTCTGCAACAGCGGCGAGGACGCCGGCCGCGAGCACCGCCACCTCGACCTGCTCGAGGAGCAGCGGGTCCGGGGCGTGCTCATCACGCCCGTGGACGAGTCGCCGAACTCGCGGCTGGAGCTGCTCATCCAGCGCGGCACCCCGGTCGTGCTCGTCGACCGCGGCTCGGGCCGGCACAGCCGGTGCTCGGTCGCCGTCGACGACCTGCTCGGCGGGCGCCTCGCCGGCGAGCACCTCGTCGAGCAGGGCCACCAGCGGATCACGTTCGTGGGCGGGCCGGCGAGCATCACCCAGGTCCGCGACCGGCACGCCGGCATCGCCGAGGCCGTCGCCGGCCGGGCCGAGCTGTCGGTGGTCCCCACCCCGAACCTGACCGTCGCCGCCGGGCGCGCCGCCGCGGCCGAGATCGACGCGACCGCCGTCTTCTGCGCCAACGACCTCGTCGCCCTCGGCGTGCTGCAGGGGCTCACCCAGCGGGGCATCCGGGTCCCCCAGGACGTGGCGATCGTGGGATACGACGACATCGAGTTCGCCGCGGCCGCCGCGGTGCCGCTATCCTCCGTGCGTCAGCCTCGGGAACAGCTGGGTCGCACCGCCACGGCCCTGCTGCTCGAGGAGATCGAGGACGACGGGCGGCACGAGCACCGGCACGTGGTGTTCCAGCCCGAGCTGATCGTCCGGGAGTCCAGTGGCCGGCCCCGCACCCGCCGGCCCTCTCGGAAAGGGCGGTGACCGGTGCGCGTCGCACTGTTCGTGACCTGCCTCGCCGACGCCATGTTCCCGCAGGTCGGCCGGGCCACGGTCGAGCTGCTGGAGCGGCTCGGGCACGAGGTGGTCTTCCCCGAGGCGCAGACCTGCTGCGGCCAGATGCACGTCAACACCGGCTACCAGCGCGCGGCCGTGCGGCTCGTCGAGCACCAGGTCGACACGTTCGCCGGGTTCGAGGCGGTCGTCGCGCCGTCCGGCTCGTGCGTCGGCTCGGTGCGCCACCAGCACGCCGCCGTCGCCCGCCGCGCCGGCCGGGTCGCGCTGGCGCACCGCGCCGAGGAGCTCGGCGCGCGCACCTACGAGCTGTCGGAGTTCCTCGTCGACGTCCTCGGCGTCACCGACGTCGGCGCCCGCTACCCGCACCGGGTCACGTATCACCCGACCTGCCACTCGCTGCGCATGCTGCGGGTCGCCGACCGGCCGCTGCGGCTGCTGCGCGCGGTCGGCGGCATCGACCTCGTCGAGCTGCCCGACGCCGAGCAGTGCTGCGGGTTCGGCGGCACGTTCGCGTTGAAGAACGCCGACACGTCCGCGGCGATGCTCAGCGACAAGCTGCGCAACGTGCTGGCCACCGGGGCCGACGTGGTCTCCGCCGGCGACTCGTCCTGCCTCATGCACATGGGCGGCGGCCTGTCCCGCCTGTCCGTCGACACCCGGCCCGTCCACCTCGCGGAAATCCTGGCCTCGACATGACCGGCGCGGAGCGCAGCGGAGGCGACGGCATGACCTCCACGTTTCTCGGGATGCCGGTGTACGCGCCGAAGGGCGTGGGCGGGCTGCGCGGCGACGAGCCCTTCCCCGACGCGGCCCGCACCGCGCTCGCCAACGCCCAGCTGCGGCGCAACCTCGGCCACGCCACCCGCACCATCCGCGGCAAGCGGGCCGCGGTCGTCGGCGAGGTCCCCGACTGGGAGCAGCTGCGCCTCGCCGGCGAGGCGGTCAAGGCCGCGACCATGGCCCGCCTGCCGGAGCTGCTCGTGCAGCTGGAGGAGCGGGTCACCGCCCGCGGCGCCACCGTGCACTGGGCCCGCGACGCGGCCGAGGCCAACGCGATCGTGCTCGACCTGGTCCGCGCCGCCGGCGCCGACGAGGTGGTGAAGGTCAAGTCGATGGCGACGCAGGAGATGGGGCTCAACGAGGCCCTCGCCGAGGGCGGCGTCACCGCGTGGGAGACCGACCTCGCCGAGCTCATCGTCCAGCTCGGCGACGACCGGCCGTCGCACATCCTGGTGCCCGCGATCCACCGCAACCGCACCGAGATCCGCGACATCTTCCGGCGCACGATGCCGGACGCCGGCGACCTGTCCGACGAGCCCCGCGAGCTCGCCATGGCGGCCCGGGCGTACCTGCGCGAGAAGTTCCTCACCGCCCGCGTCGCCGTCTCGGGCGCCAACTTCGCCGTCGCCGAGACCGGCACCCTCGCCGTCGTGGAGTCCGAGGGCAACGGCCGCATGTGCCTGACCCTGCCGCAGACGCTGATCACCGTCATGGGCATCGAGAAGGTCGTGCCCACGTGGACCGACCTCGAGGTGTTCCTGCAGCTGCTGCCGCGCTCGTCGACCGGTGAGCGGATGAACCCGTACACGTCGCTGTGGACCGGCGTCACACCCGGCGACGGCCCCCAGGACGTGCACCTGGTGCTCGTCGACAACGGCCGCACCGCCGTGCTGTCCGACCCCGCCGGCCGCGCCGCGCTGCACTGCATCCGGTGCAGCGCCTGCCTCAACGTCTGTCCCGTGTACGAGCGCACCGGCGGGCACGCGTACGGCTCGGTGTACCCGGGCCCGATCGGCGCCGTGCTCAGCCCGCAGCTCACCGGGGTCGCCGACAACGCCTCCCTGCCCTACGCGTCCAGCCTCTGCGGCGCGTGCTTCGACGCGTGCCCGGTGCGCATCGACATCCCCACGATGCTGGTCCACCTGCGGGCCCGCCACGTGGAGCAGCGCGCCACGCGGGCGGTGCCGTCCCCGGAGGCGGTCGCCATGGCCGCGATGTCGTGGGTGATGGCCCGGCCGGCCCGGTTCCGCGGCGCGGAGCGGCTCATGCGCCTCGGCCGCCTGCTCGGCCGCCGCGACGACCGCATCACGACGCTGCCGCCGCCGCTGTCGGCGTGGACGGCGGCGCGCGACCTGCCCCGCCCGCCCGGTCAGACGTTCCGCGAGTGGTGGCGCACCCGCCCGTCCTCATCGTCCGCCGCACCCGCTTCACCTCCGGAGGCCACCGGTGACTGACGCCCGCCAGGTGGTGCTGGCCCGCATCCGGGCCGCCCTCGGCCCCGACCCGGTCGCGCCCGCCGTCCCCCGTGACTACCGGCGCACCGGCGATCACCCGGCCGGCTCCCCCGAGCTGCTCGACCTGCTCACCGACCGTCTCGTCGACTACAAGGCCACGGTGGTGCCGACCACCGCCGCGACGCTCCCCGCCGACCTGCGCGCCGCCGTCGCCGCGACGCTGCCGCCGGGCGGCCGCCTCATCGTCCCGCCGGGCCTGCCACCCACCTGGGACCTCGACGCCGTCCCCGACGACGGCACGCTCACCCCCCGCGACCTGGACACCTTCGCCGGCGTCGTCACCGCATGCGCCGCGGCGTGCGCGGAGACCGGCACGATCGCCCTGGACGGCGCCCCCGACCAGGGCCGCCGGGCCATCTCCCTGGTGCCCGACCGGCACTTCTGCGTGGTCCGCGCCGACCAGGTCGTGCACACCGTCCCGGACCTGCTCGCCCGCCTCGCCCCCACCCGCCCCCTGACCCTGATCAGCGGCCCGTCCGCCACCAGCGACATCGAGCTCGACCGCGTCGAGGGCGTCCACGGTCCCCGTACCCTGGTGGTCCTCCTCGTCCGGTAGCCGCGCGTGCGAGGGTGGTCGCCGCGGGTGACGGCGCTGGACGCGGGGGTGCGCACCCCTCGATGACGGAGGGCAGCCGCGAGACCCGGTTCCGCACCCGCGGACCGCGTCGAGCCCACCGCCACGGCCCGGCCACCCGCCACGCGGCGCAACGTGTCGCGCCTTGCCGCGGCACCCGCCCGGCATCTACGGCCGGCGCCCAGCCCGCCGCCGGCGCGGTCCGGGTCCCCGCCGGCGAGGGCGGCGCGCACCGCAGCGGTGAGTCGCACCGACGCGGCTGCCGCCGCCACTCCACCGCACCACCGCCGGGAGGGCTCAGACACTGCCGCCGTCCGTGCCGCACCGGTCGGGCCGGCAGACGGCTGCCGCACCGTCTCGGGCACGTGGACCGCGACCGGGTGCGCGCCGCCGCGCGCTCAGAAGGCGCGGGGTGGGGAGAGGGTCAGGCGGTGCTGGAGGCGTTCGAACTGGTGCGGGGACAGCTGGGCGGTGGTCGCGAAGTCGGTGAGGCTGGTGAAGCCGCCGCGGCGGTGACGCTCGGACAGCACATAGGCGATGCGGGCGGCGTCGAAGCCCTCAAGGGTGGCGAGGGTCGTCGCGTCGGCGGTGTTGACGTCGACCGGGGCGGGGAACGCGGCCGGGACCGGGGCCTGGACCGGAGCGGAGGTGGTCGGGGACCACGGGGTCGGGGCCGGCCACGGGGTGGTCGACGTCGACGGGAACGGCTGCGACACGGCGGCCTGCGCCGGGAAGCCCTGCGCAGGGGTCGCCTGCGCCGGGAAGCCCTGCGAAGGGGTGGCCTGCGCCGGGAAGCCGTGTGACGGGGTCGCCTGGGGCGGGTAGCCGTGCGGCGGGGTGGCCGGCTGGGCGTACTGCGCGGGGAAGCCCGACGACGCCGTCGTGGACGAGCTCGCGTACGGCACCGCCGAGGCCGGGCCCACCGGCGAACCGAAGCCGGCCGGCGAGCCGAACCCGGCCGGCGAGCCGAAGGCGGCGGCCGGGACCGCGGGTGAGCCGAAGGCGGCGGGCTGGGGGTAGGCGGCGGCCCGGCGCTGTTCCTGCCAGCGCAGCCAGTACACGTTGAGCACGATCGAGTGCACGACGCACACGAACCACAGCAGCAGCCACAGGAAGGCGAAACCGCCGCCGCTGGCCGGGTCGGTCGGGTCGGACGCCTTCTCCGAGGCGATGATCATGCCGGTGCCGACCAGCAGGTACCCGACGCCAGGGCCCCACCAGGCGGGCTTGCGGGCGCGCAGGCCGACGAGGAGGATGCCGGCGCCGCTGAAGCAGCCGAAGCCGAAGAGGGAGATGAGCACCCACCAGCTCTGCAGCAGCTTCCAGCCGAACCCCGGGCGGTCGGGTGCGGGATGCATCTGGTCCTCCTGCCGAACTGCCGAACTGCCGAACTGCCGAATTGCCGGGGCGGGGCGGGGCGGAACACATCGACGGTGCTCGCCCGCGAAACCCTAACAGCGGGCGGCCCACACCGTGGTCACCAGCGCGGCGGCGAACGCGGTGCCCACGAGGACCAGCATCGTCCAGGCCCGCAAGCGCAGGGCGCGGCGCAGCGCGGGGCGCTCCTCGGGCAGCGCGAAGACCCGGGCCGGCCAGTGGCGCCAGGACACGTCGGCGAAGACGGCCGCGGCCGCCGCGTACAGCAGCAGCGCCCCCAGGAACGTGAGCCTGGTGGCGCCGCAGGTGAGGGCCGCGACGGCGGCGGCGGTGGCGAGCAGGGCCGCGACGATCGGCACGACCTTCCAGCGGTTGCCCTGGGCGAGCAGCGTCAGGAACTCCTCGAGCCGGTCGTCGTCGAACCCGAACCGGGCGACCTTCGGCTGGACGACCAGCAGGCTGTAGCCCATCGACCCGCACCACATCGCGGCCAGGCCGAGGTGCGCGGTGAGCAGCAGCGACAGCAGCATCCCGGCAGCCTAACCGGGCCGGCCCGGCACCGCCGAGGTCTCAGGCGCCGGTGAACTTCCAGTGCCAGGGCTCGCGCGGGGTGTTCTCGGTGAAGCCGAACCGGCCGGCGTTGGCCCGCATCCACGCCTGCGCCTTCGCGTCCAGGTCCAGGTCGACGGCGAGGCCCCAGCCGTGGTCGCTGGTGCCGGGCTTCGCGGCCAGGCCGCCCTGGGAGTAGAGGCCCTTGCGGCGCGCGAGGTCGACCTGCTCGTCGTAGCCGCGGTACGAGTCGGTGATGCCGATCGTGACGCCGTCGGCCCGGGCCGTGCGCAGCAGCGCCTCCATCGCCGCCGCGGCGGGCGCGGCGAGGCGGTGGCCGGTGCCGGCGACCTCGGCGAGGGCGGCGGCGGGGATGCGGCCGTTGGCGTACCGGCCCCGCAGCGCCGCGGCCGACCCCGACACGGCCGACCCTGACGCGGCCGCGCCGGACGCCGCCGTCAGCGCCTCGGCGAACGCGCCGGCCTCGCCGGCGGCCGGCGGGGCCGGCGGGCGGAACGCGGCGAGCTGGTGACGGATCTCTGCCATCCGGGTGGCGATGCCGGCGATGCCTTCCACATGCACCGCATCGGCACCCGGAGGCGCGACTTGAGCCGCAACCCGCGGCGGTCTGCTCAGACGTGCACGCCGGGCGGGATGACGCCGTAGATGAGCGCGGTGGAGCCCGAGCCCTTCGCGTTGATGAAACCGCCGCACAGGATCGAGGCGCCGGTCGTCGGGAACTGGGCGAGGTTCGCCAGGATCTCCAGGCTGATCCGGTGGCGGCGGTACACCAGCAGCGACGCCCGGAACTCGGGGTCGGTGCCGAGGTCGGGGCCGAACGTGTCGATGCCCGTGCCGCCGTTGCGCCCGATCCGGCCGGTGTCGATGAACCACTGGACGGTCTCCGGGGCGAACCCCGGCTGGTGCAGGACGCCGTCGGCGTCGAGGTTCGGGAAGGCGTCGGTGCCCCACTTGTACTCCCAGCCGGTCCACATGATGATCATGGACTCGTCCGGGATCCGGCCGTGCCGGCGCTCCCACTGCCGCACGTCGTCGACCGTCAGCGCGTAGTCGGCGTCGCGGGCGCACTTGTCCCGCACGTCGATCTTGACGGCGGGCAGGAACAGGTCGTTCGGGTCGAGGTCGTCCGCCAGGGGCTCACCGGCGTTGAAGTGCCCGGGCGCGCCCCAGTGGGTGCCGGTCGCCTCGCCCTCCCGGACGTACTGCAGGTAGTAGCCGTCCTCCTCGATGGTCGCGATCGTCTCCAGCTCGAACGCCGGGTCGCCCGGGTAGATGTTCGTCCTCGCCGGGTCGTTGACGTGCGACAGGCTGATCAACCGGGTCTTGCCGGGCTTCAACGCTGCGCCCCCGCTCCCCGCGGCAGCGGCGCTGCCGGCCAGGCCGGCGGCCCCGGCCACCGCGCCGCTCGCCGCCGCTGTCAGAAGGTGTCGTCGCTGCATGGTGTGGGCTCGCCCCTTCGCATCCGTGCTCGGTCAATGCTCCTGGTGCCGACAAGCCACAGTGCACCCGCGCCGGGGCCGGCGCAAGATCTGCGGCACACCCGGCGTGGCGGACCGTCCACCGAGCGCGACGGCGGGACCGCGCTGCCTAAAGTTCGCCGCGGAGGGAACCGTTGGCGGGTCGCGGACGACTAACCGGCAGACGAGTGGAGGTTGCGCGTGTCGAAGCGCCAGCGGGACTCGCGCGAGTACGCGCGACGCATGCGGATGATCCAGGAGCGCACCGCCGCCCGGAAGGGCAGGATGCGCCGGGCGAACATCTCGATCGTCGCGGTCCTGGCCGTGTTCGCGGTGATGGTCGTGGCGAAGCTCGGCGGCGCGGGCGGGGGCGGTGGTGGCGAGCCGGCCGCGCCCTTCCCGACCGGGGAAGCGGCCGCCGCGATCGTGGCGAGCCTGACGTCGGTGCCCGCGGCCACCCTCGACCAGGTCGGCACCGGGTCCGCGGAGATACTGCCGAAGCCGGTCACCGGCCAGCAGGTGCTCACCGAGGGCGGCAAGCCGCTGGTGCTGTACGTCGGCGCCGAGTACTGCCCGTTCTGCGCCGCGCAGCGCTGGCCGGTGGTGGTGGCGCTGTCCCGGTTCGGCACGTTCAGCGGGCTGACGATCACCGCGTCCGCGTCGGACGACGTGTACCCGAACACGCCGACGGTGTCGTTCCACGGCAGCACGTACACCAGCGACGTGCTCACCTTCCAGGGCGTGGAGACCAGCGGCCGCACCCGCCAGGGCGGCTCCTACGCGCCGCTGGACCAGCTGACCCCGCAGCAGGCGAAGGTGGTGCAGCAGTTCAACGCCCCGCCGTACGTGGACGCGAAGTCCGCCGGGACGATCCCGTTCATCGACTTCGCCAACCAGGCCCTGGCCGGCGGGGCGTCCTTCAGCCCCGAGCTGCTCGCCGGGATGAGCGCCCAGCAGGTCACGGCGGCGCTGAGCGACCCGGACAGCGAGATCGCCAAGGCCGTGCTCGGCAACGCCAACGCGATCACCACCGTGCTGTGCAAGCTCACCGACGGCAAGCCGGCGAACGTCTGCACCGGCCCGGCGGCCACCGCGTTCCAGGGCAAGATCGGATGAAGGGCGTGGAGATGACCGAGACCGTCGCCGACCCCGTGGTCCAGCGGTGGGTGCCCCCGGTGTCGCTGGTGCTGTCCGTGCTCGGCCTGGCCCTGTCGCTGTACCTGACGATCGAGCACTACTCGTCCTCGACCACCCTCGCGTGCCCCGACACCGGCGCGCTGAACTGCCTGAAGGTCACCACCAGCGCGCAGTCGACCGTGTTCGGCGTGCCCGTCGCCGTCCTGGGGCTGCTGTACTTCGCGGTCATGATCGTCCTGTCGCTGCTGTGGCGCTCGACGCGCCGGGACGTGCGGCTCGCCCGGCTCGCGAGCTCGGCCGTCGGGGTGCTGTTCGTCGTCTGGCTGGTGTTCGCGGAGCTGTTCACCCTCGACGCGATCTGCCTGTGGTGCACCGGGGTGCACGTCCTGGCGGTCGGCCTGTTCGCGGTGACCGCGCTCGGCACCGCGTACGCCGACCCGGCCGATCTGCGGTGAACGCGAACGTCGCGGGAACTTTCCGGCCGCCGCCGGCGACTACCCGCTGACCTTGCCAAACCGTCTTCCCGAGAGGACAGCCCGCATCATGCGCCTGACCCACGTGGTCCGCGCGGGTGTCGCCGTCGCCGCGGCCGCCGCCGCTGCACTCGCCTTCCCCGCCGCCGCCTCCGCTCACGTCACCGTCAACCCGGGCACCGCCACGCAGGGCGGGTACACGAAGGTGACGTTCCGGGTGCCGAACGAGCGCGACGACGCCTCCACCACCAAGCTCGAGATCGCGCTGCCGACCGACAAGCCGATCGCGTCGGTGTCGCTCAAGCCCGTCCAGGGCTGGACCGCCGCCACCGAGACCAGCAAGCTCGCCACCCCGGTCAAGACCGACGACGGCGAGCTCACCGAGGCGGTCTCGAAGATCACCTGGACCGCGTCGGCGGGTGCGGAGATCAAGCCGCACACGTTCCAGGAGTTCGACGTCTCCCTCGGCCCGCTGCCGGTGACCGACCAGCTCGTGTTCAAGGCGCTGCAGACGTACTCCAACGGCGAGATCGTGCGCTGGATCGACGAGCCGGCCGCCGGCGCCGAGGCGGAGCACCCCGCGCCGGTGCTGAAGCTCACCCCCAAGGCCGGCGCGTCCGCACCGGCGTCCGCGGCCGCCGGCCCGGCCGCCGTGGCGGACGACGACGGCGACGACGACGGCGACGGCGCCGCGATCGGTCTCGGCGCCGCCGGCCTCGTGCTCGGCCTCGCCGGCCTGGTCGTGGCGGTCCTCGCGTTCCGCCGGGCGGCACCGCGCGGCACCGCCTGACCGCACCGCCACGCTCCACGGACCCCGCGCGCCGCCCGGCGCGCGGGGTTCTGCGCATCAGGTCCCCGCAAGGGTGGTTGAACCCGCAACTGTCTGGTGGGGTAGACGTCAGCAGGACCCGCGCCGACGAGGGAGACCCGGTTGACCACGGACGAGGAGCTGATGACCGCGCTGTACACCGAGCACTACGGTGTGCTGCTCGGCTTCGTCTCGCGGTACGAACGCGACCGCCACCGCGCCGAGGACCTCGTGCAGGAGACGCTCCTGCGGGCGTGGAAGCACATCGGGCGGATCGACGTGAGCCGGGACACCACCCGCTCGTACCTGCTGACGATCGCCCGCAACGTGGTCAGCAACGCCTGGCGGGCGGACCAGCGCCGGCCCCGGCTCGTCGACGACCCGGACGCGATCGCGGCCGTCGCCGACACCGACAACGTCGACGAGCTCGTCGAGGGCTGGCTCGTGCGCGCCGCCCTGGACCGGCTCTCCGTCGAGCACCGGCAGGTCGTGGAGTCCGTGTACTACGACGGGCGTACCGTCGCCGACACCGCCCGCCGCCTGTCGGTGCCGGAGGGGACCGTCAAGTCCCGTGCCTACTATGCGGTCCGGGCCCTGCGCGCGGTGTTCGAGGAGATGGGGGTGCTGCGATGAGCGCTGCGCAGCGCGGTGAGCACGACATCGTGCGCCCGCTGCTCGGAGGGTACGTCCTCGGCGGCCTCGACGAGACCGACCGGACGCTGGTCGACGCGCACCTGAGCGGCTGCGCCGACTGCCGCGCCGAGGCCGACCGGCTGGCGCCGGTGCCGGAGCTGCTGCAGCGGCTGCCGGCCGGCCCGCCCGCGCCGCTGGAGGCGCCGACCCGCGACGGCCTCGACGCGCTGCTGCGCCGCAGCCGGCAGGCGGCGCCCCGCGGTCGCCGGCACCGCGCCGGGCTGCTCGCCGGCGCCGCCGCGGGCGCCACCGCGCTCGCCCTGCTCACCGCCGGGGCCGTGCTGTGGCCACGGGCCGCCCCGCAGCCGGCGACCGACCCGCGCCCGACCGGCCAGCAGCAGGTGACACAGTCCAGCGCGCCGGCCGGCACGGTCGTGCAGTTCGTGGCGGCGGCCGGCAGCGCCCTGTCCGGGCGGGCGACGCTCACCCCGCGGCAGTGGGGCGTGTCGGTCGCGCTGGAGCTCAGCGGCCTGCCCGGGGACGGGCCGTACGTGCTGCGGGTGGTCGGCCGCGGCGGCCAGGAGGAGCAGGCGGCCTGCTGGGGACGCACGGCGTCGGCGTCGGCGCGGGTGACGGGAGCGAGCTCGATCCAGCTGCCGAACGTCGACAAGGTCACCGTCTCCGACCACGAGGGTCACCTGCTCGGCACGGCCGCGCAACGCTGACGGCGGTTCCCGCGCCCGGCGCTTCGCGGCGCCTTGTCAGGGGGCGGGGCGCAGGACGCAGTCGCCGCAGGTGCCGCCGCCGGGGATGCGGTAGTACAGGCAGCAGTTGCGCCGCCGCAGCGCCCGCCCGTGCAGGTCGGCGGTGCCCGCCAGGGGCGCGACCGTGAGCAGCTCGGCGAGGGTCGCCCAGGCGGCCGGGTCGCCGAGCTGGCCGGCGGCGCCGGCGAGGGCCGAGCTGACGTTGCCCCACAGCACCTTCGGCGACAGCCGGAACGCGGCGCGGAACACCTCCAGCAGCGGCCCGACGAGCCCGAGCACGACCCGGTCCCGGTACGCGCCGACGCTGGCCCCGCCGGCCGGCGGGGCGGTGCACGCCATCGGCCACGGCCCGGCGGGGACCGGCTTCCAGTACAGCTGCTCCGGTGCCGGGTACCGGGGCGTGACGAGCGGCGGGGCGAGCAGCCGCGACGCGACCCCGAGGAACGTCACCGACGCGACCACCCGCGGCGGCACCACCGCCGGGTCCAGGCCGAACATCGTGACGAGCGTCCGCCGCGCCACCTCCACCCGCTCGACGGCGACGGCGGGGTCGTGCAGCTCGGTGAACGGCCGCCACCCCTCGCCCGGCGCGTGGTCCTCCCAGACGAAGTACGGGTTCACCGGCGCAGCCTAGTGCACCGTCACCGGAACAGGTCGACGACCGCGGTGGAGCGCCGCGGCCCGCGGGCCGAGGACTCCAGGTGGGTGCGCCAGTGCCGCTCCGCGCCCTCGGCGTCCCTGGCCTCGACGAGGTCGGCGAGGCGGGCGTACGACCGCAGCAGCCGCCGCGGCAACCCGGCCTGCCCGGGGCCGCCCGGCCCCGTGTGGGTGGCCACGATGTCCTGCAGGACGCCGCACTGCACGGCGAGGGTCCGGCTGCCGCAGCGCTGCAGCACGAGTTCGTGGAACCGGGCCGCGTGCCGCCCCCACCTCACCGGGTCCGGGTCGGCGCCGGCCGCGGCCCGCAGGTCCTCGACGCACGCCCGCAGGTCGAGCAGGTCCTGCCGGGTCCGGATGCGGGCCAGCCGGGCCGCGCACGCCGCCTCGAGCACCGCCCGCGCCTGGTGCACGTCGCCGATCGTGGTGCCGTCGAGCTGCAGCAGCAGCCCCACGTACCGGGAAGCGACGGCGCGGTCCGGTGCGAGCACGTACGCGCCGCCCCGCGCGCCCCGGCGCACCGCGATGAGCGACTCGGTCTCCAGGATCCGGAACGCCTCCCGCAGCGTCGGCCGGGACACCCCGAACTGCGCCATCAGCAGCGTCTCCGGCGGCAGCGCGTCACCGGCGCGCAGCACGCCGCGCACGATGCGGGTGCGGAGGTCGGTGGCGATGAGCTCGGCCGTCTTCGGCGTGCGGACCAGCCGACCGATCGGCTCCACCGGCTCCGTCATGGACGCTCCTCTATCGATGAACGTGACGAACGTGGATGATACGACGATTCCGTTGCGCCGCCGTTGCGCGCGTTAGCATGGGCTGATGTCCGTGACCGCAGACACCGGGGAGCGTTCGCGGATCATCGACGCCGCGTACCAATGCCTGGTCGACACCGACGGCGGCGGGCTCTCCGTCACCGGCGTCCTCACCGCCGCGGGCCTGTCCACGCGGGCGTTCTACCGGCACTTCGACTCCAAGGACGCGCTGCTGCTGGCGATGTTCCGCCGCGCCAGCGACCGGGTCCACGCCGAGCTCACGGCGGCCGCCGGCGCCGCCACCACCCCGCCCGAGGCGCTGCGGGCGTGGATCTACGGGTTCCTGTCGCTGACCGCGGACCGGCACCGCCGGCGCCGGGTCCTGGCGATGTCGTGCGGCGAGCTGATGGGCACCGCCGGCTACGCCGCCGAGCGGGCCCGGATGACCGCCGCGCACCACGCGGCGATCGCGTCGATCCTGGAGCGGGGGCGCGCCGACGGGTCGCTGCCGTGGGCCGACCCCGACGCCGACGCCCGCACCATCACGGCCGCGCTGTCCGCCGCGTTCCAGGAGCGGATGGCGCTGGGCCCCCGCGACGGCGCGGCGGCGCAACGGGCCGCCGAGCAGGTCGCCGACTTCGCGTTCCGGGCCCTGGGCGCGGCGACCGCCTGACGTCCGCCGCGTTCCGCCTTCCCGTTTTCACACTCTGGGGACGGCGGCCGTCGGCGCCTTTCGCCACCTGTGGCCTAGTGGCTACAGTCGGCGGATGCCGCCACGGTACGAGCGCGTCGCCGACGCCCTCCGGGCCCTGATCATGGCCGGGACGCTGCCGCCGGGGGCCACGGTGCCCAGCGCCGCGGCGCTCGCCCGCGAGCACGACGTCGGCCGCGACACGGCACTCAAGGGCATCGCCGTCCTGCGCCGCGAGGGCCTGCTGTTCCTCGCCCCCGACAAGTCGATCCGGGTCGGCCCGGTCACGGCCCGCCCGGCCCGCCGCCCGCTGTCCACCCCCGACGAGGTCCTCCCCGTCCCGCCCGGCGGGGTCGTGTCGGCGAGGATGCCGACCCGCCGCGAGCGCGAGCGCTTCAACCTCGCCGACGGTGTACCGGTGCTGGTCGTGCACACCGCCGACGGCGAGGAGCTGCACCCGGGCGACCGGTTCGCCGTCCGCTGGCACTGACCCGGTCCGGCTGACCGTGGCATCATCCAGGCACACCGCGGCCGCTCTCCACGGACGTCGCGCGGACGGTCCGCGGCTCCTGTCGGGCATCGTCCTGACGGTCTCCGGTGTGTTCCCGCTCGCCGGAAGCGCTGCAACGCCGAGGATGGCGATGACCCACTCATGCCGTCCCCCGGCCGTTGAGAGCGTTGAGCACCGCGCGGATGGACGTGCATGTCCGGCGTGCCGACGAGCTGGCCCAGGCCATCGCCGCCCGCTTCGCGGAAGAAGGCCTGGCGTTCGCCTACGAACTCCAGCCGTACGACGGCGGGTGCACTACGCCCTCCTGCGGGCGCACGGAGCCCAACCCGGTGACGCTTGGGAAACGGCACGCAAGGCTGACCCCGACAGCAAGCGGCGAACAGGCCGCCATCGCGCCTCCACGTAGCCCCGACCGCGGGTCGTTCTCGACGTCACCCAAGCGGACGTGCGGTTCGACCGATCACGCCGTCGATCAAGGCCTGTGCTGTTGCTCCGTCTCGACTGTCGAACCTCCGAAAGCCCGGCAATGCCGCACACAGGGACACCGAAACGGCCCGGCTGACGTGAACCGAGCGGCTGCGGACGGTATTGAGGGGGTGTGGGTGGAGCGAAGCTCCCCCACCGGGGAGCACCGGCGAAGCCGGTGCGCGGAGAATCCGAACCGTAACGGTAAGCGATACTGGGTTTGAACCAGTGCCCTCTTCCGTATCAATAAGGTCAACTTGGTCGATCTATCTGCGGCTGATGCTGTTTCTGCTGCTCATGGCGTTGGTACCTGCTGGTCTGCGTGGGCGTCCGGAGGGGCAATTTGCAAGATCCTCTCCCAGATTTCTCCCCGAAGTGGTCGTCGGCTGTCGCTGCTCTCCTTTGAGGCTGTGCAGTGCGTGCCGGGATGTGCGTGGCAGTTGCCGCAGGGTGGCGGTTCGATCTCGGCTGTCGCTATGCAGATCGGTGGCGTGGGATCTCGGCTGCGCGGCGGAGCAGCGGTTCGGCATCCCGGGACCGGCCCAGGGCTCGCAGGCTGTTCGCGAGGTTATTCAGCCTGATCGCCGTGCTGGGGTGGTCGGGGCCGAGGGCTGCCTCGGTGATGGCCAGGGCACGGCGCTGCAGCGGTTCAGCATCCCCGGCCCGACCCAGGTCCGCCACGCTGAGCGCGAGGTTGTCCAGCATGATCGCCACGTTGGGGTGGTCGGGGCCGAGGGCGACCTCGGTGATGGCCAGGGCACGGCGCTGCAGCGGTTCAGCATCCCCGGGCCGACCCAGGACGTACAGGCTGGTCGCGAGGTTATTCAGCCTGATCGCCACGTCGGGGTGGTCGGGGCCGAGGGCGACCTCGGCGATGGCCAGGGCACGGCGCTGCAGCGGTTCAGCATCCCCGGCCCGACCCAGGTCCGCCACGCTGAGCGCGAGGTTGTCCAGCGTGGTCGCCACGTTGGGGTGGTCGGGGCCGAGGGCGGCCTCGGTGATGGCCAGGGCACGGCGCTGCAGTGGTTCAGCCTCCTCGGGGCCGAGGGCGGCCTCGGTGATGGCCAGGGCACGGCGCTGCAGCGGTTCAGCCTCCCCCGCCCGACCCAGGGTTCGCAGGCTGAGCCGGGGCCGAGGGCGGCCTCGGTGATGGCCAGGGCACGGCGCTGCAGCGGTTCAGCCTCCCCCGCCCGACCCAGGGTTCGCAGGCTGAGCGCGAGGTTATTCAGCCTGATCGCCACGTTGGGGTGGTCGGGGCCGAGGGCGGCCTCGGTGATGGCCAGGGCACGGCGCTGCAGCGGTTCAGCCTCCCCGGCCCGACCCAGGTCCGCCAGGCTGACCGCGAGGTTGTTCAGCATGATCGCCACCTTGGGGTGGTCAGGGCCGAGGGTAGCCTCGGTGATGGCCAGGGCACGGCGCTTATGCTGCAGGGCCTGGTGGTAGCGGCCCTGCGTGCTGTCGTAAAGGGCGGTCTCGCCGAGCAGCCACGCAAGGTCGATGCCACCGATGTCATCGGGGCACCGGTCGGCCAGGGCGGCGACGTGCGGGCTGAGCGCAGCCCAGCGCGGCCAGCCGACAACAGCCGTCCCTGGGTCGCCGGGCGGCGCGCCTCGGGTGAGGAGATCGACCGCCGCGTGCAGGACGTCGTCCCATGTCTGGGCTGGTAACGGTCCGGGCAGGCTGGCATCAGTGGTGTTGGGGTGCGGCTCGGGTACGGGTTGGCGGAGCTGGGCGATGGTGACGGCTTGCACAAGTCGGTGCGTGCTCACACTGTCGCTGGTGAGTGTGATCAGGTTGTAGGAGGCCAACACGCCCAGGGCCGCGTCAACGTCGGCCGGCTCACCGACGGGGTTGGCGGCTGGGGTGAACAGGTCGCGAGGCACGTTGCCGGGGGCCATGCAGGACACCAGCCGCAGCAGTCGCAGCGCGAGCGGGGTGTGTCCGGTGATGCGGTCGATGGTGACGGTCCAGATCCGGGCAACCGCACGTTGGGCGTCATCACCGGCAGCCACGGCTGCCAGTGTGCGGGCCGGGTCGTCGCGCAGTTGCTGCAGGTAGCGGGCCATCGGGGTGCGGGTCTGGCGCAGGTAGGCGCCGGCCTGCTGCAGGGCGAGGGGCAGACAGCCCAGTTCACCGGCCAGCACTCCTGCGGTGGCTGGGTCGTGCTGTCCGCTGAGCCGGGCGAGCAGCGCCACCGCGTCCGCCGGGGTCAGGACCTCCAGTCGCAGGCACCCGTCGGTGATGTCCTCCCAGCCGACGTCGAGACGGGTAGTGAGCAGAACATGTCCGCCGGCGAGTTGCCCGAGCAGCGGCTCGACGTCGCGGCGGTGCTCGACGTTGTCCAACACCAGCAGCCAGCCGTCATGGCTGTGCAGCCAGCTCAGCGCCCAGATCGCCGCCTCAGCCTGGGTGGCGATCACCTGCACGTCCGGGTGCAGCCGGAACGCCAGGTCGGCCAGCCCAGCCTCGATCGCGTCCGGGCTGTCCGCCAACATCCACCACACCACCCGGTACCGTGCCCGGTGCCGGGTCGCGTACTGCAACGCCAGCTCGCTCTTGCCCACCCCACCCAACCCATGCACAGCCTGGGCCACCACCCCCGCCCCGGCGTGCACGAGCCGGTCCAGTTCGGCCAGCTGTTCGTCCCGGCCGACGAACGTGCGCACCGCCGGCCGGGGCAGCCCCGACAACCCCGCCTGCGGCGCATCCACCGCCGCCGGCGGCTCCAGTGCTACCGCCCCGGCCAGGACGCGGGCCTGCGCACCGTCACCGGTCTGCACGACACCATCGATGCTCGCCGCGGCCACACCACGCTGCCCAGACACGGCTACCGACGCGGTCTTGACCTGCTCCCCGGCGCCGTCGCTACCGGGCACGCCTACCCACGCCCCTGCCACGCGGCGCTGCCGTCGCCGGTCTGCACGATGCCGGTGATGTCCCGAGCGGCCACGGACCGCGGACCGGCCGCGGTGACCGTCGTGGCGTCAGGCAACATCGCGGCCACCTCGGCCGCCAGCTGCGGATCGGACACCAGCGCCTTGCGCAACTGCAACCGCAACGCCGCCACCCGGTCCTCATCCGTTGGGTCCTCCGCCAGATCCTGCACCGCAGCGCTCACCGGACCCGCCGACGCTTCCCGACCCAAAATCCGGCGCAGCAGCCGCCGTCCAACGCCAACCGTCGCGGCGGCGGTGGCATCCGCGGCGGCGTCGCTGACCCGTTCCAACACACGGGCCCCGTACACGCCAACCGCCGCCGCCACATACGGCACGACCGCCGCCGCCAGATCCACATCCACGCTGATCAACTCCCATCGCCGGAACATCCACCCCGATGGGTATCACCTCGCTGCACGCTACGTCACCACACGAACGGCTACCCGAGTTTCACAGTCACGGTCGATGGCACGGTCATGTCGGCTACATCAGCCTGCGTCCGTCCTCGGCGGTCACTTGCTCGGTGCCCGTACTCACGCTTCATGGTTGGTTCGCAACGTGCGTCTGACCCGGCGCCGGCACGTTGACGCAAGGCCAGTTCGACGGTCTACCCGCCGGACAGATCGACGTGGTCGCGTGTGATCTCGCGGCAGTTCACGACCCGGTAATGCCGCACACAGGGGCACCGAAACGGCCCGGCTGACGTGAACCGAGCGGCGGCGGACGGTGTTGAGGGGGTGTGGGTGGAGCGAAGCTCCCCCACCGGGGAGCACCGGCGAAGCCGGTGCGCGGAGAATCCGAACCGGAACGGTGAACGCCCCCTGCGTGAGCAGGGGGCGTTCACCGGTTCGGTGGGCGATACTGGG
Source organism: Dactylosporangium aurantiacum (assembly GCF_000716715.1). Classification (GTDB taxonomy): domain Bacteria; phylum Actinomycetota; class Actinomycetes; order Mycobacteriales; family Micromonosporaceae; genus Dactylosporangium; species Dactylosporangium aurantiacum. The sequence continues at coordinate 141,988 of NZ_JNYJ01000001.1, read as the reverse complement.
TTTGAACCAGTGACCTCTTCCGTGTCAAGGAAGCGCGCTCCCACTGCGCCAATCGCCCGAGCCTTTGGGTGCCGCACCGAGGTGTGGCCTTTCCGAGGTGGGAACGGGATTTGAACCCGTGTACACGGCTTTGCAGGCCGTTGCCTCGCCTCTCGGCCACCCCACCGTGGTCTTTTCCCGAGCGGACGACGAGATTCGAACTCGCGACCCTCACCTTGGCAAGGTGATGCGCTACCAGCTGCGCTACGTCCGCACCGCCCGGCCAGTCCTGCACCCGGCGACGGATGCAAACTCTAGCCGACCGCCATCCCCCATGCCAAACCGGTATCCGGATCCGGCGCGTCAGGTGAGGCCGGCGCAGGTCGACAGGCCGGCGTACCGCTGGCTGAGCCTGGTCGCGGCGGCGCCCGTGAGCAGGGTGGGCCGGCCGGTGTCGGAGACGACGGCGGGCAGGAACTCTCGCTTGGTGACGGCGCGGTCCCGCACGGTGAGGCGCAGCAGGCCGGTCTCGGTGCTCTTGGAGGGGCCGTACCAGAGGAAGTTGCCGAGGCCGTACGCGACGAACGTGCGACCCAGCTGCCCCGATCCCTGCAGCGTGTGGGCGTGCGCGCCGATGATCAGGTCGGCGCCGGCGGTGGACAGCTTGGCCGCGAAGGTCTTCTGGGCGGCGTTGGGGCAGCTGTTGCCTTCGTCACCCCAGTGGTTGAACACGATGACGAGGTCGGCCCGGCGGCGGGCCTCGGTGACGGCGGCGACGGCACGCTGCGTGTCGAACGCCATGGCGATGCCGGGTTTGTCCGGGCCCGGCGCCCAGCTCGACGACAGCTCACCGACCTGGCTGAAGCCGAGCACGGCGATCTTCACGCCGCGGACCTCGGTCAGCCACGGCCGGTACGCCTCGTCGGTGTTCGCGCCCGCCCCGAACGCCGGGTACCGGGCCGAGCGCAGCGCGTCGAGGGTGTCGAGCAGGCCGGTCCGGCCGTAGTCGAGGGTGTGGTTGTTGGCGATGCTCACCGCGTCGATGCCGGCGGCCTTCAGGGCGTCGATCGCGACGGGCGTGGTGCGGAAGTGGTACGTCTTCGGCTCCTCCGCGCCCCTGGAGGTGATCGCGGTCTCCAGGTTGACGATCGTGAGGTCCGCCGCGGACAGCTGCGCCGCGACCGGGCCGAACGCGGTCGCCGGGTCCTTGAGCAGTTTCGCGGTGCGGTCCATGAAGTGCACGTCACCGGCGAACACGAGCGTCAGGTCGGCGGGCGGCGGGGAGGCGGCGGCCGACGCGGAGGCAGTCGCGGCCGAGGCCGAGGAAGGCGAGGGTGCGGAGGCGGGCGCGGAGGAGGACGCAGCCGAGCAGCCGGCCAGCAACAGCGGCACCACGAACATCATTCGCCTCACGGCGCCACGCTAACGGGTGACCGACCCCCGCAGGAACCGGTCCGCGACAGTGCGCTATAGTCATAAGGCAACGCGGACGTAGCGCAGCTGGTAGCGCATCACCTTGCCAAGGTGAGGGTCGCGAGTTCGAATCTCGTCGTCCGCTCCACGAAAGGGCCCGCCCACAAGGCGGGCCCTTTTCAATGGCCGAACGCCAATGCCGAACGCCAATGCCGAACGCCAATACGCGAAGGTGCCCGAAGGTCAGTAGGGCAGCGCCCGCCTCCTGGCCGCCGGCACCGGCGTCGCGGGCACCTTCGCCAGCAGCCACAACGGGTTCGACACCCCGGCGACCGTCGCGTCCTTCAGCCGGACCTGCGCCCGCACATAGTTGCCCGGCTTCAGGTTCACCCGCTGTTTCCCCACCTTCGACACAATGACCTTCGTGGATGGCTTGAGGCCGACGCCGACCTGGCCGGTCACGACCTCCAGCGTCGCGCCCTTCGGCAGCTTCGTCGCCGACACATCGACCGCGACCGCTGCCGACCCGACCAGCACCGCCCCCATGTAGGACTCCCCGCCGACGCGCAGGTCCATGGCGCCGCGGTACGCCGTCAGATCCGTGAACCAGGCCGCCCCAGCCGCCAACGCCCGCAGCAGATCGGCCCGCCCCTTCGACGGCGCCCACACGTGGCTGACGAAATGCTCCTCGTTCGCCGCCCAGTCCGTCGCGTCGTGGTCGTCGCTGCTGCCGAGTGCGGTGAAGAAGACGCAGTTGCGGGCGGCTACGTCGTACACCCACAGCAGATCCTCGAGCGGGTCCCGGCCGATCTCCACGAGGTCGACGCCGAGGGCACCCTGCGACACGACCAGCTTCGCCAGCTCGTCCCGCTTCGCCACGTCCATCGGATGGTTCCAGCAGACCAGCCCGCCGTGCGCGTGCAACCAGCGCACCATCGACCCGGTCAGCGCCGCGTCGTTGTCCCGCAGCGGCGGCGACGGGAACGCGGGCAACGTCAGGTCGCCGCCGAACCAGTTCAGGTGCCGCACCATCGACACCTCCAGCGCCCGGTACTGCGTGACGTCCGGATACTTGCCGGCCACCGCCGCGAGCACCTCCGCCCGCAGCCGCTCACCGGCCTGCCCGGTCCGCCGGGAGCGGGTGAACGTCAACCGGTCGACCACGAACCGCCCCTGCCGCACCTCCAGCGCCAGCCCCGTCAGCGCGTTGTCCCCGGCCACGACGTCCGGCCACAGCTTCGCGACGTCGGCGCGCGGCACCAACGTCACCCGCTGCCACACCCCGTCCTTCGCCGGCACCCGCACCACCCCACGGGCCCCGTCGACCTCGTGCGTGACCTTCCCGACGCCGCCGATCTGGTACGCGACGCGCAGGATCCCCTTCCCCGGCTGGTTGGACAGCTGCAGGTCCACGGTCAACGCCCCGCCGTCGCCGACCTGCTCCGGCAGCACGTCCAGCCCGAGCTCGGTGTCGGCGATGCACGCGTTCGCCATCGCGTTCCAGGCCACCCCCTCCATCCGCACCGCCCCCGCCCCCGACGCGGCCAGCCGCAACGCCTTGCCGCCGTCGTGCGGCGACCGCGGCGAGCCCACGAAGTCGGCGCCGTGACTGGCGGGCTTGCCGACGACGTGCTCCTTCCACGTCCACGCGAGCCCCTGCTCGTCCTCGGTCACCCCGTCGAAGTGCACCGCCTGCCGGTGCCCGGCCGCTGCGATCCGGAAGTCGTGGTCGGTGAACCAGACCACGTCGACCTTGTACCGGCGCGCCTGCGCCAGATGCGCGGCGTAACTGGCCACGCCCTCGCTGAACGGCCCGTGGATGTGGGTCGCCATGCTGACCGGCATCAGCTTGTTCCCGGCGGCGGCCGGTGCCGCGGCCGGGTCTGCCGCCGGCAGGACGCTCCCGGCGACGGCGCCGCCGGCCGCCAGCAACACCCCACGCCGACTGATCCCCGTTGCGCGTCTCACCCTTCCGACGTTGCCTCGCCCCGCCACTCACCCGCAGCGGAACGGCGAACCCCACCAGGCCCACCGCCCCCTCGGCCGCCGGACAGACCCAGGCGTTGACCCGTGCCGCGCGAGTAGGGTCCCAAGGCGGATGCCGGACGGAGGGCGACGGTGCGCAGGAAGCGTGTGGCGGTGGCGCTGGGACTGGGCCTCGGGTGGGGCGTCGTCTTCGCGTCCGCGTGGCACCTCGTCGAAGGCGGGTCCTTGTGGCGCGCCTTCGTCGTCTGGACCACGAGCGCGCTGGTCACCGTCGCCCCGGCCAGCTATTTCGGCTACCTCGACAGCCCGATGCCCAGGTTCCGGCGGTTCGCGGCCCGGGGCGTGGGCGCTGTGCGGAAGTCGCCACCGAAGCGCCCACCGGACCGCACCGGCTGACCCCGGACGGGACTTCACGAGCCCACCTGGCCGGTGGCTGTCGCGGCGCCGCCAGGGCTGGCGCTCCGCGGGTTTCCGTCCTGAACGAGGGGTCAGCGGCCGGAAGCGGACGGCGCTCGCGGTGGTAGTCTCATCGGGCCGTTCCTCCCGTGCGTTCCGGTGCTGGCCGGCGCCGCTCGCACCTCCGGCGGGCGTCGAGCCGCCAGCCGGAGCACCTGGCAGACCGGGCCGACGTGGCCAAAGGTGCCGACGTCCCGCGGAGCGCATGACGGACGCGCCACGCTCGACGAGCATGCAAGGGCCGGCGACGACCATGCAAGGGCCGGCATTGAAGGAGGGGCGTTCCAGGGTATGGCCGACACGACGTTGTGCACGTTCGCCGAGCTCGAGTTCCTGCTCCGCTCCGCCGCGGGGCCCGGCGGCGAGCGCGCCGCCGCCATGGACGCCGTGCGGCGGCGGCTCGGGCTGCGGCCGGAGGCGGCCACCGACATCGTCACCGCGGCGGGGGTCGCGTCGCTGCTCGCCCGGGGGTTGTGCACCGACGAGGGCGGCAACGTCGTGCCGGGCCAGTTCGTCCTCGGGGCGGTCGCGGCACTGTCGACGCTGCGCACGGTGACCGAGGCGGCGGGGTCCGCCGGCGACCGTACCCTGCAGCTGCACCTGTTCAGCGGGGATACCGGGCGGTTGGCGGCGTACCCGGGACCGTTCGGGCTCTACGGCGTCGACGTCCTCGACCCTGCCGAGCCCCTCGCGGCGCCCCTGGCCAGGTTCGTCGACCGGTGCACGGCCGGGCCCGGCGAGGCCGCCGTCGCGATCAGGTCGGCGGACGCCGGAGAGGACTCCGCGGAGGTCGGGCTGGCGATCGCCCGCGCCGCCGACGGGTCGTGGCTGCTGTCGGACGACGGCCCGGACGCGGTCACCGCCGGCAGCCGCGACGACGTCGTCGCCGCCCTCGTCGAGCGCTTCGGCCACCCTGTCGCGGCGGGTGCCTGATGGCGGCCGTGCGGGCGGGGGCCGCCAGCGACATCGGCCGGGTGCGCCGGCGCAACGAGGACAGCGCGCTCGTCGCCGACGGGGTGTTCGCGGTCGCCGACGGCATGGGCGGGCACGCCGCCGGTGACGTCGCCAGCGAGCTCGCCGTCGAGGCGCTGCGGCGGCTCGCCGGGCAGCCCGACCGGACCCCGCAGGACGTCCACGACGCGGTCGCCCGCGCCAACGCCGACATCCTCGCCTCCGCCGTGGAGCATCCGGTCCGCACCGGCATGGGCACCACCCTCACCGGGATCAGCCTGGTGCGTGACGGCGACGTCGAGCGGTGGGCGGTGTTCAACGTCGGTGACTCGCGGGTGTACCGCTTCGCCGGTGACGTCCTCACCCAGCTCACCGTCGACCACACGGCGCCGGAGAGCGTCACCCGCCGGCGCGGCGTGATCACCAGGGCGCTCGGCACGCGGCCCGCGCCCGACGCCGACCTGTGGGTGCTGCCGCCGCTGCCCGGGGAGCGGTTCGTCGTCTGTTCCGACGGGCTGTCGCTGGAGCTGACCGATGACGAGATCGCCGAGGTCCTGCGTGCCGAGCCGACCGCGCAGGCGGCCGCCGACCTCCTCGTGCACCGGGCGGTCCTCGCCGGCGGCCGGGACAACGTGACCGCCGTCGTGGTCGACCACCTCACCACCGGCGGCGACACCGGCACCGTCACCCGCGGCGCGCACGCCGCCCCGGAGGACGACGACACGCACCCGGGCGCGGCGCCGTACCGGGGCATCGACACCGACCCGCTGGGCCTGCCGACCGGACTGTGACCCCCGCCGGGTGCCGGGCGGCGGGACGCGGCTGGCACCATCGGGCGATGCATCTGGGCATCGACTTCGGTACGTCCAGCACGGCCGCGGTCCTCACCGGTGCCGGCGGCACGGTGACGCCGCTGCTGTTCGACGGCTCGCCGCTGCTGCCGTCGGCGGTCCACCTCGACGTCGCCGCCGGGGTCCTCGCCGTCGGCGGCGACGCCGTGCGCGGCGGCGCCCTCGACCCCGGTCGCTGCGAACCCCACCCGAAGCTGCGTGCCGCCGACGGCACCGTCCCGCTCGGCGGCACCGGCGTGCCCGTGGAGCACCTGTTCGCCGCGGTCCTGTGGGCCGTACACGCCGAAGCGCTGCGCGTCACCGGCGGGACCCCGCCGCACGAGGTCGCCCTCACCCACCCCGCGTCCTGGGACACCCACCACCGCGGCGCGCTGCTCACCGCGGCGTCGATGGCCGGGCTGCCGGCCGCGACGCTCGTGCCGTCCCCGGTCGCGGTCGCCCGTGCCGTGCTGGGCCGGCTGCCGCAGCCCGCTGCCGCCGGTGTCCCCCTCGTCGTGTACGAACTGGGCGCCGCGACCTTCGAGGTCACCGTCCTGCGGGTGACGGCCGCCGGCCCGCAGGTCCTCGCCACCGCGGGCCTGACCGGCGTCGGCGGCCTCGACCTCGACCTCGCGATCGCCGAGCACCTGCTGATCATGGCGCCCGGCCCGGCCCGGGCCGCCGGACCCGGGCGGCCGCTGCTGGAGCAGGCCCGGCTCGCGAAGGAGCTGCTCAGCGCCGGGACCAGCGCCGTCGTGCCGGTCGCCGGCCGGGGCGAGGTGACCCTGACCCCGCAGGACCTGGACACCCTCGCCACGCCGCTGCTGCGCCCCACCGCGGAGCTGACCCTGCGCACGATGCGCGACGCCGGCGTCGACGCCGCGCCGGCCGCAGTGGTGTACCTGGCCGGCGGCGCCACCCGGCTCCCGCTCGTCGCCGCCCTGCTGCACCGCGTCGCCGGCGTCGCCCCGGTCGCCCTCGACCGCCCGGAGTTCCTGGCCGTCGAGGGCAGCGTGGCGGTCCTGGCCGCCGGGGGCGGCGGGCCGGCGCCGGCGGTCGAGGCCGGCGCGGCCGTGCCGGGCGGCGGAGGCGGCGGGGGCGCGGCGGGCGGCGGGCGCGGCGGGGCGGTGCTGACCGCGGGCCACGCGGAGCCGGTGCCCGCCCCGGCGGTCCCGGTGCCGGCGGTCCCGGTCCCGGCTGTCCCAGCGGGCGACGACGGCGGGCCGCTGTGGGGCTGGCTGCCGCGGCCGGGGGCGTTCATGCCGGGCGAGGCGTGGCGGGAGGCGCCGTTCCAGCCGCTGCAACTCGCGTTGCCGTCCGGCAGCGGCTGGACGATCCGGGCCAGGTTCGCCGACCGCACCGTGTTCCTCGGCCGGGGCGGCGGCCCGCTGTTGTTCCGCAGCGTCGACGGGCTCGCCGGGTACCTGCTGAACGAACCCGACCACGAGCTGGCCGCCCTCGCCGGCTGGGCGCGGGCCCGGGAGCCCTTCGTCGCGTTCGTCCGCGGGGGCGGCGACGAGGAGCAGGTCGACCTGGACCTGGTGCAGTACAACCTCGGCTACCCGCCGCAGCAGTGGATGCCGGACCTGCTGATCGCGGCCCGGGACGTGGCCGTCGAGCTGGCCGAGGCGTTCGCCCTGGACGACGTCGGCGCCCTCCTCGCCGAGGGCGGCCTGCTCGACCTGGTGGACGAGCTGCTGCGCGACGCCGACCGGGCCTTCGTCGGCCGCTCCGCCCGCCGCCGCCTCGACACCCTCGACGCCGACGCGGTCCGCCACGCCTGGCACGCCGTCGTCACCCGCCTCGACGACGTCGCCGCCTGGGCCGACTGACCGCCCCGCCGGCGGCACCCGCCCCACCGGCGGCGCGATGCCGGGGCGGGTCAGTGCCGTCGCCCGGACGTTGCGGGTCCACAGGCAGCCGGCGGTGCCGTCGGGTTTGGCGACCCGGTGGTGGTCGACGCGGACCTCGCCGTCGCGGAACGGGTCCCAGTCGATGCCCCGCGGCGCGGTCAGGCGTCCCAGGCCCGGTGGAAGATCCGCGCCGGCACGTCGCCGCGGATCGCGGACACCACCACCCACTCCTGCGCGTCCATGCGGGTCAGCGTCACCGCCGGCGCCGTGGCGTGGCAGCATCTGGCGGCATGTGGGTGCCGTCCGACGAGGAGATCCGGGCGCTGCACGAGCGGCACGCGCCGGACGCGGCCGCGTTCGACCTGGTGTGGACGCACTGCCGGATCGTGTGGCGCATCGCCGAGCGGCTGCTGCCGCGGGCCGGTGCGGGGGTCGACCCGGCGCTGGTGCGGGCCGGCTGCCTGCTGCACGACATCGGCGTGTACCGGCTGTACGACGCGACCGGCACCCTCGACCACGCCGGCTACGTGCGGCACGGGCTGCTCGGGCACGAGCTGCTGCGCGAGGCGGGGCTGCCGGAGGTCCTGTGCCGGTTCTGCTCCTGCCACACCGGGGTCGGGATCACCCGCGACGACGTGGTCCGGCAGCGGCTGCCGATCCCTCCCGGCGACTACGTGGCGGTGAGCGGGGAGGAGCGGCTCGTCATGTACGCCGACAAGTTCCACAGCAAGAGCAGCCCGCCGCGGTTCGTGCCGGCCGACGCGTACCGGCGGGCGGTGCGCCGGTTCGGTGAGGACAAGGTGGCGCTGTTCACCGCGATGGTGCGCCGGTACGGCGAGCCCGACCTCACCGCCCTCGCCGCCGAGTTCGGCCACCGGCTCGGCTGAGCCCGGCGCCGTCACAGGGTGTCGACGACGACGTCCAGCTCGTGGGGTGTGCGGGCGGTGACGGTGTACCCGGCGTCGCGGATCGCGCCGGCGAGGGCCGCCGGGGTCTTCGGCCGGGCGCCGGCGGTGAGCAGGGCCCGCACGAGGCGGCCCTTGGTGGCCTTGTTGAAGTGGCTGACGACCTTGCCGTCGTGCAGGACGCGGACGGTGACGGCGTTGCGCGGCGCCCACATCGGCGTGTACGCCGAGGAGCGCAGGTCCAGCACGAGCGTGTCGCCGGCGAGCGCGTCGAGGACCGGCGGCAGCGCGGCGCGCCAGTGCGCGGTGAGCGCGCCGGCGGTGGGCAGGCGCACGCCGATCGAGCAGCGGTAGGGCGGGACCCGGTCGGCGGGGCGCAGCACGCCCCACAGGCCGGAGAAGATCAGCAGCTGCCGGCGGGCGCGGGCGAGTGCGGGCCCGGTGAGCGTGGCGAGGCCGAGCGCGTCGTAGAGGACGCCGGTGTACAGCGCGGCGGCCGGCACCGCCGGGGCGGTGCGCAGGTCGGCGTTGCGGGCGGCCTCGGCGGCCAGGCCGGGGGTCAGCCCGAGCGTGGTCAGGGCGAGCGGCGGGTCGCCGGCGAGCTTCACCAGGTCGTCGACGACGGTGGCCCGGGCGTCGGTCAGCTCGGGCAGGCAGAGCCGGTCGAGGTCCAGTGGCGCGCCGCGGCGCGGGGCCGCGGCCTTGCCCTCGGACGGTGGCAGCAGGATGAGCACCGCCCGAGGGTACAAGCCGGGTCAGGCGTGCCGGCCGGACTGCAGGAACGGCATGCCGTGGTGGTTCGTCTGCGCCAGGCGGCTGTTGAGGTTGCCCGCATTGGCGATCTTGTCGTGGTACGCCTCGCGCCGCCGGGCGACGCACCCGGTCGGCTTGTCGCTGGCCGAGACGAGGTCCGGGTCGAGGTGCGTGTTGAGCCCGTCGCGCAGCAGCATGAGCGCCTCGGCGCGCAGCTGGGAGACCCGCGACTCGGTGACGCCCAGGTCGTGGGCGATCTCCATCATCGGCCGCTCCTGGAAGAAGTACCCCTTGACGACCTTGCCGAGCCGCTCCGGCAGCGCCTCGACGGCGTTGTGCAGGTAGCCGATGCGTTCCCGGTGCAGGATCAGGTCCTCGGGGCCGGCGGCCCGTTCCGGGACCATGTCCTCGGCGCTGCCGGCGGCGAACCCCTGCAGGGACAGCACGGCGGCACGCTGCACGTCGTCGTCGATCGCCTGCAGCTCGTCGACGCTGACGCCGAGCGCCTCGGCCAGCTCGTGGTTGGTCGGGGTGCGTCCGAGCGCCGCGGTCAGCTCCTGTTGCATCGCGTCGGCCTGCCTGGCCCTGGCCCGCACCGACCGGCTCGCCCAGTCCAGCCCGCGCAGCTCGTCGAGGATGGCGCCGCGGATGCGGGTCGTGGCGAAGCTGCCGAACGGGATGCCCCGGCTCGGATCGAACGCCTTCGCGGCGCCGGCCAGGGCCGCCATGCCGGCGGACACCAGGTCCTCGCGGCTGACGTGGGCGGGTAGGCGTCCGAGCGTCTGGCGGACCAGATGCCCGACGAGTGGCAGGTGCTCGCGGATCAGGTCCTCGAGCTCGCGGCCTTCCAACTGGACCTTGAGCGTGGCACCCTCAAGGGTCGCTGTCATCGGTTCCCCCTCGTGTCTGTGGTGAACCCCGTGCAGGCGGTCCACCTGCTGACACGAAGAACTTTCGGCTACTAAGGGTGCTGTCGCCGTCACTTTCGGGTGCCGTTTGGTTGCGAGCCGGTGAGAGTGCTCAAGATTCGGCGTGTCGCACTGGTCCGCTCAGCGCGCCGACTCGTTCGAACACCGGTACAGTCGCCCGCGATGAATCTTGTGCCGCTCGCACCCCGCCTCCGCCGCGCCGCCCGCCAGCACTTCGGCTGGGACCAGTTGCGCGCAGGACAGCTGCCACCGATGCGCGCCCTGCTCAAGCGGCGCGACGCCCTCGTCGTGCTCCCCACCGGCGGTGGGAAGTCCGCGATCTACCAGGTCCCGGCGATGCTGCTGCCCGGACCCACTGTCGTCATCTCACCACTGCTCGCGTTGCAGCAGGACCAGATCGCCGGACTCAACCGCCGCCACGACGGCCAGGCGGTCCGGATCAGCTCCGCCGAGACGCCGAACCAGCAGAAGGCCGCCCTGGAGGCGCTGCGCGCCGGCACCGCCAGGTTCCTGTTCATCACGCCCGAGCAGCTCGGCAACCCGGAGCGCCTCGCCGAGGTCCGCGGGCTGCGCCCGAGCCTGGTCGCGGTCGACGAGGCGCACTGCGTGTCCGCGTGGGGGTACGACTTCCGCCCCGACTACCTGCAGCTCGGCCACCTCATCCGCGAGCTCGGCGACGGCACCCGCCGCCCGGTGATCGTCGCGCTGACCGCGACCGCGTCCCCGCCGGTGCGCGCCGACATCACCGAGTCCCTCGGCCTGCTCGACCCGTTCACCCACGTCGCCGGCCTCGACCGGGGCAACCTGGAGCTCGGCGCGGTGCACTGCACCAGCGACGAGCAGCGCTGGCAGCGCCTCCTCGCGCAGGTGCGGCAGGAGCCCGCGCCCGGCATCGTGTACGCGCCGACCCGCGCGATCGCCGAGCAGTACGCGACCCGGCTCACCGAGCACGGCGTCGAGGCGGTCGCGTTCCACGCCGGGCTCGCCGCCGGTGAGCGCACCCGCCGGTACACCGACTTCATGGCCGACAAGATCCCGGTCATGGTCGCGACGAGCGCCTTCGGCATGGGCGTCGACAAACCCAACATCCGCTGGGTGCACCACGTGGCGCTGCCCGACTCCCCCGACAGCTACCTGCAGGAAATCGGCCGGGCCGGCCGCGACGGCGCCCCCGCCCGCACCGTGCTGTTCTTCCGGCCCGAGGACGTGTCGCTGCAACGGTTCTTCGCCGCCGGCGCCCCCGACGGCAAGGAGCTCACGCAGCTGGCCGCCGCGCTGCGCGAAGGCCCCGTGAGCCGCACCGCCCTCGCCACCCGCAGCGGTCTGCCCGCGCGCAAGATCACGTCGCTGCTGAGCCTGCTCGAGCAGGTCGGCGCCGTCGAGGTCCAGTCCGGCAACAAGCTCAGCACCCCCCGCTACGCGCCGTCCCCGGCGGACGCGTCGCGGCTCGCCCTCGCCCAGTTCGAGCGGCACCAGACGCTGCGGCGCTCCCGGATCGACATGATGCGCCAGTACGCCGAAAGCGCCGGCTGCCGCGGCAACGCGCTGCTCGCCTACTTCGGCGAGCAGGCCGAACGGGCGTGCGGGCACTGCGACAACTGCGCCGCCGGCAACGTCGTCGTCGACCCCGTCGTGCCGAAGGTCCCCTGGTACCGGCGGCTCGCGCTGCTGCGCCGGCCGACCGCCACGGTGGACGCCGGCGAGGTCCCGGTCGCCACCGACCCGGCCCGGCCGTTCCCGGTGTCCAGCGAGGTCCGGCACACCGCGTGGGGCACCGGCACCGTCATGGCGTACGAGCAGGACCGCGTCGTGGTGCTGTTCGAGGAGGTCGGGTACAAGACGCTGTCGGTGCCGATCGTGCAGAAGTCGAAGCTGCTGGAGCCGGTCTGACCCGGCCGCCCGCTCCGGCGGGCACCGCTTCGACGGGCACCGCTTCGACGGGCGCCGCTTCGACGGGCGCCGGGGCGTTCGGGCATCTAGGCTTTTCGGCATGACCGAGCTCCCTGTCGACCAGCGCGAGTACAACCGCAAGCTGATCGCCGAGTTCCGCGGCAACGGCCGGCGGCTCGAGGACCGGCCGTTGCTGCTGCTCACCACCACCGGCCGCAGGACCGGCCGGCCGCACACCACGCCGATGATGTACATCCGCGTCGACGACCGGATGTACGTGATCGCCTCCAACGCGGGCGCCGCCCTCGACCCGGACTGGTACCGCAACCTGGTCGCCGAGCCGGCCGTCATCGTCGAGGCGGAGGGCGAGGAGTACCGCGCCACCGCCCGCCCGGTCGCCGACGAGGACCGGCCCGTGCTGTGGACCAGGATCGTGGAGCGGTACCCGTTCTTCACCGACCATCAGAACGGCGTCGAGCGGAAGATCCCGGTCGTCGAGCTGCTCCGCTGACGCCCTGCCCTGCGCTGCTCGGTTGCTGGCGCTCCGCCCTCAGACCGGGCTGATCACCTTGTCCGGTTCGACGTAGTCGCGGCTGGTGCCCTCCAGGTCGCCGGCGTCCCGCGACCACCAGGTCCCGTCGCGGTACTCCTCGGGCAGCTCGTCCTCCCACGGGTCCAGCCGCAGCCCTTCGACCGCGTCGAACCACGCGTCCCGCCGCGACGCCGGCAGCCGCCCGCCGCACCACGGGCAGTACCCGATCACCACCACGGACGTGCCGCCGTCGCGGACGGGCAGCCCGTACTCGTCGAACTTCGCGTCGTACACGACGACCACATCCGGGTCGTCCTCGCCGGCCTCCGACTCGGACCGGGCCAGTTGCGCACGCATACCGTCGCAGCAGTGTTTCCGCACGGCACGCAGTATGGCGGTCGCCTCCCGACCGGCGCGCCGCGGGCCTGTGCCACGGCGCGTGGCGGCCCTGCGCCGGGGCGCGTGCGGGCCTGGGCCGCAGCGCGTGGCGGGCCTGTGCCGCAGCGCGTGGCGGCCCTGCGCCGGGGCGCGTGGCGGGCCTGTCCGGGGCGCGTGGCGGCCCTGCGCCGGGGGCGCGTGGCGGGCCGCCGCTGTCGGGTGTCCGGCTGCCGCGCAACTGTCGTTTCGGGGATAGTCCAGGCCGCTGAGCACGGTATACGCTCCCGCCACGGCATTCGAACGGCTGGCACGTTTCCGTGATTCCACGCCATGACGGCGCTCGTAACGTCATCACCAGCGCCAGGAACACCACCTGAATCGCAACCTCCACACCCCCTGCAATACCGAGAGGACCCACCATGAGCGAGTACGACGGCGGCGACACCGGCGCGGAATTCGGCCACGTCGAGACCGGCGAGGACCACCAGTCCCTGGAGCAGCTGCACCAGGTCAACGCCAGCGAGGCCGACTACAACAACCAGTTCAACGTCTACGAGCAGAACCACGCCGCGGCCGAGTCGACCTCGTTCGACCAGGGCCACAGCGTCGAGTTCACCGGCGCCGACGGCTCGCACTACGCCGAGTCGAACTTCACCTCGTACGACCACGCGGCCGCCGAGTCGGACCACGTCTTCGCCGCCGAGGGCAGCGAGTCCTCGCACGAGGCCCAGTTCTCGCAGCTCGACGCCCTGCAGGCGCAGCTGGACTCCGCCTTCTCCGAGGCCACCGTCATCGACACCGACACCCCGCCGTCGATCGCCGCCGGCTGACCCTCACCCCCACACACGATTCATCCGGCGCGCCGGTCCGCGGGTATTGTTCTCCCGACGGCCCGGCGCGCCGCCCTTTCCAGCCCTCAGCCACCCCAGCAGCAAAAACTACGCAGCGCAAAACCTCCAGAGATCAATTTGCTCGGGTGGAGTAGAGTGCGGATGAGCTGCCCGCCCGCGCCGCTCGGGTCCTCTGCGCTGACGATCCATATGAACACCTGAACGGCCGAGCACCTGAACGGCCCAAGCCAGCCCAACCACATGCCGGCCCGGACACCCCGGCGTGCTCGGATCAGCAGGGGCGCGTAACGCGGCAAACCGGTGCGCGCCCAGATCAGCTGTCGTGCGTGACGCAGCACCGCGCCACACCGCCGTCACACGGCACACCGTCGACGCGGCACACCGTCGACGCGGCACACCGTCGACGCGGGACGGCTCAGCCCGTCGTGCCGAGCAGCGCGTCCGCGACGCCGGTGCGGACGTTGAGCACGGCGCGGCCGTCGCGGTGCGCGGTGACCAGGCCGGCCGCCCGCAACGCCGCCAGGTGCTGGGAGACCCCGCCGGGCGTCAGGCCGATCCGAGCCGCGAGCGCCGTCGTCGAGGCCGGCGCCGACAGCTCGACCAGCAGCCGCGCCCGGGTCCGCCCGAGGACCGCGGCAAGGCCGTCGGGCGTCCGTGCCGGCGACTCCCACAGCGCGCCTGTCCCCCGTGGCGGGTACGCCAACTGGGCGAGCCGCCCCGTCGACACGGTCAGGATCGACGGCCACACGAAGACCGACGGGATGAGCACGAGCCCTCCGCCGTCGGGGACGTCCTCGGCGGTGCACCACTGCTGCGCGACCGACAGCGTGTCGTCGGCCCAGCGCACCTGCTCGTGCAGGTCGTTGAGCAGCCCGCCGACCCCCTCCGCGGCGAGGGCCCGGGCCCGGGTGAACACTTCCGCCTCCAGCAGCTGCCGGATACGCGGCCAGTCGGCGGCCAGCGCCACATCGAAGTACTCCGCGAGCTGCCCCGCGAGCCGCCGCAGCAACCCCTCAGCCGCCGTGTCCCGAACCGCCACCGCATCCCGAACCGCCGCCGCGTCCCGAACCGCCACCGCGTCCCGAACCGCCGCCGCGTCCCGAACCGCCGCCGTGTCCCGAGCCGCCGCCGCCACGCTGGCCGAAGGTTCCAGGCCCACCACCGCCTCCGGGCCCGCCACCACCAAGCCCGCGGAACGTTCCAGGCCCGCCGCCGACTCCAGGAACCCAGCCGGCACCTGCGCCGCGATCTCCGCCGCCGGCGTCGCCAGCAGCGCCTCCAGCTCCACCCCTAACTCAGCGAACAACCCGTCCGGCGCCGGTGTCAGGAAGTCAGGCACGTACCCCGGCCCCGGCGGCACCAGCCGCCACAGCTCACTGCCCACCAACGCGCCGAGCCGTGGCCGCACGGCGCGCACCCACGGCAGGTGGATCGCGTGCGCGCCGGGGTCTCTCAGGACGCGGATGCTCGCGATCGTCTCCCACAGCGGCGAGATCGCGAACCGCACCCGGGCGACCCCGCCCGCGGACAGTCCGATGGCGACCATGCAGTCCAGGCTAAAACGTTGGAGCCGTACCGCGGCCGCCGGGAGGATTGCGGGCATGACCAACGCTGCCGTGTTCCGCTCCCTGCACGACCCCGCCGACCCGCTCGTCCTGGCCAACGCGTGGGACGCCGCCTCCGCGCGGATCGTCGCCGCGGCCGGGGCCCGGGCGGTCGCGACCACCTCCGCCGGCGTGGCCTGGGCGCACGGCGTGCGCGACGGTGGCGCGTTGAGCCGGGACGCGATGCTGGCGCACCTGGCGCGGGTCGTCGCCGCGGTCGACGTGCCGGTGACCGCGGACGTCGAGTCGGGGTTCGGGGCGACGCCCGAAGACGTCGCCGCCACGCTGCGCGGGGTCGCCGAGGCCGGTGCCGTCGGCGTCAACCTGGAGGACGGCGCCGGACCGGCGCTGCGGCCGGTCGACGAGCAGGTGGCCAGGATCGCCGCCGCCCGCGCCGCCGCGCCCGAGGTGTTCCTCAACGCGCGGATCGACACGTACCTGCGCGGTGTGCGGGACTTCGACGGTACGGTGGCGCGGGCGCACGCCTACCTCGCGGCCGGCGCGAGCGGGATCTTCGTGCCGGGGGTGGTGGACCCGGACACCGTCGGTGCGCTGGCCGCCGCGATCCCGGCGCCGCTGAACATTCTCGCCGGGCCGGGCGCGCCGTCGGTCGCCGAGCTCGGCAAGCTGGGTGTGGCCCGGGTCAGCCTCGGCTCGTGGGTCGCGGAGGCGGCGTACGGGGTCGCCCGCCGCGTCGCGCAGGAGGCGTTCGGCGCCGGCACGTACACGAGCCTCGCCGGCGCCATCGAATACGGCGAGCTGCAGTCCCTGATGTCGCCCTGACCCTGCGACGCCGCCGCCCGACTCCCGCAGCGCCGCCAGGACCTCCTCCGGGCGGCGCTGCCGCGTGCTATCCCAGCAGCCGCAACGCGGTCCTGATCGGCAGCCGTTCGACGGTACGTTCGAACGACGTCTCCCCCAGGCAGAACCGCTCGAACATGCGCCACCCCGGCGGGGTCCGCAGCATCGCGTGGAACAGTCCGGGCCGCCGGCTGAACGTGTCCAGCAGCCGCCGCCCGGCCGTCATCGCCGGCACGAGGGTCCGCTCGACGGCGGTGACGTACCCGTCGAGGTCGCCGGCCGCGGCGGCCGCCCCGGCGAGGACGCCCGAGCGCACCGCGAAGCTGATCCCCTCGCGGGTCCACGGCTCCAGCAGGCCCGCCGCGTCGCCGGCGACGAGGACCCGGCCGGTGCGCAGCGGCGACGCCGCGGTCCGGCAGCGGGTCAGGTGCCCGGAGTCGTGCACGGGTTCGATGCCGTCCAGGCCGAGCCGGGTGACGAAGTCGCGCAGGTACCGTTTCGTCCGCTCGCCCTGCCCGCGGGCCGCGATCACGCCGACGGTGAGGACGTCGTCCTTCGGGAAGACCCACGCGTACGAGCCGGGCAGCGGTCCCCAGTCGATGAGCACCCGCCCCTTCCAGTCGGCGGCGACGCCGGCCGGCACCGGCAGCTCGACCTCCAGGCCGAGGTCGACCTGGCCGTACTCGACGCCGGCGTGGCGGGCGGTGATCCCGGACGAGCCGTCGGCGCCGATCACGGTCGCGCCGGTGACCGCCGAGCCGTCGGCGAGCCGGACGGTGACGGCGTCGCCGGTCTGTTCCAGCGCCCGTACCGTCGCCGACTGCCGCACGACCGCGCCGGCCTTCTCCGCGGCGAGCCGCAGCGCGTCGTCGAACTGGGGGCGGCGCACCATCTGCAGCAGCGCCCCACGGTGCGCGGAACGGCTGAACGCGCGGCGGCCGTCGTGCGTGAAGTCGGCGCGCACGATGTGATCGTCGGCGGGGATCTCGATGCGATCCGTGACGGCCCGCACGGTGAACCCGATCAGTCCGCCGCCGCAGGTCTTGTACCGCGGGTGCACCGCCTTCTCCAGCACGAGCGTCCTCGCCCCACCGGTCGCCGCCGCGTGCGCCGCGGACAGGCCGGCGGGCCCGCCGCCGACGACCACGACGTCCCAATCCGGCTGACCCGCGCCGCCGCTTCCGTTCCCATTCACCCGAGCAGCGTAAAGGTCCGCGTTCACAGGTGAGATTGGCCTCGTGTGACGCAGACATCATCCGAATGAGTGACGGATCTGTTTCACTGGCGGAATGTCGGCGATCGACCATCTCATCCACGCCAATGAGCACTATGCCAGCACGTTCCCCGGGCCCCGCCCGTTGCGGCCCAAGCTGCGGCTGGCCGTGATCTCGTGCATGGACTCCCGTCTGGACCTGTTCGGCGCGCTCGGCCTGGACATCGGTGACGCGCACCTGATCCGCAACGCCGGTGGCCTGCCGACTGAGGAGGTGCTGCGCTCCCTCGCGATCAGCCAGCGGCGGCTCGGCACCCGCGAGGTGGTGCTCATCCACCACACCGAATGCGGCATGCAGGGCTTCGACGACGACGAGTTCCGCGCGACGCTCACCGCCGAGACCGGCCGCGCCCCGAGCTGGGACGTGCCCGGGTTCACCGACCTGCACGACACGATGCGTTCGTCGATCGAGACGGTCCGTGCCTGCGAGTGGCTGCCGCACCGCGAGGACGTGCGCGGGTTCATCTTCGACGTGGCCACCGCGAAGATCGAAGAGGTGCGCTGAGCACGGTGCGTTCCTTCGTCGTGACGGGCGGCGGCCGCGGTGTCGGCCGCGCCGTCGTGACGCGGCTGCTGCGCGACGACGACACCGCCGTCGTGGTCCTGGACCATGACCCGGCGGCGCTGTCGTGGCTGCCGTCGACGCGGACGCGCCTGGTGGGTCTGAGCGGCGACGCCGGTGACGACCGCGTCACCGGCCGGGCGGCCGACCTCGCCGAGGCGCTGGGCCCGCTCGCCGGTTGGGTCAACAACGCCGCCGTGTTCCGCGACGCCTGGATCGACTCGGTCCCGCCGTCGGAGCTCCTCGCACACATCGTGGCGAACCTGGCACCGGCCGTGGCCGGCAGCGCCACCGCCGTGCGCCGCTTCCGCGCGGCGGGCCACGGCGGCGCCATCGTCAACGTGTCCTCGCACCAGGCGCAACGCCCGGTGCGGGGGGCGTTGCCGTACGCGACGGCGAAGGCCGCCATCGAGGGTCTCACCCGCGCCCTCGCCGTCGACCACGGCCCCCACGGCATCCGCGTCAACGCCGTCGCCCTCGGCTCGATCGACACCGAACGCTCCGAGGCGTACCTCGCCGCCCGCCCACCGGACGAGGCCGCCCGCATCGTGGACGAGCTCGCCCGCCTGCACCCGCTCGGTCGCCCCGGCGACGCCACCGAGGTCGCGGAGGCGGTCGCGTTCCTGCTCTCCCCCGCGTCGTCGTTCATCTCCGGCGCGGTCCTGCCCGTCGACGGCGCCCGCGCCGCCAGGGGCGCCGACCCGGAAGCCCGCTGACCGCTCCTCTGCTTTCATGCCCGCTCGCGTTCCTGCCGGTTTCGGCGTCCCGGGTGCAAACTGCGGGGGTTCCCGCGAGGGCCCACGGACCGCCATGAACGCCGCCGATGCTGCACGATCGATGCCATGCGATACGGGGGACGGCTGAACCGCATCGAGTTCACCGCACTGATCGACCAGCGGGCGAACCGGATCCGTGCGAGTGCCGCCGCACTGCCGTTGTACGGGATGGCCGGCTGGTCCGGGCCGTGCCGCATCGGCGGCTGGGCCTGGGACGACGACCGGCTCGTGCACGCCGGTCTCACGTTCGGCGACCCTGCGGCCGGCGGCGGCTGGGTCGAGGTCGTCACCACCGCCGGCCCGCCGCTGCCGCTGCTCATCGACATGCGGGTCGCCGCCGTCATGCCGCAGCCCCCCGAGGACCGCAAGACCTACGAACGCAACCTCCGCGCCGCCTCCACCCCTGCCCCGCACCGCGTCGGCATCACCGTCGACGGTGTCCCGAAACCCTTCCACCGCTGGCCCGACCAGGAGGTCCTGCCGTCCCAGAAGGGCTGGCTCGCCGTCCTCGACGAGGTCCCCGGCCTGCTGCTGCGCGTGTCGCAGCTGGCCCCTGCGGAGATCAAGCTGGCGAGGGTCGGCGACCTGGAGCCCCACCTGGTGGGCACGAGAACCCAGCTGCTCGACGGCTACGACGAAGACCCGGACGCCTGACCCTGGACCCGCCGCCCGCCAACTGGACATCCTCGGGACCGGAACGCTCGCCACGGACGCCGCAGGCACTCACGGCGGGTGCGGCAGCCGCCCGGCGCGCAACGGTGGCCTCGGCACGAGCGCGCGGCCTATCGGCGCGCGTGCGGACTCTCGGCGCGCGTATGGACTCTCGACGCGCGTGCGAACTGTCGACGGAGCCCGCGTGCGTGGCGGACACCCGGACGCGGTGCGGCGATACGCTCGGCGCGGGCGCGCGGTCTGGGGTGCGGTGCGGTCCGGGTGCGGGTGCGGGTGCGGGTGCGGGTGCGGGTGCGGCGGACGCTCGCCGCGGTCAGTAGCGCGACGCCAGTGCCTGGGCGAAGTTGACCCGCTGCAGGGCCTCGGCCGCGTGCTGGGGCGAGTACACGACCTCCCGCGCCATGTAGTGGAACTGCCCCGCCTGCACCGACACGATCAACGGCCCCGACATGGTGTGCGTCTTCGCGGTCAGGAACAGCAGCCCGAACAGCAGGAACAGGCTCAACCCGCACGTGAACGGCGCCAGGATCACGGCGAGGATCGCGCTCGTCACGCCCAGCCCGATCCCCCACCCGGCCGTCGTCGTCATCGGCACCGGCTGCGAGATCACCATCCACCGGCTCCCTTGGATCGGCCACACTCCGACCGGGGTGTAGATCGCGCGGCCGTCGACCCGCACGTCACCGATCTGCACGTCCGGTCCGGTGTACGCAGGCAGCTCACCGCCGCCACCGCTGTAAGGGATGGGCAACGTCACGTGAGCATTGTGACCCGTCCCTACCGCCCAAGGGACCCCCTCACCCGACTGCTACTCCTCATCTGAACAGCT
The DNA here is from genome assembly GCF_000716715.1 of Dactylosporangium aurantiacum. Classification (GTDB taxonomy): domain Bacteria; phylum Actinomycetota; class Actinomycetes; order Mycobacteriales; family Micromonosporaceae; genus Dactylosporangium; species Dactylosporangium aurantiacum. Next base: position 121,765 of record NZ_JNYJ01000001.1, on the reverse strand, counting down.
GGATCCCACCGCACCGACCCACCGCACCGACCCACCGCACCGACCCGCCGCACCGACCCACCGCACCGACCCGCCACGGCGGAGGAGCCGGCCCGGCGGCCGACCCCTCCGACACCGTCGCCGGCAGCCCGGCATGATCACTGGCTTCCCGCGGCCGGTCAGGCGTAGACGGCGGCCAGCCACTGCGACCAGGTCTGCTCGGCGGCCTCCTGGTCGATGTCGGCGAACACGTGGTGGCCGGTCAGCATCATGCCGCCGCCACCGACGAACCGCAGCAGCGCGTCGTCGGTGCGCACCCCCAGGAAGCCGGGCTCCGACAGCACGTCGACCACCCCGGTGACGTCCTCACCGTCGACGGTGAACTGCACCTTGTCGCCCTCGCTGACAGGGCTGGTCAGGCCGACGGCGGCGATGATGCGGGCCCATGCCTGCTCCTGGTCGGACTGCGGCGGCGCGAACGCGGCCACCGGCACCGCGGTGCGTCCCGGGAAGTGCACCAGGTACTGCTCGAGGGTGCGCAGGTAGAGCGGGTTGCCCTTGCGCAGCGCGTCATACTGCTCCTCCCAGTCGCCGGTCAGGATGCCGCTGTGCACCATGCGCAGGGCGGTGCTGCCGCCGTCGCGGCCCTCGACGAGATACTCGAACGCCATGAACGCGCCGTTCTCGTCGGAGTCGCTGCGGTAGGCGAAGCGGTGCGGCGGCTCCCAGGCGGTGATCGTCGACTCGGCGGTGTAGCCGGGCATGGTGAGGGAGCCCCGGCCGCCCACCTTGGGCTCGATCTCGCTTCTCCCCATGAACCACGAGTCGATGCCCGGCCCGGTGGCGATGGCGTCCCACACCTGCTCGGGCGTGGCGGCGATGTCGATGTCGTGGGTGAGCTCGAATTCGTGCGACATGTCAGGACTCCTTGGTCTCGGGACGGTGCTCGGTTTCGATCTGGACGTCGACGCCGGGACGGGCTGCCGCGGCGTCCATCGTGTGCATGCCGTCGGGGCGCAGGCTCGGGTGGATCGCGACGATGACGCGGTGGTCGCGCCCGCCTTCGGCCCGCTCGTCGTGGTAGCGGCTGACGAGCCCGGCGACGGCCGCCGCGAGCTCCTGGGCGAACGCGGCCCGGTCCGCCGCCGAGGCGAACCGCACGGTGCCGTCGAGCGCGAACGTGGCGACCGGCTTTCCTGCCCGGGCGGCGCCGGTGATGAGGGCGCCGACCTCCTTGACGAGTCGGGCGGCGATCGCGAGCAGCCACCGCGCCGACAGCTTGTCGGGTGACCGGGCCGGGTCGGGCGCGACGGCGGCGAGGGCGGCGGGCGAGATCACGAACGACGCCGCGGCGGCGCGCAGCACGCGCTCGGTGACGTTGCCCTTGCGCCGCTCCTCGACCAGCTCCACCAAACCGTGCGCCTCCAGGGTCTTCAGGTGGTAGTTCACCTTCTGGCGGGGCAGGCCGAGGAGCGCCGCGAGGCTCGTCGCCGAGTGCGGCTCGGCCAGCAGTGCCAGCAGCCGCGCCCGGATCGGGTCCAGGGCCACCTCGGCGGCCCCCGACTCCTCGATGACTCCGACTTCCAACATGCAGGTACCGTAGCTGCCGACAACTTCGACTGTCAAGACAAGAAAAATTGTCGGTGCCCATCGCTACAGTCGTCGCTGTGACTTCGCAGGTTCGGGGGCCGAGGGTCTCCACCATCGAGTTGTTCTTCGATCTCGTCTTCGTCTTCACCATCACCCAGTTCGCGACCGTGCTGGTCAAGCACGTCGACGTGGTGCACACGCTCCGGGTGCTGCTGATGCTCGGCATCATCTGGTGGATGTACGCCGGCTATGCCTGGCTCACCAACGCGGTGGCCCCGAGCAGCACGTCGCGCCGCACCCTGCTGCTCACCGGCATGGCGGGCTTCATGGTCATCGCCCTGTCGATCCCCTATGCGTTCGACGGCGACGGGTGGGCGTTCGGCGTCGGGTACCTCATCGTCACCGCCGTGCACTCCGCGCTGTTCCTGCAGGCCGACGACAACGCCTCGATCGGCACCGCGATCGCCGGGCTGGCCCCGATCAACGGCACCGCCGCGCTCCTGGTGCTGGCCGGCGGTTTCCTGCACGGCGCATGGCAGTACGGGTTGTGGACGGCGGCGCTCGTGGTGGTCATCGCCGCGCCGTACCTGCAACGCAGCATGGGCACGTGGACGATCGACGCGGGCCACTTCGCGGAGCGGCACGGGCTGGTCGTCATCGTCGCCATCGGCGAGTCGGTGATCGCGATCGGGCTCGCGTTCGCCGGCATGCACCTGGACCTGCCCACGCTCGTCGTGGCGATGCTCGGCCTGTGCATCGCGTACTACCTGTACTGGAACTACTTCTCCGGCGACGAGACCCGCGCCGAGCACGCGCTGCACGCCATCACCGACCCGGCCCGCAAGGCGAAGGTAGCGGTGCAGGCCTGGGGGTATGCGCACTACTTCCTGATCGCCGGCATCGTGTTCACCGCGGTCGGCGTGAAGCTGTCGGTCGGTCACGCCCTCGAGCCGCTGCACTGGCCGAGCGCCATCGTGCTCAGCGCCGGCGCCGCGACGTTCCTGCTCGGCCACGCGCTGTTCCTGTCCATTCTGAAGCTGCCCGGTGCCTGGTACCGGGTGGCGGCGGCGACCGGTGTCATGGCGGCGATCCCGCTCGGGCACTGGCGGGCCGTCGCGCAGCTCGTCGCGGTGCTGATCGTGATGGCGGCCGCGGTCATCGCCAAGGACCTGAAGACGGTCCGCGCCGAGCACACGACCGCCATCCACAGCTTCGGGCGCTGACGGGCACACGCCGAGCGCAGAAAGTGCCGAGGAAGGAGCCGAGCACGGCAACGGAGGGAGACAGAAGGCCAGGGCGGTTGGACCGGGCCGACAGACGGGTGAAGCGCGGCCGAGAACTCAAGCGGGGCCGAGAACTCAAGCTCGGCCGAGAACTCAAGCTCGGCCGAGAACTCAAGCTCGGCCGAGAACTCAAGGGCGGCTGAGAACTCAAGGGCGGCTGAGAACTGAGAGCTTGACCAGCGCCGATGGCCCGGCCGAGTGTCGGCCGAAGGTGAGGAGCCGAGAACCGAGCGCCGAGAGGTGAGGGGTCGAGAGCCGAGCGCCGAAAGGTGAGAGGTGAAGGGCCGAGAACCGAGCGCCGAGCGCCGAAAGGTGAGAGGTCGAGCGCCGAGAGCCCGGAAGCCTGGCCGGAAGTTGAGAGGTCCAGGGCCAAGAACCCGGGGGCAGAGCCGGGCTTGTGGCGGATGTCTTCGACCGGCAGCGAAGCCTGCAGCGGAACGGCCGAGCGCGGCAGACGGCGGCAGACCCTGACGTCGGCACGCAGGCGCCGAGCCGGAAGACCCGGGCGGGTAGGTCTTCCGGCTCGACTGCTTCCTGAGCAGGGTCCCGCTACGTCACCGGGCAGCCCGTCACGGGCCGCTGGTCACGTAGATGATCTGGTTGGCCGTGTTGGCCGGGCCTGCCGTGTTGTTGATGACGTGGTTGATCGTGCCGACGCCGCCGAGGGAGACGCTGACCATGTTGTGGAAGGCGATGCCGGACTTGACCGGCGTCTCGAAGGAGCGTTCGCCGACGACGGCGGGGTTGACGTTGAAGTAGCAGTAGCTGCCCAGGCCCCACGCCTCATGGGTGTTGACCGTGTCGGCGACCTTGTAGGCGGCCCAGCCCCGGGTGGAGCCGTTCATCCAGGCGGCCTGGTTCGGCGGGTCGTAGGGCATCTCGTTCTGGAAGAAGTAGGTGCGGCCGCCGTTGCCGTTCCAGATGACCTGGTACTGCTGGTAGTGCTCGACGAAGAGGCCGTACATGGTGACGTTGTTGCCGTTGACCACCATGCCGTTCTGGCCCGTGCTGACGGTCCAGCCGTAGGTGCCGGCGTTGCCGTGGTCGGCGCGCCAGATCCACATGTGGTCGCCGATCACGTTGCTGCTGTTGACCTGGAGGCTGACCGTGGCGTTGCCGACGTGGGCGCCGCCGATGCGGAAGTACACGTCGTGCAGCGAGGTCGGGTTCGCGGCGTGCGACGCCGAGGAGCCGGCCGGGCCGAGCTCGACCAGGGTGGGCGAGTTGACGGTGCCGGCGTCGATGAGGATGCCGGCGAGCTTGACGCCGTCGACGTCGGCGACCTTGATCGCGGTGACGCCGCCGTCGGGGACGAACGTGGCCAGGCCCAGACCGAGGATGATGGTGTTCGGGTTGTTGACCTGCAGGGGCTGGTTGAGGTGGTAGACGCCGGGGGTCACCAGCAGGTGCCGGCCGGCGGCGAGGGCCGCGTTGATCTGCGCCGCGGTGTGGCCGGGGCGGACCAGGAAGAACTGGTCGAGGGAGATCGACGAACCGGCCGGGGTCTTGCCGTACCAGCTGGTGCCGGTCGTGTTGGCCTGCAGCGCCGGGACGAACACGCGGTAGGTGCCGGTGCCGTCGAGGTACAGGAACGGCTTCTCCCGCTGCAGCGGCGTGGTGTTGATGACGGTGTGCGACGGGTTCGGGAAGTTCGGCGGTGGGGCGCCCTGCACGCCCTGGAAGACCATGTTCCAGACGGAACCGGCCCAGCTGCCCAGCTCGCTGTTGCGGGTGTACCACTGCTGCTGCGAACCGGAGACGACCCGGCCGTCGACCTTGGTGTCGGCCATGAGACCGCCGGAGGACCAGCCGTCGCCGCCGTTCCAGAGCTGGATCTCGTTGTTGGCCCCGCGCAGGTGCATGCGGCGGTACTGCACGGCCTGCGAGACGGCCCAGCGCTCGACCTGCACGCCGCTGCCGGTGTTGGGCAGGGTCACGGACAGGTTCTCGGCGCCGCGCCAGAAGTTCTGGGTGGCGTTGCCGCCGAACCAGGTGGCCTCGGCCCGGACATGGCCGTTGATGTTGGTGTCGTCGGGTGAGAAGCCGAGCCCGGCGACCTGGGTGTAGAAGCCGATGTTGGCGTCGATGGTGTGGTTGCCGGGCTTGAACAGCACCGCGTAGCGCTCGGTGCCGAACTGGTTGGTCTCCTGGCCGGCGAAGATCTGGTTCAGCCGGGCCTGCGCGGCGGCCTGCTGCGACGGGTCGTAGACGGACACGTTGGGGCCGAAGTTGGGGTTTTTCGGGTCGGTCGGCTCGACCGGGCCGCTGCTCACCGGCGGGCTGCTGGACGGCGGGGTGGAGCCGCCGCCGAGGACGTACACCTCGAACTCCCACAGCGAGACGCCCCACTGGGTCGCCTTGGCGGTGGCGTTGACGCGCACGTAGCGGCCGGTGCCGGTGACGTCGAGGGTCTGCACGCCGCCGGTGCCGGTGGTGGTGGCGTAGACCTGCGTCCACGCGGCGTTGTCGTTGGAGACCTGGAGCTGGAAGGCGTTGGCGTACGCGGCCTCCCAGCGCAGGACCACCCGGCAGACCTGGTACGACGCGCCGAGGTCGACGGTGATCCACTGCGGCACGGACGCGGCGCTGGACCAGCGGGTGCCGGTGTTGCCGTCGGTGGCGGCGGTGGCGGGGGTGCCGGCGTTCTCCGTCGAGGACGCGGTGGTCGGGCGGGTCACGGCGCGGTTCGCCGGGCCGCAGGTCTGGCCGGTCGGGCTGACCTCACCGAAGACCTGGAACTCCCAGAGCGAGTAGCCGTAGGCGGTGTTGCGCTGGGTGCCGTACATCCGCACGTACCGGCCGGTGCCGCTCACGTTGAGCGTCTGGGTGCCGCCGGCGCCGGTCGTGGTGGTGTAGACCGGCGTCCACGTGGCGGCGTCGTTGGAGACCTGGATCTGGAACGCCTTGCCGGAGGCGGCCTCCCAGTTCAGCACGACCTGGGACAGCGTGGCGGGCGCGCCGAGGTCGACCTGGATCCACTGCGGGTCGCTGAAGGCGCTGGCCCAGCGGGTGCCGGTGTTGCCGTCGGTGGCGGCGGTGGCGGGGGTGCCGGCGTTCTCCGTCGAGGACGCGGTGGTGGGCTTGCCCTGCGACAGCAGGGTCGGTGCGGCGCTCGCGTTGGGCAGCGCGATCGCGGCGACGGCGGTGGAGAGCATCAGGGTGGCGGCGCCGCCGAGCAGCCACCGGCGCAGGGCAGCGCGACGGGGACCGCGCGGCGAGTCCTCGGCGTGGGCCGAGGCGTACCGCGACATTCGGGGAAATCTCATGATCCTGCCTGTCGATCGGGGGACCTGGCGGGGATCCGGACCGGCGAGGTGGTGGCCTCCCGGCCGTGATCTGGGCGGTGTGCGAACAGGGCAACATGAACAGCCACGAGCAGCGGCAGCAGACCGTTGACACAAGGCGGTGCGTCGACGGTCGCCGGCATCGTCACGCCGGCTGCCATGCATGAGAGAGCGCTCTCTCAGGACCACGAGTGTTACGCCGACGTTGCCGCGCCGTCAAGACACACTTCTATCGCGACGTGAAAAATCCCGAATGTCGCTTTGAGCGGCCCACCACCAAGGCCCGGCGACCTTGACGCGGGCACACCCTCCCACTTTAATGACGACATTATTTAAGTCTCGATAGAAACTGGTCGCGGCAACACCCCCACGTTCGGCTGGGACCAGCACCACCCCACCCTGTCGAGCGCGCGACCGTCACACCGCGGCCAACCCCTGCGGTCGCTTCGGCACGCCGGTCGGCACCCATCGAAAGGGCAGACACCGTGTCGGGACGACACAGGCTCGCGGCGTTACTCATGGCGGCCGCCCTGCTGACCGGTTCGCTCGCGGCGTGCGGCGAGCCCGTGGCGGACGCCAGGACCCTGACGTACTGGGCGAGCAACCAGGGCAGCAGTCTCGAGTTCGACAAGCAGACCCTCGCGCCGGTCCTCGAGCGCTTCGAGCAGCGCACCGGCATCCACGTCAAGGTCGAGGTCGTGCCGTGGTCGGACCTGCTCAACCGGCTCCTCGCCGCCGCCACGTCCGGGCGCGGCCCCGACGTGGTCAACATCGGCAACACCTGGTCGGCGTCGCTGCAGGCGACCAACGCGCTCATCGCGTTCGACCCGCAGGCGTTCGAGCGTATCGGCGGCCGGGACCGGTTCGTGCCGGCGGCCCTCGCCGCGGCCGGCGCCCCGGGCAAGGCCCCGGCGGCCGTGCCGCTGTACTCGCTGTCGTACGCGCTCTACTACAACAAGCGGATGTTCGCCGACGCCGGCATCAGCAAGCCCCCGGCGACCTGGGAGGAGCTCGTCGAGGTCGGCAAGCGCCTCACCAACGGCAAGCAGTGGGGGCTGGCGGTCGAGGGCGCGAACCCGTCGGAGAACGCGCACCACGCGTTCACGTTCAGCCAGCAGTACGGCGGTGCGTGGTTCGACGCCAGCGGCAAGCCGACGTTCGACACCGACCAGAACGTCAAGGCGATCAAGCGGTACATCGACCTCATGGCCGTCGACAAGATCGTCAACCCGAGCAACGCCGAGTACGCCAAGAACGAGTCGCTGTCGGACTTCGCCAACCGCAAGGCGGCGATGCTGCTGTGGCAGGCGGCCGGGTCGGCGTTCCAGGCGCAGGGCATGAGCCCCGAGGAGTACGGCATCGCCCACGTGCCGTTCCCGGCGAACCCGCCGGCCGGCGGCAAACGGGTCAACAGCATGGTCGCCGGGATCAACATCGCCGTCTTCCGGCACAGCAGGAACCTGGAGGGCGCGATGGAGTTCGTGAAGTTCATGACCAGCGACGCCGAGCAGGTCGCCCTGAACAAGGTGTACGGCTCGCTGCCGTCGGTGAAGGCGGCCCTGGCCGACCCGGCGTTCCAGGCGCCGGAGCAGAAGGTCCTCGCCGAGGTGCTGGGCTCCACGGCGTCGCCGCTGCCGCAGGTCACCACCGAGAGCCAGTTCGAGACCCTGGTCGGCGCGGTGATGAAGGAGCAGTTCGCCAACGCGGCGAACAACAAGCCGATCACCGAGGCCGGCATCCGCGCGAAGCTGCGCGCCGTCGAGCAACGGATGAAGGGATGAGCGCCCCCCGCCCCGGCTGGGAGGGCGCCCGCGGCACCGCGACCGCACGACCGCGCGGGGCGGCCACGGTGCCGGTGCGCCGCCCCACCCACGCCGCGCCCGACGTGCGCCAGCACCACGCCCGGGCCGTCGGCGCCCCGCCACCGCGCCGCCTCAGCGAGGGGCAGCGCCGCCGGCGGCGGCTGTGGCGCACCACGTACCTGCCGTACCTGCTGGTCGCGCCGGCCGTCCTGCTGGAGATCGCGATCCACGTCGTGCCGATGCTCGCCGGCGTGTGGATGAGCCTGCTCGAGCTGACCCAGTTCCACATCCAGGACTGGTCGACGGCGCCGTTCGTGGGGCTCGACAACTACGCCGCGACCGTCGACGTCAACGGCGAGACCGGCCGGGCCCTGGCCAGGTCGTTCGTCATCACCGTGCTGTACACGTCGCTGTCGGTGTTCCTGTCATGGCTGTTCGGCCTGTCCGCGGCGGTGTTCCTGCAGCGGCCGTTCCGGGGCCGGGCGCTGCTGCGCACGCTGTTCCTGACCCCGTACGCGCTGCCGGTGTACGCCGCCGTCATCACCTGGGGGTTCCTGTTCCAGCGCGACACCGGCCTGGTCAACCACGTCCTGGTCGACCAGCTCGGCCTGGTCGACGGGGAGCGGCCGTTCTGGCTCATCGGCGAGAACAGCTTCTGGGCGCTGCTGGTGGTGTCGGTGTGGCGGACCTGGCCGTTCGCGCTGCTGTGCATCACCGCGGGGCTGCAGAACGTCTCGACGGAGATGTACGAGGCGGCCGCGATCGACGGCGCCGGCTTCTGGCGGCGGCTGAGCGCGGTGACGCTGCCGTCGCTGCGCCCGATCAACCAGGTGCTGCTGCTGGTGCTGTTCCTGTGGACGTTCAACGACTTCAACACCCCGTACGTGCTGTTCGGCGGCTCCGCGCCGCCGGAGGCGGACCTGATCTCGATCCACATCTACAACAGCTCGTTCAGCACCTGGGACTTCGGCATGGGCTCGGCGATGTCCGTGGTCCTGCTGCTGTTCCTGCTGCTCGTGACGGCCGTGTACCTGATCATCACGAACCGCCGGAGGATCCATGCGTGAGAGCCGGGGCGAGCGGGTCGCCCGCTGGATCGTGCTGAGCTTCCTGGCGATGTTCGTGCTCACGCCGCTGTTCGTGATGGTGAGCTCGGCGTTGAAGCCGCTGCGGGACGTGCAGGACGACTTCACGTGGCTGCCGTCGACGCTGACCTTCCAGGCGTTCGTGGACATGTGGAGCACCGTCCCGCTCGGCAACTACCTGCGCAACAGCGTGGTCGTGGCGTCGGTGGCGGCGCTGTTCTCCGTGTCGATCGCGGTGTTCGCCGCGTTCGCGATCAGCCGGTACCGCTTCCGCGGGCGGGGCGTGTTCTCCGTGGCGGTGCTGTCCACGCAGATGTTCCCCGGCATCCTGTTCCTGCTGCCGCTGTTCCTGATCTACGTGAACCTCGGCACCGCGACCGGTCTCGAGCTGTACCAGACGCGGCTCGGGCTGGTCATCACGTACCTGACGTTCTCGCTGCCGTTCTCGATCTGGATGCTGGTCGGCTACTTCGACTCGATCCCGCGGGGACTGGACGAGGCGGCGCAGGTCGACGGCGCCGGGTCGATGCGCACGCTGTTCACGGTCATCCTGCCGACCGCGGTGCCCGGTATCGTCGCCGTCACCGTGTACGCGTTCATGACCGCCTGGGGCGAGGTGCTGTTCGCGTCGATCATGACCGACCAGGACAGCCGCACCCTCGCGGTCGGTCTGCAGGCGTACTCCACGCAGTTCCAGGTGTACTGGAACCAGGTGATGGCCGCGTCCCTGGTCGTCAGCGTCCCGGTCGTGGCCGGGTTCCTGGCGCTGCAGCGGTACTTCGTCGCCGGCCTGACCGCCGGCGCGGTCAAGTGAGCCCGACCCCCAAGTAACCCGTCCTCAAGCAGGCATTCAGAGGAGAACCGTCCCGTGCTGGATCTGTCCAACCTCCCACCGAACTTCATCTGGGGATCCGCGACCGCGGCGTACCAGATCGAGGGCGCCGTCACGGAAGACGGCCGTGGACCGTCCATCTGGGACACCTTCAGTCACCTGCCGGGGATGGTCGACAACGGCGACACCGGCGACGTCGCCTGCGACCACTACCACCGCTGGCCGCAGGACGTGGCGCTGATGCGCCGGCTGAACCTGGAGGCGTACCGCTTCTCGGTGGCGTGGCCGCGGGTCGTGCCGGCCGGGACGGGCCCGGTCAACCCGGCCGGCCTCGACTTCTACGACCGGCTCGTCGACGGGCTGCTCGAGGCGGGCATCCGGCCGTTCGTGACGCTGTACCACTGGGACCTGCCGCAGGCGCTGCAGGACGCGGGCGGCTGGCCGGACCGGGCCACGGCGGAGGCGTTCGCGGACTACGCGGCGGTCGTCGCCGGCCGGCTCGGCGACCGGGTCGCGGACTGGAACACCGTCAACGAGCCGCTGTGCGTGTGCTGGATCGGCCACCTCGAGGGCCGCATGGCGCCCGGCGAGCGGCACCTCACCCGGGCCGTGCACGCCTCGCACCACGTGCTGCTCGGCCACGGCCTGGTCAACCAGGCGATCCGCGCCTCGGCGCAGCTGCCGCCGGCGGTCGGGATCGTGCTCAACCTGAGCCCGACGGAGCCCGGCACCGACCGGCCGGAGGACGTGGCCGCGGCGCGGCGCGCGGACGGGCACATCAACCGCTGGTGGCTGGATCCGCTGTACGGGCGCGGCTACCCGGCCGACATGCTCGACACGTACCAGGTGGACCCGCCGGTCCGCGACGGCGACCTGGAGCTGATCGCGGCGCCGACGGAGTTCCTCGGCATCAACTACTACTTCCGGCAGGTCATCGTCGACGACCCCGACGGGCACGCGCCGTTCATCCGGCAGATCCCGGTGCCGGGCTCCGTCGAGACCGCGATGCCGTGGGAGGTGTACGCGAAGGGTCTGGAGGACATCCTGGTGTCGGTCGCGCAGACGTACCAGCCGCGCAGCATCCTGGTGACGGAGAACGGCTCGGCGTGGGCCGACACGGTCGAGCCCACCGGCGAGATCCACGACAAGGAACGCGTCGACTACCTGGAGCAGCACCTGGAGGCGGTGCGCGACGCGGTCGTGCGCGGCGCCCCCGTCGACGGCTACTTCGCCTGGTCACTGCTGGACAACTTCGAGTGGGCGTACGGCTACGACAAGCGGTTCGGCCTGGTCCGGGTCGACTACGACACGCAGGAGCGCACGATCAAGGCCAGCGGCCGCCGGTACGCGGAGCTGATCCGGGCCCATCGCGCCGCTCACCCGGTGACCCACGACGCGGTGATCTAGGGTCGATGGTGGTGCCGCCGGGTATGCACCCCCGGCGGCACCACAGGACCTGCCACCGAGGAGACGTGATCATGAGCTCTGACACCGCGAGCTGGGACCCGGCGCCGGACGACGAGGGTCAGCTGTCCGCCGAGGACACCCTGTCCGACCGTGGCCTCGCCGACGCGCTCGACGAGGGCTACTCCCCGCCGGAGAAGCCCCTGGGGCTCAACGCGTTCGGCGTCACCCAGGCCGAGGCGCAGCGCGGCGAGTCCTGGGACCGGCGGCTGCGGCAGGAGGAGCCGGACCCGGTGGCGCGCCTCGACCTCGACGACTACGGCACGACCACCGAGTCCGACGAGTTCTTCGACGCCGAGGAGGTCGGCGACCGGCGCGCGGGCCGGCTCGTCGCCCCCGACGAGGGCTGGGGCGAGGACGAGGAGAAGGACGAGATCGGCTCGGACGTCGGCATCGACGGCGGCGCCGCGTCGGCCGAGGAGGCCGCCATGCACATCATCGACCCCAACCGGGACTGAACCCGCCGGGCGTGACGGGCGGTGGCCGCCTGGTACCCGAGGGCGAGCACCGCCACGCCCGCCGCCCACAGCACGTACCACCCCGTCAGGGCGAGCAGTCCCGTCACGCAGAGCAACGCCACGACTGCGGTGCGCCGTGACCAGCTGCGGGCCGGGAGAAGCCGGACGGCGGCGGCGGTGCCCAGCACGTACACCACGACGAACGACCCGGTGGTGGCCAGCAGCAGCGGCCCCGACCCGACCCCCAGCGGGCCCGCGACGGCGAGGCAGGTCCCGGCCAGCCCGGCCACCACCGCGAGGGAGCGCCGGGGCACCTGCCCCGCGCCGGCGCCCCTCGCCAGCCACGCCGGCATGGCGCCGTCGCGGCCCAGGGCGGCGCCGAGCTTGGCCGCGCCGGCGAAGTAGGCGTTCATCGCGCCGGCGGTGAGCAGCAGCGCCACGACCGCGGTGAGCAGCTTCACGTCATGCCCCAGGCCGATGGTGAGCAGCTCGGCGAGCGGCGCCTGCACCGTACCGGCGGAAGGACCGAGGACGAGCTGGCTGGTGGTGGCGACGAGCAGGTACAGCACGCCGACCACGACGACCGCGATCCAGGTGGCGCGGGGCACGTCACGGCGGGGGTCGCGGTAGTCGGCGGCCAGTGACGTGAGCGCCTCCCAGCCGGCGAACCCCCACACGAGCACCGCCATCGCCGGGCCGATCGCGAGCCAGCCGTGCGGGGCGAACGGCCGCAGGTTCGCCAGGCTCGCGTGCGGCAGCGCGGTGAGCGTCGCCACGAGCAGCAGCCCGGCCAGGACCGCGGCGAGGCCGAGCTGCACCGGGCCGGACAGCCGCACCCCGCCGAAGTTCATCGCGGCGACCAGCACCACGAGGGCGCCGGCGGTCAGCATCGTGGTGCGGTGGCCGCCGCCGAGCGCCGCGGTGACGTACGCGCCGCCGAACGTCGCGGCGGGCAGCACCCCGACCGGGACGGCCAGGTAGAACGTCCAGCCGACGACGGCGGCGGCGCGCGGGCCGAACGCCTCGGCGACGTAGGTGGAGACGCCGCCGGCGTCGGGGTAGCGGGCGCCGAGCGCGGCGAACGTGGCGGCCAGGGGCGCGGACAGCACGATCAGCGCGAGCCAGGCCACGAGCGAGGCCGGGCCGGCGACCTGCGCGGCGAGGGCCGGCAGCGCGATGACCCCGGTGCCGAGGACCGCGCCGACGGACAGGGCGGCGCCTTGCTTGACGGTGAGCACGCCCTCGACGCTAGGCTCGGGCTTGGCATGGTTGAAGTGCCAATTGATCACCGAATGCATTGGGCCAAGTTGGATCTGCACATCAGCCTCGCTGGCCGCGGCGACCGCACCGACCGCATCTACCGGCAGGTCCGCGACGCGATCCTCGACGGCCGGCTGCGCGCCGGCGAGCGGGTCCCGCCGAGCCGGGAGCTCGCCCGCGGCCTCGCCGTGTCCCGCAACACCGTCGCCGCCGCCTACGACCGGCTCGTCGGCGACGGGTTCCTGCAGGGGCGGGCCGGCGCCGGCACGTTCGTGGCGATGCCGGCGCCGGCGGCCGGGTCGCGGCGGGCGCCGGTCGGCGCGCTGCGCCCGTCGCCGCGCTGGGCGGCGGTGACCGAGGCCCTCGACCGGGTGCCGCCGGTGCCGCCGGCCCGCTACGACCTGCGGCCCGGCCACCCGGACGGCACGCTGTTCCCCCTCGCCACCTGGCGGCGGCTGCTGGCCCGGTCGCTGCGCGCCACCGCCGACTACGGCGACCCGGCCGGCCTGCCGGCGCTGCGGGCGGCGGTCGCCCGGTCGGTGGGGCTGTCCCGGTCGGTGCGGGCGTCGCCCGCCGACGTGATCGTCACCCACGGCGCCCAGCAGGGCCTCGACCTCATCGGCCGGGTCCTCGTCGAGCCCGGCACGGTCGTGGCCGTGGAGGAGCCCGGGTACCGGCCGGCGCGGCTGGCGTTCGAGGCGCTCGGCGCGCACGTCGTGCCGGTCCCCGTCGACGGTTCCGGCCTGGTCGTGGACGCGCTGCCCCGCGCGGCGCGGCTGGTGTACGTGACCCCGTCGCACCAGTACCCGCTGGGCGTGCCCATGACGATGCCGCGGCGCACCGCGCTGCTCGGGTGGGCGCAGCGGCACGGCGCCGCGATCGTCGAGGACGACTACGACAGCGAGTTCCGCTACTCCGACCGGCCCCTGGAGCCGCTGCAGAGCCTCGACCGGGCGGGCCGGGTCGTCTACGTCGGGTCGTTCGCCAAGACGCTGCTGCCGGCGCTGCGGCTGGGGTTCCTGGTGGCACCGGCGTCGCTGCGCCCGGCGCTGCTGGCCGCGAAGCGCCTGGTGGACTGGCACGTCGAGCCCGGCGCGCAGGCCGCCCTGGCCGCCTTCATCGACGAGGGGCTGCTGCGCCGGCACGTGCGCACCGTGACGCGGGTGTACGCGCACCGCCACGACCTCGTCACCGCCGCCGCCCGCGGGGTCCTCGCCGACCGGTTCACGCTCGTGCCGTCCTCGGCCGGGCTGCACGTGACGCTGCTCGCCGCCGGGCACGTCGACGTGCCGGGCGTCGTGGCGCGGCTGCGCGACGCCGGGGTCGCGGTCGAGCGGCTCGCCGACTTCTTCGCCGCCGCCCCCGACACCGCGCCGGGCACCGCCGACGGGCTGGTCGTCGGCTACGGCACGGTCACCGCCGCGGACCTGCCCGCCGCCCTCGACCTGCTGGACCGCGCGTCCCGCCGGACGGGGTGACAGACGGCCGCCGGCCGCCCCGCTACCGTGTACGGATGCTCGTGCGCCGCGCCGCCGCCCTCACCGCGCTCGCGCTCTGCCTCACCGGCGGGTCCGCCGCCTGCGGCGGACCGCCGAAGCCGCGGGCCCAGCCGGCGCCCGCCGCGACCCCGGCCGCGCCGGCCCCCTCGTCGGCGTCGCCTGCACCACCGGCCGCCGCGACCACCCCGCCGGCCGCGCCGGCCGCCGCCGGCCTCCCGACGATCACCTACACGCGGGCCGCGGCCGGCTTCCCCGCCGACCCCGACCAGTCCTCGACGGTCCCGCTGACCGAGGCGCTGCACCCGACGGCGAAGCTCGCCGCGTACGACGCGCCCGGTGGCACCGCCCGCGCGTACCTCACCCCCGACATCAGCGGCGTGCGGCTGGTCATGCCGATCGTGGCGCGGCGGGCCGGCTGGGTCGCGGTGCTGCTGCCGACGCTGAACCGCAGCGTCGGCTGGCTCCCCGCGGGCGGCTGGAGCACGGTGCCGCTGCGTGACCAGCTCGTCGTGCGGCGCGGCGCGTACACGCTCACCTGGCTGCGCGACGGCGTCGCCCAGCACACCTGGACCGTGACCGTCGGCGCGGCCGCCACCCCGACCCCGCTGGGACGCACGTTCGTCCTGGGCCGCTCCAGCCTGCCGAGCAAGGTCTACGCGGGGCTCGACGTCCTCGCCCTCGGCGCCGTCCCCGACGACAAGGGCGCCGTCGCCGAGGGGCTGCAGGACGCGCACACCGGCATCCACGCCTGGTACCGCGACGAGTTCGGCTACCGGCGGTCCAACGGGTGCGTGCGGATGCCGCCCGCCGCGCAGAAGATCCTGCTCGACGCGATCCCCAGCGGCACCAGCGTCGTCGTGCTGCCGTAGGCCCGCTCCGGTGCGGCGATCAGTCGGATAGGTGCACCTTCACGGGCGCTTCACCGCCGACGGCTTACCGTTGGGAAGATGATCCGTACAGTGGCACTGATTGGTATCGACGGGGCCGGCAAGTCGACCCAGGCGCGGTGGCTCGCCGACTGGCTCGACGCCAGCGGCACCCCGGCCCGCTACCACCGCAACGCCGCGGGACGGGTCTTCTTCGGCCGGCTGGCGCAGCGGCTCGGCCGGCGCGACGCCGAGCACCTGCTCGGGGTCCGGCTGTTCCTGCTGATCGAGACCCTGCTGCGGGGCCTGGCGATCACCCGGGCGCTGCTGCTGTCGCGGCTGACCGGCACGGTGGCCGTCATGGACCGGTACACCTACTGCCAGTACACGAGCATCACGGTGCGTGGCGGCAGCCCCCGGCTGGCCCGGCTGCTGTTCCGCCTGCTGCCGCAGCCCGAGCTGGTGTTCTACCTGGCGGTGCCGCCGCCGGTGGCGCAGGCCAGGGTCGAGGCGCGGGGCAAGGACCACGAGGAGCTGGACTACCTGACGGCGTCGGACGTGGCGTACCGGCAGCTGCCGGAGGCGGCCGGGTTCACCGTCGTGGACGCCGGCGTGGACCCGTCGGCGGTGCAGACCCAGCTGCGCGAGGCGCTGCGCCGCGACCACCTGCCCGACCAGGCGTGGCGGCGCCCGTCACGGAGCGCGCAGCACCTGCTCCCGATCGGGTGACCTGATCGCCGGGCGCGGACACGGCGGCCCGGACGCCGGTTAGCGTCGATGTCGGGCCCTGCAGGGGCTGGCGAAAGGAACGCGTGTGTTCTCCACCGGCGACAACCCCGCGGCGCGGCTACGGCACGAGCTGCACACCCCGCTGACGTCGATCCTCGCCTACACCCGGCTCCTGCGCGACGACCTGGCCGGCGCGCCCGCGGCGGAGGCGCTGAGCGAGGGCGTGGCGTGCCTCGACGCGATCGACCGCAACGCCGTGCGGTTGCAGCGGTACGTCGACGGCGTCGTCCTCCCGCTCGCCGCCACCGACCCTGCCGGCCGCCCGGCCGCCGGCGCCGGTGACGGCCCGCCCCGGCCGGGCACGACCGACCTCGTCGCGGTGCTGCGCGACGCCGTGGACCTGGCGCGGCGGGTCGCGGTCGCCGGCGCGGTGAGCATCCACGCGGACGCGCCGGCGACGGTCCTGGTCGCCGTCGACGACCTCGTCTGCCGGCACCTGGTCGGGCAGCTCGTGCTGTGGCTGGCCACGGCGGCGCCGAGCCGGGCGCACATCGAGATCGCGCTGCGGGCCGACCCGGTCCCGGCGATCGACGCGAAGATCGTCGCGCACGGCGAGCTGACCGCGCCGCACCCGCGGCCGAGCGACCCGCAGCGCCCCGCCGACCTGCGGGTCGCCAGCGCCGTGGCGAACCTGTGCGGCGGCGAGGTCCGCCTCGACGAGACCTCGTTCCGGCTGACCCTGCCCGCGAGCGTCCTGGCCACGGCGAGCCGGCTGGCGCCCTGAGGACCCCGCCCACCCGCCCGGCGCGACGCCTTCCGCGGCGGGTCGGCGGCGTCCTGGTCAGAGGTCGACGATGCCGTCCAGCTCGCCGATGGTGCGCCGGACGGTGGGGCCGTGGGCGGTGAGCAGGCGGGCCTCGTGGCGGTGCGCCTCGGCGACGGCGTGGGCGAGGCCCAGGGTGCCGTTGAGCCGCGACGCGAGCCGCCCCAGGCCGACCGCGTCGCCGCCGTCGAGCGGTGCGACGGTGACCGTGCCGAGCAGGGTGTCGAGGCGGGCGAGCTCCTCGGCGTACGCGAGCTCGCTGCGGGTCTCGGCGAGCGCGACGGCCGGCACGACGACGGCGCCGCCGTCGGCGAGGACGGTGCTCACGAGGTCGTCGACGCCGGCCTTGCCCTGCGTGTACGCCAGGACCGCGGACGGGTCGAGCACGAGGCCGGTGACGGCGGTCAGGTCCGTCATGACCAGCCCATGATCTCGCGCACCTGCTCGCGGGACTCGGCGCGGGCCTCGGCGGTGACCCGGCCTCCCGCGTCGTCGAGCCGCCGGCGGGCGCGGGCGTGGCGCTCGTCGTCGGGTGCGGGCGGCGGGGCGGCGCCGGCTCCGGGGTCGATCTCGGTCATTGCGTGACCGTACCGCGTCCCATCGATCGGCGCGGTCCTCTGAAACGCCGACGTTCGGCGGCCGTCTCCCGCCGGAGGCTCCTGGACCGCCGGCGACGGGCGGTGGCGGCGACCGGCGCGGCCTTTCGCACGCGGACGCCCGGCCCGCCCGGCCAGGTCCCTGACCCGCCGGCGACGGGCGGGAGCGCGGCGACCGGCGCGGCCCTCCCGACGCCGACGCCGACGCCCGCGCCCGCGGTCGCGGCGACCGGCGGGGTCCCCGGTGGCGGGCGGCCGGTCAGCGGCTGTGGGACCGGAACGCGACGGGGTCGAACCGGCCGTGCAGCAGCGGCGCCAGCCAGTGCGGCGCCTCCCGGCGGAACAGGGCCGGGGTCAGTGCGCCCGCCCCCTCGGGGACGGCGCCGACCAGGTCACCGGCGAGGTCGTGCAGGTTGGTGCGGTGCACCAGCTGCGGCTCCGCCGGCCACGCGCCGATGACGACGGCGGCGGGGACGTCGCGGTGGGCGAGCGCCCGCAGGGTCAGCGCCGTGTGGTTGAGGGTGCCGAGCCCGGCGCGGGCGACGACGACGGCGGTGGCGCCGAGCGCGGCGGCGAGGTCCAGGACCGTCCAGCCGCCCTCCCCCATCGGCACGAGCAGCCCGCCGGCGCCCTCGATGAGCGTGATGTCGTGCTCCTCGATGATGGTGCGCAGGGCGAGCTGCGCCATGACCGCGGTCAGCGGGTCGTCCCCGGCGACCCGCGCGGCGGCGAGCGGGGCGAGCGGGTCCGGGAAGCTCGCCAGGGTCCGCACCGTGACGGGCTCGGCGAGGCGCGCGACCGTCGCGGCGTCGGGCTCGTCGCCGTCGGCGGTGCCGGTCTGCGCGGGTTTGACCACCGCGACGCGGCGCCCCGCGGCGGTCGCGGCGGCGGCGATGGCGGCGGTCACGATGGTCTTGCCGACGCCGGTGTCGGTGCCGGTGATGACGACGGCCCCGCTGATCGGCTCGGTCGCCGCGGGGGTCGCGGCCTCCGAGAGCAGCGCCTCGGACCGCAGCGCCTCGGCGAGCAGCGCCTCCGCGCCCATCCCGTCGCGCGGGTCACCCCCGCGGTGCTCGGCGGTGCCGGGGTCGGCGGGGTGCTGGCCTGCGCTGTGCGGGTCGGTCACGGTGGTCCTTCGGGGGCGCGCTGCGTCGGCGGTCAGGGCCGTTCCTTGACGACGATGTCGAGCGCGTGCTCGAACGCCGCCGCCGGCACGCCGACGTTGACGGTGAGCCGCAGGCGCGACCGGCCGTCCGGTGTGGACGGTGGGCGGAAGCAGCCTACCGCGACCCCCCGCTCGCGGCAGGCGGCCGCCCACGCGAACGCCTCGTCGGCGCTCGGCGCGGCGACGGAGATGACGCCGCCGTCGGGGGTCGGCACGTCGAGGCCCTCGGCGCGCAGCCGGGCCACGGCCGTGGCGGCCCGGGCGGCGAGCTCGGCGCGCAGGTGGTCGCCGCCGGCCAGCAGGTCGAGCGCGGCGAGCGCGCCGGCGGCGACGGCGGGCGGCAGGGCGGTGTCGTAGATGAACGTGCGGCCCGTGTCGACGAGCTGGCGGCGCAGCTCGCGGGGGCCGGCGACGACCCCGCCGGCGGCGCCGAGGGACTTCGACAGGGTGGCGGTGACGATCACGCCGGGCCGCCCGGCCAGGCCGGCGGCGGCGACCCCGCCGGCGCCGCGGGGCCCGATCACACCGAGGGCGTGGGCGTCGTCGACGAGCAGCAGCGCGCCGCCGGGGTGCTCGCGGCAGGCGGCGTACAGCTCGGCGAGCGGCGCGAGGTCGCCGTCGACGGAGAACACGCTCTCGGTGACGACGACGGCGGGCCGGTGCGGGTCCGCGGCGAGCAGCGCGCGGACGGCGCCGGGGTCGGCGTGCGGCGCGACGACGGTGCCCGCGCCTTCCCGGGCGGCGCGCCCGGCGCAGGCGAGCCGGCAGCCGTCGACGATGGACGCGTGGTTGTGCGCGTCGGACACCACGAGGGTCCCCGGCCGGACCAGGGCCCGGATCGCGCCGAGGTTCGCCAGGTAGCCGGAGGAGTAGACGAGGGCGGCCGGCGCGCCGAGGAGCCCGGCGAGCCCGTCCTCCAGGGCGTGGTGCGCCTCGGTGGAGCCGCGCACCAGCCGCGACCCGGTCGCGCCGAGCCCGTAGTCGGCGAGGGCCCGCGCGGCGGCGGCGAGCACGTCGGGGTGCCGGGACAGCCCGAGGTAGTCGTTGCCGGCCAGGTCGACGACGTCGTCGCCGGCGGCGCGGGGCCGCAGCTCCCGGCGCAGCCCGGCGGCCCGGCGGGCCCTGGCCTCACCGTCCAGCGTGGACAGCCAGGTTCCGTTCTCCACGGCGGCGCCCTCCCCAGGTCGTTGTCGAACCCCTACGATGCCGTTTGTGCGATGTGGACAAAGTAACTGAACAACTTCGCGCCACCCGTCCGGCCCTAACGTTTTGTAAGGTACGTGCATGCTTGCTGCTGCCAAGGCCGTCGTGGACACCGGGGTCGGGCTCGACCTGGACGGTGTGCTCGCGGTGCTGCGCTGCTCCGACGAGGAGCTGCCCGAATATCTCGCGATCGCGCACGAGGTGCGGATGACGTGGTGCGGGCCGGAGGTCGAGGTCGAGGGCATCGTCTCGCTCAAGACCGGCGGCTGCCCCGAGGACTGCCACTTCTGCTCGCAGTCGGGGCTGTTCACCTCGCCGGTGCGCGCCGTCTGGCTCGACATCCCGTCGCTGGTCGAGGCGGCGAAGCAGACCGCGGCGACCGGGGCCACCGAGTTCTGCATCGTCGCCGCCGTGCGCGGCCCCGACCAGCGGCTCATGACGCAGCTGGCCGACGGGGTCGCCGCGATCCGCGAGGCGGTGGACATCAACATCGCCGCGTCGCTGGGCATGCTCACCCAGGACCAGGTCGACCAACTGTCGGCGCTGGGCATCCACCGGTACAACCACAACCTGGAGACCGCCCGGTCGCACTTCCCGCAGGTGGTGACGACGCACACCTGGCAGGAGCGCTGGGACACGCTGCGGATGGTCCGTGCGGCCGGCATGGAGGTCTGCTGCGGCGGCATCCTCGGCCTCGGCGAGACCGTCGAGCAGCGGGCCGAGTTCGCGATCCAGCTGCAGGAGCTGGACCCGCACGAGGTGCCCCTCAACTTCCTCAACCCGCGCCCGGGCACGCCGCTGAGCGACCAGCCGGTGCTCGACCCGAAGGACGCGCTGCGGGCCGTCGCCGCGTTCCGGCTGGCCCTGCCGAGGACCCTGCTGCGGTACGCCGGCGGCCGCGAGATCACGCTCGGCGACCTCGGCACCCGGGACGGCCTCCTCGGCGGCGTCAACGCGGTGATCGTCGGCAACTACCTGACCACGCTGGGCCGCTCCCCCGAGCAGGACCTCGCCCTGCTCGACGAGCTCAGCATGCCGGTCAAGGCCCTCTCGGCGACGCTGTGAACGCCGCGGACACCGCCCGGGCGGGCGGCCCGGGCGAGGCGGTGTGGTGCGACCGGTGCGGCGAGTCCCTCGCCGGCGGCGCGCCGCACCCGGCCTGCGCGGCCGCCCGGGACCTGGAGCCGCCGCGCTTCTGCCCCCGGTGCCGCCGCCGGATGAAGGTCCAGGTGCTGCCGCAGGGCTGGTCCGCCGCCTGCGTCGAGCACGGCGTCCTGACGTCCTGACCCCGGGCCGGGCCGCGTTCATCCGCGGCCCGGCGGCGGTCGGCCGGGCCGGCACGCGACCAGCGGCAGCGGCAGCGGCCAAGGACCGCGGTCAGGACGAGGCGGGACCCGCCCACTCGGCCGCCGCGGCGGCCGCCCGGTCCAGCACCCGCGGGTTGGCCCGGCCGAGGGCGGCGCCCATCGCCCGGCTGGTGAAGCCGCCCCGCGGCTGCAGCACCGCGGACGCCTTGCGGGTCTGCTGCAGCACCCTGGCCACCCGCGGCCGGCGCAGCCGGCTGTACTCGTCCAGGGCCGGCCCGAGCGGCCCCGGCACGTTCGTCAGCACCGCCTGCAGGGTCGCGACGTCCTCCAGGGCCAGGCAGGCGCCCTGCGCGAGGTGGTGCGGCATGGCGTGGGCGGCGTCGCCGACCAGGGCGTACCCGCCGGCGCCGGCCCGCACGCCGAACGTCTCCGGCAGCGGCGCCAGCTCGCCGATCGGATCCTGGACCAGGTCGTCGGGCTCCGTGGCGGCCAGCAGCTGCGGGATCGGCGCGTGCCACCCGGCGAACCAGCGCCGCAGCAGCGCCAGCTGGCCGGCGGGCGGCTCGGGGCGCAGCGCGCCGGGGACGGTCGCGACCCAGGAGATGCCGCCGCGGGTCGAGCCGCCGGACGAGCCGCGCTCGCCGAGCGAGGCGAACGCGAAGCGGTGCGCGCCGTCGAGCGTCTCGCCGTGCGGCGGCAGTCCCGGCGGCAGGTCCGGGATGCGGTACCACGGGATGACGGCCCGCCACGCGGCGAACCCGGCACTGGTGAACGTGGTCGCCGGGGCGAGCCGGCGGCGCACGGCGCTCTGCACCCCGTCGGCGGCGACGACGAGGTCCGCCTCGAAGGTGCTGCGGCCGTCGCCGACGGCGGGGCGGTCCCGGCGGACCCGGGCCGGCTGCACGTCGATGGCGTTGCGGATGTCGACCTGGTCGCTCAGGCCCGCGATGAACGCGTCGTGCAGGTCCTCGCGGTGCACGACCACCGGCGGCGACTCGACGTCCTCGCCCGCGGCCGCCGCCGGGCGGACCAGCCACTGCCCGTCCGGGCGGCGGATCCCGACGGGCGGGACCGGGGTGGCGATGCCGTCCAGGCCGCCGGCGAGCCCGAGCCCGCGCAGCGCCCGGACCCCGTTGGGCCACAGGACGAGCGCGCCGCGGCCCGGGCGGAGCCGGTCGTCGCGTTCCAGGAGGGTGACCTGCCAGCCGGTCCGGGCGAGCGCGCCGGCCGCGGCGATCCCGCCGATGCCGGCGCCCACCACGACAGCGGTGCGCATCCGTGCGGTCCCTCAGCCCTTCGCGGACGTGCTGCCGGAGCTGCTGGACGCGTCGTCGGACTGTGGCTCACCGTCCCCGGCCTCGGCGTCCTTCTCGATCGAGACGGGTCCGGCCGGCTCGTCCGCGGCGGCGTCCGGGTCGGCGTCCGAGGCGGCGGGGACCGCCGGGGGCTCGTCGCCGGTGACGACGGAGATGCGGCCGTTCTCGTCGTACGTGACGCGCTCCTGCGGCCCGCGCACCTTCAGGAAGTAGGCCATCGCGGCGGCGAAGACGACGATCGAGGTCCAGTTGTTGAGCCGCATGCCCAGGAAGTGGTGGGCGTCGTCGATGCGCAGCGCCTCGATCCAGAACCGGCCGACGCAGTACAGCGCCACGTACAGCGCGAACGCCCGGCCACGGCCGAGGGACCAGCGCTTGTCCGCATACCAGACGGCGGCGGCGACCCCGAGGCACCACAGGAACTCGTAGAGGAACGTCGGGTGGAAGACGCCGAGGACGATCGGCTCACCGTTGACGGTCTGCGCGTGCCCGGCGCTGGCGTCCCAGTTGTACACCTTGAGGCCCCACGGCAGGCTGGTCTCCTTGCCGTAGAGCTCGTTGTTGAACCAGTTGCCCCAGCGGCCGAGCGCCTGCGCGACCGGCAGGCCGACGGCGAGGGTGTCCGCGGCCATCGCGAAGGGCAGGCCGAGCCGGCGGCAGGCGATGTAGGCGCCGATGGCGCCGCCCGCGATGCCGCCCCAGATGCCGAGGCCGCCCTCCCAGATCTTGAACGCCTTGACGAGGTCACCGTTCTCGCCGAAGTACGCCTCGGGCGAGGTGATCACGTGGTAGATCCGGGCGCCGATGATGCCGGCGGGCACCGCCCACACGGCGATGTCGAGGATCACCCACGGCGGGGCGCCGCGCTGGCGCAGCCGCCGGTCGGCGATGAAGCACGCGGCGACGATGCCGAGCACGATGCACAGCGCGTAGGCACGCAGCGGCAACGGCCCGAGGTCCCAGACACCTTGCGTGGGGCTGGGGATCACGGCCAGCGGGGTAAGGGCAGCATCCACGGGTGCACACGCTACCGCCGATCCGCCGAAACGCGATGCCCTGGGTTCGCCCAATTCGCCACCCCGCGGCGCCCGAAACCCCACTCCGACCGGCGAAGATCACCACCAGCGAAGGTATCGCAACGGTCCGCTATGGCGCCTAGAGTGCGAATATGAGCTACGAAGTCACGTCCGCGGTCGCCGCCATCATCGAAGATGCGGCCGGCCGCGTGCTGCTGTGCCAGCAGGCGGGCGGCCACCAGCTGTGGGGCCTGCCCGGCGGCCGGGTCCGCGCGGCGGAGAGCCCGGTGCACGCCGCGGTCCGCGACATCTTCGAGGAGACCGGCCTGCAGGCCGAGATGGTCGAGCTCGTCGGCATGTACGAGGTGACCGGCGACGGCTGCGGCGAGGCGGTCCCGGACCTGTTCGTCCACGTGTTCCGCGGCCGCCTCGAGGGCCGCCTGGAAGGTGGCGGGCCGGCGCTGAACGCGCCCGGCCGGATCAGCCGCCTGGCCTGGCACGACCCGGCGTCGCTGCCGGAGCCGCTGACCGCCACCACCCGCACCGCCATCGCCGACGCCGGTGCCGGCCGCAGCGGGGTGATCCGCCAGATCAAGCGCGACGTCCTGCGGGAGGTCACGCGCGAGGCCGTCGACGCCTGAGCCGGGCCCGGGCCGGCACCGCAGCGGTGGCGCGGCCCGGCGCGTGCACCACGCACCGGGCGCCGGGTGATCTACTGGTCCGGTGGCCTACTACGCGCTCGGCGACTCCATCTCGATCGACGACTATGCCGGTGGCCCGGGCCTGGGTGCCGCCTCGCTGCTCGCCGACGACTTCGGCATCGACCTGACGCTGCTCGCCTGCGACGGCGCGACCAGCGACGACGTCGTGCGGTTCCAGCTCGACAAGGTCGAGGGCCGGCCCGCCCTGATCACTCTGACCATGGGCGGCAACGACCTGCTCACGACCCTGTTCGCGCCGGCCGGCGCGGGCCTGCCCCCGGACCGCGACGCGGCGGAGCGCACCGTGGCGAAGGTCGCCGCCAACTACGCGGTCGCCCTGCCGGCCCTCACCGCGACCGGTGCCCGGGTCGTGGTCAGCACCGTGTACGACCCGACCGACGGCACCGGCGACCTGTCCTGGGCGGGGCTGCCCGTCTGGCAGGGCGGCCTGGCGGTGCTGGCCGCCCTCAACGACGCGATCCGCGACGCGGCCGCCCGGCACGGGGCGGTGGTCGCCGACCTGCACGCGGCGTTCCTCGGCCACGGCGCCAAGGCCGGCGACATCACCGGCGGCGACCCCCGGCCCGGCAACCGCGACCTGTGGCTGTGCGGGCACATCGAACCCAACGCGTGGGGTGCCGAGGCGGTCCGCGACGCGTGGCGGGCCGCCCTGCGCGACTGACGGCACCCGCCCGCGCGACTGACGGCACCCGCCCGCGCGACTGACGCCGCCCGGCGTCACCGGCGCGGGAACACCGGCGCCGCGGTGCCGACCCGGTCGCCGTCGCCGAGCTGCGCGGCGAGCCGGGCCGCGCCGGACGGCAGGAACGGCGACAGCTCGCGCACGATCTCCCGGCACGACGCGACCAGGCCGCCGAGGACCGCGTCGAGGTCGTCGCCGGCCGCCGTGTCCCCCGCCGCCTCGCGTTTGGCCAGGTCCCACGGCCGGGCCGCCTCGACCTGCCGGTTGCCGGCGGCGACCGCGGCCCAGATCGCGCCGGTCGCGGCCCGCAGGTCGAACGCGGCGAGGGCCCGGTCGACGGCCCCGGCGAGCGCCCCGTGCGTGCCGGCGACCCGCGGCACCCGGCCGCCCCGGCACCGGTGCACGAGCCCGATCGTGCGGTTGACCAGGTTGCCGATCCCGTTGGCGAGGTCCTGGTGGTACCGGTGCAGCAGCCGCTCCTCGGTGAAGTCGGTGTCACCCAGCGGGGCGACGTCGCGCAGCAGCCACCAGCGCAGCGCGTCGCTGCCGAACCGGCCGGCGAGGTCCGCCGGGTCGACCGCGTTGCCGGCGCTCTTGGACAGCTTCGCGCCGTCCACGGTCAGGTACTCGTGCACGAAGATCGTGGTGGGCAGCGGCCGCCCGGCGGACAGCAGCAGCGCCGGCCAGTAGACGGCGTGGAACCGCACGATCCCCTTGCCGATCACGTGGACGCGTTCGGCGGCGTCCAGCCACCACCGGCGGTACAGCTCACCGTCGCCGAGCGCGGTGACGTAGTTGGCGAGGGCGTCCCACCAGACGTAGACGACCTGCGACGGGTCGCCGGGCACCGGGATGCCCCACCCGCCGGCGCGGGCGGCGGGCCGGGACACGCTGATGTCGCGCAGGCCGGCCCGCACGAACGCGAGGACCTCGTTGCGCCGGGCGGCCGGCTCGACCCGTACCTCACCGGACTCCAGCGCGGCGAGGATCCGGCCGGTGTAGCGGGACAGCCGGAAGAACCAGTTGGACTCGGTCACCGTCTCCGGCTCGGTGCCGTGCTCCGGGCACCGGCCCGCGGCCAGCTCGGCGGGCTCGTAGAACTGCTCGCAGCCCGGACAGTAGAGGCCCTGGTAGTCGCGGCGGTAGAGGTCGCCGGCCGCGGCGGTGCGCCGCCACAGCGCCTCGACGCCGGCCGCGTGCCGCGGATCCTGGGAGGTGCGGATGAAGTCGTCGAACGACAGGTCCAGCACGGGGCGCAGCGCCGCGAACCGGTCGGCGTTCGCCGCGACGAAGTCCGGCACGGCGGCGCCGGCGGCCGCGGCGGCGGTGACGTTCTTCAGCGCGTTCTCGTCGGTGCCGGTGAGGAACCGGACCGGCTGCCCGCGCAGCCTGCGGTGCCGCGCGAGGACGTCGGCCTGGACCAGCTCGAGGGCGTGGCCGAGGTGCGGGGCGGCGTTGACGTACGGGATGGCGGTGGTGACGTAGAAGCTCATCGTGGATCTCCGGTCTGCGGTGCCCCGCGACGGCGGGGACGGACCCGATCCGGCTCGCCCCTGCGTGCGGGGGCGAGTGGTGAGCGGACTTAGCGCACGCCGACGGGCCCCGTGACGGGGCGCATCATCCGGTCGGTGTGCATGACGGTCAGCGTACCGGGGGACGCTCCCCCAGGGCGATCAGCTTTTCCAGCGCCGCGAAGTAGACGTGGTCGCCGCTGAGCAGCAGCGGCTCGGCGCCGTGCAGGGAGTCGAACCCGAGGTCGCGCCGGGCCAGGACGGTGCCGGCGGCGGCGTCGAGGGCGAGCAGCTCGACGCGGTGCACGGGGGCGCCGTCGCGGATCGCGAACTGGTACACCACCCCGTACAGCACGCCGCCGCCGTTGACCGGGGACCAGTAGGAGGTGGCGACCTCCGCGCCAGCCATGCCCCAGTCGCGGGTCCAGCGGACCGCGCCGTCGCCGGTGCCGAACCCGGCGGCGCGGCCGTGGGCGTCGAAGACCATGAGGGTCTGCCCGTCGGTGGTCGCGGAGCGCGGGTCGCGCAGCGTCGTGGTGTCGCACCAGCGGCGGGCGCCGTCGGCGACGGTGTGCGCGCAGACCCCGCCGGTGCCGGTGACGTAGGCGATGCCGCCGGCGGCGATGAGCCACGGCCCGCTCACGTCCTGCCGCCACAGCCGCGTGCCGGTGCGCAGGTCGAACGCGGCCAGGCCGGTGCCCGCGCCGGCCTCGAACGTCTGCAGGGCGAGGCCGCCGTCGGCGACCGGCGGGTGCAGGCCGGCCTCGCCGTCCAGGGGCGCCGTCCACGCGGTGGTGCCGTCGGCGAGCCGCAGCGCGGTCAGGGTGGTGCCGGCGGCCCGCAGCAGCAGCTCCCCGGCGACGGTGAAGCCGCCGGACACCGCGTCGGGCAGCGTCACCTGCCACTGCCGGCCGCCGCGCAGGTCGTACGCGCCGAGGTAGCGGGCCAGCGCCTCGTCCGTGCCGGCGGCGACCGCCTGGGACTCCACGAGCAGCGCGGGCGGCCGGCCGGCGGGCGCCGCGGCGAGCTGGCCGAGGCGCCGGTCCGGCACGTCGAGGACCGCGCCGAGGTCGGCGCCGGTGACCGCGTCGTAGCGGCGGATCTGGCCGGTCGGGCCGCCGGAGGCGCGCAGCAGGTTGCCGTCCACGACGATCGCGCCGCCGACCTGCTCCCCGGGCCGGGACGCGGGCGCGGTCCACAGCGTGTCGATCCTGGCCGCGGAGCCCGCCCGCAGGTACGGGGCGACCGGCTGGTACCCGGCGCGGCCGGGCCCGTTGCCGTCCTGCCGCCAGCTCGCGTCGGCCTCGGCCACCGCCGTCGCCGGTGCCGTCGGCCGGTCCGTGCCGGGGAAGGCGAGGGCCAGGCCGGCCGGGGCCGCGGACAGCAGGAGCGCTACAGGTACCAAACGGAAAAATCGCCGCACGCCGGGCTCAACGATCCCCGTCGGGCCCGGTGACTGCCGTGCGTCAGCGGCGGCGGACGCCCTCGGCGAGGTCGGCGCTGAGGGCGGCGACCGCGGCGACCCCCGCGGCGGGCGTGGCGGCGTCCTGCAGGCACCGCACGAGGGCGCTGCCGACGATGACCCCGTCGGCGAACGCGCCGACCTCCGCGGCCTGCTCGCCGTTGGAGACGCCGAGCCCGACCGCGACCGGCACCGACGGGTCGGCCTTGCGGATCCGCTCGACGAGGGCGGGCGCGGCGGTGCTGGTGCTGCTGCGCGCGCCGGTGACGCCCATGACGCTGGTCGCGTAGACGAAGCCGCGGCACCGCCCGGCGGTCATCGCGATCCGGGCGTCCGTCGAGGACGGCGAGACCAGGAACACCCGGTCGAGGTCGTGCGCGTCGGACGCCTCCAGCCACGGCCCGGACTCGTCCGGGATCAGGTCGGGCGTGATGAGCCCGGCACCGCCGGCGCCGGCGAGGTCCGCGGCGAAGCGCTGCACCCCGTAGCGCTCCACGAGGTTCCAGTAGGTCATGACGAGGATCGGCGCGCCGGCCGAGGCCACTGCCTCGACGGTGCGCAGCCCGTCCGCGACCCGGAACCCGCCGGCGAGGGCGGCCTCGGTGGCGCGCTGGATGACGGGGCCGTCCATGACCGGGTCCGAGTACGGCAGGCCGACCTCGACCACGTCGACCCCGTTGTCGATCATCGCCCTGATCGCGTCGGTCGCGCCGGGCACGGTCGGGAACCCGGCGGGCAGGTAGCCGATGAGGACGCTGCGGCCCTCGGCCCGGGCCTTCTCGAAGGCGACAGCAACGCTCATGACCGTCACACTCCGAAGAAGTCGCGGGCGGTGTCCATGTCCTTGTCGCCCCGGCCGGACAGGCAGATCACGACGACCGGCTCCCGGCCGAGCTCGGCGGCGAGCTTCGGCACGACCCGCAGCGCGCCGGCGACCGCGTGCGCGCTCTCGATCGCGGGGATGATCCCCTCCGTGCGGCACAGCAGCTTGAACGCGGCCATCGCCTCGGCGTCGGTGACCGGCTCGTACGTGGCGCGGCCGGTGGCGTGCAGGTACGCGTGCTCCGGGCCGACGGCCGGGTAGTCCAGGCCGGCGGAGATGGAGTGCGACTCGACCGTCTGGCCGTCCTCGTCCTGCAACAGGTACGTGCGGGCGCCGTGCAGCACGCCCGTGGAGCCGCCGGTGATGCTGGCGGCGTGCCGGCCGGTGTCGACGCCGTCACCGCCCGCCTCGAACCCGTACAGCCGCACGCCCTCGTCGGGCACGAACGCGTGGAACGCGCCGATGGCGTTGGAGCCGCCGCCGACGCACGCGGCGACCGCGTCGGGCAGCCGCCCCGTCTGCTCCATGATCTGCCGGCGGGCCTCGACGCTGATGCCGCTGACGAAGTCGCGGACCATCGCCGGGAACGGGTGCGGGCCGGCGGCGGTGCCGAGCAGGTAGTGGGTGGTGTCGACGTTGGTCACCCAGTCCCGCAGCGCCTCGTTGATCGCGTCCTTGAGCGTCTTCGAGCCGGTGGTGACGGGCACCACGGTGGCGCCGAGCATCCGCATGCGGGCGACGTTGAGCGCCTGCCTGCGGGTGTCCTCCTCACCCATGTAGACGACGCACTCGAGGTCGAGCAGGGCGCAGGCGGTGGCGCTGGCCACGCCGTGCTGCCCGGCGCCGGTCTCGGCGATGACCCGCTGCTTGCCCATCCGCTTGGTGAGCAGCGCCTGGCCGAGCACGTTGCGGACCTTGTGCGCGCCGGTGTGGTTGAGGTCCTCGCGCTTGAGGAACACCCGGGCGCCGGCGTGCGCGGAGAGCCGGTCGGCGCGGTACAGCGGCGACGGGGTGTTGGCGTAGTCGCGCAGCAGCCGGCCGAACTCGGCCTGGAACGCCTCGTCGGCCTGCGCGTGCCGGTACGCGGCGTCGAGACCGTCGAGGGCCGCGATCAGCGCCTCGGGGACGAACCGCCCGCCGAACTCGCCGAAGTGCCCCGACTGGTCGGGCAGGAGTCCGGCGGCGGACAGGAACGCGTTCACCGCGCCGGCCTCGGCGTCGCCGGGTGGCTGCCGGCCGTGACCAGCTCGGCGACCGCGTCCCGTGGACTCTTCTGGGTGACGAGCCCCTCACCGACGAGGACCGCGTCGGCGCCGGCGGACGCGTAGCGGATCAGGTCGTGCGGGCCGCGCACCCCCGACTCGGCGATCTTCACCACGTCGTTGGGCAGGCCGGGCGCGATGCGCTCGAACACCGTCCGGTCGACCTCGAGGGTGCGCAGGTTACGCGCGTTGATGCCGATGACGCGGGCGCCGGCCTCCAGCGCGCGGTCGGTCTCCTCCTCGTCGTGGACCTCGACCAGGGCCGTCATGCCGAGGCTCTCGATCCGGTCGAGCAGCCCCGACAGCGTGTTCTGGTCCAGTGCGGCCACGATGAGCAGCACCAGGTCGGCACCGTACGCCCGGGCCTCGTGCACCTGGTAGGAGGACACGACGAAGTCCTTGCGCAGCAGCGGGACGTCGACGGCGGCGCGCACGGCGGCGAAGTCGTCGAGGCTGCCGCCGAACCAGCGGCCCTCGGTCAGGACGCTGACGGCGCGGGCGCCGCCGGCGGCGTACTCCTTCGCCAGCTCCGCCGGGTCAGGGATCTCCGCGAGCTGCCCCTTCGACGGCGACGCGCGCTTGACCTCGGCGATCACCCCCACGCCGGGGGCCCTCAGTTTGGCGTAGGCATCCATGGGCGGTGCCGCCTGCGCCGCGGCCAGCTTGATCTCGTCCAGGGGCACCTGTGCCTCGCGGATGGCCAAGTCTTCGCGCACGCCGGCGAGGATCTCGTCGAGCACACGGCCAGATTCCGCGTTGATCAAGGAGCTCCCCTCTCCGGTGGTCATGCGTCCGATGCTAGGAGCCCCCCGGTCAGTGGATGGCCGTGGGGGTATGGCCGACGTCACCTGATGGACTAGGGCATAATGCCTTGCCGTTCGTATGGTTGGACCCATGACCGTGGCCCTGGCAAACACCCTGACCTCGCGTTGGGCGGCCGCCGCAGACGGCCCGGCCGCCTTCTCCGGCGCCGGGGTCTACCCGCTGCTCGCGCTGCTCGCCGGGGTCGCGTCCGGCCCGGCCCGCGACGAGCTCCTCGCCGTCGCCCCCTCCCCCCTCGAACTGCCCGCCTCGGGCGCGGTGCGCGCGGCGGCCGGCGTCTGGACCCGGCACGACCTGCCGCTCGCGCCCGGCTGGGACGCCGGGTCCCGGCTGTCCGGCGACCCGGCCGCCGACCGGGCCCGCCTGGACGCGTGGGCGGCCCGGTCCACCGGCGGGCTCGTCCCGGCCCTGCCGGTCGCCGTCGACGAGGACACGGCCCTGGTCCTCGCCTCGGCGCTGGCCGTGGAGACGCAGTGGCGGCGGCCGTTCGACGACGCGGTCATGACCCCGGCCGGCGGGCCCTGGTCCGGTCTTCGGCTGCCGTCGCTGTCGCGCGGGCACGTCGCCGCCGACGCGCTCGCGCCGCTGCGCGCGACCGGCGGTGTCACGCTGCTCACCGTCGAGGGTTCCGAGGACGTCGACGTGGTCCTCTGCCTCGGGGCGCCGCCGGCCGCCCCGGGCGCCGTCCTGGCCACCGCGATCGACGGCTTCGCCGGCGCCGCGCCGGCGACCGCCGGGCCCGGGGTGCACGCCGAGGAGGTCGACGCCACCGACCCGGCGCCCGAGCTGGTGGTCAGCCTGCCGTCGTTCGACGTGACCGCCGGTCATGACCTGCTCACCATGCCGGACCTGTTCGGGCTGCGCACCGCCGCCAGGGACGGCACGTTCCCCGGGATCAGCCCGGTCGACCTGGCCGTCTCCTCGGCCCGGCAGCAGGCCCTGGCCCGGTTCACCGCGCTGGGCTTCCAGGCCGCGACGGTGACCGCGCTCGCCATGTTCCCCCTGGCGTTCCACCCGCCCACGGCCCGGCGGCTGCGCGTGACGGTGACGTTCGACCGGCCGTTCGGCTACTTCGCCGTGCACCGCCCCACCGGCCTGGTGCTGGTCGCCGGCTGGGTCAGGCGGCCCTAGACACCCTCGGGCGCCTCCTCGCCGGCCGCGGGGCGGCGCCGCCGGGCCGGGACCTCGCCGCGGGCCTGCAGCTCCTTCCACTTCGCGAACGGGTCGTAGTCGACCTCCAGGGGCTCCTGCGGCGGGCGGTCGGCCTCCGGTACGTGCACGAGGTTGAGCCGGATGCGGGTCCACAGGCTGTTGATGCCGCGCATCGAGTCGACGAGGACGTCGGCGGGCTCCAACAGCGGCCACACCGCGGGGTGGCGGGCCTTCCACCGCTCAAGGCCCTCCAGGGCCTCCTCCTTCGTGGCGGCGCGGGCGATCTCGATCAGCGGCATGCTCGGCGCCCGGCGGCCGGTGCCCTTCTTCGCCGGCGCCTGCTTCTTGAAGGTCGCGGCCAGCTCCAGCAGCGGGGTCAGGTCGCCGCGGGCGTCCTCGATGCCGGCCCACGCGTCGGGGCGGCCCGGCACGGTCTCCATCGTGTACGCCGCCGGGTCACAGTCCGGCACCTCGTCCCAGGTGAGCGGGGTGGAGACGCGGGCCTCCTCGGACGGGCGCACCGAGTATCCGGAGGCGGTGGTGTGGTCCTTCGCGTTCTGGTTGTAGTCGACGAACACGCCGTGCCGCTCCTCCTTCCACCAGGCGCCGGTCGCGATGTCCGGGGCCCGCCGGGCCACCTCCCGGGCGAAGCCCTCCGCGGCCCGCCGCACCTCGGCGAAGGTCCAGTTCGGGTGGATCCGGGCGTACACGTGGAATCCGCGCGAACCGGAGGTCTTCGGCCATCCGACGAGTCCGTGGTCGGCGAGGACGTCACGGGCGACGAGCGCGACCTCCAGCACCTGCGACCACGGCACCCCCGGCACCGGGTCCAGATCGATGCGCAGCTCGTCGGGGTGCTCGACGTCCTCGGCGAGGACGGAGTGGGTGTGCAGCTCCAGGCAGCCGAGGTTGACGACCCAGGCGAGCTGGGCCGCGTCGCGCAGGACGATCTCCTCGGCGGTGCGGCCCGACGGGTACCGCAGCTGCGCCGTCTCGATCCACTCGGGGCGCTTCTCCGGCGCCCGTTTCTGGAAGAACGCCTCCCCGTCGATGCCGTTGACGTAGCGCTTCAACGCCATCGGCCGGCCGCCGGCGCCGCGCAGGGCCCCCTCGGCGACGGCGACGTAGTAGCGCACGACGTCGAGCTTGGTGCGGCCGGACTTCGGGAAGTACACCTTGCCGGGGTTGGTGACGGTCACCTCACGACCGGCGACCTCGAGGACTTCCTTGCTGCTGCTCGCCATAGGCGAACCCTACTGGTCGGCGGTCGGATCCTCGCCCCGGTCGAGGGCGTCCCACAGCTGTGTCTGCGGCGCTTTCGCGCTGGTCGCCCCGGCCTGTGGCCGCTCGTAGCGGGCCCCCATCTCCGGCCAGGTGTCGCTGTACCGGATGGTGACCGCGCCCGCGGCCACCACCACGAGCGCCGCGACGATCGTCAGCACCGGCCAGCCGGCGCCGATGCCGTGCCGCAGCGTCTCGATCACCGCCCCGGTGACGCCGATGCCGGCGAGCGCGAGCAGCCCGCCGACGATGGTCCTGAGCCGGCCGCGGGTGGCCAGCAGCGCCCCGGCGCCGGCCAGGCCGACCGCGCCGAGCGCCGGCAGCCACGGCGACATGTCGGTGCCGGTGCGGTAGTGCGTCGTCGGCGGCAGCGGCGACACCTGGTGTGTCATGACCGCGTCCCAGTGCCGGGTCGCGGCGAACAGCACGACCGCCGAGGCGAGCGCGGTGGCGAGGGTCGTGACGGTCAGCCCCTTGCGGCCGGCCAGGGCCGCCGTCATCGGGCCGGCCGCAGCGTCTCGGCCGTGGCGATCGCGGCGAGCACGGCGGCGGCCTTGTTGCGCGTCTCCGTCTCCTCCGCCAGGGGGTCGGAGTCGGCGACGATGCCCGCGCCGGCCTGCACGTACGCCATCCGGTCCCGCATGAGCGCGGTGCGGATCGCGATGGCGGTGTCCATGTCGCCGCCGAAGCCGAAGTAGCCGACGACGCCGCCGTACAGGCCGCGCCGGGTCGGCTCGAGCTCCTCGATGATCTCCATGGCCCGCACCTTCGGCGCCCCGGACAGCGTGCCCGCCGGGAACGTCGCGGCCAGGGTGTCGAACGCGGTCCGCTCCTCGTCCAGCTCGCCGACCACGGTCGACACGATGTGCATGACGTGGCTGTACCGCTCCACGGTCATGAACTCGGGCACCTCGACGGTCCCCGGCCGGCAGACCCGGCCCAGGTCGTTGCGGGCCAGGTCGACCAGCATGACGTGCTCGGCGCGCTCCTTCGGGTCCGCGAGCAGGTCCGCGGCCAGGGCGTTGTCCTCCTCCGGGGTCGCGCCCCGCCACCGGGTCCCGGCGATCGGGTGCAGCAGCGCCCGCCGCCCGTCGACCTTGACGTGCACCTCCGGCGACGAGCCGACCACGTCGAAGCCGTCGAAGCGCAGCAGGTACATGTACGGGCTCGGGTTCGTGGAGCGCAGCACCCGGTACACGTCGAACGGGTCGGCGTCGGTGGCCCGCTCGAAGCGCTGCGCGACCACGATCTGGAAGCACTCGCCGGCCCGGATCGCCTCCTTCGCGACCTCGACCGCCTTCGGGTAGCCGCCGGCCGGGGTGCGGCTGACCACGTCCTGCTTCCCGACCTTGTCCACTGTGGACACCATCGGCGGGGTCGGCCGGGACAGCGCCGTGGTCATCGCGTCCAGCCGGCCGATCGCCTGGTGGTACGCCGCCGTCACCACCGCCGGGTCGGCACCCGCCTCCGGCAGCACCGCGTTGGCGATGAGCAGCGCGGTGCCCTCGAAGTGGTCCAGGGCCACGAGGTCCGTGGCCAGCATCATGCCCAGCTCGGGGTGGCGCAGGTCGTCGACGGCGAGGTCGGGCAGGCGCTCGAAGCGGCGGACCGCGTCGTAGGACAGGAACCCGACGAGCCCGCCGGACAGCGGCGGCAGGTCGAGCCCCTTGAGGTCGGCGTCGTCGGCGGTCAGCGCGGCGATGGTCGCGCGCAGGACCTCCGTCGGGCCGCCCTCCGCCGGCAGGTTCGCGGGCGGGTCGCCGAGCCAGTGCGCGGCGCCGTCGCGCTCGACCAGGGTGGCCACGCTGCGCACGCCGATGAAGCTGTACCGCGACCAGACCGCGCCCGCGGCGCCGGCCCCCTGCTCGGCGGACTCCAGCAGGAACGTGCCGGGCCCGCCGGCGAGCTTGCGGTACACCCCGACGGGCGTCTCCCCGTCGGCGAGCAGGCGCCGGGTCACCGGCACCACCCGGCGGCCGCGGGCCAGCTCGTGGAAGGTCGCCTCGTCGGGCGCCACGGCTCCGGTCGTCACTGTCCCACCTTCAGGTCCGTGTAGAAGCACGTGTGGTTGCCGGTGTGGCACGCGGCGCCGGTCTGCTCGACCGTCACCAGCAGCGTGTCGCCGTCGCAGTCGACCGCCACCGACCTGACGTGCTGGACGTGACCGGAGGTCTCGCCCTTCACCCAGTACTCCTGGCGGCTGCGCGACCAGTACGTCGCCCGCCCGGTCGTCAGCGTCCGGTGCAGCGCCTCGTCGTCCATCCACGCCAACATCAACACCTGCCCGGTCCCGTGCTCCTGCACGACCGCGGGCACCAACCCGGCCTCGTTGCGACGCAGACGGTCCGCGACTTCTGGATCAAGGTTCGACGACACGGGTCCAATTCTTCCGCACGGCCCGCTCTCTTGGGTTTGGGGTCTATGGCTGGTCGTGTTTGCGGAGTACCTTGACGGTGCGCCGCACGGAAGTCTGGGCGGTCGCTCATCCCTCCCCGCCTGCCGTCGGCCGACCCTCCTCGCCGGGGGCCCCGCCTGCCGTCGGCCCGGTGGCGTCGGGCCGGGCGCCGTTCGGCCTCCCGGCGTCCGCGACCCCAGCGCTGAGCCCACAGCAGTCTGAACGGGTGGCCCCCTCCCCCCGTTCGGACCGAGCGGACGGAGGACCCGCCATGCATCCCAACTTCACCCCGCCGGACGACCAGACCAACCCCTCCCCTGAAGTGACGACCCCACCGGGCATCCCCGAGCAGCGCCAGCCCGTCGAGGACACCATCCCGCCCGTCTCCGCCGCCGCTTCGTCGGAGGACACCGCCGAGGCGCCTGCCGCCGAGGCGACGCCGGCCGCCGCCGCTTCGGACGACACCGCGGCGCCGTCACTGGCGGACACCGCCGCGATCACGGTCGCCGTGCCGGACGACATCTCGGACATCGTCGGCCCCGCCGACGGGGATGCCTCCGCCTCCACCGACGAGGAGCCGGCCGCTGGGGTCGACGCAGACGCCGCCGAGTCCACCCCGACCGCCGACCTCCAAGCGACGGACGCCCTCACCACCGAGGTCCCCACCACGGACGCCGAGCCCACCGAGGAGCCCGCCGCCCCAGCGGACCCGGATGCCGTTACGGAGTCCACGGAGGCCGTCACGGAGCCCTCGGAGTCCGCGGAGGCAGCCGCGGAGGAAGTCGCTGCGGAGGACGTGGTCGCCGAGGACGCGGTCGCCGAGGACGCGGTCGCCGAGGACGCGGTCGCCGAGGAGGTAGCGGCCGAGGAGGCCTCCGGGGACGAGGAGCCGGCCGCGGAGGCCGGGACCGAGGACGCCACGGCGGACGAGGAGCCGGCCGCAGAAGCCGAGGAAGCCACCGCAGAAGCGGACGCGGAAGAAGCCACCGCGGACGAGGAGCCAGCCGCCGAGGCTGAGGAGGCCAGCGCGGACACCGACGCGGAAGAAGCCACCGCGGACGAGGAGCCTGCTGCCGAGGTTGAGGAGGCCACCGCGGAAGAGGCCGCCACGGACGAGGAGCCCGCCGCCGAAGCCGAAGAGGCCACCGCGGATGAGGCCGCCGCCGAGGACGTCGCCGCGGAGGAGGAGCCCGAGGCGGTCGTCGAGGAGGTCGCCGCGGAGGACACCGCCGAGGAAGCGCCCGCCGCCCCGGAAGCCCTGGAAGAGGTCGCCGCCGAGGAGACCACTGACAACGAGCCGGCCGCGGTGGCCGACACCGAGGAAGCCGAGCCCATCGCCGAGCCCGAGGCCGTCGACGAGGCCGCCGCCGAGGACACGGTCGCCGAGGACGCCGCCGTCGAGGACGCTACCGTCGAGGACACTGCCGTCGAGGAGGTCGCAGCGGAGGCCGCAGAGGACGAGCCCGCCGCCGAAGCCGAAGCCGAAGCCGACGCCGAGGAAGCCGCGGCAGCCGAGGAGCCCGAGGCCGTCGAAGAGGCCGTCGCCGAGGACACCACTGACGACGAGCCTGCTGCCGAGGCCGACACCGCAGAGGCCGAGACGGCCGACGAGCCGGAAGCCGTCGAAGAGACCGCCGCCGACGAGCCGGAAGCCGTCGAAGAGACCGCCGCCGACGAGACCGCCGGCGAGGAAGCCTCCACCGACGAGGAACCGGCCGCAGAAGCCGACACCGAAGAAGCCTCTGGCGACGACGAACCGGCCGCAGAAGCCGACGCCGAGGAGGGCGACACCGCCGACGAGCCCGAAGCCGTCGAAGAGGTCGCCGGCGAGGAGTCCGCCGAGGACGAGCCGGTAGCCGAGACCGACAGCGACGAGTCCGACGCCGTCGCGGAGCCCGAGGCGGCCGAGGAGGTCACCGCCGAGGAAGAGGCGGCCGCAGAGGTCGAAGCCGAGCCGGCCGCAGAAGCCGACACCGAGGACGCGGTCGCCGATGAGGAGGCCGCCGACGAGCCGGTCGCCGAGTCCGAGTCTGACGAAGAGGCCGCGGCAGAGGCTGACGAGCCCGAGGCCGTCGCGGACGAAACTGCCGAGCCCGAGCCCGAGCCCGAGGCCGTCGCGGACGAGACTGTCGCCGACGAAGCTGTCGCGGACGAAGAGCCCGCTGCCGAAGCGGACTCCGAGGACGAGGACACGGTCGCCGAGCCGGAGGCCGAGAGCGCCGCCGAAGCCGACGCCGAGGTCACCGCCGACAACGAAGCTGTCGCCGACGAAGAGGCGGTCGCGGACGAAGAGGCGGTCGCCGCGGAGGCCGCCGACGTCGCCGCGGAGGCCGCCGACGTCGCCGCGGAGGACGAAGGCGGCGAGCCCGAGGCTGAGGCCGCCGCAGAGGAGGCGCCGGAGGCCGAAGCGGCCGCCGAGGACACCGCTGCGTTCGAGGCTGAGGCGATCGCCGACGATGCGGTGGCGGAGGACGACGCGGTCGCCGATGACGAGCCGGCGGCCGAGGCTGACGAGGACGTCGCGGAGGCAGCGGCCGAGGCGGACGGCGACGAGGAGCCGGCGGCCGAGGCTGACGAGGACGTCGCGGAGGCAGCGGCCGAGGCGGACGGCGACGAGGAGCCGGCAGCCGAGGTGGCGTCCGAGCCGGAAGCCGAGGCGGCTGGGGACGCGGATGCTGACGTCGCAGAGGACGTCGAGGCCGCCGCCGAGGAAGCGGCCGCCGCCGACGAGCCCGAGGCGGAGGCCGAGACCCCGGCCGACGTCCTGGTCGAGGCGATCGACGCCGGCGTCGACAACTCCAGCGACGCCGACGACGACGTCAACCTGGTCGCCGACATCGACGAGCTGACCGCCGAGCCCGAGGCCGAGGCGAGCGACGACACCGAAGCGAGCGACGACACCGACGCCGAGGCCGAGGCGAGCGACGACACCGAAGCGAGCGACGACACCGACGCCGAGCCCGCCGCGGAAGCCGACACCGACGAGTCCGCCGACGAGGACGACGACGACGAGCCCACCGCGGAAGCCGACGACGAGGACGAGGACGACGAGCCCGTCGTCGCGGCGGCCGACAGTGACAGTGACGACGACGGCGACGACGTGGACGAGGTCGACGAGGAACTCGAGTACGCCGCTGCCGCCGCGGCCGTTCCGCTGCGCCCCGGTGACCTGGCCGAGCAGCGGATCGTGCTGTGGAAGCCGAAGCGGGCGGAGAAGTTCCGGTCGCGGCTGGTGAAGGCGGAGTCGAAGTTCGTCGACGACCCGGTGAAGGCGTTGACGCGGGCGTCGGCGGTGGTGAGCGACGCCATCGAGACGCTGGCGGAGAAGCTGCAGGAGCAGCAGCTGGCGATCGACCCGCACCGGACGGCGAAGCACCCCGACACCGAGGCGCTGCGGGTGGCGCTGCGGCAGTACAAGGAGTTCCTGGAGCGCGTGCTCGCGCTCTAGCGACCACACGGAGGCGGGGCGGACCGGGTACATCGGTCCGCCCCGTTTTCACGTTGACGCATGTCCAAGATTTCATCTACCGTTGAGTTCATCAACCGTTGAGTTTCCTGACCCGGAGGACCGGAGGAACCGAAGATGACCAACGCGATCGAGGTGGAGCACCTCGTCATCGCGCGCGGCAAGCGGCGGGTGCTGCACGACTTCACCTGCACGGTGCCCAGCGGGAGCGTGACAGGGCTGCTCGGGCCGAGCGGCAGCGGCAAGACCACGTTCATGCGCGCCGTGGTCGGCGTGCAGAAGATCGTCAGTGGCACGGTCACCGTGCTCGGGCACCCGGCGGGGTCGACGCCGCTGCGGGACAAGGTGGGCTACCTGACCCAGGCGCCGAGCGTCTACGCGGACCTGACGGTCAAGGAG
Source organism: Dactylosporangium aurantiacum (assembly GCF_000716715.1). Classification (GTDB taxonomy): domain Bacteria; phylum Actinomycetota; class Actinomycetes; order Mycobacteriales; family Micromonosporaceae; genus Dactylosporangium; species Dactylosporangium aurantiacum. Next base: position 82,231 of record NZ_JNYJ01000001.1, on the reverse strand, counting down.
AACGCGCGGTATTTCGCCTCCCTGTACGGGCTGGGCGCCGCCGCCGCCGACGCGGCCGTGTCCGACGTGGGGCTCAGCCAGGCGAAGGACCAGCTCGTCGGCACCCTGTCCGGCGGTCAGCGGGCGCGCGCCTCGCTCGCCTGCGCGATCGTGAGCAAGCCGCAGCTGCTGGTACTGGACGAGCCAACCGTCGGGCAGGACCCGGTGCTGCGCAACGAGCTCTGGCAACGCTTCCACGACCTGGCCCGGGCCGGCTCGACGCTGCTCGTGTCCAGCCACGTGATGGACGAGGCGGGGCGCTGCGACCGGCTCCTGCTCATCCGCGAAGGGCTGCTCATCGCCGACGAGTCGCCCGCCGCGGTACGGGAGCGCGCCGGCACGGACGATCTGGAAGAGGCGTTCCTGCGGCTCGTACAGGCGCAGGAGTCCGACAAGGAGAAGGTGGCCTGACGTCATGTCCGCCCGTTTGACGTTCGCGACCGCGGGTCGCATCCTCCGGCAGCTGCGGCACGACCGGCGCACGATCGCGCTGATCCTGGTGGTGCCGACCGTGCTGCTCACCCTGCTGCGGTACCTGTACGACGCGAGCCCTCAGCTCTTCGACCGCGTCGGCCTCATCATGCTGGGCGTGTTCCCGCTGGTCATCATGTTCCTGCTGACCAGCGTGGCGATGCTGCGGGAGCGGACCAGCGGCACCCTGGAGCGGCTGCTCACCACCCCGATCGGCAAGGTCGACATCCTGCTCGGCTACGGCATCGCGTTCGCCGTCGCGGCGGCGGTGCAGGCCGCGATCGCCTCGGCGCTCGCGTACGTCCTGCTCGGCCTGGACACTCTCGGGCCGGCGTGGCTCGTCGGCGTGATCGCGGTCGGCAACTCGGTGCTCGGCATGGCGCTCGGGCTGCTGGTCAGCGCGTTCGCCAACAGCGAGTTCCAGGCGGTGCAGTTCATGCCGGCGGTGGTCCTGCCGCAGGTGCTGCTCTGCGGCCTGCTGCAGCCCCGGGACCAGATGGCGGGCTGGCTGCAGGCGATCAGTGACGTGCTGCCGATGTCGTACGCGGTGCAGGCCCTCACCGAGCTGGGCGCCCACCCCGATCCCACCGGCGTCATGTGGCGGGACCTCGGCATCATCGTCGGGTGCGTGATCGTGGCACTCTTGCTCGGGGCGGCCACACTGCGCCGCCGCACCGCCTGAACGCCGCGACGGCGGCGACGCCGGAACATCGGGAAGAGGCTCATGGCACGTACGGGACGACGCCCCGGCAACCAGGACACCCGCCAGGCGATCCTGGTTGCCGCCCGCGAGGCCTTCGCCGAACGCGGGTTCGACGGGACGTCCATCCGCCAGATCGCCACCAGCGCCGGGGTCGACCCGGCGCTGGTGCACCACTACTTCGGGGCGAAGGACAAGCTGTTCCTCGCCACGATGGACGCCCCGATCGACCCCGGCGAGCTGCTGCCGAAGATCTTCGAGGCCGGCATCGACGGCGTCGGCGAGCGGCTCGTGCGCACGTTCCTCGGCGTGTGGGACTCCCCCGCCGGCTCCCCGGCCGCCGCCCTCTTCCGCAGCGCCATGCAGCACGAGTGGTCCGCCCGGATGCTGCGCGAGTTCCTGGTCACGCAGATCCTGCGCCGCGCGATCGGCCACCTGAAGCTCGACCCCGCCGAGGCCCCGCGCCGCGCCGCGCTGGTCGCCTCCCAGATGGCCGGCATCGTCATGGTCCGGTACATCCTGAAGATCGAACCGATGGCCTCGATGTCCCAGGACGAGATCGTGCACAGCGTGGCGCCGACGATCCAGCGGTACCTGACCGAGCCGCTGCTCCCGCCACCCGCCGGCTGACTTCCGGGCCTGCGGGTCTTCGGGACGCTCCGCTCGCCTCAGTCGTCCAGGTCCGCGCAGTGCGTCCTGGCCTGCGGCGTCAGCAACAGCCCCACCAGCGCCGCGGCGCAGCACACCGGCACGATCGCGAAGACCGCCGGGGCCGGCAGCAGCCACGTCAGCAGCGGCGCCATCGTCCCCACGAACGCCCAGAACACCAGGCTCGCCAGCCACGCCCAGTGCTCGCCGCGTTTGACGCGCGTACCGAGGAACACCAGCACCATCGCGAGCGGGAACAGGAACAGCACGGCGTTGAAGAACAGCACGAAGTCCAGGTAGCCGGTGCCGCCCTGGTTGGCCGGGTCGATCTGCATCCCGGACAGCAGCACCCCGAACGCGGTGAGCGCGAGGGTCAACATGACCCCGCCGATCGCGTTGAACCCCGTCACCGCGACCCGGACCTGCATCGGCACGTATCGACGCCCCCCGGCTGGCACGTAAGCCACTGTAGGCCCCGAAGCCCACGTCAACACCCCCGACGCGCGGCACGCCGTCGATGAGGACGGTGGCCGAACCGGCGCCCGCGGACACGAGCGGCGCGACCGTCCGGGAGCGGCCCGACGCAGCTGCCGCGCCGCCGGATCTCGGTAGACGCGGCGGGTCCCGTGCGGACGCGGCCGGTGGTGGCGCCGCTGCCGCCGTGGTCGAGACGCGGCCGCCGGGACCGCCACGTCGGGCAGCGACCGGCGTCACCGGTGGCGCGGGACGTACGCGCGTCGCCGGTAATGCGGGACGCACGCGCGACGCACGTCGCCCGGGCCGCTCCCCGACCACCAACCCGGCCCCGCCGACCCAACCCGGCAACCCAACCCGTCAACCCAAACCGTCAACCCAACCCGGCAAAACCATCCGGCAACCCAACCCGCCGACTCAACCCCACCGACCCGGCCCGCCGAGGCCGGCCGACCCGACCCGACCCGTCAACCCAACCCGGCAACCCAATCCGGCAACCCAATCCGGCAACCCAATCCGGCAACCCAACCCCACCAACCCGGCCCGCCGACGCCGGCCGACCCGAAACCGACCCGTCAACCCAGCCGCCCGAGCGGCGACGGCCGGGTCAGCGGGTCTGTTCGAGCCAGGATGCGTACAGGCGGCCGTAGATGGAGTCCGGGTCGGCGACCAGCTCGGCGTGCGGGCCGCGCTGCACCACGTGGCCCTTGTCGACGACGATCACCTCGTCGGCGCTCTGCGCGGTCGACAGCCGGTGCGCGATCGCGATCGTCGTGCGCCCGCGGGTGACCGCGTCCAGGGTGCGCTGGAGCCGGACCTCGGTCGCGGGGTCGACGGCGCTGGTGGCCTCGTCGAGGACCAGCAGGTCGGGGTCGGCGACATACGCGCGGGCCAGGGCGACCAGCTGCCGCTCCCCCACGGACAGGGCCTCGCCGCGCTCGCCGACCTGGGTCCGCAGCCCGTCGCTGAGGCCGTCGACCCAGTCGAGCAGGCCCAGCTCGGTGAACGCCAGCTCCAGGTCGACGTCGCTGAGGTCGGGCCGGGCGAAGCGGACGTTGTCGGCGACGGTCGCGTCGAAGAGGAACCCGTCCTGCGGGACCATGACGACCCGCCTGCGCAGCGAGTCGAAGCGGACCTCGGTGAGCGGCACCCCGGACAGCAGGACGCTGCCGGTGGTCGGGTCCATGAGGCGGGTCAGCAGCTTGGCGAACGTGGTCTTGCCGCTGCCGGTCTCGCCGACGACGGCGACGCGGGTGCGGGCCGTCACGGTCAGGTCGACGTCGGTGAGGACCTCGGGGCCGCCCGGATAGGCGAAGTGCACGTGGTCGAACCGGACGTCGACGGCGCCCTCGGGCAGGTCCCGCCCGGCGGCGCCGGGGTCGGCGACGTCGGGCTCGGTCTCGATGATGTCCAGCACGCGGCGCCACCCGGCGATCGCGTTCTGCGCCTCGTTGAGCACCTCGGTCGCGACCTGCACCGGTTGGACGAACAGCGTGGCGAGGAACAGGAACGCGGTGAGCTGCCCGATGCTCAGGTCACCGTCGACGCCGAGCACGGTGCCGACGACGATGACGCTGGCGAGCGCCAGGCCCGCCGCGAACTCGCCGAAGCTCATGCTCACGACGTTGTTGGTCTGGGCCCGGAACTGCGCGCGGCGGCTGCGGTCGATGGCGGTGTCGAGCCGCTCGGCGGTGCGGCGCTGCACGCCGTAGGCCCGCACGACGGGGGCGCCGACGACGCTCTCCGCGATCGCGCCGAGCATCACGCCGATGCTCTCGCGCACGTCGAGGTACAGGACGCTGAGCCGGCGCTGGAAGTGCCGCACGACGAAGACCAGCGGCGCGAACGCGGCGATCACGACCAGGGTCAGCTGCCACGAGTAGAAGCACATGACGGCGGTGGTGACCACCAGCTGCCCGAGGCTGACCAGGAAGATGAGCCCGCCGAACTGCAGGAACTGGCTGATCTGGTCGACGTCGCCGGTGACCCGGGAGACCAGCGCGCCGCGCCGCTCCGACTGCTGGTGCAGCATCGACAGGTTGTGGATGTGCCGGAACGTGCGGGTGCGCACGCCGGCAAGGGCGGTCTCGCTGACCGTGAACAGCCGCACGTTCATCATGGCGGCGCTGAACATCGTCAGGAGCAGCACCCCGGCGGTGACCGCCACGATCGTGGTGAGCACGCCGACGTCGGGGCCGCCGGGCGCGCGCAGCCCCTTGTCGATGCCCTGCTGGATGGCGACCGGGACGGCGACCCGCCCGGCGGTGGCGAGCACGGCGAGCCCGAGGGTGCCGGCCAGCCCGGTGAACAGCTCCGGGGACAGGCGCAGCCCGCGCCGCAGGACGCCCGCCTTCACCGGCTCAGCCACATCGACCGTGCTCACGCCGCCACCTCCGCTGCGCTCCGGCGCCGGCCCGAGCCCCGCCCCGCGCCGCCGACTCGCAGCCCACCGCCGCGCTGTGTCCCGCTCACGCCGCCACCTCCGCCGCACACCAGGACGCTCATGCGGTCACGCTCTCCTCGTCGTCGAACACGTGCTCGCGCTCCTTCTCGGCCTCGGCCTTCTCGTACGCGGTGACCAGGTCGGCGTAGCCGGGGACGGTGGCGAGCAGGTCGGCGTGGGTGCCGCGGGCGGCGACCCTACCCCGCTCCAGGTAGACGACCTCGTCGGCGAGGGCGATGGTGGCCCGCCGGTACGCCACGACGAGGATCGAGGCCTGCCGGTCGTCGTCGCGGCGCAGCGCGGCGAGGATCGCCGCCTCCACCCGCGGGTCGACGGCGCTGGTCGCGTCGTCGAGCACCAGCAGCCGCGGCGCGCCGGCCAGGGCCCGGGCGATGGTGAGCCGCTGCCGCTGCCCGCCGGACAGTGACGTGCCCCGCTCACCCACCTTGGTGTCGAGCCCGTCGGCGAGCTGCCCGACGAACCCGTCGGCCTGCGCCAGCCGCAGCGCCGCCCAGGCGGCCTCGTCGTCGACGGGCCGGCCCGCAGCGGTGCTCCGGTCGAGGGTCACGTTGCCCCGCACCGTGTCGTCGAAGATGAACGGCACCTGCGCGACCAGGGCGACCGTGCCGACGAGCGCCTCCTGGGTCAGCTCGCGGGCGTCGACGCCGTCGAGGCGCACGGTGCCGGTGTGCGGGTCGACGAGCCGGGCGGCGAGCGCGGCGACCGTCGACTTGCCGGACCCGGTCGAGCCGACGAGGGCGACGGTGCGCCCGGCCGGCACGTCGAACGTGACCCCGCTGAGCACGTCGCCGCCGCGGCGGCCCTCGGCGTCGGTGTAGGCGAAGTGGACGTCGTCGAAGCGCAGCGCGGCCGGCTTGTGCACCTCCGGCAGCGTGGTCCCGCCATAGGCCATGTCGCCCTCGGCGTCCAGCACGCGCCGGATCCGCTCCCAGCCCACGACGCTGCGCGGCAGCTCGGCGAGGACCCAGCCGATCGCCCGGACGGGGAACGCGAGGACCGTGAACAGGAACGCGGCGCTGACCACCTCGGACACCGCGACCGCGCCCTGCTGGAAACGCAGCCCGCCGACGACCAGCACGGCGAGGGTGCCGACGCTGGGCAGCGCGTCGAGCACCGGGTCGAAGACGGCCCGGACCCGGCCGACCTGGATCGTGGCGTCGCGCAGCTCGACGGTCCTGGCGGAGAACCGCTCGGTCTCGGCCGCCTCCCGGCCCATCGTCTTGACCACCAGGGCGCCGTCGAAGCTCTCGTGCGCGACCGCGCTCACCTCGGCCCGCAGCTGCTGGGACTTCGCGACCCTGGGCGCCATCCGGCGCGAGTAGGCGACGTTGACGGTCAGCAGGGTGGGGAAGACGGCGACACCGACCAGCGCCAGGGCCCAGTCGGTGGCGAACAGCGAGGCGATCGCGGCGACGAGCATGACCACGGTGCCGACCGCCATCGGGAACGGCGCGATCGGATACCACGCGGACTCCACGTCGGCGTTGGCGTTGGACAGCAGCGTGCCGGTCGCGTGCCGCTGGTGCCACTCCAGGGGCAGCCGCAGATACCGCCGGGTGACGGCCTGCCGGTAGCGCGCCTGGAGGCGGAACTGCATGGCGCCGGCGCCGAGCCGCCGGCCGAAGATGCCGAGGATCTTGCCGAGGCTGACCGCCAGGATCGCGGCGCCGCCGAGCAGCAGCGAACCGGTGGTGACGTGGCGCTCGTCGATGGCGGGCAGGGCGATCTCGCCGACCACCCAGCCGGAGACGAACGCCGTGGCGATCGTGAGCAGGCTGAAGACCACGCTGCCGACGACCGAGATGGCGAACATGTGAGGCTCGTCACGGACGGCCCGGCCGAGCACCCACAGCCCCTTGAGGAGCACCTTGCCGCTGGTCACATCCGCCCTCCGTCGCGTCCGGCCGGTAAGTCGCCCCAGCCGTGTGCAACCTTACCGACGAGGTACGACAGAATCCGGCTCCGGCGGAACCCGGCTAGCGTTACGTACATGACTTCCTTCGCGCGGGCCGAGCGCCTGGCGCTCGCCGACACCCTCCTCGCGGCCGGTCCGGACGCGCCGACGCTCTGCGACGGCTGGACGACCCGTGACCTCGCCGCGCACCTGGTGCTGCGCGAGCGCCGGCCCGACGCCGCGGCCGGCATCCTGCTCAAGGCGGCCGCCGGGCACACCGCGAAGGTCCAGGCCGGCCTGGCCGCCGGCGACTACGCGGCGCTCGTCGGCAAGGTCCGCACGCCGCCGTTCTGGGTCCGCCCCGGCTTCGCCGAGGAGGCGGTCAACCTCGTCGAGTTCCTCGTCCACCACGAGGACGTGCGCCGGGCCACGCCCGGCTGGAGCGCGCGGACCCTCGACCCGGCGTACGAGCGGGCCGTCGCCGGCCGGCTCAGGCAGTCGGCCCGGCTGGCCGCCCGCCGGTTCCCGGCCGCGGTCACGGTCGAGCCGGAGCAGGGCACCCCGTTCACGGTCGGCGCGGGTGGCGAGGCGCTGGTGGTACACGGGAAGCCGGCGGAGCTGCTGATGTTCTTCACGGGGCGGCAGGGCGTCGCGGACGTCGCCGTGACCGGTCCGGCCGCGCTCGCCGAGCGCCTCAGGACGGCACGCCTGGGACTCTGACGCTGGGTCTCAAATCTGGTTCCAGTCAAGGAGAACTACGTTTCGATTTCGGGTCTAGCCGGTAACGCGACCGACCCTTTACCCTCCAGTAACCGACGGGACGTGATGCCAGTCACCGCGACGTCCACGCCAGCCTCGGAGGCCTCCCCCATGACCAAGCGGCTCGAACTGCCCTACCGCTCGATCCCGGACATGTTCCTGCACCGCGTGGCCGAGACCCCGGACAAGCGGGCGTTCGGCAAGCCGGCCGCCGACGACGCCGGCGACCCGGTCTGGCTGACCTGGCGTGAGGTCGACGAGCACGCCCGCGCGATCGGCGCCGGCCTCACCACGCTCGGCGTGCGCCCCGAGGACCGCGTCGGCATCCTGGCCAACACCCGGCTCGACTGGATCCTCGCCGACCTCGGCATCATGCTCGCCGGCGCGGCCACCACGACGGTCTACCCGACGACCGAGCCCGAGGACGCCGTGTACATCGTCGCGGACTCCGGCTCGAAGGTGCTCTTCGCCGAGAACGCCGCCCAGGCCGCCAAGCTCGACGGCGCCGACCTGCCCGACCTCGTCGCGATCGTGCTCATCGACGGCGAGCCCGGCGGCGGCGAGCGCACGAGGACCCTGTCGCTCGCCCAGCTGGAGGCGGCCGGGCGCGAGGCGCTCGCGCAGGACCCCGAGCTGATCGAGCGGATCGTCGCCGGCATCACCGGCGACCAGCTCGCCACCCTGATCTACACCTCCGGCACGACCGGCCGGCCCAAGGGCGTCGAGCTGATGCACCGCGGCTGGGTCTGGCAGGGCTACACCCAGGTCGACATGGGCCTGCTGACCCCCGACGACCTGCAGTACCTGTGGCTGCCGCTGTCGCACTCGTTCGGCAAGACCCTGCTGTGCGGCATCGTGTACGTCGGGCTGCCCACGTACGTCGACGGCCGCGTCGACAAGCTCATCGACAACCTCGGCAAGATCCAGCCGACGATCATGTGCGCCGCGCCCCGCGTCTTCGAGAAGGTCTACAACCGGGTCGTCACCGGCGCCCAGGCCGACGGCGGCGCCAAGCTGAAGATCTTCACCTGGGCGCTCAAGGTGGGCAAGCAGGCCTCGGCCGAGCGCCTCGCCGGCCGGCAGCCCGGCGGCCTGCTCAAGCTCCAGGCCGGCGTCGCCGACAAGCTGGTCTTCAGCAAGCTGCGCGCCCGCCTCGGCGGCCGGATGCGGGCCATGGTGTCCGGCTCGGCGCCGCTGTCGAAGGAGATCGGCGAGTTCTTCTTCGCCGCCGGCCTGCCGATCCTGGAGGGCTACGGCCTGACCGAGACGTCGGCCGGCTCGTTCGTCAACCGCGAGGCCGGTCCCCGCATCGGCACTGTCGGGCAGGCCCTCGGCGACCTGGAGGCCAAGCTCGACACCGACGGTGAGGTCCTGCTCAAGGGCACCCCGATCATGCGCGGCTACCACAACCTGCCGGACGAGACCGCCGCCGCGTTCACCGAGGACGGCTGGTTCCGCACCGGTGACATCGGCGAGTTCGACGCCGACGGCTACCTGCGCATCACCGACCGCAAGAAGGACCTGATCAAGACCTCCGGCGGCAAGTACGTCGCGCCGAGCCACATCGAGGGCCTGTTCAAGTCGGTGTGCCCGTACACCTCGCAGTGCGTCGTCGTGGGCCAGGCCCGCAACTACGTCACGATGCTCGTCACCCTCGACCCCGACGCCATCAAGGGCTGGGCCGACGGCACTCCCCTCGCCGGCCGGTCCTACGACGAGATCGCCGGCTCACCCGAGGCGAACGCCCTGGTCGAGGGCTACGTCAAGGAGCTCAACACCAAGCTCAACCGCTGGGAGACGGTGAAGAAGTTCACCATCCTCAGCCGCGACCTGTCCATCGAGGACGGCGAGCTCACGCCGTCGCTCAAGGTCAAGCGCCGCGTGGTCGAGAAGTCCTTCGCCTCGGACATCGACCGCATGTACGCGGGGTCGCTCGCCGAACTCTGATCACACCCCACAGTGTCATGGCCTCCGGGAACCGCCATCCCGGGGGCCATGACGCTTTTTCCGTCTTTTTCCTGCTCAGGTCCGTCGTGGGCACGACCGCCGCTCCCGTCAGCCACCGGTCGGCCGCGAACGGCCTCCCTGCCAGGTCCGCGTGCAGTCACGCGGACACGACCTGCGGTCGTGGACAGGCCCGCGGCCGTGGACGGCCGCGACGCGGCCTGGCGGCCGCGGACAACCCCCGCGGGCCGGGCCGGTCGGCGGCCGGGCGACGCCGAGACCCGACCTTGGAAGGTTTGACACGCCAGGAGGTGTCAAAGTATCCCAGGTCAAGACGTCGGGCTCAGGCCACCACGACCGGGGAGGACCAGGCGTGCCGGCGCGGGCGGTCCAGGTCGGCGCGGGCCGCGGCCAGGCGGTGGACCGCCTCGACCAGGTCGGCCTCCGGCAGCGTGTACGGCAGCCGCATGAACCGCTCCATGGTCCCGTCCGCGCCGAAGCGGGGCCCCGGCGCGACCCGCACCCCGAGCTCCTCCGCCGCCCTGGCCAGGGCGCTGGACACGGGCGCGTCGAGCTCGGCCCACAGCACCATGCCGCCGCCCGGCAGCACGAACCGCCAGTCCGGCAGCTCGGCGCGCAGCGCGGCGGCGAGGGTGTCGCGGCGGGCGAGCAGCTGCCGGCGGCGGGCGGTGACGATCGCGTCGCGGCGGCGCAGCAGCTGCACGGCGACGAGCTGGTCGAGCACCGGCGAGGCCATGTCGACCCCGACCCGGGCCGCGGCGAGCCGCGCGATCAGCGGCGCCGCGCCGCGCACCCAGCCGATGCGCAGGCCGCCCCAGTACGGCTTGCTCATGCCGCCGATCGTGAGCACCCGGGCGCTGCGGTCGAACGCGGCGACCGACGGCGGCATCGCGACGTCGTCGAGGGCGAGGTCGACGAACGACTCGTCGATGATCAGGTCGGTGCCGGCGGCGTGCGCGGCGGAGGGCAGCCGCTCCCGCAGCGCCGTCTGCATGAGGTGGCCGGTCGGGTTGTGGAAGTCCGGGATGAGGTACGCGACCCGCGCCTGCGCCGCCCGGACCGTGGACAGCAGCAGATCCTCGTCCCAGCCCTCGGGTCCGATCGCGTACGCGCTGACCCGGGCCCGGCTGGCGGTGAACGCGCTCAGCGCGTTCGGGTACGTGGGCGTCTCGACGAGGGCCCGCTGCCCGGGCGCGACGAGCAGGCGCAGCAGCAGGTCGAGCGCCTGCTGGACGCCGCCGGTGACCATCACCTGGTCCGGGTCGGTCGGCAGCCCCCGCTCGGTGTAGCAGTCGGCGATCGCCTCGCGCAGCACCGGCAGGCCCATCGGCTGGTAGCCGGCGCCGAGCGTGTACGGGGCGAGATCGGCGACCGCCTCGGTCGCGGCCTCGGCGAGCTCGGCGGGGGCGGGCATCGCGGCGCAGCCGAGGTCGATGAGGTCGGCGTCGTCGCTGGGCGTCCACAGCCCGGACGTGCCGACGCGGTGGCCGGCGGGCAGCGCGGTCCAGCTGCCGGCGCCGCGGCGGCTGCTGAGGTGGCCGCTGTCGCGCAGCTCACGGTAGGCGGCGGTGACCGTCGTCCGGCTGATGCCGAGCGCGGCGGCGAGCTCCCGCTCCGCGGGCAGCCGCACCCCGAGCGCCAGCCGGCCGTCGATGAGCAGGCCACGCACGGCGGTGGCGAGCACCACGTACTCCGGGCGGCGGCCGGCGGGGCCACGCACGCCGACGGCGACCTGCCAGGCGTTGAGCATGCGGGCCAGTTGTGCCCCGCGGACGATCGCGGACAAGGCCAGTCCCCTTCAATTGGCTCTTTCTGCGGGATTGATTGGCCCTAGGGTGGCATGCATGACCCCCGCAGGCAAGACCAGTACCATGCCACTGCGCCACCGTTTCGGCCGCCGGTTCGTCCAGCTGCAGGTGGGTCTGTTCCTGTACGGCGTGAGCCTCGCCCTGCTCGTCCGGGCGCACCTGGGCCTCGACCCGTGGGACGTGTTCCAGCAGGGCATCTCGATGCGGACCGGGCTGAGCTTCGGCACCGTGGTCGCCGCCGTCGGCGCGCTGGTGCTGCTGCTGTGGATCCCGCTGCGCCAGCGGCCGGGCCTGGGCACGGTCAGCAACGTCCTGGTCATCGGCGCCGTCGCCGACCTCACGCTGCGCGTCGTGCCCGACGCGCAGGCGTGGTGGCTGCGCGGCGCGCTCATGGTCGCCGGCGTGGTGCTCAACGCGGTCGCGACCGGCATGTACATCGGCGCGCGGCTGGGGCCCGGCCCGCGCGACGGGCTGATGACCGGCCTGTCGGAGCGCTTCTCCTGGCTGTCCATCCGGGTCGCGCGGACCTCCATCGAGGTGACCGTCCTCGCCGCGGGGTTCCTGCTCGGCGGCTCGGTCGGGGTCGCGACGGTGCTGTACGCGTTCGGCATCGGCCCCCTCACGCAGCTGTTCCTGCCGTGGTTCGAGGTGCGGGCTCCCCGCCCGGCGACGGCGGCACCGGCGCTGGCCTGACCCGCGCGGCGCCGAGCAGCACACCGCCGAGGATCGCCGCCCCGCCGGCGGCGTCGTACCAGTGGATCCGCTCACCGAGCAGCAGCGCCGCGGAGACGATGGCGAACACCGGCGCCAGCGCCGCGAACGGGGCCACCGTGGCCGCGTCGTAGCGGGCGATGAGCCGGCCCCACACCCCGAAGCCGAACAGGGTGCTGAGGTAGGCGATGTACGCGATCGCGCCGACCGCCGTGAGGTCCAGCCCGGCCACGGTGTGCCAGACCTCCGCCGGCCCGTCGACGGCGAGGCTCAGCAGCAGCAGCGGCGGGGTCGCCACGGCGCTCACCCACACCATGAAGTTGAGCATGTCGGTCGCCTGCGCCTTGCGCATCGCGATGTTCGCCAGCCCCCAGGCGGCGCCCGCCGCGATCACCAGCAGGAACGCGCCGACCGGCCGGTCCAGGCCCAGCTGCGAGGCGATCAGCACGATCCCGGCGCCGGACAGCGCCACCCCGGCGAGGCGGCGCGGGCCCGGCCGGTCGCGCAGCAGCACCACCGCGAACACCAGCGTGAAGACGACCTGGCTCTGCAGGACCAGCGCCGACAGTCCGGACGGCAGCCCGGCGGCCATCCCGGCGAACAGCAGCGAGAACTTCACCACGCCGAGCGCGACCCCGGTCGCGATCACCCACCGCCACGGCACCTTCGGCCGCCCGACCAGCAGCACCGCCGGCAGCGCGGCCACCCCGAAGCGCAGCGCGCAGAACAGCAGCGGCGACATGCTGTCCAGGCCGACATGGATGACCACGAAGTTCACGCCCCAGATGGCCGAGACCAGGATCGCCAGGGCGACGTCACGATGCTTCATGGCACCGATCGTGTGCCGGTACAACCGTGAAGCACCATCGAAAGGTGCTACATCATCGTTGTAGCATCACTTCATGCTTGACCTGCCCCGCCTGCAGGCGCTGCGGGCCGTGGCCACGTTCGGCACGGTCACGGCCGCCGCGGGAGCGCTGCACTGCACCCCGTCGGCGATCTCGCAGCACCTCGCGAAGCTCGAGCGTGAGACGAGGAGCACCCTCGTGGAGAAGGACGGCCGCCGGCTGCGGCTGACCGAGGCCGGCCGGGTCCTGGTCGAGCACGCCGGACGGATCCTCGCCGTCGTCGAGGAGGCCGAGGCCGCGCTCGTCGCGCACCGGGAGACGGTGTCCGGGCAGCTGAGCATCGCCTCGTTCCCCACCGCGTGCCGGGGGCTGCTGCCGCACGCCCTGCGCAGCCTCGCCGTCGACCACCCGCGGCTGGAGCCGACCCTGCAGGAGGGCGACCGGCAGGGCGCGTTCGACGGCATCCTGCGCGGCACCGTCGACGTCGCCGTCATCGACGAGTGGCTCGACCTGCCGGCCGACTACCCGGTGGGGTTGGCCAGCCTCGAGCTCGGCCTCGACGTCGGCGACCTGATCCTGCCGGTCGACCACCCCCTCGCCGCCCAGTCGGGCCCGGTCCGCCTCGACGACCTGCGCGGCGAGCGCTGGATCGCCTCGAAGCCCGGCACCGTCTGCCACGACTGGCTGCACCGCATGCTGCCCGGCGTGCGCCCCACGATCCTCGTCAACGAGTTCGAGACCCAGCTGACGTTCGTCGCCGAACGACTCGGCATCGCCTTCGTCCCGCGGCTGGCCCGCAGCACCCTCCCGCCCGGCGTCGTGGCCCGCCCCATCACCCCCGAGGCCGCCCGCCGCGTCAGCGTCGTCTGGCGCGCCGCCGCCGGCGGCCGCCCGGCCATCGGCGCGACCGTCGCCGCCCTGCGCGAGGCGTGGTCACACCGCGACCACGGCGCCGCCGAACTGTCCATTCACGTCGTATAATCCCAGCTCAAAGCATGTTTACCGGATTAAACGCTCATTCACTCATTCATTTCTGCGAGTTTCTGCGGCGCCCCTTACATTGATGTCATGGCCATCTTCGGACGCACCCGCACAGCCACCGGCGCAGGCGTCCTGGCGACGCTGCTGCTCGTACTGCTCTTCGGCAACCAGATCTTCTCGGAATGGGCCGACCGCCACGCCGACACCAAGACCGTGTGGGGTTGGTTCCTCAACCTGCTCACCTGGCCACGCTGGTGGCTCGTCCCCCGCGACGACTCGGGCAACGCCGCCCGCGAGCTGCTCGCCAACGACCTCAAGGCCCTCCTGCTGATCCTGTTCACCGCCCTGATCCTCGCGATCGCCGGCCGCTCCATCGTCACCGGCGGCGGCGCGTTCATCCTGGGCTGGGCGTCGCTGATCTTCGGCGCCGCGCTGGCCGCCTTCGCCACCGACTTCATCACCGCCAACCCGACCCTGCTCAGCGCGTTCGCCGCGGCCGCGGCCGCCGCCGGCTACGGCCTGTTCGTGGGCTGGCTGGTCGGTATCGCCGTCACCACCGGCAAACGCGGCGACTGAACCGCTCCCGCCAGCTCCGCCGGCTCTTCCGGCGCCGCCGGCTCCACGTTGCGCGCCTTCCCACCTCGACCGACCGGCGCCCCACTCCTCCTGGGGCGCCGTTTCCCCGAGGACGCTCAGACACGATCACCGTTTCGAGCGTGCCGGAGTGCGCAAAACGGCGATCGCATGACACGCGGGCCCAGGGTGGGCGCCGGGGTGGAGCTGGGTCAGGATGGCCGGCACGCCGGCCGGCGCGCTGTTCCACTCGCCTTCCCCGCGCCGTGCCGGCTCCCAGGCACCGCCCGACGACGTCGACCCGGCCGCCGCGGCAGCCCAGCCGCGTCAGCCCGGCCGCCTCAGCCCGGCCGCCTCAGCCCGGCCGCCTCAGCCCAGCCGCCTCAACCCAGCCGCCTCAACCCAACCGCCTCAACCCAACCGCCTCAACCCAACCGCCTCAACCCAACCGCCTCAACCCAACCGCCTCAACCCAACCGGCGTCAGCGCAGCCGACGTCAGCGCAGCTGGAGTGCGTAAAACGGCGATCGCATGAGACGACGGGCCAGAGTTGGCGCCAGGGTGGCACGGGGTCAGGACGGTCGGCACCGCCAGCCGACCCGCTGTCCCCCTCGCCTCTCCCGCGCCGCGCCGTCTCCCAGGCCCCGACGACGTCGACCCGGCCGCCGCCTCAGCCCAGCCGCGTCAACCCAGCGGCATTAACCCGGGCCGTTCAGCCCAGCGGCGTCAGCCCAGCCGCCCCCACCCAGCCCAGCTCGCGGCGGCCCAGCGGCGTCAGCCCATCCGCCCCAACCCGGCCGCCCCCTACAGCCGCCCCCAGCCAGCCGCCTCAACCCAGCGCACAACCCATCGGCGTCGCCGGGCGCGGCGGCAAGGCGCCCGTATCCACAGGGCCGGAGCGGGTCAGCGCCCGACCCGGCGCACTCCCGCGAACGGGGTGGCCGAGATCAGCGGACAGGGTGGCCGGCCTCGCGCAGCGACGTCTTCACCTCACCGATCGACAGGTCGCCGAAATGGAACACACTCGCGGCGAGGACCGCGTCCGCGCCCGAGGCGACCGCCGGAGCGAAGTGCTCGACCGCGCCGGCGCCGCCGCTGGCGATGACCGGGATGGTCACGACCGCGCGGACGGCCTTGATGAGCTCCAGGTCGAACCCGTCCTTGGTGCCGTCGGCGTCCATCGAGTTGAGCAGGATCTCGCCGGCGCCGAGCTCGGCGACCCGGGCCGCCCACTCGACCGCGTCGAGGCCCGCGCCGCGGCGGCCGCCGTGGGTGGTGACCTCGAAGCCGCTCGGCTGGCCGGCCGCGCGGCGCACGTCGAGGGACAGGGTCAGCACCTGGTTGCCGAAGCGCTCGGCGATCTCGGCGATCAGCTCGGGCCGGGCGATCGCGGCGGTGTTGACGCCGACCTTGTCCGCGCCGGCGCGCAGCAGCGTGTCCACGTCGGACACGGCGCGCACGCCGCCGCCGACGGTCAGCGGGATGAACACCGTCTCGGCGGTGCGGCGCACCACGTCGAGCATCGTGGCCCGGCCGTCGGAGGAGGCGGTCACGTCGAGGAAGACCAGTTCGTCGGCGCCGGCGGCGTCGTACGCGGCGCCGAGCTCGACGGGGTCACCGGCGTCGCGGAGGTTGACGAAGTTGACCCCCTTGACGACCCGGCCCGCGTCGACGTCCAGGCACGGGATCACCCGCACGGCGACGCTCATGACGCCGACTCCTCCAGGACCCGGAGGGCCTCGGTCACGTCGAACGCGCCCGCGTACAGGGCCTTGCCGACGATGACGCCCTCGACGCCGGCCGGCTCCAGGGCGGCGAGCTGGCGCAGGTCGTCGAGCTTCGACACGCCGCCGCTGGCGATGACCGGCTTCTTCGTGCGGCCGGTGACCTCCAGCAGCAGGGTCAGGTTCGGGCCGGTGAGGGTGCCGTCGCGCATGACGTCGGTGACCACGTACCGCGCGCAACCGGCCCGCTCGAGCCGGTCCAGCACCTCGAACAGGTCGCCGCCCTCCTTGGTCCAGCCGCGCGCGGCGAGCTGGTGGCCGCGCACGTCGAGCCCGACCGCGACCTGGTCGCCGTAGGTGGCGCAGACGTGGTCGCACCACTCGGGGTTCTCCAGGGCGGCGGTGCCGAGGTTGACCCGGGTCGCCCCGGTCGACAGGGCCGCCCGCAGCGACGCCTCGTCGCGGATGCCGCCGGACAGCTCCACCTGGACGTCGAGCCGGCGCACGACGTCGGCGAGCAGCTCGGCGTTGGAGCCCCGGCCGAACGCGGCGTCGAGGTCGACGAGGTGGATCCACTCGGCGCCCTGCCGCTGCCAGGCCAGGGCGGCCTCGAGGGGGTCGCCGTACGTGGTCTCGCTGCCGGCGGCGCCCTGGACGAGACGGACCGCCTGGCCGTCGGCGACGTCGACGGCGGGCAGAAGCTGCAGGGCCATGGTTCCAGTTCCTTCGGTCAGGTGCGGCGGTCGACGCCAGAGGTCGTGATCAACGGTCGGGATGAGCGGTCGAGAAGGTCAGATGCGCCGGTCCAGGACGAGCACGGTGAGCGCCGGCGTGGCGACGAGGACGAGGGCACTGAGCCCGATCCGCGCCGCGACGGACTCGACGAGCAGCCAGATGAGCAGCAGTGCCAGCAGGACGAGCAGGACGATGACGGAGCGCTGGCCGCGGGAGCGGCGGGCGAAGAGCTTCCCGGTGCGGCCGACCTTCACCTTCGGCACCAGCCGGCGGAGCGCGGCCCGGCGCTGGCGGCGCTGCTCGGCCTTGCGCAGGCGTTGCGCCCGCTCGGCCTCCAGCACCGCCCGTCGCCGGGCGCGTTCCTTAGACAAGGCTGCCGAGCCAGTTGGCCAGCAGCGTCGCGCCGGCGTCGCCGGACTTCTCCGGGTGGAACTGGGTGGCGCGCAGCACGTCGGACTCGAACGCCGCGACGAACGGCTCGCCGTGCACCGTGGTCGCGACGCTGATACCGGCGGCCCGCTGGGCCTCGACGGGGGTCGGCGCGTAGGAGTGCACGAAGTAGAACCGGGTGTCGGCGGGCAGCCCGGCGCCCAGGACGGTGTCCGCGGGCCAGTCCACCGTGTTCCAGCCCATGTGCGGCACGACCGGGGCGTGCAGGACGGTGACCGCGCCGGGGGCCAGGCCGAGGCCCTTGGTGACGACGCCGTGCTCCTCGCCCTCGTCGAAGAGGACCTGCATGCCGACGCAGATGCCGAGGACCGGCGCGCCGGTGCGGACCCGCTCGGCGATGGTCGGGCCCGCGCCGAGCTCGTCGATGCCGGCCATGCAGGCCGCATACGCGCCGACGCCCGGCACGACGAGACCGTCGGCCCGGGCCGCCTTGTCCAGGTCGGACGTGACCTCGACGTCGGCGCCGACCCTGGCCAGGGCCCGCTCGGCGGAGCGCAGGTTACCGGAGCCGTAGTCGAGGATGACCACCTTCTTCATGGCGTCCCCTTCACAGCCAGAGCAGGCCGCCGGCCGCGGCGACCGCGGCGAGCAGCAGGGTGATGACGAACGGCGCCTTGGACGTGCTCTGCTTGCGCAGCGACAGCGCGCCGCCGAGCAGCAGTCCGGCGAGGGCGAGCAGGAGGATGCTCACAGGGCACCCTTGGTGCTCGGCACGACCCCCGCGTTGCGCGGGTCGAGCGCGCACGCCTGGCGCAGGGCCCGGGCGACCGCCTTGAACTGCGCCTCCACGATGTGGTGGGCGTCGGGCTGGGCGCCGTGGCGGCCGGCGCGCAGGATGCTGACGTGCAGCGTCACCTTGGCCGAGTGCGCGAAGGACTCCCAGATGTGGCGGGTCAGGCTGGTCGGGTAGTTGCCGCCGATGTGCGGGGCGATGTTGGCCGGCTCGTCGTGGACCATGTACGGCCGGCCGGACAGGTCGACGACGGCGGAGGCGAGCACCTCGTCGAGCGGGACCTGGGCGTTGCCATACCGCGTGACGCCGGCCTTGTCGCCCAGCGCCTCGGCGAACGCGGCGCCGAGCGCGAGCGCGGTGTCCTCGACGGTGTGGTGCGCGTCGATCTCGAGGTCGCCGACGGTGTGCACGCGCAGGTCGAACCCGCCGTGCTTGGCGATCTGGTTGAGCATGTGGTCGTAGAAGCCGACCCCGGTGGAGATCTCACCGACCCCGGTGCCGTCCAGGTCGAGCTCCACGGAGACCTTGGTCTCCTTGGTGACCCGCTCGATCTTCGCGGTGCGGCTCACAGCAACTCCTCCAGTGCATTCAGGAACGCGTCGGTCTCCTCGGGCGTGCCGGCGGTGACCCGCAACCAGCCGGGGACGCCGACGTCGCGGATCAGCACGCCGCGGTCGAGCATCGCCTGCCAGACCCCCTTGCTGTCGTCGCGGGGCGCGGCGAACAGCACGAAGTTGGCGTCGCTGTCGGCGACCCGCAGGCCCCAGCCGCGCAGCGTCGCGACGATCCGGTCGCGCTGGGCCTTCACCGCGTCGACGGTCGACAGCAGCGCGGCGGTGTGCGCGAGCGCGGCCCGCGCGGCGGCCTGGGTCAGCGCCGAGAGGTGGTACGGCAGACGCACCAGCTGCACCGCGTCGACGACGGCGGGGTCGGCGGCGAGGTAGCCGACCCGCCCGCCGGCGAGCGCGAACGCCTTGCTCATCGTGCGGGTGACCACGAGCCGCGGGAACCGCTCGATCAGCGACAGCGCGAACGGCGTGCCCGGCCGGGCGAACTCCGCATACGCCTCGTCGACGATCACCATCCCGTCGGCGGCCTCGGCGACGGCCCGCACCACGTCGAGGGGCAGGGCGGTGCCGGTCGGGTTGTTGGGCGAGCAGAGGATGACCACGTCGGGCCGGTGCTCGCGGACCTTCGCCACGGCGTGCTCCGCGGTCAGCGCGAAGTCCTCGTCGCGCCGCCCGTCGACCCACGCGGTGCCGGTGCCTGCGGCGAGCAGCGGGTGCATCGAATACGACGGGGTGAACCCGAGCGCGGTGCGGCCGGGCCCGCCGAACGTCTGCAGCAGCTGCTGCTGGATCTCGTTGGAGCCGTTGGCCGCCCACACGTTGCGCCAGGTCAGCCCGTGCTGCAGGTAGGCGGCGAGGTCGGTGCGCAGCGCGACGGCGTCGCGGTCCGGGTAGCGGTTGAGGTCGCGCAGGACCGCGCCGAGCGCCTTCTCCATCTCCGCCACGGCCTCGTCGGGCAGCGGGTAGGAATTCTCGTTGGTGTTGAGCCGCACGGCCACGTCGAGCTGCGGCGCGCCATACGGCGTGAGGCCGCGCAGCTCGTCGCGCAGCGGCAGGTCGGACAGGGACGTCACTGGGTGAACCTCACCTTCACGGCGGCGCCGTGCGCCGGCAGGTCCTCGGCCTCGGACAGGGCGACCACGTGGTCGGCGACCTCGGCGAGGGCGTCGCGACCGTATTCGATGAGCTGCACGCCCCGCAGGAACGTCTGCGTCGACAGCCCCGAGGAGTGCCGGGCGCAGCCGCCGGTGGGCAGCACGTGGTTGGAGCCGGCGCAGTAGTCGCCGAGCGACACCGGCGACCAGGCCCCGACGAAGATGGCGCCCGCGTTCCACACGCGCTCGGCGACGGCCCGCGCGTCGCGGGTCTGGATCTCCAGGTGCTCGGCACCGTACGCGTCGACCACCCGCAGGCCCTGCTCCAGGTCGTCGACGATGACCGTCGCGGACTGGGTGCCGGTGAGCGCCTCGGTGACCCGCTGCACGTGCTTGGTCGCCGCGACCTGCCGGGCGACCTCCTGCTCGACCGCCTCGACGAGCTCCAGCGACGGCGTGACGAGCACGCTCGCGGCGAGCGGGTCGTGCTCGGCCTGGCTGATCAGGTCGGCGGCGACGTGCCGCGGGTCGGCGGTGTCGTCGGCGAGGATGGCGATCTCGGTCGGCCCGGCCTCGGCGTCGATGCCGACGACGCCGCGCAGCAGCCGCTTCGCGGCGGTCACCCAGATGTTGCCCGGGCCGGTGATCATGTCGACCGGCTCGCAGCCCTCCTGGTCGCCGTAGCCGAACATGGCGACCGCCTGGGCCCCGCCGACCGCATAGACCTCGTCGACGCCGAGCAGCGCGCACGCGGCCAGGATGTTGACATTGGGCAGGCCGGTGTCCTTCTGCGGCGGGCTGGTGACCGCGATCGACGGCACCCCCGCGACCTGGGCGGGCACCACGTTCATGATCACGCTGGACGGATATACGGCGAGGCCGCCGGGCACGTAGAGCCCCACCCGGCGCACCGGGACCCACCGCTGGGTGACGGTGCCGCTGGTGCTCAGCAGCGTCGTGACCTCGGTGCGCCGCTGGTCGCCGTGGACCTTGCGGGCCCGCTTGATGGACTCCAGCAGTGCGGCGCGCACCGCGGGGTCGAGGCCGGCCTCGGCCGCGGCGATCGCCTCGGCGGGCACCCGCAGGTCGGTCAGCTCCACCCCGTCGAGCCGGCGGGTGGCGTCACGGACCGCGCTCGCCCCATGCTCGCGGATCGCCTCGACGATCGGGCGCACCTGCTCGGTGGCGACGGAGACATCCAGGGCGGCACGGGGCAGCAGACGGCGCGGATCCGTGGTGGAGCCGCGCAGGTCGATCCGGTTCAGCACCCTTGGGAGTCTAGGCGGAACCACCGACAATTATTCCGGCGCGTCCCGCTGTGCGGGCTGTCGGGATTGCGCCCAGCGCCAGTTCAGCTCGGCCGCGCCGGGCGGCGGCCCGGGCAGCGCGGCGGTGTCGCGGCGCCGCATCCCGTCCAGCATCAGGGCCAGGTGGCGGCGGCGCAGCTCCGCGGTGCGGTCGCGGTCCGGCACGCGGATCGCCGCGCACGCCTCGAGGATCAGCGTGACGTCCGCCACCACGACGTCCGGCCGCAGCGACCCGTCCTCGTGCGCCCTTGCGACGAGGTCGGCCGCGAGGTCACCGGCCCGCACGGCGTCGGCGTGCATCTGCGGGGTCGGGGCGAACGTGCCCGCCAGGTGCACGGTGAGGGAGTGCACGTCCGCGTCGACGACCCCGCGCAGGAACCGGACCAGCGCGGCCCACCCGTCGGGCTCCCCGGCGGCGCCCTCCGCCTCGGCGATGTAGGTGCGCAGACCGTCGTGGCACAGCGTGCGCAGCAGCTCGTCCTTGCCCTTGTACCGCCGGTACAGCGCGCTGATCCCGACCCCGGCCCGTTCCGCCACGGCGGCGATCGGCGCCTTCGGGTCCTCCAGGAACACGTCGCGCGCGGCGGCCAGGATCACGCCGTCGTTGCGGGCCGCCTGCACGCGCCGCCCGGACAGGTTCGTCGTCATGCCGTCAGCGTACCCCAGGACTGGAACGGACCATTCCGGTCTGCTACTGTCGGAAGCGGAACGAAGCATTCCGTTCAAACTGGAGGAACCATGATCCGCTCGTACACCGTGGACGTCCCGCAGACCGCGATCGACGATCTGCACGCGAGGCTGCGCGACACCCTGTGGCCCGACGAGCTGCCCGGCGTCGGCGACAGCTACGGCGTGCCCGTGGACCGCGTCCGCGCCCTCACCGAGCACTGGCTGGAGCGGTTCGACTGGCGGGCCGTCGAGGCGCGGATCAACCGGCACCCGCAGTTCGTCACCGAGATCGACGGCGAGAACATCCACTTCCTGCATGTGCGCTCGCCGCGCGAGGACGCCGTGCCGCTGATCCTCACCCACGGCTGGCCCGGCTCGATCATCGAGTACCTCGACGTCATCGAGCCCCTGTCGCGGGACTTCCACCTGGTCATCCCGTCACTGCCCGGCTTCGGGTTCTCCGGCCCGACCCGCAGCCGCGGCTGGAACCGGCACCGCACCGCCCGCGCCTGGAACGAGCTGATGCGCCGTCTCGGCTACGACCGCTTCGGCGCCGTCGGCAACGACGCCGGCTCGATGATCGCGCCCGAGCAGGGCCGCAACGCCCCGGACCGGGTGATCGGCGTGCACGTCACGCAGCTGTTCTCGTTCCCCAGCGGCGACCCGGCCGAGTTCGCCGCCCTCGACGAGACCGGCCACGCGGCCCTGGCGAAGCTGCAGTGGTTCTACGACAACCTCATGTCGTTCAACATCCTGCACAGCCAGCAGCCGCAGACCCTCGCGTTCGCGCTCGCCGACTCACCTGCCGGGCTGCTCGCCTGGAACGCGCAGCTCTTCGGCGCCGACCTCGACGCCGATTTCATCCTCGCCAACGTCGCCGTCTACTGGTTCACCCGCACCGCCGCATCGGCGATCCGGTTCTACTACGAGGACGCGCACACCGACGAGACCGTCAGCGGCCCCACGACCGTGCCGACCGGCCTGGCGATGTTCGCCGGGGACTTCCAGTCCATCCGCCCGTTCGCCGAGCGCGACCACTCCCGCATCGTGCGCTGGCGCTCCTACGACCCCGGTCTCCCCCGCCCGGAAGGCCGCGACGCCGGCGGCCACTACGCCGCGCACCAGGCCACCGACCTGCTCGTCAACGACATCCGCGAATTCTTCGCCGAGCTGAGGTGAACGGCGTCGTGCCGGAATCCGGCCCGGCTCGGTTAGGCTTCGCCCCGTGGAGGAAGCGAACGAAACCGAGCGGACCCTCCTGCCGCTGTTCCCTCTGGGCACCGTGCTGTTCCCGGGGCTGGTCCTGCCCCTGCACGTGTTCGAGCCCCGCTACCGCACGCTCGTGCAGCACCTGGCCGAGCTGCCCGCCAGCCTGCCCCGCGAGTTCGGCGTGATCGCGATCCGCCGCGGCTGGGAGGTCGGCCGCGTCGACGGCGAGCAGGGCGAGACCACCGACGCCTCGATCACCGCCGGGGAGTCCCTGTCGCTGTACGAGGTCGGCTGCGCCGCCGAGATCCGCCAGCTCACGGAGCTGCCCGACGGCCGGTTCGACCTGATGACCGTCGGCCGCCGCCGTTTCCGGCTGCTCGGCCTGGCCCGCAACGACGCCCCGTACCTGACCGGCGAGATCGAGTGGCTCCCCGAGCCGAAGGGCGAGCCGGACCGCGAGGAGGAGCTGGCCGCCGGTGTGCTCGCGGCGTTCCAGCAGTACCTGAAGGCGGTCCGCAGCGACGACGACGGCGACGGCGAGCAGCTGCCCGACGACCCGACGGTGCTGTCGCACCTGGTCGCGGCGACCGCGTCGCTGACCCTGGAGGACCGGCAGTCGCTGCTCGCCGAGCCCGACACGACCAGCCGCCTCAAGGCCGAGCGCGCCATGCTGCGCCGCGAGGCCGCCCTGCTCGGCCAGGTGCGGGCGGTCCCGGTCGCCCTGTCCGACCTCGCCGTGCCCTCCAGCCCCAACTGACCCGGCGGGCACCTGCGCCGCCGGGCCGAGCCGGTCACGGCGCCCGCCACTCCTCGGAGGCGGCCGGCGACGCGGGGCCGGGCGACGCGGAACCGGGCGAGGCGACACCCGGCGACGACGGGGGACCCGCCGGCGACGCGGGACCCGGCGGTGACGCGGGACCCGGCGGTGACGCGGGAGACGGCGACGCGGGGCCGGCGTGCTCCGCGGTGGCGCCGCCGTCGAAGGTGGCAGGGCCGCCCTCCGCGGACGGCCCCGACCCCGGCTTGTGCAGGTCGACGAGCCCGGACGGCGGCTGCTGCCCGACCGGCTGACCGCTCACCGGCCCGCCGCCGGGCAGATCGGCCGCCGGGCCGCCCTCGGGCCAGGACCCGGCGCCCGGCCACGGGCCGGCACCGGCCGGGCCGTAGGCGGGCGGCTGCTGGGCGGGGTCACCGTACGGGTACCCGGCATACGCGGGGTGGTACGCGGGATCGAACGGCGGCATCGGGTCCGGGTCGTAGGTGAGCGTGGGCGAGGCGTGGAAGCCGGCGAGGCCCGTGTAGACGACCGCGGCCGCGATCGCCTGGATGAGCAGCGAGCCCCGCACCCAGGGGATGGCACCGTACAGCAGGCCCGCCTCGCCGGCGCGGACCTTCGCCGGACGGAGGATGCGGGTGTCCACCGGGGCGTGCTCGACCAGGTCGAGATAGTGCGCGTAGCCGACCTTGTTGCCGAGCCAGGCGGCGAGGGCCGCGCCGGCCGCGGAGCCGACGACCAGGCCGGCGAGGACGATCGGGCCACGGTAGCGGCGCAGGACGATCCAGGCGACGACCGCCAGGAGGATGCCGGCCACCACCCCGATGATCATGAACCAGCCGTCGTCGGCGAAGTAGCCCTCGGGCTCACCGTCGACCGGGTACGGGCCGTACGGCGTCTGCACCAGCTCGACCTTCGGCGCCACCCACGACCACAGCAGCCCGATCGGCGCCCCGAACGCGGCGACCACCACGGCGACGACCAGCCCGAAGAGGACCTCCAGGCCCGGTGACCGGCGCCGCGGCAGCGACGGCTTGGGCAGCTCCGGCTGGTCGATCGGCTCGATCGGGGCGATGCTCACCATCCCATCCTGCCAGGCGCCGCCCCCGTGCCCCGACCCGTGCCACCGCCCGGCGCGGCCGGCGCCGGGGCCGGGATGGCCGTGGCCGGTGCGGCCGCCGGGACCGGCCGGGTCGCCGGGTGCGCCACGGTCGCGAGGGGTGCCGCCGCGGTCGGCGGGGCGTGCAGGCGGGCCGGCGCCGGCGGCGAGCCGGGCAGCGCCGGGACGCCGCCCGGCGGCAGGGGCACCGCAGCCGGGCCGAGCAGCGCCGCCAGCTCCGCGAGGAGCCCGGCCGACACCGTCACGCACTGCGGGCCGATCCCGAGCAGGGTCCGCCGCTCGCCGTTGACCAGCTGGACCTGCACCTCCGTGTCGCCGGGGTGCCGGGCGACGACCTCACGCAGCCGCGTCACCAGCGGCGTGGTGCACCGCTGCGGCTCCAGCGAGAGCACCAGCGCCCCGCCCACCCCCGCCGAACCCGCCACCGGCGGACCCGACGACGAACCCGACGACGAACCCGACGACGAGCCCGACGACGAACCCGACGACGAACCCGACGACGAACCCGACGACGAACCCGACGACGAACCCGACGACGAACCCGACGTCGAGCCCGGTGGCAGGTCCGGCGACGCCGCGGAAACGTCAGGCGGCGCGTCACCGGACGGCGGCGGCGTCACCGTCAGGTCCGGCAGCCCCAGGTCGCTCGCCATCAGGCGGGGCGCCTCCTCGCGGCGGTCGACCCGACCCCGCACCGCCACCACCGCGTCCTCGGTGACGTGCTCCCCGACCTGCTCATACGTGTTGGGGAAGAACATGACCTCGACCGAGCCGTCCAGGTCCTCCAGGGTCGCCGACGCCCACGGCCGGCCCTGCCGGGTGACCCGCCGCTGCACGCCGGACAGGATCCCGGCGAGGGTCACGGTCGCCCCGTCGGGCACGGCGTCCTCGTCGGCGAGCGCGGCCACGGACCGGTCGGCGGCCCGCCGCAGCACCGGCTCCAGGCCCCGCAGCGGGTGGTCGGAGACATACAGGCCGAGCATCTCCCGCTCGAAGGCGAGCCGCTCCGCCTTGCCCCACTCGATCGCCGGGATCGGCGGTGACGCGTGGATCGCGGCGTGCCCGCCGAAGAGGTCGAACTGCCCGATGGCCTCGTTGCGCTTGGTCGTCATGACCGCCTCGACCGCGTCGGCGTGCACGGCGAGCAGGCCGCGGCGGGTGTGGCCGAGCGAGTCGAACGCGCCCGCCTTGATCAGCGACTCGATCGTCTTCTTGTTGCACACGACCTGGTCGACCTTGGCGAGGAAGTCGTAGAAGTCGCGATACGGCCGGGCCCGCACGATCGCCGCGACGACCGCCGGCCCGACGTTGCGCACGGCGCTGAGCCCGAAGCGGACGTCGGCGCCGACGGCGGAGAAGCGGCCCTGGGAGGCGTTGACGTCGGGCGGCAGGACCCTGATCCCCATGCGCCGGCACTCGGCGAGGTAGAACGCGGAGCGGTCCTTGTCGCCGCCGGTCGAGGTGAGCAGCCCGCTCATGTACTCGGCCGGATAGTTGGCCTTCAGGTAGGCCGTCCAGTAGGCGACGAGCCCGTAGGCCGCGCTGTGCGCCTTGTTGAACGCGTAGTCGGAGAACGGCACGAGCAGGTCCCACAGGGTCCGGATCGCGTCGGCGGAGTAGCCGCGCTCGCGCATCCCCGCCGAGAACGGCGCGAACTCCCGGTCGAGGATCTCCTTCTTCTTCTTGCCCATGGCGCGGCGCAGCAGGTCGGCGGCGCCGAGGGAGTAGCCGGCGACGCGCTGCGCGATCGCCATGACCTGCTCCTGGTAGACGATCAGGCCGTAGGTGTCGCCGAGGATGTCCGCGAGGGGCTCGGCCAGCTCGGGGTGGATCGGCGTGACGGGACGCCGGCCGTTCTTGCGGTCGGCGTATTCGTTGTGCGCGTTGGCCCCCATCGGACCCGGCCGGTAGAGCGCGCCGACGGCGGAGATGTCGGCGAACGTGTCCGGCGCCATCGAGCGCAGCAGCGCGCGGACCGGGCCGCCGTCGAACTGGAAGACGCCGATCGTGTCGCCGCGCGACAGCAGCGCATAGGTCGCCGGGTCGTCCAGCGGCACGTCCTCGACGGCGAGGTCGACGCCCCGGTTCTGCCGGATCGCCTCGAGCGCGTCGTCGAGGACGGTGAGGTTGCGCAGGCCGAGCAGGTCCATCTTGAGCAGGCCGATGTCCTCGCAGGCGCCCATGTCCCACTGGGTGATGATCGCGCCGTCCTGCTCGCGGCGCTGGATCGGCAGGACGTCCAGCAGCGGCTCGCGGGACAGGATGACCCCGGCGGCGTGCACACCCCACTGCCGTTTGAGGCCTTCGAGGCCCCGGGCGGTGTCCACGACGGTGCGGACCTCGGGCTCGGCCTCATACAGCCGGCGCAGCTCGGCGGCCTCCGGGTAGCGCGGGTGGGCGGGGTCGAAGGCGCCGCTGAGCGGCATGTCGCGGCCCAGCACCGGCGGCGGCACCACCTTGGTGATCCGCTCACCGACGGAGAACGGCAGGCCGAGCACCCGCGCCGAGTCCTTGATCGCGGCCTTGGCCTTGATCGTGCCGAACGTGATGATCTGCGAGACCCGGTCCTCGCCATAGCGCTCGGTGGCATAGCGGATGACCTCGCCGCGGCGGCGCTCGTCGAAGTCCATGTCGATGTCGGGCATGCTGACCCGCTCGGGGTTGAGGAACCGCTCGAAGAGCAGCCCGTGCCGCAACGGGTCGAGCTGGGTGATGTCGAGGGCGTAGGCGATGAGGGCGCCGGCGGCGGAGCCGCGGCCGGGGCCGACCCGGATCCCGGACCGGCGGGCGTAGGCGACCAGGTCGGCGACGACGAGGAAGTAGCCCGGATAGCCCATGCTGCTGATCACGGACAGCTCGTAGTCGGCCTGCCGGGCGTGCTGCGCCGGCACCCCGGCCGGGAACCGCCGGGCCAAACCCCGCATGACCTCGGTGCGCAGCCACGAGTCCTCGGTCTCGCCGTCGGGCACCGGGAACCGGGGCATCAGGTCCCGGTGGGCGAACACGGCGTCGTAGGACCCGACCCGCTCGGCGATGGCGAGCGTGGCGTCGCACGCGCCGGGGACCTCGGCGTCCCACAGCGCGCGCATCTCCTCAGCCGATTTGAGGTAGAAGTCGCGGGCGTCGAACTTGAACCGCTTCGGGTCGGCGAGGGTCGTCGCGGACTGCACGCACAGCAGCACCTCGTGGGCGTCGGCGTCGCCGGGGTGCGTGTAGTGCAGGTCGTTGGTCGCGACCGGGGTCAGCCCGAGCCGCTTGCCGAGCCGCAGCAGGTCCCGCCGGACGCGGGTCTCGATGCCCAGGCCGTGGTCCATCAGCTCCAGATACAGGTTGCCGGGGCCGAAGATGTCGCGCAGCTCGGCCGCCGCGGCGCAGGCCCGCTCGAAGTCGCCGATGCGCAGCCACGTCTGCACCTCGCCCGAGGGGCAGCCGGTGGTGGCGACGACCCCCTCCGAGCACTCGGCCAGCAGCTCCCGGTCGGCGCGGGGCTTGTAGAAATAGCCCTCGATGCTGGAACGCGACGACAGGCGGAAGAGATTGCGCAGGCCGGAGGCGTCGGCGGCGAGCAGCGTCAGGTGCGTGTAGGCACCGCCGCCGGACACGTCGTCCTCGCCGCCGGCCGCCCAGCGGACCCGGGTGCGGTCGCCGCGGTGGGTGCCGGGCGTCAGGTAGGCCTCGATGCCGAGGATCGGCTTGACCCCCGCGGCGGCGGCCTGCCGGTGGAAGTCGTAGGCGCCGAACATGTTGCCGTGGTCGGTCATGGCGAGCGCGGGCTGGCCGAGCGCGGCCGCCGACGCGAACAGCGAGCCCAGCCTGGCGGCCCCGTCCAGCATCGAATACTCGGTGTGCACGTGCAGATGTGCGAACGACTCCCCCACGTCGCAGAACCTATCCCCGGGGTACGACACTTTGCGAGACTCCACGGCATGATCGACCGTGACCGTCTGGGCGCGCTGCTGCGCCGCGAGCGTGCCGCCTTCGCCGACCGCAACCCCCGCTCCGCCGCCGAGTACGCCCGCGCCGGGCACCTGTTCGGCCGGGTACCGATGACGTGGATGAACAAGAACGCCGCCGGCTTCCCGCTCTACCTGGCCACCGCCCGGGGCGCGACGCTGACCGACGTCGACGGCCACGAGTACGTCGACCTCTGCCTGGGCGACACGGCGGCGATGGCCGGTCACGCGCCGGCGCCGGTGGCCGCCGCGGTGCAGGCACGCTTCGCCGACGGCGCCTGCGCGATGCTGCCGACCCCGGACGCGGCGTGGGTCGGCGAGGAGCTGACCAGGCGGTTCGGGGTCAGCGAGTGGAGCTTCGCGCTGAGCGCGACCGACGCCAACCGCTGGGCGATCCGGCTGCTGCGGGCGGTCACCGGCCGGCCGAAGATCCTGTTCAACAGCTACTGCTACCACGGCTCCGTCGACGAGTCGCTGATCGTGACCGGCGGGGACGGGCCGCGCAGCCGCGACGGCAACGTCGGCGCCCCCTGCGACGTGACGCTGACCAGCCGGGTCGCGGAGTTCAACGACCTGGAGGGGCTGGCCCGGGAGCTGGCGCACGGTGACGTCGCCGCGGTGGTGATGGAGCCGGCGCTGACCAACATCGGCATCGTGCTGCCCGAGCCCGGCTACCTCGACGGCGTGCGGGAGCTGACCAGGCGGCACGGCACGTACCTGGTCAACGACGAGACGCACACGTTCTCCGCCGGGCCGGGCGGCGCCACGAGACGGTGGGGCCTGCGGCCGGACGTCGTCACCATCGGCAAGGCGATCGGCGGCGGGATCCCGGCCGCCGCGTACGGCATCTCACGGGAGATCGCCGAGCGGGCCGCCGGGATGCGTGACCTGGATCTGGTCGACATGGGCGGGGTCGGCGGCACCCTGGCCGGCAACGCGCTGTCGGTCGCCGCGGCCCGGGCCACGCTGGAGCACGTGCTGACCGACGAGGCGTTCGCCCGGATGGAGGCCCTCGCGGTCCGCTTCGCCGACGGTGTGCAGCGGGTCATCGACGCCCACGCCCTGCCGTGGTCGGTGAGCCGGCTCGGCGCCCGGGTCGAGTACCGCTTCGCGAACCCGGCCCCGCGCACCGGCACCGAGTCCGCCGCGAACGCCGACCCGGACCTGGAGGACTACCTGCACGTCTACCTGGCGAACCGGGGCATCCTGCTCACCCCGTTCCACAACATGGCCCTGATGTCCCCGGACACCACGGCGCAGCAGGTGGACCTGCACGAGACGGTGTTCGAAGCGGCGGTCAGCGAGCTTCAGCGCGCGTAGGGGTCCATCATCACGGCCGCCGCCCGCAGCCAGGCGCGCTTCGTCGCCGGCGCCAGCATCGCGTACTCGATGTTGGAGCCGCTCTCCAGCGCCGGGTCGTAGGGCACGACGACGACGGCCCTGGTCCGGGTGCGGAAGTGCCCGGCCAGGTCGTCGATGAGCGGCGTCGGGTTCGGCGTCGGGCAGGACAGCAGCGTGACCGCGTTGGCGACCAGCTCGTCCATGCCGGCCTCGTCGAGCAGGTCGAGCATCCAGTCGGCGGTGAACGCCGCGTCCTCCCGCGGCACGCTGGTGACGACCAGCTGGTCCGCGGACTGCAGGACGGTCTGCCAGTTGGGGCTCTCCACGTTGTTGCCGGTGTCGACGCAGATCACGTCGTGGGTGCGGCGCAGCAGCTCCAGGACGCGCTTCACCGTGTACGGGTCGAGCCGCTGCGCGAAGCGCGGGTTCTCCTCGCCGGCGAGCACGTCGTAGGAGCCGTCGGAGGCGTGCCGCAGGTAGTCGTCGAGCTGGTCGTACAGGTCGTAGCCGGAGGCGTTCTCGACCCGGACGAGGTCGGCGATGAGGTGCCGGATGGTCCGGGCGTGCCGGGCGCTGCCGGCGCGCAGGCCGAGGGTGCCGCGCAGCTCGTTGTCGTCCCAGGCGATCACGCCCTTGCCGCGGACGCTGCCGATGGTGGCGGCGGTCAGCACGGTCGCGGTCGTCTTGTGCACCCCGCCCTTCGGGTTGGCGAAGGCGAGGACCTTCGGCGAAGGGATCTCCTGGCGCAGAATTTGCACCATCTGCTCGGTCGGGTCCACCGGGCGGGTCTGGTACTCCACCTGAGGGCCTCGACGGGAGTCATAGAGATCCGCCCGACGCTGTGGTGGGGCGTCGGTGAGCGGGCGGGCGCCGTTGGGATGCATTGGCTCGTCATCGTAGGGCCGCGCGGGCGGATATGGGGCGCTGGGGCGCTGGAACCTTCCGTCGTAATCCAGATCACTCGGGCTTGACCGGCCGAGCAGCGCCCGGTCCAGCAGCGAGCGCCAACGGGCGGGCGGCTCCGAGGACCTGTCCCAACTGGCATCGGCCCGCTCAGCCACGCTGGCCCTCCCTCACACCGCAGCGTTCCACCCGTACCCCAGGCTACGGACCGAACACTATTCGGACCACACCTGCGCGCCCATCCCCTGCATCAACTGCCCGACAGGCCGAAGGGATATCGCCTCACGACGGTGTGGAGGACGCGATCGGGCCCGCGACCTGTGTCTGCTCCGGCAGCGGCGGCAGGAACACCGTCCTGTCGAGGCGGCGCAGGTCGGTGATCGGATCGACGGCCCGGGTCTCCGGGCGGGCGGCGACGGCCCGCAGGCCGGCCGGCGCGGCGTAGATCACCGCGGCGTAGACGCACGAGCAGTGCGCCCGGTACGCGGTGGCCTCCTTGTCCGCGATGATCGCCCCGTCGAGGTACACGGCGCGCACGTCGCCGGGCTGGTTGGCGGCCTTGTCGAGCAGCTGCCGGTAGTGCACCGCCTCCTCCGCCTTGCGCGCGGCGGTCGCGTCCATCGCGGCGACCACGTCCGCGGGCACCTCGTAGGCGCCGAGGCGGACCAGCTCCGTCTGCGTGCCCGGCAGCGGCACCCGGGCGAACACGCTGGACAGCGCCACCCCGGCGAGGACCGGCGGCAACCGGTCGGGGCCCAGGTACGCCGTGAACGAGACCAACGCGTACACGGACTGCTCGCCCTGCAGGGCGGCCAGCTCGTCGGCGGCGCGCCGCACGTACACGGGAATGGAGCCGCCCTCGTCGACGCCGACGCGCAGCACGTCACCGAGCGACGGGTCGCTGCGCTGGTGCTCCTGCGCGCCGTGCACGACCAGCAGGGTCGCCGTCACCGCGACCACGGCGACCGCGGTGGTGAAGGCGCGCAGCCGCACCGCACCCCGGAAGAGCCGGGCGAGGACGTCACCGGCGGCGGGCAGCAGCCGCTGGTCGAGCCGTTGAAGAAGGTTCATCGCAGTTCGAGCGTCGCACAGGCAACTTGCACGGCGGTGCCGGGGTCAGGCCGCGAGAATCTCCAGGGCGGCGGCGAGATCCGGCGGGTAGTCGCTGATGAACGACACGTACTCGCCACTGCGCGGGTGGAGGAAGCCCAGCTCCCGGGCGTGCAGCCACTGCCTGCTGAGCCGCAGCCGGGCCGACAGCGTCGGGTCGGCGCCGTACGTGACGTCGCCGACGCACGGGTGCCGCAGCGCCGAGAAGTGCACCCGGATCTGATGGGTGCGGCCGGTCTCCAGCTTCACGTCGAGCAGGCTCGCCGCCGGAAACGCCTCGATCGTGTCGTAGTGGGTGACGCTGGGCCGGCCGCCGGAGACGACCGCGAACTTGTAGTCGTGCCCGGGGTGCCGGTCGATCGGGGCGTCGATCGTGCCGCGCAGCGGGTCCGGGTGGCCCTGGACGACCGCGTGGTAGCGCTTCTCGACCTCGCGCTCCTTGAACGCCCGCTTGAGGGTGCTGTAGGCCGCCTCGCTCTTCGCGACCACCATGAGACCGGTGGTGCCGACGTCGAGCCGGTGCACGACCCCCTGCCGCTCAGCGGCGCCGCTGGTCGCGATCGTGAGCCCCATCGCGGCGAGACCGCCGATGACGGTCGGCCCCGTCCAGCCGGGGCTGGGGTGCGCGGCCACGCCGACCGGCTTGTCGACCACGACGATGTCGTCGTCGCTGTACACGACGCGCAGCCCGTCGACCGGGACCGCCTCGACGGCGACCGCGGACGGCGGCGCGGGCAGCGTGACCTCCAGCCAGGCCCCGGCGGCGACCTTGTCCGACTTCGGGCGCACCTGCCCGTCGACGGCGACGTCACCGGCCTCGACCAGCGCCGCGGCGACGGTCCGGCTGAAGCCGAACAGCCGGGTCAGGGCCTGGTCCAGGCGGGTGCCGTCCAGGCCGTCGGGCACCGGCAGCGACCGGGTCTCACGCATCGCGTCCGCCCCGGTCCTTGGTGGGGTCCGGCAGCAGGTTCCCGAGCGGTTCGGAGCGGGCGAACTCGCCCTTCGGGGCGCGCAGGCCGTCGCGGCGCCGGCCGGTGAACTCGAGCAGGATCGCCAGCGCCACGCCGACGGTGAGCGCCGAGTCGGCGATGTTGAACACCGGGAAGTGCCCGGCGTGGTCGTCGAGGAAGCTGAACATGTCCACGACGTGACCGTGGAACGGCTTCGGCGCCCGGAAGATCCGGTCGCCGAGGTTGCCCGCGGCGCCGCCGAAGATGAGGCCCAGGGCGACCGCCCACGGCACCGACGACGTCGTGCGGACCATGACGAGCAGCCACCCGATCACCGCCGTGGCGATGATCGGGAAGATCCACGTCAGGTCACTGAACATGCTGAACGCGGCGCCGCTGTTCCTCGTGTAGATCACGTAGATCAGGCCGCCGAGCACTTTCAACGGCTCGCGGTGCGCGATGACGGAGGTGGTCCACTCCTTCACCGCGAGGTCGATGCCGATCACCACGACCGCGACGATGCCGAAGAGCCCCCAGGCTCTGCGCCTGCTGCCGCGAGGGGTGATCGTGGTGATGTCGTCCTGGGTGGTCAGCGCCGCTCCTCCAACTGCTTGCAGGTGACGCAGAGCGTAGCCGACGGGAACGCGGCCAGCCGCTCGACCGGGATCGCGTTGCCGCACTTCTCACACCAGCCGTAGCCGCCCTCGTCGAGCCGCTCAAGTGCGCGCTCGACCTGGTTGACCCGCTCCAGGATGTTGTTGGCGAGGGTGATCTCCTGCTCGCGCTCGAACGTCTTGGTGCCGGTGTCGGCCTGGTCGTCACCGGCGGAGTCGGTGAGCCGGTGCTGCTGCAGCTCGGCGATCTCCGCGAGGGTCTGGTCGTGCTCGGCCTTGAGCTCGTCGCGCCGCTCGATCAGCGCGACCCGGATCTTCTCCGTCTCGGCCGCGGTGCGCGTGCCCCGGGCGGCCTTCGCCGCGGTGGTCTTCGTTTCGGCGGTCTTGGCCATCGTGGCTCCCTTGGCCGCACGGGCGGCGATCGGCGACGTGTTGGATGTGATGCCTGAGCCGCTCGCGTCGTCCGCAAGCCCCCCAGTGTTGCCGCGCTTGCTTCGCGCCGACGTGGTGCTGGTGCTCCCCCGAGCCGCCGCTTGCCGTGTGCCGCGTTTCTGTGCTGTTGTCACAGTGGTCGCTTGCGTCACATCAGCGGCGTCGTGCTGCCCGGCGGTGCTCGCGGACCTGCCGTTCGGCACGCCACCCGCTCGCTCGGCCATGGCTCCCCCAGATGCAAAATGGGCGCGCGACGCGCCGTCGCGCACTCCAGTGGCTGGCAAGAATACGGAATGTACACGCGTCCGACAAACATGCCACACGCATTCCGACCAATTGGATCAGTTATTGGCGCCGATCCTCGCCATCTTCGGCAAACCAGCGGGCGAGTCTTCCGCGCCTGCTCACCGCGCGCAGCCTGCGCTCGGCCGAGTCACGCACCTGCTCCGTGGCCACGATCAGCAGGCTGTCGCGGGTCTTGAGGCGGGTCTGCGGCTCCGGCACGAACGCGCCGCCGTCGCGCAGGACCAGCGTCACGACCGCGCCGACAGGCAATCGTAGCTCGTCCACGTGCACGCCGTTGAGCTTCGAGCCGGGTGGTACCTCCAGTTGCAGCAGGTCGGCGCCCATCCGCTCCAGCGGCGCCGACTCGACCTGCAGGTCGGTGGTCTCGCCGGGCGCCGCCACGCCGAGGCGCTTCGCGACCGGTGGCAGGGTCACCCCTTGCACCGCGGTGAACACCACGACCAGCACGAACACGACGTTGAACACCGTCTGGGCGCCCGGCAGGCCGGCCGACAGCGGGATGGTGGCCAGCACGACCGGCACCGCGCCGCGCAGCCCCGCCCAGGACAGGAACGCCTGGTCGCGCCAGCCGTACCGGAACGGGGTGACGCTGGCCAGCACCGACAGCGGCCGGGCGAGCAGGATCAGGACCAGCCCGACGACCAGGGCCGGCACCACCGCCGCGCCGAGCTGGCTGGGCGAGGCGAGCAGGCCGAGCAGCACGAACAGCCCGATCTGCGCGAGCCACGCCAGCCCGTCGGCGAAACCGAGCATGGCCCGCCGGTGCGGCAGGCGCGCGTTGCCGAGCACGACGCCGGTGACGTACACGGCGAGGAAGCCCGACGCGTGCGCGACCGAGCCGACCGCGTAGGCGAGCACGGTGAGCCCGACGGCCGCGAGGGGGTACAGGCCGGCGGACGGCAACGCGGCCCGGCGCAGCGCCCAGGCACCGCCGAGCCCGACGACGAGGCCGATCGCGCCGCCGGCGATCAGCTCGTAGACGACCAGGCCCAGTTCGTGCCACCACGGCGCGGTGATCCCCGCCGGCAGCGACAGCAGCACCACCAGGATCACCACGGGGGCGTCGTTGATGCCGGACTCCGCCTCCAGGATCGCGGCGAGCCGCGGCCGCACCGGCATCCGGCGCAGGGTGGAGAACACCGCGGCGGCGTCGGTCGAGGACAGCACCGCCCCGTACAGCAGCGCCTGCTGCCAGCCGACGCCCAGCGCGTAGTGCGTGATCACGCCGACGACGGCGACGCTGACCGCGACACCGGCCGTCGACAGCACCACCGCCGGACCCAGCACCGGGCGCAGCGTCGACCAGCGGGCGGTCAGCCCGCCCTCGGCGATGATCACCACGAGGGCGCAGATGCCGAGGGTCCGGGTCAGCTCCGCGTTCTCGAAGTTGATGCCGAATCCGGACTCGCCCAGCACGACCCCGAGCAGCAGGTACACCAGGAGGCTGGGCAGGCCGAGGCGCACGGACAGGCGCACCGCGCCGACGCAGACCAGCAGCACCGCCGCACCGATCAGCAGCGCCAGGTTGAGCTCGTGGCTCAATGCGCGCCGCGTTTCGCGGGGTCCGGATCCATCAGCGCGGCGACGCGGTCGGCGTGGCCGTCGGGCAGCTCGACGAGCTTGTCCCGGCTGGCCGCGCCGGCCTTGAGGCGCAGCGCCGAGGGCCGCACCCGCAGCGCCTCGGCGAGGGCCTTCAGCGCGGCCTCGGTGGCCTGGCCGTCGACCGGCCGGGCCCCGACGGCGACGACCAGCGCGGGGCCGTACGGGCCGGGGTGGCTACCGCCGACCGCGGTGCGCGAGGCACCGGGCCTCACGCGGATCGCGATGGTGGGCATACCTCATTGTGAAGGTTCACCCGATCGTGGACGATCGCCCGGACCGGTGGGCATCAGGCGCGACCGGCCAGGATCACGTCGTTGGGCTCGCAGCCGCTGCACGGCGTGAAGCCGAGCTCGACCGCCTCGCCGACCGGCAGCGGCTCGCTCTCCCGGCCGAGCAGGTGCACGCAGCCGCGCACGTGGTAGCGGGGGCGGCCGTCGATGACGAGCACCTCGTCGGTCATCGTCGAGACGCGGGCGATGTCGGCGGCGGACGACGCCTGGACCGGCGGCTCGTCCTCCGGGTCCTCGTCGTCGTACTCGTCGCCGTACTCCTGCCCGTACTCCTGCCCCGGGCCCTGGCCGCGGTCCTGGCCGTGGTTCTGGCCGCGGTCGACGTCCTGGCCGTACTCCTCACCATCGACGGACCAGTCGCCGGCGGCGGCCGCCGGGTACTCCTCGAACGGCACGTCCGGCTGCTGCGGCACGGCCCGCTCGTCGCGGGGCTCGTCGCGCACCGGCGCCGTGACCGCGGTCTCGTCGGCCGGGGGCAGGTTGGTGTCGGTTCTCCCGCTGCCGCCGACGCGGGTCGCGCCGCCGGCACCGCGGCCGTAGGTGGTGCCGCCGGTGCGGGCGCCGGCACCGACGGGCTGGCGCGCCTCCCGCGCCGTGTCGGCGTCCAGCCGCGACTCGAACGGGTCGTAGCGCTCGTCGGAGGGCACCTGCCGGCCGGTGCGGGCGGTGCGCGACGAGCGGGCCGCGGCGGCCTGCCGGCCGCCGACGATGAGCGCGACCGCCGCGAGGAGGCTCGCGCCGATCGACGCCACCAGCAGCGCGTCAGCGCCTTGCAGCAGGCCCACCACGAGCAGGCCCACGGCCACGACGATCAGCAGCAGACTTCCGACGATCACGGCCTACCCCTCCGCAAGCTGAACCCGGCACATGCTGCACACATACCCGGGCGAGTGTCTCTCGCCCGTACAACGAACGAGACCCCGGATAGCGACCGGCGCCCCAGCCGATTTTCGGCTGGGGCGCCGCGTGTCGCATTGACCGGCGTGTCGGATCAGTGCTCTGTGCTGGTCACCTGGCGGGCGGGGTCAGCGCCCGGCGCCCTCGTAGCCACCGGCGAGGCCCGCCGTGGCGAGGCCGGCACCGCCGCCGGCGGCGCGGGTCGCGCCCTCGTTGCGGGCGGCCATCTCGGCCTCGAGGCTCTGCTCGCGGCCGGTGAGGTCGCGCAGCTGGCTCTCCAGGTAGGCCTTCAGGCGGGTCCGGTACTCCCGCTCGAACTGCTTGAGCTCCTCGATGTGCTTCTGCAGCGCGGTGCGCTTGGCGTCCAGGCCGCCCATGGCCTCCTGGTGGCGCTGGCGGGCGTCGCGCTCGAGCGCGTCGGCCTTCGCCCGCGCGTCGCGGGTGACCTCCTCGGCCTTGGTGCGCGCGTCGGACAGCAGCTTGTCGGCCTCGCGGCGGGCGTCGGACACGTGGTCGTCGGCGGTGCGCTGGGCCATCATCAGCACGCGGAGCGCCTGCTGCTCGCCGTCGCCGCCGGCCGGTCCGCCCTGCGAGCGGATCTGGTCGAGCTCCTGCTGCATGCCGCGGGCGGCCTGCTCGGCGGACTGCTTCTCCCGCTGGACGCGCTCGAACTGCGTCTTCAGGTCGGCGAGCTCCGCCGCCAGGCGCGGGTCACCGCCGCCGGGGCCGGCGGGGGCGCGGCCGCCGCCACCGCGTTCGAGCTGCGCGCGCAGCTCGTTGTTCTCCTCAATCAGCCGGGCGAGCTCGCGCTCGACCTCGTCGAGGAAGGCGTCGACCTCCTCCTCGTCATACCCCCGTTTACCGATGGGGGGCTTCTTGAAGGCGACGTTGTGGACGTCGGCCGGGGTCAGCGGCATCGAAACTCCTCGGGTCAGTTGCGGCCGCGTGGCCGCCGAGCGGGGCGGGTCACGAGAACACCCCGATCAGTTGCCTTACCACGACGTTCATCAGCACGAACAGGATAACCAGCAGCACAAGCGAAGACAGGTCCACGGCCACGGTACCAATACGCAGCGGACGGATCACCCGCCTCAACGCTTTGAGCGGCGGATCGGTGACGCTCCACACCACTTCGAGGGCGGCCGCGGCACCCCGGCCCGGTTGCCAGCGGCGGCTGAACTGCATCACGTAGCCCATGACAAAGCGCGCGAGGAGCACCACCAGGAACAGGTAGAGCAGCAGATACACGATCTGCAGGGTGATGGACACCACGGCCGTTGAGTCCTCGCATCAGCTCTGGTTGAAGAACCCGCCCTCGGCGATCTTAGCTTTGTCCTCTGCGGTGACCTGGACATTTGCCGGAGAGAGCAGGAAGACTCGGTTGGTCACCCGCTCGAAGTTACCACGCAGGCCGAAAACGAGCCCTGCCGCGAAGTCGACCAAACGCTTGGCGTCCGCCTCGTCCATTTCGGTCAGGTTCATGATCACCGGGTGGCCGTCACGGAAGTGCTCACCGATGGTGCGGGCCTCGTTGTACGTCGTCGGGTGCAGCGTCGTGATCGCGTAGCGACGGTCGTCCGCTTCTTCCTCCACCACCGGCCGCTCCCTCGTCGACGTCTGGGGCGCGAGTGCCAGGTTGTCCCGTGTCGGGTAGCTGACGGTCGTGGGTCGGGTGATCGACCGCACGGTGCTGCGGCTCGCGGCCGCGTCGCGCTCGGCGGCCGAGAGCCGCTCGGACGCGGTCAGCCGCTCCGACGCCGCGAGGCGCTCCGAGGCGGTCAGCCGCTCGGACGTGGCGAGCCGGTCGGCCAGCCGCTCGGAGCCCGCCAGCCGGTCCGACAGCCGGTCGGAGGCCGAGAGCCGCTCGGAGAGCCGGTCCGAGGCGGAGAGTCGGTCGGACGTCGTGCGGGCGCGCGGCGCCGGCACCTCGTCGACGTCGTCCTCGTCGTCGGCGAAGTCGTCACCGTAACCCCGGTAGTGACGGTCGTCGTAACCGCGCTCGTCCTCGTCCTCGACGAGCCCGAGCCATACGCCCGCCCTGCGCAGAGCACCCATCCGCGCTCCTCCGTCCACCGCCATGCGGCACTTCCCCCCGTTGTCGGTGCCACCGATCACCTGGTGCGACACCGCCCCGCCGGCGCAGAACCACACCCGTGTAGTTTTTCCGTTCCCGCGGCCAGGCTACCCCAGCGGGGGTCGATTTCCGAGCAATGCGCTACCGACACGGACATGTGTCGAGCCGTGCGAAATCGCTGATTCCAGGTCCTCGCTCATGCCCGCGGAAATCCAGTCCGCGCCGGGAAAGGCGACCCGCAACCGCGCGGATACGTCGGCGAGGCGACCGAATGCGGCGTCCGGTTCCCAGTCCAGCGGGGCGACCGCCATCACGCCTTTGAGGCGCAGTGCCGGGCTCGCCGCGACCGATTCGGCCACCTGTTCGACCGCGCCGGTGACCGCGCCGCCACGGTGCGCGTCGTCGTCGAGGCTCACCTGGACGAGGACGTCCAGCGGCGTGTCGCGCTCCGCCCGCACCGCGGCGTCGGTGAGCGCGTCCACCAGGCGCAGGCTGTCCACGGAGTGCACGACCGACGCGTACGACGCCACCGAGCGGGCCTTGTTGCGCTGCAGTTGGCCGATGAAGTGCCAGCGCAGGCCGGGCGGACCGGCGGCGGCCTTCGGTGCCGCCTCCTGGTCCCGGTTCTCCCCGACGTCGAGCACGCCGAGGGCGGCCAGCCGGGCCACGTCCTGCGCGGGGTAGGTCTTGGTGACCGCGACCAGCGTGACCTCCTCAGGCTCCCGCCCGGCCGCCTTGCAGGCCGCGGCGATGCGTTCGCGGACCGCGGCCAGGTTGCGCCCGATCTCCTCGGTCCGTGCATCACCCATATGACCCTCCAACGCCGAAACGAAACCGGGTGGGTCCCGAGGGACCCACCCGATTCTTTCAGGCGCCGTTCTTGAGGAAGTCCGGCACGTCGACGTCGTCGAACAGCACGCGCCGGGGCGGCGGCGGTGCCTGGCGCTCGACCGGCGCCGGCTCCTTCGGCTGGTGGTGCGAGCGCGGCGGGCGGGCCTCCACCGGCCGGTACGCCGGCGCGCCGCCGTCGAAGCCGGCCGCGATCACCGTGACGCGCACCTCGTCGCCGAGCGCGTCGTCGATGACCGCGCCGAAGATGATGTTGGCGTCGGGGTGCGCCGCGTCGGTGACCAGCTGCGCCGCGTCGTTGATCTCGAACAGGCCCAGGTCGGAGCCGCCGGCGATGGACAGCAGCACGCCCCGCGCGCCGTCCATGCTCTGCTCCAGCAGCGGGCTGGAGATCGCCGACTCGGCCGCCTCCACGGCACGGTTGTCGCCACGCGCGCTGCCGATGCCCATGAGGGCGCTCCCGGCGCCGCTCATGACGCTCTTGACGTCGGCGAAGTCGAGGTTGATCAGGCCCGGCGTGGTGATCAGGTCGGTGATGCCCTGGACACCGGACAGCAGCACCTGGTCGGCCTGCCGGAAGGCGTCCATCATCGAGATGCCCCGGTCACCGAGCGCCAGGAGCCGGTCGTTGGGGATGACGATGAGCGTGTCGCACTGGTTGCGCAGCTCCTCGATCCCGGCCTCGGCCTGGACCTGCCGGCGCTTGCCCTCGAAGGAGAAGGGCCGGGTGACCACGCCGATCGTCAGCGCGCCGAGCTTCCGCGCGATGTTCGCCACCACCGGCGCGCCGCCGGTGCCCGTGCCGCCGCCCTCGCCGCAGGTGACGAAGACCATGTCGGCGCCCT
Organism: Dactylosporangium aurantiacum; assembly: GCF_000716715.1. Lineage (GTDB taxonomy): Bacteria > Actinomycetota > Actinomycetes > Mycobacteriales > Micromonosporaceae > Dactylosporangium > Dactylosporangium aurantiacum. Next base: position 41,345 of record NZ_JNYJ01000001.1, on the reverse strand, counting down.
TGAGCACCTCTTCGATCTCGTCGCGGTGGTCCTCGGCGGCGTTCTTGCCCACATCGGGGTTGGCGCCGGCGCCGAGGCCCCGGGTCAGCTCCCGGCCGACGTCGAGCTTGACGTCGGCGTCGCTCATCAGCAGGGCCTGGGCGTCGGTGTTGATCGCGATGAACTCGACGCCTTTGAGGCCAACCTCGATCATGCGATTGACGGCGTTGACCCCGCCGCCGCCGATGCCGACGACCTTGATGACCGCGAGATAGTTGTGCGGATGTGTCATCGGACTGCCTTTCCTTTCGAGGTTGGCGAGCGCCGATCCTTCCCGGAGCCGTCGTGCTGGAAACCCGACCCCGCGACGGGCGGCGTCCGCCATGCAGACGCACTGGATGTGGGTCCCGCAAACCCTCACCCTTTACTAGAGGCTTATAGTTATGTCAACTAATGCCTTATCGCAAGGTAAGGGCCCGACTGTCGCGATCCAAGGACCGCCGCCCGGCGTGTCGGCTATTCCCCGACGATGCCGTCGACCAATTCCCTAACGGCGTCGAGGTGTCCGTTGTGACGGGCGGTCTCCTCGATCATGTGCAGCACCACCCAGCGGACCGACACGGGCGTGCCGGGCCGGCTGCCCGGGCAGGTCGCGTCGAGGTCCGCGCCGGCCAGCACCGACCGGGAGACCTCGCACTGGCGGCGGTACCCCGCCAGGTGCCCGGCCAGGGTCGCCCCCGGCGCGCGGCGCCAGTCCAGGTCCGGGTCGTCGGCGGTCCAGCCGACCGGCACGTCGAGCCCGGCGACGACCCGCTCGAACCAGTACGACTCGACCGCCGTGAGATGCGACACCACACCCGCCGCGCTGGTCAGCGACCGCCCCGACAGCGGGGTGCGCCAGGCGTCCCGCTCGGCGAGGCCCGCGCACTTGACGTGCACGGTCTCACGGTGCCAGTCGAGCCAGCCGGTGAGCAGCGCCCGCTCGTCGCCGGTGCCGGCCACGTCGACCCGGCTCACCGCTCCAGCACCACCCCGGGCGCGCTCACATCGAGCGTCTTGTCCGGCGCGATCTTCGTGAACTGCAGCACCCTGATCTTCGCCTCGTTCTCCGTCGCGTCACCCCACACGACGGTGCGGCGTTCGGTGAGCTCCAGCCGGATCCGGGTCGGCGCCTCGGCGGCCAGCGCCACCAGCGGGTCGCGCAGCCACGGCGGCAGCGCCGCCAGGACGGTCAGCGCCGCCTCCGTCGCCGGGTCGCCGGGGCCGGGCGCGGCCAGGCGCAGCACCGGCAGCCCCGGCGGCGCCGAGCCGACCGGCAGGTACGCCACCCCGTCCGTGTCGAGCAGGACGAAGCCGAGCGCCCGCGGCACCACCGCGACCGCGGTCCGCTCCCGCACCGCGAGCACCAGCGTGCGCGGGTAGTCCTTCGACGCGGTGACGGTCCGCACCGGCTTGAGCTGCCGGACCCGGCGCTCCACGACACCGAGGTCCAGCCGGGCCAGCGGCGTGCCGCGGGCGACCCCGGCCGCGTCGCGGACCTCCTGCGCGGTGAGCGCCACCACGCCGGTCACCCGGATCCCGTGGACCCCGAGCGCCGGCGTGGCGTACACGACCGCGACGACCCCGCCGAGCAGCGCGACGACGCCGAGCCCGACCAGCCACGACAGCAGCACGCGCAGCCGGTGCTGCCGGGCCCGCCTGGCGAACCGCCGCTGGGAGGAGCCGGCGGGCGCGGTGCGAGGTGCGAGGACGAGCCGCCAGCCGCGCGTGGACGTCAAGGGCGCTCAGTCCCCGTCGGGCCGGTTGTGCCTGCCGACATAGCCGCCGCCGGCGTCCTTCAACGCGGCGAGCAGCTCGTCGCCCATCAGGGAGATCGGCGGCGCGCCCATGGTGACCACGACGTCACCCTCGCGGACGCGGGCGACGACCTCGCCGGGCACGTCCTCCCACGACGGCACGAACACCTTGCGCTCCTCGGGCAGGTCGACGGCGGCGGTCAGCGCGACCCCGCCCTCCCCCGGCTCCCGGACCTCGCCCGGGCCGAAGACCTCCATGACGATCGCCTCGTCGGCCAGGGACAGCGCGGCGGCGATCTCGGCCTGGAAGTCGCGGGTGCGGTACATCCGGTACGGCTGGAACACCACGACGAGCCGGCCGCCCGCGGCGACCTCGCGCAGCGTGTGCATGGCCGCGGCGATCGGCACCGGGTGGTAGGCGTACTCGTCGTAGATGCGCACCCCGGCCTCGGTGCCCTTGAACTCGAAGCGCCGCCGCACCCCGGGGAACGTCGACAGCGCCTCGATCGCCGACTCCGCGGGGATGCCCAGCCGCAGCGCGGTGAGCAGCGCCCCGGCGGAGTTCAGCCCCAGGTGCGCGCCGGGCACCGGCAGGTACACCTCGCCGAGCGGCACCCCGTCGTGGTGCGCCACGTAGCGCACGCCCTGCGCGGAGGAACGCACCTCGGTCAGGCGCAGGTCGGCGTCGGGGGCGGTGCCGTAGGTGAGGACGTCGCCGCCGGCGGCGCGGACCCGCACCGTCATGCGCTGCGCGCCGGGGTCGTCGGCGCAGGTCACCACGAACCCGCCGGGCTCGACCCGGGCGCAGAACTCGACGAACGCGTCCTCGAGGCCCTGCAGGTCGCCGTAGGTGTTGAGGTGGTCGGCGTCGATGTTGGTGACGACCGCGACGTGCGGGTTGTACAGCAGGAACGACCGGTCGCTCTCGTCGGCCTCGGCCACGAACAGCTCGCCGCTGCCGTGGTGGGCGTTGGAGCCGACCTCGGAGATCTCGCCGCCGATGACGAACGACGGGTCGAGCCCGGCGTGCTGCAGCATCAGCGTGATCATCGACGTGGTGGTGGTCTTGCCGTGCGTGCCGGCGACCGCCACGCTGCGCCGCCCGACCATGGTGGCCGCGAGGGCCTCTGAGCGGTGCATGAGCCGCAGCCCGCGCTCCCGGGCGGTGACCAGCTCGATGTGGTCCTTGGGGATCGCGGTCGAGTAGACGACCGTGTCGACCCCGTCGAGGTTCGCCGGCTGGTGCTCGCGGAAGATCGTGCCGCCGAGCGCCTTGAGCGCCGCCAGCTGCGGCCACTCGCGCAGCTCGCTGCCGGAGGTGGGGATGCCGCGGGTGAGCAGGAGCCGGGCGAGCCCGCTCATGCCGACACCGCCGACCCCGACCAGGTGCACCCGGCCGAGGTCCTCGGCGGTCAGTGCCTCAGTCATGCCCCAACCACCTTCAGCAGGTACCGGCGCAGGGCCTCGTCGCCGTCGCGGCGGCCGTAGCCGGCGGCGGCGTGGCTCATGGCCGCCAGGCGCGCCCCGTCGCGGACCAGCGGCACCACCGTGTCGGTGACCCACTGCGGGGACAGGTCGCCGTCCTCCACGATCAGGCCGCCGCCGGCCTCGACGACCGGCAGCGCGTTGCGGCGCTGCTCGCCGTTGCCCCACGGCAGCGGCACGTAGATCGCCGGCATGCCGACCGCGGCCGTCTCGGCGCAGGTCATCGCGCCGCCCCGGCACAGTGCCAGGTCGCCGGCGGCGTAGCCGAGCTCCATCTCCGACAGGAACTTGACCTTCACGTACGGCGCGGGCAGCCCGCTGGGCACCTCGACGTCGTCGTTGCGGGCGCCGATGATGTGCAGCACCTGCACGCCGGCGGCGGTGATCTGCTTCGCCGCGCCGGACACCGCCAGGTTGATCGAGCGGGCCCCGGCGGACGCGCCGAACACGAACAGGGTCGGCAGGTGCGGGTCGAGGCCGAAGTGCGCCCGGGCCGTGGCCCGCAGCGCCGCCCGGTCCAGGGTGGCGATGCTCTGCCGCAGCGGCACCCCGACCACCTCGGCGTGCGCCACCGCCGGGATCTGCTGCGCCTGGTGCGGGAAGCCGAGCACGATGTGCTTGGTGAAGCGCATGCCCATCTTGTTGGCCACGCCCACCGGCACGTTCACCTCGTGGATGACCGTCGGCGTCTTGCGCCGCCAGGCGGCGATGTAGGCGGGGACCGAGACATACCCACCGAACCCGACGACCGCGTCGGCCTCGACCTCGTCGAGGATCTCGCGGGTCGCCTTCGCCGCCTTGTACATCCGGTCGGGGGTGCGGACCAGGTTCATGTTCACCGAGCGCGGCAGCTGGAAGGCGGGGACGTGGCGCAGGTCATACCCGCGCTGCGGGATGATCTCACCCTCCATCCCGCGCTCCGAACCGATACAGGTGATCCGCAGGCCGGGATCGTGCCGGCGGAGGCAGTCGGCGAAGGCGAGCAGCGGGTAGATGTGCCCGCCGGTGCCTCCGCCGGCCAGCACCACGGAACGCAGCGCTGCCATCAGGAGCTCCTTCCGCGGGTCCGCCCGGGGCTGCTGCCGTGCGGCACCAGGGGACGACCCGTCGCGCGTGTCGAGGGGACGTCACCGTCGCTCTCCGAGCGTGCGCGCGGCAGCGGCGGCAACGGCGCCCAGAGTAGTCGCACCCACTTTCGCGGCGGACGGGCATGCATGGCTCTGGCGCAGTCGGGCTCGGCGCGGGCCGCGGAGCTGAGCATCCCGGCCGCGCCGAGGGCCACGACCAGGGCGCTGCCGCCGTCGGAGATGAACGGCAGCGGCAGGCCGGTGATCGGCATGAGACCGACGACGCCGCCGATGTTGATGATCGCCTGCCCGACGAACCAGATGGTGATCGCGGCGGCGGCGAGCCGGCGGAACGGGTCCTCGACCCGGCGGGCGATGCGCAGGCCGGTGTAGGTGAGCATGCCGAACAGCACGAGCACGACCAGGCAGCCGACGACGCCGAGCTCCTCGGCGACGATGGCGAAGATGAAGTCGTTGTGCGCGTTGGGCAGCCGGCCCCACTTCAGCTGGCTCTCGCCGAGCCCGACGCCGAACCAGCCGCCGTTGCCGATCGCCCAGAGCCCCCGCAGGTACTGGTACCGCCCGGCGGTCGCGTCGGCGTCGATGGAGGGGTCGAAGAAGACCTTGATGCGGGCGAGCCGGTAGTCCTTCTCGGCCGGCAGGAGGATGAGGGCCAGCACGCCGGCCAGCACGAGGCCACCGAGCCAGGCGAAGACCGGCAGCCGGGCCCCGGCCGCCCACAGCAGCCCGGTGAACAGCACCACCAGGCAGATCATGGAGCCGAGGTCGTTGTACCCGACGAGCAACAGCAGCGCGACGGTGACGGGCAGCAGCGGCATGAACAGCTCACGCCACGACAGGATCGTGCGGCCCTTGCGCACCAGCAGGTCGGCGCCCCAGACGACGAGGGCGACCTTGGCCAGCTCCGCCGGCTGCACCTGGACCCCGCCGAGGTGCAGCCACAGGTCCTCGGCCCAGATGGGGCCGAGGTGGATCGGCACGACCTTCTCCCCGGGCGGGGTGCGGCTGGACGCGAGCCAGCCCATGAGGTCGACGAAGCTCATGAGCACGAACGCGGCGATGAGCAGCGGCGCGGCGACGGCGCGGAACGTGCGCACCGGCAGCCGCTGGCAGACCCAGAACGCGATGAGGCCGACGACGGCGAAGACGGTCTGCTTGAACACCGAGCCGAACGGGCTGCCGGTGTTCGCGAAGTTGTCGACGCCGGTCACGGAGAAGACCATGACCAGGCCGATGAAGACGAGCAGCCCGACGCTGGACAGCAGCAGGTAGTAGGAGGCGAGGGGGCGGTCGAGCAGGCCCCGCAGGGCGTCGAACCAGCCGAGGATCCCGCTGCCCGGCGGTGCCGGCGCGGACGCCGGTGCCGGTGCCGCCGCCGTGTCCTGCTCCCCATCGACCCGCATGGGGACCATCATGCAGCCGGGACCCGCGCGGCCGGACGACCACGGGATCCCGGCGTGTCGGCGCCGCCGGCGGTCAGCCGGAGCCGCTCATCACCCGCAGGAAGTCGGCGGCGAACAGGCCCAGCGACGCGGCCATGCCCAGCCCGGCGATGATCCAGAAGCGGACCACGATGTTGACCTCGCTCCAGCCGGCCAGCTCGAAGTGGTGCTGCAGGGGCACCATCCGGAAGATGCGCTTGCCGGTCGTGCGGTACGAGCCGATCTGCATGATCCACGTCACCACGATGATGAAGAACAGCAGGCCCATCAGCGGCAGCAGCAGCACGGTCTTGGTCGCCACGGCGAGCCCGGCGATGAGCGAGCCCAGCGCCATCGACCCGGTGTCGCCCATGAAGATGCGCGCCGGCGACGTGTTCCACCACAGGAAGCCGACCAGCGCGCCGACGGCGGCGCCGGCGATCAGGGCCATCTCCAGGGGGTCGCGCACGTCGTAGCAGTAGTTGGCGTTGTACTCCGGGTCGGCGCACCAGTGCCGGTACTGCCAGAACGCGATCGCCATGTAGCTGCCGATCACCAGGATCGAGGTGCCGGTGGCGAGGCCGTCGAGGCCGTCGGTCAGGTTGACCGCGTTGGACATCGACATGACCACGAAGACGAAGAAGACGACCGCGCCGACCTTGGTGATGTTGAGCCAGTCGATGTCGTGGACCCACGACAGCTTGGGGCTGGCGACCGTGGTGACGACGGCGTCACCGGTCTTCTCCGCCGGCACGTACAGCGCGATCGCGCCGAAGATCGCGCCGATGAGCGCCTGGCCGATGAGCTTGCCGCGCTTGTTGAGCCCGTCGCTGTTGCGCTTGGCGACCTTGAGGTAGTCGTCGAGGAAGCCGAGCAGGCCGGTGAAGACGAACAGGCCCAGCAGGACCACCGCGGTCGCGGTCGGGCCGCTGGGGCGCAGCTGCTGGTCCGGCAGCGTGGTCAGCGCGATGTGCCCGCCGGTGTAGGCGATGAGCGTGGCGAAGATGAACACCACGCCGCCCATCGTGGGCGTGCCCTTCTTGCCCAGGTGCCCCTGCGGACCGTCGGTGCGGATCGGCTGGTCGGCCTTGAGGCGGGTGAAGTACCTGATCGCGATCGGGGTGCCGAACAGTGAGATGAGGAACGCCACGAACGCGGCGACGAACACCGCCCTCACTTGGCCGCCGCCTCGGCGCGCAGGGCGTCGGCGATGTCCCACGTCCGGTACCTGGATCCCTTGACCAGGACCACGTCGCGGGGGCGCAGCTCGTCGCGCAGCAGCGCGACGGCGGCCTCCTGATCGGTCACGAGCACCGGGTCTCCTCCCCAACTCGCCACGACGGACGCACCGTGCAGGATCGGCGCGGCCTGCTCGCCCACGGCCACGAGACGGTCGACGCCGAGCTCAGCGGCGAGGCGACCGACCTCCTCGTGTCCGGTTCGCTCATACTCGCCGAGCTCCGCCATGTAGCCGAGCACCGCGATCATCCGCCGCCCGCCGGCCACCGCGGCGAGCGCCCGCAGCGCCGCCGCCATGGACGCCGGATTGGCGTTGTACGAGTCGTCGATGACCGTGACATCGTCGGCACGGTCGAAGACATCCATCCTTCGGGTCGACAAGCCCTCTAGATCGCCGAGTACCGCGGCGACAGAGGTCGGATCCACACCGGCGTGCGACGCCACGGCAGCGGCGAGTAACGCGTTGCCGACCTGGTGCCGCCCGGCGACGTCGAGGCGCACCTCGACCGGGTCGGCGCCCGGCAGGTGCAGCGTGAAGCCGAACCGGCCGCGGCCGAGGTCGCGCACGTCCGTCGCCCGGACCGCGGCGGTGCCGGACTCGCCGGCGAGCACGACGGTCGCCGCGGTGCGCCCGGCCATGCCGGCGACCCGCGGGTCGTCGGCGTTGAGCACGGCGAGCCCCGACGGTCGCAGCGCCTCGACGAGCTCCCCCTTGGCCTGGGTGGTGCCCTCCAGGGAGCCGAACTCGGCGATGTGCGACGTGCCGACGTTGACCACGACGGACACGTCCGGCGGCGCGATGTCGCACAGGTACCGCAGGTGCCCGACGCCCCGCGCGCCCATCTCCAGCACCAGGTAGCGGGTGCCGGCGGTGACCTTCAGCACGGTGTACGGCGTGCCGAGCTCGTTGTTCTCCGAGCCGGTGGTCGCCACGGTCGGCCCGGCGGTGCGCAGCAGCGCCGCGATGAGGTCCTTGGTGCTGGTCTTGCCCGACGAGCCGGTGATCGCGACGACCGTCAGCCCGTCGAGGCGCGCCAGCACGGCCCGGGCGAGCAGCCCCAGGGCGGCCCTGGGGTCCTCGACGACGATCGTGGGCACCCCGTCGACGGGGCGGCTGCCGAGGACCGCGACGGCGCCGTCGGCGACCGCCTTGGCGGCGAAGTCGTGGGCGTCGACCTTCGCGCCGGCGAACGCGACGAACAGCCCGCCGGGGGCGACCTTGCGCGAGTCGTACTCGACCGGGCCGTCCACGACCGCGGCGGCCACGGCGGCGTCGTCGGCGTGCAGGGTGCCGCCGACGGCGGCGGTGATCTCGGCGACGGTGAACGGGATCATGCGGCGGCCGCCCGCAGCGCCGCGGCCAGCTCGACCCGGTCGTCGAACGGCAGGACCTCGCCGCCGACCTCCTGGCCGCGCTCGTGGCCCTTGCCGAGCAGCGCCACGACGTCGCCGGGGCGCGCCTGCGCGACCGCGTGGGCGATGGCGGCGCGGCGGCCGTCGACCTCCACGACGGTGGCGGCGCCGTCCCTGGCGCCGGCGAGCACCTCCGCCCGGATCGCGGCGGGGTCCTCGGTGCGGGGGTTGTCGTCGGTGACGACGACGAGGTCGGCGCCCTGCGCGGCGGCCCGCCCCATCAGCGGCCGTTTGCCCCGGTCGCGGTCGCCGCCGGCGCCGACGACGCAGATGACCCGGCCGCCCCGGGACGCGGCGAGGGTCCGCAGCGCGGCGAGGACCTCGACCATCGCGTCGGGCTTGTGCGCGTAGTCCACGACGCCGAGCACCTCGCCGGGCGCGTCGACGCGTTCCATCCGCCCGGGCGAGCCGGGCGCGGCCGCCACCGCCTTCGCCGCGACGGCGAGGTCGACGCCGACGGCGACGAGCGCGGCGATCGCGAGCAGCGCGTTGGCGACGTTGTGCCGGCCCGGCAGGCCGACGCCGGAGGCGGCGGAGGCGCCGTGCCGGGTGACGGTGAAGTGCTGCCCGTAGCCGTCGGCGGTGACGTCCGAGGCGCGCCAGTCGGCGCCCGGCGCCCCGGCCGCGGAGTACGTCCACGTGGCCGGCTTGCGCAGGCGCATGACCCGCTCGTCGTCGAAGTTGAGGATCTCGGTCGCGGCGCGGCCGTCGAACAGGCGGGCCTTCGCCGCGTAGTACGCCTCGACGTCGGGGTGGAAGTCGAGGTGGTCCAGGCCGAAGTTGGTGTATCCGGCGGCGGCGAACCGGACCCCGTTCACCCGGCCGAGCTCCAGGGCGTGGCTGGACACCTCCATGACGACCGCCTCGACGCCGCGCTCGAGCCCGGCGGCGAACAGCGCGTGCAGGTCGGTCGCCTCGGGCGTGGTGCGGGCGCTGTCGATCGTGAGGTCGCCCAGGCGGGTCTCGACGGTGCCGATGAGGCCGGTCACCTGCCCGGCGGCCCGCAGCCCGGCCTCGATGAGGTACGCGGTCGAGGTCTTGCCGGCGGTGCCCGTGATGCCGATCGTGGTCAGCTGCCGGGTCGGCTCGCCGTACACGAGCGAGGCGACGCCGCCGAGGGCGGCGCGCGGGTCGTCGACGACGATGGCCGGCAGGCCGGTGATCGTGGCGGCACCGGCCGGGTCAGTGAGGACCGCGACCGCGCCGGCGGCCCGGGCCTGCTCGGCGAACTGCGCGCCGTGCACCCGCGAGCCGGGCAGCGCCGCGTAGAGGTCACCCGGACGCACCGACGAGCTACTGTGCGTCACACCGGTGACGGCGACCTCGCCGTCCTGGGCCGTCATGGGCGCACCTGCGACGGCCGCCAGCTCGACGGCGAGCACGGGGCGGACACTCCTCGGGCGGGGATAGCCGGGCACGGGGTCAGACCCTACCCGTCCCACCGGGAAGTGGCAGAGCCGGTGTCACGGGTAGATCGTCAGCTTCGGCGCCTCGGTGCCCGTCGGCACCACACCGAAGTTGCTCAGGGTGACCGCCATCATCTCCTTGAACAACGGCGCGGCAACGGACCCGCCGGCACCGCCGGGCACGTGGGCGGTGACCGCGACCACGTACCGCGGCGCCTCCGCCGGTGCCATGCCGATGAACGACACGACGTCGCCGGGCGCGTAGCCGCCGTCCTGGGGCAGCTTCGACGTGCCGGTCTTGCCGGCGATCCGGTAGCCGGGAATCGCCGCCTGGTGGCCGGTCGCGTCGTCGAGGGTCGTGACCCCCTCCAGCATGGTACGCAGCTGCTGGGCGTGCACCGGGTCCATGACCCGGCGGGTCACCTGCGCGGCCGGCTTCGTCTGCGTGCCGTCCGGCGCGATGATCTTGCGGACCAGGGTCGGCTGGACCCACAGGCCGTCGTTGGCGATGGCGCCGTAGACGGCGGCCATCTGGATCGCGGTCGTGGCCACGCCGTTGCCGATCGGGATCGAGCCGGGGCTGGACCCGCTCCACTCGCCGGGCGGCAGCAGCTGCCCGGGCGACTCGTTGGGCAGGCCGACGCCGGTGCGCTCGCCGAGGCCGAACTTGCGCTGGTACTCGTACAGCTTGTCCTTGCCGAGCATGTCCGCCACGGCGATGGTGCCGACGTTCGACGACAGCGCGAGGATGCCCGGGATGGTCATCGGCGTGCCGTCCTTCTGCGGCGGGTGGTCGGTGTAGGTCGTGTCGCCCTTCTTGACCCTGGCGTTGACGGTGACCGTGGACGACGGCGTGATCAGGCCCTCCTGCAGCGCGGCGCCCATGACGATCGCCTTGTGGATCGAGCCCGGGTCGAACACGGTCGCGGTGCACTGGTCCTTGAGCTGCTCCGGCGGCGACTTGCCGGGGTCGGCGGCGGCGAAGGACGGGTAGCTCGCCATCGCCATGACCTCCATGGTCCTGGCGTCGAGCACGATCGCGGTGCCGAAGGTCGCGCCGAGCGCGGTCATCCTCGCGCCGAGGGTGCTCTGCACCGAGTACTGCAGGTCCGCGTCGATGGTCAGCTCGACGGAGCTGCCCGGGCGGGCCGGTTTGAGCTCCTGCACGCCCTGCGGCAGCGGCTTGTCCAGCTCGCCCTCGCCGTGCTCGTACGTGTGCATGCCGTCGACGCCGCGCAGCTGCGCGTCGAACGCCTTCTCGATGCCGAGCTGGCCGGACAGGTCGCTCTTGCGGGTGTAGCCGATGACGTTGGAGGCCAGGTCGTAGCCGGGCACGTGGCGGCGCTCGTCACGGGCGACCTTGATCGCGCCGCCGTAGCCGAGCGCGGTGATCCGGTCGCCGTCCTCGACGTCGATCTGGTGCGCGAGGTACTCGAACCGGGCGTCGGTCTTGCCGTCGGGCCGCTTGTGCGGGGTCAGCAGGCGGACCAGGTCCGAGCGCAGCACCCCGTAGCGGTCGAGGATCGCGAACAGCTGGTCGGCCGTCTTCTCCGGGTCCTTGATCACCATCGGGTCGGCGGCGACGTAGCGGGTCTCGACCGAGTGCACGAGGATCCTGCCGGTGCGGTCGAGGATCGCGCCCCGCGACGCGGGCAGCACCTCGTGCACGAGCCGGTCCTCCAGGCCCTCGGCGGCGTAGGCGCTGGCGTCGGTGAGCTGCAGCTGCACCAGGCGGATCCCGATGGCGGCGAACATCAGCAGCGCCAGGACGGTGGCCAGGCGCAGCCGGCGGCGCGGCTCGGCGAGCTTCGGCGCGCGGCTGGTGCGCGGCAGGCGGGGCACCCGCACCCGGCTCTGTTTGCGCGGCTTGCGGACCGGCGTCATGCGTTTCGCCGGTGTACGGACGGAGCCGCGCACGGCGGTGGCGCGCTTCAGCGGTGCCCGGGTCCTGCCGGTGCGCGGCTCGGCGTCGAGGTCGACGAGGCCGCCGTGGGCGCGCTGCGGGGTGCGGGCCTGGGTGCGCGGGTGCGGCTGCCGGTCCGCGGGGTCCGGCTTCGGGGTGCGCGGCTCGGCGCCTCCCCTGGCGCCGCTGCCGCGTGCGTCGGCGCCCGTGGCGTTTCTGGTGGTGCCTCTCGCGGCTCGCGGGTCGCCGCCGGTCCTGGCGGTGCGCGGCTCCGCGCCGGTTCTCGCGGCCCGCGGGTCGGATCCGGTTCTCGCGGGGGGTGGGTCGGTCTTCGGGGTGCGGGGCGTGTCGGCGGCGCGGCCCGCGGCGCGGCGGCCCGTGTCGGAGCGGCCGCCCTGCAGGACCTCGAGGGCCGGCCGGAACGGGTCGCCCCGTCCCGTGCCGGCGTGCTCGACGGACGCGTCGCGCACCGAGCGGCCCCGCGGCGTGTACCGGCGCGCCTCCGACATCGTGCCGCGCACCGGCGGCTCGGCGGCGGGGTCGGCGCCGGCCCGGGAACGGGCGGCCGCACCGGCACCCCCCGCGCCGGCGCGACCACCCGTCCGCTGCCGGCCGGCGTCACCTCCGGAGCCGGCCTGCCGTGCGGCGCCCCCGCGCCGTTCGGTGCCGCCCCGCCGTTCAGGAGTGTCGCCAGCCATCGTCCTGCAACTTCCCGTTGTTGAGTTGGCGCCTGCCGGTGCTTACTTGCCCGGGCCAGGCATCTCGAGCTTGGTCCCGTCCGGCAGCAGCAGGAAGGCCGGCGTGCGCGACGGCACGAGGCCCAGCTGCTTCGCCCGCGACGCGAGCGTCACCGGGGACTCCTTGTTGGCCAGGTCGCTGCGCAGCCGCTCCTCGTCACGGTCGAGGGTGCTCTGCTTCGTCCTGAGCGCGTCGAGCTTGAACGCGTTCTCGGCGATCCGCGTGTTGAGCACGAGGATGCCGATCACGCCGAGGAGCACGAGTGCCAGTACCAGCGCCACGAACGGCGCGCGGGGTGCGCTGACGGGCGCCGGCGGTGCCACCCGCAGCTTCGGCCGCTGCCCGTCGCGGCCCGGTCTGCTGTCCGGCCTGCTGTCGGGCTTGCGCTGCGGTGCCGGCTCGGTGGTCCCCCGCTCCGGCTGGAGCGCCGTCGCGCCGATGGTCGGGGCGTCGTCGTGCTGCTCAGCCCGGTGCGCCGTGGTCCGGCCCCCCGACCGCGATGCTCCCTGCTGAGTCCTGCGCGGCCGGTCGGCCGGCAGTGTCGTCACGTTCATCTCACACCTCCCCCAGAGGTTGTGCCTGTTGCTGCTGCCTGCGGTCCGCGGACGGCCTGCGCTCCACGGCTCTGAGCCGCACGGACGCCGCCCGCGGGTTGGCCGCCACCTCGGCCGCGTCGGGGAGCTCGGCTCCCCTGGTCAGTACCTTCAGCTCCGGCTCGCTGCCGGGCGGTTCGAACGGCAGCTCGACCGGCGCGCTGGAGCGGGCCCGCCCGGCGATCGCCTGCTTGACCAGGCGGTCCTCGAGCGAGTGGTAGGACAGCACGACCATCCGCCCGCCCGGCTTGAGCGCGTCCAGCGCCGCCGGCAGCGCCCGCTCGAGCACGGCCAGCTCGCCGTTGACCTCGATCCGCAGCGCCTGGAACGTGCGTTTGGCCGGGTGCCCGCCGGTGCGCCGGGCCGGTGCCGGGATCGAGTCCCGGACCAGCTCGGCCAGCCTGGCCGACGAGTTCAGCTCGCCCTTGGCGCGTTCCCGCAGGATCGCCTGCGCGATCCGGGAGGCGAACTTCTCCTCCCCGTACACGCGCAGGACCCTGGCGAGGTCGCCGTGGCTGTAGGTGTTGACCACCTCGGCCGCGGTGACGCCGCGGGTCTGGTCCATGCGCATGTCCAGCGGTGCGTCCTGGGCGTAGGCGAACCCACGGTCGGCGTCGTCGAGCTGCATCGAGGACACCCCCAGGTCGAACAGCGCGCCGTCGATCCCTTCGCCGTCCAGCACGTCGCCGAGCTCGTCGTAGACGGCGTGCACGAGACGGGTCCGGTCGGCGAACGGTGCCAGCCGCTCCCCGGCCAGCCGCAGTGCCTGGGTGTCGCGGTCCAGCCCGAGCAGCCGCACCCGCGGATGCGCCAGGAGCACGGCTTCGGCGTGACCGCCGAGGCCGAGCGTGGCGTCCAGGTGCAGCGCGCCGGGGCGGTCCAACGCCGGGGCGAGCAGCTCGAGACAGCGCTCGAGCAGCACGGGAACGTGAATGTCCCGCTCCCCCATCGTCGACCCCCTACCGCGGCGGGTTCGCGCCCGCCGTCGTGCTGAACGTTGCTGTTCCCTGTGCGCCGCTGAGCTGAAACGTGATTCACGTCCTGCTGCACGGGTCGTCGTCGGGCGTGTTTCCGGCGGGGCGGTAGTGCACGAGCGCCGTACCGCCAGCTCCCCATCCGCCCACTCCGCCCTGGCGCCGGGGAAGTGGCGTCAGGACCTTGGAGCGGCTGGAGAGCTCGCGGCACGGCGGTCGACTGGTGTCTGCAGATGGACCTCACAGCCCGCCCGGCAGCACCCCCTCCTCGATGCCGGCGAAGTCGTCTTCGCTTTCGGCGAGGTAGGTGTCCCATGCCTGGCGGTCCCAGATCTCGACCCTGGTGCTCGCGCCGATCACGACGAGCTCGCGGTCCAGCCCGGCATACTCGCGGAGATGCTGCGGGATGGTGACCCGACCCTGACGGTCGGGAACCTCGTCGTGCGCACTGGCGAAGAACACCCGGCTGTAGGCCCGGGCGGCCTTGTGGGTCATCGGTGTCGCGCGAAGCTGCTCGGCGATCCGGCCGAACTCGGCGCCGGGAAACACGTACAGGCAGCGCTCCTGCCCTTTGGTGATCACGACACCTCCCGCCAGCTCGTCCCGAAACTTGGCCGGCAGGATCAACCGGCCCTTGTCGTCCAGGCGGGGAGTGTGGGTGCCGAGAAACATCGACATCCACCCCTTCCCACCGCGAACGGTCCCCCCGGGGCCGGCCGAGCCCCCCGGCTCCGCCATCGCGCTCCACTGTACTCCACTTCCCTCCACCGTCAACGAGAAAACACCGGAAGTGACATCGGCGCGCATGAAGAAATCCCACGTCAGACGGGGTGGAGAGCGGTGGAGGGCGTTCGGGGCCCCCGTCACCCGGACGGTCGTCGGGGCGGGCCACCAATCCGGACAAAAGGTTTATACAGGCGGTCTTCGCCGTCCGTTTATGGCTCCGTTAAGGTCCGTCCGGCCGATGGTGGAGGGAAGTGGAGCGTTCTGGGACGACCAGCGGGGTGACGCGTGTCCGATGGAGCGTTGGGCACGTCCAACGGCGGCAGGTAACCTCTGGCGCATCGCCGGACGACCGTGGAAGTGAGATGACGGACCACAAGCTCCCGATGCGGGCGAAGCTCGCCACATCGTTGTCGCGCGGCGCTGCCGCACTGTCCCGTGCCACCGGCCGGGGTGACGGCTCCGTCATCGGCGGCCGCATCGCCCTGATGGTCGACCCCAACCTCCTCGCCGAGCTCGCGGCCGGCCGGGCGATCGCCCTGATCTCCGGCACCAACGGCAAGACGACCACCACCCGGCTCACCGCCGCCGCCATGGGCGTGCTCGGCGACGTCGCCACCAACAGCCTCGGCGCCAACATGCCCACCGGGCACACGTCCGCCCTGGCGAAGGCCGGCGCGACGCCGTACGCGGTGCTCGAGGTCGACGAGCACTACCTCAAGCAGGTCCTCGACGCGACCCACCCGAAGGTCGTCGCGCTGCTCAACCTCAGCCGCGACCAGCTGGACCGGGCCAAGGAGGTCGCGATGATGGCGGCCCTGTGGCGCGACGCGCTGCCCGGCCGCGACCTGCACATCGTCGCCAACGCCGACGACCCGATGGTGGTGTGGGCGGCGAACAAGGCCGTCGCCACCGGCACGAGCGTCACCTGGGTCGCCGCCGGCCAGCGCTTCCACGACGACTCGTGGGTGTGCCCCGAGTGCGGCGCCTCGATCGAGCGCAACGGCGACCAGTGGGCCTGCGTGGCGGGCAACCTCAGCCGGCCCGTGCCGCACTGGGCGGTCTCCGGCGACGGGGTCGTGGACAACACCGGCACCTACCACCACATCGAGCTGCAGCTGCCCGGCCGGGTCAACCGCGCCAACGCCGCGACCGCGCTCGCCGTGGCCGCCCACTTCGGCGTGCCCCCGGCCAAGGCGGTGCCGGAGCTGGCGAAGGTCGCCTCCATCGCCGGGCGGTACGCGGTCGTGGAGCGCGACGGCCGGACCGTACGGCTGCTGCTGTCGAAGAACCCGGCCGGTTGGCTGGAAGCCTTCGACATGGCCGACGACGTGCCGACCCTGCTGTCCATCAACGCCCGCGACCCCGACGGGCTGGACACCTCGTGGCTCTACGACGTGGACTTCTCCTCGCTGCGCGGCCGGCGGGTCCTCGTCACCGGCGACCGGGCCATGGACCTCGCGGTCCGGCTCGAGGTCAACGAGGTGCCGTTCGAGCACGTGAAATCCTTCGCGCAGGCGCTGACCCTGGTGCCGCCGGGCCGGCTCGAGGTCATCGCCAACTACACCGCATTCCAGGACATCAGAGCGGAGCTGGACCGTGTCAACTGAGTCGCGCCTGCGCCTGATCTGGCTGTACCCGGACCTGCTGTCCACCTACGGCGACCGGGGCAACCTGCTCATCCTCGCCCGCCGGGCCGACCTGCGCGGCCTGCCGGTCGAGTGCGCCGAGGTCCGCGCCGACCAGGCGGTCCCCGCCGACGGCGACATCTACCTCATCGGCGGCGGCGAGGACGGCCCCCAGGCCCTGGCCGCGCAGCGGCTCATCGCCGACGGCGGCCTGCGCCGCGCCGTCGACCACGGCGCCACCGTCTTCTCCGTCTGCGCCGGCTACCAGCTGATGGGCAACTCCTTCTACGCGAAGGGCGCCAAGTGCGCCGGCCTGGGCCTGCTCGACCTGGACTCCGACCGCGGCGAGACCCGCGCCGTCGGCGAACTGGCCGGCGAGGTCGACCCGGCGCTGGGCCTGCCGACCCTCACCGGCTTCGAGAACCACGGCGGCCGCACCCACCTGGGCCCCGGCGTCCGCCCCCTGGCCAGGGTCACCGCCGGCATCGGCAACGACGGCCGCTCCGAGGGCGCCTGGCACGGCCGCATCCTGGGCACGTACTCCCACGGCCCGGCCCTCGCCCGCAACCCCGGCATCGCCGACCTGCTGCTGCGCTGGGCGACCGGCATGACCATGGAGCCGATCGACGACCGCTGGCCGACCCGCCTGCGCGACGAACGTCTCTCCGCGGTCCTCAAGTAGCCACGCGACCCGACGAGGCATCTCACTGCTCTGGATTCGTCCGCAGCGAGGTGCCTCGTCGGTGTTTCCGCAGGCGAACGTCGCCGTCGCGGTTCCCTGACCGTCTCACGTTCTCGCGAGTCACCGGTGCCGCCGGTCTGGCCGGTGCCGCCGGTCTGGCCCGTCTGCCCGGTGCCGCCGTCTGCCCGGTGCCGCCGTCTGCCCGGTGCCGCCGTCTGCCCGGTGCCGCCGCCTGCCCGGTGCCGCCGCCTGCCCGGTGCCGCCGCCTGCCCGGTGCCGCCGCCTGCCCGGTGCCGCCGCCTGGCCGGTGCCGCCGCCTGGCCGGTGCCGCCGCCTGGCCGGTGCCGCCGCCTGGCCGGTGCCGCCGCCTGGCCGGTGCCGCCCGTCGCCGTTCCCCAGTCGGCTGCCCGGTCGCCGCCACCGTCCAGCGCCAACGCCTTCCATCGCCGGGCCCTCTTGGCGCTGCCTTCGGTCAGAGTCGCGCGAAGCGCGGGTGAGAACGGAGCCGAACACGCGGCACTTCCGGGCCCAAGGACGCGGATCACATCGAACGAGGCGTGCCCTGCTGACGGGCTCGTACTTGTTCGGCCAGACGGGCTGCGGCGCGCGGCCGCACCTTCGACCGTGCCGACTGGTTCGAGGCTGAGAACGGCCTCGAGCAGCCCGTCGACCCCGCCGTTGTGAGGACTGGCCGCTCGAGCTGACACACCGGCGACCCCATACCGCGGGGTCCCGATCTTCATCGATGCTCGCTGACCTTCACCGAGGGCTGACCTTCATCGAGGCTTGCGCGGGAATCGTCCCGCCGGTGGCCGAGTCAGCGTTGGCGTCGTCAGCGTTGGCGTCCGCCGAAGTCGGCGGCCTGCCGAACTCGCTCGCGTCACGCAGCGCGGCTACCTCGTCGCCGCCGGCTGCTTCCGCGCAGCCCGGCTACTTCGCGGCGCCTGGTTGCTTCCGCGCAGCCCAGCTGCTTCGCGGCGCCCGGTTGCTTCGCGGCGCCCGGTTGCTTCGCGCGGCGCGGTTGCCTTCTCGCGCCACGCCGCGCGGTCGTCACGTGCCTTCTCGCGCCCACTCGGCATGTTCGCTGCACCGCAGGACACGGACCTCGTCGCCCGTCAGGCGACGGAGGATCGGTCAGGCGACGACAGATCGGTCGAGCCCGCTCAGCGACGGGAGATCGGTCGAGCGACAGCGCCCGTCCAGTTAGCGGAACAGTCAGCGGAACGGGTCAGACCGGCGCCGGCTGGCCTCTTCCAGCACCTTACCCCCACCCACCTAATTGATCTCAGGTCGCGTGACCTGCCGCTCACGCTCCGGACATGCGGCGCGTGAGCGGCAGGCGGGCAAGCAAGCAAGCCGGCCAAGCAAGCAAGCCGGGCAAGCGGTGCTCAGACGACGACCGAGACCATGCGGCCCTGGACGACGATGACCTTCTTCGGGGTCTTGCCGGCCAGGTGGGTGGCGACCTCGGCCAGGGCGGCCTCGCGGACCGCGTCCTCGCCCGCGTCGGCGGCGATCTCGAACGTGCCGCGGACCTTGCCGTTGACCTGCACCGGGTACTTCACCGATTCGGCGACCAGGAACGCGGGGTCGGCGACGGGGAAGTCGGCGTAGGCGATCGACGTGTCGTTGCCCAGCCGCTGCCACAGCTCCTCGGCCAGGTGCGGCGCGAACGGCGACACCATGCGCACCAGCGGGTCGACGACCTCGCGGGGGGCGCCGGCCGAGGCGATCTGGGTGACCCGGTTCGTCAGCTCGATCAGCTTCGCGATCGCCGTGTTGAACCGCATCTCCTCGATGTCGACGCGGACGCCGTCGATGACGCGGTGCAGCAGGCGGCGGGTCTCGTCGTCGACGGGGGTGTCCACGACGCGGGTGGCGTCGGTCTGCTCGTCGACGACCAGGCGCCAGACGCGCTGCAGGAAGCGCTGGGCGCCGACGACCGCGCGGGTGTCCCACGGGCGGGACACGTCCAGCGGGCCCATCGACATCTCGTAGACGCGGAAGGTGTCGGCGCCGTAACGCTCGCACATCTCGTCGGGGGTGACGACGTTCTTCAGCGACTTGCCCATCTTGCCGTACTCGCGCTTGACCTTCTCGTCGCCGTAGAAGAACTGGCCGGGCGAGCGCTCCTCCACCTCTTCGGCGGGCACGTAGACGCCGCGCGAGTCGGTGTACGCGTACGCCTGGATGTAGCCCTGGTTGAACAGCTTGCGGAAGGGTTCCTCGCTGCTGACGTGGCCCAGGTCGAACAGGACCTTGTGCCAGAAGCGGGCGTACAGCAGGTGCAGCACCGCGTGCTCCACGCCGCCGACGTACAGGTCGACGCCGCCGACGTCGCCGGGGCGCTGGGGGCCCATCCAGTAGCGCTCGTTGTCGGCCGCGACCAGTTCGTCCTGGTTGGACGGGTCCAGGTAGCGCAGCTCGTACCAGGACGAGCCGGCCCACTGGGGCATGACGTTGGTCTCGCGGGTGTACTGCCGGGGGCCGTCGCCCAGGTCCAGGGTGACCTCGACCCATTCCTTGGCGCGCGACAGCGGCGTCTCGGGCATGCTGTCGGCGTCGTCGACGTCGAACGTGCGGGGCGAGAAGTCCTCGACCTCGGGCAGCTCGACCGGCAGCATCGACTCCGGCAGGGCGACCGGCAGGCCGGTCTCGTCGTAGACGATCGGGAACGGCTCGCCCCAGTACCGCTGCCGGCTGAACAGCCAGTCCCGCAGGCGGTAGGTGATGGCGCCGACGCCGTGGCCCTCGGCCTCCAGCCAGTCGATGATCTTCGCCTTGGCCTCGGTGACGCCCAGGCCGTCCAGGAACGACGAGTTGATCGCCGGGCCGTCGCCGGTGAAGGCGCCGCCCTCGAAGCCCTCCGACGGCTGCACGGTGCGGATGATCGGCAGGTCGAAGACCTCGGCGAACGCCCAGTCGCGCTCGTCCTGGCCGGGCACCGCCATGATCGCGCCGGTGCCGTAGCCGGCCAGCACGTAGTCGGCGATGAAGACCGGGATGCGGGCGCCGTTGACGGGGTTGGTGGCGTACGCGCCGGTGAAGACGCCGGTCTTCTCCTTGGCGTCGGCCTGGCGCTCCACGTCGGTCTTCGCCGCGGCGGCGGTCCGGTAGGCGGCGACCGCCTCGGCCGGGGTGGCGTGCCCGCCGGTCCAGACGGCCGGGATGCCGGTCGGCCACTCGGCCGGGACCAGCGACGAGACCAGCTCGTGCTCCGGGGCCAGCACCATGTACGTGGCGCCGAACAGCGTGTCGGGGCGGGTCGTGAACACCCGGATGGGTGTGCCGCCGTCGGTGGCGAAGTCGACGTGGGCGCCGCGGGACCGGCCGATCCAGTTGCGCTGCATGGTCTTGACCTTCTCCGGCCAGTCCAGCCGGTCCAGGTCGTCCAGCAGCCGGTCACCGTACGTGGTGATCCGCATCATCCACTGCCGCAGGCTGCGCTTGAAGACGGGGAAGTTGCCGCGCTCGCTGCGACCGTCGGGGGTGACCTCCTCGTTGGCCAGGACCGTGCCCAGGCCGGGGCACCAGTTGACCGGCGCCTCGGAGATGTACGCCAGCCGGTGCCCGTCGATCAGCTCGCGGCGCTCGACCGGGGTCAGCTCGGCCCACGGCCGGCCGTCGGGGGTCGGGCGCGCGCCGGAGGTGAACTGCTCGATCAGCTCGTCGATCGGACGGGCCTTCTGCGCGTCCGCGTCGAACCACGAGTTGAAGATCTTCAGGAAGATCCACTGGGTCCAGCGGTAGAACTCGGTGTCGGTGGTCGCGACGCTGCGCCGGTCGTCGTAGGCCAGGCCCAGACGGCGCAGCTGGCCGCGGTACCGCTCGACGTTGGCCTCGGTCGTGATCCGCGGGTGGGTGCCGGTCTGCACCGCGTACTGCTCGGCGGGCAGGCCGAACGCGTCGAACCCCATCGGGTGCAGCACGTTGTAGCCGGCCATGCGGAAGTACCTGGTGTAGCAGTCGGTGCCGATGTACCCCAGCGGGTGGCCGACGTGCAGCCCGGAGCCGGACGGGTACGGGAACATGTCCATCACGTACAGCTTCGGCGCGCCGGCGCGCGGGTGGCTCGGGTCGCTGAGCGGGCCAGCCGGGTTCGGCGCGTAGAAGGTGCTGTGCTCGGACCAGTAGTCCTGCCAGCACGCCTCGATGTCCGCCGCCATCGCCGCCGTGTACCGGTAGGGCGGGATGTCGACCGCTCCGTCGGTGACTGCCTCGCTCATGAGTTCCTCGCCGCCTTCGTCTCGGGGAATGTCACAGGATTTCCCAGCCTCGCCCGGCGCCATTGTCCGGGCATGAAAAAACCCCTCACGCAGGAGGGGTCGCCGTGCGGACGCTGTCAGTGCGTCAGCACGGCTCGCTAAGAAGCCGGACAACCCGTGTCATGCCTCGCAGTGTACCGCAGCGCCGGCCGCCGCCCGCAGCGCGTTTCAGTCCGGGGTCGCGACGGGCACGCCGCCGACGCACCTGACCTCGTAGCGCAGCCGCACCCCGGCGACGTTGAACTCGACCCGGGACTTGTCGCGGGGCCCCGACTGCAGCGACACCAGCGTGCCGCCCGCGGCGGGCTCGGCGCCGGTGACGTTGACCTTGCCGCCGCCGCACACGGCGACGATCACCCCGCCGGGGGTGCCGATCCGGACCGGGTTCCCGGCGGGCGGCGGCGCCGCGCCACCCTGCCCGCCACTCGGGCCGCCGCCGGCCGGGCCGCCGGCGTTGCCGCCCGGCCCGCCGCCCGCGCCCGCCCCACCGGGGCCTCCGGCCGGGCCGGCGCCGGGACCGCCGCCGGGACCGCCGCCCTGACCGCCCTGGCCCGCGCCGGCACCGGTCGCGGCGCCGGACGAACCGCCGGTGCCGCCGTCGGCGGCCGGGGTCTGCCCACCGGACGGGCTGCCGGTCTGCCCACCGGCCGGCGGTGCGGCCCGGCCGGTGGCCCGGGCGGCCTCGGCCGCGGCCCGCGGGGTGTCGGCCGGCCGGTTGAGCACGAACGTGACCAGCAGCGCCGCGACGGCGACCACCACGGCGAGCCCGGCGAGGACCCGCCGGCGGTCGCCGGCGTCGTCGCCGATCACGTCGGTCGCGCCCTCCCCGCGGGGCACGGGCGCCGCGCCGGGAGCGGCGAGGGCGACCGGCCCGGTCGCGCCGTCGTCGTGCGGGCGGCCCTCGGCGCCCAGGGCACCGGTCACGTCCGGATCGGCCTCGCCGGCGCCGCCGGCTGACGCGCCGCCGGCCGTCACCGCGCCGGCCGGGCCCGACAGGGCGACGACCAGTGCGGTGGCGTCCGCGGGTGCGGTCGCGTCGGGCGTCCCGCCGGCGGTGCCGGCCGCGGCGGCCGGGCCGGGCGCCGGCCGTACCAGGGCCAGCTCGGGACGTGGCGTGATGCCGGCGGCCTCGGCGAGGACCGCGGCCGCCTCCTCCGCGGACGGCCGGGCCGCGGGGGCCTTGACCAGGCAGCGCATGCACAGCTGCCGGACCTGCGGCGGCACCCCGGGCAGCTGCGGCAGCGGCTCCGGGGCGACGGTGACGTGGGAGCGCAGCATCTGCGTGGTGGTCTCGCTGTCCCACGGCAGCCGGCCGGTGAGGCAGCGGTACAGCAGCAGCCCGAACGCGTAGACGTCGCTGGCGGGCACCGCGTCGTCGCCGACGAGCCGCTCCGGGGCGAGATAGGCGGGGGTGCCCAGGACCAGGCCGTCGGCGTCGAGGCCGCTGCCGGGGTCGCCGGGGGTGCCGACGATGCCGAAGTCGACGAGCTTCGCCGCGGCCGCGGTGAGCACGACGTTGCCGGGTTTGACGTCGCGGTGCACGAGCTGCTCGGCGTGCGCGGCGGCGAGGCCCGCGGCGACCTCGGCGCAGACCCGGATGGCGGCGGCGGGGTGCAGCGGCCCTTCGGTGAGCCGCTGGGCGAGGGTCGGGCCGCGCAGCAGCTCCATGACGACGAACGGGCTGCCCTCGGCGGTTTCGCCGTAGTCATAGACATTGGTGACGTTCGGGTGCGAAAGGCTTGCGGCGGCGCGGGCCTCGACCCGGATCCGGCGGTGCCAGTCGGCGTCGCCGGCGAACGGGCCGGCGAGGACCTTGACCGCGACGGACCGGTCGAGCACCTCGTCGCGGGCCTGCCAGACCACCGACATGCCGCCCTCGCCGAGCTGGGCGCCGAGACGGTAGCGGCCGTTGATGAGCTGCCCCTCCTGCACGGGTCCCAGTCTGCCGGAATCGGCGCCCAGCGCATCTCGGCAGATCCGTTTGTTGAACATTTGCGTGGGTACGTGCGGCTCGCCGCCGGCCCGCCGGAAAAACGTCGCGGACAGTCACGACCGTGATGTCCGTAATGACGTTTTCCGGTGCGGCGCGGCGTCAATTCCCCGGCTAGCCTGAGGGGATACACAACGGCTCGGCTTGCCAACCTTTTCGTGCAACCGGGCGGTCCACCTACGGGTCTATCACCTAACGGTGGCCACAGCAGGACACGAGGAGGCCAGTTGACCAGGCACCGCACGTTCGAGGAGCTCGGGGCCCCACTACCCAGCCCGGAGTTCCGAGCCGCGACCGATGCGATCGTCGCCAACATCGAGCAGGTCATCGAGGGCAAGACCGCGACGGTGCGGCTGGCGCTCGCCGTGATGCTCGCTGAGGGCCACCTCCTCATCGAAGATGTTCCCGGCGTCGGCAAGACCAAACTCGCCAAGGCACTCGCGCGGTCGATCGACTGCTCGGTGCGGCGCATCCAGTTCACCCCGGACCTGCTGCCCAGCGACGTCACCGGCGTCAGCGTGTACAACCAGGAGACCCGCGACTTCGAGTTCAAGCCGGGCGCGGTGTTCGCCAACATCGTCGTCGGCGACGAGATCAACCGGGCCTCCCCGAAGACCCAGTCGGCGCTGCTGGAGAGCATGGAGGAGCGGCAGGTCACGGTCGACGGCGCGACCTACCCGCTGCAGGTGCCCTTCATGGTCATCGCCACGCAGAACCCGATCGAGATGGAAGGCACCTACCCGCTGCCGGAGGCGCAGCGCGACCGGTTCACCGCCCGGATCGCGATGGGCTACCCCGACATGGGTGCCGAGCTGGCGATGCTCGACGTGCACGGCCGTCACGACGCGCTCGACGACATCCTGCCGGTCTCGGACGCCACCCAGGTCCGCCGCATGATCGCCACGGTCCGCGACGTGCACGTCGCCGACGCGGTGAAGCAGTACGCGGTCAACATCGTCACCGCGACCCGCGAGTCCAGCGAGCTGCGCCTGGGCTCGTCGCCCCGCGCGACGCTGCAGCTGCTGCGCACCGCCCGGGCCGTCGCCGCCCTCGAGGGCCGCGAGTTCGTGCTCCCCGACGACCTGCAGGCCCTGGCCGTGCCGGTCCTCGCGCACCGGGTCATCCCGACCGCCGAGGCGCAGCTGTCGCGGCGCACCACCGACGCGATCATCGCCGAGCTGGTCCACCGGCTGCCGCTGCCGTCGGACCGCCAGCCGCGCTCGCCGTACGACACCCGCACCGCGCCGCCCCGCGGGCAACAGTTCGGAGGTCGCTGAGCATGCGCGAGGCGCTGCGGGGGCTCACCACCCGGGGCCGTAGCTTCCTGGCCGCCGCCGCAGCGGCCCTCATCGCGTCGTTCATCCTCGGCGAGCGGGACCTGCTGCGCGTCGCGGTGCTGCTCGCGGCGCTGCCGCTGCTGTCGGCCGCCTACGTCGGGCGCACCCGGTACCGGTTGTCGTGCAGCCGTACCCTCGACCCGCACCGGGTCCAGGTCGGCGCCAGCGCCCGGGTGATCCTGCGCCTGCAGAACCTGTCCCGCCTGCCCACCGGCACGATGCTGCTGGAGGACCGGCTGCCGTACGCGCTGGGCAGCCGCCCCCGGCTGGTGCTGGAGAAGCTCGGCGCGCACCAGGCCAGCTCCGTGGCGTACACGGTCCGCGCCGACGTCCGCGGCCGGTACGAGGTGGGCCCGCTCGTCGTGCGCCTCACCGACCCGTTCGGGCTGTGCGAGCTGACCAGGGCCTTCCCGTCCGTGGACCGGCTCACCGTCATCCCGCAGGTGGTGCCGCTGCCGTCGGTGCGCCTCGCCGGCGAGTTCGCCGGGTCCGGGGAGAGCCGGGCCCGGTCCGTGGCCGTGCACGGCGAGGACGACGCCGCGACCCGCGAGTACCGCTACGGCGACGACCTGCGCCGGGTCCACTGGCGCTCCACCGCCCGCACCGGCGAGCTCATGGTGCGCCGCGAGGAGCAGCCGTGGGAGAGCCGGGCGACGGTCGTGCTGGACACCCGCTCGACCGCGCACCGCGGGGAGGGCCCGACCGCCAGCTTCGAGTGGGCGGTGTCGGCGGCCGCGAGCGTCGCGGTGCACCTGCGGCACGCCGGGTACAAGATGCGCCTGGTCACCGACGGCGGGGTCGACGTCGACGCGACCGAGATCGACGGTGACGGCCCGCTGCTCGACCAGCTCGCCGACGTGCGACTGGCCCAGCGCGGCGACATCGGCACCCTCATCGACCGGGTCCGCCGCCGCAGCGACGGCGGCCTGATCATCGGCATCTTCGGGCTGCTGTCGTCGGCGGAGGCGGAGCTGCTGGCCGGGTTCCGGTCCAACAACGCGACCTGCGTCGCGCTGTTCATCGACTCCTCGACGTGGCTCAACCTGCCGACCGCGGCCCGGGAGGAGGCCGACAAGGCCCACGGCGTCGCCTCGCTCGCGCTGCTGCGCAGCGGCTGGCGGGTCGTCGAGGTGCCGCACGGTGCGAAACTGCCCGCACTGTGGCCACAGGCCGGACGGGGGTCGCAGGGCTTCGCCTGGCGGGCCGCGTCGGCGGAGAGCGTCGCCGGAGGAGTGCGGTGAACCAGCGCAAGCACCTGACCCTGATCGCCGCCGGCGCGGCGTTCCTGTCGGCGTTGCCGCTCATCAACGTCTTCGAGGAGATCACCTGGGCGGTCCGGGCCTTCCTCGTCGTGGCCGCCATGTGCGGGGCGGCGCTGGTGGTGCGCAGCCTGCGCGCGCCGACGTGGGCGCCGACCGCCGCGATGGCCGTCGCCGCGCTGTTCGGGCTGACCTGGCTGTACCCGAGCTCCAGGGAGTTCCTCGGGATCATCCCGTCACCCGGCACGATCAAGCACTTCGGTTCGCTGCTGAGCACCGCGTCGACCGAGATGAGCGAGTTCGCCACCCCGGTCGGTGACCGGCCCGGGTTCCTGTTCCTGGCGACCCTCGGGGTCGCGGTCGTCGCGCTCATCGTCGACCTGTTCGCGGTCGTGCTGCGCCGGCCCGCCCTGGCCGGCCTGCCGATGCTCGCGATCTACTCGGTGCCGGTCACGGTGACCACGGAGAGCACGAACTGGTTCCCGTTCGCGCTCGGCGCCGTGGGCTTCCTGTGGCTGCTCGTCACCGACAACGTCGACCGGGTCCGCCGGTTCGGCCGCCGGTTCACCGGCGACGGCCGCGACGTCGACCTGTGGGAGCCGTCGCCCCTCGCCGCCGCCGGTCAGCGACTCGGTGCGGTGGGTGTCATCGCGGCGGTACTGCTGCCGCTCGTGCCGTTCGCGATGCCCGCCGGCGTGATCGACTCCATCGGCGCGGGTGCCGGCGGCGGTGGCGGGATCGGCCCCGGCGGCAAGAACGGCAAGCAGGTCAGCATGTTCGCCCTGCTGTCGGGCCAGCTGAACCGGGACAAGGCGTTCGACATGGTCAAGGTGACCAACGTCAGCAACGACCCGAACCCGTACTACCTGCGCTTCAACGTGCTGGAGGAGCTCACCAGCCGCGGCTTCAACGCCAAGCCGATCTCCGGCGGCCAGTCGGTCGGCTCCGGCCTGCCCGGCCCCGGCTGGGACCCGTCGGTGAAGACCGTCACCCACAAGGCCAGCATCGAGATCACCAACGAGCTCGCGATCTACTTCCTGCCGATCTACACCTGGCCGACGAAGCTGGAGAAGATCGACAACAGCTGGTCGTTCGACCGCAACACCGCCGTCGTGTACTCCAGCAAGCAGACCACGGCGAAGAAGAAGTACACGGTCGAGTACACCCGGCCCGAGATCTCCCCCGACGACCTGCGCAAGGCCGCCCCGGTGAAGGAGAGCGACCCTGCGCTGCGCGGCACGATGACCGCGCCGCAGAACACCGTCGTCAAGGAGAAGGTCGCCGAGCTGACCAAGGGCAAGACCACCCAGTACGACAAGGTCAAGGCCATCTTCGAGTACTTCTCGCAGGCCAACGGCTTCGTCTACGACACCAGCACCGGCGCCGACACCAGCGGCACCGGCATCGCCGACTTCCTGCGCAACAAGCGCGGCTACTGCGCCCAGTACGCGGCCGCCTTCGGCTGGCTGCTGCGCGAGGCGAAGATCCCGTCGCGGGTCGCGTTCGGCTTCGCCCGCGGCGGCACCCGCAAGGACCAGACGATGACGCTGACGAACTTCAACCTGCACGCCTGGACCGAGGTGTACTTCCCCGGCTACGGCTGGCTGCCGTTCGACGCGACCCCGTCGCAGGCGATCGGCGGTTCGGTGTCCACGTCGTACCTGCCGAGCGCGACCAGCGACACGATCGACCCGGCGGACGAGAACCTGCGCAACCGCCCGAACCCGAACGAGAGCACCGACGCCCAGGCCGGCGCCGTCACCGACCCCGGCAACAACCCCGGCAACACCGCCGGCACCGGCGGCACCACCGAGGACGGCACGACCCTCATCCTGCTCGCCTCGATCGGCGCCTGGACGCTCGCGGGCCTGCTGCTGGCCGGCCTGCTGCTGTCCCCGGCCCTCACCCGCGGCCGGACCCGCCGCAACCGCCTGCGGGCCGCCGGCCTCGCCGCGAACGCCGCCCCGGACTTCGGCGCCGGCCCCGCCCCGGACGGCGCCCCACCGGGCGTCATGGTGCTCCTCGCCGACGACGGCACGGCCCGCTCCAACGCCCACCACGCCTGGGACGAGCTCATCGACACGATGGTCGACTACCACGTGCCGACCGACGACGCCGAGACGCCCAGGGCCACCGTCACCCGCCTGGTCACCAAGGAACGCCTCCGGGACCGGGCCGAGCAGGGGGTCCGCCTGCTCAGCACGGTCGAGGAGCACGCCAGGTACGCCCGCCACCCCCTCACCGGCGGCGAGCTGCGCAACGCGGTCGACGAGGTCCGGTCGGCGTTCGCCGCCCGCTCCAGCCGCAAGACCCGCATCCTGGCCGTCATCCTGCCCCCGTCGGTCCTGCGCCGCTGGCGCGCGGCCACCTCCCAACGCGCCAGCGCCGCCTCCCAGTGGCTCGGCCGCGGCTGGGACTCCGTGATGCGCGCCATCAGCGTCCGCCGCTTCGTCGCCCGCCGCGCCGACCGCTGACCCGCCTGTGCCAGGTGACCTTGGACGACGCGGCCCGCGCCGCTTCGCCCAAGGTCACCGGCGTGTCGGGACCTGGTTCGCTCGGGCGGACACTTCACCCCGCAATCCACGCCGGGGGTGACGTCCCCATGGCGGTGGTCCACAGGTCAGCGCCGATGCGTCGCGGGTGCGCCAGGGGTGGCCCCGGCGGCAGTCGCGGTCGTCATGAAAGGCCGACGGCATCGTCCGTCCCGGCGTGGAACAGGGCCGGCGGGGGGCGGCAGGTCCAGACGGGTGCCGGTCCAGACGGGTGCCGGTCCAGGCGGGTCATCGCGGGCCCTCACGCGGGCAAGGCGGCGGCCTCGACGAAACGCGGGCGGGACGGCGGGCTCAGGTCCAAGTGTGAGGGCTAGCCCGGGCGGGTGACCGCACGTCCTGACACGTGGGTGGCGTCCCGGGCACTGCGCAGGCCCGCGGCCTCCTCGCCGGCGGGCCGGGGTCTCCCCCACGCGGGACCGGCTGGGCTTCCCCAGACGGCGCGGCGTCCCCGGCGCGGTTGTGTTCCCCGGCGGACTGGCTGGGGCTCTGACACAGCGCGGTGTCTCCCGGCAGGCGCGGCGTCCCGTACGCGGGATTGGCTGGGCCTTCCCACACAGCGCGGCGCCTCCCGGGGCAGCTCCCGTCGTCTACCTGCTCGGCGCCTCCCAGCGGGGCCGGGGCCTCCCACACGGCGTGGCGTGTCCCGGCGCGGCTGGGTTCCCCGGCGGGGCCGGCTGGGGCTCTGACCCAGCACGGTGTCTCCCGGCACACGCGGTCTCTCTCGGCACACGCGGGCGTCTCCCGGCACGCGCGGTGTCTCCCTACGCGGGATTGGCTGGCCCCCAACACGGCGCGGCCTGTCCCGGAGCGTCGCCGCAACGGCGTCTACCTGTGCGGACGCGGGCAGACGGGATGGGCGCGTCGACAACGGGTGTCGGCGCGCCCTCGGTCGGCCTGGTTGGTCAGGCGTCGCCTTCTGGGCGGCGGCGCCAGCGTTCTTCCAGGCGGTCGACCAGGCCGGCTCTGCGTTGCCGGGTGCGGCGGGTGGCGGTGCCGCCGACGGCGTGCAGGTCGGTGCTCTGTCCACGGCGGTAAGCCTGGACGCCGAAGACGAGGGCGCCCAGCATGACGACGAAACCGCCGACGCCGAGGGGTGGGATTGAGATGGCGACGCCATAGACCAGTAGTGCCATGCCGGCCAGGAGGAGCACCGCGGCGGCGATCATCCGACGCTTGGCATGGAACCGCGGGTCGGTGGCACGCACCGCCGAGGCAAACTTGGGGTCCTCGGCTAGCGACCGCTCGATCTGCTCGAACAGCCGCTGCTCGTGTTCCGAGAGCGGCACGGCACTCCTCCCCGGTCGCGAAGGTCGACCCTGATGGACCGACAGTCCGGCACAGCCCGTCGGGCTGCGTACTGGCAAGTTTACGAGGGGCTCACCGGGTCGGAAAGCGGGACGATGGTCCGGCCGTGCCGATTTTCCGTCGAGTCGGGCTCTATCTGCCCCCATTGTGGCGCGTCGGTGGTCCTTCGGGGTGGTCGGGGGCCGGTGCGGCGCCGTTTCCGTCCTGGCGCATGCCGTCGCCGCGCAGGAGGCTGGCGGGCTGGACGAGGCCCTTGCCGAAGCGGGCGGCGACCGCGTCGGCGGCGCGCTCGGCGTCGCGCCAGCCGTGGTCGCGCTCACCGAGCGTCATCTGTCGTGGCGCTCCGTCGGCGGTGGTGAGGCCCTCGACGCGCACGCCGATGAGGCGGACGCGCTCGCCGGGGCGGGCGGCGGTGAACAGCGGCCAGGAGATCTCGAAGATCTCGCGGGCGACGTCGGTCGGCACGTCTACGGTGCGTGACCGGCTCAGCGTCTGGAAGTCCGCCAGTCTGATCTTGACGGAGACGGTCCGGCCGGCCTGGCCGGCGTGACGGAGGCGCTGGGCGACCTTGTTGGACAGGGCGAGCATCGTGCGTCGGATGATTGACAGGTCGCTCACGTCGACGTCGAACGTGGTCTCCGCGCCGATCGACTTCTCCACGTGGTCAGGAATCACCCGCCGGGGGTCCCTCGCCCAGGACAGCTCGTGCAGGTGGTGGGCGGCGGCGTCGCCGACGGCGGCGCGGAGCATGCCGAGCGGGGCGGCGGCGAGGTCGCCGACGGTCTTGAGGCCGAGCCGCTGGAGGGTCTCGGCGGTGCGGTCGCCGACGCCCCACAGCGCGCTGACCGGCAGCGGGTGCAGATACCGCAGGGCGCCCGCGGTCGGCACGACGACCATGCCGTCGGGCTTGGCGCGGGTCGAGCCGAGCTTGGCCATGAACTTGGTCGAGGCGACCCCGACGGAGCAGGTGAGCCGCTGCTCGGTGGCGACCCGGTGGCGGATCAGCGCGGCGATCCGCGCGGGGCGGCCCAGGAGCCGGCGGGCGCCGGCCACGTCGAGGAACGCCTCGTCGAGCGACAGCGGCTCCACCAGGGGCGTCACGTCGCGGAAGATGGCCATGACCGCGCGGGACGCCTCCGTGTACGCGGCGAAGTCGGGCGGCAGGAAGATGCCGTGCGGGCACAGCCGCTGCGCCCGGCTGCCGGGCATGGCGCTGTGCACGCCGAACTTGCGGGCCTCGTAGCTGGCGGCGGACACGACGCCGCGCGGGCCGGCGCCGCCGACGATGACGGGCTTGCCGCGCAGCTCCGGGCGGCGACGGATCTCGACGGAGGCGTAGAACGCGTCCATGTCGACGTGCAGCACCGTGCAGCCGGTGTCGTCGGCGTCGGGGCCGAACTCCCCCGCGCCCGAACCGTCCCTCGGCACCGCCTGACTCCGCCCCATGCCCGCACCTTAGTCAGACCCCCCGACAAAATCGGGCCGTACACGTGAACGAATTGACGACAAGTTAGGTATGCCTCACCTTCGCTGGCATGGCCCTCCTCGCGTTGACGTCGCCGCTGGCGCCGGTCGTCGCGGCGGTCGAGGGGCTGCGGCTGCACCGTCCGGAGCTGGTGCGCTGCGTCGCGCCGGGGTTGATGACCGACGGGGGCGCCGCCTGGCGGCCGGGGACCGACCGGTGCGCGGTGGCGGTGCTGCTGGTCGCGGGCTGGACGCGGGCCCGGCGGGTGCCGCTGCCGGCGGAGGGTGAGACGTTCCTGAACTCCGCGGGGCAGCTCGGGCTGCGCCGGGCGCGGGTGGCGGTGCTCGGCGACGACCCGGTCGCGGGGGCGCCGGGGGTCGTGGTCGCCGGGACCCGGGAGGAGCTGCTCGGGATCGTGCTGGAGCACGCGCTGGACGCCGGCCCCGAGCTGGCGGCGACGATGCGCTGCCTCACCCGTACGGGGTGACGCGGCCCGACCGGAGCCCGGACCACGCGACGCACCGCAGACCGGGAGCCCGGACCACGCGACGCACCGCAGACCCGAAACCCGGACCACGCGGCGCACCGCAGACCGGAAACCCGGACCGCGGCCCGGACCCGAGCACCGGCCTACCTTCGCACCACCAGCAGCGGAATCTGCATCTCCGCCGCCGTGCTCGACCCGTGGAACGCCACCATCCGGGTGAACTTCGACGGCTCGTGCTCCGACGCCAGGATCACCCACCGCTCGTGGCAGATGACCACGACGTCGCCGACCCGCGCCAGGTGCTGCTGCGGGATCGGCCCGAACCAGCCCGCCGCCACCGCCTCGTCCCGGCTGAGCACGGTCGCGGCCCCGCCCAGGACGCCCTGCCAGGTGGCGATGACGTCGGCGCGGGCGCCGGGGATCGTGTGCAGGTAGCGCACCCGCGGCTCGCCGGCGACGACCGCGATCCCGGCCTGCAGCCGGCGGTCCTTGTCGAGGTCGAGGCGCCGGTCGGCGGGGACGTCGAGCTGGCCGTGGTCGGCGGTGACGACGAGCCCGGTGTTGGGCGGCAGCCCGTCGATGAGGCGGGTGAGGAGGCGGTCGGCGTTGCCGACGGCGGTGCGCCACTCGCCGGTGCCGATGCCGTGGTCGTGGCCGGCCCGGTCGACGTCGGGCAGGTAGCCGTACACCAGGCGGGACGTGGACAGCGCGGCGAGCATCGCGGTGGCGACCTCGTCGGCGACGACCCCGGCGCCGAAGCGGGCGCCCCGGTAGGCGGAGACGGACAGCCCGGTCCGCTCGAACAGCGGGTTGCTGACCACGGTCGGGGCGAGCCCCGCGTTGACGGCCCGGGTGAACGCGGTCGGCAGCGGCTGCCACTGCTGCGGGTCGGGCTGGCCGTCCCAGTGCAGGTGGTTGACGAGCTTGTCGGTGCCGGGCTGGTTGAGCACGATGCCGACGATGCCGTGGGCGCCGGGCGGCGCGCCGGTGCCGAGGGTGACGAGGCTGACCGGGGTCGTGGACGGGAAGCCGGCGGTGATCGACCGGGCGGTGCCGAGCCGGCCGCCGAGGACGTCGGTGAGGGTGGGCGCGTGCGGCGCGGCGACGCCGAGCTGGTGCCAGCCGAGGCCGTCGAGCAGCAGCACGGCGACCCGGTCGACGCCGGCGAGGGCGGCGCCGAGACCGAGGGCGTCGCGCTCGTACGGCATCCCGAGCACGCTGAGCACGCTGGGCATGACCTCGGCGAGGCTGGCCTGCCCGTAGCGGGGTGCGACGGGGTCGAGCAGGCCCATCAGGACTTCCGGGCCAGCAGGTGCAGCTGGGTGGCAATGTCCCGGTAGGGCGGCGTGCCGGCGAGCGCCAGCTCGAACGCCTGCAGCGCCTCCGGCTCGCTCTCCGCGACGCTGCCGGGCACGAGGTCGGTGATGATCCGCACGCCGTGGATCTGCTCGACGGTGAACCCGCAGCCGGACAGCAGCGCGGTCGCGGTGTCGACGTCGTAGCGCCGGCTGAGCCGGTCGCGGCTGTCCCCGCGCCCGTCGGGGCTGGCCACGAGCAGCGACGCGGCGGCGAGGTGCCCGCCGATGGCCTTGGCGAGGACGGCGGCGGCGCGGTTGGCGACGACCACGCTGGCGACGCCGCCGGGGCGCAGGGTGGCGGCGAGCGCGCTGACGACCTTGTGCGGGTCGTCGACGACCTCCAGCATGCTGTGGCACAGCACCAGGTCGACGCTGCCGGGCGGGATGAGGTCGGCGAGTCCGTCGCCGTCGCCCTGCACGGCGGTGATCCGCTCGGCGACACCGGCCTCGGCGGCCCGCCGGGTGAGCGCGGCCAGGGCGTCGGGGCTCGGGTCGACGACGGTGACGGCGTGCCCGGCGCGGGCGAGCGGCACGGCGAACCCGCCGGTGCCGCCGCCGACGTCGAGGGCGGTCAGGGGGTGGTCGGCCGCGGCGATCTCGCGACGCAGGACCTGCCAGACCACCGCGGTGCGTGGCGACGCCACTGAGGACTCCACCCCACCGACCTTAGTACCCCGCTACGACACGACGGGGAGGTACACCTGCCCGCCGGACGACGCGAACTCCGCCGACTTCGCCTCCATGCCGAGCGCCGCGTACTCGTGCAGATCCTGGCTGATCTTCATGGAGCAGAACTTGGGGCCGCACATGGAGCAGAAGTGGGCGGTCTTCGCGGGCTGCGCCGGCAGGGTCTCGTCGTGGTACGCGCGGGCGGTGTCCGGGTCCATGGCGAGGTTGAACTGGTCCTCCCAGCGGAACTCGAACCGCGCCTTGGACAGCGCGTCGTCCCACGCCTGCGCGCCCGGGTGGCCCTTGGCCAGGTCGGCGGCGTGCGCGGCGATCTTGTAGGCGATGACGCCGGCCTTGACGTCGTCGCGGTTGGGCAGCCCGAGGTGCTCCTTCGGCGTCACGTAGCAGAGCATCGCCGTGCCGTACATGGCGATCATGGCCGCGCCGATCGCGCTGGTGATGTGGTCGTACGCGGGCGCCACGTCCGTGGTGAGCGGGCCGAGCGTGTAGAACGGCGCCTCGTGGCACCACTCCTTCTGCAGGTCCACGTTCTCCTTGATCTTGTGCATGGGCACGTGCCCCGGGCCCTCGATCATGACCTGCACGTCGTGCTCCCACGCGATCTTCGTCAGCTCGCCGAGCGTGCGCAGCTCCGCCAGCTGCGCCTCGTCGTTGGCGTCGGCGATCGAGCCGGGCCGCAGCCCGTCGCCGAGGGAGAACGCGACGTCGTACCGGGCGAAGATCTCGCACAGCTCGGCGAAGTGGGTGTAGAGGAAGTTCTCCTCGTGCCGGGCCAGGCACCACGCGGCCATGATCGACCCGCCGCGCGACACGATGCCGGTGACCCGCCCGACGGTCATCGGCACGTACCGCAGCAGCACCCCGGCGTGCACGGTCATGTAGTCGACGCCCTGCTCGGCCTGCTCGACGATGGTGTCGCGGTACGCCTCCCAGGTCAGTTTCAGCGGGTCGCCGCCGACCTTCTCCAGCGCCTGGTAGATCGGCACGGTCCCGATCGGCACCGGCGAGTTGCGCACGATCGCCTCGCGGGTGGCGTGGATGTGCTTGCCGGTGGACAGGTCCATGACGGTGTCGGCGCCCCACCGGGTCGCCCAGGTGAGCTTGGCGACCTCCTCCTGCACGCCGGAGGAGACCGCGGACGTGCCGATGTTGGCGTTGACCTTGACCAGGAAGCGGCTGCCGATGACCATCGGCTCGCTCTCCGGGTGGTTGACGTTGTTCGGCAGGATCGCCCGGCCGGCGGCGATCTCCTCGCGCACGACCGACGGCTCGACGCCCTCGCGGATCGCGGCGAACTCCATCTCCGGGGTCACGATCCCCTGCCGCGCGTAGTACAGCTGGGTCCGTTCGACGCCGCGTTCGGCGATCCACGGCGCGCGCAGCGGCGGCAGCCCGGTGGGCGGGTCGTTCAGGGGGCCGGAGGTGTCGTACAGGCGCACCGGCGGGTTGTCCCCGCTCAGCTCGACCTCGGCGAACGGCACGCGGATGTCGTCGCGGGACCCCTGGACGTGGACCTTGCGCTTCATGGCGATCCTTTCGTGGGCACGGCGAAGCCGGCACGCCACGGGCGCACCTGTTCGCGTTTCTGCGGCGGATGTACTAGGTGAGCTGGTCGAACGGGCCCCAGGCGAGGGGGCCGTGCCCGCCGCCGAGCCGCCAGTCGGACGATGCGGTCAGGGCCGCGTGCACGTACGCCTTGGCCCCGGCGAGGGCTTCGGCGACGGGCTGGCCGAGCGCGAGCCGGGCCGCGGTCGCCGCCGCGAACGTGCACCCGGTCCCGTGGTTGTTGGCCGTGTCGATCCACGGCGCGTGCAGCAGCTCGACGGTGCCGCCGGCCCAGACGACGTCGACGGCGTCACTGCTGCCGCGCAGGTGCCCGCCCTTCACCACGACGCAGCGGGGGCCGGTCGCGGCGAGGTCCTCGGCGGCCTTGACCGCGTCGTCGACGTCGGTGACGTCCCGGCCGAGCAGCACCGACGCCTCCCGCAGGTTGGGGGTGACGACGGCGGCGTGCGGGAAGAGCAGGTCCAGGTACGCCCGCTCGGCGTCGCGGGTGAAGAGCCGGTCGCCGGACGAGGCGACGAGCACCGGGTCGACGACGAGGCCGGGCAGGCGGGGCGCGTACCCGGCGACGAGGGCGACGGTCTGCGGCGTGGCGAGCATCCCGGTCTTCACCGCGGCGACGGGCAGGTCGGCGAGGACCGCGTCCAGCTGCGCCCCCACGAACCCCGGGTCGACCGTGGAGATGTCCTTGACCCCGACGGTGTTCTGCGCGGTCAGCGCCGTGATCACGCTGGTGCCGAAGACCCGGTGCGCGGCGAACGTCTTCAGGTCCGCCTGGATCCCGGCACCCCCGCCGGAGTCGGAACCGGCGATCGTCAGCGCGACGACAGGGTTCATACGGTCATCAGCTCCTTGACGAACCGGGCGGGGTCCTCGGCGCGCATGACGGCGCCCATGACCGCGACCCCGGTGGCGCCCTCGTCGAGGCAGTCCCGGACCCGCCCCGGTGTGTCGACGCCGCCCAGGGCGTACACGGGCAGCAGCGGGACGACCCGGGTCATCCTGGACAGGGCGGCCAGCCCCAGCGGCGGTCCGTAGCCGGGCTTGGAGCGGGTCGGGTAGATCGGTGACAGGGTCGCGAACCCCACCCCGGCGGCGTCCGCCGCGACGAGCTCGTCGAGGCCGTGACACTTGTGGAACGCGGTCGTGTCCTCGGCCAGCACCAGGCGGCCCTTGACCCCGTCGAGCATGACCCGCAGCCGGTCGGCGAGGTCCGCCCGCCGCCCCGCCGGCAGGTCCCGCTCGCCGAGGACGACCAGCCGCACACCCCCGTCGATCGCGCGGTTGACCACCTCGTCCAGTGGCCGGTGCGCCTGCCGCCGGTCGGTGAACAGCACCAGTCGGGTCACCATGGCAGCCCTCCCGTCGGGCTCGAGGCGGTCGCGTACAGGCGGCGCGGGATCCTGCCGGCGGCGTGGGCGAGCCGGCCGGCCTCGACGGCGAGCCGCATCGCCGCCGCCATCCGCTCGGGGTGCTCGGCGCGGGTCACCGCGGACGCGAGCAGCACCCCGTCGCAGCCGAGCTCCATCGCGAGGGCGGCGTCGGACGCGGTGCCGAGCCCGGCGTCGAGGATCACCGGCACCGACACCTTCTGCCGGATGAGGGCGATGTTGTGCGGGTTGCGGATGCCCAGCCCGGAGCCGATCGGCGCGCCGAGCGGCATGACGGCCGCGCACCCGGCGTCGGCGAGGCGCTGCGCGACGATGGGGTCGTCGCCGGTGTACGGCAGCACCGTGAACCCGTCCTCGACGAGCCGCTCCGCGGCGGTCACCAGCTCGACCGCGTCGGGCAGCAGCGTCTCCTCGTCGCCGATCACCTCCAGCTTCACCCAGCTCGTGGCGAACGCCTCGCGGGCCAGGTGGGCGAGCTTCACCGCCTCGGTCGCGGTGTAGCAGCCGGCGGTGTTGGGCAGCAGGCGCACCCCGCACCGCTCCACGACGTCCAGCAGCGACGGCGCGCCCGGGTCGAGCCGGCGCAGCGCGACGGTGACGAGGCCGGTGCCGCTGGCCCTGATCGCCGCCTCGAGCGCGGCGTGGCTCCTGGCGCCGCCGGTGCCGAGGATCAGCCGCGACGGCAGCACCTCCCCGGCGATCGTGAGCGCGTCCACCGGCGCCGCGTCGTCGGTCTTCGCGGCCGGCGGCGCGTGCGGTGTCCCGGTCGCCGCCCCGGCCGGCGTTGCGTGCGGCGCGGCGTGCGGTGCCCCGGCGTGCGGTGCGGCGGTCAGCGTCGCGTGCGGCGTGGCGCCGCTGCCCTGGTCAGCCACCCTGGACCGCCGTGAGCACCTCGACCGTGTCACCGTCGGCGGGCCGGGTGTCGGCCCACCGGGCGCGGGGCACCACGGCCCCGTTGAGCGCGACGGCGATCCCGCGCGGGTCGGCGACCCCGGCGAGGCCCACGACCACGTCGGCGATGGTGGCGGTGTCGGCGACGTCGGCGGCGACGGCGTTGACCACGAGCTGCATACGGCTCACTCCTGACTCCCTGCGCCGGCATGATCCGGATCAGGTTCGACGGTCGGGGGCTGACAGCCCCCCTCTCAGCCCGGTCACACCGGACTCCCGTGGGGTACGCGCTGAGGGTAACCCCGCCGCAGTCCTCAGGTAAAGCGGCTCACCCCGTACCCGCTCACGTCAACGTCGGTCGATCCCCTGGTGACGAGGTCGGCGACGGCGTGCGCGGTGACCGGCGCGAGGAGCACCCCGTTGCGGTAGTGGCCGCCGGCGACGTACACGTTGCCGTGCAGGTGCCCGAGGACCGGGGCGTTGTCGGGGGTGCCGGGCCGCAGCCCCGCGAGGGTCTCGGCGAGGGCCAGCTCGGCGACGCCGGGCAGCAGGTCCGCCGCGGGTCGCAGCAGGTCGAGCACCCCACCCGCGGTCACCGTCGTGTCGGCGCCGCGCTCCTCCTCGCTCGCCCCGACGACCAGCTCACCGTCGGCGCGGGGCACCAGGTACACGTGCCGGCCGAGCGCGACGCCCCGTACGACGTGCGTGAGCAGCGGCTCGGGCCCCCGCAGCCGCAGCAGCTGGCCCTTCACCGGCCGCACCGGCAACCCGGCCACCGCGGCCAGCCCGCACCCGTTGGCGACGATGATCACATCGTCCCGGAGGCTGGACAGGTCGGTGACGTCGCGGGCCTCGTGCCGCACCGGCAGGCTCCGCAGCGCGGCCAGCAGCAGCCGCGGGTCCACCTGGTGGTCCCCGGCGGCGAGGGCCCCGCCGCGGACCCGCGGGCTCAGCAGCGGCTCCAGCTCCCGCAGCCGGCGGCCGGTGAGCGGCTCGATCGGGGTGCCCGCCCGCCGGTAGTAGTCGACGAGCCGGCGCACCTCGGCCAGGTCGTCGTCGGTGAGCGCCACGAGCAGCGTGCCGTCCGTCCGGTACCCGAGCGGCATCCCCGTCGCGGCGGCGAGCCCGGCGGCGAACGCGGGCCAGCGCCGCATCGACTCGAGCATCAACTCCTGCAGCGCCTCCTCCCCGAAGCCCGCCTCGGCGGTCGGCGCCAGCATCCCCGCGGCGACCCGTCCCGCGCTCCGGCCGGGGTCGGCGTCGTACACGGTGACCTGCGCCCCGCGGCGCAGCAGCTCCCACGCGACGGAGAGTCCGATGACCCCACCGCCGACGATCCCGACCTTCACGCCACCCCTCCCACGGTCGCCGCCTCCCCGGATGTATCCAGGCGCAAGCGCCCGGATACATCCGACATTTCGTATTTGTCAACTGGAGGGTGGTGGGGCCGGTGGGACGCCGAACGGTGCTGCGCTGGGCGGGGACCCGCTCCGGGGTGACGCACCGCGAGGCGACGGGCGGCGCCGTGGCGGTCCAGGCAGCGGCCGGACAGGCGAGGGCGCGCGCCACGGGAGGACACCGGCGAGTGCGCGCCACGGAAGGACACGGGCGGGTGCGCGCCACGGAAGGACACGGGCGGGTGCGCGCCACGGAAGGACACCGGCGGGTACGCGCCACGGAAGGACACCGGCGGGTACGCGCCACGGAAGGACACCGGCGGGTACGCGCCAGGGGCGGACACCGGCAGATGCTCCTGGAGCGGGTTGCGGCCGGCGTCAGGGCGTGGCGGGAAGGCGGCACGGCCCGTCCGACCGGACGTGAGCAGCGCCACCGCGGAGTAGGCGGTCGCGCCGGCCGCCCTCGTCGCCCCGGCGGCCCGCATCTCACCCGCCGCCCTCATCGGGCCGGCTCCGGAGGCGCCGCGGCCAGGACCGCCGCGAAGCCGGCCGCGGCCGCGGCCGGATCAGGGGCGCCGCTCATCGCGCCCACCACGGCGACCGCGTGGGCGCCGGCGGCGAACAGCTCCGCCGCCCGCGCGGGGGTGACGCCGCCGATCGCGACCACCGGCACCTCGACCGCCGACACCACGGCGCCCACCCCGGCCGGGCCGATCGCGTCGGGCAGGCCGGTCTTCGTGGTCGTCGCGTACGCCGGGCCGACGCCCAGGTACGTGGCGCCGTCGGCGACCGCCCGCCGGGCCGTCACCGGGTCGCGGGCGGTGGCGCCGAGGATCGCGTGCGGGCCCAGGACGCGGCGGGCCGCGGCGACGGGCAGGTCGTCCGCGCCGACGTGCGCGCCGTCGGCGCCGGCGGCGAGGGCCACGTGCAGACGGTCGTTGACCAGGCAGGTCGCGCCGGCGGCGCGGCACAGGGCGAGGACGCGGACGGTCAGCTCGTACGCCTCCCGGTCGGTGACGGCGTCCTCCGGGCGGACCTGCACGACGCCGAACCCGGCGGCGAGGGCGTGTCCGACCACGCCGAGCACGTCCCGCCCGGGGCGGGTGTCAGTGACGAGATGCAGTCGTCCGAGGGTGTGCACCGAGATAGCTTTTCAGACATGAAGCAGGTGCGACTTGGCCGGACCGGGCTGAAGGTCTCCGAGATCTGTCTCGGCATGATGAGCTACGGCGATCCCGCGTGGCGTGACTGGGTGCTCGACGAGGAGGCCGCGGACCCGTTCGTGCGGCGCGCCGTCGAGGCCGGGATCACGTTCTTCGACACCGCCGACGTCTACTCCCTCGGCGCCAGCGAGACCGTCACGGGGCGGCTGCTGGCGAAGTACTTCCCGCGGCGCGACGACTACGTGCTGGCGACGAAGGTGTACAGCGTGATGAGCGACCGGCCGAACGACTCCGGGCTGTCGCGCAAGCACATCCTCGCCGGCATCGACAACTCGCTGCGGCGGCTCGGCGTCGACCACGTCGACCTGTACCAGATCCACCGCTTCGACCCGGACACCCCGGTCGAGGAGACGATGGAGGCGCTGCACGACGTGGTGCGGGCCGGCAAGGCCCGGTACATCGGCGCGTCCAGCATGTACGCGTGGCAGTTCGCGAAGCTGCAGCACACGGCCAGGGCGCACGGCTGGACCGAGTTCGTGTCGATGCAGAACCACTACAACCTGGTGTACCGGGAGGAGGAGCGGGAGATGCTGCCGCTCTGCGCCGACCAGGGCATCGGTGTCATCCCGTGGAGCCCGCTCGCCCGCGGGCTGCTCGCCGGGAACCGGGGCCGGGGTGGTGAGCGGCGCACGACGCGGGCCGCGAGCGACGCGTTCAGCTCCATGTACACCGACGACGACTTCGCCGTGGTCGACGTCAACGCCGAGGTGGCCGGCGAGCGCGGGGTCGCCCCGGCGCAGGTGGCGCTCGCGTGGCTGCTGTCCAGGCCGGTGGTGACGGCGCCGATCGTCGGCGCGACGAAGCTGTCGCACCTGGAGGACGCGATCGCCGCGACCGAGCTGACGCTGGACGACAAGGAGATCGAGCGTCTCGAGGCGCCGTACGTGCCGCACCCGGTCCTCGGGCACTGAACACGGCGACGGCCGGCCCCTCGGGGCCGGCCGTCGCACCTGAAAGCGTTAGTTGGAGGCGACACCCAGCGCGGCGCTGCCACCGTCGGTGTGCAGCTGGGTGGTCTCGGCGAACGCGCTCTCCATGCGGGCCTGCAGCGCGTCGAGCTGGTCGTACTCCGAGGAGGTCTCGTGCTCCTCACCCTCGGCGGCG